>NZ_WNKX01000005.1 GCF_009720745.1 Massilia eburnea | reverse complement strand
AGTCTGGACCGTGTCTCAGTTCCAGTGTGGCTGGTCGTCCTCTCAGACCAGCTACTGATCGTTGCCTTGGTGAGCCTTTACCTCACCAACTAGCTAATCAGATATCGGCCGCTCCAGGAGCACAAGGTCCGAAGATCCCCTGCTTTCATCCTTAGATCGTATGCGGTATTAGCGTAACTTTCGCTACGTTATCCCCCACTCTTGGGTACGTTCCGATATATTACTCACCCGTTCGCCACTCGCCGCCAGGCCGAAGCCCGCGCTGCCGTTCGACTTGCATGTGTAAAGCATGCCGCCAGCGTTCAATCTGAGCCAGGATCAAACTCTTCAGTTCAATCTCTGTTTTTCGGTATTGCTACCGAGGTCACTCACTCAAAATACTGACGAAATCTCATAAATGAGATTTACGTTTAATTTTGTGCGAGCGTTATAACGTATATTTTGAGCATCAGGCCCGAGGGCCTGGGCATATCGTCAAACGCCCACACTTATCGACTGTTGATTTTTAAAGATCGCTGCGTTTAGCGACAAATCGTTGTGTTTGTCAGCAGCAGAGAAGCGAGATTATGCGGTACAGCGTGCAACTCGTCAACCCCTCTTTCTCACATCGTTTCGCGTTGTTTGCTGCGTCTCGCTGTGAGGGACAGAACTATAGCAAACGATCCGACTGTCCGCAAGGGCCTTCTTCTATTCCCGTATTTCTGCATTCTGTCGCACACGGCTGGCGACTTTCCCCAAGGTTATCTACACTTGCCCCATATTCAATAGAAAGTGGCGCATGTTTCCAACACCGAAAGCTCAAGACACAGCAAAAACCGTCCTTGCCTGGCTTCACCGCGGCTTTGACGCGACGACCGGCTGGGTGACGCATTTGTCGTGGTGGAAATTCTTCCTGTTTGCCGCCCTGTCGATGATCGCCGCCTCCATCCTGCAGGACGAGCTATTCTCGCCTTCCCGCGACGAAGAGATGGTGATCCGCTCGCATAAGCGGACAAAGAATGGAAGTGCCGATCCGAATATCACAATTGACGATAGCGGCATCCACTTCAACCCGCGTGCGGGAAAGATCAAGAAGCCCGCGGCCAACGAGACCAGCGCGGACGAAAAGGATAATGCCGAAGATTCGGCGCAGGCCGCAGCTGAGGCTGAAGCTGCAGCTCCTGCAATGCCGGAAAGCGCTGAACCCGCAGCTCCGGCCGCGCCAGCGGCGCCAGCAGCACCCGCAGCACCGATGCACGGCAAGGCGCGCCCTGCCGCGCCGGCGCCGCCTGCAGCCCCAATGCCAGGCGAGGAAGTCCACATCGAACTGCCGCCGCAGATTGGCGAGGAATTGTCTAACGCTCTTGAGCAGGCGGTCGATAGCGCGGCTGAAGAGAAAGTTTCGCGCTACCACAAACAGGCCTCGACCTGGTTCACCAGTTTCATTACCCTGCTCTTGTTGGCACTTTTTGCGATGAAGGCGCTAGTTGGCGGCAAGAAGAAGGCAGAAGCGGAAGCCCAGGTAGCGAATGCGGCAGCTGAGCGTGAATCCATGCAGCGCCAGCTGAGCGAGGCCAAAATGCAGATGATGCAAGCGCAGGTTGAGCCACACTTCCTGTTCAATACGCTTGCTTCCGTCGAGCACCTGATCGAAACCGACCCGCCGCGCGCCTCTGCCATGCAGCGCAGCCTGATCAAATACCTGCGCGCCGTGCTCCCACAGATGCGTGAAAACAAGCTGACCAGCACACTTGGCAGTGAGGCGGACATGGTGGCGGCCTACCTGGCCCTGCTGAAAATGCGCATGGAAGAGCGCCTGACCGTCGATTTCGACGTCTCCGAAGGCCTGCGCACCGCCGCCTTCCCGCCGATGATGCTGCAATCGATGGTGGAAAACGCCATCAAGCATGGCCTGGAAGGCAAGCCTGAAGGCGGCTACTTGAAAGTCCGCGCCGACGTCGCGCACAGCAAGCTGCGCGTCACCGTGACCGACAACGGCCTGGGCTTTGGCGCCAAGCCAAGCACGGGTACCGGCCTCGGCCTGACCAACATCCGCGAACGCCTGAAGCTGCTGCACGGCGACCAGGCTTCGCTGAAGATCGAGCCCAATACCCCAAGCGGCGTGATCGCAATCATCGAGGTGCCATACCAGTTGGCGCGCTCCGAATAAGCGATTGCCATTCGCCTCGATCCATTGAATAATTGATACTTCTTATTTCATCAAATTTAGCATTATGCCCACAGCGATTATTGCCGACGACGAACGCCTGATGCGCGACCAGCTGCGCATGCGGCTGGAGCAAGTCTGGCCGGAACTTGAGATCCTCGGCGAAGCCAAAAACGGCGAAGAAGCAGTCGAACTGGTCAATGAATTGAAACCGGATTTCACCTTCCTCGACATCCGCATGCCGGGCAAGACCGGCATGGAAGCTGCCGCCGAGATCGGCAACAAGAGCAATGTGGTGTTCGTCACCGCTTACGACGCTTACGCTGTGGAGGCATTTGAACGCGGCGCGGTCGACTACGTACTGAAACCGCCGGAGCCTGAGCGTTTGAAGGTCACCGTCGAACGCCTGAAAGGCCGCCTGTCCTCGCCGGCAGCCAGCGCTGCGCAAGGCGCGGACATGGCCGCCATCCTGAGCCAGCTGGCGGAGAAGATCGCGACGCCCAAGCAGAAGTATCTGCAATGGATCCAGGCCAGCATTGGCTCGGACTTGCGCATGATTCCCGTGGAAGAAATCCTGTTCTTCCGCTCGGACGAAAAATATACCTGCGTGCAGACCGATAAGTTCGAGGCCCTGATCCGCAAACCCGTGCGCGACCTGGCGGATGAACTGGACCCTTCCCTGTTCTGGCAAATCCACCGCGCCACCCTGGTGAACGTGAACGCCATCGAAGGCGTAACGCGCGACATCCGCGGCCGACACCTGGTTATGATCAAAGGCCGCCCAGACAAGCTGGAAGTCAGCCGCTCCTTCCTCCATCTGTTCAAGCAGATGTGACGCAGATCAAGCCGTCCCCCGGCTTGGTGTAATACGGTGTCCTGGTGGTTGCTGCCACCAGGAGGCCCAATTGAAGAATCCCCGCTCACGCGTCCATGACGCCGCGCCACCGATTCCGCACTGGCGGACATCCGGGAGGATGAGCGCGTCCACATTTCCCGCGAATTGCACGACGACCTGGGCCAGCTCCTCGCTACCCTGCGCGTTGAGCTCACACTCCTGAAACAGCAGCCGCCTGGTTCGCCCGATGCGGCGGCACGGCTGGAAAGCATGGATGCGCTACTCCTTAACGCCATCAGCTCCCTGCGCCGCATCGCCGGCAATTTGCGCCCGCGCGCCCTGGATGAAGGCGGACTGCATTTCGCGCTGGAGTCACTGCGCCTGGAGTTCGAAAAGCGCCACGGCATCAGCTGCCTGCTCGATGCATTGCCAGACACACTGGCGCTCGATGAGCGCTATAGCACCGCGATTTATCGGCTGGTACAGGAGTCGCTGACCAATATCGCCCGCCATGCAGGAGCCGCCACCGCGCAGGTACGCCTGCGGCGTGAAGGCGGTGAGCTGCATATCGATATCGACGATGATGGCCGGGGCATTGCAGTTGGCGATATGGGCAAGGCGGATGCGCTTGGACTGCTGGGGATGCGCGAGCGCGTGGCAGCGCTGCGCGGCGCCATGGAAGTGGACGGCGGCAAAGGCGGGACGCGTATCGCCATTACGATTCCCCTGCCCGGCGATTCATGAAAAAAAAAACGGCGGGTCCGAAGACCCGCCAAAAGATCATGAATCACCTCGAGAGATGCTACTGCTTACAGCAAAAACTTCTTAGAACGCGTGACGGATGCCCAGGTCGAACGCCTTGTCGCCCGAACCAGGTTCGGTGTTGTTGCCAACGGTGTAGCCAGCGCCATTCTTGTTCTTGATCTTGGCGATCGCGGTGTACAAGGTGGTGCGCTTGGACAGGGCGTACAGGTAGCCGATGGCGTACTGGTTGGCGTCCTGGTCGTTTTGCTTGTCGTTCTTTTTGATGAACGAAGCAACCAGGGTACCGCCGCCCATTGGCACGCCTACGCCCAGCAGCCATTCGTCGCTGTCAGCGGAGGACTTGGGAGCAACTGCGTAGCCGAAAGCGTTGGCCACTGGCAGGGGTGCGCTGCCTGCGCCTTTGTCGCGCTCGTAGCCGAAGTAGGCCTTGGCAACGCCGAAGTCGTAGTTGGCGGCCAGCAGGGTGTTCTTCGCCAGGTCTTTACGGACGGCTGGGGTGACGCCAACAGCTGCTACGTCGTTGTTCTTGTTGTTGTGAACCAGGCGCACGTTCAGTGGGCCGTTCGAGTAGTTCACGCCCAGGCCGAACTGGCGGCCGGCGGTGGTGTCGCCAGCTTGCTCGCCCATGCCGTACAGAGCGTCAACGCTGAAGCCTTCGAAGACTGGCGAGTTATAGACGATGGCGTTCGACAGGCGGGTGTTCACGCCGCCGGTTGGGAACAGGTTTTTGGCGGAACCAGCGTAGCCGGCGCCGAATGGGTCGGCAACTTGCGACAGGGCGTTGTACAGCATGGTGTACTGGCGGCCCAGGGTGATCTGGCCGGCTTCCTTGCTCTTCAGGCCAACGAATGCCTGGCGCTGTGCGAACACGCCTGCGGTGTCCTGGTCGCCGGTGTCGATCTTCACGCCGGATTCGATGGTGAACAGGGCGGACAGGCCGTTACCCAGGTCTTCCACGCCTTTGAAACCCAGGCGGGAAGCCGAACCCACACCACTGGTCACTTTGGTGACGTTGCCGGCCGCGCCGCCGCGTTCAGCGACGATACCTGCGTCGGCGATGCCGTAGATGGTCACGTTCGACTGGGCTTGTGCTTGTGCTGCGAAACCGCCAATGATCAGTGCTGCCAGAGTAAGTTTTTTCACTTGTTGTCCTACGTTGTTGAAGTTGAGGGAAATGTTTCAAACGCAGCTATATTGCCCCTCAATTACTACAACAACGTGACAAGAAAAAAATTACTTCAGGCGTGCTGTAACAACCCAGTAATATTCGGACCGAAGGACCTTGATTTCACGCGCGGCGATGCCGATGCGCTTGCGCAGCCAGCTGTCGGACGGGTAGTTTTTCATGACTTCGAAGCGGTTTCCGTCGTCATCTTTCTGGAATTCGTAGGTATTTCCATGCTGGTCGGTGCGCGCGACCGGGAAGCTCTCGCCGTCCACATAGTCTTCGCCCATCAGCACCAGCAGGACATCCTTGCCGACCTTCTCGCGCAATTGTTTCAGGAATTTGTCCTGTTTCTCGCGTCCCAGCTGGGCCCACAGGAATTCGGCGTAGACGGCCGTGTACTCGCCCGGCTCCACTTCCAGGCCGTCCAGGTCCAGACTCTCAAGCTGGAGGACCTCATGGCCGTCCAGCAGTTCTTCGACGTGCTCGCGCACTTCGTACAGTTCTTCTTCGTTAATCACAGTTCGTAGTTCTCATGTTCGCCCTTCATCGCCTGTTCGATCAGCTTGCGGTTCAATGTCGGCGCCAGCAGCTCGATGAAGGTATATATATAGGATCGCAGGTAGGCGCCCTGCTTGACGGCCACGCGCGACACATTCATGCCGAACAGGTGGCCGGCGGGGATGGCGCGCAGGTTGCGGTCGCGTTCCGGGTCGAAGGCCATGCCGGCAATGATGCCGACGCCCATGCCCAGCTCCACGTAAGTCTTGATCACGTCCGCGTCGATCGCTTCCAGCAGCACGTCCGGCTTCAGGCCCCGTTTTTCGAAGGCCTGGTCGATGCGTGAGCGCCCGGCGAAGGCGGCATCATACGTGATGATGTGGTGCTCGGCCACTTCTTCCAGGGTGACGGACTTGATTTTCAGGAGCGGATGGTCCGGCGGCACCACCACCACGTGCTCCCACTGGTAGCACGGCAGGGTAATCAAGCCATCGATGGCGGCGATGGATTCGGTGGCGATCGCCAGGTCGGCCTGGTCGCGCTGCACCATCTCGGCGATCTGTTTCGGATTGCCTTGCAATAAAGATAAGCGCACCTTCGGGTACTTCTGCATGAAGGCCTGCACCACTTTCGGCAGTGTGTAGCGCGCCTGGGTGTGCGTGGTGGCGATGGTGAAGCTGCCGGAATCCTGGGCGGCGTACTCCTTGCCGATGCGTTTCAGGCTGTCGATTTCCTGCATGATCAATTCGACCGAGGACAAGACCAGCCGTCCCGGCTCGGTCAGGCCGCGAATACGCTTGCCGTGCCTTGTGAATATATCAACACCCAATTCCTCTTCCAGCTCGATGATCGCTTTGGAAACGCCAGGCTGGGATGTAAACAGGGCCTTGGCGGCGTCGGTCAGGTTGTAGTTCTGGCGTACGGCTTCGCGCACAAATCGCAGTTGGTGAAGGTTCATTCTCGCTCTCGTTGGACTCCCCAGCGCTATTTTACGCTGATGCTTATGCCTTAACAGCATATAAGCAAATAAAGACTATGTTGTTTGGAATAAGCCCCCAGTTTATTACCATTGATTCCACTTTGGGCATGCCTTACTGGGAAAGCTATGTATCAATACGATCAATACGACCACCTCATCATCCGCGAACGCATCGAGCAGTATCGCGACCAGGTTCAACGCCGCCTGAACGATGAGTTGACCGAGGCCGAATTCCTGCCATTGCGCTTGCAGAACGGTCTTTATATGCAGCGCCACGCCTATATGCTGCGTATCGCCGTCCCTTACGGCCTGCTCAGCTCCAAGCAGATGCGCATGTTCGCCCACATCGCCCGCAAATATGACCGCGGCTATGGCCACTTCACCACCCGCCAGAACATCCAGTTCAACTGGATCAAGCTGGAAGAAACGCCGGAAATCCTGAGCGACCTGGCTTCGGTGGAAATGCACGCCATCCAGACGTCGGGCAACTGCATCCGCAACGTGACCTCCGACGAATTCGCAGGCGTGGCCGCCGACGAGATCATCGACCCGCGTCCGTACGCCGAAGTGCTGCGCCAGTGGTCGACCTTCCACCCTGAATTCATCGCCCTGCCCCGCAAGTTCAAGGTGGCGATCAACGGCGCCGTGGAAGACCGCGCCGCCATCGCGGTGCACGACATCGGACTGACCGTAGTGAAGAACGAAGCCGGCGAAATCGGCTTCAAGGTGATGGTCGGCGGCGGCATGGGCCGCACCCCGATCCTGGGCAGCGTGATCCGCGAGTTCCTGCCGCGCGAACACCTGCTGACCTATATTGAAGCGATCATGCGCGTGTATAACCTACACGGCCGCCGCGACAACAAATACAAGGCCCGCATCAAGATCCTGCTGAAGGCCCTGGGCGTGGAAGAATTCACCCGCCAGGTGGAAGTCGAGTGGGAAGACCTGAAAGGCACTGAGCAGACCCTGACGCTGGAAGAGATGGAGCGCATCATCGCCTACTTCCAGCCGCACGGCTACAAGGCCCTGCCTTCGTACGACGCTGCCGCCGCACGCAACGAAAAGCCATTCCACAACTGGCTGAAGCGCAATGTGAAGCCGCACAAGCAGCCTGGCTACGCCGCCGTGGTGCTGTCGCTGAAAAAGACCGGCGTACCGCCGGGCGACGCGACCGCTGAGCAGATGGACTTCATGGCCGACCTGGCGGACCGCTACAGCTTCGGCGAACTGCGCGTGACCCACGAACAGAACATCGTGTTGGCCGACGTTGAACAGTCCCAGTTGTACGCCCTGTGGCAGGAGATCAAGTCGCACGGCCTGGCAACGCCGAATATCGGCCTGCTGACCGATATCATCTGCTGCCCTGGCGGCGACTTCTGCTCGCTGGCCAACGCCAAGTCGATCCCGATTGCACAGGCGATTGCAGAGCGTTTCGACCACATCGACTTCCTGCACGATATCGGCGATTTCGAGCTGAATATCTCGGGCTGCATCAACGCCTGCGGCCACCACCACGTCGGCAATATCGGCGTGCTGGGCGTCGACAAGGACGGCAGCGAGTGGTACCAGGTGTCGATCGGCGGCGCACAAGGCAATAACTCCGCCATCGGCAAGATCATCGGCCCGTCGTTCTCCGCGCAGCAGATGCCGGAAGTGATCGACCGCCTGCTGCAAGTGTACGTTCGCGAACGCACTCCCGAAGAGCGCTTCGTGGACACCGCGCAGCGCCTGGGCATCGCCCCGTTCAAGGAATTTGTATACGCCACGCCGATTGAAACCGCTGGCCGCCTGGTAGGAGAAGACGAATATGCCTAAGCAAATCATCAAGGGCCGCGAAATCGTGGCCAACGACTGGACCCTGCTGCGCGCGCCGGAAGCCGCCGAAGGCACCAGCCCTGAGGACAAAGCAACCGCCGCGGAAACCCTGTCGGTGCCTGCCGGCCGTGTGATCGTGCCGCTGGCTACCTGGCTGGCGCAGCGCGATGCGCTGTCGGCGCGCGCCGCCGCCGGCGAAATCGGCGTGTGGATCGCTCCCGATGAAGATCCGCTAGCCCTGCGCGAAGACCTGCCGCGCCTGGCGCTGGTGGCCGTCGACTTCCCGAAATTCACGGATGGCCGCGGCTACTCCCACGCCTGGAACCTGCGTTCCCGCCTGGGCTGGAGCGGGGAACTGCGCGCCATCGGCGACGTGCTGCGCGACCAGCTGTTCTCCATGCAGCGCGTGGGCTTCGACGCTTACGACACCCGCCCGGACCGCAGCATCGAAGACGCACTGAAGGGCCTGACCGTGTTCAGCGAAACTTACCAGGCCTCGGTCGACCAGCGCGTGCCGCTGTTCCGCCGCCACGCCCGCCCAACGCCTTCAGCCGGAGCCTGACCATGAGCGAGCTTGCCACCCGCGTGCGGGATACGCTCGCCACGCTCGAACGCGTCGCAGAAGAGTTCTCGCCTGCCGTTTTCGCCTCCAGCCTGGCCGCTGAAGACATGGTGCTGACGGACCTGATCCTGAAGGCCGGCCTGCCGATCGGTATCTTCTCGCTGGAAACCGGCCGCCTGCACAAGGAAACCCTGGGCATGGTGGAGCGCGTGCAAGAGCGCTATGGCTACGAGATTGCGCTGTATCGCCCGGTGCAGGCTGCCGTCGACGCCTACGTCGAAAAGAAAGGCATCAACGCCTTTTACGACAGCGTTGAACTGCGCAAGGAATGCTGCCAGATCCGCAAGGTTGAACCGCTGGGCCGCGCCTTGAACGGCAAAAAAGCCTGGGTCACCGGCCAGCGTCGCGCCCAATCTGCAACCCGCTCCGACCTGTCGGTGCAGGAGTATGATGGTTCGCACAGTATGGAGAAGTTCAACCCGCTGGCCGATTGGTCGGAGCAGGAGGTGTGGGACTACATCCGCGCCAACGACGTGCCTTACAACCCGCTGCACGACCAGGGCTATCCGTCGATCGGCTGCGAACCCTGCACCCGCGCCATCCAGCCAGGCGAAGACGTACGCGCCGGCCGCTGGTGGTGGGAAAACCCGGACTCCAAGGAATGCGGCCTGCACCTGGTAGACGGCAAACTGATTCGTATTAAGAAAGCTAGCTAAATGAACGCACTGGTAGAACAACACGTCAATTCGCGCCACCTGGACGCGCTGGAGTCGGAAGCCATCCACATCCTGCGCGAAGTGGCCGCCGAATGCTCGAACCCTGCCCTGCTGTTCAGCGGCGGCAAGGACTCCGTGGTGCTGCTGCGCCTTGCGGAAAAGGCTTTCCGCCCAGGGAAGTTCCCCTTCCCGCTGGTGCACATCGATACCGGCCATAACTTCCCGGAAGTGATCGAGTTCCGCGACCGCCGCGTGGCCGAACTGGGCGAACGCCTGATCGTCGGATCTGTCGAAGAGTCGATCAAGAAGGGCACGGTGCGCCTGCGTAACCCGGCCACCGATTCGCGCAACGCCGCGCAGGCCGTCACGCTGCTGGAAACCATCGCCGAATACGGCTTCGACGCTTGCATCGGCGGCGCCCGCCGCGACGAAGAAAAGGCCCGCGCCAAGGAGCGCATCTTCTCCTTCCGCGACGAGTTCGGCCAGTGGGACCCGAAAGCCCAGCGCCCGGAACTGTGGGACCTGTATAACACCCGCGTCCACCCAGGCGAGAACATGCGCGTGTTCCCGATCTCGAACTGGACCGAACTGGATGTGTGGCAGTACATCGCCCGCGAAAAACTGGCCCTGCCATCGATCTACTTTGCGCATGAGCGCCAGGTGATCCCGCGCAACGGCCTGCTGGTGCCGCTGACCGACCTGACCCCGGCCCGCGAAGGCGAGAGCATCGAAACCCAGGTAGTGCGCTTCCGCACCGTGGGCGACATCTCCTGCACCTGCCCTGTGTCTTCCGACGCTGCCGACGTGGACGCGATCATCGCTGAAACCGCAGTGACCCAGATCACCGAGCGCGGCGCCACCCGGATGGACGACCAGACCTCCGAAGCCTCCATGGAAAAACGCAAGAAGCAAGGATACTTCTGATGAACGCACTGAACGAAAACCTGAACGAACGCAATCTGCTGCGCTTCATCACCGCCGGTTCCGTCGACGACGGCAAAAGCACCCTGATCGGCCGCCTGCTGTTCGACAGCAAGGGCATCTTCGCCGACCAGCTGGCAGCTGTCTCGCGCGCCAAGCATAAGCGCACCGTGGGCGACACCATCGACCTGTCCCTGCTGACCGACGGCCTGGAAGCCGAGCGCGAACAAGGCATCACCATCGACGTCGCTTACCGCTACTTCGCCACGCCGAAACGCAAGTTCATCATCGCCGACACTCCGGGCCACGAGCAGTACACCCGCAATATGGTGACCGGCGCCTCCACCGCCGACGCCGTGATCATCCTGGTCGACGTGTCGAAAGTGAAGCTGCGCGAGGACGGCGGCGTGGACCTGCTGATCCAGACCAAGCGCCACTCCACCATCGCCCACCTGCTGCAGATCGAGCACGTGGTGGTGGCCGTGAACAAAATGGACCTGGTGAACTACGACCAGGACGTGTACGACCGCATCGTCAAGGCTTACCGCGAGTTCGCCAAGACCCTGGGCATCAAGGATGTGAAGACCATCCCGCTGTCCGCTCTGGCCGGCGACAACGTGGTTGAACAGTCCGACAAGATGCCTTGGTACCAGGGCCCTACCCTGATCGAACTGCTGGAAGACTTGTCGGTGTACGACGAGTCGCACAACTCCGCCTTCCGGTTCCCGGTGCAGCTGGTGGCGCGCCACAACGGCCACGAGGCCAACGACTTCCGCGGCTATATGGGCCGTATCGAAGCGGGCAGCGTATCGGTCGGAGACAAGCTGGTGGTACAGCCCTCGGGCCAGACCGCTACGGTCAAGGAAATCGTCACCTTCGACGGCTCCCTGCAGTCCGCCAGCGCCGGCCAGTCCGTGACCATCGTGCTGGAAGAGTATGTGGACGTATCGCGTGGCGACCTGCTGGCTTCCAGCGAACAGCCGGCCAGCCTGCTGAAGCAAGTGAACGCCGACGTCTGCTGGCTGTCCGAGGAACCGCTGGATATGCGCCGCAAGTACTGGATCAAGCATGGCACCAAACAGACGGCTGCAAAAGTGGCCCGGATTGATTCGATCCTTGACATCAACACCCAGCACCGTCACGATGCGAATGCGTTGAAGCTGAACGACGTGGCGCGCATCGCGCTGACCGTGCAGCAACCGCTGGCCGCGGATGCCTACTCGGACATCCGCGCCACCGGCGCCTTCATCCTGATCGATGAAGTCACCCACCAGACAGTAGCCGCAGGCATGATCCGCCTCGGCGAATAAGCTTCGCCAAGAAAGGAACCTGCGCATGCCATACGGGAAAGTGTATTTGATTGGAGCTGGACCGGGGGCGCAGGACCTGATCACCATGCGTGGCGCACGGCTGCTGGCGCAAGCCGAAGTGGTGCTGTACGACGCGCTGGTGACGGAAGAAATGCTGGAATTGTGCCCGCAGGCGGAGAAGATCTCGGTCGGCAAACGCGCCGGCCAGCGCTCGACTGCCCAGGGCTTTATCAATCAGCAGCTGGTCGACTGCGCAGCGCGCTACGGCATGGTGGTCCGCCTCAAGGGCGGCGATCCGATGCTGTTCGGCCGCGCTGACGAGGAGCTGACGGCGCTTGAGCAGCACGGCATTGAAGTCGAAGTCGTTCCCGGCATTACCACCGCAGTTGCAGCCGCCGCGGCGACCCGGCAGCCGCTGACCAAGCGCGGCGTGGCGCGCAGCGTGGCGTTCTTTACCTCTTCCACCGCACCGGGGCATCCGGAAGAACTGACGATTCCTTCGACTGATACGCTGGTGCAGTATATGGGCGGGCGCGAGGCGATTGCGACGGCCAATAACCTTTTGTCGCAGGGGCGCGCGCCGGATACGCCGGTGGTGGTGATTGAAAATGTCAGCCGTCCGGACCAGCGGATTGAGCGCATTACCCTGGCTGAATTGGCGCATGGGCTGCCTTCGGCCCATGGGCCGGTGCTCGTGATGCTGGGGAAGGCGATGGCTGCCCGGCCGCAGCAAACCCGGTAAACCAGTGTCTGACCCGCTGGGTCAGACACTTGACCTGCCGCGGCCGCGTGACTGGTGCCTGACCCTGCGGGTCAGGCATCGATTTACCGGTTTTAGGCGTACAATACCGTCCTCCCCAAAAAGAGGTACAAGATGAGCCAAGCCCACGAAATCCTGGAGCGCGCGCGCAATGCGCGCCTGGCAGGCAAATACGAAGACGCCCTGCGCGACCACCTGTGGTTCCACGAGCACGCGCTGGAAGAAGACCCGACCCTGGCCGGCGTCCGCCTGTCCTTTGCCCTGCGCGACTGGATCTACCTCGCTGAACAATTCCCCCTGGCGCGCCGCGCGCTGCAGGCGATCCGCGACCGCGATGCCCAGCGCATCCTGAACGGCGGCGCCACGCTGGGCCGCTTCCACGACGTCAGCGCCATCAACAGCGCCCTCGGCGAAGAACGCGCAACCTACGAACTGTTCACCCAGCTCGACACCCAGTTGCCCGAGCTGGCCAAGGACTGCGCCGACCTGGCATTGCCGGCCCTGGTTGCAGTCGAAGACTTCCCGCTGGCGCGCCGCTACCTGCCCAACCCGGTGGCCCGCATCGAAGCCTTGGCCAGGCGCGTCAACGATTTCGCCGAAGATTTGGCCAAGCGCGGCAACACCTCGTCCGCCCCGCAGCTGCTGGCCTTCGTCCTGAACTACACCAAGGAAGTACGGCTGATCGTGGAAGTGTTCCGCCGCCTGGGCGAAGATGAGGAAGTGGCCAAGGCCAGCGCCGCAGCGCTCGAGTCCCTGAAGTCGGAAGCCTTGCGCGACGCCGTGCAGCGAGAATTCGACAACCCTGGCAGCACCATCGCCGCCATGGTTTCCCACGCCAAGGGCAACGCTTAAGCGACTTAAGCCGCAGCTACCACCCGCCCCTGCCAGCCGCCGGCCGTGCGGCTGGCCAGCACCAGGCACTCGCCCGGTCCGCTTTCCACAACCAGCCGTCCACGCTCGTCCCACAACGCGCTGCGGCCGGCCGATTGCCAGCCGCCGGTTGGCCCACCGTGGTTGGACATCAGCACCGGCATCGCGTACTGCTCCGCATATCCCCGCAGGATTTCGCTATCCTTGGCGTAGCCGCCGGGCGACACCAGCACGCTGGCCGCGTACAGCGCTGCTCCCGCCTGCGCCGCTGCTTGCGCATGGCTGGAGTGTGTGAAATCGGCGCAGACGGCCAGCGCCACCTGGGCGCTGTCGATATCGAGTGCAGCACCGCCCGGGCCGGCAGTGAATACTGCTCCTTCGCCTTCATGCAGATGCTGCTTGGTGTATTCCGCCACACGGCCGTCCGGAAGGAAGGATATGGCGCCGATGTAAAGCGCATCGTCAATCCGCAGCGGCGCGCCGGCCACGATGGTCATGCCGCTGCCTTGCGCCAGCTCGGCCAATGGCGCCAGACGCACGTCGCCGCCGCGCATGGCCACAGCCGCCGCGACCTCTGGCTCATAGCCGGTCAGTGAAAGTTCGGGGAAAAGCGCAAGCCGCGCACCGAGCGCCGCAGCCTGCCGCGCAAGCACCAGGTGACGCGTGAGATTGGTGGCGATGTCGCCTTTGATGGAGGCGGATTGTATAGCAGCGACTACAGGGAATTCAGGAGCCATTGGTCACGGCTTTGATGCAGTAATCGGACATCGCCTGCAGCACCGTGGGATCTTCCCCGACTGCGCCCACGGAGTGGATCTTCATGCCCGGATGCGCCAGGCGCATTTCGTCCAGGATCAAAGGCAGGTCGCGCAGCACATGGCCGCCCTGCCCCAGGAATACGGGCACCACCGTCACCTCGTCGACACCCTGCGCTGCGAGCGAGGCTACCTGGTCTTGCAGGCGCGGCGACATCAGTTCAAGGAAAGCCAGCGAAACATCGAGCTCCGGTGCGCGGGCTGCTGCCATTTCCCGCAGGCGCTCGAACGGTTCCGCCCAGCTGGCGGAACGGGCGCCATGCGCGAACAGGACCAGTGCACGGCGGCCCATGCTAGTGCCGCTCCACCCAGTAAAGGGCGCCGATTGCCAGCATCAGGTACAGCAGGCTTGGCATCACTGCCGTCACGAAGGCCGGCAGCACGGACAGCAAGCCGATATGCGAGAACAGCGTATTCACCAGCAGGAAACTGACCCCGATCATGATGCCGATGAAAATCTTCAGGCTCACGCCGCCGGAGCGCGTGTGCAGGTAGGCAAATGGCAGCGCCAGCGCCATCAGCACGAAAATCGCCAGCGGGTCGATCAGCTTTTTCCAGAACGCGATCTTGAAGCGCTCCGTGCCCTGCTTGTTTTCCTGCAGGTGGCGGGTGTACACGGCAAGCTCGTTGGCCGACATGCGCTCAGGATCGGAGCCGGCGACCGACAGGATTTTCGGCGTAATTTCCGAGATCAGTTCCTTGGCCGGATACTTCTTCACCTCCACCAGGCTGCTCGCCTGGGCAAAGTTGTTGCTCACGTTAGCCTCCGCCCCGTCGACCAGCAGGGCCGGATTGCTGAAGATATTTTCGGTGACATCGTTCAGCTGCCAGGTATTGTTCCCCTGGAAGTTAGCCGTTTTCGCCAGCGTCAGGGAGCGCAGGCGGAAGCTGTTATCGAAGTCGTACAGCTTGACGTCGACCAGTTGGCCATCCGCACGCACTTCGCGTACGTTGAAGAAGCGGGTGCCCATCGTATCGCCGGACATGCCGCCGCTCTTGATGATGTCCTTGGTCCACATGCCCGAACGGAATTCCGAGGACACCGTGGTCCCGCGCCCGGTAAGGCGGATTTTTTCCGACAGCTGCGCCAGCCGCGGCGTGATCAGTTCACCGAAAATGAAGGCGACCACTACCAGCACGACCCCGACCTTGCCGACCATGATTGCCGCCATCCGGGTCGACAGCGACGACGCGCGCATGATGGTGAATTCGGATGTCGACGCGAACTGCGCCATCGTATAGATGGTGCCGATCAGCGATGCCACGGGCATGACTTCAGTCAAATGCTGCGGGATCATGATCAGCACATAGAGAGCCGCATGTTCCATGCCGTAGCCATTCTTGCCCACGGCGGGCAGCTCCCCGGTCAGGTCCATGAATGCCTGCAGGCCGAGCAGCGCGGCCAGCGCGAAGGCTACCGCCTGCAGGATGGAGACGAAGAAATAGCGTTGGAGGATGCTCATTTTTTACGCGAAGCTCCGCGCTTGAAGGCTGCCCACAGGGCGCGCGGGTGATAAGGGTGGTTCACGTTCAGGCGCCAGGCAAACATGGACAGGACGACCAGGGCTGCAATCAGGTGCAGCGGCCACCAGCCCATGGCAAAAGACATTTTGCCTTGCTTGATGCTGCCTTCGAACACCTTGGTCAGGTTGTTATAGGTGAAGAAGACCAGTACCGCGATAATCAGGTTGATCGCACTGCCTGCGCGCGGATTAGCAAAGCCCAGCGGAATCGCCACCAGGATAAGCAGCAGGCAGGTGATGGGCAGCGCAATGCGCCACATCATCTCCGCCTTTGCGAAATTGTTGCCCTTCCAGTCGGCCAGCAAGCCTCGCGTCGACGTGGCGTTGGCGTCGTTGTTGTCGCCCGCATCGGACGATTGCTGCGTCACGCGCATGCTGTAACGCTGGAACTCCATGCTCTGGAAATCGGCATCGCCCGGCTTGCCCTGGTAGCGGCGGCCGTTCTTCAGCACCAGGAACTTGTCCCCGGTCGGCATTTCCTCGACCACGCCCTCGGAAGCGACGATCACCGAAGTGCCCTTGGCGTCGACCTGGTTGACGAAGACATTGCGCACGACGGCGCTGCTGCCTGCCACGCCTTCGACGAAGAAGATGCGGTTGGCCGACGACGATTCCTTGAACTGGCCGGGCGACACCTTCTGCAAGTCTTCACGCTTGGCGAAGCGCTCCACATATTCGTAGGTCTTGCCGCGCGCCCAGGGCGTCACGTAAAAACTGAGCAGCGCCGTCAGCAGCACGATCGGCAAACCAAACGACAGCACCGGGCGCACGAAGCGCGTCAGGCTCAAGCCCGACGCGAACCACACCACCATCTCGGAATCCCTGTAGGTGCGGGTGATCACCATCAGGACTGAAATAAAACTGGTGAAAACGAGGACAGTTGGCAGATAATTCAAGGCTGCGAACGCTAAAAGCGCGATGACATCGCTGGATGCGACCTTGCCACCCGCGGCGCGGCCGAGGATGGTGACCAGGGTCCACGTCAGGAGAATCGAGAACATCACCGTAAAGGTGGCCCCGGCAGAGCTGATCAGCTCTCGGCGGAGGGCGCGATGGAAAATCATTCGACGTTTATAATTCGTTCTACAAAATTAAGGAGAAACCAAATGGACTTTAGCATAAAAGCACTCGACGCCAAGAACACCATCGCCAGCGCCAAAAGCGGCTGCGTCGTGGTCGGCGTCTTCGAAAACAAAAAACTCTCGAAAGCGGCTAAAGCCCTCGACGGCGCCGGTGAAATCACCGCTGCGCTGAAATCCGGCGACATTACCGGCAAGGCCGGCACCACCCTGCTGCTGCGCGGCCTGAAAGGCGCTGCTGCCGATCGCGTGCTGCTGGTAGGCCTGGGCGCCGAAGAAACCGTCTCCGAAAAAGCCATTGGTTCGGCCATCAATGCCGCCATCAAGGCGCTGGGCACCGTGGCTGCGACGGACGCTATTATCGCACTGCCGCTGGAAGAAGTGAAAGGCCGCGACGCCAACTGGGCGATCCGCTCCGTGGTGCTGGCCGGCCGCGACGCCGTTTACCGTACCGACGCGCAGAAGTCCAAGAAAGACCCGGCATGGGCCGGCCCTAAGAAGCTGGCGCTGGCCGTGGCAAACAATGCCGGCAACAAGCTGTCGCTGTCGCAGGCGGTCGCCACCGCCAACGGCATGGAACTGACCAAGGAGCTGGGCAACCTGTCCGCCAACGTCTGCACCCCGACCTACCTGGCCAACGTGGCCAAGAAGCTGGGCAAGGACTTCGGCTTTGAAGTCGAGATCCTGGACCGCAAGCAGATGGAAGCGCTGAAGATGGGCTCCTTCCTGTCCGTGACCAACGGCTCCGAGCAGGCGCCCAAGTTCATCGTCCTGAAACACAAAGGCGGCAAGGCCAAGGATGCGCCGACCGTCCTGGTGGGCAAAGGCATCACCTTCGACACCGGCGGCATTTCGATCAAGGCCGGCCCTGGCATGGACGAGATGAAATACGATATGTGCGGCGCCGGCTCCGTACTGGGCACCTTCCGCGCCATCGGCGAAATGGGCCTGAAGTCCAACGTGGTCGGCATTGTGGCCGCATGCGAGAACATGCCATCGGGCCGCGCCACCAAGCCGGGCGACATCGTCACCTCGATGAACGGCCTGACCATCGAGATCCTGAACACCGACGCCGAAGGCCGCCTGATCCTGTGCGACGCGCTGACCTACGCCGAGCGCTTCAACCCGGCCGCCGTGATCGACGTGGCGACCCTGACCGGCGCCTGCATCGTGGCCCTGGGCCACCACAACAGCGGGGTATTCGCACGCGACGACGACGCGGGCAATGCCCTGGTCGACGCCCTGATGGCATCGGGTAAAGCCACCGGCGACACCGCATGGCGCCTGCCGATCGGCGAGCAATACAACGAGCAGCTGAAGTCCAACTTCGCAGACCTGGCCAATATCGGTACGCCAGGCGGCGCATCGTGCACCGCCGCGGCTTTCCTGGAGAACTTCACCCGCAAGTATCCATGGGCCCACGTCGATATCGCCGGCACCGCATGGAAATCGGGCGCCGCCAAAGGCGCAACCGGCCGTCCAGTGCCGATGCTGACGAACTTCCTGATCGGCCGCGCAGGCTGATAAAGAAAAAGCCGGGGCGACCCGGCTTTTTTCCTATAAAGGGGTACGTCCCCTTTTTCGTTCAATACACCGACGTTGACGTAGGCTGCTGAAGCGGCGCACCGCGCGCGGCAGCGCCTTCCCCGCGTTGCAGGAGTACGGTCAGCGTGGACGGAAGGTCGAAGCCGGCGCCAGTCTGCTTGTCGACAATCTGGCCGGCCCCCAAGGTGAAGATGATGTTGCCCCACCTGGAAGCATTCTGGTGCGCTTCGATCTGGTCATAGGACCAGACGTCTTCGTGACGGCAATCCACGACGAGCGGCTGGGTGCTCTTGTGGACTGTAACGCGTCCGGGCGAGGTGACGAACCAGCGCCCCCTGTCGTTCGACAAGACGCAGCCGATACCGGAAACCTGCTGGTGATCCAGCACAGTCTGCACCAGGACAGACTGCTCGGCCGAGTCGAATATGGTCGCGCAAGCGCCCAACCCCGCGGCGCAAAGCGCAGCGAGCACGATTCGACTCAGCCGGGATGGCATGCCGCCGGGCTCAGTCCGCCGTCGACTGGGCTTTTTTCTGCTTGAGGCCCTGGATGACATGCATGATGTCATCCATGCTGTTCGCCCCGATGCCCTGGAAGGCGTCGAGAACCTCGTTCAGTACTTCGTTACGCACTTCGGCGTCAGCAGCAGCGATCGCCTGTGGCCGCTGGGCAGCAGCGCGGGCGCTCGCGTCCTTGGCCGACTTGCGGCCCGCAGGCGATTTGCCGTGTTCCAGCGCCGCTTGCCAGATCAGCCAGCGACGTTGCGTTTCATATACCAGATACTCTTCTGGTTTGTCTTCGCGCCGACGGACGATTTGACCGTCCTTCTGCGCCCATGCTTCGAATGCAGATCGCATGTTATTCCTTTAGTGTGCAGTGCCTGTTAAATCGGAATTAGTTTCCGCATATTACCACTTATTGATGCAAGACAATATTAGTTTCGTTGCATATAAGCAAAAATACCCAGCTTCTTGGAAACAACTTCGATACCAACCATTTAAGTATATTGACATTTACGGTTGTTGTTAGCGTAATTTTAGTACCAATCTGATAACTATGAAGCACTAATAGTAATTTTTTTTTCGCTTGCACCTTTTTGCGACAAGAAATCGCAATTTTGATGTCACCGTAGAATCATTGTTTGGCTCAAAAACGACAGCTTCCCTTAGCATAGTGAGTGTTGATAAGATCTGCCCCCACGCAACTTGAAAGGCCGTTATGAAACTAGCCACCTGGAATGTTAACTCATTGAATGTTCGCTTGCCGCACGTTACGAAATGGCTGGGCGAAAATCCGGTAGATGTGCTCTGCATCCAGGAAACCAAGCTGACCGACGACAAGTTTCCGGTCAAGGAAATCGAGGAAATGGGTTACCAGGTCGTCTTCAACGGCCAGAAAACCTATAACGGCGTCGCCATCCTGTCGCGCCACCCGATGCAGGACGTGGTCAAGAACAACCCGAAATATCCGGACGAACAGCAGCGCATCCTGGCCGCGACCATCAACGGCATCCGCGTGGTCAACGCTTATGTGCCGAACGGCCAGGCGCTCGACTCGGACAAGTACACCTATAAGCTGGGCTGGCTGGCTGCCTTCCGCGACTGGCTGGGCGAGGAACTGGCGGGCAACGGCCAGCTTGCCGTGCTGGGCGACTACAACATCGTGCCGCACGTGCGCGACACGCATGACCCGGCAATGGAAGGCGATATTTTCTGCTCCGATAAAGAACGCGCAGCGCTGCAAGCCCTGTTCGACCTCGGGCTGCACGATTCCTTCCGCCTTTTCGAACAGGCGGAAAAGAGTTTCTCGTGGTGGGATTACCGCATGCTGGGCTTCCAGAAGAACAAGGGCCTGCGCATCGACCATGTGCTGCTGTCGGCGCCATTGAAGGAACGCTGCGTATCCTGTGTGATCGACCGTGCACCGCGCAAGTGGCAGCAGCCTTCCGACCACGCGCCGGTGATCGCTACCCTGGGCGCTTAAGCTGCTTTATCCATCATGAGCTGGGCGCGCACGCCCAGCACAGGTTTCGAGAACAGGTAGCCTTGGGCGAAAGTACAGCCCTGCTCGCGCAGCAGCTGGAACTGCCCTTCCGTCTCGACCCCTTCCGCCACCACGGATAGCTGCAGGCTGTCCGACAGCGCGACGATTGCCGCCACGATGGCGCGGTCTTCCGCGCTTTCTTCCAGGTCCTTGATGAAGGCGCGGTCGATCTTGATCTTGCGCACCGGGAAGCGCTTCAGGTACGCCAGCGACGAATAGCCGGTACCGAAGTCGTCGATCGACAGGCGGATGCCCATCGCATTGATCTGGCCCAGGATTTCCAGCGTCTGTTCGCCGTGCTGCATCAGGGCCGTTTCCGTGATCTCGAATTCGATCAGCGCCGGGTCGATGCCGGTTTCCTCCAGCGTGCGCCGGATCGAATCGACCAGGCCGCGATGCATGAACTGGCGCGCCGACAGGTTGATCGCCATCGGCACCGGCGCAATACCCTGGCGCTGCCATTCCATGCTTTGCTCGCAGGCGCGGCGCAGCACCCATTCGCCGATCGGCACGATCAGCCCATTGTCTTCGATCAAAGGGATGAACTGGTCCGGCATCACCAGGCCGCCGGCCGGACGGCGCCAGCGCAGCAGCACTTCCAGCGTGGCCAGGCGGCGCGTGGCAATGTCCATGATCGGCTGGTAGTGCAGTTCGAACTGGCCAAGCTGCAGCGCTGAACGCAGCGCGCTCTCCATCTCGAAATGCATGGCCGCAGCCATGTTCATCTCTTCGTTGAAGTACTGGTAGTTGTTGCGGCCCGATGCCTTGGCGTGATACATGGCCGCGTCGGCATTGCGCATCAAGGTGGCGACGTCGTTGCCGTCGTCGGGATAGGTGCAGATGCCGATCGATGGCGTAATGTGGAGCAGGCGTCCTTCCAGCGGGAACGGCTCCGACAGCATGTCGATGATCTTCTGCGCCACATGGCTCGATTCATCGGTGGTATGGATGCCGGGCAGCAGCACCACGAATTCGTCGCCGCCCAGGCGCGCTACGGTGTCGCTGGCGCGCACGGCGCCGACCAGGCGCCCCGCCACTTCCTTCAGCAAGGCGTCGCCCGTCATATGGCCGAGCGAATCGTTGATGGTCTTGAAGCGGTCCAGGTCAATGAACATGACGGCCAGGCGGCGCTCCGAACGCTGCGCGGCCAGCATGGCGCGGTCCAATCGGTCGGCCAGCAGCGCGCGGTTCGGCAGGCCGGTCAGGCTGTCGTGGTAGGCCATATGGTGCACGCGCGCCTCGGCCTGGCGCCGCTCGACGATTTCCGCCTGCAGCTGCGCATTGGCGCCCGCCAGTTCCGCTGTGCGTTCCAGCACGCGCACTTCCAGCTCGTCGCGTGCGCGGCGCACGGCTTCGGCAGCTTCGCGGCGCGAGGTCACGTCGTCGATCAGCCATACCGAGCGCCCCTTGGGGTCCGCCATGTCGAACGGACGTCCAGACAGGCGCGCCCAGAAGCTGCTGCCGTCCTTGCGCACCAGCTGGTATTCGTAGGAGCTGGCGTGGCCGGCCAGGAAATCTTTCTCGGTTGCCTTGCGCGCCGCATCCCACGCTGACAGGTCGGGATAGAAAGTCTGCACGCTGACGCCGGCCATTTCGCCGGGGCCGTAGCCGAACAGTTCTTCCATCTTGGCGTTGCAGCGCAGGTTGCGGCCTTTCTCGCAGACGGAGATGCCCATTACCGCGCTGTCCAGAATCGCCTGGTTTTCCAGCAGCGCATTGCGCAGCGATTCCTCGTCCTGCTTTTGTGCGGTACGGTCTTCGATGATCCAGATCGTGCCTTGGGTCGGGTCGTCCGGGTTGACCACATAGCCGATCAGCTGCGCCCAGAAATCGCTGCCGTCCTTGCGCCGCATCAGCGTCTCGGAATGGAAAGGCTTGCCGACGCTGAGCAGCGGGCCGGCCATGGCGCCGATGCGCGCATAGGTTTCGTCGTCCGGGTAGATGGTGCGGCCCGGCATGCCGAGGCCTTCATCGCCGTCGTAGCGGAACATCTCGGCAAAGCCGCGGTTATAGCGCGTGATGATGCGGTTCTTGGTGAACAGGATCGAGATCGACGCATTGGTCATGATGGCCTCGACTTCCATCTGCACCTCGCGCGACACCGTCACGTCTTCCAGGATCCAGATGGTGCCGCCGTCGTTATGCACCTGGTCCACCGCCTGCGCGCGCACGCGGCACCAGATTTTCACCCCGTCCTTGCGCATCAGCTGGCATTCGCGCATCTCGAACAATTCGCCGGCGCCCAGCAAAGGCGACGCAAGGCGCCCGAATTCGGCGTACTCCTCCGCCGTCTCAAACAGCTCGGCGGCGCGGCGGCCGCGCAATTCCGTTTCTTCGTATCCGAACATTTCAGCCATGCGCGGATTGACGGTCAGGATCTGCTGGTTCTTGGTGAACAGGATGCCGACCGACGCGTTGTCAAGGATGGCCTTCTGTTCCAGCAGCAGGCGGCCCATGGCTTCGGTGGCGATGCGCTGCTCGTTGATGTCTTCCAGGATGAAAACCGTGCCTTCGCGCGCATCGGCCGGATCCAGTGCGCGGCCGTTGGAGCGGCACCAGAACAGCGTCCCGTCGCGGCGGCGCAATTGCAGTTCCAGCGTCAGCGGCGTGCCCTGCGCCAGGATCGGGAAGTACTCGTTGCGGATACGCAGCGCCTCGTCCGGCGTTGGATAGAGGATGTCGCTCGGCGCACCTTCCAGCTCATGCCGTGCATAACCGAACATTTCAGCGGCACGCATATTGCATTCGACGACATAGCCGTTCTTGGCGAGGATGATGCCGACTGCCGCATTTTCCAGGATGGCCTGCTGCTCCAGCATGGCCTTGCGCAGCGCGCGCTGGTCGCGCTGGGCGCTGCTGATGTCATTGAAGATGATGGTGGCGCCGCCATCCAGTCCGCCCGGCAGTGCCTTGACCGTCAGCTGCACGGCGACGTAATTGCCGCTGGCGTTGGTCAATACACTGTCCCACTTGGGCGCGGTGCGCGGCGCCATATTCGGCAAGGCGGCCGATACGACAAGGGCGGCGTTCAGTTGCGCGTGCGCTTCGGCGCGCACATGGCGTGCGAACATTTCGACAACGTTGCGGCCGCGCGGGTCCGATTGCAGCAAGGCGTCAAATTCTGCGTTGGAAGCGAATACCAGCCCGTCGGCATCGCACGCGCAGGCGGGCATGCCGATCAGTTGCAGGGCATTGGCAACCACTTCCACATTACTTGACACAGAATTCATGAACGCCTGGGCTTTCGGGTATCCAGACGATCATAGCGTACAAAACTGCCTACTCAAAGAAAAGCCCCGGGGCGGCTGGCATTGTTACAACAAACACATGGCTTTTTACCGCGCCGCAGCAGTTTATGCGCCTTGCTCAAGCTCTTTCAAGCGGCGCAAGATCACCTCTTTGAAGTCGTCTTCCGGGCCCATTCGCAAACACTTTTCCAGGTCCGCGATGGCGGCCTTGCGATTGCCCATCGCCAGGTGGACGCTGGCGCGGTTGTAATAAGTGAACGGATAATCCGGATTCAATGCAATCGCGCGTTCGTAGAAGTTAAGAGCTTTGCCATATTGCGCAGTTTCCATGCAAATCGTTCCCGCCGTACTCAAGGCCGACGAATCAGAGTAGCCCAGGGAAAAGGCGCGTTCGAGGTCTTGCATGGCGGGTTCGAAACGCTTGGTCATGGCGAACACCGTACCGCGATCGGCGTAGGCCAGCGCATATTCGGGGTCGACTTTCAGCACATCGCCATACAGGTCCAGCGCGTCCTCGATTTGTCCGCGCGCGGCAAAGCTGCGGGCACGCATGCAGATCGGCGCCAGGTCCGGATTTTCCTTGCTCATCCAAGCTCCTTCTCGATGTATTCCGCCAGTTCCGGCAAGCGGATGGCACTGCATTGCGGGCGCCGGGGGTCCTCACGCGTATGCGCGCGCAGCGATGCCGGAAGATTGTCGCTCAGCCAAAGCTGGGGGAAGCGATAGCTCGCGTACTGTTCGCCCTCGATGTCCTCCACCAGCAGATGGCCATTCCATGAGTCTTCATAAAGACGCCCCGAGATCTCGGAGAGAAATACCAGTGCCGTTTGCCCGGGCCGCAGCGGTTTGTTACCCCAGGCGCTGGAGGCGTGCACAAATTCGATTTCCCTATCCAGCATTTTCTGCGTGATCCCTTTGCGTGACGTATACACCGCCAGGATCCTGGCGCGCAGCTGCTGGGGCTTTGTCTCTTCCAGCACGTGAAGCAGGACAGCGTCATTGACGGCCGCCTTCGCGGCCAGGAATTTTTCGTTGTTACTCATTTGGGTTTCCAGGGCCCGCCGCGCTGTTCGAGGATCGGCATGTAGTCGCGCATATTGCCGCTGGCCTCAGGTATTTCGATGCCGAACCGGCTCGGGTATGTCGCGCAATTGTAGGTGCATTCGTTCTTGCCTGGGAATCCGTAGTAGACATCGTCCATCGGCACGTTCACTCCGCGCGCTTCGTGTTCTGCCACAATAGCCTTGTACTCTTGCCGCGTGACCGGAATCTTCTGCTCATACACCACTTGCGGCTTACCGTCCCTGCCGATGCCGGGATTTTCATGGACGTCGCGGAACACAGGCGTGTCGTCGGTGATTATACCGGGGTAGCTCTTGCCCTGGCGTAGCGACTGCACAGCGTCGAAGGCCGACATCTCGCCCACATCCGGGCCGAAGCCGTATATGGTCTTGCCGCCATCGAGCGAGTAACCCACGTGCCCCGTAATACGGTAAGGGTGCGGCGGATTCTCGCCAAGCAGTTCCGCAGGCTTGCCTGCGCCGCGGAAGCCGATCACGCTGATGCTCTTTGGCGCCTGCCAGGCTGCCAGGGCATTGGCGCCTTTCGCGCCAAAGAAGCCGCCAAGGAAACTGCCGCCCAGCATGGACCACTTCTGGCCGTCCGATCCTTCGCCGAAAATTTTCCCGCCCAGCCAACCGCCGCCCATACCGCCGGCAAAGCCGCCAATCAAGCCGCCGGCCGCCAGCAAAGGCCCGCCGAGCACGATGGCCGAGCCGATGCCGACCACCAGCAGCGTGACGTGCACCCAGCCCGGCACCAGGTCCTCCGGTGCAATGTCGTCGGTCTGTACGGTGTCGCCGCCGATGTTGACGTTCTTCGAGCCCTCGGTGATGGTGGCGCTGCAGGTGGTCTTGTCGTCCACCCGCGCGGCAGGCATGCTGTTGATGAACACCTTGCCGCTGCCGGTGGCAATCGGTTTGGAGCCCGAATGCTTCTCGCACTCGGTCATGTCCAGGTGGGCGCGGGCAGCGGCAATGGCGTTGATGAAGACCGTCGGCGAACAGGCGCCGACGATCTTGCCCACCACTTCCTTCGGCGCCCAGCTCATGGTGCTCATCACTTCGCCCAGCCCCGCCCCGGCAGCTGCTGCGCCGCCGACGATGGCGACAGCGGCCAGGCCGCCAGTGCCGACGATCGCCACGGCGGCAACGGCAATGGCGGCTGCGGCCAGCAGGCCGCCAAGCAGCCAGCTCATTGTGGGGCTATGCCCGATCGGGTCGTTCAGCCTCGCTGCGTGCGCCATCGCTCAGCCCCGCTCCAGCAGGTTGCGTACAGCCTCCATGTCGGCCAGCGGAACACCCTCGTGCGGCTCGAGCGCGGTGGCAAGGTGCAAGCGCGCGCCTAGCGGCGCCATGTCATTGCCGCGCACCGGTTCCAGCACATAGGTTCCGGGCTGGCCGTATAGCCATTCGGCGTTGGGGGCCGTGAAACGCGGCTGCAGCGGCTGGCCCAGGGCGTCGAAGAATTCCCAGGTGCTGCGCTCGACTTCGCGCGCGTCCGTCCGGCGGCAGGCGCTTTCCTGGTCGGGGAAAGCATGCAGCAGGCGGCGCCGTTCGGAAAGTGCGAACACATAGGGCAAGTCCGGCTTCTGCGGATTCGGCAGCTGCGCCTGCGCGTCCAGCGGGCGGCGCAGCTTGACGCTGGCCAGAATATGGTCGAAGGCCTCCAGCCATGCTTCGCTGAAGCCGTTCGGGCAAGTGCCCGCCATGAGCATGGCTTGTTTGCTGCCTGGAATATCGCCCTGCACCAGCACGACAACCTGGCGCTGATGCATGAAGATGCCGTTATTGCGCCAGCTGTAGGTCAGTTCAATTGCCGGCGAGCCGTCCAGCTGGCGCTCCTGCATGCTGCGCAACAGGAACTTGGGCAAGGCACGCGACATTTCCTTGATCAGGCGATCGCTGAATTCGGCCAGGTCTTCCTCGCCTTGCGTGTCGGCGTGGGAGACGACGAAACTGAAGTCGCTCGGACCATCGTCCTTGAGCACGAACATGTGCATCGTGCGGTCGCGCAGTTGCGACGGCAATGAAAACGTGGCGTGGTGGGCGTCGTAGTGCGTGGTTTCCATGGTTATTTGTTCAGGTCAATGCGGTCGCTTCCGATGACGTCCACGTGGACGCCCTGGATGGTGATGGTGCCGTCCTGGCGCAACTCGATCTTGCTGGCGCCAACTTCCAGCGTGATGTGGGTGTTGGCCTTCAGGTAGATGTGCTCCGTATTCGACGTGGCTTCGACGGCCTTCTGTGCACTCAGGACGATATGCTCGGTTTCCGCCGTCAGCGCGATATGCTTTTTGGCGGTGGCGGCAAGATGCTCGGTGTCTGCCTTCAGCTCGATATATTTCTTCGCGCTGATCGAGGCGTGCTCGGTTTCAGCCGTGGCGGCGAAGTGCTTGTTCGCAGTCAGGCCGATGTGGCCCGTTTGCGACGTCATTTCAATCTGCTGCTTGACCGTGCTGGCATGGAAGCCGTTCGTGACGGTATTGGTCTGGCTTGGCCCGTTCACCGTGGTGGCGTGCTCGTTCTGGACCGTGGTAACCATGTCCTTTTGCGCGTGAATGTTGATCAGCTCCTTGCCCTTGGAGTCGTGGATCACCATTTCGCTGAAACCGCCGCCGCCCGGTGTCGAGCGGCTTTTGAAGCCCATCATATGGGCGCCATCCGGCAGCGCATAGGGCGCGGGCTGGTCGGCGTTGAACAGGCGGCCGGTGCAGACCGGACGATCTGGATCGCCTTCAAGGTAATCGATCAGTACTTCCTGGCCGATGCGGGGAATGGAAACCGTACCCCAGCCCTTGCCCGCCCACGGCTGCGACACCCGGATCCAGCAGGAAGCCGATTCATCGCGCCTTCCGTAGCGGTCCCAGTGGAACTGGACCTTGATGCGGCCATACTGGTCGGTGTGGATTTCCTGTCCCTTCGGGCCGACTACAGTCGCGGTCTGCGGCCCGGGCATGCGCGGCGCCTGGTGGGCGCGCACCGGGCGATACGGGATCTTGCGGCGGATCGCGGTAAAGCTGTTGCGGTACACGTCCTCCTGGTCGCTGGCGAAGAAGTTGTTGCGGCAATCGATCTGCACGCCGATAACCAGGAAGTCATTGTCCTTTTCGTCCGTGACATCGAACCAGTGGTGCCCCAGGAGCTTGAAAGTGTGGCCCGGGGCCAGGCCGCGGCAATCCGATTCGCCCGCAAAAAGCTTGGCCTGCCATTCCAGCGTCTCCATGCGCATCTGGGCTTCGCGTTCGCCGCTGTCGCGGTCCTTGTAGGAGAACGCAGGATTGCCGTCATAGACTTCCAGCGTGGGTACGTCGCCCTGGCGCGACGCCGTCGGCAACTCGACGTATTGCACTGTGTTGGGCGATTTGAAGTCGAATGTGTTCAGGGCGACCTTGGTGGGCTGCAGCATGCGCCGCGCAGTGAAGGCTGTCACCGCGTCGCGATTGCGCCAGCGGTTGCCGCCATTGAATTCGACTTCGGCGTGCGCCTTTTGCGGCGGGCAGAAGGCGCTGTCACGCGAGTCGTCGCTGATCACCATCACATGGCCCGCTTCGCTGTGCTCGAAATAGTAGAACAGACCGTACTTTTCCATCAGCCGGCTGGCGAAGTGCTCGTCGCTTTCGTCATACTGGACGATGTAGTTTTCCGGCAGATAGGTCTTGCCGGTCCGCAGTTCGAAGGCAGCCAGCGCACCATAAGCGGTGAAGACTTGGCGCAGCACGTCCAGCACGCTGGCGTCCTGGAAGATGCGGGAGTTGGTGCTGTGCTGCAGGAAGGCCAGCCAGGGAACGACTTCGGCCTGGTAAAAGGCGAACCCGCCATCGGAATGCGTAAAGCCGAATACGTTGACGTAGCCGTTGATGCATTGTTCGCCGCCGTCGGCCAGGCGGATGCCGACGCTGACGTTCTTGCCGAGCAGGTCTTGCAGGTCGATGCTGGCGCTCTTCGAAAGCAGGCGGAGCTTGATGTTGTACGGCGCCGATAGCGTGGCTTCGCCGGTCATCGATTCCACCAGCAAGGCTTTCTCGCCTGCCAGCGGCGAATAGAAACGCAGCAAGCGGCTGCCTTCGTGGAAGGCGGCGAAAGGAGAACTGCCCACGCCCTGCTGCAGGGCGGCCTGGCGCGGTTCGATCACGGCGGGCGCGAATTCGGCGGCGGGCGCCATGAAATCGCTAATGGCCATGCCGGCCAGAGGGTGCTCTTCGATGTGCAGCGCCTGGGCGGCCGCAGTGCCGGTGCCAGCACTCAGCGCGTGCACGCCCGGATCGACGGCGCCACCCGCAAGGCCTGCGGCATCGCCGGCATGGGGGGCGATGCCTGGAGCTCCGGCGTTCGCGCCGCCGGCAGTGCCGGTCTTTGCGGCGGCAGCCAGGGCGCCGGCGGTAGCCGATATGCCTTTCTGCACCAGCGGCGCAGCCTGGGGCGGCAGCTCCTTGGCCAGCGCTCCGGCGGCCAGGTCGGTTGTGGTGGGTAATGCAGCGTCGGCGAGTTTGCCGACCAGCGGCGATAAGCCAGGCGCGCCTGGCGCCTCGCTCACGGGTGGCGCAGCGAGCGCGGTCCTGCCATCCAACGGTCCAAACGACATTCGGGCAACTCCTATCGAATCACAAGTAAACTTATCAAATAAGCAAACTGGCGGACGATAGCAAATTGCGCCGAATATCAACGCACGGTTGGAATTACTCCTGCGGCACGCGCACCCAGCCTTCCATCAGCACGCGTGCACTGCGGCTCATGATGGCTTTCTTCACGGTCCATTCACCGTTCTCCTGCGTCGCCAGCGCGCCTACGCGCAGCGTGCCGGAAGGGTGGCCGAAACGTACAGCCTCGCGTTGGCCGCCACCCGCCGCCAGGTTCACCAGCGTGCCAGGAATGGCGGCAGCTGTGCCGATTGCCACGGCGGCCGTGCCCATCATGGCGTGGTGCAGCTTGCCCATGGAGAGCGCGCGCACCAGCAGGTCGATATCGCCGGCCTGCACCTGCTTGCCGCTGGACGCGGTGTAGCTGGCCGGTTGCGCAACGAAGGCGACTTTCGGTGTGTGCTGGCGGGTTGCCGCTTCCGACAGGTCCTCGATCAGCCCCATACGCAGCGCGCCGTAGGCACGGATGGTCTCGAACTTCGCCAGTGCGGCGGCGTCGCCGTTGATAGCGTCCTGCAGCTCGGTGCCGTCGTAGCCTATGGCGTCGGCGTTGATGAAGATGGTCGGGATGCCGGCATTGATCATGGTCGCCTTCAGCGTGCCGATGCCTGGCACTTCCAGGTCGTCCACCAGGCGGCCGGTCGGGAACATCGATCCACCGGCGCCCTCCTCTTCCGCTGCCGGGTCCATGAACTCCAGTTGCACTTCGGCGGCCGGGAAGGTCACGCCATCGAGTTCGAAGTCGCCGGTTTCCTGCACCTCGCCATTGGCCATTAGAATATGGGCGATGATGGTCTTGCCGATATTGGCTTGCCAGATGCGCACCACGGCCACGCCGTCGCGCGGCACGCGGGCCGGGTCCACCAGGCCGCCGCTGATGGCGAAGGCGCCGACCGCTGCCGACAGGTTGCCGCAGTTGCCGCTCCAGTCGACGAAAGCCTTGTCGATACTGACCTGGCCGAACAGGTAATCCACGTCATGACCGGCGCGGGTGGAGGCGGACAGGATCACTGTCTTGCTGGTGCTCGAGGTCGCGCCGCCCATGCCGTCGATCTGCTTGCCGTACGGGTCCGGGCTGCCGATCACGCGCAGCAGCAAGGCGTCGCGCGCCTTGCCCGGCGCCTGGGCCGCTTCCGGCAAGTCCTGCAGCCGGAAGAAGACGCCCTTGCTGGTGCCGCCGCGCATATACGTGGCAGGCACCTTGATTTGCGGTTTATGTGTGCTCATTTACGCTGCCTTTGCCGATTCCAGGAAGTCCTGCGCGAAGCGCTGCAGCACGCCGCCCGCTTCGTAAATCGACACGTCTTCCGACGAATCGAGACGGCAGGTGACTGGTACGTCAACACGCTCGCCGTTCTTGCGGTGAACGACCAGGGTCAGCGTGGCGCGCGGTGCGCGCTCGCCGATCACATCGAACGTTTCGGTGCCGTCGATGCCCAGGGTGAGGCGGTTCACGCCCGGCTTGAACTCCAGCGGCAGCACGCCCATGCCCACCAGGTTGGTGCGGTGGATACGCTCGAAGCCTTCGGCGACGATGGCTTCCACGCCGGCCAGGCGCACGCCCTTGGCGGCCCAGTCACGCGAGGAGCCTTGGCCGTAGTCGGCGCCCGCGATCACGATCAGCGGCTGCTTGCGGTCCATATAGGTCTCGATGGCTTCCCACATGCGGGTCACTTTGCCTTCCGGCTCCACGCGCGCCAGAGAACCAGCCTTGATGCTGCCGTCGGCATTGCGCACCATTTCGTTCTTCAGCGTCGGGTTGGCGAAGGTGGCACGTTGCGCGGTCAGGTGGTCGCCGCGGTGGGTTGCGTAAGAGTTGAAGTCCTCTTCCGGCAAGCCCATCTTGTGCAGGTATTCGCCGGCAGCGGAATCCATCATGATCGCGTTCGACGGCGACAGGTGGTCGGTGGTGATGTTATCGCCCAGCACCGCCAGCGGACGCATGCCTTTCAGCGTGCGCTCGCCTGCCAGCGCACCTTCCCAGTACGGCGGACGGCGGATGTAGGTCGATTGTGGACGCCAGTCGTACAGCGGCTCGGCGCGTTCGGCAGCTTCTTCGCTGCGCGCGAACATCGGGATGTAGACCTTGCGGAAATGCTCCGGCTTGACCGAAGAAGCGACGATGGCGTCGATTTCCTCGTCGGTCGGCCACAAGTCCTTCAGCGTGATCGCCTTGCCGTTCGCATCGTGGCCCAGCACGTCCTTCTCGATGTCGAAGCGGATGGTGCCGGCGATGGCGTAGGCCACCACCAGCGGAGGCGATGCCAGGAAGGCTTGCTTGGCGTACGGGTGGATACGGCCGTCGAAGTTGCGGTTGCCCGACAGGACGGCGGTGGCGTACAGGTCGCGCTCAACCACTTCCTTCTGGATCGCCGGATCCAGCGCGCCGGACATGCCGTTGCAGGAGGTGCAGGCGTAAGCGACTACACCGAAGCCCAGCTTTTCCAGTTCAGGCATCAAGCCTGCTTCTTCCAGGTACAGCGTGACGGCTTTGGAGCCTGGCGCCAGCGAGGACTTGACCCACGGCTTGCGCAGCAGGCCGGCCCTGTTCGCATTGCGCGCCAGCAGGCCGGCGGCGATCATGTTGCGCGGGTTGTTGGTGTTGGTGCAGCTGGTGATGGCGGCGATGATCACGGCGCCGTCCGGCATCTTGCCAGGCTCGTTTTCCACCACGCCGGAAATGCCGCGCGCGGCCAACTCCGAGGTTGGGACGCGCTTGTGCGGGTTGGAAGGGCCGGCGATATTGCGCACCACGGTCGACAGGTCGAACTTCAGTACGCGCTCGTATTCCACCTTCGCCAGCTCGTCCGACCACAGGCCGGTATGCTTGGCGTAGGTTTCCACCAGGGCCACCAGGTCGTCGTCGCGGCCGGTCAGCTTCAGGTACTTGATGGTCTGCGCATCGATGGAGAACATCGCGGCGGTAGCGCCGAATTCAGGCGCCATATTGGAGATGGTGGCGCGGTCGCCCAGGGTCAGCGCGGCCGCACCTTCGCCATAGAACTCCAGGTAGGCCGACACCACTTTTTCCTTGCGCAGGAATTCGGTCAGCGCCAGCACGATGTCGGTGGCGGTGATGCCGGGCTGCGGCTTGCCGGTCAGTTCGACGCCGATGATGTCCGGCAGTCGCATCCAGGATGCACGGCCCAGCATCACGGTTTCCGCTTCCAGGCCGCCCACGCCGATGGCGATCACGCCCAGCGCGTCCACCATCGGGGTGTGGGAGTCGGTGCCGACCAGCGTATCCGGATAAGCCACGCCGTCGCTCACCTGGATCACCGGCGACATGCGCTCCAGGTTGATCTGGTGCAGGATGCCGTTGCCCGGCGGGATCACGTCGACGTTCTGGAAGGCCTTCTTGGTCCAGTTGATGAAGTCGAAGCGGTCTTCGTTACGGCGGTCTTCAATGGCGCGGTTCTTGGCAAATGCGTCCGGATCGAAGCCACCGCATTCCACGGCCAGCGAGTGGTCGACCACCAGCTGGGTCGGCACCACTGGATTGACCAGGGCTGGATCGCCGCCCTGCTCCGCGATCGCGTCGCGCAGGCCGGCCAGGTCCACCAACGCGGTCTGGCCCAGGATGTCGTGGCAGACCACGCGCGCCGGGAACCATGGGAAGTCCAGGTCGCGCTTGCGCTCGATCAGCTGCGACAGTGAGGCCGTCAGCGTGGCCGGGGCGCAGCGGCGCACCAGGTTTTCCGCCAGCACGCGCGAGGTGTACGGCAGCGTGGCGTAGGCGCCCGGCTTGATCGCATCGACGGCTTCGCGCGCGTCGAAGTAATCGAGCTTGGTGCCCGGTAGTTGCTTGCGGTATTGGGTATTCATTACTTGCGGTCCTTCAGTGGTACGAAGGCCAGGTCTTCAGGGCCGACGTAGTTGGCGCTTGGACGAATGATCTTGTTGTCGATACGCTGTTCGATCACGTGGGCAGCCCAGCCCGAAGTACGGGAAATCACGAACAACGGGGTGAACATGGCGGTCGGCACGCCCATCATGTGGTACGACACGGCGGAGAACCAGTCCAGGTTCGGGAACATCTTCTTGATTTCCCACATCACCGATTCCAGGCGCTCGGCGATGTCGAACATCTTCATCGAGCCCGCTTCCTGCGACAGCGAGCGGGCCACTTCCTTGATCACCACGTTGCGTGGGTCGGAGATGGTGTACACGGGGTGGCCGAAGCCGATCACCACTTCCTTGTTGGCGACGCGGTTGCGGATGTCCGCTTCCGCTTCGTCGGCGTTTTCGTAGCGCTGCTGGATGTCCAGCGCAACTTCGTTGGCGCCGCCGTGCTTGGGACCGCGCAGTGCGCCGATCGCACCGGTGATGGCGGAGTGGATGTCGGAGCCGGTGCCGGAGATCACGCGGCTGGTGAAAGTGGAAGCGTTGAACTCGTGCTCAGCGTAAAGGATCAGGGAAGTGTGCATCGCACGCACCCACGATTCGGAAGGCTTTTCGCCGTGCAGCAGGTGCAGGAAGTGGCCGCCGATGGTTTCGTCGTCGGTTTCCACGTCGATGCGCTTGCCGTTGGTGCTGAAGTGGTACCAGTACAGCAGCATGGAGCCGAAGGAAGCCATCAGGCGGTCGGCGATGTCGCGCGCGCCGGCGATATTGTGGTCGTCCTTCTCCGGCAGGCAGCAGCCCAGCACCGAGACGCCGGTGCGCATCACGTCCATCGGGTGAGCGGAAGCAGGCAGCGCCTCCAGTGCGGATTTGACGCCTTGCGGCAGGCCGCGCAGGGACTTCAGCTTCTTCTTGTAGCCTTTCAGTTCAGCCACGTTCGGCAGCTTGCCGTGCACCAGCAGGTAAGCGATTTCTTCGAATTCGCAGGTGGTGGCCACGTCCAGGATGTCGTAGCCGCGGTAGTGCAGGTCATTGCCGGTCTTGCCGACGGAGCACAGGGCGGTATTGCCGGCTGCAACGCCGGACAAGGCGACGGATTTCTTTGGCTTGAAGGTTGGAGCTGCTTCGGTCATTTGGTCTCTCCTCGAATTGATTGAATTATTTTTTGGCGGCTGCGAACAGTGCGTCCAGCTTCTGTTCGAAATCGTGATAGTTGATGCGCTCGTACAGTTCGGCGCGGGTCTGCATGGTGTCGATCACGGCTTGCTGGGTGCCGTCGCGGCGAATCGCGGTGTAGACATTTTCGGCAGCCTTGTTCATGGCGCGGAAGGCGGACAACGGGTACAGCACCAGGCCCACGTCGGCCGACTTCAGTTCTTCCACGGTGAACAGCGGGGTCGCGCCGAATTCGGTGATGTTGGCCAGCACCGGCACTTTCACGGCAGCGGCAAACTTCTTGTACATATCCAGAGAGATCATCGCTTCCGGGAAGATCATGTCGGCGCCGGCTTCCACGCACGCCACGGCGCGGTCGATGGCCGCATCCAGGCCTTCCACGGCCAGCGCATCGGTGCGCGCCATGATCACGAAGTTTTCATCGGTACGCGCGTCAACGGCAGCCTTGATACGGTCGATCATTTCGCCCTTGGACACAATTTCCTTGCCCGGACGGTGGCCGCAACGCTTGGCGCCGACCTGGTCTTCGATGTGCATTGCAGCGGCGCCAAACTTGATCATCGACTTCACGGTGCGCGCCACGTTGAAGGCGGACGCGCCGAAACCGGTATCCACGTCCACCAGCAGCGGCAGGTCGCACACGTCGGTGATGCGGCGCACGTCGGTCAGCACGTCGTCCAGGTTGGAGATGCCCAGGTCCGGCAGGCCCAGGGAGCCGGCTGCCACGCCGCCGCCAGACAGGTAGATCGCCTTGAAGCCGGCGCGCTTGGCCAGCAGGGCGTGGTTGGCGTTGATCGCGCCGACGACTTGCAGCGGGGACTCTTCTTGCACGGCCTTGCGGAAGGCGGCGCCTGCGGAATATTGGCTCATGGTGTCCTTTAAATAAAGTGTTTGTTTGCCGTGCATAGTGCAAGCGGCGTGCCAGCCGCGCCGGGCCTGAAAAATCAAGCACTTGCAACGTTCGCGCCATAGTATAATGTTTCAAGTTGAAACACATGAAACGTTTCAGGTGAAACATGCGACATTCCACGCCCCTGCCCTTCGATCCCGCCGACAAGCCTGTCATCTGGACGGTTTCCGTCTCGCGCCTGTCGGAACTGTTCCGCGATATCACGCTGGAATACGACGCGCTGGCCGACATCGAGCCGATCAATCTTGGCTTTGATGAAGCTGCGCGCCACATCCGCGAACGGCTGGCCACGGAACGTTGCGATGCCGTGATTGCGGCCGGCTCCAACGCCGCCTACCTGAAAGGCCGCCTGTCGGTGCCGGTGGTAATCGCCAAAGCCAGCGGCTTCGACTTCATGCAGGCGCTGGCCCGGGCGCGCAAGATATCCGACCGGATCGGCGTCATCACCTACCAGGACGACATGCCGGCGCTGGCCGAATTCGCCGCCACCTTCGGCGTGCCGATCGCGCAGCGCACCTACGCCACCGAAGAAGATGCGCGCGCCCAGATCAATGACCTGAAAGCCGCCGGCATCAAGGCCATTGTCGGCGCCGGCCTGATCACCGACCTGGCCGAAGAAGCCGGCCTGACGGGCGTGTTCGTCTATTCGGCCGCCTCGATCCGCCAGGCCTTTGACGATGCGCTGGAACTGGCGCGCCTGGCGCAGCTTGAGACCAACCGCAGCCGGCGCCACGTCGTCGCCGACACGCTGCGCGCCAAGCACGGGCTGGCCGACCTGCGCGGAGAATCCGACGCCATGGAACGGGTACGGCAGGCCGTGGTGCTGTATGCAAAATCGCCCGCCACGGTGCTGATCCAGGGCGAGACCGGATGCGGCAAAGAGCTGGTTGCGCAGGCCATCCACCGTGAATCGCCGCGCACCATGGGCGGCGCCAACCGGCCTTTCGTGGCAGTCAATTGCGGCGCCATCGCCGAATCGCTGCTTGAATCGGAGCTGTTCGGCCACGAGGAAGGCGCGTTCACCGGCGCGCGCCGCGGCGGACATGCCGGCCTGTTTGAAGCAGCCAACCGCGGCACCCTCTTTCTCGACGAAATCGGCGAAATGCCGCTCACACTGCAAACGCGCCTGCTGCGTGTGCTGGAAGAGCGCGAGGTGGTACGGGTCGGCGGCACGCGCCCGATTCCCATCAATGTACGCATCATCAGCGCCACCCACTGCGATCTTGAAGCGCGCGTGCGCGAAGGCCGCTTCCGCGCCGACCTGTTCTACCGGCTGGCCGTCTTGCGCATGTCGTTGCCGCCGCTGCGCGAACGTCCGGCCGACATCCTGCCGCTGGCGGAATGGTCGCTGCGCACCGCGCTCGCCAGCCTGAGTGCGCGCGCCCATCCCAACCTGCCCGCCGAACTGGCCGCCTGTGCGCCCCTGCTGCTGCGATATGACTGGCCCGGCAACGTGCGCGAACTGCGCAACCTGACCGAACGCCTGGCGCTTTTCCTGGCCGCCGAGCCGCTGCAGGCCCTGACGCCAAGCTTCGTCGCCAGCGTCGCGCCGGAACTGAACTCGGCGTCCATGCGCGCCCAGGAACTCGGCCACGTCGCCCCCCCCGGGCCCTACCTCGCCACGTCGTCGCTTGCGGCTCCGTCACCGGCAGCGCCGCAGCGCGCAGGCGCCACGGAAAGCGCCACCGAAGTACTGGCCCGCTTCGGCGGCCGCCGCGATGCCGCGGCCGACTATCTCGGCATCAGCCGCACCACCCTTTGGCGCCGCCTGCGCGAGGAGTCGGGCAACTAAATTTGCATCTAAGCCGCGCGCCAGCGTTTTGGCCGGCTCGCTAGAATTTCCCCATGGACGAGCATGCGGAAAAGGAATCGCTGAAGGAGCAGATGACGCGCATCAATGAAGAAGCGCGCATGATCCTGCCTGGCATCCAGGCACTGTTTGGGTTCCAGTCCATCGCGGTCTTCAGCGAACGCTTTGATCAGCTCCCGGCTTACGCGCAAGATTGCCACGCCGTCGCCCTGGCCCTGGTCGTCCTTGCCATTGGGCTGGTCATGCTGCCAGCCGCCTACCATCGCCTGGTCGAAGCCGGCCGGATTTCCGGGCGCACGATCACGATCGCGTCCCGGGCGATTTGTTATGCCCTTGTTCCGCTGGCAGCTGGCCTTGCGCTGGATATCAGCGTTGTTCTCTATATGGTCACAGAGCAAAACGTCGTGAGCGCCGCCGGCGGCATCGCAGCCTTCGTGCTCTTGGTAGGCATGTGGTTCGCCTACCCTTTGCACGCACGCCGGTAGCCATCCATCACTCGAATCGACCACTCGTCACCGGAACCCGATCCCGGTGGTGCAGGATCGGTTATGCTCCTGCACCATGAAAAGGGAACATTATTTTTGGCTGCTGCAGGTCCTGGGCTGGACCGGCGTGGCGCTGTTTATTGCCATCGTCAACAAGCTGAGGGTGATGGACATGCCGCTTTCCGGGCTGTGCGGCATCATCGGCCTCGCCATGACCTCTCTATGGCGCTATTGCTGCAAGCTTCGGCTGCTGAAAGGCAAGCGCCTTGAATGGCAGGCTGCAGTGGCGGCGGCTTTGGCCGTGGGCATGGTCCAGGCCTTCGCCATCGCATTGCTGGACCGGGCGATTTCAGGAGCAAACTGGTTCGAGGGCAGCCCAATGTGGTTCCTGATGATGTCGTCGTTCTGGATCGGCGTCATGCTGGCTTGGAACGTCTGCTACATGGCCGCCTTGTCCTTGCGCCGCAACCAGCGGCTGGAAGCGGAGACTCTCCTGCTGGAAGCGGAAACACTGCGCCTCGAATTGCTGGCTAAGGAAGCCGAATTGCGCGCCCTGCAATCCCAGGTCAATCCCCACTTCTTCTTCAATAGCCTGAATAGCGTGCGTGCCTTGATGTACGAAGACGTCGACAACGCCGCTGATATGATCGACCGTCTGGCGACCCTGATGCGCTACACCCTGATGTCCACCTTCAGCGATTGCGTGCCGCTGCAGCACGAACTCGATGCCGTCCGCGCCTACCTCGCCATCGAACAGATCCGCTTCGAAGAAAGGCTGCGCCTCCACGTCGAGATCGAGGCCGGCCTGGCGGAAGTGAAGATTCCCCCAATGGCCTTGCAAACCCTGGTCGAAAACGCCGTCAAATACGGCGTTGAGCGCCGCACGGAAGGCAGCGAGATCCGCATCATCGCCCGCCACGTGGAAGGTTGCGCGATGATCGAAGTCGCCAACCAGGGCAAGCTGCTCGCCAATCCGAACTCCACACGCGTAGGCGTCAACAATGCGCGCAAGCGGCTGGAACTGGCAAAAGGGAGGCAAGCCACCCTCGACCTCAGCGAGCAGGATGGCTGGGTACGCGCCACGCTGAGCTTCCCGCTGGCTGCATAACACCTCACCGGAACAGATCATGGAACGAGCTCCCTTGCTGGTACGCCTGGATTGGTATTGGATTCTGCAGATCCTGGGCTGGAGCCTGGTCACTGCCTTTGTGATGTTGGCCAATGGCCCTTACCTCGCCAAACCAGGCGCAGTGACAGTCTGCCTGTTGGATGGCGCTGCGGGCCTGCTCATCACCGATTTGTGGCACCGGTTCCTGAAGGTGCGCCGCTGGAATACCCGCCCCCTGGATTGGCGCCAGATCGTAATCGCCTTCTGCATTCTCGGCCCGCTGCTGACAGCTTGCGCCATCTTCATATCACGCACCATTGTCCCGGCTTCGAAGAATGACGGCTGGATCCCGATGCTGCTCCTGTTCTGGTCCGGCATAACGATGGCCTGGCAGGTATGCTACATGGCCGCCATCGCCCTGCGCCGCGCCAACCGCTTCGAATCGGAGGCACTGCGGCTGGAGGTTCTGGCCAAAGAGGCTGAACTGAAAGCCCTGCAAGCCCAGGTCAACCCACACTTCTTTTTCAATAGCCTGAACAGCGTGCGCGCGCTGATATTCGAGAACCAGCATGCTGCTGCGCAGATGGTCGACCAGCTGGCAACACTGATGCGCTTTACGCTTGCATCGAGTTACGCCGAAACCGTGCCGCTGAAAGAAGAACTGGAGGCCGTAAAATCCTATCTCGCCATCGAAAAAATCCGCTTCGAAGAGCGGCTTAGCGTGGCGCTGTACATCGCCGACGGCATGGAAGCGGTGACCATTCCGCCCATGTCCGTCCAGACGCTGGTGGAAAACGCAGTCAAGTACGGCGTGGAACAAAGCAGCGTGGGAACGGAAATCCGCATCAGCGCCAGCTGTGCCAACGGCAAGGCATCGATCGAAGTGGCGAACCGCGGCGCGCTGGCCAAGCTTGGCAATTCCACGCGTGTCGGCTTGTCGAACGCCCGCAGGCGCCTGCTGCATGCCAAGGGCGACGATTCCAGCCTGGACCTGGTGGAGCGCGGCGGCTGGGTGCACGCCACCCTCACCTTCCGCACCACTCATCACGCAGTTTGACCGCTCATCAAGTTTTCGATTTGGCGCCGGCGCATGCGCCGATAAAGTCTGCCTCACAAGGAGGAAACACCAAATGAAAACCCAATTTGCAAAAGCCGCCATCTCCCTGCTGCTGGCCGCAGCGTCCATCCCTGCCGTTGCGGCGTCGGCTTTCAAAGCGGAAGTTAAAGGCAGCGGCGAGCCGATCATCCTGATTCCCGGCCTGGCTACCTCCGGCGAAGTATGGAAAGATACCGCTGCCCACATGTGCGTCAAGCACCAGTGCCATATCCTGACCCTGGCCGGTTTTGCCGGCGTGCCAGCCCTCTCCGGCGAACACCTGCTGCCAGCCGCCGAGCAGCAACTGGCCGATTACATCACCGCCAACAAGCTGGTCAAGCCAACCGTGATCGGCCACAGCCTGGGCGGTTTCCTCGGCATGAAACTGGCCAGCGATTATCCGGACAAGGTCGGCCGCCTCGTCATCATCGACAGCTACCCGGCACTGGGCGCCACGCGCAACCCGGCCGTCACCAAGGAACAATTGCAGGCAGCAGCTGCCCAAATGCGCGACGGCATGAGCAAACAGGATGACGCCAGCTACGCCGCCGTCCAGCAGCGCATCACCGCCAGCATGGTCACCGCACCGGAAAATGCGCAGCGCATCTTCGAGTGGGGCAAGCAGTCCGACCGCGCCACGGTCGCCGATGCCTTCTACGAGATCATGGCCACCGACCTGCGCGAGGACATCAGCCGCATCAAGGCGCCAACGCTGGTACTGGGCTCCTGGTCGGCCTACAAGGCATACGCACCGAAGGAAGCGGTCGAAGGCCTGTTCAAGTCGCAGTATGCCAAGCTGCCCGGCGTGAAAGTGGAATTGGCCGACACCTCTCGTCACTTCATTATGTACGACGAGCCTGAATGGATGTATGCTCGCATCGACCAATTCATCCAATAATCTGCAAACCATGGCACACACCACGCGTCCGCTGCTGGCAAGGCTTAACTGGTACTGGATCCTTCAGCTGCTTGGCTGGACGCTGGTCGCATGCTTGACCCTCCTGACGTTCGGCCGCCTTCTTGGCCTCGCCGCCGCGTGGGGCGGTGTCAGCGGATTACTGTTGTCGGATCTGTGGCACCGTTTCATCAAGGCTAGGCGCTGGAACACGGGGGCGATCAAATGGCGCATGCTGGCGGTTCCGGTACTGCTTCTTGCGCCTCTGCAGTCGCTCAGCATGGCGCTGGTGATCTACCTCGTGCTGCGCAAGGTCGACGGCCCGAGCGGCTGGCTGCCCGGCGCAATCGTCCTCTGGAGCTGCGTCTTCCTCGCATGGCAGGCCGCTTACCAGGCAGCGCTGGCACTGCGCCGCGCCAACCAGTTTGAAGCGACCGCCCTGCGCATGGAAGTCCAGGCCAAGGATTCCGAACTGCGCGCGCTGCAGGCCCAGGTCAACCCGCACTTCTTTTTCAATAGCCTGAACAGCATCCGCGCCCTGGTGTATGAAGAGCCGGATTCCGCGTCGCAGATGATCGACCAGCTGGCAAGCCTGATGCGCTATGCCTTGCAGTCCGGCCAGTCCGACACTGTGCCGCTGCACAAGGAACTGGCAGCGGTGGAGGCTTACCTCGCCATCGAAAAGATCCGTTTCGAAGAAAGACTGCGCGCCAGCATTGAAGTCGAGCCGGGCCTGGAAGACGTGAGAATTCCTCCCATGTCGCTGCAAACCCTGGTGGAAAACGCCGTCAAGTACGGCGTGGAGATGAGCACCACCGGCAGCGACATCCGCATCACTGCACGCCGTGCCGGCGACAATGCCCTGATCGAAATCGCCAATGCCGGCGCCATCCGCTCCATCGGCGATTCGACCAAGGTTGGCCTCACCAATACCCGCAAGCGCCTGGCCCTGTCGATGGGCGAGGAAGCCAGCCTGCAACTGAGCGAAAGCAGCGGCTGGGTGCGTGCCACCTTGCAATTCCCGGTGGCCGCATGATCCGCACCCTGATCGTCGACGACGAACGCCTGGCGCGCGCCGAACTGCGGCGCATGCTGGCCAAACATCCCGGCGTGGAAATCGTCGGCGAGGCGGCCAATGCGGCCGATGCCGCGCAGATGGTGGCGTCGCTCGACCCCGACCTGCTGCTGCTGGACGTACAAATGCCGGGCGGCAGCGGCTTCGACCTGCTGGCCGCGCTGGAAGATGCGCCGGAAGTGATCTTCACCACGGCCTTCGACCAGTACACCCTGCAAGCGTTCGAAGCCAGCGCGCTGGACTACCTGATGAAACCCATCGAACCGCAGCGCCTGGCCGCGGCGCTGGAACGCGCCGCCGCCCGCCTTGGCCTGGCCCCGACGCCGAGCAGCACGCCGCGCAAGCTGTTCATCCGCGACGGCGACCGCTGCTGGTTCGTGCGGCTGGAGGATATCCGCCTGTTCGAATCGGAAGGCAATTACACCCGCCTCTACTTCGACGGCGCCAGGCCGCTGCTGGCGCGCTCCCTGCTGCAGCTTGAGCAACGGCTGGACCCGCAGCAATTCTTCCGCGCCAGCCGCCGCCATATCGTCAACCTGGCCGCCGTGCGCGGCATCAATAACGAGGAAGGCGGCGGCCTGACCCTGCACCTGGCCGACATGGCGGTGGAAGTGTCGCGCCGCCGGGCCGCCGCGCTCAAGCAGCTGCAGGAATTCTGACTTTTACTTCAGGGCTGGAATGGCCTGCGGCTGCAGCGGCTTGACCGGCTGCTCCTTCAGCTTCTTCTGCAGCATCTCGATCGCCACTTCCAATTGGCGGTCCTGGCCCTGATAGGTGGCGTGCGGCAGGTTGTCCACTTCCACATCTGGCACCACGCCGACGCCCTCGATCAGCCACTGGCCGTCCGCTTCACTGAACTGGCCATTCTCCGCTACCCGCACCATGCCGTTGTCTGCCAGGCGATTGCGGTCGCTCAGCCAGACACCCGCGCCGGCCGTGCGCTTGCCCACCAGCGGCGCCAGTCCCAGCGCCTTGATCCCGGCAGCAAAGGTCTCACCGTCCGAATAGGTCAGCTCATCGACCAGAACCACCAGGTGGCCGCGGAAGGTGTTCTGCATATTCGGATAAGTGCTGCCCGACGGCGGCGCCCAGTAAGCCCAGGCCTTGCGCAGCAATTTCTCGATAATCCAGCTGTCGATATTGCCGCCCTGGTTGCGGCGCACGTCGATGATCAGGCCATCGCGGTTGACGTTGGCATAGAACTCGCGGGCGAAGGTGGCGATATCGTTCGGCCCCATGGCGCGCAGGTGCAGGTAGCCTATGCGGCCCTTGGACGCCTGGTCGACCTGGCGCGCCAGGCCCTGCTCCCAATCGCCGTAGCGCAGCGTGGCCTGGCGCGATTGCGCCACCGGCGTCACGATCACCGAACGCGCCATGCCTTTGGCGGTGGTCACGTTCAGCAGCACCTGCTTGTCGGCCTGGTTCAGCAGCAGGTCGGAAATATCGCGCGCTTCCAGCACCGGCTTGCCGTTGACGGCGGTGATCGTGTCGCCCTGGCGTACGTCGACGTCCGGCTGCGCCAGCGGTGCGCGGGCGTTGGGTTGCTCGGGCTCGGTGCGGTAGACATGTTCGACGCGGTAGCCTTTGTCGCTGCGGGCCAGCACGGCGCCCAGGCCAGCCGGCGTGCCTTCCGGTGCGGGACGCCGTATATCGCCCGGCGCCACCTGCGAATGCAGCGCACCAACTTCCGCCACCATCATGCCGAGAATGTCGTTCAGCTCGGCGCGCTCGCTCACGCGCTCCACCAGCGGAGTGTACTTGGAACGCACGGCATTCCAGTCCACGCCGCGCATTCTGGCGTCGTACAGGAAGTCGCGGTGCATGCGCCAGGCATCGTTGAACATCTGCGTCCACTCCAGGCGAGGATTGGAAATCAGCGTCCAGTCATCGACCCGCACCTTGGCCTTGCTGGTGTCGGAAGGGATTTTGGCGCCGGCTTCCACGATCATCATGTCGCCCGGTCCGCTGGCGGAGAAGGTGCGGTAATACACGTGCTTGTGGTCGGCCGACAGCTCGTAATTGCGCACACCCGCCACAAAAGTTTCCGGCTGCGGGCTGGTGCGGGCAATGGCCAGGGTTTTCAGTGCGAAGCGGCCCTCGTTGCCCTCGCGTTCGAGGAAGTACAGGCGCTTGTCGTCAACCGACAGGTCATCGTAATTGCCGGCTGCCAGCGGCACTTCATACACGCGCTCGGACAAGCCGGCGAACACGATGGCAGGAAGCCTGGCCGGCGCGGCGGACTTGCCGCCGGCCGGCTTCTCAATGGACTTCTCGGCCGCCTTGTCCACTGCTTTTTCCACGGCCTTCTCGGCGGCTTTTTCCTCCGGCGTCTCGGCCGGCTTGGCGGCAGCCTTGCTCAACTCATCGTCCGGCTTGAACGGGAAGCGGTTACCCGGCTGCAGCGCCAACGCAAACACGCCGACGCGCTTGTCGAACACCGGCCCCATGTTGCGGTCGCCCCATGGCGAGCCGTTGGCCAGGGCGAAATTGCGGGCCGACAGGAAGTACAGCCAGCGGCCATCCGGGGAAAACGCCGGCGAGGTGGACGGATAACGGTCGCCGGTAACGAAGGCCAGCTGCTTGTCCGCCACCGAGTAGAGGCCGATCTGGCTGCGCTGCGCGCTGGTATCGGAGCGTACAAAAGCCAGGTTGCGCCCATCCGCGGACCACACGGCGCTATCGTGCTGGTCCACGCCCGCTTTGCCGGCATCGTCGATCAGCGTGTTCGCGCGCGAGGCCAGGTCCAGCAGCCACATACGCCCTTTCTTGTCGGTGTGCGCCAGCCATTTTCCGTCTGGCGAAGGATACAGCGCCCAGCGATGGTTATTGCCGTCCGTGGTCAGGCGCTCGCCCTTGCCGGAACCGTCGGCGGCAAACTTCCAGATCTCGTTCTCGCCGCTGGTGTCGACAATTGCAAACACCGACTTCTCATCGTGGCTGAAAACAGCATCGCGGGCGCGCGCGCCTTCCGGAATCGCGATCTCCACCCGGCGCAGGCTGCCGGTGCCGGCAATGCTGACGCGGCCGCGCGCCGTGATCACCACGCGCTCCTCGCGCGCGGACAAGGCGGTGCTGGTCAGCGCTTCCAGCGGCGAACGGATCTGGCGCGTGCGCTGCTGGTCGAAATCCGACACCAGCGACACCTTGAGCGGCCGCGTAGCCCCGCTCGCCAGGTCCAGCACCTGCACGTCCGCACCAAGCTGGTAGACGATGCGGCCGTCTCCCAGCGCTGCATTGCGCACGTCCCAATCCTTGTGGCGCGTATGTTCGCGCAGGTCGCCGCCATTCGCGTCGCTGGACCAGATATTGTCGGAACCATCGCGGTCGCTGATGAAATACAGGCGCCCGTTCCACCACATCGGGCGCTTGTTGTTGCCCGCATCGGCGCCGAACACCTGGCGCGCCTCGCTGCCGCCGTCGATATCGTAACGCCAAAGCTGGGCGTGCGCGCCGCCGCGGTAGTGGCGCACATTATCGCCCGTCATCACCAGGCCGAGACGCGTGAAGTAGAGGGTCTTGCCCGCATCGTCCAGCACGGCGTCGTTGGCATCGGCCACCTGGAAAGTGCGGCGCGCCAGCGTGGCCGGCTTGACTGCCGATACTTCCCACTGATTGCGCGGTCCCACTTGCGCCGGCAGCGCCACCAGCACCTCGCCTTGCGCAGTCCAGCCCAGCACGCGCACGTTCTCATTGGCAAAAGTCAGGCGCTTCGGCAAGCCGCCGGAAACCGGCATCACATACGCTTCCGGCGTCCCCTCGTAGCTGCCGACGAAGGCCAGCCACCGGCCATCCGGCGAGATGGCGGCCATGGCCTCGGTGCCGGCATGGGTGGTCAGGCGCTGCGCTGCGCCGCCTTGCAGGCTGGTCTTCCATAGATCGCCTTCGGCGGTAAAGACCACGGTGTCGCCGCGCACGGCTGGGAAACGGAGATAGGGGTCGGCGGCGTGGGCCGCGCTGGCCAGGAGGCCAAGCGAGAGCATGAGGGATGTTTTCATGCCCGCGATTGTGCAATAAAAAACCCGCTCAGTGAGCGGGTTGTGCTGATTTTCGGTGCTGCAGTGCAGCGCTTCGATCAAGCCTTGCGGCGGCGGCCGTAGGCCAGTGCGATCGCGCCGATGCCGACCAGCGGCAGCGAACCTGGCAGCGGCACGCTCTGCGCTGGAGTGAGCTGCTCCAGGCCGTACGCCGCGACACCGCCGCGCACGTTGAAGGCATAGCGGCCGCTCAGGCCGACATTGCTGCCCTTGACCAGCGATTGCTTGCCGGAGTCGATCACCTTGCCAGGATTGCCCGAACCATCGAACTCGAAGTCTGCGGCAGTGCCCTGCAAATGGAAGCCAGCGTGCGCCTTGTCGGAATTGCTGGTCGAATCCCACTGGATCGAACCGTAGTTGTAGTAGAAGTCGAAATTGTTTGCGCCGGTATCGGAACGATCTACCAGCACCAGCTGGAAGGTATTCTGCAAATCGTTCTTCTTGTTGTAATAGCCGACGTTGGACCAGGTGACGGCCATTGCATTGTGGCCTTCGAACATGGTGTTGCCATAGCCGATGCTGCCATGGTTGTCGCGGATGTCGACGTCACCAAAGAACGGCGCCAGGAAATCGTGGCCAAACGAATCGCCATTGAATGCGCCCGGCGCATAGGTGCTCAGGCCCTGGCCGAAGGACACATTGCCATTGGTGTTGACGTACAGGCTGCTGTACGTCGCGCCGTTCAGGCCCAGCTTCAAGCCGTTGGCCAGGTTGACCAAGGTGCTGCCGTCATCCTCGGCAGCCACGGTGGTCTGGCTGAAACCGCTCAGGATCGGGGCAACGCCAGCATGGGCGGAGGCGCTGAAAGCCAGCGCGGCGGCGCAAAACAAGGTAGTCAGTTTGGTCACAGTCTTCTCTTCCAGGCAAAATGAGCTGCAATTATACAAACAAACTTAACTATTAGTAAATATCCTTTGCGCAAAAAAAGCCCGCTCGAGGGAGCGGGCTTCAGGTCTCGGCGGCGGGCCGCTTATTCGACTTCGACGGTTTCCGGCGGCGGGGTTGGCGCCGCGTCCGGTTCCGGGAACTCCAGCTTGATCGCTTCCGCATCGTCCAGGTCGACGATCACGCGGCCGCCGGAGACCAGGCGGCCGAACAGCAGCTCGTCGGCCAGCGCCTTGCGGATCATGTCCTGGATCAGGCGCGACATCGGCCGTGCGCCCATCAGCGGATCGAAGCCCTTCTTCGCCAGGAACTTGCGCAGTTTCTCGCTGAAGATCGCCTCCACCTTCTTCTCGTGCAGCTGCTCTTCCAGCTGCATCAGGAATTTGTCCACCACGCGCAGGATGATTTCTTCGTCCAGTGCGCGGAAGCTGATGGTTGCGTCCAGGCGGTTGCGGAACTCCGGCGTGAACATGCGCTTGATGTCCGCCATCTCGTCGCCCGCTTCCTTGCTGTCGGTGAAGCCGATCGAACGCTTCTGCAGGCTTTCCGCACCCGCATTGGTGGTCATGATGATGATCACGTTGCGGAAGTCCGCTTTGCGGCCGTTGTTGTCGGTCAGCGTGCCGTGGTCCATCACCTGCAGCAGGATATTGAAGATATCCGGATGCGCCTTCTCGATTTCGTCCAGCAGCAGCACGGCGTGCGGCTTCTTGGTGATCGCCTCGGTCAGCAGGCCGCCCTGGTCGTAGCCCACGTAGCCAGGAGGCGCGCCGATCAGGCGGCTGACCGCATGGCGTTCCATGTATTCCGACATGTCGAAGCGGATCAGCTCAATGCCCAGGATGAAGGCCAGCTGCTTGGCCACCTCGGTCTTGCCGACGCCGGTCGGACCGGAGAACAGGAAGGAGCCGATAGGCTTGTCCTGCTTGCCCAGGCCGGCGCGCGACATCTTGATTGCGGACGCCAGCGCTTCGATCGCAGGATCCTGGCCGAACACCACATTGCGCAGGTCGCGGTCAATGGTGGCCAGCTTGCTGCGGTCGTCCTGGTTGACGGTCTGCGGCGGGATGCGGGCGATCTTGGAGATGATTTCCTCGATCTCGGTCTTGCCGATGGTTTTCTTCTGCTTCGACTTCGGCAGGATGCGCTGGGCAGCGCCCGCCTCGTCGATCACGTCGATGGCCTTGTCCGGCAGGTGGCGGTCGTTGATGAAGCGCGCAGCCAGTTCGGCCGCGGTCGACAGCGCCGACGAGGAATACTTCACGCCATGGTGTTCCTCGAAGCGCGACTTCAGGCCGCGCAGGATCTGCACGGTCTGTTCCACGGTCGGCTCGTTCACGTCGACCTTCTGGAAGCGGCGGGAGAGCGCATGGTCTTTCTCGAATACGCCGCGGAATTCCGTGAAGGTGGTCGCGCCGATACACTTCAGCTGGCCATTCGCCAAAGCTGGTTTCAGCAGGTTGGACGCGTCCAGCGTTCCGCCCGACGCCGAGCCGGCGCCGATGATGGTGTGGATCTCGTCGATGAACAGGATGCCGTTCGGATTGTCCTTCAGCTGCTTGAGCACGGCCTTCAGGCGCTGCTCGAAGTCGCCGCGGTATTTGGTGCCGGCCAGCAGCGCCCCCATGTCGAGCGAGTACACGACCGCATTGGTCAGCACTTCCGGCACGTCGCCCTGCGTGATGCGGTACGCCAGGCCTTCGGCGATGGCGGTCTTGCCCACGCCGGCTTCGCCCACCAGCAGCGGGTTGTTCTTGCGGCGGCGGCACAGTACCTGGATCACGCGGTCCACTTCGTCCTCGCGGCCGATCAGCGGGTCGATCTTGCCTTCGGCGGCGGACTTGTTCAGGTTCTGGGTGAACTGGTCCAGCGGCGACTCCTTGGTCTGGCCTTCGGGCACGCTGCCCTCTTCCACGCCTTCGGATGCTTTGCCGGAATCCATTTGCTGGTCCTTGCGTACGCCGTGCGAGATGAAGTTGACCACGTCCAGGCGGGTTACGCCCTGCTGGTGCAGGTAGTAAACAGCGTGGGAGTCTTTCTCGCCGAAGATCGCCACCAATACATTCGCGCCGGTCACTTCCTTCTTGCCGTTGGAAGCCGACTGCACATGCATGATCGCGCGCTGGATCACGCGCTGGAAGCCCAGGGTTGGCTGAGTATCCACTTCGCCGGTGCCAGGCACGGTCGGCGTGTTATCGCCGATGAAGTTCGTCAGCGTCTTGCGCAGGTCCTCAATATTCACTGCGCAGGCGCGCAGCACCTCGGCTGCCGATGGATTGTCCAGCAGCGCCAGCAGCAAGTGCTCCACGGTGATGAACTCATGCCGTGCCTGCCGCGCCTCGACAAAGGCCATATGCAAACTTACTTCCAATTCCTGCGCAATCATACTTCCTCCATCACACATTGCAGGGGATGCCCCGCCTTGCGTGCATGCGTTAAAACAAACTCCACTTTGGTTGAAGCTATATCTTTAGAGAAAACGCCGCACACGCCTTTGCCATAGCGATGGACACTCAGCATAATTTGTGTGGCCGTTTCCCGGTCCTTATTGAAATACTCCTGGATGATCGCCACCACAAACTCCATCGGTGTGTAGTCGTCATTGAGCAACGCCACCTGGTACATAGGTGGCGGCTTTATCGCCTGCCTTTCCAGGACGGTTTCGGTGTCATGCTTGGTTGCCATACGCTTATATTCTAATGCTTTCAGACTGGATGCAACGCCCATTTAAGAGGGGCATTTCCATCAGTACTCATCTTACGCGTTTTCGCCGTTTGCCGCAGATGGCGGTCGACTTGGTTAAAATCAAGAGGCCGAAAAATAGCTGTTGCAAAAATCTCACCATGTGCTAGTGAAAGCGCTTGACATTAAAAATTGTTCCGCCAACAATGCGATATCGACTTTGTGCAGATCTGTACATGTTGGTAAGAAGTGAGTTGTCGAGGAGGGGGCAGGAAGCTTCTTGCTTTTATGGCTCGTGTGATTCGTTTTTATTGAAAGTTTTTTTAAAATGGCAACTGGTACCGTTAAGTGGTTCAATGACTCCAAAGGTTTTGGCTTCATCACTCCTGATGATGGCGGTGAGGATTTGTTCGCACACTTCTCCGCGATTAACATGAACGGCTTCAAGACCCTGAAAGAAGGTCAAAAAGTGCAGTTCGAAGTTACTCAGGGCCCTAAAGGCAAGCAAGCTTCCAACATCCAGACCAACTAATCCCTGGCCTCGGACAACGAAAAGCCCCGCCCCGCGGGGTTTTTTTTCGCCTCCTGCCGCCCAAGGACTATGCCGATTTCGTCATGCAAATTCGCACCCTCCGCCTAGCCGACGCTCCCGCCCTGCTCGAATTCGAGCTCGCCAACCGCGGCTGGTTTGAATCGCATGTCGATGCGCGGGCCACCGACTTTTACAGCCTGGGCGGCGTCACCGCACATATAGAAAGCTACCTGTCCGGCTTTGCGGCGGGCACCCTGCATCCCTGCCTGCTGCTGGAAGAAGATGGGGACATTATCGGCCGTTGCAACCTGAAAGATATCGACCACGCTGCACAGCGCGCCGAAGTGGGCTACCGCATTGCCTCCTACGCCTGCGGCCGCGGGCTGGCCGGCGCCGCGCTGTCACACCTGATGGAACTCGCCTACGGCCAGTGGCAGCTGACTGGCCTCGACGCCCACGTCACCATCGCCAACGCCGCCTCGGCCCGCGTCCTGGAGCGCGCCGGCTTCGCCCTGGCTGGACCCTCGCCTATCGTCGCCGTCGTGGCGGAACACCGGTTGGCTTGCCTGCATTACCGCCACAATTAGAAGAACCGGCTGGCCAGATTGGCAAACAAGATAACAACACTCAAGCTGAGGCCAACCATCCAGCGGCCAAAAGTATCCTGCCGCCGAGACATTTCCACAATGCGCGCCTCTTGACGCTTGTCCATCTCGAGCATCTGAGCCCGTAACTCGCTTGCCAGCGCTTTCATCACGTCTTCTTGCCGTCTAGCAGATTCCTCGAATCGATCCCGCATTTCGCTTTGAACCGCTGCAAATCGCTCAGCAAACTTGACGTCGGATTCGGCAAACCGCGCGGCCATATCGGACCGCATCAAAGCAAAGCCACTATCCATGTGCTGACGCAGCAGAGTCATTTCGCAGTTCACGGTATCCACCTTTTTCTCCAGCTGGCGAATTCGCGCTTCCTTATCATCTTCGGGCGGGGACGATTCAGCGTCAAGCAAGCTCTGCGACATGATGGGCTCCAGCATGGAACATTAACGGCCAATTTTCCGCCCGCCAGCAACACGTCATTTTGAGGTACCTCAGAACTCGGGAACATCTATTCGTGCGCACGGTCGAAGTCAGACATCAACCCGGGAGGCAATATGGAACAGAATCAAAGCCAGCTTGCAGATCGAATCTGCCGCCACATTGACCAGGCCGCAGATCGGGTCTGCGCTCAGCTCGAACGCGCTGACGATCGACAGCGGCGGGTCGAAGACGAAAAGCGAAGCGCCCGCATGCAATGGGTGTTCATCGTACTCACCATCATGGCCGGCGCTGTGCTCGGCATATCGCTGACCACATTCCTGACAAAATAAAAAACCCCGCCTCCTTGCGGATGGCGGGGTTTGCGGGGAAACGAACCCGGCTTACATCTGCTCGATCAACATATCCTAAAACATCGCAACACATTGATTTAAAAGACAATGCAGCCCAGCATCCAAACTAGGCACCTCACTAAATCCCTCACTAATCGGAGGCTCCACGAGTGGCAGTTTAGGCCGCCACCTGCGGACCGCCAACGGGCTCCCGTCGCGATACGTGCCGGCTAAGAGGAATGGAGACGCCAGGGTTATGAATAGCGGAACTTACAAGCGTTCGCACGACTTCCAGGTGCGCCACATAAATGTGCCCGCACGCGTCGTTCTCGCATCGGTAGGTAATCTCACGCATGGTCACTGATAGCTCTTTGCTGGTACGTGCAACCGCACGAGAAGCGCAGATAGGACATCTGATTGTAATTCGCATTGGCTTGTACTTTCTTAGTGTGGCAGCGGGGAGAAAGTCAGCGCACCTCCTCCCCAACGTTTCAGGACTTTAAGTTGCTGCAGCAAGCTGCGCCTTCAGTTGCGCAATTTGGGCCGGCGAAAGAATCTCGGCCTCCGAGAATTTACCCAAATGCGGCACTGGAATAAGGTCCTCATACGGCGTCGGGCTGTACCCATAGTTTTCGCAGAGGCGCTCAAGTTCGCGCAGCACAAAGCTACGGCAACGAACATGCCGCCGATCCTCAAGATCCTCGGCCACTGGATTTGGCACGCCTCGCATACGCACTGCCATTGCCAACGCGAGACGTTCACCACATTCCGCCAGCACACCAAGCGCATTCATTTCTGCCCAGGTCGCAACAGCACGATCATAAGCATGCAGATAGTTCCGCGCCGCGAGGGAAACCTCAACACGCACACCAGGGAACTGCGAGGCCACAATCGTTTCAAGCTCATTGAACTGGTCGACAAGGTCATCGGCTGTACGACGCGCTGCCAATGCTTCCTTCACATCATCTGACATGCGCCCCATCGTTGTAAGCATTGCCGCCGTCAACCGTTCTTTCGCTGCAGCCATAGCGTCCAATTGCTCTTGCTTAGCTTGCTGCAGCTCGTCGCTCTTCCCCTTTAAACCGGCATAGGTTGGTTCAACTTCGCCATAGGCCAGACCTGCACGCTCCAATTCAACCATAGCGATTTGATGGGCCTTTGTTGCTGCTTCGTGTTTCTGATTCAAGTTCATTGATTACTCCAATTTGATTACCGCCCCACCATGAGATGTAAGCGGCGTGGTTTAAATAACCAGCCAGTACAAACGTTTGCCCTGGCTTTCGGCCCGCCCCCAGGCCCACTTCACTACACTTAAGAGTTGCATTCGCCACATCACAAGGTGTTCTTCGTGTTCGTGGTGTTCATTCCTGCAGAATCAAAGCCTTGCATATGAACACTGTCCCGACTTATGGTGTTCAGGGTGTTCCGCAACACCAAAGAACACCTGCGAACACCTCACACATCAAAACAATTCCTCATACAAGCCATTGATTAATAAGGTGAGAACACTAGGAACACTAAAGAACACCAATTTCTAGTTCGCGTATTCATTTCAGACCTGCTTCACCTACTAGGCGCAGACTTCTAGCTTTGCCGGATCAATTACATAAAGACGCGTTCGTCGGCCGTCTGGCGTCGCCAGTGGCACAGAGTTCTTGCCGTTTGCCTTTCTCGCGATGGCACCGGCTGCATCCAAAGCGGCCAAGGAACGATTCAGGTCATATCCTTTAATCGCCTCTTTCATGCCTGCCGCAGTAAAAAGGTATAGCCTCCTTCCTGCTTCAGCCTTCCAGTAGCCCGCGCGATCACGAATCGGTAGCTGGGTCACAGCTAACGCCGAAATGTCTGAAAATCGCGCGTCACCACACCGATCAATGAAATCGGAAACCGCCTGGAGAATTCCAACGTGCTCCGCGCTATGCCCTGGTGCGCCTCGCTGGGCCTGCCATTGGCGAAACGCTTGAACGCCGGCCCTTATAGATTCGCCGGACGCCCATCCAGTAATCCCGAACTCTGTTGCAAGTTCACCGGCCAGGGAGGCAACCGCTAACACCCGCGCCGCTCGGCGTTCTTGTCCATCCGGCGCATCAAACTGCCCCAGGACTTCAACCAAACGAGTTGAGAGATCAATGCCCTTCTCGCGCGCCTCCGCTACGCTTGCAGCGAAACGCCGACCGGCATGACCATAGTTCTTTGTCGCTGCATCCCGAAGAGAGTCAGAAAGACGGGCGCCAGAGTCCATTCCGCAAAGGCTATCGAATAGGCCGTACTGCCCTGAAACAGGAAGGTCGAGAATTCGGAGTCCTTGACCCGCCTTCGATTCGATGCCGCCTGAGGAAATACGCGCCGCAATCGTCGTTTCACCAGTCGATAACACGAAGACCCGCCACTGCGCTGCCGAACGTGCCTCACCATGCTTATTTGCCCGGCTCTTGCCTGTTCCATTTGCAAGCGCATAGGCGGCCTCATAAAGGTCGCGCGGGGCGCACTCACCGATTTCATCGAGCGCCAGGAGAGTGTCCGTATGCATCGCTCCGGCACCTTCAAGGCCATTTGCTGTTGCTCGCCACTGACGACGAAACGAATGACCGCCCCACACTGAGATTCCGGCAACCAGGGCGGTGGTCTTGCCTGTGCTGGAATCGCCATATATGTGCAAGCCAGCGCCATCCATGCACAGCGGCGAAAGAAGTACGCCTGCAAATGCGGAGGCGATCGCCAGCATCACCATGGGATTTCCAATGGCCACGGCAGCAACACCCTGCTTCCAGCCTTCTAACGTACCAGCCTTGCCATAAGGTGCAGTCCTTCCCGCAGCCTGGAACCAAACGTCATCGTCGCCAATCACTTCGTCAGGTAAGACGAAGGCGCCATAGTTCCAACCGGTCGTAGTCGCCGCCCGCATATGCCGCTTCGGATGCTGACTGGCGATATAGCGCAGCACTTCCCGCTTCTTGTGCTGCGAAATTTCAACGCCGCCGGCCAGCAAAACACCCAAAGCATCGGCACCATCGCTGGCCAGCATTTCCGCCGGCATTGCCCACTTCTTCCAAACGCCGCGGCGCGACACGTACCTAAGCAAGAAGCCGTACTTGTCATCCTCCCGATCCGATGTGGTCGCATCAACGAACAACGGAGAACAGATCCACTCGTCTACTTGTACGGGCTCTTGTTCGTCGCGTTGCTTGAAGTTGTGGTGCCATACACCCGGCTTCCGCTTTAATCCATCCACTACTTGCCATTCCGAGTAGACACGCCAGCATGGGCGCTCCTCAAGCGTTGGCCAGGTTGCTGGAAGGGACTCGTCGATAAGTCCCTTTACCGCATCCAGCCCGTCACGGACGTGCAGGTCGTTCAGATCCATGCCGCGTGGGGGAACCGCCACTACGCCATTACAGGCGCGCGCAGCTTCCGTTGCGGCCTTGACGCCGGGATTACTTCCATCAGGCTTTGCGTCGTTGTCAGCGGCCAGCACAATGTTCACATCGCTGTGCATGGCGCGTACGGCCTGCGCGACAGCGCGAAGATTTCCCGCATCGAACGCTACGAAGGTGCAATAGCCCGTCGCTTCAAACGCTGACGCCGCAGTAGCGTAACCCTCCGCAATTACGATGACCTTTCCCGCTGCTCCGATCACATGATAGGAGCCGGACTTTACCCCCGCCGGCAAGAAGCGCTTCTCACCACCAGGCGAGACAAATTCCAACGAAGTGAGGCGGCCATCTGAGTTGTACAGCGGGACGACAATGGCGCCGTCACAGGACATGCCGTTGATCGCAAGATCTCCTTCGTAGCCTCTCAAGCCGTGAGGCTTAACGCCCTTTTTCTGCAAGTAGGCGTGGGACGCATCCACAAGAACGGCACTATCCCAAATGGCCTTCGCCCGCTCCGCTGCTCGCGCCGATCGCGCTTCACTTTCCCGACGTGCAGCTTCGGCGCGATCAAGATGGGCGGCGATTCGCTGGGCGGCCAAAACTGGATCGGACATCTGAGCGCCGGCTGCGGGCTCATAGCCGTAACGCTTCGCAAATTCGATCAGCGTTCCGATATGGATATCGGTGATCTTGTCCAACGAGCGCCACTTGGTCCGTACTTCCGCCTCTCGATAGCTAGGCGCTTGACTGCTCCAATCATCAAAGAGCGTGAAGCCAGCCTCTCCCAGCTCACTCTTTAACGCAGCACCAACACGCCACCAGTCTTCATAGCCGATATCTGACGGGATGACAGCAAGCGCCTCAGAGATGCGCTGATGCTCGAGGAAGGCATTCATTGTGCCGCCTCACGAATCTCTTCACGAAGCGCAGCGATCAGCGCAGAGGCATCAGCCAGGGCGTCGACCGAGTTCTCGATGCGCGCTACTAACTGAACGACGAGAGCCCCGATCTGCTTAGCCGGCATGTTCACCTGCATATTTGCATCGCCAAGGAACATCAATAAATCAGCAAAGGCGGTCGACAACAACTGAACTGAACTGAGGTCCTGTTCGGCAAGCGCGATTTGACCGGAAATGTGGTGAAGACCCTGCCCCGTTTCGTGCAGGCGAGCCAGCATGTGGCCGAGCTGAGAACGTTTATTCATCGCACACCTCGCGGAAACGGTCTGGATGAAGGACTGAAATTGCAAACTGCTCAAGCAGAGCGGTACTTTGGCGCATGAAGCGGCCTCCTTGGACGGGTTGTAGAACCCGCGTCCCCACTCTCAAATGGGGGGGGCGGGCAAATGGCAAGGTTGAGAGACCGGCGTCCAAGGGAACCGGCGTGCGCGAACGCACCCCCACCAAAGCCCGCCCATAGGAAACGGCGCGCAGAGGAATACAGACGAAAAAAAACCGCTTGGTCGCGGCTGTCCGCCCTGGAACTTTCCGGCTCTCACCCCGGATCACCTCTTTCTCGGTGATGAATTGAGTATATACGTGTGCCTCCAGTGTCGCAACTGGGTACTCGCTGAGGTGCGACTCCAATGGGGCGCCGAAATCAAAATGGAACATGGGCGACTTATCCAACGGCGGCCATGCTCTTGCCGTGAACCAGAGCATCGTTTTGTCCTTGAGCCTTTACCCAGGCTCGCACGTCTTCAACGCGCCAGGCGCAAATACGTGCGGATAGCCGAATCGGCTGTGGGAACGTCCCGGCCTTGCAACGGCGCCACAAAGTCGTCGAAGAGAAAGATGCGATATGCAACACTTGTGGCTGACGGATGAATCCTGTCTCTGGCAAACTGAATTGATGAATGTCGATCATTGGTATAGTTCCCTATGGGTCTGTCTGCAATTTCACGCATTTGCAGTGGCGTGAAGACGGCGCCATCTTGAACTGCGTATTTCAAGAAAACAAACCTCCCCACAGGCAAAACACGAAGTGAACGCCTTCTATCGGAACATCGCTCAAGTTCCAGCAAGAACAGATTAATTTCTGCTAAGTCACAAATCCCATCCACGAAGTCCCCTCGAAAATCCACGGATCGCGATAGGCCATCCACGAAGTCCTTTCCCTTCTCCACAAATTGTTACATTTTGTTACGAACTTTGAGGGAAATTTGGAGTCAGGTACTTAAGCACGGGCCCTGCCTGGGCAGCTTCTCGCGGCTCTACCGCCCCCCCCTTCGCAGGCCCCTCCCGCCTGCGGGCTTCAATGGAACGGATGAGATTGATGCACATGCCCAGGGAAGCAAATCCCCGCACGGATGCGGTACTGCGGGCGATTGAGCCTGCAAAAAAATGATGCGTTTTGATGCACGCAGAGGGCCTGCGCACAAAGTGCATATTGCCAGCAAAGCGGCGCAGAAATACAGTTTCAGCACCAACAATTCAAGCCAATAGAATGGAAGTTTCGCCCAAAGTTTTGAAGCAGATGAGGCTGTCGCGTGGGCTAACCGCTCAAATGGCGGCCAAATCAGTGCGCGTGGCGCTGCGCACCTGGCAGTCCTACGAAGCAGAATCGCGCCAGTCCTTTCGGCCAATTCCTGCTGGCCGCCTGGAACTCTTCTGCACAAAACACGATTTACCGTACCCACCAACTCGCCAAGATGGAACTATGCCCAAGCAAAATGCCCGAATAATCTCTCTGCTATCTGGAACTGGCGGCAGCGGAAAGACTTCGATCTCTCTTGAACTGGGACGTGTCTTTGCGCTTGAAGGCAATAAAACCCTGGTCATCACCAACGGCACGGGCGTCGTACCAGAGCGGTTTACGTTTGACAATCCATCCATTCTGTCTGAGCTGAACGTCCAGCTGCATCCCACAGAAACCCGCGAGCTGCGAGATGATTTGATTCGAAAAAAAGTATTGGATTCCACTGGCCAGATACAAGTAGCCGGCGTCGAACGATTTATCGCGGCCGGCGATCTGCAACGTCTTCAATCCAAAGAATGTGCGGAAGCCCAGCTTGAGGGCCTGGCGGGCGAATTCGAAGTCATCGTATTGGACGATTCTGTAGAACTGGACATGGCGCTAGCGCTGAGCGACCTAGTTATGATTGTCTTCGACTCACAGCATTGGGGCGCATACTTGTGCGCCCAAGCGGGGTTTGGCGGAATATTGAAAAAAAATTGGGAACCCAACGGGCTTCCTCAAATTCGGTCACTACTGGTGAATGTTGACACCAACGAAAAAGCCGACTGGGGAATTCACAATCGCTTGCCGGACTTCGGCCCCCCGGCATTTCATACCGTTCTAACCAATGCCCATCGGGGCGCACGCGCCGAAGTCGGCCACGCCTATACTCCAGACGCGAAATATAACCTCTTGATGGACTCCGCGCCGACGTCCCTCGCCGCTTTTGAATATCGCTCACTTGCGCGCGAAATTAAACGCGAACTAAGCAAGCTCAAGCGAGCTGAGCAACAATGACTTAATTCGCGCCGAGTAATTAGATACGCATCCAGTCAGAGGGCCTACATGGCCCTCTGACACTATTGATTTTGAAGCAGAAGCACCGGCGAACAACGCGGTCTTGGATTTCCAGCCGTAGCGCTAAAGTTTACTCGCTGGCCTGCCTGCGGCCTCGCTCCAGCTCCGTAGAAATTGCTCGAATGGAAAAAGGCGGTGCCACCGCTGTCCATTTCGATGAGGCCTGCCTGTGCTGTTCCACCACTTGCGTAGGTAAGGGGGTAAGTTTCAATTACCCCCGTCCCTCTTGGTGCAGCTGAGTAACAAAGAGCTTCGCATTTTTGCACAACCTCATCAGCCTTTGGTCGCAATGATGGGTCAACCTGCAAACATCTTTCCACCAAAGCCCAAAGCTCCTTCTCAAGCAACGCCGTTTCCTGATGTTGGCCGAACCATTCAGGCGCGCTTAGTTCAACTTTCCCAGCAAGTTGTGCCTGTGCCATTTTCATGATGGCACCTTTACCGCCGCCGAAGGGCGGCTTTCCTAGCAAAAGATGACACGCGATTGCTCCTAATGCCCAGATATCGGCTGGCTGCCCTGCGCTTGACCAGTCGCTCCAGCACTCGGGTGCCAAGTATGGGACGGCGCCAAGAAGTGTACTTGATGAAGTCAAGGTGTTTTCATCTTGCTCAAACTTCTCAATCTCAACTTCCATCTCCATCTCGGCAAGCTTCGCGATACCGAAGTCAGTCAGCTTGATAATGTCCATATGGCCATCGGCTGAAGTCATAATGTTGCTTGGCTTCAGATCACGGTGACAAATACCAACGCCGTGCGCGGCCTGTAACCCCTTGGCGATGTTATGTACTACCCATGCCGACAGCGACGGATCCAAAAAGAGGAAGTCACTCGCGAGGCGCCGGCCAAGGTCTTTCCCATCAATGAACTCCTCCACTAAACAACGATTCGCGTCTTCCTCGACGTAATCAAGGGTAGCAGCAACATTAGGATGCACGACGCGTGCGCCCATCTGCGCACCTCTACTAAAACGTTTATCGACAATTCCTTCGCGCGGGGTCTTCACCGCAACAATGCGATCCAGCGCGTTGTCGTAACACCGATATACTTCTTGCATCCCACCTTCAAGGTGGAAAGCCTCAACAACGTACCGTCCGGCGATAACATCTCCAGCATTGAACTTCATAATACGACCTCCGGGTGCGACGAGAAGAAGGTGACCCACTGCCTACTCGCGCCTAGCGCAGCCTCTCCAAATCCAATCACGCATGAATCATGCAGAACGTGACCCACCTCGGCCGGCACATTGTTTATGCTGACCGATCCATCAACTTCTGCCACCGTAAATCGAAGACCGTCGTAATTCACTTTCAACTGCCCCAAGACGCCGATCTTCAACGTAACAGACGTGTGAGCCGCAGACAATTCAAAAACTCTCGTCATGCCTTGCACGAATAGGCCACGGTGCTTATTCCGACTTAGATGCAAAGCCAGCAAAGAGCTGATCTTCTTCGCAGTTGGCCTATTACGCGGATTGGGGTCAAGACAGGCATCTAGAATGTCGACTACCTCCTGGTGCAGGCCATCAACATGCGCATGGACATTTGGCATCACCGCGCTAATTGATGGTGCTCGCCCGGATGTCTGCGGTGGTCTTTCCAACAGCTGCGCGGGAAATTTGGAATGCGCAAGCGCCCACGCACAAACTCCCAGCGCGTAAATATCCATCTCCGGCGTAATCGTGGCACCTGCGACATACAGCTCAGGCGCCGCATAAGTGAGCGTGCCTTTGTTTTCTTTAGTCTTGTAGCCACCATCGGGTGACGAGATGCCAAAATCAAACAGCTTAACGATACCCGCAACCGACTCTTTGAAGTTGTCGAGCTTTAGGTCGCGGTGAATGATTCCAACAGCGTGCAGGTCACGAAGCGCGCATGCAAGCTGATAGAGGATCTTGATGTAAAGCTGCGGATTGCTCCCCGCTTCTTCGTGAAAATCCAGAAAATCTCTACCACGGAGACGCTCTAAAACGATGCCGGTGATGCCACCTTTTTCATTCTTAATGACGTCGTACACTTCGACGACATGCCGAGAACGGGCCTTACAGAGGCCTTTGACTTCGTTTTGAAGTTGCTCGTTGTTGGCAGAATCCTGCATGACCTTCAGCAGGACAACTCTTCGAAGGAATGTGTCCTCGAGTGGGATGACCGTTCCAAATCCACCCGACAAAACACTTTTAGTTACGGCCTTGTATCTAGGAGGTAATTTCAACCTAACTCCTTTTTCTTGGATTACCAATTCTTCTTGGGTTCTTCGTTGATCGTTACTTCAATCTTCGGCCTCGCTCCGGTGGAATCGACAGCCTCAAGTTCCAGCTGCAGCCCCGCTTCCGGCTCACGGCTTTCTTTCTTCTTCGACTTTAGCTTTTGTTTTTCTTGCTTTTCTTGCTTTGCTCGGGGCGGCGGTGCCGGCCGACTTTCACTTATCCAATTACCCGTCAGAATCTTGACTTTAGATGACGGCAACCACAGTTCGATTTCTTTTGGGCGCCTACCAGTTGGAGGCCGTCCTTGCGAAACACCGCACAGCTGCTCGACGTCGGTGATAGCAATCATGGAAGAGTTGTCCACGCCACCGACCCAGTTCGCTAAAACAATCGCCCTTCGAACGGCATCCGTAGGCGTTGGCGAATTCCCTACCAGGGTTTCGAAGTCTTTCGCAGCACGCCACAGACCATCTGAGCCCAAAACCGCGCCTGGGCTAAAATCTTCTTTGTCAAAGGACTGGACTCGCAAATCGTCGGCCGATCTTCCGCTCTCACCAATTGCCTGTGATAGACGACCTTGCAAACCACGCGCGTTAATCAGACCAACCCCTTGATCTGGCAACCCTTTAAGCTCATTCTCAAATGTATCGTCGGTCGTAATTTGAACTAATTGGGTTATCCTGGGCCTTGGGTCCCAGCTATACGCACGGCTATCGCCCACGTTAGCACCAACTACTTCACCTTTTGTCGTTGCAAGAAGCATTACCAGAGTGGTCGCACCTCGCCCTTGCAGGTTTTTTCGAACAAGATCATCGGCTCGCCGCACCAACAACGAAGCGAGGTCCTTCAGCGTGGGGTAACTTTGCTGCTGCTGGGCGAGGTCACATATGATGCTCGCAATAGCAAGAGCTGCCGCTTGGTCACCAGCCTCCGAACCACCAACGCCATCGCAAACCAGAGCGACCGTATATGTTTCCATGTCGGGTGCAGCAATACGTGCGACTGCGACGCGGTCTTCGTTCCGTTCTCGCTTGAGACCGACATGTGTCGCCATTGCTAGGCCAAGTTCTTCAATCGATGCTTGAGAAGCCTGCGATCCGACAATCTGATCCAAGATCATGGCTAGGAACTCTTGCGCTCCTGGGGAATTTTGGTACGTATTTGAAATCATCATGCGCGTATGTTACCTTGAACAGCTGATTCTAAGCGGAGAGATTACACGACGCCAGGGATCGTTTCCTACCGTTCGCCGTAGGAGTCACTTACGGCACGATCCGAACTGACGAGTCAGCCACCTTCATCTCCCTCTGGCGCAACATTTCCTCCAAGTTTTTTTATGTTTTCGTGAAGTTCCTGAATTCGAACCGGTAGCACGAAAAGGTATTGAAGGAGGTCTTCACAGAGTTCCAACATAAGCGTAGCAACATGCTGATCAGGTTCCTTTTCCAAGTCAAAGTGCGCGCCAAGATTTCCCCCTTTACGAACAGCGTCGGCTAACTCAAGGATTGGCCCCGCAAGATCACGGTGTTTGGGGAGTTCACTGAGTTGTTTGTGGAGCGACAGCTTCTGAAGCTCAACAGGGAGAATGGTCTTCGTGATTCCTTCCAGGAGCCTGCGACATAACACAGCTGAAGCATTCCATTCAGCCGAATTGATGACGTTGACCGTAGATTTATAGGCACCCTTTAGCGGATCGCTCAGCTCGGAGTTCTCTAACACTTCCGAAATCGGTGTACGAACTCGTCCAGCAGGAAACATGAAAAGACTGCCGCCAGCTAAAGAGTCGTGCCCAGTTCCCTGATTGAGTACAAAGAACTGGATCTTGCTTCGGCATCCTGGACAGCTGCCAGCGCCGTGAAAATTGGGCTCACCTAACGAAGTCCACTGCGGAACAGAAATTGAGACCAGCCGATGGCATCCCGAACAGAACCAATCAATAAGACTTGGGTGGCTTCGCGTGCCACGACTAGTCCAAGAAGCAACGCTGGACTCCGGGAGTTTTTGCATGCCAGATGTTCCTATGTTCAACCTTAACCATAATGATCACAAGTTCGACTGTTTAACAATTTGCGGAAGCTCAAAACTTGCTCCAGCCCACCTAATCAGCGCAACAAAGGATAGCATCTTGTCTGGATGAAAAATAGTTGATTTTGCAATCAAGCAACGTTGTCCAGGCACCTCCGGAAGCTATGCTGCCAGCTGAGCCTTATCTGACGCAGCCAATAGATCTAGTTGATCCGCCCAGAATTGAAGTGCCCGGCGGCGTTCGTCTTCAAGCTCGTGATGATGGTACGACGCCGTCACCTGATTACGCTCCTTGTGCGCCAAGAGCAATTCCACCACGTCCCTGCTAAAGCCATGTTCGCGAAGATAAGTAGCTGCCGTCGCACGTGTCCCGTGCGGAGAAAAGCTATCCACTCCAAAATCCAGACGCTTAAATAGGTGGTTCAGTGTCGCGTCGGCGAGTGGGACCGTGACTCCTTGGACTGAATGAAACGCATACTCGCCTCGGCCTGTTAGCTCCTGAAGTAGCTTGAGCATTTCCACGGCTTGCTTAGACAGGTAGACTCGATGGGGCGTCCTTGCCTTCATCCTTTCAGCAGGGATATCCCATATCGCGGCCGGAATATCGAATTCCTTCCACCGGGCCCGCAACACTTCCGATTTTCGGCACATCGAGAACACCAGGAGCTTCGCTGCCGCAAGAGTAATGAAGTGCGCGCGTTGTCGCGCAAGAGAACGCCAAAACGCGCCAATCTCATTTCCAACAAGATGACGATGATGTTCAACTGGGGGCCGTTCGATCACACCACGCAAGGGCAATGCAGGGTTTACTTCAACAACCAACTTTTGTATCGCATAGTCAAAAACGCGTTGAATGTAACCACGAATGCGCTCAGCTGTTACCGGAGTTTCACGGCGCTTCTCAATAATCTTCAATATGTCCATTGGCTTGACGTCGCACAGCCGCTTCGCGCCAATTTCAGGCCAGACAAACCGCGCAAGCATCGACACAGCCTGAGTGCGATATGTCTCCGATTTATTCTGTAATTTTTCCATGACCCAAACTTTTGAAAACGCCTGGAAGGAATCCGCGTCGTCAGATTTGCCCTGACGAACGCGCTTCTCCTCTTGCTTGTGTTTCGCGGGATCGATCCCCTTCTCAACCAATGCCCGGTATTCCGCGTGGCGCTCACGCGCCTCGACAACACTAATTTCCGGGTAGCCGCCAATAGTGACCTCTGGCCGTTTCCCATCCAACGCGTACTGATAGCGCCAGGTCTTTTTACCTGTAGGCGCCACTGCTATATACAGGCCGCCGCCATCCGTCAACTTGTAGGGCTTTTCCTTGGCGCGCGCATTGTTAATGCCGGTCGGAGTAAGCGTGTAATTAAAGTGCCGCATTCAGATCCCTCATGACCTTTGCATTTATGAGGGATGACCACTTGCCACCCCTCGCATTTACCCTCACAAACTGAGGGATGCCATGATAGCGCATGAAATGATCTGAAATGCAAAAAAGCCCCACTCTCCTATGAGAATGGGACTTATGAAATGATGTGAAGGCTTCTGAAATGCCGTTACATCTGTTCGATCATAACGTCGCCGAAGCCGGAGCACGACACCTGGGTCGCGCCTTCCATCAGGCGGGCGAAGTCGTAAGTGACCTTCTTCGAGGCGATGGCTTTTTCCATGGCGGTGATGATCAGGTCAGCCGCCTCGGTCCAGCCCATATGGCGCAGCATCATTTCAGCGGACAGGATCAGGGAGCCCGGGTTCACATAGTCCTTGCCGGCATACTTGGGCGCAGTACCGTGGGTCGCTTCAAACATGGCCACGGAATCGGACAGGTTGGCGCCCGGCGCGATGCCGATGCCGCCCACTTGTGCCGCCAGCGCGTCGGAGATGTAGTCGCCGTTCAGGTTCAGGGTGGCGATCACCGAGTACTCCGCCGGGCGCAGCAGGATCTGCTGCAGGAAGGCGTCGGCGATGGAATCCTTGACAGTGATTTCGCGGCCGCTCTTCGGATTCTTGAATTTGCACCATGGGCCGCCGTCGATCAGCTGCGCACCGAATTCTTTCTGCGCCAGTTCGTAGGCCCAGTCACGGAAGCCACCTTCGGTGTACTTCATGATGTTGCCCTTGTGGACGATGGTCACGGATGGCTTGTCGTTGTCGATCGCATACTGGATCGCCTTGCGCACCAGGCGCTCGGTACCTTCGCGCGACACCGGCTTGACGCCAATGCCCGAGGTGCCAGGGAAGCGGATCTTCTTCACGCCCATTTCCTTGGTCAGGAACTCGATCAGCTTCTTGGCGCCTTCCGAACCCTCCTGCCATTCGATGCCGGCGTAGATGTCTTCCGAGTTCTCGCGGAAGATCACCATATCGGTCTTCTCAGGCTCGCGCACCGGCGAAGGCACGCCCTTGAAGTAGCGCACCGGGCGCAGGCAGACGTACAGGTCCAGCTCCTGGCGCAAGGCCACGTTCAGGGAACGGATGCCGCCGCCAACCGGCGTGGTCAGCGGGCCCTTGATCGACACAACATAATCCTTCAGTACCTTGAGGGTCTCTTCCGGCAGCCATACGTCCGGGCCGTAGACCTTGGTCGACTTCTCGCCGGCGAAGATCTCCATCCAGCTGATCTTGCGCTTGCCGCCGTACGACTTGGCCACTGCCGCATCGACCACCTTGATCATCACCGGGGTGATGTCGACGCCGGTGCCGTCGCCTTCCAGGTAAGGAATGATCGGGGTGTCAGGCACGTTCAGGGAAAAGTCGGCGTTGACGGTGATTTTCTGGCCGTCGGCGGGTACGTTGATATGTTGGTACATCGTGTTCTCCGAAGAAGGGTTTTTGCAGTCTTCTATAAGACATAAGACACAAGCGTTCCACATTATGCACCAGTATTTTACTGGGCGCTATACTAGCTACCTATGCCTCTGATACTTTTTAATAAACCTTTTCAGGTATTGTGCCAGTTTTCCCCCTCCGGAGATAAGGAAACGCTGGCCGACTACATCAAGATCCCGAACGTTTACCCGGCCGGCCGCCTCGACTACGACAGCGAGGGCCTGATGCTGATGACCGATGACGGCAAGCTGCAGCACCGGATCGCCCACCCCGACCGCAAGGAAGCCAAGACCTACCTGGTGCAAGTGGAAGGCGTGCCCGAGGCCGCCGCCATGGCGCGCCTGCAGGCGCCGCTCGACCTGGGCGACTTCACCACCCTGCCCTGCCAGGCGATGCGCATCGCCGAGCCGGGCTGGCTGTGGCCACGCAACCCGCCGATCCGCCAGCGCGCCGACCAGCCGACCTCCTGGCTGGCGATCACTTTGCAAGAGGGGAAGAACCGCCAGGTGCGCCGCATGACGGCGGCCATCGGCCACCCCACCTTGCGCCTGGTGCGCTCGGCCATCGGCGGCATTTCCCTGGCCAGCCATCCACTGCTTCCCGGCGAGTGGATGGAAGTCTCGCCGGACGACTTCAAGACAAAATAAGTCAACCAGGCAAGTTCCAGCAGCGTTGATGAATCAGGTTCACCTGAACCTGCATCCACTATAAAAGGAGTTCGTCATGTCTAAGACTACTGTCGTGCTGCTTGCCTCCCTGCTTTCCTTCTCCGCCTACGCTGCCGACCATCACATGAAAGGTTCGGCCTCGGCTTCGGCCGCAGCTTCGGCAGCCTCGATGGCTTCGGCGGCGCCAATGGCTTCCGCCGCCTCGGCCGCGTCGGCCGCTGCTTCGGACGCTGCCGCCGCCAAGAAATCGGCCAAGAAAGCCAAGAAATCCGCCTCCGCCGCAGCCTCCGCTGCCGCATCGGCAGCTTCTTCCGCCTCGATGGCCGCTTCCATGGCTGCTTCGATGAAGTAAGCAGAAAGCGAAAAACCCGCTATGGCGCAATGCCATGCGGGTTATTCCGGTACACCTGTTTGGCGGCTAGTGCCGCCAGCACACGAACTTAGGCGGACAGTGCCTTCAGGGCAGCTGCCAGACGGCTCTTGTGACGAGCAGCCTTGTTCTTGTGGATGATTTTCTTGTCAGCGATCGAGTCGATGGTCGACACGGAAGCCTGGAAGATGGTGGTAGCAGCAGCTTTGTCGCCAGCCTGGATAGCCTTGCGAACAGCTTTGATAGCGGTACGCAGGGTCGAACGCTGAGCGGAGTTGTGAGCGTTTTGCTTGACTGCTTGACGAGCGCGTTTGCGCGCTTGTGCGGTATTTGCCATTTGAGAATCCTAATTCGTTGTCAAAGTTCGTTTGCAAACAATAGCGTTTGCCAAACCGGTGCGGTGTTTTCAGAGCCGGCTGAACGTCGCTGCCTGCCTTACTGAATTCTGTACAGCCTTAAATTATAACGGGGTTTTGCTGCCAGGGCAATTCAAAATGTCGGGCCGTTGCTGGTTTCGCTATAATCTGCGCCCATGAACTTGCTCAGAACACTAGCTGCTATTTCCAGCATGACAATGTTGTCCCGCATCACGGGACTATTGCGAGAAATCCTGTTTGCCCGTGCCTTCGGCGCCGGCGCCTACACCGACGCTTTCAACGTCGCCTTCCGCATCCCCAACCTGCTGCGCCGCTTGTTCGCCGAGGGCGCATTCTCCCAGGCCTTCGTGCCGTTGTTGGCAGAATATAAAAACCAGCAGGGCGAAGAAGCCACCAAGTCGCTGGTCGACCATGTGGCCACGGTCCTGGTCTGGGCTACGCTGCTGACCGCTGTTGTCGGCATTATAGCCGCCCCGGCCTTTGTCTTCCTGCTGGCCTCGGGCCTGGACAAGACCGGCTTCAGCGCAGCAGTCTGGATGACGCGCCTGATGTTCCCGTATATCACCTGCATGTCTTTCGTGGCCCTGGCCAGCGGCGTGCTGAATACCTGGCGCCAGTTCAAGATTCCGGCCTTCACGCCGGTGCTGCTGAATATCTGCTTCATCCTTGCGGCAGTCTTCCTGGCGCCCTACCTGAAGCACCCAGTTTATGCCCAGGCCATCGCGGTCGTAGTCGGCGGTGTGCTGCAGATCGCGATCCAGATACCGTCGCTGGTGAAGATCGGCATGCTGCCCACGCTTTCGTGGAATCCACGCGTAGGCCTGGCCGATCCCGGCGTGCGCCGCGTGCTGAAAAATATGGGGCCGGCGGTATTCGCCGTGTCGGTGGCCCAGATCAGCCTGATGATCAACACCACCTACGCGTCGTGGATGGAGACGGGCAGCATTTCCTGGCTCACCTATGCCGACCGCTTGATGGAGTTCCCGAATGCCCTGCTGGGCGTGGCGCTCGGCACCATCCTGCTGCCAAGCCTGTCCAAGGCCAGCCAGGAACAGGACCATGGCGAATATTCGGCCTTGCTGGACTGGGGCTTGCGCCTGACCTTCCTGCTGGCGATGCCTGCGGCAGTTGGCATTGCCGTGCTGTCGCTGCCATTGATCGCCACCTTGTTCCACCACGGTGAATTTACCGATGCGGCCGCGTATGGCTCGGCAAAGCCGCTCGTTGCCTACGCGGTTGGCTTGGTCGGCATCATCCTCGTCAAGTCGCTGACGCCGGCCTTTTATGCGCGCCAGGACGTGCGCACGCCGGTGCGCATCGGCCTTGTGGTACTGGTAGCGACACAATTGATGAACCTGGTATTCGTATGGAAGTTCAAAGTGGCAGGCCTCGCCTTGTCGATCAGCGTCGCGGCCTGCATCAATGCCGGCCTGCTGTTCTACTTCCTGCGCAAGAAAGGCATCTACGCCCCGCAGCCGGGCTGGCCGAAGTTCTTTGCCCGCCTGGTCGCTGCGGTGGCCCTGATGGGGGGCGCGGCCTGGTTCGGTGCGCAGCAATTTGACTGGCTGGGCATGCACGGCCATGGCTTCCTGCGCGCGGGCGCCCTGTTCCTCGTTATCGGCGCCTGCATGGCCGTGTATTTCGGCACCCTGTTCGCGCTCGGTTTCCGCCTGAAAGACTTCAAGCGCCGCGCGAAGTAATCAACTGCGCTTCGATGGCGCAGGCGCCTCGTCGCGTGCCGGTTCATCAGGCTGCGCCGGCGCCGGCGATGGCTCAGGCGGCGCCTCTTGCGGTTCCTGCGGCGGCTCCTGGGGTGGTTCCGGCTCGGGCGCCGGCGCCGGCTGCGGCTCGGCAGGCTTGGATTGGTCCTGTTGCGGCGTTCCTGGCTTGCCGCCAATCGGCGTGCCTGGCTGCGTGCCGCCGGTCATCGGACTTGGCGGCATGCCGGCGCCAGGCTTGTTCGGCTGGCCCGGCTGCTGGCCCGCTTGCTGGCCGTCGCCGCCTTTCGTGCCCGGCAACTGCACACCCTCGCCGCTGAATTTCCAGTCGGCGTAGCTGGTCCGGCCTTCGAACGCCGAGAAACGCGCCGGGAAATTGCCGATCTTGATCGGCACCGCCTTCGACAGGCTGTAGATCGACAGAATCCCGCCGCTCTCGGTCGCTTTCACAATCCCCCACTCCGCCTTGCCCGTCATCGGGTCGACGTAGACGCGGCGCAAATGGCGCTTCAATTGCGGAAAGCGCGGATCCTTCAGCAGTTCGGCGAAAGACTTGGGGTAGTTGGGCTGGCCCTGCGGCGTGGCGGCCGCATAACTGGCCAGCGCATTGCTGTATTCGATGCCGATGTCGAGCAAAGCCTGTTCGGCCAGGGCGCGCTGGATGGACGTGCCAAGCCGCAGCGAAAGCGCCCCAACCAGGCCGATGATGGTCACCAGGATCACTACGCTGACGTAGGTGAACCCCTGCGAGCTACCATTCCGAATAGGGCTTGCCGTTGCGGTCATTGCCGGGCGCTCCGCTCTTGATGTCTGCCACGCTGCCTTTGGTTACGTCGTCCGGCGGCACGATCACCCAGCTGTCGCTCTTTTCGGTGATCGGGTCGATCGGCAAAGCGCGCAGGTATTTTTTCTCTACCAGCTGCTCCAGGCTGTCCGGGAACTTGCCTGTATCGCCGTAGTACTGGTCGATGATGGCGCGCGTACTGCGCAAATTGTCGGCCAGGATGGTTTCCTTGGTCTTGTCCACGCTGGGGAAATAACGGGGCGCAGCGAGCGTCAGCAGCAAGGCGATAATGCCCAGCACCACCAGCAGCTCGATCAGCGTAAAGCCCTTCTTGTTCACCATTTCTTGTAAGGCACGCCGTTCAGGCCTACCTGCTCCGAAGTCGAATACACGTCGAACACATCCTCGCCCTCGCGCGGGTCGTCGGCCTCGCTGGCGTAGCTGCGCTTGCCCCAGGTCGCGCCATTGCCGGCATTGCTGTCGGTATTGAACGGGTCGCGCGGGATGCGGCGCAGGAAGAAGATTTTGGTGCGTTTTGGATTGCGCTGGTCCACCACGCCTTCCACCAGGGTTTCCAGCGTGCGCGGATAGCCGTTGCCGGTGATCGATTTGGCGATCCGGCCTTCGTCGTAGGCTACCTTGTAGTCATCCAGCGCCTTGCGGATCACATGCAGCGCGCTGCGCAGTTCCTGTTCGTTGCGGCGCTGGACCACGGTCTGGCCGACCGGAATCGCCAGCGTGGCGAGCAGGCCAAGGATGGCCAGCGTCACCAGCAATTCGATCAGGGTGAATCCACGCGCGCGCATGCTTATTCCTTGCTCTCCGTGCCGTTTTGCGCCGGCGCCGGGCGCGGCTTGGTCACGCTCGATGCTGGGCCGGGCTGGGGCGTCGACAGCGGCAGGCCCTGCACGGCCGGCGGCGCCGGCGGGATGGCCTCTGCAGCCGGCGTGGCGACCGCGGCCGGCACTGCTGCGGGAACGGCGCCGGGCGCCGGCTGCACTGCTCCGCCGGCAGGACGGGCGCCTGGTAACACGACGGTCTGGCGCGGCGTCACGTCCGGCTTGCGGCGGAAGTTGGCTTCCGTGCCGGCCGAGAATTCGGCGGCCGACACTTCCGGACGCTGCAGGTTGCGCACCAGGTGCGGCGTGATCGACAGCACGATCTCGGTCTTTTGCTTGTCGTCCGTCTGCGAGCCAAACAGGCGGCCCAGCACAGGGATATCGCCCAGGCCCGGCACGCGGTTGGCCGAGCTGCGCTCCTCGTTGTTGATCAAGCCGGCCAGCACCTGGTTTTCGCCATCCTTCAGCTGCAGGAAGGTGGAGGCCTGGCGCGTGCCGATCTGGTAGGCGGTGGTGCCCGATGCGGTCTGCACCTTGCCGAGCAGGCTGGATACTTCCAGCGAAATGCGGATGCCCACTTCGTTATTGAGGTAGATGGTCGGTTCCGCATTCAGGGTCAGGCCCACGTCGACATAGCTCACAGATTCGAAAGCGAAGCCCTGCGTACCCGGCGACACGGTGGTCGTAATCACCGGCACCTTCTGGCCGATCACGACTTTCGCCTTCTCCTTGTTGCGCACACGGATGCGGGGACTCGCCAGCAGGTTGGTGTCGCCATCGGTCCGGTTGGCGTTGATGGTCGCGCTCAGCGGACTGATGCCGATATAGTTGCGGTTGATGAAATCCAGGTCGCGCAAGGTCAGCGGGGTGGACTTCTTGTCGCTGTTCAGGATCGTCAGGCCAACGGAGCTTGGCCATTCCACGCCCAGGTCCAGCAGCCGGCTGCGATTGATTTCCAGGATCTCCACGTCCAGCATGACTTCGGGCTCGGACTGGTCCTGCATGGCCACGATCTTCTCGGCCAGCTTCACTGCATCGGCGCTGTCGCGCAGGATGACGAGGTTGAGCTTTTCATCCGCCACCACATCGCGCGACTTGAGGATGGTCTTGAGCGTGTTGGCAACGGTCTTCGCCTCGGCATTGGACAGGTAGAAGGTACGCACTACCGTTTCCTGGTACTCCTTCAGCTTGGCCGCGGAATTGGGGTAGATCAGGATGGTGTTGCTGTCCATGACCTGCTGCTCCAGCTGGTTGGTCATCAGCAGGAAATAGATGGCCGATTCCACCGTGCTGTTTTTCAGCAGGATGGTGGTGCGGGCGTCGCTCTTGACGTCCTTGTCGAAGATGAAGTTCAGGCCGGAACGGCGCGAGATGACGTCGAACACCTGCTTCAGCGGCGCCTCGCGGAATTCGATCGTGATCGGCGTCTTGTACGCCTTGGACAGTCCCGTCTCAGGCGACGCCTGCGGCATCTGCTCATTGATCGTGCGCATCAGGGCACGGCCGCGCACATTGTCCGGATTCTCAGACAGCACGGTGCCGACACGGCTCTTGGCCGCATCGAAGTCCTTTTGCTCCAGCGAGGCGCTCGCCTGCGCCAGCAGCTTGTCGTGGCGGTCGGCCATTTCCAGTGCGCGCAAGCCGGCGCGCGCCCGTTCGTTCTGCGGGTTCATTCCCAGCACGCGCTGGTAATTCTGCCCTGCCGGTCCGTATTTGCCTTCATTGACCATGCGGTCGGCCTGTTCCAGCAGGCGCGTGCTGGCACGGTCGCGCGCGTCCAGGTAAGCCTTGCGATAAAGGGCGTTGTCCGGATCGTGTTTGATCGCTTCCTGGTATTTCAACAGGCCGGCTTCCACCTGGTCTTTCTCGACCAGCTCGCGGCCATCGCGATAGGCCATGTCGGCGGCGCAGCCGGACAGCGCCAGCACCATGACCGACAGGGTCAGCGTTCTCAGACTTGGCTTCACTCAATCACTCCAATATTTAGCTGCTGCACCTGGTTCATGGGCAGGTAGGTCAAAGTCAGGGTTGGCGGGGCAATCGCATCTACGCGGTAGACGCCTTCGATCTGCTCGCCTTTATGCACCACGAAAGTCTGTTCGCCGCGGCCAAGGTAGACTTCCCACTGGCCGTCGGCGGCCGCCTTGCCGAGATACTGGAACGGCAGCGGCGGCGCGGTGGGCGGTGGCGGCGGCGCCGGATGCAGTTCCGCTGCGGTTGGCGGCGGTGGCGGCGGGTTCCACGACTGGCCCCCAAAGACCCCGTCCTTGCTCTTGAAGGAGCCTTCGCCGGCATCGCCGATTAATTCCTCGCGCGGCACCAGGCGCAGGATCGACGTTTCACCGGGTCGCGCCGCGGCGGATGCCGGCGCGGCCATCACGGTCGTCGCAGCCGCCGCGGCGCTTGGCGCGCGGGGCGGGCGTCGGTCGACTGCTTCCGCCACGGTATTGCTGGGCGACTTGTCGCCAAAGACTACCAGCGCAGCGGCGCCAGCCAGCGCCACGCCCATCAGGATATGGCGCGGCTTCATGGCTTATCCTTCAGGTACAAGGTGAAACGCAAACGCGCCTCCACGACTGGCTCGCTGATCGTCTCGCGGCGGAAAGCGATATCGTCCAGCGATGCGAAGGGAATCGCAGTCAACGCCTGCAGGCTGAATTGCCAGATATTCTGGTAGGCGCCTTTCACCGGCAGCGTGACCTGGTAGGCAGCCACGCGGCTGGCCTTGTCCACGCTGAATTTGTAATCGCCCTGGTCCAGCGCCAGCCCGGTCTTGGCGGCGATATCGAACAGCTGCTTGACCTGCTGCTCGGCATGGCGTTTCTCGCCCAGCGTGTCGTAGAAGTGGGCCAGGTTTTCGTTGGCAGTCGGCGGCGGCGCCGCTTGCGTCAGCTGGGCCGGTGCCGGCGGCAGGGGCTCATAAGCCAGCTGGCGCGCCTTGAGCGACCACGCCAGTGCCGCGGCGCCAGCCAGCAGCACCGCCAATGCTATGCAACCGGCTGCGCCGAGGCGCATGGCGGCAATGCGTACGCGCAGCATCAGGGCGGCGGCGTTCATCGCGCTCTCCATTGCACTTCGACCTGGAACCGCAAAGGATGGTTCGGGTCCTGCTCATTGACTTCATGGCGCAGCAGGGACGCGCCGCTAAAGAACTCCTGCTGCTTCAATTGCTCGATGTAGCCGACCATATCGTCGCTGTTCTTTGCCTCGGCCGTGATTTTCAGCGTCTGCTTGCGTGGATCGGGATCCAGCGCCAGCAAGGCCACGGCGGGCGTGTTGGCGGCTGCAATCGCATCCTGCAGCTGGCGCCAGGGCAGGTTCAGTTGCAGGATGGCGGCGTTGACGGCCACTGCCTGCGCTTCGGGAATCGCTGTTTCGGGCTTGCGTTCAGGGATGCGCGCAGCTGCGGCCTGCATGCGCTGCTGGGCGCGCAGGCTCTCCTCGCGTGCCGCCTGCTTCTTTGTAGCCTGCACACCGGTTGCTGCGCCAGTTACCAGCAACAGCGCGCCAAGGACGCCCGCCGCCAGCACGGCGGGATGGGCGCGGTACAGCACGGCGCGCCAGCCCGGCGTGGCGAAATCGATCCGCATCGGCTTCATGCTGCAGCTCCCAGGGCTGCGGTGGCGATATGCTTGTCGCTGCTGGCAGGCTTGGCCAGGGCGGCCGGCACTTCGCCGCTCAGCTGGATCAGCGATGGCGGCTCCAGCCCAAGCAGCAAGGCTTCGCGCTGTGCGGCCTGCGTCAGCCAATAATGATCGGCGCCGTGCGGGATCGCGATATGCCGCAATGCCCGCAACTGCCCACCCTCGCAGGCGGCCAGGGCCAGCACATTGGCTTGCGCCACGCCGAACCATGCGCCGTTTTTCAGGTCGCCGGCATGGCGGTTCCAGGCCGCCACGAAATTCGGCAGCACGGCGGTGACAGTCAGTCCATGCTGGGCGGCGCTGTTGTCAATGACGCTTTTCAGCAGGCGCGGGATGGCGGCGGCCATGAAGGGAGCGGCGGCGTTCCAGTCGGCGCTGACGTGCCAGGCGGCCGGCGTCTCGCCGTACAGCGTGTGGAAGCGCAGCGCCGTGGCGCCTTCCAGGTCGGCCAGTCGTGCCGCCTGCACCGGCGGTGTCACCTGCCACAGGCGCACCAGTTCGTCGGACAATACAAAGCAAGCGGCCGAGCCGGCGGCTTGCTGGCCCGCCAGCAGGGCAGCCAGCGCACCAGCAAACACCTCGGCTACTGCGTTCGGCGACAGGCTCGCTGCGGTGGCCACTGAACCCACGGCAAACGCGCTGCCGGGGCCAGGCGCAAACGGCTGTTCTGCCAGCAGCTCCGGCGCCGCCTTGCTCCAGCGCCGTACCCGCAGCAGGCGCAAGGCTTGCGGCGTCACGTCGATGCGCAGCGACTGTGTGAAGTTCTTAAGCATGCAAAGTCACCCGCTTGATTTCCGCCAGGGTGGTATCGCCGCGCCGCACCAGCTCCAGCGCGGCGTGGCGCAGGCTGCGGGTGCCGTTGGCATAGGCGGCGGCCTTGATCTGGCGGATTGGCCGTTTTTCCACGATCAGTTCGCGGATTTCATCGTTAAGGGTCAGGATTTCCGCGATCGAGCGGCGTCCCTTGAAGCCGGTGCCGCGGCAGTCGCCGCAACCCTTGCCTTCCTTGAAGCTGTATTCGTAGACATCGCCGCGCGCCAGGCCGACGCTGGCCAGCTCCTCGTCGGAAGGCGTCACCTCCACCGCGCAATGCGGGCAATTGATGCGCACCAGGCGCTGCGCCCAGATGCCGTTCAGCGCCGACACGAAGGCATACGGATCGATGCCCATGTGGGTGAAGCGGCCGAACACGTCGAACACGTTGTTGGCGTGAACGGTGGTCAGCACCAGGTGGCCGGTCAGCGCGGACTGCACGGCGATTTCCGCCGTCTCGCGGTCGCGGATCTCACCCACCATGATCTTGTCCGGGTCGTGGCGCAGGATCGAGCGCAGGCCCTTGGCGAAAGTCAGGCCTTTTTTCTCGTTGACCGGGATCTGCAGGATGCCCGGCAGCTGGTACTCGACCGGGTCTTCGATCGTGATGATTTTTTCGCGGCCGTTATGGATTTCGGTCAGCGCCGCGTACAGCGTGGTGGTCTTGCCCGAGCCGGTCGGCCCGGTCACCAGCAGCATGCCGTACGCTTCTTGCGCCAGCGAGCGCAAGGTGGCCAGCGAAGGCGCATCGAAGCCCAGCGCCTCCAGCGTCAGCGAACCATAGGACTCGATCATGGCGCGCTTGTCCAGGATACGGATCACTGCATCTTCGCCGTGAATGGACGGCATGATCGACACGCGCAAGTCGATTTCGCGCCCCATCGATTCGACGCGGAAGCTGCCGTCCTGCGGCACGCGCCGTTCCGCGATATCCAGCTCGGCCAGCACCTTCAGGCGCGAAATGATCTGCTCCGCCACGTCGATGCCGTTGACGGCCGTTGCATGGTCCAGCACGCCGTCAACGCGGTATTTCACGGCCAGGCCGCCCGCCGTCGATTCCAGGTGGATGTCGGAAGCGCCGGCTTTCAAGGCATCGTACAGGGTCGAATTGACCAGGCGCACCGCCGGGCTGGCGCCTTCCGACACCGAGGCAAAAGACAGCACCGCCGCCGTTTTACCATCGCGCCGCTGCCCTTCCGCACCCGACACCAGGGTATCGACTGCACGCGCCGATTCTTCCTGCTTGGACAGGTAAGCCTGGATGTCGGACTGCAGCGCCAGCCGCAATTGCAGCGGCGAAGACGCCGAGCAGCGCGCCTGCGTCGCCAGCCAGGTTTGCAGGTCCAGGTCGAAAGGATCGGCAATCACGCCCACCGCCGCCCCATCGTAGGAACGCAGCAGCACGCAGTGGCGCGCCATGGCCTGCGACAGCGGCATCAGGTCGAAGGCCGGCTCGAAAGCCAGCATGTCCGCCGTCTCCAGCACGGCCAGGCCGAAAGGCTGGGCCAGCGCCCGCACCGCCAGGCGCGGCTCGATGCCGGACAAGGCCTCCAGCTCCTCCACCAGGCTGCGCTTGGAGTGCACGCATTGGGCGCGGGCCTTGGCCAGCACGCTCGCTTCAAGTACCGGAAGGGTCATGCCATTTCTCCGGCCAGGTCAAAAATAGGCATATATAGCAGAACCACGATTGCACCGACCACGATGCCGATGGCCGCCATCAGCAGCGGCTCGAAAGTGCGGGTGAAACGGTCGATCCAGCGCCCGATCTCGCCGTCGTAGAAGGCTGCCGACTGCGTCAGCATCGCCCCCATCTCGCCGGTGCGCTCGCCCACGCGCAGCATGCGCAGGGAAATCGGCGTGGTCAGGCCGTTCGCTTCAAAGGCCGACGACAGCGGCAAGCCCGCCTCGATCATGGCGCGCGCGCCCTGCAAGCCTTCCTTCACATTGGCCGACACCATGGCCTGCACGGTATCGACCGCGTTCAGGATGGTGATGCCGCCCTCGCTCAGCATGCCCAGCGTCAGGTACAGGCGCGACAGCTCGTATATCTTCACGCGTTCGCCAACGCCCGGCAGGCGCGCCAGCAGGCGCGCCAGGCCGCCGCTGCGCACCAGGCGCCGCACGCCGAACACCGCGCCGCCGATCACGGTGGCGATGCCGGCCAGCAGCGGCGTGGTATGGGCCGCTGCGAACTGGCCCCAACTTAACATGAGCTGCGACATCCACGGCAGGTTGCGGCCCGCGCCCTGGTACACCTCGGCGAAGCGCGGCACCACATAGGAAATCAGGAAGAGCGATACGCCGCCGCCCACCAGCAGCAGGATGCAGGGATAGATGGCCGCGCTGACCAGCTTGGTGCGCACCAGGTCCACCCGCTGCTGGTAATCGATGAAACGTTCGAGGGAGCGCGGCAAGTCGCTGGTGCCTTCCGCCGCCTTGACGATGCCCACATACAGCGGGGGGAACAACTGCGGCTGCTCCGCCAGCACGGTGGAAAAACGCTGGCCCTCGCGCAGGCCTGCTAGCAAGCGTTCCAGCACGCCGCGGGTGGCCGGCGCCGCTTCCTTTTCCAGCAGCGCTTCCAGTCCTTCCACCACGCCCAGGCCTGCATTCAACAGTGCGAGCAGCTCCTGGCTGAACAGGACCAGCGAGAGCGCCTTGGCCTTGCCGGTGCCAAGGGCCGCACGGCGCGGCGTGATGGCGCTGACGAACAGGCCGCGCGCCTCGACCTGGCGCCGAGCGTCCGCCTCGTCACGGCCGTCGACCACCAATTGGCCGATCGCCATGTCGGGCGACAGGGTGCGAACTTCGAACTGCATGAACGTCAGGCCGCGCTGTGATTACTGGACGCCGATGTCGGCGTTCTCGCCTTCGCCGCCCGGCTGGCCATCCTTGCCGAGGGAGATGATTTCGTAGTCAGCCTTGGCGCCGGGCGCCTTGTACTGGTATGGACGGCCCCACGGATCCGGCGGCACGCCTTTCTTCAGGTAAGGGCCGTTCCATTTGGCCCCGGCGGTGGGCGGCGCCACCAGCAACGCATTCAGGCCTTCTTCCGTGCTCGGGTAGCGGCCCACGTCCAGGCGGTAGGTATCGAGCGCTTTGTCGAAGGCTTCGATCTGCGCCTTGGCGACCGTGACTTCCGACTTGCCCAGCTGGGAGAAATATTTAGGGCCGACATAGGCGGCCAGCAGTCCGATGATGACGATCACCACCAGCAATTCGAGCAGGGTGAAGCCCTTGCTGGCCTTGCTATGAATCCGCGCTGCAAACATCCGAAAAACCTCCGCATGAATAGAACGCAGAGGCTACCACGCAGGTTTGGGTTTCGACAATTTTTTCTACCGTGTGCAAGCGCCTTGTCTCAGGTGAGACATTTTTCGCTCGTTTGTTATCAAAAGTGTCGCGAATTGTTCACAAGTAAAACCGAAAGGCCGAAAGCTTCCCTCATAGGATTTGCCGAACTTTATTTGTTCTTCCTTTATTAAAATTAAATTTTTGTCATTGAATTTTTAACCACATTCAATCGTGCCGTTGCTATATTTCTTGCAACCTGTGCAACACAGGGAAAGCCGCTTTCCACCATTTAAAAGAGCAAGGGAACGCAACATCATGAACCGCTATTTCACCCGCATCAAACTGGCTGCCTGCACACTGGCCGGAGCCGCCGCCATGCTGGCCGCACCGGCCCACGCCGATGTCGCCAGCTTCGACTCGCTGGCGCCCATGGTCTACAACCATGGCGAACAATTCCACGACGGCGGCCTGACTTTCACCTCCCGCATTTCGGCCTATGTCCAGTCGCTGGGCGTCGTCGACGGCCTGGGCGGCGAAATCCTCAGTGGCAGCAATCCCAATAGCTGCGGCGCGGTGATCGATTGCCCGTCCGGCAACAGCAGCATGTATTACGCCGGCTGGAATGATGGTTCGCTTGACGTCACCCGCCCTGGCGGCCTGTATTCGCTGCACTCGCTGCGCTTCTCGTTCTTCGCACCGGTCGGCGGCCAGCCGGACGGCAGCTACGGCCAGCTGGTGCTGAACGCCATCACCGCAGATGGCAGCAGCGTGCAGCGCCGCGCCGATTTCGCCGGCCAGGACGCCGACGGCCACTTCATGTTCTCCACCTGGAACCTGGACGGCGACTTCGCCGGCCTGCAGCTGCGCAGCATGAACATCAGCGCCTGCCTGTTCGACGGCTTGGGCGGCTGCTTCAATATGGCCGACTGGGCGCCTTACGCCGCACAGTTTGCCATCGACGACCTGGATGTCGCTGTGCCGCTGCCGGGCACCGCCCCGCTGCTGTTGCTGGGCCTTGCCGGCCTGGCCGCCACCCGCCGCCGCCGCGCCCCACGCGCCTGATCACCGGATCCCAAAAGGATAAGAACATGAAACTGCGTCCCCTGACCCTGGCCGTTATCGCCGTGCTGTCCGGCCTGTCCCTGCAAGCCGGCGCCGAAGAAGCGCGCCACTCCTATATCGTGCAACTGGCCGATGCGCCGGTCGCCAACTACACCGGCGGCGTGAACGGCCTGGCCGCCACCAAGCCGGCCGCCGGCACCCGCCTCGATGTCACTGCCCAGAACGTGCAGGACTACATCGCCTACCTGGACCAGCAGCAGAACAGCGCGACGGCCGTGGTGCCGGATGCCCAGATCATCCACAAGTACAAGCTGGTGCTGAACGGCTTCGCCGCACGCCTGACCGATGCCGAAGTGCGCGCCCTGAAAAAATCCAGCGCCGTCGCCAGCATCAGCGCCGACGAGGCGCGCTCCCTCGACACCAACTACACGCCGAAATTCCTCGGCCTGGACGCGCCGGGCGACGGCCTGTGGGCCAAGGCGGGCGGCGTCGACAAGGCCGGCGAGAACGTCATCATCGGCGTGGTCGACGGCGGCGTCTGGCCTGAGCACACTTCCTATGCCGACCGCGTCGACGACCAGGGCAAGCCCACCTTCGACGTCAGCGGCACCCTGGTGTACGACGCGCCAACCGGCTGGAACGGCGCCTGCGTCACGGGCGAAGGCTTCACCGCCTCCCATTGCAACAACAAGCTGATTGGCGCGCGCTACTTCAACGCCGGCTTCCTGGCCAGCGGCAAGCCGCTGCACTGGACCGACTTCGTCTCGCCGCGCGACTCGATCGCGGGCGCCACCGGCCATGGCGGTCACGGCGACCACACCTCCACCACCGCCGGCGGCAACTTTGGCGCCGTCGGCAAGCTGTCGGGCATCCCGATCGGCAGCATGTCGGGCATGGCGCCGCGCGCCCGCCTGGCCATGTACAAGGTGTGCTGGACCTATCCTGACGCCACCGCCACCGACGGCACCGGCAGCAAGAACTCCTGCTTCAACTCCGACAGCGTGGCCGCCATCGACCAGGCCGTGGCGGACGGCGTGCACGTGCTGAATTTCTCCATCAGCGGCTCGCAGACCAGCGTCACCGACCCGGTTGAAATGGCCTTCTTCAATGCAGCTGCGGCCGGGGTCTTCGTCGCCGCGTCGGCCGGCAACTCCGGCCCGACCAATGCCGTGGCCCACCTCTCGCCATGGCTGACCACCGTGGCGGCCTCCACCCACAACCGCGCCAGCATCGCCACCGTCAGCCTGGTGGGCGGCTCCAGCTACACCGGCGCTTCCTACAACCAGACCCCGCTGCCGGATACCCCGACCATCCTGGCGCGCGACGCCGCCATCAAGCCATATGCCCAGTTGAGCACTGCCGACAAGGCCGCCGCCCGCCTGTGCTACACCGCAGCCGACCGCGTCACCTACGGCGGCGGTCCGGACGCCGCCCTCGACCCGGCCAAGGCCAGCGGCAAGGTGCTGCTCTGCGAACGGGGCAACAGCGCCCGCGTCGACAAATCGCGCGCCGTCAAGGAAGCCGGCGGCGTCGGCATGATCCTGATGGACACCTCCGCCACCCAGGCGCCGGTGGCCGACCCGCACAGCATCCCGGCCGTGCACCTGAACTTTGCCGACGGCAGCGCCGCCCGCACCTGGATTGCCGGCCACGCCGATGCCGCCAGCAATATCGGCAAGTCGGTGCTGACCACCAGTGCCGTACCGGCGCCGCAAATGGCCAGCTTCTCCTCGCGCGGCCCGAACAAGCATAACGCCAACATCCTCAAGCCGGACCTGACCGCGCCTGGCGTGGACATCCTGGCCGCCGTCACGGCCGACTACAACAACCCGGCCGACCGCGACGCAATCGCCAACGGCACCCTGGTCCCGGATGCCAACTGGGCCAGCTACCAGGGCACCTCGATGTCCAGCCCGCACGTAGCCGGCCTGGGCGCCCTGCTGCGCCAGGCCCACCCCGACTGGTCGCCGGCCGCCATCAAGTCGGCACTGATGACCACCGCCTACGACACCTTTGCCGACGGCCAGCCAGGCATGGCGGCCGGCACCCTGCCATGGGGCCAGGGCGCAGGCCACGTTCGCCCGAACAAGGCAACCGACCCGGGCCTGGTGTATGACTCCGGCCCCGTCGACTGGATCCGCTTCATGTGCGGCATCCCGGGCACCCTGTCGGCCAGCTTCTGCTCGCCGTACGGCACCATCCAGCCGTACAACCTGAACCTGGCTTCGCTGACTGCATCGGCCGTGCTGGGCAAGCTGACCATGACCCGTACCGTCACCAACGTCGGCAGCCAGGAGGCGACCTACACCGCCAACGCGAGCCTGCCCGGCTTCACCGTGGTGGTCAGCCCATCCAGCCTGACGCTGGCGCCAGGCGCCAAGGCCAGCTTCACGGTCAGCCTGACCAATGTCAGCGCAGCGGCCAATACCTGGTCGTACGGCAGCCTGACCTGGGCCGACAACGCCGGCCACGTGGTACGCAGCCCGCTGACCGCGCGCCCGGCCATGATCTCGGTGCCGTCCAAGGTGTATAACGAAGCCGCCACCGGCAGCACCTCCTTCACCATCGGCGCCGGCTTCACCGGCCCGCTGGCAGCGTCGAAAGGCGGCCTGAAACCGGCCACCCGCAGCGCGGCAACCGTCAGCACCGACGCCTCCGGCGACGGCGGCCTGGCGGCCTGCAAGGCTGGCGGCAATGCCGGCGTCCGGACGCACACCGTAACCGTCCCGGCCAACGCCCTGGTGGCGCGCTTCGCGCTGTACGACGTGGACACTTCCGGCTACCAGGCCGGCGACCACGACGACCTGGACCTGCTGGTATTGAACAGCGCCGGCACCCAGGTTGGCAGCAGCGGCGGCTCGACCTCCAACGAAATGGTGACCCTGAACCAGCCGGCAGCCGGCGACTACAAGGTATGCGTGGTTGGCTACGCCCCGCTGGGCGGCAGCGCCAACTACACGCTGTCTTCGTGGACCGTGGCCAAGGATGAAATGGGCGGCAACCTCAAAGTCGGCCTGCCATCGATGGTGTTCACCGGCGCCACCGCCACCATCGGCGCCTCCTGGTCCGGCCTGGGCAGCGCCAAGCACCTCGGCGCTGTCGTGTTCACCGCCCCGGGCGGCACTACCACCAGCACCCTGCTGGAAGTGGACACCACCGTCCCGATCCCTGAGCAAACCCAGGAACGCAACGTGGCTGGCGCCCGCAACTAAGCCGACGCCATGCCTTCAGGACGCCGCGCCAGCCGCGGCGTTTTTTTATTGGGGCTGTCAATGCTCGTGGGGCTTGCCGCCTTTGGTGTCCGGCACCGTGACAGTGACGGTTTCCCCCGTCAGTATCTTGTGGTTCGGGTCAGCCAGTTCGAGCAGGAACTTGTGCTGCCCTGGCGTCAATCCAACGACAATCACCGGGTCGCCGCTCGTATGCGCCCAGGTGCCATGCCAGTCATCGACAGTGACGTGGATGTGGCCCACATGCGGCGAAACATCCACTGCCTTGGCGCCAAACACCGGCATGATCCGTAAGTTCTCCGTCCGGAACTGGAGGATCACAACACCCCTTGCCAGCGCATCCGGCTGTGGCGGATAGACCACCAGCTTCGCCGGCGCTTCGGACGCCAGCGGAATGACTGCCGGAGGATGATCGGCTTGGGCAGAAGCGCAAGAACACAGGAGCGCGCCGGCCACTCCCGCAGCGAGGCTCTTCCAGAAGTCAGGCATGACTTTTCTCCCTCGAAAGATTGAGCGCCATCATTCAATTTCGTCCTGCGCTTTGCAAATGTCAAGCTGAGACGGCACGAATCCGCCGGTTCGCCAACTGGGCAAATACAAATGCGAACATGATGGGTACGCTGGCAAGAAGCCCAAGCAGATGGCGATCTACGAATGCGATGCCGGTTGCGCCAAGCACGCCTGCAGTGGAAACGCCAACATAAAGGGCCGCCGAATTCAGCCCCATCAATAAGGGTGCGGCAGCGGGCGCTATGCCAATCAGGCGCGCTTGCTGTGGAACCAGCAGGCCCCAGCCGCAGACGGCCCAGATCGCAATGGCCATTGCGGCAGTCGGAAGTGACGCACTGGACCAAGGCAGTGCCAGGAAATCAAGCACCAGTACTGCAAGCGTACTGTTGATGATCACGCGGCTTCCAAAGCGGTCCGCCAGCCGGCCTACGCCCAGGTTGCCGACCGTAGCCGAGATGCCCCAAAGTAGCAGCAGCGCCGACAGAAGTTCGGGCCGGCCGCCGGTGGCCCGGTCGAAAGTCACGCCGAGGTAAGTGTAGACGGCGAACAGGCCTGAATACGCTGTAAGTGTCGTCAGCAGAGTCAGTACGACGCGCCGATCGCTTAGCGGCGACAGGCGCTGCCGAAGGGAAACAGCTGGCAGGGCCGGAATGGCCGGCAGCATCGAGCCCACTGCGCCGGCTGCAATCACGCCGACAGCGGACACGAACCACAAGGTATCGCGCCAATTGCCCAGGCCCCCAATGTATGCGCCCAGCGGAGAACCCAGGGCGGTGGCCGTGGACAATCCTGCGATCACAACAGCCAGTGCACGCGCCCTTTTCTCTGGCGCAGCCAACGCCGCGCCGGTGGCCGTCGCGGTCGGACTGTACATCGCAGCGCCTACGCCCGCAATGAAGCGGCTGAACAGCACCCATCCCAGCCCCGGCGCCATTGCCGTCAGGGCATTGCCCACTACAAAAACCGCCAAGCCGGTCAAGAGCAGGCGCTTGCGCGGCCAGTGCGCCGCCAGCGCGGCGATCGCCGGCGACAGCAGCGCATAGCTCAGGGCGTAGACAGTAACCATCTGGCCAGCGACGGATACTGAAACGCCCAGCGATCGGGCGACTTGCGGCAGGATGCCTGCGACCACAAAGCTGTCTGTTCCGACCGCGAACATCCCTGCAGCAAGGGCTAGCAAACGACGATCCATTTCAATCCTCAGTTGAATTTGCGCTTTGGCGCCTTGGCGGCCGGCCTTGGGGACCGGCCGCCGCCAGCATTTACACCACCACCGTTGTTGCGATGGCGACGTTGCCGTGCAGTGCTTTGGAGTACGGACAGGTCTGGTGGGCAGCGCTGACCAGCTCTTCTGCGGCGGCGGCTTCCATTCCTGGCAGGCTGACGCGCAGGCGCGCCTGCAGGAAGTAGCCCTTCGCATCGGTCTTGCAGAGGTCGATTTCGGCATCTACCGAGATATCGGCGGGCACAGCCAACTTGTTCGCCGCGGCGGCAATGCCGATGGCGCCGATAAAGCATGCCGACCAGCCAGCCCCCAGCAACTGCTCGGGATTGGTGCCCGGATCCTTGCTGGCGGGTCGGGACAGCTTGATGTCCAGTTGACCATCGTCGCTGCGGGCGAAGCCATTGCGGCCGCCAGTAATATGGGTTTTGCCTGTGTACAGCACGTCATTGTTTACGGACATATGATTTCTCCAGGTGAGTTTGGCTTATCGGATTACCATTTGCCGTTGTGGGCGCCGCCATCGACACGCAGGATTTCGCCGGTGACGTTCTTCGCTTCGGTCAGGTAGAGCACCGCTTCGGCGATCTCTTCCGGGCTGGAGATGGTGTTGAGCGGCGCCAGCGACTTCATGAAGTCCTTTGGCGTGTTCGCATGCAGCGGGGTGTCCACGGCGCCTGGCGCCACCACGTTCACACGAATGCCTGCGTGCGCGTATTCGGCGGCCAGGTTCAGGCTCGCAGCATCGATACCGCCTTTGGTGAACATCGGCACTGCGCAAGTCAGCGATGCATGCGGGTTGCGGGTCAGGACACTGCTGATGCTGGTAATGCTGCCGCCCCGTTTCTGGGCAAGCATTTGCCTGATCACCAGCTGCGTGATGTACAAGTAGCCCTCGAGATTGGTGTGCACCAGCGCATTCAAGTCTTCACTGGTGTAATCGATGAAGGGCTTCACGATGAAGATGCCGGCATTATTGACCAGGCCATCGATACCGCCGAACCGTTGAATGGCCACTTCCACGATCCTGGCTGCCGTAGCAGGAGTGCCGATGTCGCCATCGACCAGGGCAAGGCGCTCCGATGCCTGGAATGGACCGGCTTGGCTGATGTTGCGCGAATTAGCGACGACGTTATAGCCGCGGTCCAGGAAGGAGCGCACGACGCTGGCGCCGATACCTTGAGAAGCACCGGTAACGATGATGGTTTTTTGCTGGGTTGTCATATCAGGTTCCTACAGTTGATTGGGAGTGACCAACTATAGGATCGCTAGCTGCAAAGATAAACGTAGCGCCACGCGATTTAGTAGTTACCTGGTGTAATTAATCGATTTTTTGCGCTGAAGCCGTCACTGGGTGGTCACCCCATTTATTACATCAGGTAGCAAGAGAAGTGCTCGCACCGACCTTTATCGGCGACTGAGCGGGGCCTATAGTCCAGTGAACGGACACCCCGTCATCCAACTGAAAAGGAGATTCACCATGCCGTACGTAAATATTCGAGTCACGAATGAAGGCGTCACGCCAGAACAAAAACTGGAACTGATCAAAGGCTCAACCGAGTTGCTCGTGCGCGTCCTGAACAAGGATCCTGCCACCACCTTCGTGATCATTGACGAGGTCGAAACGGACAACTGGGGTGTCGGCTACGAAAACATCACCACGCGCCGCCAGAAGGAAAAGCAACGATGAAACTGATTTATGTTGGCGACCCGATGTGCTCCTGGTGCTATGGCTTCGGCAAGGAAATGACTGCCCTGAAAGCCATGCATCCGGACCTGCAGATAGAAATCGTGCTCGGCGGCCTGCGCGCCGGCGGCACCGAACTGCTGACGAATGAGGGCAAACAATTCCGGCTGATGCATTGGGCACGCGTAGAAGCTGCCAGCGGCCTGCCATTCAACCGCGAGGCATTCATGAAGCTGGAGAACTTCGTCTACGACACCGAACCTGTCTGCCGCGCTGTGGTAACCGCCCGCCGCCTGCACCCGAATGCGGACGTGCTGGCTGTGTTCCGCGCCCTGCAACACGCCTTTTACGCCGAAGGGCGCAACACCACCGACGGCAGGATCCTGTCCGAAGTCGGCGCTGAAGAATTACGACGCCAGGGTTTCGAAGTGAGCAACGACGCCTACTTCGCCGAGTTCAGCAAGCAGGCGACGATCGACGAAGCCCATCGCGATTTCAGCAAGGCCCGCAAGCTTGGCGTGAGCAGTTTCCCGGCGCTGCTGCTGGATACCGGCAAGGAAATTGTTGAAGTCAGCCCTGGCTATGCGCATGCCGAACAGCTGGATCAACAGCTGCGGACAGCCATGGCGCGTTGACGCGTTGCAGTTATTGGGCCAGCGCGCCGTTGCTGCCGCCCAGTTGGCAAGTTCCGGCGCGGCATTGCGCGCCGGGATCCATCAGGAAACGGCAATCGCTCGCCAAGCCGCTCGCCTTGTTTTCAGCTTCTCGCTCCTTGCGGTAACGTTCGGCCAGCGCGTTGGCCTTGTCGGGGCTGACCTTGGCAGTGGAGTACGCCATATAGGACTCCGGTCCGCCGCAGGATTTTGCCCCCACTGGCACCGTCTTGCACTGCTGGTCGGAACTGCAATCGGCCACGCTGCCCAGGGCGCGCAGTTCCGCCAGCGTCTTGGAGCCGCTCGCCGCATGCCCGCAAGCGCCGGCAAGCAGGCAGGCCAGCAGAAGGGAAAATCGTTTCATATCGAGACTCCGGGAAAGGATGGCGCCATCATCGCGCCGCCGGCGCCAGCGGTCAACCCGTGCTGCGCGCTACCGCATGGGTGCGGTTGCTGACGCCCAGTTGGCGGTACAGCCGCTGCAAGTGGTTCTTCACGGTCAGGGCGCTGATGCCGAGCAGGCGGCCGATTTCCTCATTGCTCTTGCCTTCACGCAGCCATTGCAGAATTTCCGCCTGGCGCGGCGAGACGGATGGCGCCGAAGCCGGCCGCTGCGCCGCGCTGGCGATGCGCTGCACCGCCAGGTGCAGGTAGGGCAGCAGCAATTGCACTAGCCAGCTTTCGCGCGTGGCCGCCACCGCGGGCATTTCCAGCAGCACGAAGGCGCTGCCCCCACCTGCCAATGCGCCGCTGCCATGCACCAGCCCATGTCCCCTGTCGCCGGCCTCCAGCGACAGCGGCTGGCCGCCGCCCTCCTGCCATTGCCGCAGCCAGGCCGGCACAGGCCCTTGCGCCGGATCGCATAACAAACTGCGTTCGGACGGCGCCAGCACGCTGCCATGCAGGCATTCGACGTGGCGCGCCCGGCCCTGCTCATCAAGCTGGATGCACAGCAGCACCCCATGCGGCAGCAGGGTTTGCAAAGCCCCCTGGCTCCACAGGAACAATTCGCGCTGGGTGGCGATGCCGTAAGCGCCGTCGATGGCATGCAGCAGGTATTCCTGCTCGCGCGCGCTGGGACTCAGCATTGGGCATGGAAACGGTAGCCGCTGCCGCGTACCGTCTGGATCGTGTCGTGCAGGCCGCTCGGCTGCAGCGCATTGCGCAGGCGGCCGACATGGGCGTCCACCGTGCGCTCGTCGAGGAAGACGTGGCTGCCCCATACCTGGTCCAGCAGCTGCGCGCGGCTATGCACGCGCCCCGGATGGTGCATCAGGTAGTTCAGCAAGCGGAATTCCACGCGTCCCAGGTTCAGCTGGCGCTCGCCCGCCGTCACGCTCAATGTATTGGGGTCGAGCCGCAAGCCGGCCATCTGCAAAGCGCCCGGCATGGCCGCCGGCCGGCGGCGCCGCAGGACGGCATGCAGGCGTGCGATGGTCTCGCGCGGGCCAAAGGGCTTGCAGATGAAGTCATCGGCGCCGCTTTCCAGCGCCAGCACCTTGTCCTGCTCGGCACAGCGGGCGCTCAGCATCAGGATCGGCAGCTCGCTGGTCTCGGGCGCAGCGCGCCAGCGCCGGATCAGCGACAAACCGGACTGGCCCGGCAGGTCCCACTCCAGCAGCACGGCTTCCGGCAAGCCGGCCTGCAATGCGCAAAGCGCTGGGTCGGCGGCGCCATGGCAGACGACCGTGTAGCCAGCCTGCCCCAGGTTATGGGCCAGCAGCTGCTGCACGGCAGGATCGCTGTCGATGACGAGGACGTGGAAGGACATGGCAAAACTATGAAGCATGCCAAGTCGTGCGCACTAATACAATTTTAATTAAGAATTAATATTCGGAAGGAATAAATGCCCGCTTTCGCTCTGTGACTTTCAAACGAAAAGGCATCCCGGGGCCGCAGCCCGCGAGATGCCTGTGGCATTTGTACAACTCGCAGCGCTTAAGCGCGGCGGCGCGCCAGGCCCAGCATCAGCAGGCCGAGTGCCAGCACGGCCAGGGACGCCGGTTCCGGCACGGCGGCTGCCGGCGCGTCGCCGACGGTCGCGATCGCATTATTGATGGTGAGGATCTGCAGGTCCGGGCTGCCATCCGGCAGGGCGACGAACATCAGGTCCAGGATCTGGCCCTTGATCTGGTTCAGCTGGTCGTCATACGCGATCACGCCGAAATCGGAATTGAGCAGCGCTGATGCATCGCCGGAAATCGTCAGCACAAAACTGAACACATTGCCGAATACGCCCTGGTACAGCACATCGTTCACGCTGACCGTATTGGACATCGCGAAGCCGCCGGGCACCGCGGCGGCGTCGCCCCATGGCGAGAAGTTTGCCGGATCCATGTCGAAGCCCTTGAGCTGGGACATGGTGGCGGTAGCTGCAGGCGCGCCATCCGCACCGCTGAAGGTAAAGTCCAGGTAGCCCGCACGGCCGGCGCCATAGACGGACGTATCCAGGGTCACCAGGCGCGCCATGTCGGCCATCGCATGACTGCTCACGCCAAGGGCCAGCATCAGCGCCAGCGCGCGCAGGAAGCGGGAAATCGATTTGTTTTGCATGGTTCTGGTCCTTAGAAACTGCCGTTATAGACTTTGGGCGTGTAGGTGATCGCTACATGGCCAGGGTTATTGAATTGCAGCTGCACGGTGGCCTGGGCGCCCGCGGCCAGCGAAGGCGCCGCCGTAATATAAGGCATGCGGTTGAAATAGCCCGTCGCGTTGTTCAGGGTGACGCCCTTCGGCAAGCCTTGCAGCACGTATTGCACCGATGCGCTCATGTCCGCGCCGCTGGTGTTGGTGATCCAGGCGGTGGCGGTGCCGACGTTGCTGAAGCGGCCCTGCACCAGGCTCGATCGCTGGATCTGCACGCTGGACGTGACGTCCACATACGCCGGCGCCAGGTTCAGGCTGATCACCACGGGATCGTGGTCGGAGGCGCGGTAAGGCAGCGGGTTGTACAGGTTCTGGGCGGCGGTGTTCTTGCCGTCCAGGTTGTAGTCCAGCACTTCCGGCTCGTCGGCATTGATGTTCCATTCCACGGCGCCGGCCACCTGCCCGCTCATCGACATGCTGGCCAGGGCGTGATCGAGGTAGCCGCTCTCGCCGCCGAACACATAGGAATGCGGGATGCCGTTCGGACGCACGAAGCGCTCCAGCTGGTTCTCGAACGGGAACTGGCGTTCCGCCGCCGTCGCGTACATGATCGGGTCTTCGAAACCGTAGGAGTTGAAATCGCCGATCAGCAGCACGTCAGGATCGCCTGCCGCCGCCACCACTTGCGGCACGAAGGTATCGACCAGTTCCTGCGCCTGCGCCACGCGGTCGGCGTTGTAGCAGCTCTGGCCGTCGCCCTGGTCGGCATTGGCGCCGCTGGCGCCGCTGCAGCGCTTGGACTTCAGGTGGTTCACGATCACGCTGAATGTCGCGCCATTGCCGGCCTGGAAGGTCTGCGCCATCGGCGGGCGGTCGTTGACAGCCGCCGCATCGGACAGCGCGCCGCCCACCAGCGCCACCTTGGCCGGCTTGTAGATCATCGCGACGCGGATTGCATCGGTGCCGGTGGCCGCCGGCTTGGGAACGTAAGCGTATTCCACATTGCCGTAAGCGGCGTTCAGGCTGTCGACCAGGTAGCTGGCGGCATAGTCGCCATTGTTCTGGATCTCCATCAAGCCCACCACGTCCGCATCGATCGCCTTCAGCTCGGCGACGATCTTGTCGCGCTGGCGCACGAACTCGGTCATATTATCGGCGCCGCGGCAATTGGCCTTGCTGGTGCCCGAGCCCAGGGTGCAGCCCTGCCCCGCCTGGCCCAGCACATCGGTACCGTCGGTGAAGGTGGTGAAGAAGTTCAGCACATTGGCGCTGGCCACGCGCAGGTTGCCCGCCACCAGTTCCGGTACTGCCGCGCGTGGATTGTCGCGCGAGAAGACCGGCGCTTCGGTCGGCTGCACCTTGAAGCCGGCGCCGCCGCTGCCCAGCGCGCCGAAATCGAGCACGCCGGTCAAGCCGCTGACGCTATAGCCGGCGCGCACGGTACCGTCCTGGTCCAGGTAAGGCACGGTGGCAGGCGTGACGAACAGGCCGTCGTCCAGCGTAAGCATATTGGCGGCGTTGGCGGCGGCCATCGCCACCGCGTCCGCGCTGCGTGCGGGATAGCGGTTGGTCGGCACCTCGCGGCGGCCAACGGCCAGCGTCAATTCGCCGCGGCTGCCCAGCGAATCGGTGGCGTTGACGGTCAGCTGGCCTGGGAAGCGCACCAGCATGCCTTCGTAATTGGCCAGGTTCACGTCCAGCAGGTCGATATTGGCCGGGGTGATGCTGTGGCCGCTGCCCTGGGTCACCACCGAGGTCACGTTCGACAGCTCGGTGTAGGAACGGGTCGCGCCGCCTGGCTTGAATTCAGTCACGGTGCCGGACACGCGCACCAGGTCGCCCACCGCCACATTCACCGGCGTCGAGGCCATATACACGAACATGCCGTCCGACGTGCCGGGATCGCCGTCGCCGGCTTCGTCCTGGATGAAGAAGCCGCTGCCAACCTTGGCCGTCACCACGCCTTCGGTGGTCAGCTTGACCCCATTGAACGGGCTGGTCGCGCCCGAACCCTGGATCTGCGGCACGCGCACCACGCTGGAGCCCACGTCGACGGTGACGTTGACCGTGCAGCTGGCCGACTGTCCCTGGTCATTCGTGAACTGGACCGCGACCGGGTAAATGCCGGCCATCACCGATGACGAAGCCACCAGCGACACGCTGGCATTGCCGCCCACGCCTGCGGCTGGAACCAGGTTGGCCAGGCTCATGCCCGGCACGGCGGCGGAAGTGATGACCGCGCCATTGACGATGCCGTCCGCATCCGAAGCCGAGAGCGCGATGCTGCCGCCGACGCCATAGGCCAGCGTCGCGCTGGCCGGACACAGCGGCACGATGGGCTGCGGCGCCGGACCGCTATGGCATGCATTGGCAGGCGAAGCGGCGCTGCGGAACGCCGGTGCCACGGCGCTGAAATCGGTGGCGTTGTTGTTCGCATCGGTGCAGCCGCCGTCCGCGCGCAGCAGGCTGGTGGTCGCGCTCATCGCAGGCGCCGCTGCGGTTTCAAAGAAGTTGGCCGTGCCGTAGCCGACCACGTCCTGGATCGCCGCGCTGCTTGGCTGCGCGCCCGACAGGGCCGTATTATTGTTCACCAGCGCCACCTTGCCGGAAGCGCCGCTCATATTCACGCTGCCGCTGTAAAAATCGGCCGGCACATCGGCGCCGACAGCGGTATTGCTGCTGGCCAGTTTGACCAGGAAATACTTGCCCGGATCGATGCTGGTGCCGGCCGGCAGCTCCGCCTTGCCCCAGCTGGTGCCGCTGGCGGACGCATACTGGATGGTCCAGCCGCCCACCGCCACCGTGCTGCTGCCGCGGTTGAACAGTTCAACGTAGTCGTAGCGCAGGGTAGCGCCGCTATTGCCGCCCGCGCCGTACATCTGGCTGATGACCACGTCGGCTGCGAATGCCGGCTGGCAGGCCATCAAGGCAGCCAGCGCGGTGGCGCGCAAAATAATGCGATTGTCCATGTGTTGTCCCGAAAGTGCTTTCACAGAAAAATTGTTCTTTACATATTAACTGTTTGGTATGACTACTCGGTGACAAGCCATTAGTCCGAACGGACTACATGCCTTCAGTGCTGGTAGGGCCGGGCCAGCGGTTCGCCTATGAAGACGCCTTGCGCGGGCCAGGCCACGCTGCGCCAATACGCTTCGATGGCCGTCGCGCCGCCGAGGTAATGGCGCAACAGGACTTCGGGATGGGGGAATTTTTGCCAATGGCTGCAAGGTTCGCTGACCGTACCGTAGCTGGCCGTGGCGCCCGCCTCCAGCCAGCGCAGGCTGCTCATCTGCGTGCTGCCCAGCAGGTCGCCGCCCCAGGATGTCAGGTGGTCGGCCAGCGCGCCAGGCAGGAAGTGCAGCGTCTCCAGCTTGTCCACGCGCGCGGCCCCGGTCTGGTAGAGGATGATGTCGTCCGCCCCTTCCAGCACGTCCTGCCGCAGCGTATGCACCTGCAGCCGCCGCGCGGGAAGGCTCCCGCTGCGCGGAAACAGGGCCGCCCGGGTATTGCGCGCCTTGTCGCTGGTGTGCAGGAAATAGGCGCCCGCCTGCGGCGTGCTGAAGCCGGCCACCCTGCCCCGGTCCACCACGGCGCGCGCCACCGCCTCCGGCGTGGTCGGCAGCAGCATCGACAGCCGCATCCCCGGCGGCAGCTGGCTGGTATTGAAATAGGGATTTGCGCGCCCCGGCCCGCAAGGCCTGCTGCATTGCGCCGCATCGAAGCCCAGCGTGTAGGCCGCCGTCAGCCCGTTGCATTCGACCGCATACGGCGCCGTCCACATGAACAGTACCGCGCGCACATCGGGCCCCAGCTGGCTGTCGACCTGCTGTTTCAGGGTGGCGAAGGCCGCAGCATCGAGCTTGTGCGGGGCATCGGGCAGGCGCACATGCGCCACATGCTGCGCTGGAATGCCGCGCGCCTGCCGATAGTACTCGGCAATGGCGACACTGGATGGATCGTCATCGTTGACCACCAGCCCGAGCTGGGCCGGCAGGATCTGGGCGCGCGCCCCGGCTGCCAGCAGCAGGAGCGCGGCAAAGGCGCAGCGCTTAGCCGCGGTGATAGACATCCTCAAAGCGCACGATATCGTCTTCGCCCAGGTAGCTGCCCGACTGCACCTCGATCAGGTGCAGGGGAAGCTTGCCCGGATTTTCCAGGCGATGGTTCATGCCGATCGGGATATAGGTCGATTCATTCTCGGTCAGCAGCATCACCTTGTCGCCGCAGGTCACGCGCGCCGTACCCGACACCACCACCCAGTGTTCGGCGCGGTGATGGTGCATCTGCAGCGAGAGCTTGCCGCCCGGGTTGACGATGATGCGCTTGACCTGGAAGCGGTCGCCCATATCGATGCCTTCGTAGCTGCCCCAAGGGCGGTACACCTTGGTGTGATGCAGGTGCTCGGTGCGGCCATTGGCCTTCAGATGGTCGACCACCTGCTTCACGCGCTGCACCTGGTCCTTGTGCGCCACCAGCACCGCATCGGACGTCTCCACGATCACCAGGTCCTGTACGCCGATCGCGGCCACGATGCGGCCTTCGGCGCGCACCAGGCAGTTGCTGGCGTGATCTGTGTACACGTCGCCGCGCGTCACATTGCCATTGCCGTCGGCCTCCAGCACATCCACCAGCGCCGACCAGGAACCCACGTCGTTCCAGCCGATCGACGCCGGCACCACGACTGCCAGCCTGGTGTGTTCCATCACTGCGTAATCGATGGAGTCCGATGGGCAGGCTGTGAATGCCGCTTCATCCAGGCGGCAGAAATCGAGGTCGCGGTAGCCCTTGCTCACGGCCTCTTCACTCGATTGCGCCATCGCCGGCTGGAACTGGGCCAGCTCCTTCAGATAGGCATCGGCGCGGAACAGGAACATGCCGCTGTTCCAGAAGAAGTTGCCGGAGTTGATAAAGCCCTGCGCCGTTTCGCGGTTCGGCTTCTCCACAAACTTGGCGACCTTGAAGCAGCCTTCGGCCTGCAAGGCTTCGCCGCTCTGGATATAGCCATAGCCGGTTTCCGGCGCGGTCGGCACGATGCCGAAGGTGGCCAGGGCGCCCCCCTCTACCTGCGTCGCGGCGCGCTGGATGGCGGCGTAAAACGCATCCACATCCTGGATGACATGGTCGGCCGGCAGCACCAGCATCACCGCTTGCGGATCAATCGCCTTCAGGTAATGGGCCGCGGCGGCAACGGCCGGCGCCGTATTGCGGCCCACCGGTTCCAGCAGGATGCCCAGCGGATTGACGCCGATCTCGCGCATCTGCTCGGCCACCAGGAAACGGTGCTCATTGCCGCACACTACCAGCGGCGCCATCATGCCCTCGCGGCCGGCCAGGCGCCGCACAGTCTCCTGCAGCATCGTCTTGTCCGACACCAGCGGCAGCAGCTGCTTGGGCAAGGCCGCGCGCGACAATGGCCACAGGCGGGTACCGGCGCCGCCGGACAGGATGACTGGGTATATTTTCATATTTAAAGTTGTTTATTTAGCAACGTTTTCAGCGATGCGGCGGGTCGAGCGGCGGTCGCGCGCATTCATCCATCCGCCGCAGTCGGCCTGCGAAACATGCCGCATCTCGCCAGCCCGGTCAACGCTGTAATCTTTAAATACGATCAATTCGTCGAGTGAGCCTTCCGGCAAGACTCGAGTATATTCGAACAATACGCTGCGCACTACCCGTGCGCCGCTGCAAATGTGGCTGCCGTGCCCGATCCAGGTCGGCCCGATGATGGTGGCGCCGGCTTCGATGCGGCAGCCGGAGCCGATATACACCGGCCCGACGATCCTGGTGCCGTTCCAGTCGATGCTGGTATTCAGGCCCACCCACACGCCTTCCTCCACCTGCACGCCAGGCACCACCATATTGCCCACGCCGCCGGTCAGCACGCCCTGCAGCACTTCCCAGTAATCCTTGACGCTGCCGATGTCGATCCAGTTGAATTTGCGGGTCTGGCAGTAGAACGGCAGGCCGCGTTCGGCCAGCAGCGGGAACAGCTCGGAGCCGATATCGAACACCTGGCCCGACGGGATCAGGTCGATCACCTCAGGCTCGAACAGGTAGATACCGGTACTGGCGCAATTGGACTTGGCCACGTCGCGCGACGGCTTTTCCTGGAATTCCAGCACGCGGCCGTCGGCATCGCTCACCACCACGCCATAGCTGTTCACCTTATCCCACGGCACTTCACGTGTAATGACGGTCGCCATCGCCCCCTTGCGGCGGTGCTCGTACAGCGCCGATTTGATATCGAGGTCGATCAGCGCGTCGCCGCACAGCACGACCACGGTCTCGTCGAAGAACCCGCCGAACTCCTGGATCTTCTTGATGCCGCCGGCCGATCCAAGCGGCTCCGGCACCACTTCGCCCTGCTCCGTCGTATAGCCCTCGAAGGAATAGCCGATCTGCACCCCGAACTGGTGCCCCTCGCCGAAATACTCCTCGATCTTTTCATGCAGGTAGCTGACGTTGACCATGATCTCGCTCACGCCGTGGCGCTGCAAATGCTCAACCAGGTAAGCCATCACCGGTTTTCCGAGGATAGGGATCATCGGCTTCGGCAGTTCATAAGTCAAAGGACGCACCCGCGTGCCTTTCCCGGCCGCCAGAATCATCGCTTTCATAGGTTGTCCTCTTCAAGTATCAGTGCTGGTGCGGAATACAAGCGTTCATAAGCTGCCAGCAGCTTCGGGGCCTCGTACTCCCATTCCAGTTCATTGACCACCCGGTTGCGGCCATACGCGCCCATGCGCGCCCGGCGTTCCGGATCGTCCAGCAATTCAATCATTTTAAGCGCCAAATCGACAGGATCGTTTTTTGCTGCATAGAGTGAAGCCTCCTGCGCCGACACCCTCCCCTCCGTGAGGTCGAACTGTACTATAGGTTTGCCCAATGCCATATACTCCATGATCTTATTCATGGTCGATTTGTCGTTCATTTCGTTGGCGACGTCGGGATTTACACATACATCGGCCGTATTCAGCATTTCCAGCAGCTGCTGGTCGGGCACCCGGCCGGTGAACGTCACGTAATCCGCCACCCCCAGTTCGCACGCCAGTTCCTTCATCTGCTCCAGCGACGTGCCGCCGCCCACCAGGCCGAAATGCACGTCGTGCCGCCCCATCTCATGCACCACGAAGCGCACGCTTTGCAGCAGCAGGTCGATGCCCTCCTGCGCGCCCATCACGCCCACGTAGCCGACCAGGAAGCGCCGCCCCTGCTTCAGCTCCGGCACCGCAGGCAGGACCCGCAGCCGGTCCAGTTTCGGGCCGCTGCGCACCACATACACCTTGTCCGGGTCCATGCCGCCGCGCCCGACCGCAATGCGCTTGTACGAATCGTTGGTGGCAATTGAAACGTCGGCAGTGCGGAAGGTCAGACGCTCCAGCCACACCATCAGCCTATAGAAGAAATCGCGCCGCCCGAATTTGGCCTCGTAAAGCTCCGGATTGATGTCGTGGTGGTCGAACAGGAAGCGCTTGCCCAGCAAAAATTTGAAAAATGCGCCCACCACGAACAGCAGGTCGGGCGGGTTGCAGGCATGGATCACGTCAAAGCCATGGCGGAACAGCACTTTCCAGGCCAGCCGCGAACTATGGAACAGCGCCGCCGAATACTCGATGGCATAGCCGAGGGCGCCCTCCGCCTCCATCGGCAGCTTGTAGCGGTAGATATGGATGCCGTCCAGTTCCTCGTAGCGCGCCTCATATCCCTTTCCGGTCGGGCAGATGATCGCTACCTGGTAGCCGTTGGCGTGCAAGGTCGTCGCCTCCTGCCATACCCGCCGGTCAAACGGCGATGGCAGGTTTTCGACGATGATGAGGACACTGCGCTTACCAGCAAATGCCATCGTACGCCCCTTCGCTCTGCTTGCCGGAGACCCGCACCAGGTCCACCAGGTGCTGTCCTGGCCGCAGCCGTTCGGGCACGGACTGGAATTCCGGCGCCCCGTTGCCGATCACCACCGTGTCGGCAAACGCCAGCACATCGTCCAGGGAATCGACCATCAGCCGCGAGATGTGGGGGATGATGTTCAGGATGTAGTCCTGGTTGGCGCCGGTCAGCGCCGCCAGTTTCACGTTCTTGTCATACAGCTTGAGCTCATAGCCTTTGCCGATCAGGTGCTCGATCACGTCCACCAGCGGCGACTCGCGCAGATCGTCGGTGCCGGCCTTGAACGAGAAACCGAGGATGCCGACCTTCTTGCCCGGTTTTTCCATCACCATCTTCAAGCCCTTCTCCACCTGCTTGTGGTTGGACGGCAGGATGGCGTTCAGCAGCGGCAGTTCCAGGTCCAGCTGGCGCGCCTTGTAGATCAGGGCCCGCACGTCTTTCGGCAGGCAGGAGCCGCCGAAGGCAAAGCCGGGCTTCATATAATACGGCGAGAGATTGAGCTTGGTGTCCTTGCAGAAGATCTCCATCACCTCATGGCCGTCGATGCCGACCGCCTTGCAGATATTGCCGATCTCGTTGGCGAAGTCGACTTTCAGCGCATGCCAGGTATTGTCGGTGTACTTCACCATTTCCGCCGTTTCGACGTCGGTGCGCACCACCGGCGCATCCATGCCCGCATACAGCTGCAGCAGCAATTCCCCCGAACGCTGGTCGGTCTCGCCCACCACGGTCTTGGGCGGATGGTGGTAGTCATGCACCGCCGTTCCCTCGCGCAGGAATTCGGGATTGCTGCACACGCCAAAATCGATACCCGCACGCTTGCCCGACGCATGCTCCAGCGTCGGAATCACGAGCGACCGCATCGAGCCGGGCAGCATGGTGCTGCGCGCCACCACCACATGGAAGCTCTCTTTCTCGCGCAATGCATTCCCGATCTGCTCGCACACCTTGCGCACCGCGCTCAGGTCAAGGTTGCCGTTCAGCTGGGAAGGCGTGCCCACGCACACCAGCGAAATCTCAGTGTCCATGACTGCATCGCGCACCCTTTCGGTAGCGCGCAGGCGGCCATCGCGCACGGCAGCCGCAATCATCTCGCCGATATCCTTCTCGATAATCGGCGTGCGGCCTTCATTGATCAGTCCAACCTTGGTGCGGTTCGGATCGACGCCAATCACCGTATGCCCCTCCGCCGCCAGGCAGCCCGCCGACACCGCCCCCACATAGCCCATGCCAAAGATACTGATCTTCACGATGACGCTCCTTCAAGTAAAGCAATCTCGGTCACGATCGTGGTGCTGCCGCGTATCGTTCCGCGCCACACCGCAGTCGTCATGCCGGCTTTGCTGTCAAAAGTGCGCGAGATCCATCCCGCGATTGGCGCCGTGCTGGCGCAATAGAGTTGCGGTCCGTCTCCGAACCGGCATGACATGAGCAAACCCTTGCTGCGCTTGGCCATATGCAATGTCTGCCCAGCAGTTTCGGCCTGGCAGCCTTCGGCAAAATGCCAGTGCAGCGCTACCTCGTGCTCACCAAAACATTCTAGGGTATCTTCAACAATCACCGTGTTCCGTTTGGCGTCGAAGCGGATCACGCGCTCGTGCATGACCGGGTCGCGCAAGCGCATATAGCCATCATGCTTTCCTGCAAAAAATTGTCCGGGTTCATGCCCCAGCAGCGTGGCGCGCGCCTTGTGCAGCCACATGAAATTGCCGCCGATCTGCGACTGGTCCTGGCCATCCACCTGCACCGTGTTGTGGGCCGCCGTGCTGCGGAAGTAATCGCGCCATTCACGCTGCGTGTGATAGGCGAAGGTTCCGGGATCGACCAGCATTTCCTCGCCGCCCATCGACAGCGTGAACGACAGCGCATCGGCATGGCCGTGCGCGGCAAGGGAGAGGTAACCCAGGGCGCCGCAGTCGGCCACCATGCGTACTTCTTGCGGCGTGCCGAAATCCTTGCCGAGCAGGTAGTAGCCGCCGTGGGGGAAGGCCATGCGCGGCTGCTCGGCGGCGCCGGGCGCCGGATCCGGCAAGGCGGCCCAGCGCACCTCGGCATCGCCGAACAGCCAGCGGTTGCGGTCATCCAGCGCGCCTGCCTTGGCTTTGAAGTCCGCGCGCCCGAACAGCAAGGCGGCGCTGGCCAGCAGCGAGCGATAGGGCGGCATGCCCGCCGCGTCCAGGCGCAGCATGCGGGCGTCGTCCGCATCGCCGATCATCGGTACGTTGCCGCCCGTGTCCATCAGTGCAGCAAGGAATTCCGCCATCCGCTCCAGGCGCAATAGCCAGTCCGCGGGGAAGCTGCTGCCATTGGCCCGTGCGGCAAGCTGGCACAGGAGCATCATGTCCATGACCTCGTGGTGATAGTAGACGGCTTGCTCCTTGTTCACGCCATCTTCCCAGTTCTGCTGCAAGCCCTGCTCGCGCAGGCCGCGCTCCGCCATCGTGCGCCAGCGCGCGCTCTCCGGCCAGCACGGCCATTGCAGGCTGGCCATGTAAAGCCCCATGTACTCGCCCAGCAAATGATTGTTGGCGGAAGAATGGCGCGACAGGTGGCGGCTGATGAAGTGGCAATGCTTGTAGACGGCATTCAGCCAGCGCTGGCGCCAGTCGCCGTCGATGTCGCCCTCGAGCAGTTGCCAGGCGGCGCACCAGTTCAGCAGGCGCACGCCAAGTTCCAGCGAACTGGCCCAGTGCACGCCATGCGGATAGGGGCACTGGTCCAGCCAGGACAGCAGCAGCGTGCGCGCACCGTCCTTGTATCTGGCGTCGCCGCTGCAGCGCCAGGCCTGGGCCAGCGTCACCAGTTCCAGGTGGCGGCTCGGCTCCCACAAGTACTTGATGTCGCCCACCACGGACGCGTCGCGGTAATCGATCGAAGGCCCCGGCGCCATCGGGGCCGCCATTCCAGTACGCGGATCGCGATTCCATTGCGGCGGAAAGCCCAGCGCCGCATCGCGCAGCGCAAACACATTCCAGCGCCCGGCCAGCAGCCCATCCGCCGCCCGGCACAGGGCCGCCGCATCGATCCCCGGCGGGAGCGCTCCCGCCGGGGCCGCACCGGACGCAGCGAGAAAGCTGGCGCCAAATCGCCCCAGCGCCGGCGCCGGCGGGTAATTCGCCAGCCCCAGTCCCATTGCGACGGCTTTCCGCCAAGCCAGCTGGCGCACGCGCCAAGCGACTTCCCCGGGCCCCATCAGCTTGAGGCGGTTGATCTTCCAGGCCAGTGCAGTCATTGCGGCATGAACCCCAGTTCGCGATACAGCCGCTCCACGCGCGGCAACACGGCATCGCTGCAGAAGGTGGATTCCACCTTGCGCCGCGCCGCCTCCCCCATGCGCCGCGCCAGCGCATCGTCTTCCAGCAGTTGCGCCAGCCGCGCCGCCAGCGCCTCGACATCGCCCGGAGCGACGAGGAAGCCCTCGACGCCATCGGCCACCGCCTCCGGGATCCCGCCCACCGGCGTTGCCAGGACCGGCAAGCCAGCCGCCATCGCCTCCAGCACGCTCATTGGCAAGCCCTCGTTATAGGAAGGCAGCGCATACAGCGAAGCCAGCGCCAGCTGCTGCCGCCGCCCTTCCGCACCGACCCAGCCAAGCAGGTTGAGCTGCCCCGCCAGCCCCAGCTGCGCCGCCCGTTCGCGCACAGCGTCAAGTTCGCCATCCCCGCCCAGCCGCAATTCCAGGCCCGACACCTGCGGCGCGATGCGCGCGGCCGCCTGCAGCAAGTCATAGCTTCCCTTGCGCCGGCCCAGCCGCCCCAGCGACAGCACCGCGCCGCGCCGCCGTTCTTCCCACGCGCTGGCCGCCGGCAGCAGGACCGGGTTGTAAATCGCCTCCACGTGCGGGTTGCTCGACATGCCCTGCACCCAGCAGCGCCAGGCTTCGGACAGCACCACCACCCTTGCGCTGCGGTCGAAAATGAAGCGCACGAAGCGCTTGCGCCATGGACCGCATTCCTCGCCATAGAAGCGCGCGAACTCCGCCCCATGCAAGTGCAGGATGGCCGGCACCCGCGCCGCAAACGCCAGCAGGAAGAAGCCCGACTTGCGCCAGAAGCTTGCGCGGGAAGCCAGGTGCACATGCATTAGTCCCACGCGGCCCCGCAGCAGCATCCAGCAGAACGCCGCATACGCCGCCAGCATCACGCGCAGCTTGCGCCATTTGCTGCCGTCGCAGTGCGTCGCGAGATAGCGCACGCCAAAACGCCGCAGCATGCCGGCTTCTTCATACACCCTCACCACGGAAGCGATGCCGCCCATGGTGTCCATCCCCGTCCCCAGCATCACGATGGTCTTCATGCGCGCCGCCCGTCCTGCCACTCGTTGACCACCCAGCGGAATTTCCCCGCCTCGGTATTCGGCAGATCGCCGCGCAGCACCACTTTCACCTGCACCGTCGGATCGACCAGGTGGCGAATGTTGTGCAGCAGCTTGTCCTGGTCCGCCTGCGAGAAATGTGCATCCGGCACCAGCCGCAATTCCCACTGCCCCGGCCCGGTCTGCGCCACCTGCGACTTGCGCACGTTCTCGACGCCCTTGAAGGCGAAGGTCAGCACGGAAGGGCTGACTTCCATTCCGTCACCGCCCGTGATGCGGTCCTCCAGCTTGCCGGTCACCGGCTCGATCATCGGGAACGGCCGGCCGCAGGCGCAATGGCCGTGGCGCCAGCGCGTACGGTCGCTCAGGCGATAGCGCACCAGCGGCATGGCCAGGTTATGCAGCGTGGTGCCGACTATATGGCCGTAGCCATCGGTCGGCTCTCCGTAATCGTCGAGGATTTCGACGTGCGAATAATCGGGATTGAGGTGCATGGAACCGTATTCGCACTGGGTCGCGAACGCCACCCGCTCCGCCATGCCGTACATGTCCATGATCCTGCCCGCCAGGCGTTCGCGGATCAGCTCCTGCTGGTGCGGATACAGCGGTTCGGAGGCGGTGAACAGGAAAGGCACGCACAGCGACATGCCGCGCCGCTCCAGCTGCTGCGCCAGCGTATAGGCCGTCGAGGGATAGGCCTGCATCATGGCCGGCGCATAGCGCTGCAGCTTGTCGATCACCGCGCCAACGCACTGGTCGCCCAGATGGCGCGACGACAGCAGCAGCTGCCGGTTGTAGCGGTTCTCGAACCAGAACGGCGGTTCCTGCCGTTCCAGCCCCGCCACCATATCGCCGCGCAGCGTTGCCCTCGGCATGCCTTCGGAATAGCCGCCCCAGCTCCAGTGCCGTTTGATGAAGGCTTGTTCCATCTGCACCGAATTCAGGCTGCGGATAACCACCAGCGGCGTGCCGGTGGTGCCGCTGGTCTTGCCCAGCACCTGCCAGGGCCGCTTCAAACCGTCATTCGGATACAGCGCGCGCGGATGGTCGAGCAGCGTGCGCTTGTCGACAATCGGAAACATCTCGCGCAAGACCTGGCGCGCCTCTTCCGGCGCAAAATCAGGCGAGATGTGGGCGTAAAAGGGCAGCTTCGCAATGGCCGCCTGCAGGCTGCGGTGCAGCAGCCGGTCGCCCATGGTTTTCAGCGCGTAGTCGTCCAGGGTCTCGTGGCGGCGCAGGCGCTGCACCAGGCGCTGGCTGAGCGCATTGTCGCGCACCAGGGCGCGCCCGCCGTACAGCAATTCCTTACGCAATTCGGCCAGCATGATCGTCTCCCACCAAAGTCCGATAGCGTGCGGCCAGGGCCGCTCCCAGAACGCGATAACTGCGTGCCGACTCGATATAGGCCGGACCCGCCGCGGCGCGCCGGCGCGCCGCCTGCGGATCGCGCAGGATGGCCAGCAGCGCATCGGCCATCGCCTGCGGCGTGCTGGCCGCCAGCCACCCGGCGCCGCTGGCGGCCAGCACCGCCTCCTGGTCGGGGATGTCGTTGCCCACGCAAGGCATGCCCAGCGCCAGGTATTCCAGCAACTTGGTCGGCGAACTCACGTCGTACAGCGCGCCGCGCGGAACATAGGACACCGCAGCCTGCGCGCCCAGAAGGTACTGCCAGGCCTGCGCCGGCGGCAGCCATCCCGTAACCTGTACCGCATCATCCAGCCCGCGTTCGCGCGCCGCCGCCAGCAGCAGCGCCACATCGTCCTGCTGCGGCGCACTGCCGATCAGCAGCAGGCTCGTTCCAGGCAGCTCCTGCCGCACCAGCAACAGCGCGTCAAGCAAGCGTTCCAGGCAGCGCGCGCGGTCCAGCGTGCCCAGGTATGCCACGACCGGCCGCCCCTCCCATCCGCTCCAGCGGCGCGCTGACGGACGCGCATCCGGCCGCAGCACCGCTTCCATATCCACACCCATCGGCACGGCGCTGATGCGCTCCGCCGCAACGCCGTGCTGCGCCACCAGCCGCGCCATCGCCTCGCTCTGCACGAACACATGGTCGGCGCGCGGCAACAACACGCGGTACAGCAGCCAACGCTCCACCAGGCCCTTGCCCAGCACGAGCCGCGCGCGCAAGCTGCGCCATCCCGATTGCCGCGCCAGCCCTGCCCTGCCGCGCTCGATGCGTCCCTCGCTCATGAGATAGGACAGCCAATACACCATCGGCAAGCCCTTGATGCGCGCCACCAGCAGGGCCAGCAAACCAATGCTGACCATATCGCGCACCTGCACCGCGTCGTGGCTGCGGCGATTGGCGCCCAGCAAGGCCCGCAGGCAAAGCCAGAGGAAGGACAGTTCCGCCCTCCAGCGCGCCCCCGCGCTGGCCCGCCGTGAAGAGGCGAAGCCCTGGTCATCAGCCGGCGCAGCGCTGCCTTTGCCGACAACGTGGCATTGCACGCCATGGCGCGGCAGGTATTTGCCGAACAATGTGGCCACGTCGGCGCGAAAAGTCGGTAACGGTTCAGGCACCAGCTGCAGGATGCGTACTGGGCGAGCCATGACTTATCCTAACAAGAAGCGCTCGATTTCAGCGCCCGGTTCACCCCGGTTTTCCAGCCTGTCGGCGGCCAGCCGTACGCGCTGCGCCAGCTCTTCGCGCCGCGCCGGCTGCTCCAGCGCCCCCGCCAGCGCCTGCCGCATCGCCTGCACATCGTCGTGCGGCACAAAGCCGGGATAATCTTCGCCCAGATAGGCTTCGATCGACTCGTGGCGCGTCGCCACCAGCGGCTTGCCATGCCGCAGCACGCGCAGCAGCACGCTCTGCCCGCAAGCCTCGCCCAGTCCGCGCAAGGGCATCGCCACCACGCTGCTGCGCGCCAGCAAGCCCTCGAATTCCGCCTCCGGCAAATCGCGCAGGATACGCGTGCTGCCGCGCGCCGGCTGGCGGATCTGGTTGTACTGCGAAGCCACGATCACCAGCGGCGCCGCCAGCGGCTCGGCCGCTTCCAGCAGCAGGTCGTAATCGCGGTTCGAAAACCCGCCGGCAAAGATGCTGCCATCGTCCCCTTGCCGCGCCGCGCGGCCATCGAGTTCCTGCCGCCACAAATGGCAGTGCACATCTTTCGGCGACATGCCGACCCGCGCCACCAGGTTGCGCGCCTCGCCGGGCGAAAACGCAATGAAGCCAAGGCCCGGCAGCCGCAGCGCGCGCAGCACCCGGTCCGTGATCCGGCGCGCACGCTGGCCGTGCACGAAGCAGCCCATGACCAGCAGTCTCTCCGGCCGTGGCAGCAGGCGCGCCTTGACCAGGGCCAGCAGCGGCAACGCTTGCCAGCCAACCACCAGCAACCGGTCCTCCTTGCGCCACAGGCCGAAACAGCGCAGCAGCCTGGGCGACAGCATGGCCAGCACGATCGCCGCCTTGCCGCGCATGCCCTGCGCCTGCGGCCCGATGGTGGTGACACGCGCGCCGCGCTCCTGCAGATAGCTGGTGATGTCGCGGTAAGCGCCGGACTGCGAGAGCAGCACATGGATCATGGCCGCCTCCCGTCCGCCACCACCTCGCGCAGGATCTGCAGGTACTGGCGGCTCACCACGTCGGCCGTATGCTCGGAGGCGTAGCGCAAGGCGCCGCCGTCCTGCAATGTGCTGTAGTACTCGGCATCGTTGTACAGGCGCTTGATGGTGGCGATCATGTCCGGCACATCCTGCGGCATCATGCCGGTCCATCCCGGCACGATGCTGAAGGTCGATTGCGGGCACAGTACCGGCGTGCGCGTCGACCACGCATCGCACAGGAAGCCCCAGCCGGAATGGCTTTCGGTGTAGGCAAACCAGGCGGAGGACAGGCGCTGCAGCGCTTCGATGCGGGTCACGCCTTCCACGTGCTCGACACGGTCGCCCAGCGATGCCTGCAATTTCTTGACGATATGCCCGTAAGGGCCGCGGCCGATCACCACAAAGCGCTTGACCGGCGTTTGCTCCAGGATGGCCGGCACCGTTTCCAGCCAGCGCTCGCAATTCTTATGGCGGATCAGCGAGCCGACGTAAATCATCTCGTCCTGCCGGCGTTCGCGCGCAGGCCGCCACTCCGCCGGCCGCTGCGCGCAGTGCGCGGCGTAGTACGCGCGCCGTCCCCGCAGGCCGAGGCCCGCCAGCTGCGGCAAGTCAGCCGGGTCGTTGCTCATGAGCGCATCGACCTGCCCGCACACCTGCCACCAGCGCATGCGCCCCGCCACACGGCCCAGGGCCGGCAAGCCGCCGTAATAGCGCCGCCGCAGCAGCTGCACCGGATCGGCCGATTCCACGCGCAGCAGCACCGGCACCGGATACAAGGGCCGCAGCAGTTCCAGCAACGGCAGGCAATGGAAAGAGTTCACCAGCAGCACGTCCGGCTGGAAGGCATCGGCAATCTCGCGCACTTGCGCGAAGTAGCGCGCTGCTTCATGCGACAGTGCGCGCAGGCTGGGAAAAATGCGGTGAATCGGCACGCCCTGGAAGTTCTCGTAGGCGGCGCCAGTCTCCGAGCTTTTCAGTGCCGACACGCGCGAGGTGATCACCTGCACCGCCACGCCTTTCGCCACCAGCGGCGGCAGCACGTACGCCACCTCGTCGAAGGTGGGATTCAGTCCGGGATAGATGGCAAGAACTCTCATGATGCTTCCCGTAAAAGTTGGCGCCCCAGCACACGGTTGATCAGCTGCCTGTCCTTCGCATCGATCGCACCGGACAATAACAGTGCCGCAGCAAAAACGGCGCACAACAGCAGGGTTCCCACAGCAGCAGCTGGCAGGCCCTGCCCCGGCAACAGCCATGCGACACCGGCCGCCGCCGCAATCGCGCACAGCGCACGGCTCCACCACGCCAGTCCCAGCGGCCACGCGAAGCCGCGCCGCCGCATTCCCGTCACGACAAGCCCGTTCACCACCAGTTCATTGCCAAACAGAGCCACCGGCACCAGCCATAATCCAAGCGCCGCCGCCGCAGTCCAGGCCAGCAAAGGCAGCACCAGCAAGGAACACAGCGATGCCATGGCCCACATGCCCATCAGCCCGACGGCGTTGCACACCACATTGAGGATCAGGCGATGCAGCCGCAGCGCCAGCCAGCCGCACAGCACGGCGAACAGCAGGCGGTATTCGCCAAAGCGCCCGCCGCTGGCCAGTTGCAGCACCAGGTCGCCGTACACGGCCGCCACCGCAAGAACGGGCAGCAGGCTCAGCGCGCTGATCTTGAACACGAAATGCGCCCAGCGCTGCAATTCGCCGTAGTCGCGATTGCCGGCATAGGCGCCGATCATGCGCGAACGTACGACCGAGAAGATGACCATGCCGGGCATGTAGTTGCGGATGATGTCCGTCAAACGCAGCACGAAGCCCAGCCCTGCCATGGCTTCCGGCGACTGGCTGCGCGCCAGCAGCAGGATCAGGCTCGAGGGGGAATACAGGTATTCGACAATGCCGCTGGCATAGTTTTGCAAGGCCACCGAGCGCATCTGCGCCAGCGCGGGCGGCCGCCATCCCGCTTGCGCCGCATCGGGCAACGCACGCAGCGCATGGACGATGAAGGCGCCGGCCGCCGCCAGCGCTCCGGCGCTGGCGGCCAGCTCCGCCAGCAGCAGGCCATGCGCGCTGCCTTGGCCGTTGCCCATGGCCAGCAAGGCGCAGGCCACGACGGCGCTGCGCAATACGACGGCCGCCTGCATGCGGCTCTGCAGGGCCAGCGCTTCGAGCGTGTTATCGCGCAGGATGCGCATGCCGCCTTCAACGACCAGCAGCACGGCCAGCACATTGACCAGGCCGCCAGGCACGTTGGCCGGCAGCAGGCCCAGCCCGCGCGCGGCCAGCAAGGCGGCGGCAACCGCCGACAAGAGCAGCATGCGCCATAGCGCCACCGCGCCCACCAGGCGCGCCAGCGCTGCGCGGCTGCCGCGCAGCCGGTACTCGGGCAGGAAACGCAGCAAGACCCAGTCGAGGCCGAAGCTCGACAAGCCGAGCACCAGCTCCACCAGCGCCATGCCGACCACGTAATGACCGAATTCAGCGGCCGGCAGCACACGTGCCGACAGCCCGAGCACGCAGGCTGTCAGCACGGCGGTAGGCACTTTGCCTGCCAGGAAAGCGACGATATTGCGCCGCGTTTGGGGACCCGAATATGGCGCTGTCATGGCATGACTGAGTCCCCCGGTTAAGTTACGGCAGCGGCAGTGTGATGGTCTGGCTGCCCACCGTCAGCTGGCGGCTGGTGGAGGCGGTGGTCAGCTTCACCGCCGGCTTCTTGCAGCCCACATCGAGCAAGACCAGGAATTCGCCCTTGGTCGACGCCGGCCGCGTGAAGGCCGCATGGTCCTCGATCCCGGTGCGGGGCGCCGGGCCGGTGCGCTTGACCAGGGTGGTGCCCGGCGTCAGCGGCTTGACGCACACGGAACGGTCGCCATTGACGATCGTCGCGCTGCCGTCCGCATTGACGGTGATCGGCACCATCGCATGGAAATTCCATTCCCAGGCGTGCGCCAGCGGCGCCGTCAGGGTATCCATCACCACCGCCTCATCCTGGCTGCGCAGGTACCACACCTTGCGCCGGTTCAGCGACAGCGCGCCTTCGAACGCCGGCGTGGCATCGCCCTCCACGTAATCCATTGCCGAGGAAGTCGAGAAGCCGGTGATCTTGCCGTTGCGGCCCAGGTTGACCGTATTGCCTTCGATACGCTGGCCAATGCCGCCGTCATACGTCACCGCGTTATGCGACTTGGTGGCGCGGTACCAGCTGCTCCACAGCGGCGAACCGTACCAGTCGTAATATCCGGCCTCGATCAGCAGGCGCTTGCCCCCGCTGTTCAGCACGATCGAATTCTGGTCGCCGTGGCTGTGGTTGTACGAACCGTAGGGGCTGGACTTGAAGTACAGCGACGTACGCTTCATGTCCGCCAGCGAGCTATGCATTGCCGCCCAGCCCACGCTCGGATAGTAGGCCCCGTTCGGCGGCGGCACGGCGCTTGCCACCGTCGTCACCGGCAGCGGCGAAGGCGCCTGCAGCAAGGTCAGCGGATCTTCCACGCCCGTCATGCTGTTGTAGTACCACTTGGCGGCCGGCGTGTTGAAGCGCGAGGCGAAGGCCTTCAGCAGGTAGGTGTTCGGCGCATCCTCGTGGCCGTCGCCAAACACATGGGTAGGCGTACCAGGCGGGACGAAGTGCGCGAGGAAGCGCAGGAAGCCATCCGACCATGGCTTGCGGTAAATCGAGACGCCGAGCGCCTGGCTCAGCGGATCCCAGATCTGCACCGAGAAGTCGGCTGCCGCCTGGCCGTATGCCGTACCGTTGGCATAGCCGCCCTCCGGCCCGCTCCAGGTATACACCTGGTGCACATAGGTGCGCACCGCGAAGTCGAACCAGGCCTGCGCCGCAGGCACGTCGCCAACGTTAAGCGCGCCGATCAGCGCCAGGAAGCCCAGCGTGTTGCCGCCGTGGGCATCGTAGGGATACTGGTCCATGCGGCCGTTGCTGCCCGCCAGGTCGTTGTAGATATCGGCGGTGCGGCGCGCGATCGCGTTCTGCCAGGTGGCCCGGCGCGTGCTGTCGATATTGGCCCACAACATGTCGAGCGCTTTCGACAGCGACAGGGCGATGGCGCGCGTGGCCTGGTCCTGGTTGGCATAACTGGTCGGGCCGGTCGGGCTCAAGGCCGCCAGTTCGTCGCCGCGCTTGAGCGCCTCGGCCAGGTAAGCCGGGGCCGTGGCATCGCCCACCTTCAGGCGGTACAACAGGGCCGCCGCTTCCACTTGATGCGCGGTGCGGTTGATGCGGTTGCGGATGTCGGCGTTCTGGTTGCTGAGGGCCGTGGTCATGGTGCCGCTGTTAAGCAGCGGCCAATCGGTATCGAGCACCGGCGCCATCGTCAGGCGCGACTGCACGGTTTCGATCAGCCGGCGCACCTGGTCGCCGCGCTCGGTAATCATGGCCGACGTCCATTTGTTGTACGGCAGGAAGGACGGCGACAGCATGCGCGAACGCGGGTGGGTCAAGACATTGTTGCGCAGCGTGGCATTGTCGGGGACCTCGAACTTGATGGCGCTGCTGTCGATGGTGAAGCTGCGCACGGTCGACCAGTCCTTGGCCACCGGCTCGGCCAGCGGGATTACCGCCGCTTCCGCCGCTGCTTCGATCTGGGCCAGGTTGGACCCGGCCGCCTTGGCCTTGGCGCGCGCTGCCGCATCGGCATCGTCCATGGCCTGGGTGCGGGTGAAAGGCGCCACCTTCCAGGTATAAATGCCGGAAGTGGTAAAGGCGTGCGTCGGCAACAGCCAGTTGCGCGACACCACATGCTTGATCGGCAATGCGCCGGTACCCGGCGGCTGGATCACCACGAAGTACCAGGTGGAAGACGTAGCAACCGGATAACGCGACCAGGAAAAACCAGGCGGATTCTGTGGCTGCAATTGCATTTTGTCGGGCGCCGGGCGCACCGCTTCAATGTTGACGGAGGTCGCCCAGTCGGCGTGGCTCGCGGTAGCGAAGCTGGCCAGGGCGGAAAGTACTGCATAGCGCAAGAGGGAAGATTTAACGAATTTCATGTGATACTCTCCAGACAATTTCGTTTGCGAATCAATAAGTTAACAACGAATTGATTCACCACAACAAGGAAAGTCTACATCACGGATTTCACAAATTCGTTTCTTTGCGACACAAATTTTGTAACAATGTCGCTCAGAAATGACACAATTCCCTAGCTTTCGGACGAGCCAAACCTGCATAACTGGACTATCGTCCCCATGCACATCATCAGTAGCAGCTGGGCGGTGGGTTCATCCATCAGCGCGCGGTTATACACCAGCATCATGAGGAACAGCAGCATCGCTGCGACACAGGTATCTGCCAGCGCGAGCTGGGCCACGCTACCTTGTTTTCGGCGCACGTAGCGCCAGGCAGCTAGCAGGGCAAACAGTAGCATGGAGCCGTAAGCGAGAGCGCCCAATAGACCCACATCCCACAGCAGAATGGCGAGCGCGGTGGCGTCCAGGTGCAGCGGCTGGTAACGCTTGGCCACCTCGCCCGCCCCCAGCAAACCGGACGGTTTGCTCGAGCCCGGTCCATAGCCGACCAGGCGGTGCGGCGCCGTTGCCAGCGGGTCGCGCATCCAGATCGCGAGCGAAGCGGCGCGGCTGACTTCACCGGTGCGGTAGTTCACGTTATTGGGATCGAAGAAGTAGCCGCCGCCGCGGTCGAACTTCTCCGCCACGTTATGCGCCGACTGCAGCTTCTTGCCCCAGTAAAGCGACTGGTACACGCTGTAGGTGGTGCCGGCGAAGGCTGCGATCAGGACCGCGAAGCCGATGAAGGCGGCAAAGCTGCGCAGGATGCGCCGCCGCAGCACCCACGCCAGCATCAGCGGCAGCCAGATAAAAGCGGCCTTCACTTCCCCCAGCAGAATGATGGCGAAGCCCAGCGCCTGCAAGGCCCACATTGCCTTGCCGGACATCAGGCCCGCATTCCAGCGCGCCGCGCCATAACCCATGGCCAGTACGCAGAAGAACACCATGATGGCGCTGTTGCCGCCGAATCCAGGCGTGCCGCCAAAGGTGCCGACAATGGCGTCGAAGGTGGTGGCGCTGGCGACAAAGAAATGCTGGTACAGCACCACCGGCAGCTGGAGCAGCACGACCCAGAACATCATGCGCCAGCTGGTTTCCAGGTGACTTTCCTTCCAGCGGAACCAGTACAGCGCAAACAGCACAGAAAACATCGGCAGTACCGCTTTCACCGAAGAAAAGATCTGCGTTTTCGGCACCCGGTTGAACACCAGGCTGATGATGAAGGCCACCAGGAACAGCAGGGCTGCGATTTCCACCGTCGCCCCGTCTCCTTGGCGCATGCGCTGGTGCTCGCGCTTTTGCATCATCAGGTCGAGCAGCGCGCGGCAGAAGAACAGGATCGCCAGGCCAAAGGCCAGCCAGGCGGCGGGCTTCAGGCGCAGGAAATACACGGCGGAACCCTGCAGCAGGAAGGTCAGCACGAACAGGCACCAGAACATGCCATGCAAGGGCAGCACGAACACCAGCAGCACCGACAGCACCGCCGTACCGACAATCGCCACCAGCGGCGGCGAATCGAGCCCGCCCACCAGGCCGACAAAGACCGCCAGCAGCATGAAGGGCAAAAGCAGGAGCAGCGGCAAGCCGCGGTTGGGGCGCACCACCGCATGTCCCGCCCCGCCCGGCCCGAAGCCGGCCGCGCCGGCAGCTGCAGTGCGCCGCAAGGCTGGAAAACGCATCGCCTACCTCCCCTCTTCGCCAAGCACGCCGACCAGGCGCTCGCGCGCCGGCCGGTCGAGTGCGGCCAGCAGCGCGCGCACGAACTGGTCATGCAGCGCGTAGGCAGCTTCCGTATCGCCGCCGATGCTGGAAACGCGCACCAGCATGCCGTCCGGCACCGTACCGCTCAAGCCATAGCGCAACTCCTGCAGGCGCTGTTCAACACCCGGCATGGTGGCTTTGCGCCCGACCGTGATCCAGTAAGTGATCGGCTCCTGGCGCCCGCCGGCGACGGCAAACAGGCGCTTTACCGGCAATACGCCCAGCCCCATCCCGATCGAACTTTGCTGGCCGTCGCGCACCGTGAAGCCCTGCGCCGTGTAGCACACCTCCGGCTTGTGCACGCCCATATTGTCGCTCTGGTCGCCGCCATAGGCGATCGACAGCATGATGCGTTCGCCGTTGCGGTTGACGTAGGTGCGGCCCAGGGTCTGGTTGTAGATCTTGTCCAGCTTGGCCTGCGTGGCCGGATCGACCTGCAGCGGCATCACGCGCTCGTCCACCTGCCATTCGCCGAAGTTGCGCGGCACCATCTGCTCCAGGCTGAAGCGCCCTTGCACGTCAGCCATGCGCGCCGTCGGCGTCAGGGCGCGCGTCACCGCCGCCGATGACACCATCAGCGCGGCCAGCACCAGGCTTACCACCATCGATTTCTTCATGAATTCCGCCAGCGCACAAACCATTGCAGGAAGGCGTCCACGCCGATAATCAGCAGGAGCGCCGTAACGAACAGCACGATCCCCGCGAAGCCGTGCAGGAAGCCCTGCCCCGCCGCATCGCCAAAGTAATACGTCACCAGCGACAGCGTGATCACCCGGATCACGTTCGCCGTGAATGAAATCGGCACGATCAGCAGCGCCAGCCACACGTTGCGGAAAGCCGAGGAATGCCGCACCACGTTCAGGTAGAACAGCCCCAGCGCCTCCAGGGTCAGCAGGGTCTGCAGCCCGGCGCAGGCATCGGCTACCAGCAGCTGGTATTGCCCCACTTGCAGGATCACGCCGCTGCGCGCGATCGGGAAGCCGGCCGCAAACAGCACATGCTCGGTGGCCCAGGACACCGCCATCTTCATCGGCATGGTCAGCATGCCGACCAGGGGACCGGGCAAAGGCACCATGAAGGCCATGAAGAAGAAGGCGAACCATTGCACGCGCAGCGCGCCATGCCCGCATTTGAGCATCAGCACCGCCGCCAGCAGGACGATGAAGGATGCGATCTCGAAGGCGACGATGCCTTGCGAGCGCCCCAGGATGTACAGCAGCAGCCCGACGCCCAGCACCGGCCACCCCATCGCGGCAGGCCGGCCATCGGCGCGCGCCAGCATGGCGGGCCACTGGCGCACGATCAGCCACAGCGACAGCAGCAGGATCATCGGCCCGTGCGCCTGCTCCTCGGTCGACCACAGGCCCGTGAACAGGCGATAGAAAGTCGGCACATACAGCACCAGCATGCCGAGCACCACAGGCGACCAGTCGGGCCAGGCGGCCCGCAGCGCTGCGCGCAGGGCGGTATGCGGGCGGATGGCCAGGCCGGGATCCACGTCAGAACTCCAGCAGCACCGATCCGACCACTTCGGCGCCGGCGTAGCGCACCTGCTCGCTCAGGGCCGCCACCTCGTACAGCGAGGTCGCATTGCGGTGCACGACCAGCAGCACGCCGCGTGCGCGCGCCATGACCGGCAGCGAGTCGTGCGCAGTCAGCACGTCGGAAGTGTCGTACAGGACCACGTCGTGCAGCGCCTCCAGCTGGGCATTGAGGCCGGTGAAGTCCTTGCGCGCCAGCAGTTCGGCCGGATTGGGCGGCAGCGTGCCGGCGCCCAGCACCGCCAGCGATTCGAAGGCATCGATGCGCGTCACCGCCGCCATGCTGGCGCGGCCGGCCAGCATGTCCGACAGGCCGCTCTTGCCTTGCAGCTTGAAGATCTCGTGCTGGGAAGGCTGGCGCAGGTTGGCGTCGACCAGCAGCGTGTTCTGCCCCAGCTGGGAAAACACCACCGCCAGGTTGGCGGCAAACAGGCTGGTGCCGGAACCCGGCTCCACGCCGACAATGGCCAGCGAACGGTGGCCGCGCCCGAACCAGCGCAGCATGAGCTGGCCGCGCACCGCGCGCAGCATCTCCACCTGCCGGCTGAAGGGATCGTAGGCCGCCACCAGGCGCGAGGAAAAATGCTGGTCGCCGGCGGGGACATAAGGATAGTCGAACTGGCGCGCCAGCACTTCCTGCACGTCGGCGGCGCTGATCATGCCCAGCGCCTGCGCCGCCTCGCCAAAGCGGATGCCGGTTTCCTCCTGCATGCGCAGCACTTCATCGGTATTTTCCGGCGTCAGCTTGCCCGCCTCCTGCAGCAATGCACCGATCGTGGCATCGCCCGCGCCCTGCGGCGAGGCGGGATTGAAATGTAATGGGCTATTCATCACCCCTCCTTAATTCAGGCGCAGCTGGCGCGGCGCGTGCAAGCGCGGCAGGCCGAAGCGGCGGTGTCGCGGCGGGTTCCAGTCGATCGTGGCCAGCACCGGGATGTGCACCACGTCGGCCAGGTCGGCTTCCGACCGCACGCGGCGATCGAACATCTCGGACAGCATCGCAATGCCGATGCCCAGCATGGTCCCCAGCAGCAGCGACAGCACGGTGTTCAGGACCACGCGCGGCCCGGCCGGTTCGATCGGCGCCACCGCCGGGTTCAGCACCGACACGTCGGACTGGTCGGAACCGCCCTCGATGCGGGTCTGCGACGAGCGCTGCGCAGCATTGTCGAAGGCGCGCTGGGCGCTTTCCACGTCCTTGTTCAGCACATTCATTTCGTCGCGCTGGCGGTTCAGCTGCAGCACCTTGGTCTTCTGGTCGGCCAGGGCCGTGCGCAGCGCCGCTTCACGCTGGGCAAAGACGCTGGCGTTGTTGCTGACCGAAGAAGTGACCAGGGCGGTCTGCTCGTTCAAGCCGGCCCGCAGGCGCGCCACTTCGGCCGCCGCGCTCTGGTATTGCGGATGGTTGCGGCCCAGGCGCTGGCCCAGCTCGGCCAGCTTGGATTCCTGCTGCGACAGGTTGACGCGCAGGTTCTGCACCACCGGGCTGGCCGTCACGTCCGGCGAAGCATTGCCGGAGCCGCGCGCCACGGCCTGGCGCGAGTTGGCTTCCATGGCTTGCGATTGCGCCGCCACCAGCTGGGCCGACAGGTCGTTCAGGCGCATCGATTCCACGTCGAGCCGGTTGTCGACGCTGACGATGCCGTGCTCCTGCTGGTACTTGGAGAGCTTGGCCTGGGATGCCTCCAGCTTGTCGCGCAGCACCTTCAGCTGGGCGTCGAAATAGCTGGTGGCCTTCTTCATCGGCTCCACCTTGAGCTGCACATTGATCTTCTGGTACTCGTCGGTGAAGGCATTCGCCACCGCCGCTGCGAACTGCGGGTCGGAAGCCTTGAAGGTCACGTTCAGCACCGAGCTTTCCTTGGCGGGAACGATATCGATTTTCTTCAGCAGCAGGTCGGCCAGCCAGTCGCGCACCGTGCCCTGGCCGCCGGTCGATTCATTGAACTGGGCGACGACAGCCGGGCTTTCGGCCAGCTTCAGCTGGTCCACCACGCGCAGCGCGACATTCTTGCTGCTGATGATGTCGATCTGCGTTGCCATATAGCCGGGCAGCAACTGGCCCGGCAAGGCCATGCCGGTCAGCGGGTCGACGCCCTTGTAATTCATCACCAGCGAACTGGTCGCCTCATACGTCTTGGGCAACAGCAGGCTGACGACGAGGGTGGCGGTCACCGTGACCAGCAAGGTCAGCAGCACGATCTTCTTGCGCGCCTGGAGGATCAGCAGGAACTGGGCGAAATTCATGGCATCTCCTTAGAACCAGCTTTCCTTGATGAAGATCACGTCGTCGGTCTGCACCACGTCCTGGTTGTGCGCATCGATCAGCTGCTCCTTGCCGTCGCCGGCGCGGCGCTTGATCTGGATGCCGCGTTCAGTGCCGCGCGGGGTCAGGCCGCCACCGACCGCCAGCGCCTGGCTCACCGTCATGGTGCGCTCGAGACGGAAGGAACCGGGGCGCTGCACTTCGCCATAGATGTAGAAGCGCGGCGAACGCTCGGCATAGATCACATCGTTGGGCGCCAGTTCGATTTCCTTGTCCAGCGAGCCATTGCGCACCATGTCCACCACGTCGATCACGGTCTTGGTGGTCTTGCCGTTGCGGGTCTGCACCACGCTCACCGTATCGCCGCCATCGGCATTGAAGCCACCGGCCTGCGCCAGCATGTCCATCACACCGCGCTTGCCGCCATCGAGCGGATAGCGCCCGGGCCGGTTGACCATGCCCAGCACCGATACCTGCGCGCTCTGGATCTGCGACACGATCAGGCTGACCTGGGCCGTTTTCAGGTAGCCCTTCTTCACTAGCTGGTCGCCGATCGTGCGCTCGGCCTGCTGCACCGTCATCCCGCCCACGGCCACCTCGCCCAGCAAAGGGAAGGTGATCTTGCCCGATTCACTGATCCGCGTTTCGGTCGCCATGTCCGGATTGCCGAACACCGAGGCCTTCACCACATCGCCAGGGCCAAGCGTCAGATCGCCTGCCTGCGCCAAGCCCGCACCCAGTGCAAATGCCACCGCTGCCATCCACATCAGTAGTCGTTTCATGATCGCTCCTTGCATGTTTGGTTCACTTCAGGCCGGCCACGCCGCGCTCGATCTCGCTGGTCGGGGCGCCCGCGTCCGCCACGGGCGAAGGCTGGTTGATATAGGCAATCTTGGCGCTGGCGCGCAGGCGCTTGACTTCCTGCTCGGCCGCTTCCTTGCCTTTTTTCGCGACCAGGTATTGCTCGATCTGCGGCCGCGCCACATCCAGCTCCACCGGCGACGAACGGATATCGGCGATCGTCACCAGCATGCTGCGCTCACCCTCGCGCACGATGAACAGCTGGCCTTTCGCCAGCGCCATCAGCTTGGCCGAGAGCTCGGGCGGCAGCTCGGAGCCGCTGCGGCTCAGTTGCGCTTTCTGGTATTTGACCTTGTGCGCATCGAGCCAGGCCGCCACCTCGTCCAGCGAGCGGGTCTTGTCCATCACCGCCTTCAGTTCATCGGTCACCTCGCGCGTGGGCAGCACGATTTCACGCATGTCGAAGGCCTTGCGCTGGGAAAAGAATTGCGGATTCTGGCTGTAGTAGGCTTCGACCTCGGCGGGCGCCGGCTTGGCCGGTGTGCCGATGCGCTTCTGCATATAGGCCTGCGCCAGGATCACGGAACGGGCCCGGTCGATCGCCTGCACCACGCGCGGATCGCGGTCGACTTTCTCCTTCGATGCTTCGCTGATCAGCAGCTGGCGGTCGATCAGCGCTTCCAGCGCCTGCTTGCGCGCCGCCTCCTGCTGCGTGGCTGGTGCATTGCTGCGCGACAGCTCGTCGTTCAATTGCAGTACGGTGATTTCCTCGCCGTTGACATTGGCCAGGGCCTGGCCAGGCTTGTGTTCCGCCTTATTGCCGCAGGCGGAAAGCAGAACCAGCATCAGTCCTGCGCAAGCGATGTTCGGGTTGATGTGCTTCAAAATATCCTCCCTCGTCTGTTGCAACTCATTCTAATTGCGCGGCGGGCGCGCACGATTGACTCAGTACGCGTTTTGCCGGTTCAGCACCACCTTGACTGTCCGCAAGATGATCCACAGGTCGAGCCACAGCGACCAGTGGCGCAGGTAGTCCAGGTCATAGCGGATACGCGCCTCCATCTTTTCCAGGGTCTCCGTTTCGCCGCGCAGGCCGTTGACCTGGGCCCAGCCGGTGATGCCTGGCTTGACTTTGTGGCGCAACATATAGCCCTTGATCAGCTTGCGGTATTGTTCGTTGTGGGCAACGGCATGCGGCCGCGGCCCGACAATGCTCATCGTTCCTTGCAGAACGTTGAAAAATTGCGGCAGCTCATCCAGCGAGGTGCGGCGCAGGAAGGCGCCGATCTTCGTGATGCGCGGGTCGCGCGCTGTGGCTTGCCGGACTACCGGGCCGTCCTCGGTCACGCGCATCGAGCGGAATTTGTAGACGATGATTTCCTCGCCGTACAGGCCATAACGGCGCTGGCGGAAGATCACCGGGCCTGGCGAACTGATCCACACGGCCAGGGCAATCGCCAGCATCAGCGGCGCCAGCAGCAGCAGAATCGCGCTGCCGAGGATGACGTCGCTGGCGCGCTTGACGATGCCGTCGATGCCGACGAACGGCGTTTCGCAGATCGCCACCACAGGCATGCCGCCCACGCTGTCGAAGCGCGCCTGCATCAGGTCGAACACATAAATATCGGGCAGGAAATAAACCGAGGCCGTCGTATCCTGCAGTTCATCGAGCAGCTTGCGGATGCGCGGCTGGGCCGAGATCGGCTGGCTGATGAAGATCATCTTGATGTGGTTGTCGCGCACGAAGCTCGCCACCTCGGCCATCTTGCCCAGCATGGGGTGGACCATGTCTTTCTTGATCCGGTCGCCAACGCGGTCGTCGAAGAAACCGCGCACGCTGAGGAAAAGGTTGGGCATCAATTCCGCGGTGCGCGCGAACTTGGTGCCCACTTCATTGGCGCCAACGATCACGATGGACCGCACTTCGCTCTCCTTGGCCGGATCGGTGCCGACGTGGCGTGCCGCCAGATGGCTCATGAGCAGTGCAAACGGCGTCGCCAGGAACCAGCTGAACACCACCGCGTCGTCATAGTGGTAGGCCAGGCCGCTCACATTGCCGAGGACGACCAGGATCAGGGCGGTAACAAACCATCCCATGAAAATATCGCGCGCATAGGCGATGATGCGGCCGCTGCGCCAGGTGCGATAGGGATCGACGTGCTGGTACACCGCCGACGAAATGAAGAAGGCCAGTATCATCAGCACCAGCGAATACCCGGTAAACGGCTCCCCATACACCATCGAAGTGGCGTACAGCATTCCCATGATGATCAGCGGATCGAGCACTCGCTGGAAAAAGGAAACCAGGGGAATATCGTTTACCGTCATCGTCGCTCCTTGGATTCAGAACTGCACCGTCGCCATCAGTGAAACGCCCTTGGCCTTGTAGCTGCCGGTGCCGGCCAGCGGCGTGCCGGTGCGCCGGTCGTGGAAAGCCGTAGCGCTCAGCTGCACCTTGCGCGCGGGCTGGTAGACCAGCCCCAGGGTCGTACTGCGCGTGGTGTCGCTCGGGTCGCCGTTGAAGAAGACGCCGGGCAGGCGTTCGAAGTTGCGCCGCTCACGCTTGATGCCGGCGTTGGCCTGCACCTTCGACGAAAGATCCCAGGCAGCGTTGAGGCTGGCGCCCTTGTTGATGCTGTTGTTGACGATCACGCTCTCTACTGCTGCGAATTCGCGCCAGGCGTCGGCAGTGAAGCGCAGCTTGACGCGCGGCTTCCATGTCACCGTGACGCGGCCATTCAGGCCGCTGCTGTCACGCTCGGTGAAAGTGTCGTGCTTGCGCTTGGCGTAGCCGGCCAGAAGCTGCAGCTGCGTGATCTCGCTGTACAGCCAGTTGATATTGGCTTTCAGCTCGTCCTGGGTGTAATTCTGGTCAAGGAAGGTCGCGCCCAGCCGGCGCGGATTGAGGAAGCTGCCCTTGATATGGCGCGCCACCAGCCCCACCCGGCTGCCGCTTGATGGCAGGAAGTCGATGCCCAATTCGCTGCGGTCTTCCTTGCGGTTGTTCAGGCTTTGCGCCGCCAGCTCGTAATCGAAGCGGTCGCGCTGGAAGCCCGTGTACACCCGCCAGCTTGGGTGCAGGCGCCAGCCGCCGTTGGCATACTGGCGGCGCTGCGTGCGCAGGTTGCGGTCTTCCGAGTGGAAGTCGTTGAACGGCGTCAGCACCTGCTGGTAGCTGCCGCCGATATTGCCGTCAAAATGGTTGCCCAGCACCCAGGCCCAGTCGAGGCTGAAATCCTTGCCGTTGTAATTGAGCTGGTCGTAATGGTCGAAGGTGGTGCGCGAGACCTTGGCCTGGCCGGTAATTTTCTGGCGCCCGATCGGACGCTCCAATGAGAGGCCGGCAATGGCCTGCGTCGCGCGGTCGGAGCGCTGGATACCGGGCGGCGCATCGTCCGGCAGGCGCAGCAGGTTGTCGTCATATGTCCAGCCCAGGCTGACAAAGGGCTTGATGGTGTCGCTGATGTCAGCCCAGGCGGGATAACATGCCAGGGCAGCAGCCAGCGCCAGTGGAGTTGGCAGGATGCGCATATTGTTTTTAGCCTTATTAAATACTACCAATAGGTCCAGCTACCGGTGGCTATGACCCAGATGGCCAGGAGGCCATTCGTCACAGCGTGTCCCAGGATGGGAGTCCACAGCGTTTCGCTGCGCATGTACAACAAGGTGTAGGCAATGCCGGCGACAATGCCGGCCAGCCAGAGGTTATGTTCGGCACCGAACAAAAGAACCGAGATCGTCGCCGCACGCACGCCTGCACGGGACGGACGCAACGACAGAAAGTCTTGCTGGTGCAGCCAGCGCAGCAGGAAGGAGCGCCAGAACAGCTCCTCCATCAGCGGCACCACCAGCGCTGCACCGGCGGCACGCATGGCCACCAGCGCCCAGTCGATACGGGAATCGTCGCCAGCCACGTCGAAAGCTTGTTGCGTGCCGGTGCGCATCCAGGGCGCATCCAGCACGATCCACAACAGGAAGACCGCCGCGCCGATACCCACCGCCAGCAGCACGTCACGCCGCGCTGGCTTCGCGCGCAACTCCTGGTAATGCCTGCGGTACACGAGCAGCAGGGCCAGCACCAATGCAGTCTTTACCGGATACAGCCAGCGCAGCGTGCTGCCTGCAAGGCCGCAGCGCTCCAGCACGTCGGCGATGATGATGAAGGCAATATAGATGGCGAACGGCAGCACGCGCGGCATGAGGTGGCCCGCGCCTGGATGCAGCGCGAGCACGGGCGCGGCGGCCGCGGCGGCGCGCGGCGGCTGGGAAATGCGCTCAGGTGGCTGCTGCGTAGTCACGATATCTGCCTTCCCGTTGGAAATGCCGAAGCAAGGCTGCCTCGGCATTAAGGTTGTCAGATATTACAGCGGGCAATCGTGCGCAAGCGCACGAAAGTGTGGAAGTGCAAAGAGGTAATTGAGCTGGATCAAACGTTGTTGCGGGATTCGATTGCTTCCCAACGTTCCAGCGCGTTCATCAGTTCTTCTTCGATCTGTGCAATGCGCTCGTTGAGACGCTTCGCTTCGGCTGGCGTCTTCTTGTAGAAGTCGGCATCGGACAAGGTAAGGTTCAATGCCGTCTGTTCATCTTCCAGTTTAGCAATGAGCTGCGGCAACTCTTCGAGTTCGCGCTGTTCCTTGTAGCTAAGCTTTTTGGCCTTGGCGGCAGCCGGCGCAGGCGCGGCGGCCACAGCGGCGGCCGGCTTTGCTTCGGCTTTTTTCTGCACTGGCGCCGCAGTTGGCGCCGTATCCTTCACGCGCTCCCAGTCGCTGTAGCCGCCGACATATTCCTTCCACTTGCCCTGCCCTTCGGCCACGATCACTTGGGTCACCACGTTGTCCAGGAAGGCGCGGTCGTGGCTGACCAGGAAAACGGTGCCCGTGTAATCCTCCAGCAATTCTTCCAGCAGTTCCAGCGTGTCGATGTCGAGGTCGTTGGTTGGCTCGTCCAGCACCAGCACATTGGCAGGCTTGGCGAACAGGCGCGCCAGCAACAGTCGGTTGCGTTCGCCGCCGGACAGCGAGCTTACCAGCGAGCGCGCACGCTGCGGCTCGAACAGGAAGTCGCCCAGGTAGCTCATGACGTGCTTGCGCTGGCCGTTGATCTCGACCCAGTCGGAGCCGGGCGAAATGGTGTCGGCCAGCGTAGCGTTATCGTTCAGCTGAGCACGCATCTGGTCGAAATAGGCGACCTGCAAGCGGGCGCCCTGCTTGATGGTGCCGCTATCCTGCTGCTCTTCGCCGAGGATCAGCTTGAGCAGCGTGGTCTTGCCGGCGCCGTTCGGGCCGATCAGGCCGATCTTGTCGCCGCGCATCAGGATGCTGCTGAAGTCATGCACGATGACCTTCTCGCCGTAAGCCTTGCTGACGTTTTCCAGTTCCGCCACGATCTTGCCGGAACGCTCGCCGGTCGCCACTTCGAGGCGCACCTGGCCTTGCGTGTCGCGGCGGGCGGCGCGCTGTTCGCGCAGGCGCTCCAGGCGGCGCACGCGGCCTTCGTTACGGGTGCGGCGCGCTTCCACGCCTTTGCGTATCCACACTTCTTCCTGTGCCAGCACCTTGTCGAACTTGGCGTTCTCGACTTCTTCGATGGCCAGTTGTTCCTGCTTGCGGGTCTGGTAGGCGCTGAAGTTGCCGGGGTAGGACAGCAGGATGCCGCGATCCAGTTCGATGATGCGGGTCGCCACGTTATCGAGGAAGGAACGGTCGTGGGTGATGAACAGAATGCTGCCCTTGAAATCGCGCAGCAGGCCTTCCAGCCACTGGATCGAACTGAAGTCCAGGTGGTTGGTCGGTTCGTCCAGCAGCAGCACATCGGGCGCGCCGACCAGGGCGCGGGCCAGGGCAACGCGCTTCTTGGTGCCGCCGGACAGGGTTTCCACCGCCACGTCCGCATTCAGGTTCAGGCGGCCAAGCACGGTTTCCACCTTGTTCTTCAGGTTCCATGCATCGCCGGCGTCCAGTTTTAGCTGGATGTCGTGCATGCGCTCCATCAGCTTGTCGTCGTCGCCCTGGCCGAACTGGCCGGTCAGCTCATCGTATTCCTTCAGCAGCGCAGGCAGGTCGCCCAGGCCGGAAGCGACCGCGTCGTACACGCTCTGGCCGGCTTCGAACTGCGGTTCTTGCTCCACGTACACGACTTTCAGGCCCTGCTGCATGACCAGCAGGCCATCATCCAGCTTCTGCATGCCGGCAATAATCTTCAGCAAGGAGGATTTGCCGGTGCCGTTGCGCCCGATCAGGCCGACCCGCTCCCCGGTCTCCAGGGAAAATTCAGCGTGGTCCAGCAGGGCGTGGTGGCCGAAAGCCAGTTGTGCAGATGTTAAGGAAATGACAGCCATTGGAATGCAGATCGAGACGGAAAAACGAGCATTTTACCCGTTGCCAGCCTGTCAGCTATAATTGCGCTCGCTTTGCGTCCTCCCCGTAGCACAATGGATAGTGCACATGCCTCCTAAGCGTGGGATACTGGTTCGATTCCAGTCGGGGGGACCAACAGCAACTTCATTCGGGAACTTATCTGCTTCCCAACTGTCCAAGCTCAATACCCAGGCTCCGCTTTGCGCCACAGTTGCAGAAACACCTGCTTGGGAGGCGTATTATGGATATGGAAATTCGTGTTGCGAAAGTCGAGGTTGATGTGGAGTCATTAAAGGAAATTGCCCGCCGCCTTGAAACCCGAATGGACCAGGGATTTGCAGAGCAGCGAGCAGCCATGGAGCGCGGTTTTGTCGAACTGCGTAAGGAAATGCGATGGCAGCTTAGGTTAATGCTCGCCGGATTCGCAATGGTTCTTGGCCTGATGGGCCGAATTGCCGGCCTGTACTAAGAGACCAGCGCCGCATGAAGCCGATCACGCATAGTCCCGAGACCAGCATCATCCACGCATTGGCTTCCGGCACGGCAAACACGCGCCACACCTCCATTTCCCCATAGGTGATATTGGGCGACTTGTAGTCGCGCCCATCCAGCAGGCTGGAATCGAAATCACTGCGCGCCGGGTCGATATAGGAATACATCGAAGAGTAGCCGCCCGTGGTCAGGTCCCATCCCACATACAAATCGTGGCCGGCGCCGAAGACCGGCCCGGTTTGAGGATTGTTCCAAGTCTGGAAAGAGCCTACCGTATCGAGCGCGTAAGTACGCGGCGTCTGGCGATGAATCTGGCGTGAAGTAAGGTTGAAGAGAAAGCCTGTGCGCGATGCGTCTTCCGTCGTGATATGGAAGGCGTCCGAGGAATCCCAGCTTTGCGGATTGTAACCACCAACCTTGAATGTTTGCCCGAGTTCGGTGGTCGCTTCCATTACGGTGAATGTACGGCCCTTGCCATCCACTGCCGCGTGAAAATCCGCTGCGGTTTGTCCGTCCTGTTTCTCGTACAAGCGCACCAATGTGAACGAACCGCCCAGCCAGGTCTTCAGCTGGGCGATGTCCGACGGTGTCAGCAGCGGCGTTTGCGCCTGTGCCGCCGACAGGATAAACAAAGAAACTGCGCCTAGCAGGCGCGGGAGAAGTTTGGCCATGGCATTGCACCTCCACGGCAGGAATATAGCACTTCGCTCAATTTATGCGGGCACGACTGCCGTGACTTCGATTTCCACCCTGGCGCGCGGCTCCAGCAGCCCCGCTACCTCGACCGCAGTCATGGCGGGATAGTGTTTGCCGATCAGTTCGCGGTAAATGGCCCCGATCTCCTTGTATGCGCCCATGTATTCGTGCTTGTCGACCACGTACCAGGTCATGCGGGCGATGTGCTCCGGACCGCCGCCGGCTTCCTTCAGCACGGCGAGGATGTTTTCGATGGCCTGGCGCACTTGTCCGGCGAAATCGTCGGTCTGGAATTCGCCATTGGCGTCCCAGCCGATCATCCCGCTGACAAAGACCATGCGGCCTGTGGCGGCAATGCCGTTGGAATAGCCGCGCGGACGCGCCCAGCCTGGCGGTTGTAATACTTGCATAGTGACTCCTTAGCCTTCGCGCAGCAGCTCGCGTGCGATGATCAATTGTTGTACTTCGGTGGCGCCTTCGTAGATGCGCAGCGCGCGGATTTCGCGATACAGGCGCTCCACCGGGTGTTCGCTGACCACGCCCATGCCGCCGAACATCTGCACTGCAGCGTCGATCACCTGCTGTGCGGTTTCGGTGGCGCTCATCTTGGCCATGGCCGCTTCTTTTGTCACTTTCTGGCCTCGGTCGCGCTGCCAGGCGGCGCGGTAAGTCAGGAGTGCGGACGAATCGACGCCGGTTGCCATCTGCGCCAGCTTCGCTTGCGTGAGCTGGAAGTCGGCCAGGGCCTGGCCGAACATCTTGCGGCCCTGTGCATGGGCCAGCGCCTCGTCCAGCGCACGTCGGGCAAAGCCGAGCGAGGCGGCGGCAACCGAGGTGCGGAATACGTCCAGCGTGGCCATGGCGACCTTGAAGCCCTGCCCTGCTTCGCCCAGGCGCTGGCTGGCGGGAATGCGGCAGCCGGTGAACTTCAGGCGCGCCAGCGGGTGTGGCGCGATCACGTTGATGCGTTCGGCGATGTCAAAGCCTGGCGTGTCCTTGTCGACGATGAAGGCGCTGATGCCGCGCGCGCCGGGCTGTTCGCCGGTGCGGGCGAAGACGACGTAGAAGTCGGCGATGCCGCCGTTGCTGATCCAGGTTTTCTCGCCATCGAGTACATAGTGGTCGCCATCCAGCACTGCGGCACATTGCATGGCGGCGACATCGGAGCCGGCCTGTGGCTCGGACAGCGCGAAAGCGGCAATCGCCTCGCCCTTTGCCACGCGCGGCAGGTAGGCTTGCTTGTTCGCTTCGCTGCCGAACAGGCTGATGGCGCCGGAACCCAGGCCCTGCATGGCGAAGGCGAAATCGGCCAGGCCGTTGTGCCGGGCCAGCGTTTCGCGGATCAGGCAGATGGCGCGGGTGTCGATAGCGTCCAGCGCGCCGCCGTACGCGGCACCGCCAATCGCGTGGCGCAGCCAGCCTGCGTCGCCCAGCGCGCGCACCAGCGCGCGGCATTGCGCGTCCGTGTCGCTGCCGTGGGCGTCTCGCACGTGTTCGGCCGCCCAGGCGTCCAGTTCGCGTTCGAGCGCCGCATGGCGTTGCTCAAAGAAGGGCCAGCCCAGGTAAGATTTATCGGCCATATCAGTCGCCCTCGAATACCGGTTTCTGTTTCGCGACAAAGGCGTGGTAGGCGCGGTGGAAGTCGTTGGTGGCCATGCAGATGGCTTGCGCCTGCGCTTCGGCTTCGATGGCTTCGTCCACGCCCATATTCCATTCCTGCTGCAGCATTTTCTTGGTCATGCCGTGGGCAAAGGTCGGGCCATCGGCGAGGCCTTGCGCGAAGGCCTGCGCAGCGGCGAGCAGGTTTTCCGGCGCGTGCAGGCTGTTGAAGAAACCCCATCGCTCACCTTCCGGACCGGACATGGAACGGCCCGTGTACAGCAATTCCGCGGCGCGGCCCTGGCCGATCACGCGCGGCAGCAGCGCGCACGCGCCCATATCGCAGCCGGCCAGGCCGACACGGGTGAACAGGAAGGCGGTCTTGCTGCGCTCCGTGCCAAGGCGGATGTCGGAGCCCAGTGCCAGCATGGAACCGGCGCCGGCGCATACGCCATCGATCGCGGCAATCACCGGCTGCGGACAGGCGCGCATGGCTTTCACGACGTCGCCGGTCATGCGGGTAAAGGCCAGCAGGCCTGGCATATCAAGCCTGGTCAGCGGTCCGATAATTTCGTGCACGTCGCCGCCAGAGCAAAAGTTTTCGCCGGCGCCGGTGATCACAATCGCCTTCACATCGTCGGCATAGGCCAGGGCGCGGAACAGTTCACGCAGCTCGGCATAGGAATCGAAAGTGAGCGGGTTCTTGCGTTCCGGGCGGTCAAGCGTGAGCGTGGCGACGCCCTGCTCCACCGTGAACTGGAAATGGCTGGCCTGGTAGCCGGCGAATTGCGCGCGGTTGCCGGGCAGGTTTTGCGGCTCGCCCTGGAGGTATTTCATGGTTTGTCCTTTTCTTCGCGGGCGTAGAGGTGGCCCTTCATTTGCGACAGCAGTTCGATCAGCTGCCCCTTGTCATCTTGCGAGATATCTTGCAACAATTCCGCAACCCAGCTCTCGTGCACTTCCGCCATTTGCGTGAAGGCTTTGCGGCCGGCTGGCGTGAGCTTGACGCTGAATGCACGGCCGTCTTTTGGGTCAGGCACGCGCACCACCAGGTTTTCCTGTTCCAGCTGGTCGGTGATGCCGGTGACATTGCCGCCGGTGACCATCATGCGCTTGGAAAGTTCACCCATGCGCAGGCCCTCCGGGTGGCGCTCCAGCTGCGCCATCAGGTCGAAGCGCGGCAGCGTGATGCCGAATTCTGTACGCAGGCGGCTGCGTATTTCAGCTTCGATCTTGGTGGTGCAGGAAAGCATGCGCAGCCACAGCTTGAGCGATTGGTGGTGGTCGTTGGTCAGGCGGCTTTCCAGGTCGAGTTGCATTGTTCTGGTTTCCTTACATGACTTCACCGCCGGCGACGGCGATGGATTGGCCGGTCATTGCGCTGGATGCGGGTTGACAGAGCCATGCCACGGCGTTGGCCACGTCTTCAACCTGCACCAGCCTTTGCTGCGGGTTGCCGGCGGCCAGCTCGGCGCGCGCCTGTTCTTCACTGCGGCCGGTCTTCTGCATGATGTTGGCGATCGCATCCTGCACGATGTCGGTTTCGGTATAGCCGGGGCAGACAGCGTTCACTGTGATGTTCTTTGTCGCCAGCTCCAGCGCCAGCGCCCTGGTCAGCCCGACCAGGCCGTGCTTGGCGGCGACATAGGCGCTGACGTATTTGTAGCCTTTCAGGCCGGCGGTGGAGGCGATATTAACGATCCGGCCCCAGCCCTGTTCCAGCATTTGCGGCAGCACGGCCTGGGTGCAGTGGAAGGCTCCCGTCAGGTTCACGTCGAGCATGTTTTGCCAGTGCTGCGACGTGGTCTTTGCAAACGGCGCCGGCTGCGCCTGCCCTGCATTGTTCAGCAGGATCGTGACCGGGCCAAGCTGCTGCTGCGCCGTGGTGAAGGCTGCGTGCACCGCCGCCTCGTCAGTGACGTCGAGCACGCTCACCGCCACCCGCGGCATTTGAATTGTCGGTGTCCGACCCAGCGGGTCAGACACCGGATTACCGGTTTTTCTCGGCGCGACGATGCTTGCGCGCAGGGTGGTGGCGGCATTTTCCAGGGCCGCGGCGTCGCGGCCCGCGATGGTCACGCTGGCGCCTTGCGCGAGCAGCGCACGGGCACAGGCCAGGCCGATACCGCGCCCGCCGCCGGTGATGAATGCATGGCGACCTTGCAACGGCATCGCTCAGCCCTCCAGCAATTTGGCCGCAACCTGCTGCGGCGACAGGCCGGCGCTGGCGGCTGCAAGCTGGCGCTCCCGTTCCAGGTTGCGCTCAAGCTGCTGCTTGCCCGCCAGGTACTGCTTCGGCCAGGTCACCGCCGTGTAGCCAAGCTTCGCCGCTTCGCCCAGCGTCCAGGCCGGATTGGCGAGGTGCGGCCGCCCCACCGCGCACAAGTCCGCGCGGCCGGCGGCGATGATGCCGTTCGCATGATCGGCCTCGAAGATCGAGCCCACTGCAATGGTCGGGATGCACGCCTCGTTCCGCACGCGGTCCGCAAAGGGCGTCTGGAACATGCGGCCAAACACCGGCTTTTCCTGCTTGCTGACTTGCCCCGAAGAGCAGTCGATCATGTCCGCGCCAGCCTGCTTGAACAGGCGCGCAATCTGCACCGCATCATCCGGCGTAATGCCGCCCTCCACCCAGTCATGCGCCGAGATGCGCACGCTCATCGGCTTGTGCGCCGGCCACGCAGCACGCATGGCCGCGAACACCTGCAGCGGGAAGCGGCAGCGGTTCTCCAGGGAGCCGCCGTATTCGTCCGCTCGCTGATTGGTCAGCGGCGAAATGAAGGACGACAGCAGATAGCCGTGCGCGCAATGCAGCTCAATCCAGTCGAAGCCCGCCTCCTCCGCCGCCAGCGTGGCACGCACGAAATCAGCTTCGATGCGGCGCAAATCTTCCTCGGTCGCAGCGTGCGACACCTGCGATACACCCGGCAGGTATTGCTGCTGCGATGCGGCCACCAGCGGCCAGTTGCCTTTGTCCAGCGGCTGGTCGATGCCATCCCACATGGCGCGCGTCGAGCCCTTGGCGCCTGCATGGCCAAGCTGCAGGCCAATCTTGGCATCCGTGTTCTGGTGGATGAAATCGACGATGCGTTTCCAGGCCATCGTGTGCGCCGGTGCGTACATGCCGGGGCAGAATGGCGTGATGCGGGCATCGGCCGATACGCAGGTCATTTCCGCCATCACCAGCGCAGCGCCGCCCATGGCGCGCGAGCCCAGGTGGGCCATATGCCAATCGCCGACGCAGCCGTCGACCGCGCTGTATTGCGCCATCGGCGAAACGATGATGCGATTCTTGAGCACGAGGTCGCGCACTTTGAATGGTGTGAACATGGGCGGCACGCAGCACCCGGCCGCAGGAGCCGGCAATCCGGCTTGCCGGAACGCACGCTCGGCCAGCCAGCGTTCGAAGCCCGCCACGTATTCCTTGTCCCGCACGCGCAGGTTTTCATGCGACAGGCGCTGGCTGCGGGTCAGCATCGAATAGGCGAACTGCGGCGCCTCCATTGCCGTGTAGCGCTGCACGTTTTCAAACCATTCCATCGAATTGCGGGCCGCGCTCTGGATTTTCAGCACCTCGACCGCGCGCACTTCTTCGTAAGCTGCCAGTGCGGCAGCCGGGGCGCCGTGCGTGGCGAAGCAGCGCGCCAGCTCGATCGCATCTTCCAGCGCCAGCTTGGTGCCGGAACCGATCGAGAAGTGGGCAGTGTGGGCGGCATCGCCCATCAGCACTACCGGTACATCGCCATTCCAATGCACCCACTTCTGGCATACGATGCGCGGGAACTTGATCCATACATTCGAGCCGCGCAGGTGGGAGGCGTTGGACATGAGCTTGTGCCCTTCCAGCCGGTCGGCGAACAGCTTTTCGCACCAGGCCAGCGCCTCTTCCTGCGACATGTCTTCCAGCCCGGCTGCGCGCCATACGGTTTCCGGCGTCTCGATGATGAAGGTCGACGTCTCGCCGTCGTACTGGTAGATGTGGGCCTGGAACCAGCCATGCTCCGTCTGCTGGAAATCGAAAGTGAAGGCGTCGAACTTCCTGGTCGTGCCAAGCCAGACAAAGCGGCATTGGCGCGCTTCAATCATCGGCTGGAACGTCGGCTCGTAGCGCGTGCGCACGCGCGAGTTCAGGCCGTCGGAGGCGATCACCAGGTCGGCGTCGTAGCGCGCCGCCAGTTCCTGGTCGTCCTGCACATCGGTTTCGAATACCAGCTCGATGCCCAGTTCTTCACAGCGCTGCTGCAGGATGTTCAGCAGGCGCTTGCGGCCGATGCCGCAGAAACCGTGGCCGCCGGACGTGACTTTCTGGCCTTTGAAGAAGACATCGATATCGTCCCAGTGATTGAATGCCTGCAGGATTTCGCGCGCTGTCTTTTCATCCGCCGCCACCAGGTTGCCCAGCGTCTGGTCGGAAAACACCACGCCCCAGCCGAAAGTGTCGTAGGGCCGGTTGCGCTCCACTACCACGATGCGGTGCGACGGGTCCTGTTTTTTCATCAGCAGTGCGAAATACAGGCCGGCCGGACCGCCACCAATACAGACGATATTCATGCGTTTCCTCAAGTGCTACGGAGTTTGAAGCGTTGCAGCTTGCCGGTCTCGGTGCGCGGCAGCGAAGACAGGAAGCGGATCGAGCGCGGATACTTATAGGGCGCGATCTGCTCTTTGACGAAGTCCTGCAGTTGCGCCGCCATGTCCGGCGACGGTTCGAAGCCCGGCTTCAACACGATATGCGCTTCCACGACCTGGCCGCGCTCTTCATCGGGCTTGCCGACCACGCCGCACTCCGCTACCGCCGGATGGCGCAGCAAGGCGTCCTCCACTTCCGGGCCGGCGATGTTGTAGCCGGCGGAAATGATCATGTCGTCGGTGCGCGAACGGTAGAAGAAGTAGCCGTCGGCATCCATTTCGTAGGCGTCGCCGGTCAGGTTCCAGCCATTCAGCACGTAGTCGCGCTGGCGCGGGTCGTCCATGTAGCGGCAGCCGGTCGGGCCTTTCACCGCCAGGCGGCCAACGATGCCGGGGCCGACCGGCTGGCCTTTGTGATCGAGCACGCAGGCGCGATAGCCGGGAATGGGCTTGCCGGTGGCGCCGGGCCGAATGTCGTCCCCGGCGGCGGAAATGAAGATGTGCAGCATCTCGGTCGCGCCGATGCCGTCGATCATGCGCAGGCCGGTGGCCTGCTGCCAGGCTTCGCGCGTCGCCACCGGCAGCGCCTCCCCTGCCGAGACGGATTTCTTCAGGCTGGAAAGGTCATGCTTGCTTGCCTGCGCTGCCATCTGGCGGTAGAACGTCGGCGCGGTGAAGCAGATCGTGGCGCGGTATTCTTCGATTGCCTGCAGCAGCGATTCCGGGCTCAGTTTTTCCAGCAGCACGGCGGCGGCGCCCACACGCAGCGGGAATAGCAGCAGGCCGCCAAGCCCGAAGGTAAAGGCCAGCGGCGGCGTGCCGATGAACAGGTCGTCTGCGCCGCACTTCAGGATGTGGCGCGGGAAGCAGTCGCAAATGGCCAGCACGTCGCGGTGAAAGTGCATGGTGCCCTTCGGGACGCCGGTGGTGCCGGAAGTGAAGCTGATCAGGCAGATGTCGTCGGCCGCAGTGTCGCAGGCTGCAGCGCTGGCGGGCTGCGCGGCCATCAGCGCGTCGAGCGAAGCTTGCGGCGCGCCGTCGGCATCGGCGGGCACATTGAACCATACGGTGCGTTCGGGACGGTTTGGCGCGGCTTCGATCTCTTCGCGCAGCGCGTGGGCGCACAGCACGGCCTGCACTTGCGCCTTCTGCATGATCACGCCCAGTTCGCGCGCACGCAGCAGCGGCATGGTCGGTACCGCGATCAGGCCGGCCTTCAGCACCGCCAGCACGGCGGCAGCCATCATCGGGTGGTTGGCGCCACGCAGGAGGACGCGGTTGCCGGGCACCTGGCCCATTGGTCCAAGCAGCACGTTGACGATGCGGTCCACTTGCTGCTGCAGTTCAGCGTACGTCCAGCTGATGCCGTCGCCGCGCAGGGCCAGGCGGGCGCCGCGCCCTTCGGCAACGGCCTTGTCGAGGATTTCGGCGACGCAGTTCAGGCGCGCCGGGTACTGCAATTCGGGAAGGTCGAATACCAGGTCCGGCCATTGCTCCATCGGCGGGAGGTGCTGGCGCGCGAACTGGTCGAGATGCGCGCTCGGTTCTGCTGCAGTGGGTCTGTTCATGTTCGCCTGGGTAAGGTTTGAAGTCAGCCTGCGTGATCGTGCAGACTACTTTAAACCTAAAATAGTTTTACCGCAAGGCTGGGATGGCAGTCCCCCTACCCTTGGCGCACCAGCGAGGACTGGTGCAGCACCGCCCGAATGACATCGGTCAGCGCCGCCTGCACCGCCTCGTTGCTGGCACCTCCGCCCATCAGCGGCTTGAGCGCGGCGGCTGCGCCGTGCAGGCCCAGCGTGGTGCAGCCGGTGTGCAGGCGCTCCAGCCGCACGCGGGCTTCGTCCTGCTCGCCGCGCGCCAGCAAAGCATCGAGCTCGGTGCCCGCCGCCGTCAGCTGGTTCTGGAAACCGGCCAGGTAGACCAGCAGGCGGTCCGCCCCAATCCCCAGCCGCGCCAGGGTGGCGGACGGCTCCTCCGCCTGGTGTTCATAGCCATTGGCCGCCTGGTCCAGGAAAGCGCCAAGGTGGGCCCGCACCTGGTCGGACTGGAAGGGCTTGACGATGTAGCCGGTGGCGCCGGCCAGCGTGGCCTGCTGCACCGTATCCTTGTCGGTGGCCGACGACACCAGCACGAACGGTACTTGCGCCAGCTCGCCATGCGCGCGCACCTGCTGCAGCAATTCCAGGCCCGACATGCGCGGCATGCGCAAGTCGCAGAACACAATTCCCGGGCGCAGGCCGCCTTGCAGCTGCTGCCAGGCGTCGGCGCCGTCTTCCGCCTCGATGATTTCGAACTTGCCGCAACCATCGATCAGGTGCATCAGCACCATGCGCGAGACTACATCATCGTCGACTACCAATACTTTCATGCTCTCTCCGCTGATTATCCTAATGACGCGTTGGTGAAACGACGTGTTCCAGCAGCACCCGCAGCCGCGGCAGCTTGTCGCGGATCGCCTGCCACATGGCGCGGTCGGCTGCCTTTTCCAGTTCGCCGCACAAGGCGTGCAATTCCGCCTCGTCCAGGTAGGCCGCGCTGCCTTTCATGCCGTGGAACAGGCGGCCCGCCGCATCGGCATCGGCCGCGGCCAGCGCCTGGTCCATGTCGCGCAGGCGCTGCGGCAGGTCGGCGACGAAGGCGTCGCGCAGGCGCAGCTTGAGCGCCTGGCCCGCCAGTGCCGACGGCGCCTCCTGCCGCGGCTCTTCGCTGACGCCGAACATGGCATCGAGCTCCGCCACCGACGGGCCCTTCGCCGGCGGCGCGTGCATGCGCCGCAGCGTCTTGCCGCGCGCCAGCTGGCGTTCGATGGCGCGTTCCACTTGCGTGTGCAGCGCACCTTCGTCGATCGGCTTGGTCAGGAAGTCGTCCATGCCGGCCGCCAGGTAGCGGCTGCGGTCTTCATCGCTGGCGTTGGCGGTAACCGCCACGATCATCAGGTGCGGGTCCAGCACCGGCGCCTCGCGCGGGCCACCGGAGCGTATCAGCCGGGTGGCCGTCGCGCCGTCCATTTCCGGCATGCGACCATCCATCAGCACCAGGTCGTAATGCTGCTGGGCGCAGGCGGCCAGCGCCAGCACGCCATTGCCGGCGATGTCGACCTTGTGGCCCATGTCTTCCAGCATCATGCGGATGATGATCTGGTTGGTCGGGAAGTCTTCCGCGCACAGCACGCGCAGCTGGTGGCTGTGCGGCTCGCGCGGCACATGCGGCACCAGGGGCGGCGCCACTCCGTCGCGCAATGGAATCGTGAAGGCGAATGTGGAGCCGGCGCCCGGCGCGCTGACCACGTCGATCGCCCCGCCCATCAATTCCACCAGCTGGCTGCTGATCGCCAGGCCAAGGCCGGTACCGCCGTAGCGGCGGGTGGTGGTGGTGTCGCCCTGCTCGAATTTCTGGAACAGGCGCGGCAAGGCGTCCGGTGGGATGCCGATGCCGGTATCTTCCACCATGAAGCGGATGCGGTGTCCTTCCGGCCCGCTGCTCTCGCGCTCCACGCGCAGCGATACCTTGCCGCGCTCGGTGAATTTGAAGGCGTTGCCGACCAGGTTGACCAGCACCTGGCGCAGGCGGGTCGGATCGCCCACCACGAATTCCGGCAAATCTTCCGCGAAATCGACCTCGAAGCCCACCGTATTGGACATGGTCTGCTCGGCAAACAGGCTGACCACGTTTTCCACCAGGCTGGCCAGGGCAAAATCGATCGCTTCGATCTTCAGCTTGCCCGCTTCGATCTTGGAGAAGTCGAGCAGGTCATTGATGATCGCGAGCAGCGACTGCGCATTGCCCTGCCCGCGCTCGATCTGTTCGCGGGTACGTTCGGCCAGGCCGTTGTCGCGCAGCGCAAAACCGAGCATGCCGATCACACCGGCCAGCGGGGTGCGCATTTCGTGGCTCATATTGGCCAGGAATTCGGACTTCTGGCGCGTGGCGTCTTCGGCGCGCTGCTTGGCCTGCGACAGGTGCTTGTCGCGCTGCTCCAGCTCGCGCTTCTGCTCCAGCAGCAGCTGGTTCTTCAATTCCACTTCGGCGGTGCGCAGGCCGACCTGCTGCTCCAGCCGCTGCTGCTGGCGGCGCAGCACGCGCACCCGCATATGGTAGGCCGCCCAGGCACCGCCCAGCAGGGTCGCCAGCATCATCAGGCGGAACCACCAGGTCTTCCAGAACGGCGGCGCGATGGTGATCGACAGCGTGGCCGCATTGTCGCTCCAGATGCCGTCCTTGTTGGCGGCCTTGACGCGGAACTGGTAGGTGCCAGGGTCCAGGTTGGTATAGGTGGCGAAACGCTTGTTCGCGTCGGTCACCACCCAGTCCTTGTCGAAGCCGACCAGCTGGTAGGCGAAGCGGTTGCGCTGCGGGGCGGCGTAGTGCAGCGCGGCGAATTCCAGCGAGAACACGGAGTCGCCTTCGCGCAGCGACAGGGCATTGGTGTATTCGATGGCTTGCTGCAGCACGCCCTTGTTGGCGCCGCCCTGCCCCGGCCGCACCGGCTTGTTGAAGATCTGGAAATCGGTGATGACGGCCGTCGGCGCAGCGCTGTTCTCGCGCACCTCCTGCGGGTCGAAGGCGGTGATGCCATTGAAGCCGCCGAAGTACAGGGTGCCGTCGTCCGCGCGCAAGGCCGAGCCGTCGAAATAGGCGCCTTCGATGGTGCCGTCCACGCCGGAATAATTGCGCACCTGGCCGTTGCCCATGTCCAGGCGCGAAATGCCGGTATTGGTCGAGAGCCACAAATACTTGCCGTGGTCCGGCAGGATGCCGGCAATGGCGTCGTCGGCCAGGCCGTCCTTGCGCAGGAAGCGGCGAAAATGCACGCTGCCGTCGGCGCGCCGCTCCATGCGGTTCAGGCCTGCCGCGGTGCCGATCCACAGCGTGCCGCTGTCGTCCTCGAACAGGTAGTGCACCTCGTTGTGGCTCAAGCTGCCCTGGTCGTTCGGGTTATTGCGGTAGTGCGTGAAGCGTCCGGTCTTGCGGTCCAGCAGGTCGAGGCCATTGAAGGTGCCGACCCACAGGTTGCCCTGCCGGTCTTCCAGCACCGGGCGCGCCACGCTGTCGGCCAGGCTGTTGATGTCGGCCGGGTCGTGGCGGAAGGTCTGCACACTGTTGTTGCCAGGGTCGATGCGGTGCAGGCCGGTGCGCGAGGAAGCCCAGATCATGCCTTCGCGGTCACCGTACAAATAGCGGATCACGTCGTTTTCCGGATCCCCGTGCGACAGCATCAGCGGACCGAAACGGCGCGCCTTGACGTCGAAACGGCGCACGCCGTAGCGCCCGCCCACCCACAGCAGGTTGCGGTCGCGCGGGTCCTGCCTCAGCGCGGTGATCTCGGAATCGAGCCGGTCGTTGCCGTTTCCGGGGCGGTACAACTCGGTCCTGCCGGCCACCGGATCAAAGTAATTCAGGCCGTCGCTATTGCCGACCCAGATCTTGCCGTTGCCGGCGTCGACCAGGCCGCGCACCTTGTTGTCGCCCAGGGTGGAAGGCTGGCCGGGATCCTTGACCAGGCGCGAAAAACCGCCGCTGCCGAGGTCTACGCGGCTCACGCCGCGATACCAGGTGCCGACCCACAGCGTGCCGACGTTGTCGCGGTACAGAGCGTAGACATAGTTGTCCGCCACGCTGTGCGAGTCGCCCTGCTGGTGGCGGTATTGAACGAAACGCTCGTCTTCCGGACGCCAGCGGAACAGGCCACTGGTCTGGCTGCCGATCCACAGCGTGCCATCCTGGTCCTGGTAGATTTTCTTGACCGTGCCTTGCGGCAGGCCTTGCGCCTCGCCCAATACGCGTCGTTGCGGATATTTGCCGCCCAGCGTCCAGCGCTCGATGCCGTTCTGGGAGCCGATCCACAGCACCTGGTCGCGGTCCACCAGCAAGGACTGGGCGCCGCGCGCGCCGGCCGCCAGCAGCGGATAGTGGACGAAGTTGCGCGAGCCGCTCTCCAGCATGTCGACGCCGGCCGACGTGGCAATCCACAGCCTGCCCTGCTTGTCCAGCGCCAGCGCATTGACCTGGTCGTGCCCAAGGCTGGCGGCATTGCCGCGCTCATGGTGGTAGATCTCGAAATTGCCGGTGACCGGATCGAAATGCTGCAGGCCGTCGGCGGTGCCGATCCACAGTCCGTCATGGCCGTCGTCGGCAATGGCTTTGATGTGGCGGTTGCCGCTGCCGCGCTTCTCCGGTTCGCGCGGCAGGTAATGCATGAACGCTTGCGAGCGCGGGTCGAACAGGTCAAGCCCGCCGTCCGTGCCGACCCACATGCGGCCGCGCGGATCAAGGTGCAGGACGCCGACCCAGTTTTCCGACAGGCTGCGCGCATCGCCCACGATATTGCGGTAGACGGTAACCTTGTAGCCGTCGAAGCGGCTCAGGCCGGCCTGGCTGCCGAACCACATGAAACCCTGGCGGTCCTGGACGATGGCCAGCACCGATTCCTGCGCCAGGCCATCGTCCACATCCAGCTGCTCGAAACGCAGGGTGCGCGGCGGCGCCGCCAGCGCCGGGAGGGCTAGCGTGCAAGCCAGTGCCAGTGCGGCCAGGCGTGGGAGCAGTCGACGTTTTCCGGCCACGGTCAGGTATCAGCCAAAAGCAGGGAAAAAGCTGCCATTTTACTATTTGGCGGCGTCATGACCCGAAAAACGCCAGCACGTCGGCGCGCCGCGCCTGGGTGTCGCGCTGGCCGAGGCGGATCAGCTCCTGGGTGTAGCTGGACTCGAACAGCAGGTAGGAAGCCAGCGCCGAGCCGCGCGCCTCGGTGGCGCCGATCCCGGACAGCATGGTGCGGATCGGCGCCGGCAGGCTGCCGATATGGCGCGCCGCCAGGTCGTCCAGGCGTTCGGATGGCGCAATCACCAGCAATTCCACCGGTTTCAGCGGGGTCTGGGCCAGCAGGTCTTCCGGCAGCATCGAGAGCGTCTTGTTGACGCGGTTCAGGCGCTCGATGTCGACCGCCAGTCCATCCAGGAAGATGGAGGACATGGCATGGCCAGCAATCTGCGCCAGGCTTGGGTAGCGCGGCGTTTCCGTCATCGTGCGCGGCGGCTCGGTCAGGCGGCCGGCGCCGACCACCAGCACCTTCTGCGCGCCGAGGTGGATGGCAGGCGAGATCGGCGCCAGCTGGCGCATCGAACCGTCGCCGCAGTATTCAAGATGGCCGCCCATGTACAGCGGGGTGGCGGGAAAGATGAAGGGAATGGCCGACGACGCCAGCAGGTGCTCGACACCGATCTGGTCCTGCATCGCCACGCGCTGCATGCGGATCCAGGGCGCGATTTCTGCGGCGGTCTGGTAGAAGGTAATGTGCTGGCCGCCGGTATAGGACGAGGCGGTGACGGCCACTGCATGCAGCAGCCCTTCCTGCAGGCAGTTGTCCAGGCGCGGCAAGTCCAGCATGCGGTGCAGCAGGTTGACCAGCGGCGTGTTATCGAGCAGGGACTGGGGCGGCGCGGCGCGCCATTTGCGCAGCAGCCAGCCGAAAGACAGCAGCGACAGCCAGCGTGCGCCGGAACGCAGCACGCCCAGCGAATCGGCGCGATAGACCTGGTTCGCTTCGAAATTGCTCCACACGTCGAGCAGCTTTTGCACGCCTTCGCCGAAGTTGTCGGCGCGGCAGGCCAGGGCCGTGGCGTTGATGGCGCCAGCCGACGTGCCGCAAATGATCTGGAATGGATTACGTGCCGGCGGCCAGCCCTCTTCCCACAGGATTTCGGAGATCGCCTGCAAAACGCCTATCTGGTACGCCGCACGGGCGCCACCGCCCGTCAGGATCAAGCCCGTTTTCTTTTTCATGCCCATTTGTCAAGGGTAACATGCCGGCGGCGGGCCATGGAACTGCCGGCCCGCCGCCTGTCGCGCTGTGGTCACTCGCCGCGCACGATGCCTTCGCGGCGCGGGTCGGCGCCGCCGAACCAGCCGGCCGGCGTGCGCTGCAAGCCTTGCAGGCCGGAGTTCAGCTCCACCTGGCGCACTTCGTGGCCGCGCGCTTTCAGCTGGCCGATCACGTCGCTCGAGAACTTGCCCGCTTCCAGTTCGGTCGGGCCATTGCGGCTGCCGAAGTTGGGCAGGCTGATGGCTTGCTGCACATTGAGTTTCCAGTCCAGCGCGCCGACCAGCACCTTGGACACGTAATTGATGATGGTGGAGCCTCCCGGCGAACCGGTGGCCAGCACCAGCTGCTTCGTCTGTTTGTCAAACACCAGGGTCGGCGACATCGCGCTGCGCGGGCGCTTGCCCGGCTGCACGCGGTTGGCGATCGGGCCGTTTTCATCCACCGAATCCCAGGAGAAGTCGGTCAGCTGGTTGTTCAGCAGGAAGCCGTCGACCATCTGGCGTGAACCGAACGCGTCTTCCACCGAAGTGGTCATGGAGATGGCGTTGCCGTTGGCGTCGACCACGACCAGGTGCGAAGTCGATGGCTTGTCCAGCGCCGTGTCGTCGCCCCAGGCCACCTTGACTTCGGCCGGCACGCCGGCGCGGGCACGGCCCATCGACTTCTCGCCGATCAGGGTGGCGCGCTGGTGCAGGTAAGCCTTATCCAGCAAGCCGCTGGCGCCCTTGCCGGGCAGCGGCACGAAATCGGTATCGGCCACGTAGCGCGCACGGTCGGCATAGGCCAGGCGCTCCGCTTCCGACATCAGGTGGATGGCGTCTGCCGTGAGTACGCCATTGACCGGCGCGTACTCGCCGATCTTGCTGGTTTCCAGGATGCCCAGGATCTGCGCGATCGCGATGCCGCCGGACGATGGCGGCGGCATGCCGCAGACGGTGTAGGCGCGGTAGTCGGAGCATACCGGCTCACGCTCCTTGGCCTTGTAGCCGGCGATATCGGCCGCCGTCAGGCCGCCGGGGTTGGTCGGGTGCCCCTGCACCTTGGCGGCGATGTCGCGTGCGATATGGCCGCGGTAAAAGGCGTCGGCGCCCTCGGCGGCGATTTCGCGCAGGGTCCTGGCCAGCGCGGGGTTCTTCAGGATATGGCCGGCCGGCCAGGCTTTCCTGTCCTTGTCGAAGAAGTAGGCGGCGGCGACCGGGTCGCGCTGCAGGTAGCGCTCATTCGACAGCAGGGAGTTCAGGCGCGGGCTGACGGCAAAGCCCTCCTCCGCCAGCTTGATGGCCGGGGTGAACAGCTTGGCCCAGGCCAGCTTGCCGTATTGCTTGTGCGCCAGCTCCAGCATGCGCAGCACGCCGGGGGCGCCGACGGAACGGCCGCCGACCACGCCATCTGCGCGCGGCAAAGGCTTGCCGCTGGCATCCTGGAACAGGGTCTCGGTGGCGGCGGCGGGGGCGGTTTCGCGGCCGTCGAAGGAGCGGACTTTCTTGCCGTCCCAATGCATCATGAAGGCGCCGCCGCCGATGCCGGAAGATTGCGGCTCAACCAGGGTCAGGACCAGCTGGGTGGCGATGGCTGCGTCGACGGCGGAGCCGCCTTGCTTCAGCATCTGGTAGCCGGCCTCCGTTGCAAGCGGATTGGCGGCGGCGACCATGAATTTTTGCGCCGACCAACCGGTCTTTTCCTGCCAGCCTGTGGCGATTTCAGGGGCGCGGGTGTCTTGGGCGTGGAGCGGGAGGGTGCAGAACAGGGCTGCGGCGAGGGCGATGGCTTTCATTTTTGCATGCTACACCAAAACCGGTAAACCAGTGTCAGACCCGCAGGGTCTGACACTTGCCACGCGGCAGCCGCGTATCGGTGTTATTTGGGCTGCATGCGAATCGCGCCATCGAGGCGGATCGTCTCCCCATTCAGCATGGTATTTTCGATAATAGCCTTGGCCAGCGAAGCATATTCGAACGGCTTGCCCAGGCGCGGCGGGAACGGCACCATCTTGCCCAGCGCATCCTGCACTTCCTGCGGCATACCCAGCAGCATCGGCGTCTCGAAAATGCCCGGCGCAATGGTCATCACGCGGATGCCCGAACGCGACAGATCGCGCGCCATCGGCAGGGTCATCCCAGCCACGCCAGCCTTGGACGCACCGTAAGCCGCCTGGCCGATCTGGCCGTCAAACGCCGCCACCGATGCGGTATTGATGATCACGCCGCGCTCGCCCCACTCGGCCGCTTCGGTTTTGCCCATGGCGTCAGCCGCCAGGCGGCACATATTGAAGGTGCCGACCAGGTTGATGTTGATGGTGCGTGCAAAGGAATCCAGCGGATGCGGGCCGTCCTTGCCCACGGTTTTGATCGCAGGCGCCACGCCGGCGCAGTTGACGAGGCCACGCAGGGTGCCCATGGCGGTGGCCGCAGCGACCACGGCCTGTCCATCGGCCTCCGAGGTCACGTCGCATTTGACGAATTTGGCCGCGCCCAGTTCGGCCGCCAGCTTTTCGCCGGCTTCCGCCTGCACGTCCGCCAGCACGACTTTACCGCCGTTCTCGACGATCATGCGCGCGGTCGCCGCGCCCAGGCCCGACGCGCCGCCGGTGATGATGAATACTTGGTCCTTGATTTGCATAGTTTTCTCCCCTATTCACTTTACGTTACGTAAACGTCAATCGAGGCGTATTGTAGCCGAAATCACTGGCAAGTCATCCATCCCGCGCTCGTCGAACACACTCTTCCGCTTGGGCTGATGACCTGCCCCGGCGGGCCATGGTAATAGGTGCCGCTGGCATCGCGGCAGCCGCCCGCATCGCAGGTGACCGGTACCGGCGCGCTGGGGCCCGGCAAGGGCGTGGCGGGAGGAAATGCCGCGCCTGGCGCCAGCGCGGGCTGGCCGGCGCGCGGCAACTGGGCGATCGCCGTCGGTGGCGCGAAAGGATCGCGCCTGCTCAGGATCGGCGCCCAGGTCAGCCCGGGATCGGGTGCCGGCGCGATACGGGGTGTCGGCGTGACGATCAGGGGCACCGGGCGGCGCGGCATGACCTTTCGCGGCGGCGCGGTGCGGCAAGGCTCCTGCGCCAGGTGCTTGCCGTCGGCGCTGAGCCGGCACTCCGGCAGCTTGCGGTACTCGTCAGTGGAAATGGAATTGGCGCCGGCGGCCGGGCCGGAAAGCCCAGCGGCCAGCGCCAGCAGGATGGGTAGCTTCATGATGCCCTCCGCAGCGTACGTCCATCATACGCCGCGGGGAGGAGCGGGAGAGCGCGGCTTACTTGGCCGCTGGCGCGTCGGCCGCAGCCTGCGGCGCCACTTCCGGTGCGGCGGCAGCCAGCGCGGCAGGCGTTGCGGCCTGGGTAGCGGCCGGCGCCACGACCTGCTGGTTGGCCTGCATTGGCGCCATGGTGACCGACAGGATGCCGGTGGCCGGCAGCAGCGGCACCAGCAGCAGCGCCACGATGTTGATGATCTTGATCAGCGGATTCACGGCCGGTCCGGCGGTATCCTTGTACGGGTCGCCCACGGTATCGCCGGTCACCGCCGCCTTGTGCGCGTCGGAACCCTTGCCGCCATGGTTGCCGTCTTCGATATACTTTTTCGCGTTATCCCAGGCGCCGCCACCGGTGGTCATGGAAATCGCCACGAACAGGCCGGTGATGATGGTGCCCATCAGCAGGCCACCCAGTGCACGCGGGCCAAGCAGCATGCCGACCAGGATCGGCACCAGCACCGGCAGCAGCGAAGGCGCAATCATTTCCTTGATCGCGGAAGCGGTCAGCATGTCGACCGCCTTGTCGTACTGCGGCTTGCCGGTACCGTCCATGATGCCCTTGATGTCGCGGAACTGGCGGCGCACTTCCACCACCACGGCGCCCGCAGCGCGACCCACCGCCTCCATCGCCATCGCACCGAACAGGTAAGGAATCAGGCCGCCGATGAACAGGCCCACGATCACCATGGGGTCGGACAGGTCGAAGGACATCTGCAGGCTGCGCGACTCCAGCGCGTGGGTGTAGTCGGCAAACAGCACCAGCGCAGCCAGCCCGGCGGAACCGATCGCATAGCCCTTGGTCACGGCCTTGGTGGTATTGCCCACCGCATCCAGCGGGTCGGTAATGGCGCGCACCGAATCCGGCATGCCAGACATTTCGGCGATACCGCCGGCGTTGTCGGTAATCGGGCCGTAAGCGTCCAGCGCCACCACGATACCCGCCATCGACAGCATCGAAGTCGCGGCAATCGCGATGCCGTACAGGCCGGCCAGCTTGAAGGAGATCAGGATCGCCACGCAGACCGCAATCACGGGCCATGCGGTCGACTTCATCGACACGCCCAGGCCGGCGATGATATTGGTGCCGTGGCCGGTGGTGGACGCTTCCGCAATATGGCGCACCGGCGTGAATTCGGTGCCGGTATAGAACTCGGTGATGTAGACCATCAGGCCGGTCAGCACAATGCCGACGATGGTGGCGCCCAGCATCTTGTAGCGCATGTCGTCGTCAGGCCAGATCATCCAGGTCACGACCACGAAGCCGATCAGCGACAGGCCGGCCGCCCACCACAAGCCGGTGTACAGCGCCGACATGATCTTCTTGCCCGGCTTGGCCTTGACCATGGAGCAGCCGATGATGGAGCCGATGATGGACACGGCGCCCAGCAGCATCGGATACAGCGCGGCTTGCGCCGGAGCACTGGTGATCATCAGCGCGCCCAGCAGCATGGTCGCGATCAGGGTCACCACATAGGTTTCGAACAGGTCAGCCGCCATGCCGGCGCAGTCGCCCACGTTGTCGCCCACGTTGTCGGCGATGACCGCAGGGTTGCGCGGGTCGTCTTCAGGGATGCCCGCTTCCACCTTGCCCACCAGGTCGGCGCCGACGTCGGCGCCCTTGGTGAAGATACCGCCGCCCAGGCGGGCGAAAATCGAAATCAGGGAAGCGCCGAAGGCCAGGCCGATCATCGGCTTCAGCACATCGTGCACGCTGACGGCGGAGCCGCCCATGACGGTCAGGACCCAGTAGAACCCGGCCACGCCCAGCAGGCCCAGGCCGACTACCAGCATGCCGGTGATGGCGCCGCCTTTGAATGCGACATTGAGCGCTTCGTTCATGCCCACCGACGCCGCTTGCGCGGTGCGCACGTTGGCCCGTACCGACACATTCATGCCGATAAAGCCGCAAGCGCCGGATAGTACGGCGCCTAGAAGGAAGCCAATGGCGGTTTTGACATCAATTGCCGCCCCGATGGCGACCAGCAGCACGACACCAACGATACCGATGGTGCGGTACTGGCGGGCCAGGTAGGCCGCAGCACCCTGCTGGATGGCTGTCGCGATTTCCTGCATGCGGGCGTTGCCCGCGTTCTGTCCAAGAATCCAGCTGCGTGCCCACAGCCCATACACAACCGCGAGCACACCGCACGCAATCGCGAACCACAAACTTGCTGCCATAGAATTGCCCCCTTACGTTATTAGAATCAAAAGCTACAAAACGAACTCGGTACAACCGAACTGCGTACTGCAAAACTTTGACTTTTTCACGGCCGAGGGGGCCGTTCTTCAAACCCGGTAAACCAGGGTCAGACCCAAGGGTCTGACCCATGCGTACCTAAGCCGCGGACTGCGGATCTGACAGGGCCAGACCCTTGGGTCTGACCCAGATTTACCGGGTTTGGCTTAAATCAGCTATTCAGCGCCGCAAACGCACGGTCGCGAATTTCTTCGACTGGACCAACGCCTTCGATCTTGCGGTACTTAGGCGCACCAGGCTGACCCGATTTAGCCCAGTCACCGTAGTAGCTGAGCAGGACTTCGGTCTGGTTGTGGTAAACCTCCAGGCGCTTCTTGACGGTTTCTTCCTTGTCGTCGTCGCGCTGCACCAGCGGCTCGCCGGTGACATCGTCCTTGCCTTCGACTTTAGGAGGATTGAATTTGACGTGGTACACACGGCCCGAAGCCGGGTGGCTGCGGCGGCCGCTCATGCGTTCGACGATCTGGTCGTCCGGCACGGCGATTTCCAGGACGTAGTCGATCGTGACGCCTGCGTCTTTCATCGCGTCGGCTTGCGCGGTGGTGCGCGGGAAGCCGTCAAACAGGTAGCCGTTGGCGCAGTCCGCAGCTTTCAGGCGGTCTTTCACCAGGCCGATGATGATGTCGTCGGAAACCAGTTGGCCAGCATCCATCACTTTTTTAGCGGCCAGTCCCAGTTCAGTACCTTCCTTGATCGCAGCACGCAGCATGTCGCCGGTGGAAATCTGAGGGATGTTGTACTTTTCCTTGATGAAGTTGGCCTGGGTGCCCTTACCGGCTCCTGGTGCTCCTAACAGAATGAGACGCATGAATGTTCCTAAACGATTTAATAATAATTTTTGATGATGCCTTAGCCACCTTGCTAGAAACTTACCACAGAAGTTGGCTTATCCGCCACTTTTGTAGAGTGCCTGGACACGCGCCAGGTCTTCCGGGGTATCCACCCCTGCCGCCGGAGCGGAATCGGTCACGTGTACGGCAATGGGGTATCCATGCCACAGGACGCGCAGCTGTTCCAGGGCTTCTATCCCCTCCAGCGGCGACACCTCCAGCGCCGGATAGGCTTGCAGGAAGTCGTTTCTATAGGCGTACAGGCCAATATGGCGCAAAGGGACGTAGCCGGCCGGCAGGGCCGATTTGTCCTTGGCGAAGGCATCCCGGTGCCACGGAATGGTGGCACGGCTGAAATAGAGGGCGCGGTCCTGCTTGTCCAGCACCACCTTCACCACGTTCGGGTTGAAGGCGTCGGCGGCGTCGTGCAGCGGGTGGGCGCAGGTGGACATGGGCACGTCGGCGCCGATGCGGGCGGCGGCAGCTTGCAGCAGGTCCGGATCGATCAAGGGCTCATCGCCCTGCAAATTGACCACAACGGCATGCATCGGCAGGTTCATGGCGCGCGCTACTTCGGCGATGCGGTCGGTGCCGGACGGGTGGTCGGCACGGGTCATGAAGGCTTCGATGCCATGCTGTTCGCAGGCTTCTTTAATAGAGGCGTGGTCGGTGGCGACAATAATGCGGGCGGCGCCAGCTTCCTTCGCGCGTTCTGCCACGCGTACCACCATCGGCTTGCCGCCCAGGTCGGCCAGGGGCTTGTTGGGCAGGCGGGTCGAGGCCAGGCGGGCCGGAATGATGACGATGAAAGACACCGATTACTCCGTGGTGTCTTGCAGGGAGCGCGCTTCGTCGGCCCACATGATCGGGATGCCGTCGCGGATCGGGTATGCCAGGCGGTCGCCTTTGCAAATCATTTCCTGGGCTTTTTTGTCGTACTCCAGAGGGCCCTTGCACACAGGGCAGACCAGGATATCAAGCAGGCGTGCGTCCACGTAGTTTCTCCACAATTTGATCGGCCAGCGCCGCGTCGATGCGGGCGCTGACTGGAACGACCCAGATTCTCGGATCGTTGCGTAATTCTTCAATTTGCCAGCATTTTACTGCATCCTTCTCCGTCACCAGAATAAAGTCGGCCTGCAAATGAGCGAACGGGCGGTCTTTAAAGTCGTGGTGATCGGGCAGCGGAAGCTCTTGCGCCTCGATTCCCGCCGCCTTCAACATCCCGAAAAAGCGGGCAGGATTGCCGATACCGGCGGCGGCCGCGACGCGCAGTCCTGTGCCCTGCCCCGCTTCCGGCGGCGCCGATCGGCGCGCCAGCTCGGCCAGCGTCATGCGCTCGGCACGGTCGGCCAGCCGCTCGGCAACGTCGCCTGCAAGGCGCATCTGCCAGGTCGCGGCTTGGCGGCCTGCCTGGCGTGCGGCATCCGGCGCCACGGAGGGCGACACGGCAGGCATCGACGGCCGCGTGGCGCCTGGCGGGGCGACGGCTGCCGCCAGCGCCGGCGTCAGTTCGGGCGCATTGACCACGGTGAAGTCGCGTTGGCGGGACGGCGGCTCGCGCAGCGGCCCGGCCGGCAGCGTCCAGCCGTTGCCAACGCCTCGGCCATCGAACAGCACGATTTCCACGTCACGGGCCAGGGCGTAATGCTGCAAGCCGTCGTCCGTGACGATCACGTTGACTTCCGGGTGGGCCGCCAGCAGCGCCCTGCCCGCCGCAGCGCGTGCGCGGCCAACGAACACCGGGCAGCCCGTGCGGGCAGCGATCAGCACCGGCTCATCGCCCACATCGGAGGGCGTCGACGAGGCGCCAACCTCGCGCGGCGCCGCGTCCTTGCCGCCAAAGCCACGCGACACCACGCCCGGCCGGAAGCCTGCCGCGCGCAGCGCATCCACCAGCCAGATGGTCAGCGGCGTCTTGCCGGTACCGCCAATGAAGATATTGCCCACCACGACCACCGGCACCGGCAGCCGCTCGGAAGACGACAGCCCGGCGGCAAATGCAGCCCGGCGCGCAGCGGCGAGGAAGCGAAACAGCAGCGACAGCGGCCAAAGCGCACAAGCCAGTGCGCCCCGCCGCAGCCACTCGCGCGAGAACGTCGTCTCGAGGGATGAGGCCATTACTTGGCCTGGGCGGTCTGCGCCTCGAAGGTCACCTTGTCAAAGCCTGCCAGTCGGGCCGCTTCCATCACGTTGATCACCATCTGGTGCATCGCGAACTGGTCGGCGTTGATCTTGACGATCGGGCTGCCGCCCTTGGCAGCTTCCTTCATCTGCTCCGACAGGCCGGGCACGTCGCGGAACGCCACCGGCGTGCCGTTGACGGTGTAGTTACCCTTGGCATCCACCGTCACCGTCAGGTCGTTCGGCTGCTCCACCGATTTTTCCGCATCGGCGGTCGGCAGCGTGATTTTCAGCTCGGTGAACTTGCTGTAGGTGGTGGTGATCATCAGGAAGATCAGGATCACCAGCAGCACGTCGATGAACGGGATCAGGTTGATCTCCGGGTCTTCGCGCTTCTGGCCGCGGCGGAAATTCATCGCCATAAACTGATCCCTCGCTTACTTGCGGGTGTTGTGGACGATGTCCACGAACTTGACCGCTTGCTGCTCCATGTCGATCACGAAGGAGTCGACCAGGGCGCGGAAGTGGCGGTAGAACACCAGGGTCGGCATCGCAATCGCCAGGCCGAAACCGGTGTTGTACAGCGCGGTCGAGATACCGTGGGCCAGTTGCGCCGGATTCGCTCCGGAAGAATTCTGGGATCCGAAGATCTCGATCATGCCGACCACGGTGCCGAACAGGCCCATCAGCGGAGCCAGGGTGGCGATGGTGCCCAGGGTGGTCAGGAAGCGCTCCAGGTCGTGCGCCACGGCCCCGCCCGCTTCCTCGATCGATTCCTTCATGACATCGCGCGGAGCGTTGACATTACGCAACGCTGCCGAAAGAACAACGCCCAGTTGGGACGATTTTTCCAGCTTGTCGATGATCTCAGCCGTGATATTGCCGCTGCGATACACGCGCACGACCTCGTCCAGCAAGGTCTTGGGAATGATGCGGGAACGGCGGAGATACATCAGGCGCTCCACGATCAGAGCGAGGGCAACGATGGAAGCGATCAGCAGAGGCCAGATTGGCCAGCCGGCGGCCTGGAAAATTGCGAGCAAGACGTACTCCTAAGAAAGAAATCCTAAACGCGCAATGTAGCCTGTCGAGAGCTAACAGGCAAGTGTGCGCATTCTTCACATTTTCTGTGGACAACATTGTTGGCAATCCAACTATTTCGCATTAACCCTATGATTTGATGATGATTTTTTCTAATGCAAAAATTTTCATCAGCGCTGGAAGAAGCAGTTCTGCACACATTCTGTGGACAAAATTGTGGGGAATAGCGGCTTTTATATGCTAAGTGTTTGATGCGAAAGCGAATTATTCTCAAGCACAAAAAACGCGCATCGGCATCTTTCGACCTTTCGGCTGCTGTGCACTTCTTCACATAATCTGTTGATAAGATTGTGAGCAAGGCTATAGTTGCCGCGTAAAGGCCTTGATCCATAAGGACTTTCTTTCTATGCATAAAAATTTCGCATTGGAATTCCCGCCCCGGTTTCGCCCCCTGCTCTCATCGAAATGCACAAATTCTGTGGACAATGTTGTGTGCAAGGCCACGGGAGCTCATGCAAGTCCTTGATCCGCAAGAACAATCGTTTCGCGCCTATTTTTTAGGCAGCACTTTTCCCCACAGCTTCTGTGGATAAAATTGTTAGCAAGGGACAGACTGGAGTGCCAAGTCCTTGATTTCTAAAATGAAAGTTACCGTGCAAACATTTTCATCACGCAAGTTTCGCCCTCCACAGTTCCTCACATATTCTGTGGATATCTTTGTGCGTAACAGCTAAACGCTATCGCAAAGTCCTTGATCTATAAGGAAATTCATGAATTGCCCGCTTATGTAGCATTGCTGTTTACCTTTAATAATCATGCGTTTACAAATAATGCTTGCGACATGAAGTGATATATGACATAAGCATGACCGCTTTCAAAAAGTGTGGACAGCTCCATGATCAATAGCCCCGAACCGAACCAGGTCATCACCGTTAGTGCACTGAACCAGGCCGTTGCGCGCCTGTTGGAGCGCTCGTTCCCGCTTCAGTGGATATCTGGGGAAATCTCGAATTTCACCCGCGCCAGTTCGGGCCACTGGTATTTCACCCTCAAGGATGACGGCGCCCAGGTCCGGGCCGTCATGTTCCGTGGCCGCTCGCAGTACGCGGGTTTCGTGCCGCGCGAGGGCGACAAGGTCGAGGTACGGGCGCTGGTCACGCTGTACGGGCCGCGCGGCGATTACCAGATCAATGTGGAAGCGATCCGCCGCGCCGGCGTGGGTTCCTTGTTTGAAGCCTTCCAGCGCCTGAAGGAACGGCTGGCGGCGGCAGGCCTGTTCGACAACGAGCGCAAGCGCGCCCTGCCCCTGTTCCCGCGCACGATCGGCATTGTTACCAGTCCGCAGGCAGCCGCCCTGCGCGACGTACTGATCGCCCTGCGCCGCCGGGCGCCGCACGTGCAGGTGGTGCTCTACCCGACCCTGGTGCAGGGCCAGCAGGCCGCACCCCAGATCGCAGCTGCCATCGATACCGCTTCGCGCCGCGCCGAATGCGACGTCCTGCTCGTCGTGCGCGGCGGCGGCAGCATGGAGGACCTGTGGTGCTTCAACGAGGAGGTGGTCGCTTACGCAGTGGCCAACAGCGCGATCCCTGTCGTATCCGGCGTCGGCCACGAGACTGATTTCACCATCTGCGATTTTGCCGCCGACGTGCGCGCCGCCACCCCGACCGCCGCCGCCGAACTGGCCGCGACGCCGCGCGCCGATTGGCTCGGTTCCCTGCGCGCCGATGCCACCGACCTGCGCCGCGCCATGCGCCGCGCCTTGAGCGACGCCACGCAAACCCTGGACAACCTGCAGCGCCGCCTGCTCAGCCCGACGGCCCGCATCGCGCAGCAGCGCATGCAGCTGCAAAGCCTGTCCACCGCCATGATGCACGCCACGCGCAACCCGCTGCAGCAGGCGCGCTTCACCGTCGACCGTCTCGCCTCCCGCCTGTCTGCGCGCAAGCCGGACGCCACGCTGGCGCGCGCGGCCATGCAAGCCTTGCAGCACCGTGCCGGCGCCAGCATGCGCAGCCAGCTGGCGCAGCGGCGCGATGCGCTGAATGCGCTGTCGGCGCAGCTCGAATTACTGAATCCCCAGCGCACGCTGGAACGCGGCTACGCCATCGTCACCGATGCCGCCGGCGCCGTACTGCGCGACCCGTCGCACATCCAACCGGGACAATCGCTGGGCGTACGCCTGGCCGAAGGCAGCGCCGAAATCGGCGTCGCCTCCGTGCAACCAACGCTTACCTAGCGTTCGTATTACAATAGTGGCCGTTTCGGCAAAAACAACTTTTCGTCTCAATCAAAAGGAAACATTCATGGAACATACCCTGCCACCACTGCCGTACGCGATGGACGCGCTGCAGCCGCACATCTCCAAGGAAACCCTGGAATTCCACTACGGTAAGCATCACCAGGCTTATGTCACCAACCTGAACAACCTGATCAAGGGCACCGAGTTCGAAAACCTGTCCCTGGAAGAAATCGTCAAGAAATCCTCCGGCGGCGTGTTCAACAACGCAGCCCAGGTGTGGAACCACACCTTCTACTGGAACTGCATGGCGCCTAACGCCGGCGGCGCGCCTACCGGCGCCGTGGCTGACGCCATCAACGCCAAGTTCGGCTCCTTCGACAACTTCAAGGCTGAATTCACCAAGTCCTGCGTGGGCAACTTCGGCTCCGGCTGGACCTGGCTGGTGAAGAAGGCTGACGGCTCCGTCGAGATCGTCAACACCTCCAACGCGGCCACCCCGCTGACCGGCGCCGACAAGCCTCTGCTGACCTGCGACGTATGGGAACACGCTTACTACGTTGACTACCGCAACGCACGTCCAAAGTACGTCGAAACCTTCTGGAACCTGGTGAACTGGAACTTCGTGGCCAAGAACTTCGCTTAATCGCGAAACTTTGCCAAGCAAAAAGCTCGCATTCCGCGAGCTTTTTTTATGTGGAAAACCAATGGCCGACAACAAAAAGACAGAAGACCGCATCATCATCGACCAACTTGGCGCCATCGTCATCCTCTTCGGCATCATTGAAATTTGCTGGGGAATGTATGCCGCGCCCAAAGGCCAATTCAAACTGAATTGTGGGCTTTTGCTGCTTGGGCTTGTAATCCTCTTCGGCAATTTGCGCATCGTTTCCGGCGTGCGCTGGCTGGGCTGGCTCGGCCTGGCCCCCGCCATTGCCGGACTTCTATCGGTCTTTTTCACGACGCCAGCAGGATTGATCCAGACAGCGCTCCGGCTTGCCCCTCTCCAGTTTCTCGCCGATCAAGTGCCGGGTCTGGTGGCGTTCGCCATCGTTATCCTGGTGATCCGCCAGCTTGGCAGCGCGCCGGTATTGGCGGCGCGCGCCAGCACCGGCCGCAAGCCGCGCGACATGCGCATTCCATTTGCCTTGGGCGTGGTACTCGCTGCCGTCCTGGAAATCACGGCAGCCATGGCCCTGACCGGGGACAACGCCCGGAGGGCGGAACGGCTGGTCGCTGAGCGAATGGGACCGAACTACCAATACCATACGGTCGCCATCGGCGTCAGCAGCGGCAGCGAGAATTACGTCCAGGCCTCTGTCCAGGCATGGAACGAGAATGAGCTGCTGCTCATTCCCGTGCGCTGGGAAAACTGATTCCCTTAAATACTGATGACCACCTTGCCGAAGTGGTTGCCGGAAGCGAGGTATTGGTAGGCTTCGCGGGCCTGGTGGATGTCGAACACGCGGTCCACCACTGGCTTGATATTGCGCTGGGAGACCAGGCGCGACAAGTCTTCCTGCATTTTGCGGCTGCCGACGTAGATGCCACTCATGCTCTTGCCGCCGATGACGATGCCGAGCAGCTGGATGGCGGTTTAGAAGCCGCCACCGAGGCCGCCGATCACGGCCACCTTGCCGCCCATGCCGACCGAAGCGATCGAGCGCGCCAGCGTATCCTGCCCGCCCACTTCCAGCACCAGGTCAACAACCTTGCCATCCGTGGCACGCAGGACTTCGTCCTGCCACTCAGGGGTCTTGCGGTAGTTGACCAGCACATCCGCCCCCAATTCGCGCGCCCGTTCCAGCTTGGCATCGCTGGACGAAGTGACGATGGTGCGCACGCCGGCCGCTTTGGCCAGTTGCAGCGCCCAGATCGATACGCCGCCGGTACCCAGCAGCAGGACTGTGTCGCCCGCTTTCAGGCCGCCTTCAACGAACAGCGCATTCCAGGCCGTCACGCCGGCGCAAGTCAGCGTCGCCGCTTCTTCGTAGCTCAGGTGGGCCGGCACCGCAGCCAGGCCGCCTTCATGGATCACGAGTTCTTCCGACAGCACGCCGGCGCCGCCAGCGCCAAGGGTTACCGCAGTTTTGATGGGCGACACCTTGCCGTCTTCCCACTCAGGGAAAAAGGCCGTTGCGACGCGGTCGCCGACGCGGAAGCGTTTCACACCAGGCCCCACCTCAACGACTTCGCCAGCCGCATCGGAACCCGGCACCACGGCGCCCTCGCCGCTGGTCGGATAGCTGCCGTGCGCCACCATCAGGTCGCGATAGTTCAACGCCACGGCGCGCACTTTGACGCGCACCTCTTGGTGCTGCAATTCGCGCTTGGACAGTTTAATGGCTTCCAGGCTTTCGATACCTGCGCCTGGCGTGATTTGGTAAGCATGCATTGGGAACTCCTTACAAGTTGTGGTTCAGTGCAAAGAACTATATAGTTTCCTTGTGATCCACAGTGGTGGAGTTTTCTCGACACATTGTCGCCAAAATGGAAACAATATGAATGAACGCCTGAATGGCATCAACGTCTTCGTGCAGGCTGTCGAAGCCGGCAGTTTTTCGGCCGCCGCCGTCAAGCTGCACCAGACCCGTTCCGCCGTGGCCAAGTCCATCGCCCGGCTGGAAGAACGCCTCGGCGTGCGCCTGTTCCACCGCACCACGCGCAGCCAGAACCTGACCGAGGCCGGACAGTCCTATTACGAACGCTGCGTGCGCGCGCTGGCCGAACTCGATGCGGGCGAAGCCTGCATCGGCACTGGCCGCAGCGAGCCAACCGGTCGCCTCCGAATCAGCGTGCCGGTGCTGTTCGGCCGCCAGTTCGTGGCGCCGCTGATGATGGACCTGGCGCAGCGCTACCCGCAACTCGCCGTCGACATCTCCTTCAGTGACCGGGTGGTGGACCTGGTGGACGAAGGCTTCGACCTTGGCCTGCGCGTCGGCCCGCTGCCCAACACCACCAGCCTGGCCGCGCGCCACCTCGGCCACCAGCGCATGCTGGTCTGCGCGTCACCGTCCTACGTCAAGGAGCACGGCGCACCAAAAGATGTGCAGGAAATCCCGCAGCACGCAGGCATCGTCTATTCTCGTGGCCGGGTCGTAAAGGAATGGACGGTCGCCATGGCCGGCGGGCGCACGCTGGACCTTCTGCCGCAGCAGCGCATGCTGTTGGACGATTTGCAGGTGATTGCCGATGCGGCGGCGCGCGGCATGGGCCTGGCATGGCTGCCGTGCTGGCTGGTCGCACCGTATGTGAAGCGCGGCGAACTGAAGGTGCTGTTCGATTGCGGGGTGATGGAAGCCTCGCGGATGCACCTGGTGTGGCCGCATACCCCTTACATGCCCGCCAAGCTGCGTGTCGCGATCGACAAGCTGCTGGAGGTCACCCCCATCTACCTGGCAAGTGCGGAGGAGAACTCCGCCATACCGCGCGTACGCCAGCGCAAAGACAAGCCGAACACAAGGTCGTAATGGCCGATACCGCGAGGGTCGCTCGCATGGTTGCGCCATTGTTCACGTTGCGCGGATGCGTCATGCAATAGCGCTTGCCATCGATGGCCTCTGTCGCCAGCTTGTCGATCACGCCGTCTTCAGACTGATGCTTGAAGACCGTTGCGGTGACGCCGCCGTTCCGCGCGAATTGCCACGTTTTTCCTCTGCAAAACCGGCTTTTGCAGCGGTTGACGGATCGCGAAAACTGCAGCGGTTTTTGCCGTCCAAAAAACAAGCTTGATATCGAAACCGGTATGAAAAACCCGGAAAAAGTCATTAGCTTGGCCATTGCTGTATCTCTAACATGGGTTCAGAGCAATACCAGTTGAGAAGCAAATTTTTCCATAACTAGAAACAGAGGAGACGTATGAATTCGCAAGTATCTGCACGCCCTTTGGCCTTGAAGCTGACCGTGTCTGCCCTGATGGGCGCAGGCTTGCTCAGCAGCGCCTCGGTGTGGGCGCAAGCGGCCGCCGACAAGACCGAACCGGCTGACACCTCGACCGTGGTCGTCACCGGCGTCAAGGCATCGCTGATCAAGAGCCTGGCAATCAAGCGCACCAGCGACCAGGTCCTGGAATCGGTCGTTGCAGAAGACATCGGTAAGCTGCCCGATAACAATGTCGTCGAGGCGCTGCAGCGCGTCACAGGCATCCAGGTCACCAACCGCGCCGGCGGCGAAGTCGGCACCATATCGATCCGTGGCCTGCCCGACCTCCAGACTACCTGGAACGGCCGCAATATTTTCACCGCGTCCGGCACTCAGGTCGCATTGCAGGACATCCCCTCGACCCTGGTTCGCGAGATTGACGTCTACAAGACGCGTGACGCCAGCCAGCTGGAAACCGGCATTGCAGGCCAGGTGGACGTCAAGTCGCTGCGCCCATTCGACTTCAAGGGTCCCAAGGTTTCGCTGTCGGTGCGCGAGACCTATCTCGATCCTGCGAAAAAGGCGAACCCGCAGCTCAGCGCCATGTTGAGCAACCGCTGGGAAACCGGCATCGGCGAAGTCGGCGCCCTGGTCAATGTGTCCGCTACCAGGACGAAATACCGCAACGAAAGCGTGACGCCGGGCGCCATGGTGCCGTTTGTCAGCCCAAATGCCGCCGAAGTCCCCCCAGGTTACACGCCCTTGCAGCGCATCTTCGACAACAACATCTGGACACCTGGCACCCATACTGGCTTGCCGATGGCAGAGGGTTCTACGCTGAATTTCAACGGCAAAGCTTATCCGTATTACCTGGCGCGAGATGCTGTTTTCCAGAGCGACGTGGAGGGGGAGCGCAAGCGTCCTGCCGCCAATATCGCCTTGCAGTGGAAACCGAATGCTGATTCGGTCTACACCTTCGAATCGATGTACAACGGTTATCGCGACAAGTCTTTCAACCGCTTGCTGTTCAGCTTCGTCGACTGGTGGGGGGACCTCGGCAGCAACCCGGCAGGGACGATTACGACGTTCCCGGGAACGAATGTCATCAAGAGCCGTACCGTCAATAACGTCTATGGCTTCAACAGCGGCGACTACACCACGTCGGCAACCGATTCCTACGTTTATGCCCTGAACGGCAAGTGGGATATCGGCGACCGCCTGAAGCTGGAGGGTGACCTGTCGTACCAGACCAGCAAGTACCACTCGGAATTCACAGCCACCCGGATCGATCGCGTTGCACCGTCGATTAACGTCGACTTCAATGCCGGCGGCAACAACACCGCCTTCCATTTCAACAACGATGCCGACCTGGCCGATCCGTCCAAGTGGAATGTGGCGCAGTTCTACGATAATGCCAACCGCAATCAGGGCAGCGCCGCGACGGCCAACCTGACCGGCGTCTACGATGCCAACTGGGGCGCGCTGCAGACGATCCAGTTCGGCGCGCGTTTCGACGACCGCAAGGCATCCGAGGCCAACCGGACACAATCGGCCTTCTTGGGCCGCAACCTCGCCTCACTGGGTCCGCAGTATTCCTCCACCAACGCGAACTTCGGCACCGACATCTCGGACGTTCCGCGTTCATGGGTGGAACCCAATGCCTATTACATCCGCGACAATATCGACGAGTGGCGCAAGCTGTATAACTCGGCCGATGCAAACTTCCTGACGACGGACAAACTGAGCCTGCAGAAGACGTTCGAGGTCGATGAGAAGACGAACAACCTCTTCCTGATGGGGAATACCCAGAGCGAGCTGTTCGGCCGCCGCCTGCGCGGCAATTTCGGCGTGCGCTACGTCAAGGTCGATACCGACATGACCTTCTATAAGGTGGATGCCACCACCAAGGCCGTGACGCCGTCCAGTGCCAGCAAGTCGACCAGCAAGGTCCTGCCCAGCATGACCCTGATTTACGACGCATCCCCGGACGTTGTGCTGCGCACCAACTACGGTGAGACACTGCGCCGCCCGAACTTCGGCGACCTGAATCCTGTCCTGCAGCTTGGTGACGATGTGTCGAAAGTGGGTTATGGCTCGGGCAGCGGCGGCAATCCGGACCTGAAGCCGACGCGTTCCAAGAACCTCGACCTGACGGCTGAATGGTACTTCCAGAAGGACAGCGCACTCTACGGCACTGTGTTCAAGCGTAAGATCGACGGCCTGGTCGTGAACTTGCGCCACAGGGTGCACGTCGATCCGGCCAACGACCCGTTCCGCAACTCGACTTCGGGCGGCGACCACACGAACGGCTACGACTACGTCATCAACTCGCCTGTCAACGCCTCCAACGGCACGATCAAGGGCGCCGAGCTCGGCTTGATCTACTTCCCGAAAGGGCTGCCGAGCCTGCTGGACGGCCTGGGATTCCAGGGCAGCTATACGCGGCTCACCTCGTCGCAGAACGTGCCTGACGCCAATGATGCCGGCGTCATCGTCGCCCAGCTCGAGACACCGTTCTTCGGCGTCTCCAGGAGCTCGTACAACGCCACCCTGGCCTACGAGAAGGGCCCGCTCAGCGCGCGCTTGTCTTATGTCTGGCGCTCCGGCTTCCTGGCCAGCAACGAAGCAGCCTTGTTTGCCAATCCGATCGGTATCTGGCGCCATCCGGAAAAGAGTGTGGACTTCCAGGTCTCTTACAAAATCAACGACAACATGTCGTTCGATATCAGTGGTGTCAACTTGACGAACGAAATGCAACAGCAGTATTACCATTTCGGCAATGCTGGTAACGCCCAGGTGAGCAATTTCGGCACGGTCCAGGTCGGACGTTCGATCTCGGCAGGCCTCCACTGGAAGATGTAAGCCCCAGCGGTCGAGAAGACCACACTGGCGAGACAGGGCGTTGCTCGGTTCACTCCGGCAACGCCCATTTTCATTAGACTTGACTTGCCCTGGCGCCGCCGTGCCGGGCCAGCGCCAGTTCGCTGCAGCTTTTCAGCGGCCGCGTTCGACGTCGTCGCGCTCTGGACGGGCGCCGTCGGGCAGCGATTCAACGTGATCGACATCGATATCGCCGCCGTCCGGCGCCGGTGTATCGCCGCCCACACTGGCGCGTTCACCGGTGCCCTCGGCATCGGTATCGCTGTCGAGTTCGGTGTCCCGGGGGCCTGGCGGGCGTGCGCCCTGCAGGTCACTGCCGGAATCGGATGAATCGCTGGGGCCGAGCGCCCCGGTGCCATGGCCCTTGCGCAGTTCGCGATCGGGCTCGACTGGCATATTGTCCGGATCGAGGGTACTGGTACCTGACATGATGTCCTCCTGTTTGCAATAATTTAACAAATACCGCATCCAGGGGGCGCAGTGTTGGAAGATGCCAACACTATGTTACTCAGGCAATATTATAGAAATATCTTCAGTTTTATTAGCTTTGTACCAAATTTTCACCGTATGTATAAGGTTTTCCCAAGATGTAGCTATCAAAAAATACGCAACTAATGCTTACGCCGGGCTTACGTTTGGCGCTTGATACAGATCAAAATCGCATTTACCTAAGGTCAAGACTAGTACAATTCAGGCTTGAACAAATTGCACAGGAGTGCCTGCAGAATGAGTAGTTTTGACGCAACAAACAAGCGCCTGAAAAATATTCATACTCGCATCCCCGAATTCCCGGAAGACCTGGTACGCCTGCTGCGCATGACCTATCACGTCCAGAAACGCATGAAAGATCTGGCGAATTCGGTATTGCGCAAGTATGACCTGGTCGATGCCAGCTACATGGTGCTGGCGGTGCTGTATGGTTCGGAGAACGAGACGTCGACCGCATCCAACCTGGGTGAAGCCTGCATGGAAAAGCCGGCCAACCTGACCCGGGTCTGCAACGATCTGGAAGCGCAAGGCCTGATCACCCGCGGCAACCGCCCGGGCGACCGCCGCTGCGTGATGATCACCCTGACCGACGCAGGCCGCAACCTGATCGAACTGGTGATGCCGGAAGTCTGGACGCGCACCACGCGCGCTTATGAAGGCTACAACAGCGACGACATCCGGGTGCAGGAACAGCTGTTCAAGCGCCAGCTCGCCAACCTCGACGTCACCGCCTGACGAGACGTAAAAAAGGGGACGCGCGTTAAAAAGGGGACGTACCCCATTTCCGCTTTGCGGAAATGGGGTACGTCCCCTTTTTAACGCGCGTCCCCTTTAGTCTTATTACTTCTGGGGCTTGGTGTGTTTCATCGCGTAGATGAGGTGCTCCCACCAGTGTTCGCGTGACTGTACGCCCAGCATGCACTGGCGGTCGATCTCGTCCTTGAAGACCCTGTCGCGGCATTGCATGTTCATCAGCGCATTGCGCTGGTTTTCCGCATTGACCACGGCCACCACCAGCCAGAACACCAGCCCGCTCAGCAGGACCACCAGGGTCCAGGCCAGGTGATTGACCCAGGTGTGCTGCACCAGGCCGGCCTCGTCCGGAGCCGATTCCCTGTATGCGCGCATCACGCCTTCTTCACGATCTTCCATGGTTTACTTTTTCGTTGCTGCGACTTTGGCCACCAGGTAGTCCGCTACGGCGATGGCTGCTGCCTGCGACTGCTCTTCCGGCTGGCCAGGGCGGCCGGCCAGGGTTGGTGAAGTCATATAGCGGCCATCGATGATCAGGGTCGGTGCATATTCCACCTTGTACTGGCCGATCAGGCTACCGATACGCTTCATTTTAGACTCGACGCCGAACGATTTATAGACGCTTTCGTACTTGGCCTTGTCGACGCCGGCGCTGACCACCACGGCAGTCACGTCTTCTTCACGCATCAGGCGCTTGTGTTCCTTGTGGATGGCGTCAAACAGCTTCTGGCTGGCGATTTCCGGGGTGCCCATGGTTTCCAGGGTCACGTAGGCGCGTGCCAGCGGGTCTTTTTCGTTGCGGGCAAAGTGGATGCGGCGGAAGTGAATCTTGTCGGCATTCTGCTTGACCCAAGCCGAGATGCGCGGCTCGAGCGCATTGCAGTGCGGGCAAGTGAACATGAAGAATTCGATGACTTCAACCTTCTTGCCAGAAGCTTCGGTCGGCACTGGGGAAATGGTCGTGTATTCAACGCCCTCTTTCGGCTCGGCGGCGTAGGCGCCGGCGGCGGTGAACATCAGGGCGGCAGAGGCAATCAGCAGTCGCAGCAAGCGCATGGTCATCCTTACAGATAAATGGTAAACGCCGCGAGATTACCATTTTTTGCGCGCTGTGATCAGCCCCGCCGGCCAAAATGGCGCCGACGGGGCTTTTTTAAGCCTGCTTTAAGCGCTTAGAAGTCGTAGCGCGCCGATACTTTCAGTTGGCGGCCGTTGTCCGGGTAGATACCGCCGCGGCAGGAGAAGGCCTGGCTGTAGTGCTCCTTGTCGAACATATTGAGCGCGGTCAGGGCCAGCTCCCACTGGCCGAACTTGCGCGCATAGCGGCCGTCGACAGTGGTGTAAGCCGGCATGCGGGCGTCGCAGCTGTTGTCGAAATCGCCGCCGTAGCGCTGCTTGCCGACGCGCTGTACGCCGATGTCGGCGCTCTGGCCGTCCGCTGGCAGCCATGCCAGGCGCACCGTCACGATGTTCTTCGGCACCAGCGCCAGTTCGCGGCCGGCGTTCGGGCCGGAACGGAACTCGGCGTCAACCATCTGCAAGTGGCCTTGCAACTGCCATTCCTTGGCGAAACGGTAGCTGCCATCGAGCTCGAAGCCCTTGCGCTGGGTCGGGTCGAGGTTGGTGTTGACGCTGAACGGGCCGACCTTCGCAAAGTAGATCTCGTTTTCCAGGCGGGCGCGGAAGATGCGTGCGTCGATCTTCGCTGCGCCTTGCGCGTAGCCGAGGCCAAGCTCGGCGTCATGCGAAGTCTGGGTTTCGAGCGGCTTGTTCGGCAGCAGGGTAAAGCCGTTTTCGTCGGCGTTGGCGACGCGGTAGCTCTGGCCAAACTTGGCCCAGGCGGTCAGGCCAGGTGCGGCCAGCATGCTGCCCTGGACTTCCCATGCGTTGTGGGATTGCTTGACGTTGTAATTCGAACCGAATCCGCTGGTGTCGACGGAATCCTTGTCGAACAGTTCGCGGCGCACGCCGCCGGCAAGGCGGAATTGCTGCGGACCGGCGAATTTCACTTCGTCGCGCACGTAGAGCGCCTTGCTGCGCTGGGTGGTATCGGCCAGCGCATTGGTCACGCGGTTCCAGTGTGCGAAGTCGAAGCCGGTCACCAGTTCGTTGAGCAGGCCATCGAACTGGCCCAGGTGGCGCAGGCGCGGGGAGAACTGAGTCTGCTTGCTGGTGGCGGCATACTGGTAAGTGCCGAACGAGCTGACGTAGGTGGCGTCCATGTCGCGCTTGCGGTGCGACAGTTCTGCGGCCAGGTCGAAGGCGCCGACCTTCTTGTCCCAAGCTGCGGTGTAGCGGTCGCTGTTCAATTTGCCGAAGTCGTCCGGGCTGGTGCTCATGCGCGGGTTGGCCTGGAACTCCGCCTCCGACAGGCTGCCGGCAAAGCGCTGGTCCTGGCGTGCAATATCGGCACGCAGGGACATGCGGCCGAAGTCGCCGTTGAATTGCACGCCGCCGTTAAAGCGCGACTGCTTGAAATCGGCGTTGTCGCGGTAGTTGTCGGTACGCTGGTGGCCGGCCGAGGCATCGATGGCGAAACCGTCGAAGCTCTGCACCACGCTGGCGCGCGCTTCGCCGCTGTTGAACTGTCCCAGTTCGGCGAAGACGTTGCCGCTATGCTCGCCGGCGCGCGGACGCCTGGTGACGATATTGATCACGCCGCCGGTGGCGCCCTCCCCATACAGGACGCTGGCGCCGCCGCGCATGATGTCGATATGCTCCACCATGTCGATCGGGATGTTGGACAGGATCGGGCTGGCCAGTTCGTTCTCGTTCAGGCGCACGCCGTCCAGCACGATCACCGCGTTCTGGTCGCCATTGGTGCCGAAGCCGCGCAGGTCGAGGCTGAAGTCGTCCGGGCTGCCGATCAGGCTTTGGCGGCCGTACACGCCGCCGATCTTGCGGATCGCTTCGTTGACGCTGGAAACGCCGGCATTGCGGATTTCGGCCGCGGAAATGGTGGTGGCGCCGATCGGCAGCAGCGATGGATCGCTGGCGAAGCGCGAACCGGTAATGACGACGGTGTCGGATTGGGCTTGGGCCGGTGCGGCGAAGCACAGGGCTACAGCTGCGGCCAGGGCGCAGCGCGAGGTGATGAAGGTCATGATCAAACAGTAGAAAGAGTATCCGCCTGCGTCCCCGCAGCCGGAATCCACAGAAGACGCACCCTGCGCGGGCGCGCTTCCACCTCCCTGGCCGGTATCCGGGCTGGCAAGACTGACCGTTCCACCTTCCTGCTGTCGTGACTGAGCGCAGTGGCTATTGGCGCGGCCTGCCGTCATCAAGACGGCGCTTGCGTACCGTTGCGGGGGCAGCACTATGCGTTTCCCGTTTAACTGCACCCATGAACAGGGTGCGGGCACCAAGGCGCCGACATTATATAGCAGCCGGTTTCGCCCCTTGAAAATATTGGCAATTAACTGATACTCGGGCTATATTTTCGCGTTGCAAATTATTTAATGGAGACATATGCGCATCGCACAAATATTGGCTGCGGTCGCCCTGCTGGGTGGCGTAGCGGTCCAGGCCACGCTGTGGGCGGAAGGCGGTACCCCCGCCACCGTGCCGGAGGCGGGCGCCGGCATCCCGCTGGCGCCGGCCAAAGCCGCCGCCGTTACCCAGCCTAGCGCCGCCGGCGCCTGGGGCGGCATCCGCAGCGGCCAGGAAGCCACGCTGTCCGACCGCGTGGTGGACTACAAGATCGAGGCCAGCCTGGACCCGGTCAAGCACACCGTGGACGGCAAGCAGCGCCTGACCTGGCGCAACCGCAGCAACGAGCCAGTGCGCAGCGTGTATGTGCACCTGTACCTGAACGCTTTCCAGAATGCCGGCAGCACCTTCTTCACCGAGCAGCGCAAGAGCGGCACGGGCTTCCGCACCGGCGTCGACACCAAGGACGGCGACTGGGGCTATATGGAGCTGCGCAGGGTGCAGCAAGGCGGCGCCAACGTGCCGTGGACATATGTGCATCCGGACGGCGGCCCGGCCACCGACCAGACCGTGGTGCGCATGGACCTGCCGCAGGCGGTGGCGCCGGGCGGCAGCACCACGCTCGATATCAATTTCTTCGACCAGTTGCCGCGCGTGGTCGCGCGCTCCGGCTACTTCGGCACCTTCCACCTGGTAGCGCAATGGTTCCCCAAGATTGGCGTGCTGGAATTGCCGGGCGAGCGCGGCGCCACCGCGGTGCGCTGGAATGCGCATGAATACCACGCGCAATCGGAGTTCTACGCCGACTTCGGCGCCTACGACGTCAAGCTCACCGTGCCCAATGCCTTCACCGTCGGCGCCACCGGCGAGCAGCAGGGCGAGCCTGTCGAAAAAGACGGCAAGAGGACCTACCACTTCATGCAAGGCGACGTGCACGATTTCGCCTGGACCGCCGACAGCCGCACCGCCAAGCCGCTGACCAGCACCTGGCATGGCGAAGGCAGCCCGGAAGTGAAGATCACCGTGCTGTTCCCGCCGGAATACGCTTCGCATGCGGAGCCGGCGCTGAAGTCGACCAAGGACTCGCTGGACTACTTCTCGCGCACACTGGGCCCCTACCCCTACAAGACTGTGACGGTGGTGGTACCGCCCTACAACGCCAACGAAGCGGGCGGCATGGAGTACCCGACCTTCTTCACCGCCGATAATTTCGGCGACGTCTCGCCCGGCACCATCGGTGAAGCAGGCCTGGACTTTGTCACCATCCACGAATTCGGCCATGGCTATTTCTACGGCATCCTGGCCAACAACGAGTTCGAAGAGCCAATGCTGGACGAAGGCCTGAACGAGTATTGGGACAACCGCATGCTGCACGCGATCGGCCGCAAATACTATGCCGCCAGCAGCCTGACGCGCCGCCTGGGCTTTGCCCCTCAGGTGGACTTCCTGCACATCGAGCGCCTCGGCACCCCGCGCGATGAACCCGCCGACCCGATTGGCCAGAATGCCTACGACCGCCTGCAGGGCGTTGGGCCGGTCTACTCGCGCACCGCGCTGGCCATGCACGACCTGGAAGCCCAGCTGGGCAAGGAAGTGCTGGAGCGCTCCTTCAAGGAGTTCTACCGCCGCTGGAAATTCCGCCACCCGAGCATCGCCGATCTGCGCGAAACGCTGGCGGAAGCAAGCGGCCAGCGCGCGCTGGTGGAAAAAGTCTTCGCCCAGCAGGTCTACAGTATCGAACGGGTTGACGACCGCGTCGCCAAATTCAGCAGCGACGAACTGGTGCCGCTGCCAGGCATACACCTGGTGAACGGCAAGCGCGCCGAGCTGACCGAAGACCAGGCCGAGGAACAGGCGGACAAGCAGCGCAAGGCGTGGGAGAAGGCGCATCCGGATGCCAAGCCCGGCACCGGTCCCTTCCCTTACCTGACCAGGGTCACTGTGCGCCGCCGCGGCGCCGACGTGCCGCAAGTACTGGTGGTGGAATTCGCCGACGGCAGCAAGGAGACCGTCAACTGGGGCGGTGCGGAGCGCTGGCATACCTTCGAGTGGACCAAGCCGGTGAAGGCGGTTTCGGCCCGCATCGACCCGGACAACAAGAACCTGCTCGACGTGAACAAGCTCGATGACAGCCGCACCCTGAAGGCCGACGGCAGCGCCGCACGCCGCTGGACCTTCGACTTCGCCGCCATTATCCAATCCCTGATTGCCCTGATTGCCACCGTATGAAGCTGACCACCAATTTGAAAAATGCGGCCCGCGCCGCCCTGCAATGGCGCCTGCTGCTGGTGTGGCTGGCCGCGGTGCTGCTGCCCGCCCTGCTGTTCGCCCTGCCCGTCTGGAGTACGCTGTCCGAGCTGCTGAACCATTCCGTGCGTGCGCCCGAACTGGCCCGTGCGCTGGACCTGGTCGCCGTCACCGACGTGCTGAGTGAATTGCGGCGCAACGCAGTCGCACTGCAAGCCGGCGCCCTCGCCGCGCTGGCCCTCACGCTACTACTGTCACCCTTCCTCACCGGGGTGATCACCACTGCCGGCCGCGCGCAGGAAACGGCGCGCTTCCGCGAGCTGTTCGCTGGCGGCATTGCGGAATATCCGCGCATGTTTCGCATGCTTCTGTGGGCCATCGTTCCGCTGGGCGTCGCCCTGGCCATCGGCGGCGCGCTGGGCGAGGCGGCAGAGAAGCATGCGTTGACCGTGGCACTGGAATCCGATGCCTCGCACTGGACGACTGCGGCGCACATCGTTACCGTGATCCTGCTGTTGCTGGCCAACCTGACCCTGGACGCGGGCCGCGCGCAACTGGCCATCGATCGCCGCCGCACCTCCGCCGTCAAGGCCTGGTGGTGGGGCGTCAAGCTGCTGCTGCGCCGTCCCGCTGCCATGCTGTGCGTTTATCTGGTGCTGACCGTCGGCGGCCTGCTGCTGGTGTCCGTGCTGGCCGTGGCGCGCCTGCAGGTGGCAGGAAGCAATGCCTTGCTGCTTGCGGCAGCCTTCGTGCTGGCCCAGCTTATCGCACTGACGCTGGCCTGGATGCGCGCGGCGCGCCTGTTTGCGCTGATGTCGGTATCTGCAGCGAATCGCTGACCGGAGTATATTGGTGGGCATGTCTACCTTGCCCACCTTCTTCCTGTCACACGGCGGCGGCCCCTGGCCCTGGATGCGTGACCAATTCGGCAACGCCTACGACCAGCTCGAGGCATCGCTGCGCGACTTGCCGCGCCAGGCTGGCGGCAAGCCGAAAGCCCTTCTCGTTGTCACCGCGCACTGGGAAGGCCGCGACTTCCTGCTGTCATCGTCGGCCAGGCCGCCGATGATCTATGACTATGGCGGTTTCCCGCCGCATACTTACCAGATCCAATATCCTGCTCCCGGTTCGCCGGAGCTGGCGCAACGCGTGGCTTCGCTGCTGGGCGATCGCGCCAGGCTTGATCCGGCGCGGGGGTTTGACCATGGCACGTTCAGCGCCATGTATCCGGCGTTTCCGGAAGCGGATGTACCGATCGTGCAGCTTTCGCTAAGGCATGGGCTGGATCCGGCCGAGCACCTGGAGATCGGGCGCTTGCTGCGCCCTTTGCGCGATGAGGGTGTACTGATCGTGGGCAGCGGTTTGAGTTACCACAACCTGCGCGCTTTCAATGCCGTGGGGGCTGAGGCGTCGCACGTGTTCGATGCCTGGCTGCGCGAGACCATGGCGGAGGCGCCGGCGGAACGTACCGCGCGCTTGCTGGAATGGGAACGGGCCCCGGCTGCGCGCATGGCCCATCCGCGTGAGGAGCATTTGCTGCCCTTGATGGTGGTAGTGGGTGCGGCGGAGGATGCGGTTGCGGAAGTGGTGTATCACGAGGACCGCTTCATGGGGGCGCTGGCGGTCAGCAGCTTCAAGCTGGGCTGAAACCGGTAAACCGGTGTCAGACCCGCAGGGTCCGACACCGGCCCGCGGCCGCCGCGTGTCAAGTGTCTACCCCTGCGGGTCTGACACTGAGGTACCGGTTTCAGGTACCCCGCTTGCCCTTCATGCGCTCGGCTTCTTTTTCAGCCGCCTTGCGCTCCGCCTCTTCAGCCTTGATACGTTCAGCCTCGGCATGCGCCACCAGGGCCTCTGCGCGCGTCGCCGGCGTCTCCAGCGAAATCCGCCCCAGCGCCCCGCTGCGGTAATCCTGCAGCAGCATGTGCGAGGCCTTCTCGAAATCCCAATCCCCGCCCTTCAAGCGGTAGCTGCGCAGCTGCGCCACGCGCTCGATCAGCGCCACGCCATCCATCGCCGACACGTCCGCCTTGTAGCGCGCCTTCAGCAAATCCGGATAGCGCTTCAGCAATTCTTCCGCCAGCCACACCGCCACTTCCTCCTCGATCAGCGCATTGGCGCCGATCGCGTGCGAGGCCGCCAGCGCCATACCATCGGAAGGCATTTCGATCTTCGGCCACAGCAAGCCGGGCGTATCGATCAGCACCGTTTCCAGATCGAGGTAAATCTTCTGCTGCTGCTTGGTGACGGCCGGCTCATCGCCCACCTTGGCCACGCGGCGCTTGAGCAGCGCGTTCATCAGGGTCGACTTCCCAACGTTGGGAATCCCCATGATCATCATGCGCAATGGCTTGGTCGGTTCATTGCGGTGTGGCGCCAGCTTGCGCGCCTTGGAGATCACCTTGGCGACGTCGGACGGCTTCTTGGTGGTCATCGCATAGGCGGTGACGGTCTTGTCCTGTTCGAAATGTCGGATCCAGGCCGCGGTGGCGTCCGGGTCGGCCAGGTCGATCTTGTTCAGGATTTTCAGGCAAGGACGCTGGCGGAACTTGCGCAGTTCCTCCACCAGCGGATTGCAGCTGGCCGCAGGCAGGCGCGCGTCAACCACTTCGATGACGACATCGACGTCGGCCATCTGTTCCGCCGCCTTTTTCTTGGCGGCGTTCATATGCCCGGGGAACCATTGGATAGACATGCTCTTGCCTTACGAATCGAATGAACAATCCGCCATTTTACCTCAAGACCACCCTTCCGAACGAGGTGTCGGTACGCGGGCCGGCGGCCTTGGGCGCAATGCCAAAACGACAAGTTTGCAGCCAATTCACCGCATCGCGCACCACCACCGGATCGAAGCGGGCCAATTCCGGCACGATGCGCTGCGGCTTGCCTTCAGCGTCGACCAGGAAGCGCAGTTTGACATAGGCGCGGTGATCGACTTGCCGGTCAAAGTCGTCGTAGCGCAGGAAATGCGATGACGGGGCACAAGTCCCCGGCAGAAGCTTGGGCCGCAGCGGCGCCGGACCTTCCAGCGTCCACGCATATTGAATGGGGAATTCGACGCCCTCGCGCGCCGCATCCAGCCCCGGCTTGAAACGGCAGCGCGCCAAGCCTGCCAGCGCCGCCTGGTCGAGGATGCTCCAGCCGCTGCCCTGCTTCACCTGCGCGTTACGCACGGCGCCGTCCAGTCCAATCTGGAATTGCAGCGTGGTGGAGCCTTCGATTTCGTAGCGCAGGGCTTCGCGCGGCCATTCGGGCGCGGTGCAGCTGGCCGGCGTAGCCAGCGACTGATAGGGGAATGTACTGGCCCCGGCCAGCGCAATCAACAGCGGCAGCATCTCAGAGTTCCGCCAGTGCCTTCACATGGGCGACCACGCTGCGGCCAAGCGCGGACAGGTTGTAGCCGCCCTCCAGGCAGCTGACGATGCGGCCTTGCGCGTGCTGGCGCGCCACTTCCATCACCTGCTGCGTCATCCAGGCGTAATCGGCCTCCACCAGGCCCATGCCGCCCAGATCATCTTCGCGGTGCGCGTCGAAACCGGCGGAGATGAAGATCATCTGCGGCCTGAAGGCATGCAGCGCGGGCAGCCACTTTTCCTGCACCAGCGCCCGCACGGTGTCGCCTTTGGAACCCGCAGGCACCGGCACATTCACGCGGTTCGGCGTCTCCGGCAGCACTTCGCAATACGGGTAGAACGGATGCTGGAAGAAGCTGACCATCAACGCGCGCGGTTCGTTCAGTAACGCCTCCTCGGTGCCGTTGCCGTGGTGGACGTCGAAGTCGACCACCGCCACGCGCTCCAGGCCGCGCACGTCGAGTGCGTGCTTGACGGCGATCGCTACATTATTGAACAGGCAGAACCCCATCGGCTCGGTGGGACGCGCATGGTGGCCCGGCGGGCGGACCGCGCAAAAGGCATTGTCGATCTCGCGGTCGATCACCGCATCGGTAGCCGCAATCGCCGCGCCGGCCGCGCGCCGCGCGGCATTCCAGCTGTGGGCATTGAGCGAGGTATCGCCATCGATCGGGTAGTACTCGCCGGCGGCCGGCAGATGGTCGCGCACGATGGCGATGGCGTTGGCGGTGTGGTTGCGCGCGATCGACTCCACCTCGGCCAGCGGCGCATCGCGGTGTTCCAGCAAGTCGTCGATGTGGGCGTTGATCATCTGGTCTGCAATGGCTTGCAGGCGCGCCGGGCATTCGGGATGCCAGTCGCCCATCTCGTGGCGCCGGCAGTCGGGATGGCTGTAAATAGCTGTGCTCATGAATCGCGTTCTCGCATAGAATGCGTCTAATCTACCACGCGGCGGGATGAGACCCCAAACCATGTATACCAAATTGCACGCCGTCGCAGCCCAGGTCGGCCAGGTCATCGTCGGCAAGGAATTGCAGGTGCGCCAGTCGCTGACCTGCCTGCTGGCCGGCGGCCACTTACTGCTGGAAGACTTGCCGGGGGTCGGCAAGACCACGCTGTCGCATGCCCTGGCGCTGTCGCTGGGCCTGCAATTCAACCGCATCCAGTTCACCAGCGACCTGCTGCCGGCCGACGTGGCCGGCGTGTCGATCTATGAACGCGAGCTGAACGCTTTCACCTTCCATCCCGGCCCGATCTTCACGCAAGTGCTGCTGGCCGACGAGATCAACCGCGCGACGCCGAAGACCCAGTCCGGGCTGCTGGAAGCGATGGAAGAGCGCCAGGTTTCCGCCGATGGCGTCACGCGTCCGCTGCCCGAACCATTCTTCGTGATCGCGACGCAGAACCCGACCCACCAGGTAGGCACCTTCCCGCTGCCGGAGTCGCAGCTGGACCGTTTCCTGATGTGCATCTCGCTCGGCTATCCCGACGCCGCCGCCGAACGCGCGCTGCTGATGGGCGAAGACCGCCGCCAGATGCTCAAGCACCTGCCGCCGTCCATGACGCCTGCCGAATTGTCGGCCGCCCAGCAATCGCTGCGCCAGATCCACGCCTCTCCCGCCCTGATCGATTACGTCCAGGCGCTGGCGCAAGCGTCGCGCCAGAACGGTTTCTTCGCCGAAGGCCTGAGCCCGCGCGCCGCGCTGGCCCTGCTGCAGGCGGCGCGCGCCTGGGCCGCGCTGGAAGGGCGCGACCATGTGATGCCGGAAGACGTGCAAGCCGTGCTGGTGCCGGTGTGCGCGCACCGCCTGCGTCCACTCAAGTCTTCGCACGGCACCGCGCTGGCCAGCCGCGACCTGGTGCTGCAGCTGCAAAAGTCCGTCCCGGTTTAAGGCCATGTTTGCCGCGACGCGGAGATGGCTGCAAGGCTGGATCTTCCAGCTGAAGGAAAAGGAACCGGGCGAAGTGCAGCTGGTAATGCGCCGCGTCTTCATCCTGCCCACCAAAGCCGGTATCGCCTTCGTCGGCCTGCTGCTGATCATGCTGATCGGCTCGGTCAACTACAGCCTGGGCCTGGGTTTCGTGCTGACCTTCTTCACCGGTTCCTGCGCCCTGGTCGATATGTATTTGACGGCCAAGAACCTGGCCTTCCTGCGCCTGGCGCCGGGCCGCTCGCAGCCGGTGTTCGCGGGCGCCGAGGCCCAGTTCGAACTGTATTTGCGCAACGACACACCGCGCGACCGCTATGCCGTCTGGCTCGGGTTCCAGGACGAAGGCGAGCCGCGCCAGGCGGTCGACGTCGCCTCCGGCAGCAGCGCCACCGTGATCCTGTCGCGCCCCACCAGGGAACGCGGCTGGCTGACCGCCCCGCGCGTGCGCCTGTTTTCACGCTTCCCGCTTGGTCTGTTTGGCGCCTGGGCCTATTGGCAGCCGGACCTGAGAGTGCTGGCCTACCCGCTGCCCGAAGTGGCGCCGCCGCCCCTGCCCACCAGCGGCGCCGCGCGCGAAGACGGTTACGGCACCGTGGGCCTGGATAATTTCTCCGGCATCCGCAACTACCAGCCGGGCGACCCGATGCGCCACCTGGCGTGGCGCCAGATCGCGCGCCTGCATCCTGCCGATGGCGGCAACCTGGTCAGCAAGCATTTCGAAGGCGGTGCGGTGTCCGACCTGCTGCTGGACCTGAACGCCCTGCCGCCCCTGCTCGATATTGAACTGCGGCTGTCGCGCCTCGCTGCCTGGGTGCTGGAAGCGGAACGGCGCGCCCTGCCCTACGCCCTGGACGTCGGCCACCGCAAAATCGCGCTCGGCCTGGGCGAACTGCATTGCGCCGACTGCCTGCGCGCCCTGGCCCTGTACGGCAAGGAGGACCCATGATCGCCGGCATCGCCAGGCTGGCCGGCCCGCTGACACGCGACAAGTCGGACACCCTGCTGTTGCTGCTGGCGTCGGTGCTGGTGCTGCTGCCCCACTTCGGCCATTTGCCGCTGTGGACCTCCGCCACCATTTGCCTCAGCCTGCTCTGGCGCGCAGCCGTCACCTTGCGCGGCAGCCGCCTGCCGCCATTGTGGCTGCTGCTGCCCGTCTCAGTGCTGGCGATGGGCGGCGTCTACCTGAACTTCCACACCCTGCTCGGACGCGAAGCGGGCGTCACCATGCTGTCCTTGCTGCTCACCTTCAAGCTGCTGGAAATGCATGCGCGGCGCGACCTGTTCGTGGTGATCTTCCTCTCCTTCTTCCTGCTGCTGACGAACTTCTTCTACTCGCAATCGATCGCCACCGCTGCGGTCATGGTCGTGACGATCATCGTGCTGCTGGCGGCCCAGATCACCTTCCAGTACACGGGCCATGTGCCGCCACTGGCCACGCGCCTGAAGCTGGCCGGCCGGGTCTTCCTCGTCGCCGCACCGCTGGGCGTGCTGCTGTTCATTGGCTTTCCGCGCATCCAGGGTCCGCTGTGGGGCTTGCCTGGCGACGCAGGCGGCGGCAAGAGCGGCATGTCCGACAGCATGTCGCCCGGCTCCATGACCAGCCTGGCCCTGTCGGAAGAAGTGGCCTTCCGCGCCAAGTTCAGCGGCGCCGCACCGCTGCAGCAGCAGTTGTACTGGCGCGGGCCCGTGCTGAGCCGCTACGACGGCCGCACCTGGTCGCGCATCGGCGAACTGCAATCGCCGCGCCAGCTGGCGCTCCTGCAGCGGCAGATCGCCTATGCCGGCCCATCCTATCCCTACGAAGTGACACTGGAACCGGGCCGCCGGCAATTCCTCTTCATGCTCGAGCTCAGCGAGCCGGTGTTCAGGATCGAAGAGGCCAGTCCCTCTTACACCAGCGAGCTGGAACAGCTGGTGCAGGCCGCCAGCGACAAGCGCCTGCGCTACGACAGCGTGGCCCATCCCGCCTATGTTGCGCAAACGCAGCTGGCGCCCGAAACGCTGCAAACCTGGCTGCAGCTGCCACAGGGATTCAACCCACGCACCTTGCGCTACGCCGCACAGATCCAGGCCCTGCGCGAAGAGAAAGGCGACGCCGCCGCCATCGCCGCCGTGCTGTCCAATTTCCGCGACCACTTTGAATACACGCTGGAACCCGACCGGCTGGGCCGCGACGGTGTCGACGAATTCCTGTTTGATACGCGCAAGGGCTTTTGCGAACACTTTTCCGGCGCCTTCGTCTACCTCATGCGCGCAGCCGGCCTGCCGGCGCGCGTGGTGAACGGCTACCAGGGCGGAGAGTTCAATCCCGTCGACGGCTACTACACCATTCGCCAGTCCGACGCCCACGCCTGGAGCGAAGTCTGGCTTGGCGACAAGCGCGGCTGGACGCGCTTCGACCCGACCGCCGCCGTAGCGCCGGAACGCATCCGCAGCAGCCTGTCGCAAACCTTGCCGCAAGCAGCGCCATTCGGCTTGCAAGGCTTAGCCAACCTGGCGCGCGACCAGGGTTCCTGGCTGGCGAAACTACGTTTTGGCATCAGTGCGGTCAATAATGCGTGGAACCAATGGATCCTCGATTACAATCCCAACAGGCAGGAGAATTTCCTCAAAGAACTGGCCACCGCCTTTGGCGACTGGCGCTTGCTGGCCGCCCTGGTGGCCTGCGCCGTGCTGGCATGGCTGGCCAGGCAGCGCTGGACCTGGCGCGTGCGCGATCCCGTCGATACCGCCTACCTTGCCTTCTGCCGCCAACTGGCGCGGCATGGCCTGTCGAAGGCGCCGGACGAAGGGCCGCTGGGCCTGTCGCAACGCGTGCGGCAACTTAATTTGCCACGCGAGAAAATAGCTGCCATGACCGCATTCCTGGAGCTGTATGGCGCGCTCAAATACGGCGCGCCGTCAGCGCACAAAGATAACCCAGTCGCACGGCTGAAAAGTTTGCTGAAGCAATCCCGATGACATTCTTAAAGAAACTCCCCCCCACCCTGCTGGCCATGGCTTGCCTTGGCATTGCCCTGCCGCCCGCCGCCGATGCGGCTGCGCGCAAGCCGGCCAAAGTCAAGAAAGCCCCGAAGAAGCCCGCCATCGATTACGAAGGCGAGTTCGTCAACTTCGGCCAATGGAAAGAAGTGCAGCAATTCATGGGCGACCTGGAACAGAAAGATGGCGTGCCCCTCGCCGACAGTGAAAAACTGTTTCTCGAACTGCGTTATATCGACGCCGCCGTGCAGCTGATGAAGCCCGCGCCGCCAGGCAAGCCGAAGAACTGGCAAGCCTACAGCGCCCGCTTCATCGAGCCGAAACGCATCGCCGCCGGCGTCGAGTTCTGGAACGCCAACCGCGAAGCACTGGCGCGCGCCGAAGCACAATACGGCGTGCCGGCGGAAATCATCGTCGGCATCCTCGGCGTGGAAACCATCTATGGCCGCGACATGGGCAAGTTCCGCGTGCTCGACGTGCTGGCCACGCTGGCCTTCGCCTACCCGCTCACACCTAACCGCGATGCGCGCATGGAATTCTTCCGCAGCGAACTGGAAGCGACCATCGTGGCGGCGCGCCAGGCCGGCTTCGACCCGCTGTCGCTGGTGGGCTCCTACGCCGGCGCGGTCGGCATGCCGCAATTCATGCCAGGGAATATCTACAAGCTGGGCGTGGATTTCGATGGCGACGGCAAGGTCGACTTGCGCAATTCTCCCGCCGATGCGATCGGCAGCGTGGCCAACTTCCTGGTGGCGCATGGCTGGAAGCGCGACGACCCGCCGACGCTGGCCTATCCAGCCACAGTATCGCCCGAGCGGGCCTGGGAAAAATACATCGGCACCGGACTGGAAGCGCAATACAGCGCCGAAGCCTTGCTGGCCGACGGGGTGCATCCGGCCGTCGACTTGCCGCCCGGCCTGTACGGCCTGGTCGATTTGCAAAACGGCTCGGAGCCGACGGAATACTGGGTTGGCAGCAATAACTTCTTTTCAATCACTCAGTACAACCGAAGTTATTTCTATGCCATGTCGGTGGTCGAACTGGGGAAAGCGGTAAAGCTTTCATTGGAGGAAACGATGTAACGGGTTGTAACTTGTGTGATAAGCAAGAGAACGGAATTACCATAACACAAAAATTCAGGTAGAATTCTCTCAGAATGTTGCGATAGGACAACGCGTTTCGAGAGCAATATACTATTTTTTGTTGCACGCAAGTACTGCTGACCGCACTGTTGTACAATTGTGTATATATTATGAAACTTGTTAAACAGGAATCCGTTTGCGGATTGAGGGTCGTTAGCAGGACAACTTTAGAGAAGGAACAGAGGACATGACCAACCAAGTCGGTAATGATATGAACAACGAGTCGGAAGGCGATGATCTGCTGCAGTACAATCCGAATCGCCTGCTCGACACCCTGATCGAAAACCTGCGCCTGAAGAACGATGCGGCCCTGTCGCGCGCTCTGGAAGTAGCGCCGCCTGTGATCTCCAAGATCCGCCACCACCGCCTGCCGGTTGGCGCTTCGCTGCTGATCCGCATGCACGAGGTTTCCGACCTGAGCATCCGTGACCTGCGTTACCTGATGGGTGACCGTCGCAACAAGTTCCGCATCAGCGACAAGCAGTTCAAGCCAAAAGAAGGCGCCGGCGGCTCGACCGAAAACAAGGGCTGATTGCAGTCATTGTTTTACCCTCCCCGCCCGGGGAGGGTGAGCACTGCTTTGCTCAAGCCGGGAACACCCCGGTCGACAGGTAGCGGTCGCCGCGATCGCAGACGATGAACACGATCGTCGCGTTCTCCACTTGCTGCGAAATGCGCAGCGCAATCTCACAGGCGCCTGCTGCCGAAATCCCGCAGAAGATGCCTTCCTCCGCAGCCAGCCGGCGCGCCATGCGCTCCGCAGCCGCTTGCGACACGTATTCCACCTGGTCCACGCGCGCCTTGTCGTAAATCTTCGGCAGATAGGCTTCCGGCCATTTGCGGATGCCCGGGATGGAAGAACCCTCTTCCGGCTGCGCGCCGATGATACGGATATCCTCGTTCTGCTCCTTGAGGAACTGCGACACGCCCATGATGGTGCCGGTGGTGCCCATGGCGGAAACGAAGTGCGTCACGCGGCCTTCGGTGTCGCGCCAGATTTCCGGACCGGTGGTTTCGTAGTGCGCGCGCGGATTGTCGCCATTGGCAAACTGGTCGAGGATGATGCCCTTGCCGTCCTTCTGCATCTGGTCCGCCAGGTCGCGCGCATATTCCATGCCGCCGGTCTTCGGCGTCAGGATGATGTTGGCGCCGTAAGCGGCCATGCTCATGCGCCGCTCTTCGCTCAGGTTTTCCGGCATCAGCAGCACCATCTTGTAGCCGCGGATGGCAGCAGCCATGGCCAGCGCGATGCCGGTATTGCCGCTGGTCGCTTCAATCAGGGTATCGCCCGGCTTGATCTGGCCGCGCTCCTCGGCACGGCGCAGCATCGACATGGCGGCGCGGTCCTTGACCGACCCCGCCGGATTGTCGCCTTCCAGCTTGCCCAGGATGATGTTGCCGCGGGCGGCCGCTTCGGCGCCAGGAATGCGCACCAGCTGCACCAGCGGGGTGTTACCGATGGTATCGGCGATTGTCTTGTATGCCATGTTTCCTGCTTTGCGTTTGTTCTGTCAAACGGCCATTCTATCCGCTTCGGCGGCGAGCTGCAGTGACATGAATACATATCCCAGGCTTTCGCCGTCGATGCGGAACATATCAGCGATCTCGCCGGTCTGGACGAAACCGCATTTGCGGTACAGCGCCTGCGCCGGCACATTGCCCGCCAAAACTTCGAGGTCGATCCATGCGAGGCCCTGTTCACGCGCCCAGGCGGCAGCCGTCGCCACCAGCGCCGCACCCAGGCCGTTGCGGCGCGCGGCGCGGTGCACACCCATGCCAAGCAGGCAGCGGTGGCGCGCCGGCGCCTCGGGACGCGAACGCAGGTCGATATGGCCAATGATCTCCCCTTCGCGCACGGCGACCCACACACGGCGCCAGCCCTGCTGCCCGAAGCTGGCCTGCAAGCCAGTGCTGAAGCCATTCGCCTTCTCCGGCGGGAAGCCGGCGCTGGTGCGCGGCATCGGCTGGAACAAGGGCGCGCCATCGCGCCCGTTATCGAGCAGGTGGTCGTTCAGGTAATGGAAGAAGCTGGCCAGTTCTTCGAATTCGAGCGGCCGGATGATAAAGGTCATGGCAAATCATATCAGGGCGTCGAATTGCTTTAAACTACATTCATTACGACAGGAGTACCATCCCATGAGCGATACAGAAGTCATCTCCATTCCGTCCAGTCTGGAGAGCCGCCGGCACCAGGTCAACCCGGTGCTGACCGAGCAGGAAATCAAGCGCCTGCACCGTTTTGGCACGGTGCGCCAATATGCGCGCGGCGTACGCATTCTCGAAGCGGGCCACACCTGTTTTGGCTTGATCGTTCAGCTGAAAGGCACCATCACCATCTGCAAATACGATGGCCTGGGCAATTCCGAATTTTTGGCCGAACACGGGCCAGGCGAATTTACCGCAGAGGTATCGCAGCTGTCGGGCCGCCCCTCCCTGGTCAACGCTACGGCGAAAGACGATGTCGAGGTGCTGGAAGTGACGCCGGAAAACCTGCGCGCCCTGGTGATTGCGGAAGCGGAACTGGGCGAGCGCATCGTGCGCGCCCTGATCCTGCGCCGTGTGGGCCTGCTGGAGCGCGAAGGCGGCGGCCTGGTGCTGGTTTCGCCGCCGGGCAATGCGGCCCTGTTCCACCTGCGTTCCTTCCTGAGCAGCAATGGCTACCCTTACCGCATCCTCGATCCGAAAGATGACGAGCAGGCGCAAGCCCTCTGCGAGTACTACCAGCCTGGCCCGGACGACTGGCCGCTAGTGGTGTGCCCGGATGGCGTGGTGAAGATGAACCCGAGCAATGCGGAAATCGGCTACTGCATTGGCCTGCTGCCCGATATCGATACCGAAAAACTGTGGGACGTGGTCGTGGTCGGCGCCGGTCCCGCCGGCCTGGCGACCTCGGTGTACGCCGGCTCGGAAGGCTTGTCCGTGCTCGCACTGGAGCAGCGGGCCTACGGCGGCCAGGCTGCGGCCAGTGCACGCATTGAAAACTATCTCGGTTTCCCGACCGGTGTCTCCGGCCGCGCACTGGCGGGCCGCGCCTTCGTGCAGGCACAAAAATTCGGTGTGGAAGTCGCCATACCCGCGCCGGCCACACGCCTGCTGTGCGACAGCTGGCCCTTGCGCGTGGAGATTGCGGGCGGCCAGATGGTGCGCGCCAAGACCGTGGTGCTGGCCAGCGGTGCGCGCTACAAGCGCCCTGGCCTCGACAACATCGGCGAATTCGAAGGACGCGGCATCTACTTCTGGGCCTCCCCCATCGAGGCCAAGCTGTGCAAGGCGGAAGAAGTGGTGCTGGTCGGCGGCGGCAACTCCGCCGGACAAGCGGCCGTCTTCCTCTCGGGCCACGCATCCAAGGTGCATATGGTGATCCGCGGCGACGGCCTGAAGGCCACCATGTCGACCTACCTGATCGACCGCATCAAGGCCACGCCGAACATCGAGCTGCACACGCATACCGAAATCGTGGCGCTGGAAGGCAACGACGACGGCCTGTCGCGCGTGACCTTCCGCTGCAAGGATACCGGCGCCATCGACAGCTGCGACGTTTGCCGCCTGTTCCTGTTCATCGGCGCCGACCCGAACACGGCCTGGCTGGCCGACTGCGGCGTAGAGGTGGATGCGCAAGGCTTCATCCGCACCGGCTTCGACGCGGTCAAGGACCAATGCCGCGCCAAAATGACGCTGGCCGACGCACCGCAGCGCGCGCCGCTGGAGACCAGCGTGCCGGGCGTGTTCGCGATTGGCGACGTGCGTTCGGGCTCCACCAAGCGCGTTGCCGCAGGCGTGGGCGAAGGCGCGGCCGTGGTATCGCAGATCCACGCCTTCCTGGCCAACCTGCCGGCCGAACAAGCCGTCTAAAGCCCCAGCGCGATCCCGGCGATCGCCAGGCTGTTGTTCACGCAATGGCAAGCCCAGGCCGCAGCAAATGCGCGGCCTGGGCCCTGCTTCCGGAAATGAAGGTAGATTGCCGCCAGCACCGCGCCAAACACGAAGGTGATGGCGCCTTGCAGCGCACCGCCGCCACCGAGCATATGCCCGGCGCTGAAGAGAGCTGCACTGGCAAACAGGCTGACCATCGAAGGCGCAGCTAAGCGCTGCATAAGCTCGATTGGCAGCCACTGGGCCACAGCAGTCTCAAAGACTGGAGCCCAGATACTTCCCATGAAGGCAATCAGCCACAAATTATTTGTCGCGAGCATCGCGTCCGCCGCTACCGCTTGGTCGGCCGGCGGCGTTCCGACGAGCAGCGTCAGTAACAGCTGCCCTGCAACAAAGGACGCCAGTCCTGCAAGACCGCCTGCCAACACCGGTTGCCGTGACAGGCGGGCCAGCGTTGCGTGCATCTAGCGCAGCGGCGTCGGGTAGCTGGCGGGGCTAGCGTTGCCGTCCTTGTCGATCGCCTGGATGCCGAAGAAGAAGTTGTCCTTCGAGAGGCTGATCTTGGCGTCGGTCACGTTGCCGACGAACAGGCTGGCCTGCCAGTCGGCGGCGCCGCTCTCGCGCCATACGATGCGGTAGCCGGCAATGTCCGGCTCCTTGTTCGCTTGCCAGACAAAGGCCGTATCGTTTTCCAGCTCCTTGGTGCGCACCTGCACCTTGGCCGGCGCGGCGGGCGCATTGGCCAGGGTCGCCAGGGCCGCGGCATTCACGCGCGCCACCTGGGCGATGTAATTGAAGTCGTCGAATTCGGGCAAATCGCCGTACACCTTGCCATTCTCGGTGCGCAGGTTCTGGTGCTGGTGGCTGAAGTCTTCCGCCGGCTCGGTGAAGCGCAGGGCCGCATAACCCTTCTCCAGGAAAGGCATGTGGTCGCCGCCGCGCAGGTAACGGTCACGGCGCTGGATCACGTTCACCTTGAAGCCGGGCACGTAGCGTTCGCCCTGCTCTTTCACATGGCGCGCCAGCTGGCGCGACAAAGAATCATTCTCCCCGCCGGTAGACACCAGCATGCGCGTCGTCTCGCTGGTCTCCTTCTCGACCGGCAGGCCCTCGGCGAACAGGCGCACCGACTTGCCGTTGCTGTTGCCATGTTCGTCGTGCGAGCTGCCGATGATGTCGTTGGTGAACATGCCGGCGATATTGACGCCTTTCGCCTTCGCCTGCTCCGCATAATGGCGCGCACCAAGCAAGCCCTGCTCCTCGCCGGCGACGGCCATGAAGACCAGGGTGGCGTCGAATTTGTACTTGGCCATGACGCAGGCCATTTCCATCACCGCCGCGGTGCCGGAAGCGTCGTCATTGGCGCCGGGAGCGTCATTCTTTGCATCCATGATGTCGCTGTTGCGCGAGTCATAGTGGCCGCTGACCACATAAACGCGGTCTTTTGATTCGGCTTGCGCGCCAGGCAGCGTTGCGACCACGTTCACCACTTCGGTCGGGCGGCTGATGCGGGCGGAGACCGGCGCGATATGGCTGTCGAAAGCCACTTGCAGCCTGCCCGCGCCGCAACGCTCCATCTCAGACTTGATCCAGCGCCGCGCGGCCCCAATGCCGACCGTGTCGGATTCGGTTTCCGACATGGTGTGGCGCGTCTTGAAGCTGACCAGCTTGCGGATATTGGATTCAATGCGTTGCGCGGAAATTTCGCCGACGATCTTGTCGACTTGCGGCTGGTGGCGGTCTGTGTCCGGCGCGGCAGCGAAGGCGCTGGAAGCGGCCGCAGCGATTGCCGCGGCCAGCAGGGTGTATTTGGAATAAGCCATCTTGTGAGCAGGCGCCCCTAGTCATTTGTGCCTCATCTTAACGAAAGGCGACGCCCGCAGCAATGGCTTACTTCCAAGGCTTATTTCTTCTTCATGCTCTCTTTATGCGGCGCCGCGCTGTCGAGGGGTTTGCCATTCACCGTCAGCCCGGCTTCCGACAGCTTGGCGGCATTCTTGCCGCCGATGCCTTTGACGCGCTGTTCCAGGTCGGCCCAATCCTTGAACTCACCTTTTGCACGTTCGGTCATGATGGCCTTGGTCTTGGCCGGGCCAATGCCCTTGATGCTATCGAGTGCGGCCGCATCGGCCTTGTTGACGTCAACCTGGGCGAACGCCATGCCCATGCAAGCCACCAGCGTGGCGACGGCGAACAGCAGTTTCCTGATCATGATTGCCTCCAAATGTGGACACGAGAAGACCTCGTGCCGACACAACGTCCCGCGCGCCGGCCCGCTGACACGGGCTGCGCGGGATTTGAGGCAGATCAATCAACGTACAACTAATTCCACACGACGGTTCTTTGCGCGGCCCTCATCGCTGGCATTGCTGGCCACTGGCGCCATGTTCGCCACACCCTTCGGCAACATCCGGTTGGCGGGAATGCCGTACTTGGACGCCAGCGCATCGGCCACCGCCTGCGCGCGCTTCTGGGACAGGGCCAGGTTGGCTTCGAACTCGCCCTGGTCGTCGGTATGGCCGACGATAAAGACTTTCATCTTGGGCTGCGCCTGCAATGCCTTGGCCATCTGTTCCAGCTGCTCGCTGGACTGCTCGCGGATGACGGCCTTGTTGGTATCGAAGGTCACGCCGTACAACGCCACCTTGCCATCGCGCTGCAATCCTTCCTGGATGGCGCGCGTATCAACGGTGACCTTACCGCCCTCCATCACGGCAGGCTCGACGATCTGCACGAACTGGCGCACGCGCTGGAATTCAGGGAAGTCGGTCAAGCCGACCTGGACATAGGTATTGCCGCCCGGACCAGGCTTGACCGCGCTGATCAGGTGGAAGCGCGGCTGGTTGGCGCTGTTGAACATATTGGAGACCAAAGGATTGAATTCCTTCCAGTTCGCCTCGCGCGGCCACTCCTGCACCAGGCGCTGCGTGTTGGCCTTCTCACATTGATCGGTCTCGCAGGCATAGAGTGTCTTGAAGCCGGCTGCGGTCAAAGCCTGCTGGTAGTTGCGGTAAACCTCCAGCGCGCTACGGCCTTTCGGACCCCAGTAGAAGCGGTTGGCGGTCTTGCCCTCCACCTTGCGCAGCACCGGCTTGCCGGCCTCGGTATCGACGATTTGTGCCGGCCCCAGGTTCTCGCCGCCGAACATATAGAGCATCGAGCCCTCATAGCGGTGTAGCAAAGGATGGTCGCTGCCGCCGGCGATATCTTTGCTGAAATTGGGTTGGGCGTTTGCTTGGATCGAAATGGCGGCAAGGACAGCGAGGAGATAGGCGCGCATGGCAATCGTCGGTGGTTGATCGAATTGCCAATATAACAAAGAAGCTCCGCTTGCCGCGCCGGTAATCAGATGCCAGATTTACCACAAAATTAGAAATTGCGATGGCGCAACTAAAGATGTCCTGCCATACTTGAATTTTTGGCAATTTCAATCACCAATGCGCTCCTTGCATACCCTTAAATCCGAACTGCTGCGTATGGCGCTTTATGCCGTGCTGGCACTGGCCCTTGTCCCGACGGTCACCCTGCTTTTCAGCGGACATGTACTGAAAACCTGGGACCGTCAATTTATCGAAGCCATTGACGGCGACTTACGCAAGTCTGGCGAATCGGCGGCGGAACGCGAGCAAGTCCTAGCCCGCTTTCGCGCCAATCCGCCATCCACCGTGTGCGGCAACAATGATCCGGCGCTGGCGGACTACCGGGCCCGCGCTTGCGATCCGTGGGGCGACCAGTGGCAGTTCTACTGGGCGCACACGATCTCCAAAGCCATGCTGTTCTGGGGAGCCGCCGTGGCCGCAGTCATCGCCGCGCTATGCGTGGCCGCCCAACGCGACCGCGACGCCCAGTACCGCAGCCTGCTGATCGGCTGGCGCCTGCTGTCGTGGTCTGGCGCGGTTGAAGTGGTGGTACAGAATGCGATGCTGGCCTGGCTCTCGTTCTGGCTCACGGCCTGGTACCTCGAAAGGTATTCGGTCAAGCTGGTAATGCTCACTGGCATTGGCGCCGCTGCTGCCGCAGTGGTAGCCGTGGCCCAGATTTTTGCACGCACCAAATGGAAGTTCGAAGTCGAAGGTGAACTTGTGCGCGAACAGGATGCGCCGGCATTGTGGCAGCGCGTGCGCAACCTGGCCCAGACGCTGGGCACCGAACCGCCACGCCAGATCATCGGCGGCATCGATACCAACTTCTTCGTCACGGAAAGCCCGATCACGCTGGCCAAAGGGACTGTCGACGGGCGCAGCCTGTTCGTCAGCCTCCCGCTGCTTCGCGTGCTGGACCAGCGCGAAGCAGACGCCGTGCTGGCGCACGAACTTGCGCACTTCAGCGGCGGCGACACCGAACGCAGCGCAAAACTCGGCCCTGCGCTGTCGCAGTTCGACGGCTACATTGGCGCCATGCGCGGCAAGGTGATGACGCTGGTCGCCTTCTACCCGCTGATCGTGTACCGCACCGCACTGGAACTGGGCCTGATGCGCGAAAGCCGCGCACGCGAATTCCTGGCCGACCGCGCTGCCGCGCAGGCGGTTTCCGGACGGCCGCTGATTTCGGCACTGATCAAGATTTCCGCCTACGGCAACTATCGCGGCCAGATTGAAGAAGAGCTGTTCCAGCGCGGCGAACGCCATGAAGGTGAAATCGGCATTTCGGCCTACGTTGCGCAAGGCCTGAAGCCTTTCGCCTACTCCGACAAATTCCAGGATGCGATGGACGGCGCCAACATCCCGCACCCATTCGACTCACACCCCAAGCTGACCGAACGCATGGAGAATGTCAGCAGCCCGATTCCCGCCAAGCTGTTTGGCGCCGTCGTGGCGACCGAGGTGACGGCGAGCTGGTACAGCGAGATCCTGAACGCAGCCGACATCGAGAGCCGCCTCTGGAGCGCCTACGAATCACGCTTCGCCCAGGCGCATGAGCACGTGCTGGCCTATCGCTACCTGCCATCGAATGAACAGGAGCTTGCCATCGTATTGAAGTACTTCCCGCCACAGGATTTCGGCGCGGTTGCGGTAGCGTATGACGGCGTCACCGTCGCCAAGGACCAAAGCAATTACGGCTGGGACCAGATCAAGGGCATCAATTACGAAGACGGCTACGGCGGCGACGTGCTGAAGCTGACGGTGAAAGACCCAGGCAGCGGCAAGACCTCAACGAAGAAGGTGAAGCTGCCCGGCATCAAGCCCCACCGCGAACTGCTGAAGCAAACGCTCGGCGGCTACCGTCACCGGCACCAGGTCTCGCGCCAACAATCATAAAAGTCGGCGGAAGAAAAAAAGGGGACGTAACACATTTTCGGCTTTGCCGAAAATGTGTTACGTCCCCTTTTTTTCTTCCGCCCCCGAACTTTAGGCGAATAGTTCGTCGCGGGTGACGGTGGCGGTGCCGAGCTTGCCGACCACGATGCCGCCGGCGCGGTTGGCGGTTTCCACCGCTTCCTGCCAGCCGGCGCCGGAGCCCAGCATGGCGGCCATGGTGGCGATCACGGTGTCGCCGGCGCCGGAGACGTCGAACACTTCGCGGGCGCTGGCCTGGACGTTGAAGATGCCGCTGTCCGTGAACAAGGTCATGCCCTCTTCCGATCGGGTCAGCAGCAGTGCGTCCAGCGACAACTCTGCGCGCAAGTTCTGGGCTTTGGTGACCAGCTGTTCTTCGCTGCTCCAGCTGCCGACGATGCGCTTCAGTTCCGATTTGTTCGGGGTCAGCACGGTGGCGCCTTTGTAGGGCGAGAAGTCGTCGCCTTTCGGGTCGACCATCACGATCTTGCCGGCCGCGCGGGCGGTGGCGATCATTTCTGCGACGTCGACCAGGCCGCCCTTGTTGTAGTCGGACAGCACGATCACGTCGTATTCCGGCAGCAGGGTCTTGAACTGCACCAGCTTGTTACGCAGCACCGATTCGCTTGGCGCTTCTTCAAAGTCGATGCGGACCATCTGCTGCTGGCGGCCGATCACGCGCAGCTTGATGATGGTGGAGATGGCGTTGTCGTGCTTCAGGTAGCTGTGGATGCCGCCGCCTTGTAACAGCTGCTCTACTTCGGCGCCTGCTTCGTCGGCGCCGATGATGCCGAGCAGGCCGGCGTGCGCGCCCAGTGCGGCTGCATTACGTGCGACGTTGGCGGCGCCGCCCAGGCGGGCTTCGCGGCGTTCGATGCGTACCACGGGAACCGGGGCTTCCGGCGAGATGCGGCTGACGTCGCCGAACCAGTAGCGGTCGAGCATGACGTCGCCGGCGACGAGGATGCGTACTTTGTCGAGTGCGGGTGCTTTGCTCATGGTCTTAATTCATTACGTTGAGTTCTTCGGTGCGGCGCGGCGGGTAGGAATCCCAGCGGCTGCAGCCCGGGCAGTGCCAGTAGAACTGGCGCGCTTTGAAGCCGCAGTGGCTGCATTGGTAGCGGGCCAGCTTTTGCGTGTAGCCGTGCACCAGGTTCTTGACCATCGACAGCTCGGACAGCACCGAGGCCGGGGCATCCATCATGCGCGCTTCCAGCAGCTTGTCGAGGCCGAGCAGGGTTGGAGTGCGGCGCAGTTCATCGATCACCAGCTGCTTGGCGGTTTCCACGCCTTCCAGCTCGATGACGGCCTTGAACACCACTTCCAGCAGGTCGATCGAGGACGCTTGCTCGAGGTAGGATTTCAGCAGGCTGACGCCTTCCTGCGGGCGGCCTACCTTGCGGTAGCCATCCATCAGGCGCGTTGCCACCAGCGCGGTGTGCGGTACGGATTGCTGTTCGACGCGGCGCCACATCATCAGCGCGGCTTCGGTGTCGCCCTTGGCCAGCAAGGCGTCGCCGCACAGGATGGTGGCGCGTACGCTGGCGCGGTCGGCGTGCAGGGCTTTTTCCAGCAACAGTTCCGCTTCTTCGGGCTTCATGTGAACCAGCGCGTCCTGCGCCAGCTCGCAATAGAACTGGGAGATCTCTTTCTGGCGCGAGCCGGCGCCGGCGTCCTGCAGCGCGACGGCTGCATCGATCGCGCGCTGCCATTCTTTTTCGCGCTGGTAGATCTCGAGCAGGGCTTTGCGGCCTTGCACGGCGTAAGAGGTATCGAGCAGGCGGGTGTAGGTTTCTTCGGCGCGGTCCAGCAGGCCGGCTTTCAGGTAATCCTGGCCCAGCTCATATTCGGCGTGGGCGCGCTGCTCGGCCGGCAGGTCGGGCCGCGACAGGAGGTTCTGGTGTACGCGGATGGCGCGCTCCGTTTCGCCGCGGCGGCGGAACAGGTTTCCCAGTGCGAAGTGCATGTCGGCCGTTTCGGGATCGAGCTTGACGATCTCGATGAAGGAGTCGATCGCCTTGTCCGGCTGGTCGTTCAGCAGGTGGTTCAGGCCGCGGAAGTAGCCGCGCGGCAGGGTGCGCGATTCGGATACCACGGCGCGGATATCGACGCGGGCGGCGATCCAGCCCAGGGTGAAGAAGGCTGGGATGCCCAGCAGCCACCAGAATTCAAATTCCATATTTTTCTTATTGCTGGGTGTTGATGCTGTCCGGCATAGGGCGCTCGTTCACTTGCATGGCGGCGCTTTGCAGGGATTGGATGGTGGATTTCTGCTTGTTCGATTCGCGGCGCTGGCGGAACAAGGTTGGGGTGAGCGCAAGGATGCACAGGGCGGCGCCGGCGACGAAGAAGGCCAGCAGCATCAGCACCAGAGGGCCGCGCAGCTCGTAATTCAGGAACAGGTGCAGGTCGACTTCCTGCGTGTTTTTCAGGGCAAAACCAAAGAACAGGACAAACAGGACAACGCCGAAGGCGGTTGAAATAAATTTCATTCTCGGTTCCTATCTTTTTAAACCCGGTAAACCTGGGTCAGGCACAAGTGCCTGACCCTGTACGGTCTCGCAGCCGCAGGCCGCTGATCAGACAGGGGCTGACCCTCGGGTCAGACCCAGGTTTACCGGGTTTAAAACAACAAAAAAAGGGGCAGGCAAATGCCCGCCCCTTCATTCTACTTTGCCGGAGACTCAGTCCTCAATGATCGGTTGCCCGACCATCGCATCGACCCGCTCGCGCAGCTGCTTGCCAGGCTTGAAGTGCGGCACCCGTTTTTCAGGGACCATCACCTTGTCGCCGGACTTGGGATTGCGCCCAATGCGTGGCGGCCGCGAATTCAGGGCAAAGCTGCCAAAACCACGGATCTCGATGCGCTGGCCGTCGGCCAAGGCGTTGGTCATCGCATCGAGGATGGTCTTGACGGCATACTCCGCATCTTTAGCCACCAGCTGGGAGTAACGCTCAGCCAGTCGGTTGATCAATTCGGACTTAGTCATCTAAGTGCTCGGTAGATTAGTTCTTGTTGTCGAACTTAGCTTTCAGCAGCGCGCCCAGGCTGGTGGTGCCGGAAGCGGCGCTGGAATCAGCGGCCATCTTCGACATCACTTCAGCAGTTTCTGCGTTGTCTTTAGCTTTGATCGACAGCTGGATCGAACGTGCCTTGCGATCGATGTTGATCACCAGGGCTTCCACGGAATCGCCAACCTTCAGGTGGGTGCCGGCATCTTCCACGCGGTCGCGGGAGATTTCGGAAGCGCGCAGGTAGCCTTCAACTTCTTCGGACAGGGCGATCACGGCGCCTTTTGGCTCAACCGACTTAACGGTACCGGTGACCAGGGAGCCCTTGTCGTTCATGGCTGCGAAGTTGTTGAATGGATCGCCTTCCAGTTGCTTAACGCCCAGGGAAACGCGCTCACGCTCAACGTCGATTGCCAGAACCACGGCTTCCAGTTCGTCACCTTTCTTGAACTTGCGTACGGCTTCTTCGCCGGACTCGGTCCAGGACAGGTCGGACAGGTGCACCAGGCCGTCGATGTTGCCTGGCAGGCCGATGAACACGCCGAAGTCGGTGATCGACTTGATTGCGCCTTTGACCTTATCGCCCTTCTTGTGGGTCATGCCGAAGTCGTCCCAAGGGTTGGCCTTGCACTGCTTCATACCCAGGGAGATACGACGACGCTCTTCGTCGATTTCCAGGACCATGACTTCAACTTCGTCGCCCAGTTGAACGACTTTGTTAGGAGCCACGTTCTTGTTGGTCCAGTCCATTTCGGACACGTGAACCAGGCCTTCGATGCCCTGTTCAACTTCAACGAACGCACCGTAGTCGGTCAGGTTGGTGACTTTACCGAACAGGCGGGTGCCTTGTGGGTAACGACGGGACAGACCGGTCCAAGGATCGTCGCCCAGTTGCTTCACGCCCAGGGACACACGGTTCTTCTCTTGATCGTACTTCAGGACCTTGGCGGTGATTTCCTGGCCAACGGTCAGGACTTCGGATGGGTGACGTACACGACGCCATGCCAGGTCGGTGATGTGCAGCAGGCCGTCGATGCCGCCCAGGTCAACGAACGCACCGTAGTCGGTGATGTTCTTGACGACGCCGGTTACCACGGTGCCTTCTTTCAGGGTTTCCATCAGCTTCTGACGCTCTTCGCCCATCGAAGCTTCGATGACGGCGCGGCGGGACAGAACCACGTTGTTGCGCTTGCGGTCCAGCTTGATAACCTTGAACTCGAGGGTCTTGCCTTCGAATGGGGTGGTGTCCTTGACTGGACGGGTGTCTACCAGCGAACCTGGCAGGAAAGCACGGATGCCGTTGGTCAGAACGGTCAGGCCGCCCTTGACTTTGCCATTGACGGTACCAACGACGATCTCGCCGGATTCCATTGCTTTTTCCAGTGCCAGCCACGATGCCAGGCGCTTGGCCTTGTCACGGGACAGGATGGTATCGCCGAAACCATTTTCCAGCGATTCGATGGCCACGGAAACGAAGTCGCCTACTTTGACTTCCAGTTCGCCTTGGTCATTCTTGAATTCTTCAACAGGAATGAAAGCTTCCGATTTCAGGCCTGCGTTGACGATCACAAAGTTGTGGTCCAGACGCACGACTTCAGCGGAGATCACTTCGCCAGAGCGCATGTCTTGACGCGACAGGGACTCTTCGAAGAGGGCTGCAAAACTTTCCATTATTTATTTCCAGGTTAGCCAGTAAGGCCCGCACTATGCGGCTTCAACTGGGTTGAGGGTTGAACAAAAACAGCTATTTATTTATGGGCAGCGGCCCACCATTTCAACACCTGCTCGGTCGCTTCATCAGCGTTCATGGCAGACGTATCGAGGAGGTACGCACCCTCTGCCGGCGCCAGCGGCGCAATGGCCCGGTTCATATCCCGGTCGTCGCGCGCTTTCAAATCCATCAGCAGGTCTTGCATACTAGCAGAAATTCCCTTTCCGATCAATTGCTTATAGCGGCGATCGGCACGCGCTTCCACAGAGGCGGTCAAAAACACCTTCAGCTGGGCGTGCGGGAAGATGACGGAGCCCATGTCGCGGCCGTCTGCGACCAGGCCTGGTGTCTTACGGAAACTCAGTTGCAGGCCGTACAGGGCTTGCCTTACCGCCGGCAGGGCGGCGATTTTTGATGCTGTATTGCCAACTTCTTCGGCGCGGATGGCGTCGGTGACGTTTTCTTGCGACAAATAGATGGCGTCGCCGGCGAAATGGATGTTGAGGTGCTCGGCCAGCTTGGCCAGGGCGTGCTCGTCGTTCAGGTTGGTTTCGCGGCGCAGCGCCTGCAGCGCGGTCAGGCGGTACAGGGCGCCGGAATCGAGGAGGTGGAAGCCAAGCTTGTCCGCGACCTTGTGGGCCACGGTGCCCTTGCCGCTAGCGGTCGGGCCGTCGATGGTGATGACTGGGATGTTCGATGTTGGCATAAATTTAATTTAGACCCGGTAAACCTGGGTCAGACCCAAGGGTCTGACCCAGTCCGCGGCGCTGGCGGTAGCGGGTCTGGTTGGCTAAAAGTTAAACGCTACCACGCTTCGCGATCGACGCGAACGCGGAAAAATACTCAGGGAACGTCTTCGCGACGCATTTTGGATCATTGATGCGCACCTTGGCGCCCTGGCGGATGTATCCATCCAGCGATGCCAGCGAGAAGCACATCGCCATGCGGTGGTCATCATAAGTGTCGATGGCGGCCGGCTGCAACACGGCAGGCGGCGTCACGGACAGCCAGTCAGCCCCCTCCTCCACCGTCGCGCCCAGTTTGCGCAGCTCAGTCGCCATGGCGGACAGGCGATCAGTCTCCTTCACGCGCCAGGACGCGATATTACGCAAGGTTGTGGTGCCCTCGGCATACAACGCAGCCACGGCAATCGTCATCGCGGCATCCGGAATATGGTTGAAGTCCATATCAACCGCCTTCAGCGGACCGGAAGCGCTGGCCTCAATCCAGTTATCGCCCATGACGATGGTTGCGCCCATCTGCTCCAGCGCCTGCGCAAAGCGCACATCGCCCTGGATCGATTCGCGGCCCACGCCCTGCACCCGCACCGGGCCACGGCCAATCGCGCCGGCAGCAAGGAAATAGGAGGCGCTGGAAGCGTCGCCTTCAACGTGGATGATGCCAGGGCTCTTGTAGGTCTGCCCGGCTGGAATGGTGAACGAAGACCAGCCATCCTGCTCGACCACACCGCCAAAGCGGCGGATCAGGTTCAGGGTGATCTCGATGTAAGGCTTGGAAATCAGCTCGCCTTCCACGTCGATGGTCACGGCATGTTCGCGCGCCATCAGCGGCGCCACCATCAGCAGCGCGGTCAGGAACTGGCTCGAGACATCGCCGCGCACGGACAGGCGCTGCGACTTGAACTCGCCGCTGCGGATGTGCAGCGGCGGGTAGCCCTTGTTCAGCGTGTATTCGATGTCGGCGCCGGCGGCGTTCAGGGCGTCCACCAGGTCGCCGATCGGACGCTCGTGCATGCGCGGCACGCCATGCACCTTGTAGTCGCCGCCGATCACGGCCAGGGCTGCGGTCAGCGGGCGGATCGCGGTGCCGGCATTGCCCATGAACAGGTCGGCGGTGCGCAGCGGCCAACTGCCCTTCACGCCTTTCACGACGTGCACGGTGCTTTCGCCTTCGCGGTGTTCGGCCCACTCCACGCCCAGCGAGCGCAGTGCGGCCAGCATCACGGCGGTATCGTCCGACGCCAGCAGGTCGATGACGCGCGTCTCGCCTTCGGCCAGAGCGGCCAGAAGCAGGATGCGGTTGGAGATGGATTTCGAGCCTGGCAGGCGCACCGTGCCCTCGGCGCGGGCGACCGGCAGCAGGTCGAGGTAATGCGGATAATCAGTCATGCGTGTTCCTTATTCTGCCGCCGCGTCTTTCGGCAGCGGCGGCTCAGCCGCCTCGATGGTCTCGATCCATTGCCGGCGCGCGCGCTGGGCGTTGGCATAGGTAGCTTCAAGGGCGGCGGCGTCGCCAGCGGCCAGGCTGGCGCGCAAACGGGTTAATTGTGCCAGATATGCATCCAGCTCAGTCAGGAGTGCGGCCTGGTTGGCGAGGCTGATGTCGCGCCACATTTCAGGCGAGCTGCCGGCGATGCGGGTGAAGTCGCGGAATCCGCTGGCAGCATATTGGAACAGCAAATCCGAGTGGGGCTTGCGCTCGATGTCGTCTACCAGCGCGTAGGCCAGCAGGTGGGGAAGATGGCTGACGGCGGCGAACACCTTGTCGTGATCTTCCGGGGTCAGGGTGTGGATGATGGCGCCGCAAGCCTTCCAGGCGGCGGCCACGCGGTCCACGGCGGCGGGGTCGTTCTCGGCCAGGGGCGTGAGGACGGTTTTTTTGCCTTTGTACAAGTCGACGATGGCGGCGTCGGGGCCGTTGGTTTCGCGGCCGGCGATGGGGTGGCCGGGGATGAATTGCCTGACCCGCTCGCCCATGACGGCGCGGGCTGCCGCGACCACGTCGGTTTTGGTGCTGCCGGCGTCGGTGACGATGGTGGTGGCGTCGAGGTGGGGCAGGATCGATTGCAGGATGCGGGCGGTTTGCGCGACTGGTGCGGCCAGCAGGATCAGGTCGGCGCCGGCGATTGCTTCCTCAAACCCGGTAAAGCCGGGTCTGACCCAAGGGTCAGACCCATGGACTGCGGCGGTTGCGGACTGGGGTCTGACCCTTGGGTCTGCCCCAGGTTTACCGGGTTGGGCGGCAGAGTCGATGATGCCCAGCTCGAGGGCCCGGGACAGGAATGCCTGCGACCGATCGACGCCGACGATATGCTTAACAACGCCAGCCTGCTTCAGCGCCCGCGCAAACGAGCCGCCGATCAGGCCAACGCCAAAAATAACAACCTTATTAAGCACGGTCCTCCGCCAGCGCCTTGCGCAGCGCAGTAATCAGCACCGCATTTTCCTGCGGCAGGCCGATGGAAATACGCAGCCACTGCGGCAGGCCGTAGTTCCCCACCGGACGCACGATCACTCCCTGCTTCAGCAGCGCCAGGTTGATGCGCGCGCCAGCCGCGTCATCATTACCGACGCGCACCAGCACGAAGTTGCCGTACGAAGGCACATACTCCAGCCCCATATCCTTGAACGCCTCAACGAACTGCTCGTAGCCGGCAGTATTGTTGGCCGCCGACTTGTCCAGGAATTCCTTATCGTTCAGCGCCGCAATCGCAGCCGCCTGCGCCAGCGAGTTCACATTGAACGGCTGGCGAATACGGTTCATCAGGTCGGTCACTTCCGGTTGCGCCAGCGCGAAGCCCACGCGCAGGCCGGCCAGGCCGTACGCCTTGGAGAAGGTGCGCGACACCAGCAGGTTCGGATATTTCTTGACCCATGCAGCGGACTCGTACTGGTCTTCCTTCTTCAGGAACTCGTTGTAAGCCTCGTCCAGCACCACGACCACGTTGGCGGGCACCTTCTGCAGAAAGGCCTCGATCTCGGCGCCGGTGACGAAGGTACCGGTCGGGTTGTTCGGGTTGGCGATGAACACCAGCTTGGTGTCCGCTTCAATCGCGGCAGCCATCGCATCCAGGTCGTGGCCATGGTTCTTGGCCGGCACCACGATGTGGCGCGCGCCGATGCCCTGGGTCGCCAGTGCGTACACGGCGAAGGAGTATTGCGAGTACACCACGGACTGGCCGCGCTCAACGAACGCGTGTGCAGCGATTTCCAGGATGTCGTTGGAGCCGTTGCCCAGGGTGATCCAATCCATCGGCACGTCGTAGCGCTTGGACAGCGCCATTTTCAGGTCGAAGGCGTTGGCATCCGGGTAGCGGCCCAGTTCAGCGGCGGCAGCGGCCATGGCCTTCTGCGCAGATTCCGGCACGCCGAACGGGTTTTCGTTCGATGCCAGCTTGACGATGGACTCTTCTTTCAGGCCGAACTCGCGCGCCACTTCGGAGATAGGCTTGCCAGCCTGGTAAGGGGCGATTGCGCGAACGTATTCAGGGCCGTAATTCTTGGACATGGATCTAATCTCTTTAAAGGTCAGGTGAGGCTGGTCGGGTAAGAGCCCAGCACTTTGAAGAAGGCAGCGTTGTCCTTGAGTTCGGACAAAGCCTTTGCCACGGACGGGTCTTGTACGTGCCCTTCGACGTCTACATAGAAATAATATTCCCAGGTGCCGACACGTGCCGGACGCGATTCAAAGCGCGTCATCGACACGCCGTGCTTGGCCAGTGGCGCCAGCAGCTGGTACACGGCGCCGGCCTTGTTCGGCACCGCCAAGATCACCGAGGTGTGGTCGCGGCCCGACGGGTTGGTCTGCAGGCTGCCGATCACCACGAAGCGGGTGCGGTTGTGCGGGTCGTCCTGGATGTGGGCGTTGACCACACCCAGGCCATACTGCCCGCCGGCGTGCTCACTGGCGATGGCGGCAATGGTCGGGTCCTGCCCTGCCATGCGCGCCGCTTCGGCATTCGAGGCCACGGCGCGGCGCTCGATATGCGGGAAATGTTCGTTCAGCCAGACCTGGCACTGGGCCAGCGCCTGCGAATGGGCGCAGATCACTTGCACGCCATCCATGGTGCCGGTCTTGGTCATCAGGCTGTGATGCACCGCGATGGCGATTTCGCCGGACACCAGGCAAGGCGTGGCCAGCATCAGGTCCAGCGTGCGGTTGACCGCGCCTTCCGAGGAATTCTCGACCGGCACCACGCCGAAATCGGCGGTGCCGGCTTCCGCTGCGCGGAAAACTTCATCGATGGAGGCGCATGGAATGCCGTCGACGGCGGTGCCGAATTGCGCGTACACCGCCTGCTCGCTGAAGGTGCCGGCCGGACCGAGATAGGCCACGGTGACGCGGCGCTCCAGCGCGCGGCAGGCCGACATGATTTCGCGGAAGATGGTCTGCACTTCGCGGCCGCCCAGCGGGCCGGGGTTGCGTTCGGCCACGCCGCGCAGCACCTGGGCTTCGCGCTCGGGACGGAATACGGGCGCGTTGGTTTCGGCTTTTACGTGCCCTACTTCCTGCGCTACTTTGGCGCGCTCGTTGAGCAGCGCCAGGATTTGCGCGTCGATCGAATCGATCTTTTCGCGGAGGGGTTTCAGTTTGTCTGTCATCAGTTTGCGTTCACTTTGTGCCGCCAAATCCGGCAATTCTGGGTCAGACCCAAGGGTCAGACCCTGATACGCGGCGGTCGCGGACGTTGGGTCTGCCCCTTGGGTCTGACCCAGGTTTACCGGGTTCAGCGCCCAGCAAATTCGTTCAAATAATCGACCAGCGCTTGCACGCCCTCGATCGGCATCGCGTTATAAATCGATGCCCGCATACCACCGACGGACTTGTGGCCCTTCAGCTGCAACAGCCCGCGCGCCTTCGCACCGGCCAGGAATGCTTCATTTTTAGACTCGTCGCGCAGGTAGAACGGGATATTCATGCGCGAGCGGTATTCTTTTGCGACGCGATTCTGGTAGAAGTCGTCGGCGTCGAGCGCCTGGTACAGCAGCTCGGCTTTCTCAATATTACGCTTTTCCATGGCGGCCACGCCGCCCTGCTTCTTCAGCCACTGGAACACCAGGCCGGCGATATAAATGCCGTAGGTGGGTGGCGTGTTGTACATCGATTCGTTTTCCGCCACGTTCTTGAAATCGAAGGCGGATGGGCAGAATGGCAGCGCCTTCCCGATCAGGTCATCGCGCACGATGACCACGGTGACGCCGGCCGGGCCGATATTCTTCTGCGCGCCGCCAAAGATGACACCGTACTTGCTCACTTCCACTGGCCGCGACAGGATATGGGACGACATGTCGGCCACGATATCGGTATCGCCCTGCACCGTCGGCACGAAATTGAACTCGACGCCGTCGATGGTTTCGTTGGTGCAGATATGCAGGTACGAGGCGCCAGGCGTCAGCTTCCATTCTTCCTGCACGGGGACGCGGTCGAAACCAGTGGCTTGCGACGAAGCCGCCACGTTGACGCGGGCATAGCGCGCCGCTTCCTTGATCGACTTGCTGGACCAGGAGCCGGTCTGGATGAAATCAATGGTACTGTCGGCGCCGCCGCACAGGTTCATCGGCAGCACGGCGTTCTGCGACAGGCCGCCGCCCTGCATGAACAGGATTTTGTAGTTGTCCGGCACGGCCAGCAGTTCGCGCAGGTCGCGCTCAGCGGCCTTGTAGATCGAAATGAATTCCGGACCACGGTGGCTCATCTCCATCACCGACATCCCGCTGCCATGCCAATCCAGCATTTCAGCGGCCGCCTGTTGCAGCACTTCCTTAGGCAGCACGGCCGGACCGGCCGAGAAATTGTAGATGTTCGCCACGATACTCATCCTCTGTTCCGTTACTCAAAAACTTCCATCACTTCGGCCATCAGCTTTTCGACGCGCGGCATCACGATCTGCTGCGAAACAGCCATCGATTCCGCCGCGATGGCAGGCGTTTTCGCCATCATCTTCTTGCCCAGCGGGGTGCGATAGAAAGCCGCCAGCTGGTTGATTTCTTCAAGGCTGTAATTGCGCGCGTAAATCTGGGTCACCGCCACTTGCATTTCGTCGATCAGCGCAGGATCGGCAAACATCGTGCGCATCTTGCCAACCATAACGGGCAGTTTGCTCTTTGCCAGTTCCAGCGCTTGTGCTTTCTGTTCGGCGTTGAGTTTCTTGTTTGCGTTGATTGCAGCCTCCATGGTCTGCGCCATGGCCGGCTCCATCTGCTGCATGCTGGCCTTCATGGTCTGCTCCATCAGGCTACGGTAATTCATCGAATCCAGCAGCTTGCTCACGGCAGAAACCACAGCCGGGTTGGGCGCCGGCGCGGCAGGTTTATCGGCGGCATGAGCGCTGACAAATGCAAAGGCAGCAACCAGGGATACGGCAAATTTCTTCATCGTGGCTTTCAATTTACTTCGTTTGTTGAATCACGCGCTTGGCGCGTTCCTGCACCAGCTTTTGCGCCACCTGGGCGCTTTCGCCCATCAGCACCGGCATCACTTCCAGCGACTTCTTGCCCACAGGGCTGCGGTAGAACGCTGTCAAGGCCTTCACTTCATCCGCCGTGAAATGGCTCGCATACAGCGGGATCAGCTGGTTGCACAACTGGTCGACCAGTTTCGGGTCGTTGAATTCCTTTTGCAATGCCACGGTCACGGCCGGCATGCGGCGGTCCACGATCGCCATCTCCATCGTGCGCTGCTGGTCGGTCAGGTTCGGCTTGTTGCGCACCACCTCCTCCGCGCGCATGCGCAGGAGCTGCGGCAAAGTCTTCGCCAGGTTCTGCACTGAGGCAGCCATATTGGCACGTGCATTGGTCGCGTCCATCAGTTCGCGGATTGAGGCGTCGCTCGCCGGCCCTGCATGGGCGCTGGCGGCGAGAGCGAATGCCATGGCTGCGAAGGCGATTTTCTTCATGCTCAGGCCTTATTTCTTGCGGAACTGTTCCATCGCCTTCTGGATGCGGGGCCCGGTGACGCGCTGGCTGATGGCCATGGACTCACCCATGATCTGCGGCATCAGTTGCAGGCTCTTCGCGCCGATTGGCGTGCGATAGTAGGCGGCAATCTGCTTCACTTCATCAGCACTGAAATGGCGCGCGTACAGCGCGACCACCTCGGTCTCCATCTCAGAAATGACTGCCGGGTCGTTCATGACGTTCCGGATCACTTCGGCCATCTTCGGCAGGTCCGCGTCGAGTTTTTTCATTTGCTCCTTGCGCTGTACATCCGTCAGGGAGGTATTGCCATTGATCGCAGCTTCGGCTTGCTGGCGCATCATGTTCGGCATGGCCTTGGACATCTGCTCCACCGACGCCTGCCAGGTCGCGCGGTAATGCATCGCATCGAGCAAATCACGCACTGCGGCAGTGGTCGCATTAGCCGGCGCAGGCTCAGCGGCGTAAGCGCCTTGCGCCAGGGCGAGGGAGGCAATCAGTGCTACGATGATTTTCTTCATTGTTTATTCGCTTTTCGAATTTGGAACGTTGAAAAAAACTAACGGGCCCGGCCTGATCGCTCAGACGGGGCCCGTTGCGGGTCAGCCTTATTCGGCTGCTTCGCCGCCTTCTGCTTCCGCCTCCGGCTCGTCGGCGTCTGCTTCGACGATGCGTTGCAAGCCCGAGAGCTTGGTGCCGTCCTCCACCGCAATCAAGGTCACGCCCTGGGTCGCACGGCCCATCTCGCGGATCTCCGAGACGCGGGTGCGAATCAGCACACCGCCGGTGGTGATCAGCATGATCTCGTCAGTCTTCTGCACCAAAGTCGCCGCCACTACCTTGCCGTTACGCTCGGAAGTCTGGATCGCGATCATGCCCTTGGTACCGCGGCCGTGGCGGGTGTACTCCGTGATCGGGGTACGCTTGCCGAAGCCGTTTTCGGTTGCGGTCAGCACCGACTGCTCTTCGTTCTCGGCCACCAGCAACGCGATCACGTTCTGGCCCTCTTCCAGGTTCATGCCGCGCACACCGCGCGCGGTACGGCCCATCGGACGCACATCGTTTTCGTCGAAGCGCACCGCCTTGCCGGCGTCGGAGAACAGCATTACGTCATGCTTGCCGTCGGTCAGCGCCGCACCGATCAGGAAGTCGCCTTCATCGAGGTCGACCGCGATGATGCCGGCCTTGCGCGGGTTGGAGAAGTCCTTCAGCGGGGTCTTCTTCACAGTACCCAGGCTGGTCGACATGAAGACGTAGTGGTCTTCCGGGAAGGTGCGGTTTTCGCCGGACAGCGGCAATACCACGGTGATCTTCTCGTTGTCCTGCAGCGGGAACATGTTCACGATCGGCTTGCCGCGCGAAGTACGCGACCCTTGCGGCACTTCCCACACCTTCAGCCAGTACATGCGGCCGCGGTTGGAGAAGCACAGGATGTAATCGTGCGTATTGGCGATGAACAGCTGGTCGATCCAGTCTTCATCCTTGGTCGCTGCCGCCTGCTTGCCGCGGCCGCCGCGCTTCTGGGCGCGGTATTCGGACAGCGGCTGGGCCTTCATATAGCCCATGTGCGACAGCGTCACCACCATGTCCTGCGGCGTGATCAGGTCTTCGGTCTCAAGGTCGGTCGCATTGTTCTCGATCGACGAACGGCGTGGATCCTTCTCGCCGAATTCCAGCTTGGAAGCGTTCAGTTCGTCGGTAATGATGGCGGTCACGCGGGCCGGCTTGGACAGGATGTCCAGCAGGTCGGCGATCAGGGCCATCACTTCCTTGTACTCGTTGACGATCTTGTCCTGTTCCAGGCCCGTCAGGCGCTGCAGGCGCATTTGCAGGATTTCGCCTGCCTGGTCGTCGGACAGCTTGTACAGGCCATCCGGCTGCATGCCGTAGTGCTTAGGCAGGTGCTCAGGACGGAAGGCTTCGATGCCAGCCTGGCCTTCTTCGCCGGTACGCTTCAGCATCTCGCGCACCAGGGACGAATCCCAGGCCTTGTTCATCAGTTCCTGCTTTGCGATCGGCGGCGTTGGCGCGGCCTTGATGATGGCGATGAATTCGTCGATGTTCGCCAGCGCCACAGCCAGGCCTTCCAGCACGTGGCCGCGCTCGCGGGCCTTGCGCAGTTCGAAGATGGTGCGGCGGGTGACGACTTCGCGGCGGTGCGACAGGAAAGTCGCCAGCAGGTCCTTCAGGTTCATCAGCTTCGGCTGGCCGTCCACCAGGGCGACCATGTTCATGCCGAAGGTGTCCTGCAACTGCGTCTGCTTGTACAGGTTGTTCAGCACCACTTCCGGCACTTCACCGCGTTTCAGCTCGATCACCACGCGCATGCCCGACTTGTCGGACTCGTCGCGGATGTCGGAAATGCCTTCCAGCTTCTTGTCGCGCACGTTTTCGGCGATGCGCTCCAGCAGGGACTTCTTGTTGACCTGGTATGGCAGCTCGTCGACGATGATCGCGGTGCGGCCGCCTTCCTTGCCGTATTCCTCGAAGTGGGTCTTGGCGCGCATGACGACGCGGCCACGGCCGGTGCGATAGCCATCGCGCACGCCGGACACGCCGTAAATGATGCCGCCGGTCGGGAAGTCCGGCGCCGGGATCAGTTCGATCAGTTCATCGATCGAGCAATCCGGGTTGGACAGCACGTGCAGCGCGCCATTGATCACTTCCGTCAGGTTGTGCGGCGGGATGTTGGTCGCCATACCCACTGCGATACCGGAAGAACCGTTGATCAGCAGGTTAGGAATCTTGGTCGGCAGGACGGTAGGCTCTTTCTCCTTGCCGTCATAGTTAGGCGCGAAATCGACGGTTTCCTTGTCGATGTCGGCCAGCAGTTCCTGCGAGATCTTGTCCAGGCGGCACTCGGTATAACGCATCGCCGCGGCATTGTCGCCGTCGATGGAACCGAAGTTACCCTGGCCGTCGACCAGCATGTAGCGCAGCGAGAAGTCCTGCGCCATACGCACCAGCGTGTCGTAAATCGACGCGTCGCCGTGCGGGTGGTACTTACCCATGACTTCACCCACGACGCGGGCGCACTTCACGTAAGGGCGGTTCCACACGTTGTTCAGTTCGTGCATCCCGAACAGGACGCGGCGGTGTACGGGCTTCAGGCCGTCGCGAGCGTCCGGCAGAGCTCGGCCAACGATCACGCTCATGGCGTAATCGAGGTAGCTCTTGCGCATCTCTTCTTCGAGGGAAATTGGGATTGTTTCTTTTGCGAATTGATCCATTGGCGGGTCGATCTATATTGTCCAGGCGTACAAGCCTGCGATTTTAGCATGGCGCCCGGTGGCCTTGGAGAAAGTCATCGGGTTGACACAAAAGCACCTTATTATGACCGCTGCGTTGCAACAAAACAACATTTTGGTCGGATACGCGAAACCGGCCTTTTCCCCGCCTTTTGATGTGCTTTTGCAAAATATGGCAAAATGGACGAGAAATTAATGGAAAATTTAGTTTCAGTAGCTTTACACCCGAATAAGGAAAAGACCAATATGAAGAAACTCCTCGCCACTCTGTTCGCTGCGTCTTCCGTTCTGGCAGGCCCTGTTCTGGCTCAAGAAAAGCCAACCGCACCGCCATTCGCACCAGTGACCCAGGACATCCAGGCCCCAACGCCAAAAAGCGCCTATGTGCAGGACCAGCGCGGCGTGATCGCCCGCAACCCTTTCGGCCTGTGCTGGCGCACCGGCTACTGGACCCCGGCTGACGCCGTGCCAGGTTGCGACCTGCCGCTGTGCACCCCACCGGAAGAATTGAAGGATGGCAAGTGCGTCCTGCCGCCAGCGCCGCCAGCACCCGAGCCAGCGCAGCCGCCAGTGGCCGTGCCGCCAGCACCAGCGCCAGCCGCTCCAGTGCCGACCGCTGAAAAAGTTTCCTTCGCAGCCGACGCATTCTTCGACTACGACAAGGCCGTCCTGAAGCCGGAAGCCAAGGAAAAGCTGGACGACATGGTCAGCAAGCTGAACAGCATCAACCTGGAAGTGATCATCGGCGTCGGCCACACCGACTCCATGGGCACCGACGCCTACAACGACAAGCTGTCCCTGCGCCGCGCAGAAGCCGTTAAAGCTTACCTGCTGAGCAAAGGCGTGGAAGCCAACCGCGTGTACACCGAAGGTAAAGGCGAGAAGCAGCCAATCGCGGACAACAAGACCGCCGAAGGCCGCGCCAAGAACCGTCGCGTGGAAATCGAGGTTGTAGGCACCAAGAAGTAATTCCCGGCGCACTCGCGCTATTGCCAGCCCCGCCCCGTGCGGGGCTTTTTTTTGGAAAAAGGGGACGTAACACATTTTTTTTCGCGAAATGTGTTACGTCCCCTTTTTCGCCCTCTGCTATCATCCCGCCTATGAACGCCGACCCATTAGAACTGCAAAAATTCAGCGAACTGGCCCATCACTGGTGGGATCCCACGTCCGAATTCAAACCCCTGCACGAAATCAATCCGCTGCGCCTGGAATGGATCAACGCCCGCGCCCCCCTGGCCGGGAAGAACGTGATCGACATCGGCTGCGGCGGGGGCATCCTGTCCGAATCCATGGCCCGCAAAGGCGCCAAGGTGACCGGCATCGACCTGTCCGAGAAAGCCTTGAAAGTGGCCGACCTGCATAGCCTTGAATCGGGCGTACCGGTGCGCTACAAACTGATCGCTGCCGAAGAAATGGCAGCGGCGGAAGCCGGCCAATTCGACGTCGTCACCTGCATGGAAATGCTGGAACACGTGCCCGATCCAGGCGCCATCGTGCGCGCCGCCGCCACCCTGGTGAAGCCGGGCGGCCACGTCTTCTTCTCCACCCTGAACCGCAACGCCAAGGCCTACCTGTTCGCGGTAATCGGCGCCGAATACCTGCTGCGCATGCTCCCCAAAGGCACGCACGATTATGAAAAATTCATCACGCCGGCCGAACTGTCGCAATACGCGCGCACCGCAGGATTGCAGGTAGATGCACTGAAAGGCATGGGCTACAATCCGCTGACCAAGGTCTATTCCTTGAACAACGACACCAGCGTCAATTACCTGGTGGCCTGCACCCGCCCTGAATAAGAAGCACTTTCCATGAGCCTGTACCCTGCCCCGCGCGCCATCCTGTTCGACCTGGATGGCACCCTGGCCGACACCGCGCCCGACCTGGCCGCCGCCCTCAACCTGCTGCGCACAGTACGCGGGCTGGAGCCGACGCCATACGAGCTGCTGCGTCCGCAGGCTTCGCATGGAGCGCGCGGCATGATTGGCGTGTCCTTCGGCCTGAAGCCGCAGGATGACGGCTTCGACGAACTGCGCGACGGCTTCTTCAGCAATTACGAAGCCGCGATGGTGGTGCACAGCACCCTGTTCGAAGGCGTCAACGAACTGCTGGCAGGCATTGCCGACGCCGGCCTGCGCTGGGGCATCGTGACCAACAAGCCAAAACGCTTCACCGACCCGCTGGTGCCGCAAATCGGCCTGGCGCTGGCCAGCTGCGTGATTTCCGGCGACACCACCCCGCACGCCAAACCCCACCCTGCCCCGCTGCTGGAGGCGGCATCCCGCCTCGGCCTGGCGCCGGAAGAATGCTGGTACGTCGGCGACGACCTGCGCGACATCCAGGCCGGGCACGCCGCAGGCATGCGCACCATCGCCTGCCAATGGGGTTATTGCGGCGCGATCGAACCGGCCGCCTGGGGCGCCGACCACCTGCTGGCTTCGCCGGCGGAATTGCTGGCCCTGATCCGCGCAACCGTTCCATCCCCGACTTCGTTGGCCGCCTAGAAACAACGTTATAACTTGCCCAACAGCAATAAGTTTCTATACTATAGTCAGTAGTACAGATCTGGAGACTTTATGAACGGCGACGACAACATCGAGGCTGCGCTGCCACCGCGCAGCAGCGCTCCCCAGCGCTGGGATGCCTCGGTTGCCGAGAGCCGCTTCTATTGGTACGACCTGCTGGTGAACGACCCGCTGGTGCCCGATTTTCGCGACCCGATCGGCCGCTACCAGCGCCGCATGCAGTTCGCGCTCGACGCGACCATGGAAAAGCACCTGCTGTTCTTCGTCGTCTCACGCCCCAGGCTGCGCTTCGACACCAAGAAGGGCGCGAGCTGGGGCTTCTTCGGCCTGAAGCTGACGGTGCCACTGCTGGCCGGCGTCGACAACCGTAAGGAATCGATCACGCTGGAACTGGAAGTGCCGTTCGAAGCCACGTTCAAGAAGCCGATCGTCACCCTGCACGACAAATACCTCACGCTGAACTGGGGCGCGCTGACGGAATGCTATTCCGCCCACGACCTGCTGCAGAAATTCCCCAATGAGCTGAAGTACGAAAGCACCGTGCAGTACGTCGGCATCACGCGCGACCCGCAAGCGCGCTTGGCCAAGGGCCGCCTGCCTGCCGTCAACCGCATTGTCGAAGAAAACGACGGCACGCTCGACACCTTCCTGCTGGTCAAGCGCATGGACGTCAACGTGGAAACCACCGTTGCCGACCCGATGGGCGAAGCCTCGACGCGCTCGCATGTCGAAGTGATGGAAGCGGCGCTGATCCGCTACTTCGAAGGCGAAAAGCCCGCCCACCACGGCACCATCGAAAGCAACAACAGGCGCGACCACCTGGCGCAGCTGGTCGACACGTACCAGCTGCAAAGCCTTACAGTCGACCTGGGCTTCAAGGAAGCCGACAGCTTCGACGACCTCAAGTCCGCCAACGCCCCGCTATCGCGCCGCCACCTGGTCGAATTCACGTTCGGCCCCGGCGGCGCCATCCACCCTTCCCGCCTGGCCGACGACGCCCGCCCGCTGATCTCCCTCGAAGAGTAACGCTCACGAAAAGATTCATGTAGAATAGAGTTTCCTTCTGTGGGGACGACCTGGTTTCGACGTGGGTTGCAAAGCAGAACAGGGCATACCGAGGGCTGGTCACCTCGTAAATACATCCAGAAACAAACTAACTGCAAACGATAACTCGTACGCACTGGCAGCTTAATCGCTGACCTGCCCGACAACACCTCGCCCTTCGGGTGTGGCCGCAAGGCCGTGTTGGGTCATTTAGAAGGGATCGGACTTCGAGGGTTCACTTCGAGAAGTCCTAAACTTAAGGTGAATCGCCTGTCCGCAGCGTGCACATCCGCGTCGTACAGGTTAAATTAAATGATAGTGCTAAGTATGTAGAACTGTCTGTAGAGTGCTTGCGGACGCGGGTTCGATTCCCGCCGTCTCCACCAACTGAACATCCCGTAGTATCCAACGCCGTCCCAGTGACGGCGTTTTCCATTCTGCGCCACGCCGCAACCCGTCCCATCGAATTCCAAAAAATCCCAACCGTTCCACCCCAAAATGGCGGTACGATTGGTGGTATTTCCAAAAAACCATCACGCAGTCTGACTTTGATTTGGGGGTATTGCCAATGAGCACGGTTATCACGGACTTGCAGATTCGCAACTTCCTGCGAACGGCCAAAACCAATGACAAGTTCTCGGTCGGCTGCCATGGTCTGCACATCAAAGTCAGTGCGGCTGGCACCCCGTACTGGCACATCAAGTACCGCCGCCCCGTCGATGGTAAAGAAAGTACTTACTCGCTGGATGAACCATACCCGTTCATCTCCCTGGCCGACGCAAAGGAAGAAGCACGTCGCGTGCGCAAGTTGCTCAAGTCCGGCATTGACCCGGTTGTTGAACGCCGACTTGCGCGGGCTTCACGGGTAGCGGAAAACCAGGTGACCTTTGAACAAGCTGGGCGTGAGTGGCTGGCCAAGAGCAAGGTCGAGTGGAGCGAAGTCCATTTCACCAAGTCCAAACGCGCCCTGGAGCGCGACGTGTTCCCTGACCTTGGCAAGCTACCCATCAGCGCCATCACCGCCGCCATGATCGCCCACACCATTGAAAAGGTATGCAAGCGCGGTGCGGTCGAAACCGGGAAGAGAGTCCTCCAGCACGTCACTGGCATTTTCCGCTTCGCCGACGGGAAGGACTACTGCAAACATAACCCAGCTTTATCGGTGCCGGAAGTCCTGCCGAAGGCGAAACAGAAGTCACGTATGTCCGCGCTGCTTGACTGGCGTGAACTTGGCGAAGTGATGCGCGCCGCAAAACAAGCGCGAGTCAGTCCAGCGGTGTACCACGCCCACCTGCTGCTTGCCCTCACGGGGACCCGCATCAGCAACGTTGTCGGCGCCTTTTGGTCGCAGTTTCACCTAGACCTGGAACAGCCGGAGTGGGTCATTCCCCGCAACCTGCTCAAGAAAAAAGATGCCCGCCTGCCGGACCTGGTCATCCCGCTCCCGCCAGAACTGACCCGGGTGTTGAAGGCTTGGCGCCAAGTCACCGGCGGCGAAGGCTTCGCATTTCCATCACCAAGTAAAGACAAGGAATCCGTTTCGCGTGAAGCGCTGGAGAAGTTCTATCGAGAGACGCTTGAACTGCGCGGCAAGCACACCCCGCACGGCTGGCGCAGCTCGATGACCACCTTGGCCAAAGACACCGGCATGGACAAGGACGCCATCAAGATTGCGACCGACCACGCGCACGCCAGTGATACCGAAATGCGCTACGACCGGGGCTGGCGCTGGCCGCAGCGCATTGAACTATTTGCTTGGTGGGAAAAGAAGCTGCTGGAAGAAGAAGCAGGTAACGTCATCCCCCTACCCCGTCCGCAGCGCTCCGTAACGAAATAGTGGACGGCTCTCACCCTTTGTCGCACCACAGCAACACCTATAGAAAATTTAAAATCCGCAGAACTCACAGGCTGGCCCTGCGGGGCTTCAGCAAGGACATCGGCTGCTGCTCGAACTCCCGGAAATTTAGGCGCACAGGGTTTCCCTGTGACGCACTGTTTTCTACCGAAATTGGGCCTGACAAAGCCGTATTTTCTATAGAGATTTCTGGGTAAGATGCAATCACCGACGCAGCCCAGCCCAAGCGAAACTGCCCTCCGGTAAAAAAGGCGACGCCCCAGGTACTTGGCGGTACCTGAGGCGTCTGATGTTGCAGTCACAGCGAACGCATGCTCACAGTGGCTATCCGTGCGGGATAGTTCAAGAGTAGCGCCGCGACAGGTTTCGGTCAATCGCTATCTTGCTATATATGGCGTGATCCGGTCCCTGCTGCCGCAGCTACTTTGTTCATTGTGGTTATGCGTTTGCCCCTACCCAAGGAGCATTACATGACTACTTTGCAGTTCCTCCGCCTCCCGGCAGTTAAAGCCCGCACCGGCAAATCCCGTAGCGCGATCTACCGCGACATGCGCGCTGGTACGTTCCCGCAGTCGATCCGCGTGGGCTTGAACTCGGTCGCCTGGTCCTCCCAACACATCGACGATTGGCAAGCCGCCCGCCTGCAAGGCTTCCCGAAGTAAGGCCTGGCCAGCCCGCGCTGTGCCATCAGGTTTCCTTCGGGCGTACAACGCTCGACGCAAGCCCCTTAGCAGTTCAGCGCGACTGCTCACTTCGCCCTCGGCATCACATGTCGGCTGAAGCCTCCCGGCTCAGCATCCAAATTTGGATTCTCCGCGCCCCCCCAGAGCGGCGCCGCACCATTGAAAGGATTTACCATGGCCACCAACTCCGCAACCGTCATGCGCATCAAGACCCTTAGCCGCAAGACGACCCGCGCCAGCAGCAACGATGAAGTCCTGCACGTTTGCGCCCGTCACAACCTGCGCGAATTCCAATCCACTTGCCACGACCACGAAACCGGCAACATCAATCATCACCTCAGCGAATTGAACGTCATCCTGCGCGGCGCACACAGCGCTGACGAGGTCGCATCGCAAGCGCAAAAGCTGATGGACGCAGCCGAAGTAGCGGTCACCCGTGTCAACGCGACGATGGGGGCCGAAGTAGTATTCTCCCTGGACCCCGCCATGAAGCAGACCGCTACCGAGTACTTCCGTGATTGCGTGGATTGGCTCGCTGGCTACTACGGGGTACCAATCCTCAGCGCCGTTTGCCACTTCGACCAACCCATGCCGCATTGCCACGTCCTGTTGCTGCCACTGCGTGATGGCATCTGGCTGGGCAGCAAGCTGTTCGGTGATCGCGGCGCAGTCGCTGCATTGCATGAAGACCTGTACCGCAAGGTTGGGGCCAAGTACAACGTGCCACGCAGCGTCACCCGCAAGAAGGTCCCCTACAAGACGCGCCGCAAACAGTCATCCGAACTGGTTGCAGCGCTCCAGGCCAAGCCAGACTTGCTGAACGCAGCGCCAGTAGCCAACGCGCTCATCGAAATGATCCAGGTGGCCCCGGACAAACTGGCAAACGTTGTCTATAGCATGCTGGATAGCCAGAACGACCAGCACGATGACGGCCCCGCCGATATCGCCGCTTAAACTCTAAGAGGAAAGGCGCGGTGTAACGCACCTCGGAAAAACCCCTATCCTGTGTTAGCAGATTTGCCGTACCGACACAGGAGGGGGCTGGCGGGGCAAGACAAGCCGTGCAACGGGTCCCGCCAACAGTCGAAAACTCACGGTCCAAATTTGGAGCGTCAGCATAAGCCGGGGCTGAATATGCGGCTCAATTTTGAGCCACGACTTCATCGAACTTGAACCTGGTTTGCAGCAAGGTTTGCACCCTCTACGCGAGAGCCGCAGGGTGCGCACCATCAGCGTATTCTCGCGTAAAGGGCGTTGTTTTTCTGTTGCGCGGCCACCTGGGTACGCAGTACGCATTTCAGTACGCACCGTCTACACGCGAGAAAACAGGGCCGTCGATTGCCCTCACGCCTCGGCAGTCCGCCATCCTGCTCGACACCTGACCGCAAGGACGAAGAGTCCGAACGAAAAAACCGATATCCCGGCCAGGGGCATTAGCGCCGGTGGCGTGCCGGAAGGGTCCAACGCCATAGCGAACACTAGCGGGCCACTTGCCTTTGCCAACAATGCTGGTGCCGCCAGTGCGCCGGAAATCGCGCCATACTGCTTGCGGCCAAACATCGCCGCAGGCAACGTCCCTCGCAGAATCGTAAGGACACCGTTACTTAGCCCGTACAGAATGCTGAACACGCCAACCGCGTATGCGTACTTGCCGAACAGCGCGAGCGCAAGCAGTGCGGCAGGCAATGCGGCAAACGTGTACGCGCCAATGACGGCAGGCGGCGTGCCGGCGCCCCAGGTGCGCTCCAACAACCTCCCGATGACCTGCATCGGGCCAATCAGAGCCACCAGCAGAAGCGCCAATTCCATGCCATGCCCTAGGGTCTGAATGACACGAATCAGGTGAACAGACAACGCTGAGAAAATGAAGGCATTGAACGCGAAGGCCCCAACCAAAAGCCAGAATTGCGGCTGCCGCACGGCCTGCGGCAGCGTCACGCCAGCGTGCGGAGAGCTACCCAAATGTTCATGGTGTTGGCCACCAAGCATGAAATGCAGTGGCATGCACAAGACCACCTGCACAACAGCATATATCATCAAGGTGTCGCGCCACCCGACCCGGGTTGCCAACGCTTCGGTCAACGGCCAGAAGACCGTGCTGGCAAGCCCGCCCACTAAGGTCACCGTCGAAATTGCCTTTGCAGCATCACTCATCACCAACCTGTTCAGCGTAGCAAAAGCCGCCTCATACAAGGTCAGCGACATGGCCACTCCGAGTACGGACCATGCCACCACATAACCGCTGAATGAGCCAGCCGAAGCCATAACCCACAGCCCCACCGCCGCCGCAACAGAACCCAGCACCATGATCCAGCGCCCGCCATGCCGGTCAATCGCAATCCCGACTGGCGTCGCCGCAAGTCCGGCTACCAGCACGCACCATGAAAACGCACCAAAGGTCTGGCTGGCCGATAGCGCGAGGTCGGCTTGAATTCGGGTCGCCAACACGCCAAAAGCGTAGTACAGCATGCCCCAGGAGGTAATCTGTGTAACCGCCAATATGGCAATGGGTTTCCGGTTTTGCATTACCGCCCTTTCATAGCGCCGCCCGGCAGCAGCCTGGCATGAACATGGATAACACCTGCTGCACGAACGACGAACGCGCTGGATATTGGGATGGCTGGTACAGTCCCACTGCTACGGGATCATTTTCCTTCGGACTGTATCTGAACGTGCCGAACACTATGTCCCACATTACCAGCGCCCTGCCAAAGTTGCGATCACCCTCTTTAGCATTGTCCGCGTGATGCCAACGGTGAACCTCGTTGGTGCTAAACACATAGTTCAGCCAACCGCTTCGCAGCGGCAGGTTGGCGTGTTGCAGCATCAGGACTGGATAGGTCAAAGCCAAGTACCCAAAGATGACGTCGTTCGGCGTTCCGATCAGCAGCAGCGGCGCGAACCCGAGCACGTAGTTAATCCCATAGTTCAGCGGGTGAATACGGAAGTTATTCAACCAGTACAGGCGCTCGCTGCTGTGATGCAGTGCATGCAACCACCACAGGGCGGGCAGGCGGTGATGCAAGCGGTGCGACCAATAGCTGGTGAACTCGGCAATCGCGGCTGCGAGCACCACCTGCGCGAGAAACGGCCACTCAATTGGAAAGAGTGCCGAGCCAGCGGCCTGCACACTCGGTCCTACCACCGCAAGCAACACCACCGGCAGCATCCACTTCAGCAAGGGATCGATCACAGCGAAAAGCAATGTCGCGCTGGTGACGTCGGCGCGCAGGTCCCCTTGGTTAGCAGTCCAGCCGATCCGATATGGCAGATATCGTTCAGCAAATGCGGCGGCAATCAGGATCAGGACATTCGGGACAACCACCGCAAGTTCCAGGTCGATGCCAAAAGTCTTCGCGCCAAGGAACGAGCCTACGCTAAGCATTAAGCCCGCAGGAAGGAAATACCGGGCACCCAGGGTTTTAAACATAACGCCTCCACCTCTTTAAGCGCAGCAAGCGCTGGCTTTGGGAGCAGGGGCGCACGATGACAACGTTGAACAACCCAAACGGCCCTGTGCTTTCTCTGTCTCATCCAGCGCACAGCAAGCCGAACTTGCATCGACGGCGGGTCCGCCACAACAACCCGGCTCCGAAGCAGCGTTACCGTCGTAGGCGAAGTGGGTGTTACATACGCCTGTTTCTGGCAGGTCCAGCTGCACGTCATCAGCTGCGGCCATATCACCAACCAGACTCGCCACCACTGAACGAACCTGCTCATAACCAGTCGCCATGAGAAAATTCGGGGCGCGCCCATAGCTCTTGGCGCCGACCGCGTAGTAGCCCGGCTCAGGGTGGGCCAGCTCACGATGGCCGTGTGGACGGACCGTACCGCAGCTATGTTCATTCGGATCGATTAACGGGGCCAGTGCATCGGTACTCTCCAGCCAAGGATCGTGCCGAACACGCATTTCGCGGGTCAGCGTCAAGTCAGGGCGCGCTCCAGTCGCAGCAACTATGCGATCAATGCCGTCGATGGCTACCTGCTCGCCGTTTGGCGCCTCGCCAACGGCTTGGATGCCCTCAGTGGTCTGATGCAACGCGGTCATGCGGAAGTTAGTGTGCAATTCCAGCTTGCCAGAATCTCGCAGCGACTTCAGACGCAGGCCCAGTTGGCCGCGAGCTGGCAGGCCATCGGCGTCGCCGCCACCGAACACCCGCGCCAATTGATCGCCGCGAGTCGCCCACACGATGGACGTGCCAGGCACGGTTTCCGCGATGTCTGCCAGCGCCAGCAACGTGCCGGCTGCGGAGTGGCCCGCACCGACGACCAGCGTGCGCTTCCCGGCGTAAGTGGTGCGGTCGATCCCTGCAACATCAGGCATACCGTAAGCAATTTGTGCTGCCAAGCCAAGTTCACCCAATGCCGGCAGGCCATTTGCACCCAAGGGGTTCGGGTTCGCCCACGTCCCGGTGGCGTCAATCACGGCTTGCGCATGATAGTCGCGTTCACCATTCGGCCCCACCACTCGGATAACAAACGGCGCTTGTTCTCGCCCCCGGCTTTTCACCTTGTCGAAACCCTGTCGTGTCACCTGGATGACCTTGTGCCCCAGCTTCAAGGCCGACGCAATCTCTGGCAGCTCGGCCAACGGGGTAAGATACGCCTCCAACAGTTCGCCAGCGGTGGGTAGGCCATCGTGTGCCGGTGAACGCCAGCCACTCAGTTCCAGCAGTTTACGCGCCGCTTTATCAATGTTGTACTGCCAAGGCGAGAAGAGTCGCACATGCCTATAGGTGTTGAGGTTTGCGCCGATTTCATCGCCTCGTTCAAAGATGAGTGGGCGCAGGCCACGTTGAATCAAGTGAGCTGCTGCGGCCAAGCCCACAGGGCCAGCGCCAAGCACTGCAACTGGAAGTCCGTTCAAGGTCATCATGATGTTGTTCCTTTCGATCAGAGCTTGGCAACCATGGCGGTCGCCGATGCCGGGCATACGCCCTGGAATTCACGGGATGCTTGCAGGGCTGAAGGCGTATCAGCGCGGGCAATCTCACTAAAGCCTCGTTTGCTGAAGAAGGCAGCAGCGGTGGTGGTCAGCAGGTACAGCTCGACGACGCCACGTTCTTTTGCCTGAAGGCGTAGGTTCTGGAGGAGTTGCTGTCCCACTCCGGTGCCGCGCAAGCTGGCATCCACCGCGACAGAGCGCAGTAACGCTGTCACGGCATACTGCTCGAAGCCGCCAGTGCACAACAGGTGACCACCAACTTCGCCCACTACGAAGTTTTGAAGGTGATCCGCAGCGCCTTCCAAAGGAAGCCTTGCCGCAACCAGCAGCTCCTCGATTCCAGGCCAATCGGCAGGCGTCGCCGGACGGAAGGTCATCTCATTTTTCATGTATCGCTCCATTTCTAATTCGTCGAATTACGAATAGATAAGTAAAAAATTTTCAAAGACAACCGATCAGCTTCTTCAACTGCTCCAGCCGTTCGGGATTGACGCAATAGCAGACCCGCTGTTCATCGGCAGAACCAAGGATCAGTCCAGCCTGCTTGAGGATAGTGACGTGCTGCGAAATGGTTGATGGAGCCAAAGGCAACACATCGGTCAGGCTGCCGAAGTAACACGCGCCATAAGCCGCCAGATAGCGCAGTAGCTGCACCCGCGCAGGATGGGCGAGCGCCTTGCACAGCGCAGCCAGCTCATCGACATCCAGCTCAGGCAGGTCAGTTTTCGTGTTTGGGGTGCAGCAGCTAATCATGTTCATCAGGCAATTCGTCAATCGACGAACGAAGAATATTCCCCATGTCATCAAGCTGTCAAGATATTTCGATATTCTTTGAAACGTCGTATCAATGTGCCATAATCGGGCCAACGACGATAAAGGACAGGACATCACACATGGAAACCAAAGCCGTAATTGCCGCGCTGGCCGCACTGGCCCAAGAATCGCGCTTGGGCGCGTTCCGCCTGCTGGTGCAAACCGGGCCAGAGGGACTTGCCGCAAGCAAGATCGCCGAAGAATTGGACGTGGCCCCGTCCTCGCTGTCGTTCCACCTGAAAGAGCTGACCAATGCGGGACTGATCGAGTCCCGCCAGGAAGGCCGCTTCATCTACTACAGCGCGAACTTCGACACCATGAACAGTGTGCTGTCCTATCTGACCGATAACTGCTGCGCGGGCCAAAGCTGCGCTCCTTCCACCACCATCAAATCCTGCAAACCATGAACGTACTGATTCTCTGCACCGGCAACTCCTGCCGCTCCATCTTGGGCGAAGCGACCTTCAACCACCTGGCCCCAGCTGGCTGGCACGCTATCAGCGCTGGCAGCAAGCCTGCCGGTTACGTCCATCCTCGCTCACTGGCCCTGCTGGAACGCGAAGGCATTTCGACGGCGGGCTACCACAGCAAGTCGTGGGACAACCTGCCGGTCACACCGGACATCGTCATCACCGTTTGCGGCAGTGCCGCTGGCGAAACCTGCCCGGCCTACCTTGGCCCAGTGATGCGCGCCCACTGGGGCGTGGAAGACCCTGCCCACGCAACTGGCACCGATGAAGAAATCGACGCGGCCTTCATGAAGGCCTACCGCATCCTGCGCCACCGCATCGAAACCTTCTTCGCGCTGCCGCTGGAAGAACTGAAAAATGACCCAGCGCGCATGAAGGCCGAGCTGGAACGCATCGGTACCTTGCTGCCTTGATGGAGAACGGCATGAGCCAGAAGACTTACAACGTCCTCTTCATTTGCACCGGCAACTCCGCCCGCAGCATCATGGCAGAGGCCATCCTAAACGCCATTGGCGGCGGCCGCTTCCAAGCCTTCAGCGCGGGCAGCCACCCAACCGGGAAAGTGAACCCGTTTGCGATTGAACAGGCCAAGGCGGTCGGGTATTCGGTGGCGGACATGCGCAGCAAGTCCTGGGAAGAATTTTCCAAGCCTGACGCGCCTGCCTTGGACTTCGTCATCACTGTTTGCGACCGTGCAGCCGGTGAAGTATGCCCTGTCTGGCCTGGCCAGCCTGTCACTGCGCACTGGGGCTTTACGGACCCGGCAACCGCAACCGGCACCGACGATGAAGTACGCCACGTCTTCGCCACTGTATGCCGCGAAATTAAGACCCGTCTGGACATATTCTGCAGTCTCCCCGTGGAGAAGCTGGATAAGCTGGCACTGAAGCGCGAACTGGCTCGTATTGGCGAGGTGAAGGCATGACGCTGTCCCGTCGTCTTACCGCCGAAGCCCTTGGTACTGCCATCCTGTTGGCCGTCGTCGTCGGCTCCGGCATCATGGCCGAACGCCTGTCTGGAGGCAATGTGGCCGTGGCCTTGCTGGCCAATACGATTGCCACCGGCGCTGGTCTGGTCGCCTTAATCCTGATGTTCGGCACTATCTCCGGGGCGCACTTCAATCCGGCAGTGACGCTGTCGGAAGCCTGGCAGCGCAATGTACCGGCTGCGGAAGTGCTGCCGTACATTGTCGTGCAGATCATTGGCGCATTTGCCGGTGTCGCAGCCGCTCACGGCATGTTCGGCGAACCGCTGTTCTTTGCTTCCGAGCATGTCCGCTCAGGCCCGGCGCAGTGGTGGAGTGAGTTCGTCGCCACCTTTGGCCTGATCGGCGTAATTATTGGCTGTTCGCGCAGCCGTCCATCGATCACACCGTTCGCCGTTGCTGCCTACATCACCGCCGCCTACTGGTTCACATCCTCGACTTCCTTTGCGAATCCGGCTGTGACCTTGGCCCGCGCTGCAAGCAACACGTTTGCCGGTATCCGTCCTGTCGATGCACCGGGCTTCATCGTAGCCCAACTGGCGGGTATGGCCGCGGCAACCACCCTATTCTGCTGGCTGTATCCTGCGCCACCAGCCGATGCGACTGTCGGTGGCACTGTAGCACCCGGCGATTTTGCCGATTCCTTAGAAAAGCCGTGATACATGAGCATCCCTGATCTTCCGAACATCAAGGCTGAACTCCTTGACGTTCCTACCTTCGACAAGCTGGCGCCGCAAGGTGACATGACCCACCGGCCGCGCATCCTGATGCTGTATGGCTCGTTGCGTGAGCGCTCCTTCAGCCGCTTCCTGACCTACGAGGCAGCGCGCATCCTAAAGCAGTTCGGCGCCGAAGTGAAAATCTTCGACCCGATGGAACTGCCGATGGTTGGGAGCGTTCCCGAAACGCACCCAAAGGTGGTGGAACTGCGCGAGTTGTGCCTGTGGTCGGAAGGTCAGGTTTGGTGCAGCCCCGAGCGCCACGGCGCGATCACTGCTGTCATGAAAAACCAGATTGACTGGATACCACTTGAACAAGGCGCAGTGCGTCCGAGCCAGGGCCGAACGCTGGCGGTGATGCAGGTGTGCGGCGGTTCCCAGTCGTTCAACGTGGTCAACACGCTGCGCCTGCTGGGCCGCTGGATGCGCATGGTCACGATCCCGAACCAGTCTTCGGTGCCGATGGCATATAAGGAATTCGATGACGCGGGGCGTATGCGTCCTTCCGCCTACTACGACCGCGTTGTGGACGTGATGGAGGAGCTGTTCAAGTTCACATTACTGATGCGTGGCCGCACGGACTACCTGACCGACCGCTATAGCGAACGTAACGAACGTGCCGTCAAAGCGATCAACCGACAAATCACACAGCTTTAGAAATCGCGGCAGGCCGTGTTAACGAGCAGGTATCGCCAATTTCGGCGATACCCTGCGAACGTCCGCAACAATATCCGCCAAGCGCGACTGGAATTGACCCAACCCAACGGAATCAAGCCGAACGTGTTGCGCCGCTAATTCCAGCGACAGGACACCACAGCAGCTGCGCCCCAGCACTATCGTTTAGCGCAGCAACCGCCCTCAGGGTTTTGCATTGGTGGACAAACCACGGTGCCGTAAGAGCAGAACACGCAGCAATCGCCCTGCTTAGGCCGCAGAACGATGTGGCAGCTTTCGCACTCATAGTGCCACTGGCATGCGTTCACGGGCATCGTTTCCAGTTTTGCATGCCCGCATGCAGGACAGGTCAGCAGCGATTCCAGGACAACATCAATCATTTTGCGCTTCCGACAGGTTTGGACGGATAGCCAGCGGCTTCGGTTGCTTGCGTCAACGCGGCGACTGAGGTCTTGGTATCGTCGAAGGTAACAACTGCTTCACGCTTCTCAAATTCCACCTCGATTGCTACAACACCTGGCACTTTCCCCAGGGCTTTTTTTACGGTGATAGGACACGTTGCACAGTCCATTCCCGGCACCGACAGGGTAACTACCTTGGACGCGGCCCAGGACACAGAACACAGCACGGATAGGGCAACAGCAACGATGACTTTCTGCATGATCAATTTCCTCTTTAGTAAAACCAGGGTGCAATCCAAGGGAAGCTAAGTGCGACGAAAAGAAGCACAGCAACCATAATAAAAAGCACTCGGTAGGACCACTGGACCTGGGTGGTCGCGCAAACTTCGCCCGTTTCGCAGGACGAGGCAGGGCGCCAGATTCGCCGCCACGACCCGGCCAACGCAATGAATGAAAGCCCAACGAAGTAAAGTCGGTACGGCTCCAGCAGGGTCAAATTCCCTATCCAGGCACCGGACACACCGAGCATCAACAATACTAACGGGCCAAGGCAGCAAGATGAGGCCAGGATGGCAGCCACGCCCGCCGAAAACAGGCCGATGCGGCCTGATAAAGCGCTTCGTGCGGTTGGAGTTTTGAGTTTCATGGGGTAATCTTACCTCCGTACATAAGTACGGAATCAAGATCAAAAATGAGCAAGAACAACGCAGATTTCACGATTGGCTCCTTGGCCAAGGCCACTGGTGTTAATGTGGAAACCATTCGCTTTTACCAGCGCAAAGGATTGGTGGCAGAACCGGACCGGATGCACGGTGCCATTCGGCGATATACCGATTCAGACTTGGCACGCTTACAGTTCATAAAGTCCGCTCAGAGGATCGGCTTCTCTTTGGACGAAATTGCCGAACTGCTGAAACTGGACGATGGGACGCACTGCGTGGAGGCCCGCGATCTGGCCGCGCAGAAGTTGCGAGACGTCCGCCAGCGCATTGCCGATCTGCGCGGAATCGAAGCAGCGCTGGACCAGCTCGTACTCAGTTGCGGGCAGGCAACCGGGAGTGTCAAATGCCCCTTGATCGAATCACTGCACCATCAACCGCGAAGCACCGGCACCCGCGCTTAAGCGAAGGTTACCGGCCCCCCTCAAGCGGCTTGAAATGGTGGTACTTATGGTGGTATTTTTTGGAGCGAACCGATAAGTTCCCGCAATTTTCATTCTATGGAAGCCAACTTGTACGGTAGACGCCGTCTCCACCACCGAACAAAGAAAATGGGCTCCAAGCGCAAGCTTGGGGCCCTTTTTCTTTGCTCATAAGCGCAGAGTTGGCTGGACGTCCGCTTCCAAACGGACGGCTCTTCGATTCGCCTATTCTCGAAATCGCAAAGCGATTTCGCGCCGCGTCAGCGGCTCACGGCAAGCTCAGCCTTGATCCCCCCATCGGCGCCAATCCGAGCTATAGTTGTTAAAATGAAAATCTTTATCTTTAGCCTACTCTTCGTCACTAGCGGCGCGATCGCACAATCAATCGTGCTGGACCAACAACAGCTGCTAGACGATGTACGCATCCTGGCGTCCACCGATTTTGGCGGTCGCGCTACCGGCACGGGCGGAAACCATAAAGCGCGCACCTATCTTCGCAAGCGCTTCGAAGCCGTCGGCATCAAAGCATTCCCCTCCGGTTATGAACAGGCTTTCACTTTCACGCGCAGGTTTTGGAGGACAACCGAAAACGGCGTCAATCTGATGGGCTATATCCCCGGTACCCGTTCACCCAAAAGCTATCTCGTGATTAGCGCGCACTACGACCACCTTGGCTCACGCAAAGGAAAACTTTATCCAGGCGCTGACGATAACGCTTCCGGCGTCGCCGTGATGCTGGCAGCAGCAGCCTGGTTCAAGCCGCATCCGCCCGCACATTCGATCCTTTTTGTCACCTTCGACGCGGAGGAATTGGGCATGAAGGGCTCACGCTATTTTGTCAGCGCGCTGCCCGTGCCGAAAGAGCAGGTGGTCATGAACCTGAACCTGGACATGGTGAGCCGCAACGATAAAAATGAGATATATGTCGCGGGCATCAGCAAGCGCTCCGACTTCAAGCCGCTAGTGCAGCAAGCCGCCGCACGCAGCACCGTCGCGGTCAGATACGGGCACGATTCCTTTTTCGCGCACGGCGACAATTGGACCGACAGTTCCGACCAGGCGCCTTTCAACGATGAAGACATTCCCTTCCTCATGTTCGGCGTGGAAGATCATGCGGACTATCATCAGCCGAGCGACACTTTCGAGCACATCCAGCAGGACTTCTTCGCCAAAACGGCCCACTTGATCGTTGATACTGCCACCGTACTGGATCAGCACCTCGACGAAGTGAAGGCGAAGCGTAGCTGGTGGTGATTCGGTACCATGAATCGGTACCATGATTAGGTACCATGATTCGGTACCAGGTCTGTCATTCGGACAGATAGCGCTCGCATTTGACGAATCTCAAGTTCGAAATTCGGTCGATGTTTCGTATTGATCTTTCTCAAAGACTCGGCTCGCTTGTCCGAATGACAGACCTGGCACTGGCTCTTGCCACAACGCCTGCCAAGTGACGGCGTTATTCATTCGGGGATGCCGCATGCCGCTACCGTCACTCCGGACTACGAGTCGATCCTGTAGATCTGCGGCACGAGCAAGTTCTTGGCAACGAAGTCCGAGGCCATTGGCAGCAAATGCCCGTAGTCCCGAGCGGTCAAACCCTTTCGTACATCGTCGCCAAGATAAGTCAGGCAGCCATCTTCATTGCACATCAAGGACATCACGTCGACATAATTGATGTTCGCTTCGGCGTAAGCTTTTTTCAGTTCGGTATTGGTCTCATACATCGCCATGTTCAACCCACTGAAGGTGTACCTCGGCGTATGGATCATGTATTTGCGCGCAACGAGCTTGACCAGGTCTGTTTGCCAGCGCGTTACCGGCCCGACAAATATTACGTGCTTGGCGCCCAACTCCAGAACCTGCTTGTTAACCTGGGCGGCTTCGGAAGCACTTAGCGGAACAACCTGGGAAACTAGAACAACATCTGGCTTTGCCCTTGCAATCGATTCTTTGGCCATCTGATTTGACTTCGCACACAGCGCCGACTTGCGTGTGCCATCAAGATGATTGGCGAGTACGCCGCAATTGGACGTCGCCACCTGAAGAATTTGCCAGTCATCCGACAGTTGGCGCGACAAGCCGAAATAAAGCTGCTGCGCATGCGAATCGCCCCAAAGGAAGATCGATTTGCTTTTTGCGAAGTCGCGCGTGTAGCAGTTGCTGGAGATCTCGCTTCTTGCCACATAATGAACACCGGCGACTTCCTGATCGACGTCCAGGAAATTGCACTCATGCCGATATGCTTTGCGCATAGCACTCCCTGGAATCGTCTCATTCATTTCGCTGTAGTAGCTGATAAATTCATCCGCGCCTTTGGATTGGAATCCGTTCCAGTAATAAACAATCAAGCCCAGGATGCCAGTTACGCCAACAAGCACGGCGAGCAAAGCGACCCTTGTTTTCCCGAACACGCCAAAACGCACCGGGATTTCAATGAATCGATAGGTGAACCATGCCAACGCAACAGATAGCAAAACGGCGGCAAAACGCAATTGAACAGTGGGCGTACCTCCTAGAAATGTGCTCAGGAAGGAAAGCAACGGCCAATGCCAAAGGTAAAGAGGGAAACTGATCAAACCAATCCACACCAGCACCCGGTTTGACAAGACAACCTTGTTGACCCAGGCGTTGGGACCTGCACAAATGATCAGCACCGCGCCAAGCACGGGAACGAGCGCCCATTTGCCGGGAAAGCCGATCTCTTTGTCCAACAGGCCAAACCCACAAGCCAGCAAGACCACCCCCACGATGGATGCCCAGCCTGGTATGACATTGCCGCCCTCTTTCCGCTCTGCCGGAATTTGGCGAATCGCGCAGCATAAAGCGCTGCCAAACATCAGCTCCCAGAAACGTGTCTGTGGGGCATAGAAGTCCTCGGTCAGATCGATTCCCGACTGCCTGATGTTCAGGTAAAAGGAAGCCATCGCGGCTAACAAGCTAATCAGCAGGAAGTTCCATTTGCGATGGAAGGCAAGCCACAAAACCAGGGGCCAGACAATGTAGAACTGCTCCTCCACCGCCAGGCTCCAAAGGTGGAGCAGTTGCTTCGAGTCCGCCGCCGCACCGAAATAGTTGGCTTCCTTCGCGAGGATAAAGTTGGATGCGAATACCGAACCGCCCGCGATATGCTTGCCCAACGACTTATATTCGTCGGCCATCAACAAGCACCAGCCCAGGGCCAGGCATGCGGCGAGAATCAGAAACAGTGCAGGAAAAATGCGCTTGATGCGGCGCTGGTAGAAATCGCTGAAGGTGAAGGTCCCCCGCTCCAGCCCGTCCAAAACGATCCCGGAAATCAAGAAGCCCGAGATAACAAAGAAAACGTCCACGCCGATAAAGCCACCGCGGAGCGAACTGGGGAATGCATGAAAAAAGACGACCGCCATGACTGCGATAGCCCTTAATCCATCGATATCGCTTCGATAACCGGGCCGAGAGATAAGGGTCGAATCCACAGTGCTTTTCGTTTAAGAAAAGAACGATTCTACGTTTATCCAATCTTTCCATCAAGAACTATGATTCGTCCCGAGAGCAGGCCAATTCATGCATTGACTTTTCATTTGCGACGATTATACTCACAATTATTAGCGCAACACGGCAGCGTGTCTGCGCATTTTTTACAACCCAATATGTGCATATGCACAGTTATCACGGAGTTAAATATGCAAGGACAGAACCAACCCTCGCGCATCTTTCTGCGCCCCGTCGCAGCGGTACTGGCGACTGCCGGCTTGATCGCAGCGTCGCTTAGCGGCTGCGTCGATGCGAACAGCAAAGATGCGCCGCCTGCACCGAAAGCTCCCCCTATCACGGCCGCAGTCGTGGTTGAAAAGCCCGTCACCGAGACCCAGGAATTCAGCGGCCGGATGGAGTCCGTAGAGCACGTGAATATTCGTTCTCGCGTTTCAGGCTATATCACCTCCGTGAATTTCCAGCCGGGCAGCCAGGTGAAAAAGGGGCAGGTTCTGTTCGTGATCGATCCCCGCCCCTTCCAGGCGGAAGCCGATCGCGCACAAGCTGCAGCGGCATCGGCGCAAGCGAAAGCCGACCTCGCGCGCCTGGAACTGGCGCGTGCGGAAAAGCTCTTGGCCGATAAAGCGATTGCGCAGCGCGAGTTCGACGAGCGTTCCGCCAACCTGAAAGAACTGGATGCCAATGCGCGTGCGGCACTGGCGCAATACAGCAACGCGAAGCTCAACCTGGGCTACACCCAGGTCATCGCTCCGATCGACGGCCGCGCGAGCAAAGCGGAAATCACTGTCGGCAACCTGATCGACCCGAGCGCGGTGCTGACCTCCGTAGTTTCGGATGACAAGATCTATGCGAGCTTCGACGGCGACGAGTCCACCTACTTGCGCGTCGGCGCCCTGGCGCATGGCGGTAAGCAGGTCAATGTGCGCATTGGCCTGGCCAGCGAGACGGGTTTCCCGCACGAGGGCAAGCTGGAATTCGTCGACAACAAACTTGACGTGAAGACCGGCGCCGTCCGCATGCGCGCTGTCTTCCCCAACAAAGACAACCTGCTGGTGCCTGGCCTGTTTGCGCGCGTTCAGATTGAATCGAGCAGCGACGGAAGGCCTAACACCAACGCTTTGCTGATCACCGAGCGCGCCGTCGGTACTGACCAGAGCCGCAAATTTGTCTACGTCATCGATAAGGAAAACAAGGCGGAATACCGCGAAGTGGTCCTTGGCCAGACGATTGATGGCCTGCGCATTGTGCGTTCCGGCCTGAAGTCGGGTGAAAAGATCGTCGTCAACGGTTTGCAGCGCGTGCGCCCAGGCGCTCCGGTCTCCCCTGAGATTGTGGGGATGGATGCGGAAGCACAAGCCAAAGCGGCCGGCGGCGGCGCCAAGGGGTAAATCATGAACTTCTCCCGCTTCTTTGTAGACAAGCCGATTTTCGCCGCGGTCCTGTCGATCATCATCTTCGTCGGCGGCCTGATCTCGATCTTCAAGCTGCCAATTTCCGAGTATCCGAACGTGGTGCCGCCATCGGTGGTGGTGCGTGCGCAGTACCCAGGCGCCGATCCTAAAGTCATCGCTGAGACGGTCGCCGCTCCGCTGGAGGAACAAATCAACGGCGTGGAAGACATGCTGTATATGTCTTCACAAAACACCTCGGACGGCGCGCTCAAGCTCACGGTGACCTTCAAGACCGGCACCAACATCAAGCAAGCCGAAACCGAAGTCCAGAACCGCGTCCAGCGCGCCCTGCCCCGACTTCCGGACGAAGTGCGGCAGCTGGGTGTGACCACAGTGCGGTCGTCACCAAGCCTGACGATGGTAGTGCACCTGGTCTCGCCGGACAATACTTACGATGACCTGTACCTGCGTAATTACGCGGTGATCAACGTCAAGGACCAATTGGCGCGCCTGTCCGGCATGGGGGACGTGATCCTTAACGGTTCCGGTGACTACGCCATGCGCGTCTGGCTGGACCCGCAGAAGGTCGCAGCGCGTAACCTGACCGCGACCGACGTGACCAATGCCATTCGCGAGCAGAACCTGCAGGTGGCCGCCGGTGTCGTCGGCGCGTCGCCAAGCAAGAACAGCGAGTTCCAGCTGACGCTGAACACCAAAGGCCGCCTGAAGTCTGTCGAAGATTTCGGCAATATCATCGTCAAGACCAATGAGGATGGCGGCGTGACGCTGCTGAAGGACCTGGCCCGCATTGAAATGGGTGCAGGCTCCTATGCATTGAACGCCCTGCTGGACAACAAACCGGCGACCGCACTGGTCATCTACGCGGCCCCCGGCGCCAATGACCTGCAAATCTCCGCCGATGTTCGCGCCAAAATGGAAGAGCTGAAAAAGGACTTCCCGAAGGGCCTGGAGTACCGCATCGCCTATGACCCAACCCAGTTTGTCCGCGAATCCATCGAGGCAGTGATCCATACCCTGCTCGAGGCCATCGTCCTGGTTGTGATCGTGGTGATCGTCTTCCTGCAAACCTGGCGCGCCTCCATCATCCCGCTGCTGGCCGTGCCGGTATCGGTAGTTGGTACTTTCGCAGTGATGCTGGGCTTCGGCTTCTCCGTCAATACGCTTACCTTGTTCGGTTTGGTGCTTGCCATCGGTATTGTGGTGGACGATGCGATTGTGGTCGTTGAAAACGTCGAACGGAATATTGCTGCCGGCCTTGCCCCGCGCGATGCGACCATCCAGGCCATGAAAGAAGTCTCCGGCCCGATCATCGCAATTGCGCTGGTGCTGTGCGCTGTGTTCGTGCCGATCTCCTTCGTTTCCGGCCTGACTGGCCAGTTCTACCGCCAGTTCGCACTGACGATCGCTATTTCGACCGTCATCTCTGCGTTCTCTTCGCTCACCCTGGCTCCTGCCTTGTCGGCAGCCCTGCTGAAACCACATGACGCTCCAAAGGATGCGCTGAGCCGCATCATGGAGAAGGTCCTGGGCGGTTTCTTCGCTCGCTTCAACCGCTTCTTCAACCGCTCTTCGGAAAAGTATGAAGGTGGGGTCAAGGGCGTTTTGGGCCGCAAGGCGGCCTCGGTTGGCTTCTACCTTATCCTGGTAGCCGCCGCGGCCCTGATGTTCAAAGTCGTGCCAGGTGGTTTTGTACCATCGCAGGACAAAGGCTATCTGGTTGGCTTCGCAAAGCTGCCGGAGGCGGCATCGCTGGAACGCACGCAGGACGTGATCAAACGCACCGGCAAGATTGCCCTGGGTGTTCCAGGCGCGCGCAACGCGGTTGCTTTCCCTGGCTTCTCGGTGAACGACCTGACGACCGCGCCAAACCAGGGCATCGTGTTCGTGGGCGAACAGCCGCCACGGACCCGCACTACAAAGGAAACCAGCGGCCCAGGCATTGCCTCTGAAATCAACAAGCGCGTCGGCTCCATCCAGGATGCGTTTATCCGCGTCTTTTCGCCGCCCCCAGTGTACGGCCTGGGCACCATCGGTGGCCTGAAGATGATGGTGGAAGACCGCGGCAACCTGGGCTACGACGAGTTGTACAAGGCCACGCAGCAGCTGATTGAAAAGACCCGCACCGCACCGGAGCTGGTCGGCGCGTTCTCTGGCTACCAGGTCAACGTGCCGCAGCTGTATGGCGATATCGACCGCATCAAGGCGAAGCAACTGGGTGTGCCGCTGCAGACCATTAACCAGACCTTGCAGATCAACCTCGGCTCGCTGTACGTGAACGACTTCAACCAGTTTGGCCGTACCTACCAGGTACGTGTGCAGGCCGATTCCCAGTTCCGCTCACGCGTGGAAGATGTCGCGCAACTCAAGGTTCGCAGCAATAGCGGCGAGATGATTCCGCTGTCGTCACTGATGAAGATCAGCGACAGCTATGGTCCTGACCGCGTACAGCGCTACAACACTTACGTGGCTGCGGACCTGAACATCAACCCTGCTCCAGGCTACTCGACCTCCCAGGCACGCGCCGCCATGGAGCGACTGGCCAACGACACGCTGCCAAACGGTATCAGCTACGAGTGGACCGAGCTGACCTACCTGGACATCATCGCCGGCAATACGCTGATCTTTGTGTTCCCGGTTTGTGTTTTGCTGGTGTTCCTGGTGCTGGCCGCGCAGTACGAAAGCTGGACCTTGCCGCTGGCCGTGATCCTGATCGTTCCAATGTCAATCCTCAGCGCCCTGATCGGCGTGAAGCTGACTGCGGGCGACAATAACATCTTCACGCAGATTGCATTGTTCGTGCTGGTGGGGCTGGCATCGAAGAACGCCATCCTGATCGTTGAATTCGCCCGTGAGCTGGAACACCAGGGCCGCACGGTTGTCCAGGCGGCACTGGAAGCCTCGCGCTTGCGCCTGCGTCCAATCCTGATGACCTCCATCGCCTTCATCATGGGCGTGGTGCCGCTGGTGTTCTCGCATGGCGCCGGCTGGGAAATGCGTCATGCCATGGGCGTGGCCGTATTTGCGGGCATGTTGGGCGTGACCTTCTTTGGCCTGTTCCTGACACCTGTGTTCTATGTCCTGCTGCGCACCGTGGCTGAGCGCTTCGCATCGAAGAAAGTCGCGGCGCCAGCTCAAATCGAAGGAGCCCTTTAAATGAACTCGATGATTGCAAAGGGCGTTGCGCCCATCCTGGCCGCGCTGCTGCTGACGGCGTGCGCCGCTCCGGCATTCAATCAGCCGGACGTCCCCGTGCCACTGGCATTCAAGGAAGCCAAGCCCGGCGTGCTTGTCGCGCCAGATGGCTCGCGCTGGCAGCAGGCACGGCCGGCTGAACAACAGCCCCGAGGCGAATGGTGGCTGGCTTTCAAAGACCGTGCGCTCACCGCCCTGATCGCGGAAGCCACCGCCAACAATGCCAACCTCGCCCAGGCAGCCGCTCGCGTCAAGCAGGCGCGCGCCATTGCGGGCATCGCCGAATCCGACCGTATGCCGCAGGTTGGCATTGATGCCGGCGCCCAGCGAGCGCAAACTCCGGGCGGCGCGCCAGGAACGACCTACTCCGCCCACCTGACAGCGAGCTATGAAGTAGACCTGTTTGGACGGGTGGCATCGAATGTCGCCGCTGCGCGCAATGATGCTGCTGGCTCGCAGGCGGCATATCGTTCGGTGCTGCTCTCCCTGCAAGCCGATGTCGCGCAGGCCTACTTCCGCCTGCGCGCCACCGATGCCGAACTGGAGACGCTCGCCGAAACAGTCCGTTTGCGCGAAGAGAACGTGAAGGTGAACCAGCGCCGCTTCGATTTGGGCGATATCGGCGAATTCGACCTTTCCCGTGCAAAAACCGAGTTATCGACCACGCGTGCGGAAGCGGTCAGCTTGCAGCGCCAGCGCGCCACCGTTGAACATGCATTGGCGGTCTTGCTCGGCGTGCCAGCATCGAGCTTCTACGCCGATCCAAACCCGCTGCTGGATTCAGCCAAGCTGCCGGCGATCCCTGCCGGACTGCCGTCCACCCTGCTTGAACGGCGCCCGGATATCGTGGCCGCCCAGCGCAGCATGGAAGCGGCCAATGCCCGGATCGGCGTGGCGCGGGCAGCCATGTTCCCGTCCTTGAACATCGGTGCTTCCGGCGGCGGCGCATCGAGCGTCGCGTCGAGCATTTTCAGCTCTGGCGGCCAGGCATGGCTCCTGGGCGCGATGCTGGCGGCTCCGCTGATCGACGGTGGGCGGAACAAGGCCAACGTGGCGCGCAGCGAAGCCGCACTGGAAGAGTCGGTGGCATCCTACCGCCAGAGCGTTCTGGCGGCATTTGCAGAGGTTGAAGACAATCTCGCCGGATTGCGCGTACTGGCGGGACAAACTGCGGAAATCGAGGAGGCGCTGCTCTCCGCCCGCCGCTCGGCCGACCTGGCGCAAAAGCTGTATAGCGCTGGCCGATCAAGCTACCTGGAGCTGTTGGACGCGCAACGCAACCTGGCTGCGGTGGAGCGTAGCGCCGTTCAGTTGCGCGGCAATCGTGCCGTCACGACGGTTTCGCTGATCCGTGCGCTGGGTGGAGGATGGGATGCTGCGGAGGCGACTGCGGCGCCACAGCCAGAGAGGACTGCCTTCGCGCTGCGCTGACCGGGTGCGCCGGCGGCTGCTCCAGGATTGGGACAGTCGCCGGGCTTCGGTTAAACTCACATTTGAAGAGGGCAATCAGCGTAATCATGTCAATCAAGAATGTGCAATTTACCGTCGCAACCCATGTCGCTGCAATTTTAGGCATGCACTACGGAAGCGACGTCAAATCGTCCGTGCTGGCGAGCAGCGTCAACGCCGAACCTACGTTCGTTCGGCGCACCGTTGCCAAGCTGGCGAAAGCGGGCCTGGTGGCAACAAGCCGAGGCAAGAACGGCGCGTGCACCCTGGCGCGCAGCCCCCGCGAAATCAGCCTCCTGGACATCTATCGCGCCAGCCAGGCGCCGGCTGCACCTGCAATCCACAGCTACAACGTGCTTGAAAAATGCATGGTCAGCGTCCATTTCAAAGGGTGCATGGCTGGCGTACTGGATGATGCGCATGAAGGCTTTGAAGCGCGCCTGGCAGCGCGCCCCTTATCCTCTCTCCTGGACGATATCCGTCACCGGGATGCGGCGCTTAAGGAAATGGCGGCATGAGCAAAGAAATTAAACGGGAAGCATGCAACTATTTTGCCTTGCGCCAGGCGACGCGAGCGGTGTCCATCATTTACGACCGCCATATTGAAAAGGCAGGCATCACCTCAACCCAGTACAGCATTCTGCGCGCGATTCACAATCGTCCAGGCATCACCATGCAGGAGCTGGCGGAAACCATGGTCATGGACCGTACCGTGGCGCTGCGCGCGATTCAGCCACTGAACCGCGACGGCCTGGTGCAGCTCAAACCGGCCCCGGACCTGGCCCGCAAACAGTCGCTCTCCCTCACCAAGGATGGCGAGGCAAAGCTTTCCGAAGCTGAAGCCCACTGGCGGGATGCGCAGGCTGAATTTGAAGCCTCCTTTGGCCGGGATGAGGCTGCGGCGCTTCGCAAAATCCTGCTAAGTATCAAGAGCGACAGGACTTAGTCCCTATTCTTGCATGCGCTGGTACTTGTTGATCCAGTTCACCTCCCAAGTCTTGCCGCCATCAACCGAGAACGCCTGCTCCGATTGCGCGGTGTCGGGGGTGATGCCCCAGATGGAGAAGCGCACCAGCACCTGTTTGCCGTCGATTGTCTCCTGGTCGTAAAAGTCGCCGCGCCCGTTCTTGAATTCACCCACGCCCGGCACGCCAAGCTTGCCGCCGGCAGGCGTCGCAAAGTTGATACTCCACTGTCCGGTCTGCGGGTTGTAGAGGCGCATCGCCATCAGTTCGACGTGGCCGGCGGCGCCGTCAGCCTTGTATTCGGCCAGGTTGGCGCGGCCGTCCCAGACTTTTGAGACAACCGTCACCCCGTCCATGTCACGCCATTCCTTGCTGCCGGTAAGCGGGTGCATCAGGCGCGAAGAGTGGGTTTTCCAGGCGCCGATGTCGAATGCAAAATCGTTGCTGCCATCACGCCGTCCCGCCCCGGCGGCATGCGCCACGGTCCGTACCAGCGCGGGCTTTGGCGCCGGCTGCGTGTCCATCGTCTTCAAGGCAGTGAATTCCTGCTCCCACGTGACACCACCATCGGTCGAATAGGATTCCGTATAGCGATGGGAAGTTGGCGTGATCTCGGACCATACGCCACGCACGAGAATGGCGCGCCCATCCAGGCGCTCATGCGAGAACAACTCGATACGCCCATCCCGCATGCTGCCCACCAGCGAGGTATCGAATTCGGCATGTGCGCTGTTAAAGAAGTTCTGGCTCCATTGCCTGCCCTTCGGGTCATACAGGAATAGCGAAGCACCCTGCCAATGGCCTTGCGGCCCGTCGACATTGATCTCCTCAAGGAAGGCACGGCCGCCCCACACATTGCGCGCAACGACCGTGCCGTTCATCTCCACGGTCTCCGATGAGCCGCTCAGCGGATGCAGGCGGCGTACGATATGCGTCTTCCATGCGCCCTTGGTGAAGTCAAAGTCGTGCTGGCCATCGCGCTCTTCGGCCGCAGGCGCCACCGCAGGCAGAACGAAGGCAATCGCCAGGGCACAGATCAAGCGGGGAAATTTCACAGGCATTTAGTCCTCCAGGAAGTAAAGAAATTTGCGCTATGATTCATCGGCCATGGCCACGGCTGAAGGGCCACCCTGGCAAAGAATTGGTGGGCCACTTTTCATTGGGGACGTGCGTTGGATCCAATCTTTGAACTTGGGCTGCAGCCCTTGGAGAAGCATTCGCGTGATGCGGTGCGGCGGCTTGTCGAGCAGCTCAAGGAGGCCATCGGCGATGGCCGGCTGGCCCCGGGTTCGCGCCTGCCCTCCACGCGCCAGGCGCAGGATCTGTTCGGGGTTTCGCGCAACACGGTCGCCGAGGTCTACGACCAGTTGTGCAGCGAAGGCCTGATCGTCGCGCGCCATGGTTCCGGGACCTATGTGGCGGACGCGCCGCCGCCCCTCGCGTCCCGCGCCGCGCCTGCGCATCCGATGGCCTACCGTTTGAACCCCATCTGGGAACGCGCAGACCTGGTCAGCGCGATGCGATTCTGGAACGATCCCGCACCGCCGCCGCGAGAGCCGAAAAGCGCAACTGCCATCGACTTGCGTCCTGCCCTGGTAGATTCGCGCCTGTTCCCTTTTGATGACATCCGCCGCACGCTGGCCAAGCAATTGCGTACACTGGAAACGCGTCCTTCCAGCCTGCGCAGCCCGCAGGGGAACCAGGGCAATTTTGCGCTGCGCAGCGCCATTACCCGTCATATCGCCGTGACGCGCGCCGTGGCTTGCCTGCCCGAGGACGTGCTGGTGACATCCGGTGCGCAGCAGGGCTTCGATTTGCTGGCGCGCGTCCTTGTCACGCCCGGGCAAACGGTGGTGGCGCTCGAAGATCCAGGCTACCCGCCCATGCGCGCGGCCTTTGCCGCCGCCGGCGCAAGAGTGGTCAGCGTAGGAGTCGATAGCGCGGGCTTGATGGTCGGTGCGATTCCATCGGAAGCAAGCATTATCTGCCTGTGCCCTTCGCACCAGTTTCCGCTTGGCGTCACGATGTCGCAGGAACGGCGCAATGCCCTGGTAGCACTGGCGCGCGCACGCGGCGCCGTCATCGTGGAAGACGACTACGACGGCGAATTCCGTTTCGATGGCGAGCCCTTGGCTGCCTTGCGGTCGAAAGATGCGGCGGACGTGGTTTTCTATGTCGGCACTTTTTCAAAATGCATGCTGCCGACGCTTCGCCTGGGCTTCGTCGTCGCGCCACCGTGGGCGATGGCGACACTGGTGCTGGCCAAGAATTGCCTGGACTGGCATTGCCCGACCGCGATGCAGATGGCAGTTGCCAGTTTCATCGCCGAAGGCCGCCTTACCCAGCATGTACGCAAGATGCGCCACATGTACCGCCAGCGCCGGCAGCTTCTCACCGACGCCCTGCAGGGAGAACTGGGCGCATGGCTGGAGCTGATACCTTCCAGTTACGGCATGCATCTGGGCGCCTACCTGCGCGACGGGATCGATGCCGAAAACCTGCTGCAGCGGCTGGCGCAGGGCGGCGTAAAGATGCACAGCTTCGCGCGCTATTACGCCGGCGGCCATGGCAGGCCTGGCCTGGTGTTCGGCTATGGCGCCGCCGACCTGTCGCAACTGGAGCTGGCGCTTGCCCTGCTCCGTTGCGAGTTGGCCAAGTCTCCGGGCCGGCAGCGCCGCCTTGGCTGAACCGCCCGGTCACACGCCGACGAATGCCGGCAAGGCGTCGAAGCTGGAGGCGATGGCGTCCGGCGCCACCCCCAGTTGCTCCGCCGGCGCATTCAGGCGGTTGATCCAGATCGTCGGGAAGCCGAAGGTTTTGGCGCCTGCGGCATCCCAGCCGCCGAAGGCGACAAAGGCGATCTGGTTCGGCGCCAGGCCAAATCGGTCAACCGCCATCTGGTAGGCGCGCGGATCAGGTTTGTAGGCCTTCACCAGGTCGGCCGACAGCAGGTGGTCGAAGACCCCTTCCAGGCCCGAATTTGCCATCCCTTTTTCCAGCATCGGCACGCTGAAATGCGTCAATGGCGCGAGGCGCAGGCCTGCAGCTTTCAGGCGGCGCAGCACAGGAGCCACGTCCGGCCAGGTGCGCAGGTCGAGGAAGCCGGCGACAAGCTGCTTGCGCTGCGCTTCGGTGGCAGTGATCTTTTCCTGCGCCAGCGCAAACACCAGCGCATCGTCGGCAATACGCATGAAGGTTGCATAGCTGCCCGTCAGCGTACGCAGCCAGCTGTATTCAAAGATGCGCACGCGCCAGGCCGTTGCCAGTGCATTGCCGCGACCGGGGAAGAACTGCTCGGCCAGCGCGAAGATCGGACGCGGATCGAACAAAGCCAAGCCGTCGAATGCCACGGCTTTGATGCCGGACGTTGCTGCTTGCGCTGGAAGCATGACGGTTGCCGCAGCTGCGGCGGTGGCACTGATAAATTTGCGGCGGTTCATCGTGTTCTCCGAAAGGTTTCTTGATGTGTACACTTTACGGATTTCCGCCCCAAAGCAGAATCCATCGCTAGAGGAATAGTTCCTTCCGCTTTTCGCAATAATGGCCCCCATTGCCTGATGTGGACTGACGCACAGAACGCACTGCACTGTCCGTCGTAGGATGGTGGCTGTCCTGGGGAGGCAGCGTGGATCAGCGAAGGCATCATGACCGGCGTCACGATAGCGGTACTGCGGAACGGTTTGACATGGCCGTACGCACGGCCCTGGCGTTCGACCAGGGCGCCGCTTACAGTTACCTCGCCATCAGCGGCGTGGAGCACATGCTGATCCGCTCCTTCGCGGAACGCTTTCCTACCCAGGTCCGTGCAGTCGTCTCCCTGCCCTGGTATGCCACTGACCGCCGCAGCGATTCAATGCAGCGTGCGTTCTGAGCGCCAGGATCGGACCCTGTTCGCATTCCTAGCCGCCTCCTTCACGACGATTTAACTGCAGCGAGTGCGTTGCTGTTGGCTTAGAATAGTGCGCATATGAAACGCAAAGCTTTCATTGCCCTATGCCTGCTAGCTGCCGCCAACGCATTTGCCGATTGCGGCACGATCCGTATTGGCTACCCCGACCAGCACCGCCCTCCCTATTGGATGGGCAACGGCCCGACTGTGCCCGAACCGCCCGGGGCCGCCGTGGATTTCCTGCGCGAACTTGCAGCCAGCGGCGGCTGCACCGTGGAATTGGTGCGCTTGCCGATGATGCGCTTGCGCAGTTCTCTCATCAGCGGCGCGGTGGACATGGCGCCGGTCGACATCACCGCCGATGGCCAGCCCGGCATCGTGATGCCGCGCGACCCGCAAGGCAAGCCGGACACCAAGCGCGCCACCACCTTGGCCCTGGTCGCTTTCGTGCGTGCGAAGGATGGCTTCATGCACGATGCCGACCCGATGGACCTGGTACGCGGCAAACGGGTCGGCGTGATGTATGGCTCTTCCTATGCGAAACGGCTGGAAAGTGCCGGGGCCATCCTCGACCAGGGCGGACCGACCGTGCCGAGCAATTTCGACAAGCTGCAGCTTGGCCGGATCGATGCTTTCGTCGTGCCTTTGCTGGTGGCGACGGACATGGACAAATACGTTGCCGAACGCTACAAGGGCGAACTGGTGCGCCTGGAAAAGCCGGTCTTAAAATCCTTCAACTGGATCGCCACCAACCCCGCCTATTATGGTGCGCACCGGCGCGACGTCGATACCCTCTGGAACTGGATCGGCACCGACGGCAATAAGCGTTTCAACCAGCTGCTACGCAAATACATCGAGTAATGGCAGTTTCCTCCCTACGAGCCTAAAATGGGCTATTGGCCCGGCGACAAGGAGGCAATCATGTCCACACTCAACAGGGGGCGCAGCCTGGAGCAGCAAACCCACGATGGCACCAGCAGCATCGGCACTATGGGCGCTGGCTGTACCGGCCGCCGCAACCTATCCCAAGTGCAAGAAGGCAACCAGCAATCGGCCGAATCGGCTGGCCGTACCGATGACCTGTTGTCCGGCTGCGTTGGCGAAGGCGAACGCGAGCATGGTTTCCAGACCGGCCCGCAATTCCGGCAAGGCGAGGCCCGGCAAACCGGTCCCGACACGGTCCGCCGCAGCGAACGCTAAATTCTTGATCAAGCATAAGTTTTACCGTTGAACAATTTTCCTGGGTGGCGCATAATGCGAATGATAATAATTCTCATTACGATGCCACTTTAGGAAAACCGATGAAGTTGAACCGTTCCCCGCTGGCGCTCGCCGTCGCGCTGGCCCTGCCCTGCACCGCCGCTTTCGCCGCTCCTGCCGAAGACACCACCCTCGCCACCGTGACCGTCACCGCCGGCCGCGAAGCTGCCTACAATCCGAGCACTGCCAGCAGCGCTACCAAGATCGACGCGCCTTTACGCGACGTGCCGCAAACCGTGAACGTGGTGCCGCAGGAGCTGCTGCGCGACCAGGGCGCCAGCTCCATGGAAGACGTGCTGAAAGCGATACCGGGTGTCGGCCTGTCCAGCGGCGACGGCCAGCGCGACCAGGTGAGCATCCGCGGCTTTACCGCCATCGCCGACCAATTCATCGATGGCATGCGCGATGACGCGCTGTACTTCCGCGACCTGTCCAATATCGAGCAGGTGGAAGTGATCAAAGGGCCAGCTTCAGTACTGTATGGCCGCGGTTCTTCCGGCGGCATGATCAACCGCATCACCCGGAAGCCAGGCATTGACCGCGCGGAAGCTACGCTAAGCTTTGGCAGCTGGAAGCGCAAGCGCGGCGAATTCGACCTGGCGCGCAAACTGCCGGACAGCGGCGTGGCCTTTCGCGTCACCGGCGCAAAGGAAGATGCGGACAGCTACCGCGACCAGCAATTCCTGAAGCGCGAGGCGTTCTCGCCTTCCCTGCTGTGGAAGCTGGGCGCCGACACTACCCTGCTGGTGCAGGGCGAATACCTGTCCGACCGCCGCCTGACCGACTTCGGCATCCCTTCCTACAAAGGCTTGCCGGTCGACGTGGACCCGGCCACCTACTACGGCGCAGCCAATGCGCGCGACGTGGACTTCACCCAGTCGCGCGTGAAGGCGCTGTCGGTGGCGCTGGATCATCGCATCAACGCCAACTGGTCGCTGCGCAATGCCTTTCGCCGCTACGACTACTCCCTTAACCGTAACAACACCATGCCCGGCAGCGTGAATGAAGCAGCGCAGACTGTTTCGCTCACCCACGGCAACGTGCGCCGCGATGAAGACGGCTACTTCAACCAGACCGAATTGACCCAGCGCGCGGACTTCTTCGGCATGCAGCACCAGCTGCTGTACGGCGTGGAGATCGGCAAGCAGGACAAGGACCAGGTCAACCGCTCGCAAGCCAATGTCGCAACAGTCAACCTGTTCCATCCAGTGCTGCCGGTACTGCAGCTGATGGCCAACGTGGCGCCTGGCACCGACAACCTCGGCATCCTGAAGAACAAGAGCGCCTACCTGCAGGAGCTGGCGACGCTGACGCCGCAGTGGAAGCTGCTGGCCGGCGTGCGCTACGACGATTTCAGCCAGGAGACGCGCGAGCGCCGCCCAGGCCAGAAGAACCTGGAACGTACCGACCGCGCCTGGAGCCCGCGCGCCGGCCTGGTGTACCAGCCAAGCGGCAGTGCCTCCTATTACGCCTCGTTCAGCAAATCGTTCCAGCCATCCGGTGAAACGTTCGCCCTCTCCGCCAGCAACGCAGCCATCGAGCCGGAGCAGACCAGCAACAAGGAGGTGGGCGCGAAGCTGGACCTGTTCGACGGCCTGGCCACGGTGGGCGCTTCGCTGTTCCGCCTTGAGCGCACCGGCATCAAGAGCACCGACCCGGTCACCAATCTCGTGATCCCCATCGGCACCCAGCGCACCGACGGCCTGGAGCTGACCTTCAGCGGCGAACTGGGCCAGGGCTGGCAAATTTCGTCCGGCCTGGCGCTGCTCGACGCCGAGATCATCAAGTCCGTCGCCCGCGACGACGGCCAGCAGGTGCAGGGCAAGCGCCCGACGCTCACGCCCAGGCACAGCGCCAACCTGTGGCTGAACAAGGCCCTGGGCGGCGGCTGGTTCACCGGCGCCGGCGTGAATTACCAGGGCGACCGCTTCGCCAACCCGGGCAACACCACCACCCTGCCCGGCTACACCGTAGTCGATGCCATGCTGGCCTACCGCGCCGCGTCCTGGGAGGTGCAGCTGAACGTCAGCAACCTGTTCGACCGCGAATACATCGTATCCGGCCACGGCTCCAGCAAGCTGCTCAACGTACCAGGCGCCCCGCGCAATGCCCGCGTCACAGCCCGCTACCGCTTCTGAGCTAAAATCGGGACATTACTTTGAAAGGAATGTCCCGATGATTTTCGAGCTGGCGGAATTTGAGATCAAGGATGGCCAAGGCGCCGATTTTGAAGCAGCAGTACAGAAAGCCGTGCCGCTGTTCCAGCGCGCCAAAGGCTGCAAATCCATGCGCCTTGAGCGCGTAATCGAGCGCGCCAATACCTACATGCTGGTCATCGTGTGGGAAACGCTGGAAAACCATACGGTTGATTTCCGCGGCAGCGAAGATTTCCAGACCTGGCGCGGCATGGTCGGCCAGTACTTCGCCAACACTCCTCGCGTTGAGCATACCGCCAACGTGGTGGCCGGCTTCGGCAACTAGGACGCAAGGCGCGCGCCGCAGCTGCGCGCCTTACGCGACAATCTCCCCACACAGGAGAAAGATCATGCCCAACACTATCTACCGCAATTTCCGCCAGATCGCGGACGCCGAAGGTGCGCGCAGCGCCTTGCTGGCTGAAGGCTTCGCCAACTCGGCGGTGCAACTGAACCTGCACGAAGCACGTCCGCTGACAACAACGACATCCGCCGTGCAGCACATCATGGATTCGCTGACGCCGGATGATGTCGACAACACGGACAAGCCGGACCGCCCCGCCGCCCTGCTGTCGGTCGACGTGGACGACGATGCCCAGCGCGATCAGGCCGACCGCATCATGTCGCGCTTCGGCGGTCAGGAAGCCTAGTTCTGCACCAGCCTCAATCCCGCCACCCCGCCGACAATGGCGGCCATGCAGGCCAGCCTGGCCAGCGTCGCTGATTCTCCCATGAACAGCACTCCCGCCAGCGCTGTACCCACCGCGCCAATACCGGTCCACACCGCGTAAGCCGTTCCTACCGGCAGTGAGCGCAAAGCCAGCGACAGCAAATAGATGCTGGCCAGTCCAGCCAAAGCCGTCAAACCGCCGGGCAGCGGCCTGGTAAAACCTTGCGACCACTTCATACCGAGTGCAAAAGCGATTTCCAACAGGCCGGCAACGGTCAGTAACATCCAGGGCATTTCCAATCCTTTCATTTCATGAGGACGGCCATTGTCGGGCTGTCGTGGACGGTCCTGGCCGAGCTTGTCACAAGCTTGGCCGAAAATGACTCAATTGCACACTATCGGCCAAAAGCTTGCCGACCGATAATGGATTTATCGCTAATCCATTGGGTGCAAATCATGCAAACAACGACAATCCGGACACTGCCGACCAGCGGCGCTTCAGTCAAAAATCTTCCCGTCAACCTGTTCGGCGCCGTCATGGGGATTGCCGGCCTGGCGCTGGCATGGCGTGGCGCGGCCCACCTTTTCGGCAGCAGCAGCCGGATTGCCGACGGCATCGGCGTCCTCGCACTGCTGGTGTTTGCAGTGCTCACCGTTGCTTACCTGCTTAAATGGGCAGTCTTCCCGGATGCGGTGAAGGCCGAGTTTACGCATCCGGTCGGCGGGAACTTCTTCGGTACGGTCACGATTGCCATCTTGCTGCTGTCGGGCGTGGTGGCGCCATGGAACGCCACCCTGCAGCACTTGGCCTGGACGGCCGGCGCACTCTCCACCCTGGTGCTGGCTTATGTGGTCGTATCGCGCGTGTTGAAGGGGAACGTTGCTGCTGCCAACGTCGTGCCGGCCTGGCTGATCCCCGGCGTGGCTTCGCTCGATATTGCCGTCACCGGCGGCGCCTGGAGCCACGAGGTCAATATGCTGGCGCTTGGCATCGGTACGGCAATCGCCGTCGTGTTCTACGTGCTGATCTTCAGCCGCCTGGTACATGGCGAGCCGCTGCCGGCCGGCATGGTGCCCTCGCTGATGGTGATGATCGCTCCGTTCGAAGTCGGCTTCCTGGCCTACGCCAACGTCACGCAGCACATCGATATGTTTGCTGCCATGCTGTTCTATTTCGGCCTGTTCATGTTCCTTGTGCTGGCCCCGCGCGTGTTCCGCCGATCGGTGCCGTTTGCCCCGTCGTGGTGGGCGATCAGCTTCCCGATCGCCGCCCTGGTGAACGCTGCCCTGAAGTATGCCGCCGTTGCCGACAGCGCCGCTGTCACGCTGCTGGCTGCTGCGCTGCTGGCATTCCTGACGGTTGCCATTGCCGTGCTGCTGCTGCGTACCTTATATTCGCTTTACAACGGCAAACTCCTGGCGGGCTGACCATGCGTATCGCTCTACTTGTTTTCCCCGGCGTGCAACTGCTCGACGTGGCGGGGCCGATGGATGTCTTCCGAGAGGCCGCCCGCCAGTCCGGCAAGCCCGACGCCTACCAGTTCGACCTGGTGGCGTTGGAAGATGGCCCCGTGCGCGCCGACAATGGCCTGCTGTTCCAGCCCACCGCCACCATCGACACGCTGGACCATGCAGTCGACACCCTGCTCGTCACCGGCAGCCATGAGGTGCGCGACTTCAGCGCCAATCCGCGCCTGGTGCAATGGCTGCAGCGCCAGGCCGGCGTGGTACGACGGATCGGGTCGGTGTGCTCCGGGGCTTGGCTGCTGGCCCATGCCGGCCTGCTGGACGGCAAGCGCGTTACGACACACTGGAATATTTCATCCGCCCTGGCGCGGCGCTTTGAACGCGTGCAGGTCGAGCATGACCAGATCTATCTGCGCGACGGTAAGCTGTACACTTCGGCCGGCGTTACTGCCGGCATGGACCTGGCCCTGGCGCTGGTGGAAGAAGACCTCGGCCGCGCTGTGGCACTAGCGGTGGCACGCGAACTGGTGATGTTCATCAAACGCCCCGGCGGGCAAGCCCAGTTCAGCGCCCATCTGGCGGCGCAAACCGCGCAGCGCAGCCCCATCCGGCAAGTGCAGGAGTGGGTGCTTGAAAACCTGGCGCAGGATTTGACTGTCGATCAGTTGGCGGCGCAGGCCGGCATGAGTGTACGCAATTTCTCGCGCGCCTTCAAAAGCGATACCGGTGAAACGCCCGCCGATTTTGTCGAAGCGGCGCGGCTTGATGCGGCGCGCCGCATGCTGGAGGAAAGCGCCAGCCCGTTGAAACGGGTGGCCGCGCGCAGCGGCTTCCATAACCAGACCAGCCTGCGGCGCGCCTTCGTGCGCCGGCTTGGCGTCACGCCGGGCGATTACCGCAACCGCTTCCATCCTCAGGAGGCATGATGGCCAAACACCTGCCGCAGGTAGGCAAGGAAAGTCTCGTCCTTGCACAAGGTCTTGCCGGGCGAGTCGGACAGCTTGGCGACCGACTGCCCGTTCAGGCGAATCAGCTTCATCACGATATTCAAAGGCTGGATGCCGACATCGTTGGTCAGCCAGGTGCCAATGCCAAAGCCCACCATGATGCGATTGGCGAAATGCCGGTACAGGCGGAAGGCGGTGTCGAAATCCAGCCCGTCCGAGAACACCAGGCGCTTGGTGTTCGAATCGATGCGCAAGGCCTGGTAGTGTGCGATGGCTTTGTCGCCCCAGACCACCGGATCGCCCGAATCGTGGCGCAAGCCGTCGAACAGCTTGGCGAAGTACAGGTCGAAGTCATTCAGGAAGGCATCCATGCCCACCACGTCGGTCAGGGCGATGCCGAGGTCGCCCCGGTATTCCTGCACCCACCCTTCCAGCGCCGCCTTCTGGAAGTCGCGCAAGCGCACGCCGAAGGCCTGGAAGGATTGCATGTACTCGTGGGCCATGGTGCCGATCGGGATCAGGCCGAATTTTTTCGCAATGTAGACGTTGGAGGTGCCTTTGAAGAACTCAGGCACCTCGCGTGCCAGGCGCTCGACAACCTCATCGTGCCATGCGGCCGAAAAGCGGCGGCGCAGGCCAAAATCGGAGAAGTCGAACGGATGCCGCAGCATTGGCGTGGCGCCGAAGGCCTTTAGCTGTGCGATCTTTTCGCCCAGGCGCTTGCGGCCCTCTTCCAGCGCCGCCGGCGTGCCGGCACGGCGGAAATACAGTTCGTTGACGATGTAGAGCACGAAGATCTCGAACGCCATCACGTGCACCTGTGGTCCCTCGGCGTGGATCAGCAGGGTATCGCCATCGGTGCGCACTTCGATGAATTTGCGCTGGAAACGGAACACCGTGAGGAAATCGACAAAGTCGCTCTTGATGTAGCGCAGGGAACGAAGGTAGGCCAATTCGTCTTCGGTGAAGGACATGCTGCACAGGTGGTCGAGCTGGGCCTCGACTTCTTCCTTCAGCTCCGACAGCGGAAAGGCGGTCTGGTTGCGGCAGACGAATTCATATTCGGCGTGCGCGTTCGGATGCCCATGCAGCAAGGCTTGCCACATGGTGAATTTGTACAAGTCGGTTTCGAGCAAACTGCGGACGACAGGAATCATGGCTTATTGCTCCGCGTTGGCCAGCAGTTCCGCCAGCACTTCGGCGGACGTCGCCAGGCGCGCGCCGCGGCGCTGCATGGCTTGCGCGAATGCCAGGTACTGCGCTTCGAATCCGGCCACGGGACTCATGCAGTCCGTCACCAGCACCAGCTTGCGCGGGTCGATATGGCCGGCGATATCTTCTGTGGTCGCCTTGACGCAATGGCTGCCTGCTTCGCCGGTGATGTAGATGGTGTCGGCCTGCGACAGGCTGGCGATCAGCTCACGGTTCAACTGCGAAGCCGGGTCGGCCGGATCGGGCACTTCGGCCATGACGGCGGAATAATGCTCGGTCCAGGGATTGGATCCCTTGCCTACTTTGGCGACGACGGCGTGGCGCCGCTCTTCCCAGGCGTTGTAGGCCGCGCGCACGGCGTCGTGCACATTGTGGCCCCAGCTGCCGATTTCGCAGTGAACCGGCCACACCATCAACTGGTAGCGGCCCGCGGATTCCAGTGCGTCGAGGTAGGACAGCACGCGCGGCAAAGCGGCGGCATCGCGCGGCAAATAGCGGCCGGCGCGCACATCGGCGGCGGCAATTTGCGTGAACGGGCCCGGCGCGGCGCCATCGGCGGTCTGCCAGAAGGTCGGATGGGCCACGTCGTAGCGATGGTGCGAGTCAAGCGTGACGGTGATGGCCGAGAGGCCTGCGCCCCCCTGCTCGATCAGGCCGGCAAGCCGCAGCATGTCGCGGTGCGCGCCCGGTACCGGCAAGGCCGGCGCGGCGGGAGGTGGCAAATCGCAGAAATCATTCTGCGGGTCGATGATAAGCAGGTGATATTGGCGTTTCATCCCACCATGATAGCAAACGAAAAAAAAGGCAGCACGGCCGGCGGGCCGGTGCTGCCAAGTCCACTACGGGTTGTGAATGCTTACGCTGCGATCAGCTGGTCGATCGACTTGCGGCCCTTGGCCACGGTATCGGCTACGGCCTGCTCGCCCATCGCCACGCCTTCAGCACGAATGAACTGCACATCGGTCAGGCCGATGAAGCCCAGCACGGTGCGCAGGAAGGTGGTCAGGTGGTCGAACGCCACTGCTGCGCCTTCGCTGTACACGCCGCCGCTGGCGGTGAAGACGTAGACCTTCTTGCCCTTCAACAGGCCTTCCGGGCCGTTGGCGGTGTACTGGAAGGTGCGGCCAACGCGGGCCACGTGGTCGATCCAGGCCTTCAGCGACGATGGCACGGAGAAGTTGTACATCGGCGCGCCGATCACGACCACATCGGCGGCAACCAGTTCGTCCACCAGGGTGTCCGACACCTTGACGATATGGGCCTGTTCGGCATTGCGTGCTTCGGCTGGCGTGAAGAAGGCGCCCATCATCTCTTCGGTCAGATGCGGCACAGGGTTGCTGGCCAGGTCACGCTCGACCACGGTATCGGCCGGGTTGGCGGCTTTCCACTTGGCGATGAATTCGGAAGACAGCTGGCGCGACAGGGAACCTGCGTTACGGACGCTGCTGTTGATGTAGAGAACGCTTGCCATATTGTTACTCCAAGAAATGGTTGGTGATTGCGGCCATCTTAGATCGGGTTTAATATCGATGAAATAGGTTTTATAACGATAGAAATTATCGATTTAGTAGATCATGCGAGATCCCGGACTGCCCACTCTTGACCAGCTGCGCGTCTTCATTGCCGTCGTCGACCATGGCGGTTTCGCCCATGCCGCACGCGCCCTGCACCGCACCCAGTCGGTGATCAGCTACACCATCGCCAACCTGGAAGAGCAGCTGAATATCGAACTGCTCGACCGCAGCACGCGCAAGCCGACCCTGACCGAAGCGGGCAAGGCCCTGCTGGCCGATGCGCGCGCCGTCGCCACCCGCGTGGACGGCATGCGGTCGCGCGCGAAAGCGCTCGGCATGGGGCTGGAGGCGGAATTGTCGGTGGTGGTCGACGTGATGTTCCCCGCCTGCCTGCTGGTGCGGGCGCTGGAGCAGTTCCAGCGCGAGTTCCCTACCGTTTCGCTGCGCCTGCATACCGAGGCGCTGGGCGCCGTGGCGCAGATGGTGGCGGAGCGCCGCTGCCAGCTTGGGGTGGCGGGCATGGCGGCGACCGCGCCCGTCAACTTCGAACGGCATGCGGCAGGTTTCGTCAAGATGATGCCGGTTTGCTCCCCCATGCATCCGCTGGCGCGCGAGGATGCGCCGATCCCGAGTGCGGTGCTGCGCGAACATTTGCAGCTGGTGGTGACCGATCGCAGCCCCTTGACGGCAGGCCGCGACTTCGGCGTGCTGGGCTTGCGCGATTGGCGGCTGGGCGACGTCAGCTCCAAGCATGCGCTGCTTCTTGGCGGCCTGGGCTGGGGCAATATGCCCGAACATATGGTCATGCGCGACCTGGCGGAAGGCCGCCTGGTGCGGCTGCATACGCAGGAAGGCAGCGAGCTCGAATACCCGCTCTTCGTCATTCACCGGGGTGACGATGAACTGGGGCCGGCGGGCAAATGGCTGCGGCAGAAATTCGTCGAGCTCGACCATACACTGCCGAGCGACGCTTTCTAACATCTCCTACAGGCCAGCGGCGTGTGCACCTACAGGCATGCCTGCGGCATCGGCCTAGCATGAACTTCGCTTCAACCACAAAGGAGAGCGATCATGGCACCACGCAAGGACACCGAACAGTCGGATGATTGGCGCAACCAGGCCGGACAAGGCGGCCAGGGTGGCGGCAATCGCCAGCAAGGCCAGCACGAGAACCTCACTGGCGGCAACCAGCAATCGGGCAAAGGCAGCGGCAGCAAGCAGAGCGACGTTGGCCAAGGCCAGCGCCAGGGCAGCCGCGACGACTTGCAGGATGAGGAATACGGCAACCGCGGCAATCGCGGCGGCCGTGACCAGCAACGCTAAGCTTGGCCGCCCAGGCTAAGCCATTCCGGCGGCGCGCAGGCGGGTTTTGAGGCGGCGCACTTCGTCGCACAGGTCCACCACCAGCGCCGCCAAATCCTCATCTGCATCGAAATCCCGTTCCAGCTGGGCCAGGCGACGCGCCCGCCCCAGGTCGACGCTGGTGAATTGCAGGGTTTCCACGGTGCTTCCTTCGCCGCCGAGCAGGATGCCGCGCTGCACCCGGTGCACCACCCATTCCGGCTCGACGGCGCAGGCGCGCGCCAGTTCAAACAGGGTCAGCGCCTGGTGTTCGAGCGGCACGCCTTCCACAATCTCTTCCTTTGGCATCGCTCATCCTCCCATTTCGCGTTGCATTTGTTCGTATAAGGCGCGCCGCTCGGGCGTATCGGCCGGCGGAGCGAAAATTTCCAGCATCAGGTAAAGGTCGCCCGCCGTGCCGGACTTACCGGAGGCGGGAATACCGCGCCCTTTCAGGCGCAGCTTGCGGCCGCCCTGGGAATTGGGCGGCACCGTCACGGTCACGCGGCCGGAAGGCGTGTTGACTTCACGCTCTCCGCCAAGCGCCGCCGACCACGGCGGAATCTGCACTTTTTCGTAGACGTCACGGCCTTCGACCCGGTAGCGGTCGTCGGCCTGGAAGGCGATTTCGAGGTAGAGGTCGCCAGCCTCGGCGCCATTCATGCCGGGCTGGCCCTGGCCGCTCAAGCGCAGTTGCTGGCCGGCTGTTACGCCCTGCGGAATACTGACCGTCAGGTTGCGCTCGCGGCCAAGGGATATCTCGCGCTGGGATCCCTGGTAGGCATCCTGCAGCGTGATTTCCAGCACCGCATGGATGTCCTCGCCGCGCATGCGGAAGGCCTGGCTGCGGCCGCCGCGCTGGCGGCCCACATGCGCAAACAGGTCGGCGAAGAAGTCTTCGGCGCTGCCGCCCTCGAAGCCTCCGCTCCAGTCGGGTGGCGGGTGGAATTCCTGGCCAGCCCGGTACTGGCCGCTGCCCAGCGAATCGTAGGCAGCACGCTTTTCGGCATCGCCGAGCACGCCGTAAGCTTCGTTCAGCTCCTTGGTGCGTGCATCGGCGTCGGGCTCCTTGCTGACGTCCGGGTGGTATTTACGGACCAGCTTGCGGTAAGCCTTCTTGATCTCGTCGTCGCTGGCGGTCTTGGCGACGCCCAGCGTTGCGTAGTAGTCCTTGTATTCCACGCTCAAGTCCTCTCATTGACGGAGAAGATAGGGTATCAGGAAATCATGTAATGCGGCTTAGGCATCAACCATTGCCCTCGACTGGGGTTCCTAAATCGTATGAGTCAATCATCGACTGGTGACGAACGATCTGTGCTTTCAAGGGTGCACTCTTGGCTTCGGCATTTGCCTTCACCGCCTTCACCTCTTTAGCCACTGACTTGATAAAGCGTGAACCGAAAAATGCACCCAGGAGAATGACCGGTATCCCCCACGGACCGAGTATCCCCATAGAAAGTGCCACAAGGAAAATGAACCCCCATCCGATGAACACATTATTCTTGTGGTCCGCCGCGCGCAATGCGCTCAGTGCGCTATCCCTTTGCGCGTATATTGCTGCGATGTCAGCGTGCAGCCTCGCAATCGCCAGTTCGGATGCAGTGCGATTTGTGCCGAGCTTGACGTCATCCAGTGCTTCCTCCACCCGTCTCAATGACACAATCCCGCCGCCGCGTTCAACATGTTGCTGAACGCCGCAATAGCCGCATGAGAAGTCGCAAATGTCCGGCTTTACTTCCAGGCCAGCCCCGCAGTTGACACATTTTAGCGAAAGAATCTTCATTAACCTCGACCGTTGCATGATGTTTGGAAAGTAGGCAAGTGTACGATTTCATTTGCAAAACAGCAATAATAATTATCGAGAAAAAAATACTTTCAAGCGCTTTGCGAAACCTTGTGCAAAGCAGATTGCGCTGGAAAAGCAAATCGATTTGGTTCCTATAATGTTGAAATAGACGATCGACTCGCGGGAGGGTGTCATGGCATTCCACAACGCATTCAAGTACCGGGGCTATACGCTCGACTGCGAGCCTGTCAGGTGGAGCGATGACTGTTTTATCGCCCAGGTCGTTATTTCGCGCGAAGCTGGCGAAGCCCTGGACGAATATCCCTTCCCTAACCTTTGCATTCGGCATTCGGCGCCTTCCGCAGCGCAGTTCGCGAAGGACTGGGGGCGGCAGTGGGTTGATGCGCGCAAATCAAGGCAGTAGAAAAAAAGGGCGCCCGCCTGGACGCCCCTGGTGCTCACTTGCTGCAGCAGGTCAGCGGTAATGCACAGTCTGCATATTGCGGTGGTAGATGTCCGGGGACTCGATGAACAGGGTCCGCGTCTTGACTACTTCGTTAGGCTGCAGCGGCGCCGTCAACAGGCTGGTGCTGAAGGCGCCGGTGCTGCTTGGCAGTACCGTCACGCCGTCTTCATGCACGCCGTAAATCGAGGTCACGGTGATCAGCTTGGTCCATGCCGCGACGGCCGGATTCAGGTTGCTGCCGGTGATGGCGAGCGTGCCGCCGGTATAGTTGTTGAACGCAGCGACGGTCTGGTCGCTGAACGCCGGGAAGGCGGTGCTCGCCTTGGTTTCGGTCAGCGTCAATGGACGCTTCTGAATCTTCAGCGTGTAGGTGCCGTCGCTGGTGCCGGATGCGAAGGAGAGCTTGTTGTTGGACGCATCATAGGCGGTCACCACATACGCTGCGTTATCCGGGATGCCCGCCACGCCGTCGTCGCCCAAGGCCGATACCGCGCCTGCGCAATCGCTGCTCATGACGTAGTTGGTGCCCGCGCCGGTGGCGCTTTCCCACCGCACGCTTTCGCTGGCCTTGTTGTAGCGCAGGCCGGCTTGCGGCAGGCCAGGACCGGTGACCAGCACGTGGTCGATGGTGCCGCTGGTGGTGGTGTTGAGGGTGCTGCGCTCGGTGATATTGATGTTGAGGCCGGTGCGGTAGCAGGTACCGGTTGCGGTAACGATCTTGTTCATTTCCGCGAACAGTTCGAGCTCAATCGCGCGCTGGTTGCCGTGGATGCGCCAGCCGCCGTCGGTCTTGCGCACTTTCCAGTTTTCCAGGCGCTCGAGCACGGTGCCGTCCTTGGATTTCACGGTGAACGACACGACGGCCGTGATCTTGGTCGGATCGCTGTAGTCGATCTTGTGGACTTCGATGTCGGTGAAGGTGGCGCCCACCAGGTTGGCTTCCTTGACCAGGAAGCTGAAGAACGCCGTGGCGTTCATGTCATCGTTCAGGAAACCGGTAGTTGCCAGCGGCAGCAAGGCGGTGACGGTCGGAGCGCCATTGGCGAACAGGGCGATGAAGTCGGTCAGCGCTTGTTTCACCAGCGGGGCATCGGTCGTCGCGGTGGCGATATTGTCGGCGGTCAGCGTGGCTGGCGCTGTTTCCGCAGCGGCTTTCTGCTTCAGGTCGTCGGTGATGACGGAGGTGTTGGCCGTGGTGCTGATGGTGGCGACCGCGGTGGCCGGATCAACCGTCACGTGGATGGCGTCCAGCGCCTTGTCCAGTGGGCTGGTCAGCGGGGTAAATGGGGTGCGCAGCAAGTCGGTGTTGGCATCGACGCCAAGTGCGGTCAGGACAGGCTGCAATTTTTCCTTCAGCTTGGCCACTTCCGCGTTGATCGCGGTGGCAGTGGCGTTGGCGGCATTGCTGTTCTTTTCGAACTGGTCGAAGTAGTCCTTGGCGGCCTGGCCGCCGACGTTGCCAGCCACCAGGTCGGTCAGCTGGGTAATATTGATCTTGCCTGCGGCGTCGGCGCTATTGGCGACCGAGTGCACGGTATAGCTCTGGCCGTTGGCCATGCCGGCCGCGCGGAACACGAACGGGCCGGTCATGCCGGTTACATCCACCGAGTAGTCGCCGTTGGCGCCGATCTGCACGGTCTTGGCGACACCCTTGGCGTCCTTGACGGTCACAGCACCTGCCAGCGGCGCGCCGACTGCAGCGGAGCCGCTGAAGACGATGGACGCCTGGGTAACCGGAGGCGTCGACGACGTCGCGGAACCGCCGCCGCCACAAGCCGCCAACGCCATGCTCACGGCACTCGCCAGGATCAATTTGTTCAGTTTCATTCCTACCCCTCTGTTATTGAAATTGCTAATATTATTGGATATCAATAATATTCATTTCCATGCGGCAATGCTAACACAGTTACCGAGGGGCAAATAAAAAAGCGCGCCCGAAGGCGCGCTTTCGTTGTTCAGGCGGGATCAGCGGACGCGGCGGATTGACGAGATTTTGCTGGAGAAGTCCTGCAGGTTCTCATAGCGGCCTGGGCCGAATGCGCGGCACTGGCCACGGAAATCAGCGTGTTCGCAGAATTCCCAGGTGCCGTAATGAATGACCATCGAATTGGTGGCGTCGTTGAAGCCGACTTCAACCAGGGTGCGGATGTCGTTATTGATCACCGACATACGGCCGTGCAGGCCGTAGCCATTGAACAGTTCAATTGCGTTGCCGCCCTCCTGGTATGCGCGTTCGTCACGGCGCTCTTCGCGACGTTCTTCGCGCCAGCGTTCTTCACGGCGTTCCTCGCGACGCTCGTCGCGGTCGTCGCGGCCATAGGCATAGCCCTGGCCACGGTTGCCACGGCCCTGGATCTCGCGGGCGGAGGAAAACTCATTGTTGAAACGGCGCAGGTCCGGATATTCGCCGCGCTCGAACACGGCGCATTGGCCGCCGAAGTTCTTGTCCTCGCACAGTTCCCAGGTGCCGGAGCGCACGATCAGGCTGGAAGCGCGGTCGTTGAAGCCGAAATCGCGGAAGTTGTTGGCGGCGCCGTCGGCGATCACCACGCGCTCGCCACGGAAGCCTTCACGCGAAAAAAGCTGCAGTTCGCCGGCCGATGCGGCATGGCCGATGAGGGAAGCCGCAAGCAGGAATGCGGCAGTCAGTGTATTCTTCATAACTAAAATCTCCGTGGTTCTGGCGTTCTTGGCGTTTCAACGCTTTTCAAAGCCCGCTAGCCTACCTTACCTTGTAACAAATTCCTACTACCAGTCACATGCCGAACACGATTTCGCCCGCCAACTTACGCAAAGAAGCAACAGCATTGTGGAAATTGGCCTGGCCCGTGTTGATCGGACAACTGGCTACCGTCGGCATGGCGGTGGCGGACGTGGCGATGACCGGCCATACCCGCGCCGCCGAACTGGCGGCCGTATCGACCGGCGCCGCCATCTGGTCCATCGTGCTGGTGACGGTGGTCGGCACCATGATGGCGATGAACACCCTGGTGGCCCATGAAGTGGGCGCCGGCAATGTTCAACGCATCCCTCACCTGGTGCGGCAGGGACTGTGGAAAGGCCTGGGCGTGGGCCTGGCCGCGGCCTTGCTGGCCAACCTGTGCACGCTGCTGTTCGACCACCTGCAGCTGGCGCCGGAAGTGAACCAGCGCGCTTCCATGTTCGTGCACATCATCAGCATCGGCCTGCCGCCCTTCGCCTGTTATCGCGCGCTGTACGGCTACAGCGCCAGCATCAACCAGACCAAGCCGGTCATGGTGATCGCCCTGCTCGGCCTGGGCTTCAACGTGGTGGTCAACTGGCTGCTGATCTTCGGCCATTTCGGCCTGCCGGCCTTGGGCGGCGTGGGCTGCGCGGTATCGACCGGCATTTGCCTGTGGCTGATGCTGGGCGCCATGCTGGCGTGGATGCGCATATCGCCCGCCTACCTCGCCACCTATCCTTTCACGCACTGGGAATGGCCGCACTGGCCGGAAATCCGCAACATGCTGCACCTTGGCTTGCCGATCGGCGTGACCTACTTCGCCGAGGTCAGCGCGTTCGGCGCGGTGGCGCTGCTGGTGGCACGCTTTGGCGTGGTGGAGCAATCGGCGCACCAGATTGCGCTGAATTTTTCTTCGCTGGTATTCATGGTGCCGCTTAGCCTGGGCATTGGCATGGTGACGCGCGTCGGCCAGGCGCTGGGTGAAGGCGATGCGCGCCGCGCCCGCACGGCGTCCTGGGTCGGGCTGGGCATGTCGTTGGCGTTTGCAGTAGTGTCGGCAGCGTTCATCGCCGTGTTCCGGCACCAGATCGCGGCCGCTTACACCACCGATGTGGCGGTGCAGGCCACCTGCGCCACCCTGCTGCTGTTCGCGGCCCTGTTCCAGCTTTCGGATGCGACACAGGTGGCGGCAGCCAGCGCGATTCGCGGCTACAAGGTGACGCGCCAGCCGATGCTGATCCAGCTGCTCGCATTCTGGGGCTTCGCCCTGCCCGTGGGCTGCCTGCTTGGGCTGTGGAAGGAAATGGCGGCCACCGGCTTCTGGATCGGGCTGGTGCTGGGCCTGACCGTGGCCGCCGTGCTGCTTACCGCGTTCCTGCAACGGTTGTCGAAGGAGCGCCTGCCGGCATAGCGTCCGCCGCGGCCAGTCCCTGGCGCACTGCCCTGCGGCCTGGCGCCAGTGCGTTGGCCGCGTCGAAGGCCTTGCGTGCTTCGGCTGGCTGCTTAAGTTCCAGCAAGGCTGCGCCGAGCAGCTCATTGGCTGGCTGCACCAGCACCGGCGGGCCGAAGTCCATTTCCAGCGATTGCTCTTGCTGCGCTGCCTGGCGGAACAGCGCGAGCGCGCGATTGCGGTCGCCTTTGCGTAACGCCAGCTGGCCGTCCAGCATCGCCATTTCAATGGCCGGGATGCGGTAACGCGCGTGCTCCGGCGCCACATCCACATCGTCTGGTTTGAAGGATTGGGCGGCGCCGATCGCTTCGCGCGCCCGCGCCACGGCGGCATCCGCAGCTTCGGCTTGCGCTGCGGCGCTGCGCAAGGCCATCCACGCATCCGTCACCGCCCACACCATGGCCGCCTCCTTATGCTGTGCCATGAGCGGCGCCAGGTCCGCGATCGGGTCCTGCGCATCCGCGCCGTCGATGATGTAGCGCGAGCGCATCTGCGCCAGGCCGGCCAGGCTGTTCTCGTAATTCTGCCGTTGTTCCGGCGTCGCCGACGCCAGGTTCGCCCCGCGCAGCCGCGCGGCGCAATTCTCAATGATGCCGCGTGCATCGTCCATGCGTCCTTGCTGCACATTGGCGTAGGACAGCCAGATGATGTAGTGGCCGCAGGCCGGTGCACGGGCCTTGGCATCCTTGGCCAGCATCTGCTTGTAGCGCACTTGCAGGGCGATTTCGTTGGCGCGCACGGTCTCATCCCACATGCCCAGCGCCAGGTAGATGTGCGCGGTCATGTGCTGCGCATGGTCGGCCTCCGGCGCGATCTTGCCGTAGGCCCGGGCGGCGCGCAGCCCAAGCGGCGCATGCACCGCATCGTCTACCGAGTGGATCAGGTAATGGGCGGCGCCGGGATGCTGCGGATGATGTTCGAATACTTCCTGCATGAGGGCGGCGGAACGCATATAGGTTGGCAGATGGCGGCCTGCATCCGACGTGCCCAGCAGCGCCAGCGCGTAGAAGCAGGTAGCGTCGACATCGGCCGGGTATCTGGCGTGCAGCGCTTCCATTGCCTGCGCATAGCGGCGGTCGCGCTCATGCTTGCTGCCTTCGCCGTAGAGGATTTCGACAGCATGCAGGTAATCCTTCTCACGTGCCGTGCGGGCCTTGGCTTGCCGTTCCTCCGGCGTCGGCGCAAGGCGCGCCAGCGCCGCACGCGCTGCTGCCTGGTTTTGCTGGAACCAGACCGGATGGTTATAAGTCATCGCTTCACCCCAGTAAGCCATGGCGAAGCCGGGATCGGTTTTTTGCGCGCGGCGGAAAGCTTCGGCGGCGGAGTCGTATTCGAAATTGTGCAATTGCGCCAGGCCGTAAAGGAAGTCGGCCTGCGCCGCTTTTGCGCCGGAATTCTCAAAACTCACCACGCCAACCTTGCCCGGCGCGGCCCCCGCCAGCCCGACGCAACAGGCCAGCATTAGCGCAAGCACAACTCGTACGGCCAGATTCCTTGTCATCATGGCTTCTCCTCGAAGTGAGCCGTCAGTATGCGCCCTTTCCTGCCGAAGGAAAATCGGCGAACGGCAAGCGATTCCGAATATCAGGGGGAGCGTGTTCTGGTATTGTCTTGCGGTTCATTAATAAACCATACGGGACAAACAATGCGCTTGATTCTCACCCTGGTGGCAGCACTCCTGGCCGCCGGCACCGCGTCCGCAGAACGCCTCACCCTGGAACGCCTGTACGCCGATCCGGCCCTGTCCGGCCCTGGCGTACGCGCCCTCAAAGTTTCGCCGGATGGCGCCCGCGTCACTTTCCTGCGCGCGCGCCAGGACGACCAGTACCAGATGGACCTGTGGGAATACAATATGAAGGACAAGACCACGCGCCGCCTGGTCGACTCCAAAGTGCTGGTCCCGGTCGAGAACCTTTCGGACGCTGAAAAAGCGCTGCGCGAGCGCGCGCGTACTGCCGCACTGAAGGGCATCATTTCCTACAGCTGGTCGCCGGACGGCAAGCAGCTGCTGGTGCCGATCGCCGGAAACCTGTACCTGGTCGACCTGTCCAAGCCTGACAGCGCGCGGCTGGTGGCATCGGGCAGCGTGATCGATCCGAAGATTTCGCCAAAGGGCAAATACGTATCCTTCGTGCGCGACCAGAACCTGTTCGTGATCGACCTGGCCACGGGCAAGGAGCGCCAGCTGACCACCGACGGCAAGGGCACGGTGCATAACGGCGAAGCCGAATTCGTGGCGCAGGAAGAAATGCACCAGTTCACCGGCTACTACTGGGCGCCGGACGATTCCGCCATCGCCTTCCGCTGGTACGACGAAGCGCAAGTGCCGGTGGCGCGCCGCTTCGAAATCTACGCCGACCGCACTGACGTGGTGGAGCAGCGCTACCCTGCCGCCGGCGACAAGAACGCCATCGTCGGCCTGAAGATCGTGTCGCCAAGCGGCGGCGAAATCCGCGACGTGGACCTGGGCGCCAACAAGGATATCTACCTGGTGCGCGCCGACTGGAGCAAGGACGCCAAGTCGCTCTTCTTCCAGCGCCAGTCGCGCGACCAGAAGACGCTGGAGCTGGTGGCGGTCGATGCCGCCACGCTGGCGCAGCGTCCGGTGCTGACCGAGACGTCGAAAACCTGGACCACCATCAGCGACGACCTGCGCTTCCTGGAAGGCGGCAAGGGCTTCATCTGGTCGTCCGAGCGCACTGGCCGCAACCACCTGTACTTGTATGGCATGGACGGCAAACTGAAACACCCTATCTCCAAAGGCGAGTGGGGCTTTGACGACGTGCTGGCAGTGGACGAGAAAGCCGGCAAGGTCTTCGTTTCCTCCAACAAAGATGCGGTCTACGACAAGCAAGTCTATGAATTGAAACTGGACGGCTCCACCGCCGACAAGCCAAAGCGCATCACCCAGGCCGATGGCTGGCACGATGCCGCCTTCTCCAAGCATGGCGAAGTATTCGTCGATACCTGGTCCGATCCGGCCAATCCGCCGCAGGTGGCGATCCGCCGCCCGGACGGCAGCTTGGTGAGCTGGCTGGATGAAAACAAGGTCAATGAATCCCACCCATACTTCAAGTACAAGCCCGACCTGCTGCCGGTCGAATTCGGCAGCATGAAGGCCAAGGACGGCCAGACCCTGTACTACTCGATGATCAAGCCGTACAAATTCGACGCCAGCAAGAAGTATCCGGTCTACCTGTCCACGTACGGCGGCCCGCACTCGCAGCACGTGACGCGCCGCTGGGACGGCGGCCAATTCGACCAGTACATGGCGCAGCAAGGCTATGTGGTGTTCCGCCTGGATAACCGCGGCTCCTCGCGGCGCGAGCGCGTCTTCACCGACGCCATCTACCGCAACCTGGGCAAGGTCGAAGTGGAAGACCAGCTGACCGGCATCGACTGGCTGGGCGCCCAGCCTTACGTGGATGCCAAGCGTATCGGCGTGTACGGCTGGAGCTACGGCGGCTTCATGACCCTGCGCCTGCTGTCGCAAGGTTCGGACAAGATCGCTGCCGGCGTTTCGGGCGCGCCAGTGACCGACTGGGGCCTGTATGACACCCACTACACCGAGCAGTTCATGGACCGTCCTTCCGACAATCCGGATGGTTACAAGCAGTCGAACGTGTTCTACCACGTCGACGGCCTGAAATCGAAATTGCTGCTGATCCACGGCATGGCGGACGACAACGTCCTGTTCACCAACACCACCAAGATGATCGATGCGCTGGTGAACCGCGGCGTGCAGTTCGAGCTGATGACCTACCCGGGCGCCAAGCACGGCGTATCGAACCGCCTGGCCAAGCGCCACGTGCAGACCTACATCGACGCGTTCTTCCGCAAGAACCTGCATCCGGAATCGAACTGAGGCCCGGTCCCTGGACGCCGAAGCCCGCCCGCGCAAGCCGGCGGGTTTTTTCTTTGTCGATTTGCGCGCCAGTCAATCGTCGTGCTGGTACGATCAACCAAACCTGACGGAGGCGCCATGTCCCTGCAACTGTTCTACCATCCCCTTTCTTCCTATTCCATGAAGGCGCTGATTGCGCTCTATGAGAACGGAACGCCGTTCGAGTACCGCATGCTGTCTCCGGATCATGCCGACAATTACGCGAAGTTTGCCGGAATGTGGCCGATCCAGAAGTTCCCTATCCTGCTGGATGGTGAACGCATGGTGGTGGAAGCCAGCATCGTGATCGAGCATCTTTCGCTTTACTATCCCGGTCCGGTGCGACTGCTGCCGGCCGACCCCAAAGCGGCACTGGAAGTACGCATGATGGACCGCTTCTTCGACAACCATATCGCCACGCCGCAGCAAAAGCTGGTGGCGGATGTCCTGCGCCCCGCCGATCAGCGAGATCCGCTTGGCGTGGCGGAGGCCAAGGGCAAACTGGAGACGGCTTATGTGTGGCTCGATAAAGTCATGGCGAACCGCACCTGGGCGGCGGGCGAAGAATTCAGCATGGCCGATTGCGCGGCCGCGCCTTTTCTCCTGTACGCACACTGGTCGCACCCGATTCCGGCGAAGCACGAACATGTGATGGCATACCTGGCGCGCCTGCGCGCGCGCCCATCGTTCGCACGCTGCTGGGCCGAGGCAAAGCCATACCGCCACATGTTCCCGCTCGGGGTTCCCGCAGGTGAAGAGTAACCTTTAGCCTGCATCAAAACGCCATTGGTTTGGACAGCGAGACTGTCCAGATCATGGGCTGGATCGCAATGAATCTCGTACTCCCCGTCCTGGCGCCGCTATTGTTGGTATTTCTCGCCGGAAGCGTTTGCACGTCTCACGGAAAATTGCGATCCCGGCTCCGTGTAATCCGGGCTGTAAAGGATGGCCAGCTAGGCTGGCTGGCGGTCGTTTTTTCTGCAAACGCCATTTTTGAGCCCAATCGTGTCGTCAACCCACCGGGATGGACAGGACTGGTCCTGACATGCTGCATCGCACTCCTCACCGTATCAAGCATGTCGTCAGTATTCGGAGCATTGTTCCCGGTTCCAGAATTAGGAATGCAACATTCACTTCGTTCACGTATTTTCCATTACCGATTGTTGAGCGCGTCCGTCTTCTTTGTATTGATTGGGGCAATTTTGCTTTGCATAGTTCATTTTGTGCTTGAGCCCGCTTGCAAATAGCCAGCGAACTGCGACACTGGATTGAAATAGTCTGAGGAGAGCGAAATGAGGAGGTGGATTGAAGAGTTTTTCAGCGACGAAGAGCGTGCGTCAAACTTAATTTTGAGTTGGATGGTGGCCGTAGGCGCGACAAGCTTCTTAGTCGCAGTGAGCGCCATCCTGATTATGCGATAGGCCGAAGGCTGCTGCCTTCGGCCAACTTGGAGAGGATTATTGGCGGTTGCCGCGGTCGATCAGTTCGTCGGTGGCATCGTCGATGGCTTCGCGCAGGTCGCCGCGCTGTTTCTGCAGCTTCCCTTCCACTTGCTTGGCGATACCTTTACCCTGCTGCTTCGAGCTGCCGACCAGTTCACCAGTTTCCTCCTGGATCTTGCCGCCAATCTCTTTGGCTTTGCCCTTCACTTGGTCCTTGTTCATGATGCGCTCCTCTTAAAAAAGTGCGACGAGCAAATCATACGAACAGGCATTGCCGGTCACTGTTCGCAAGCTAACATAACTAAGGCTTACGCCAGACTGAAGCCAGCCACGGCTGCTGTTCACGCGGCAATCCTGCCGGACGGTAATAATGCGTGATGGGCTCGAAGCCGGCAGCAGTGACCACGGCCGACCAGGTTTCGAAATCGTAGTAGCAACCGTAGCGCGGACCGTTCCATCCTTCTTCGTTATGGCCGCGCGGGTTAGAGCTGAACAGGACGCCGCGCGGCTTCAACGCGGCGTACAGGCGCGCCAGCACATCGGGCAATACTGCACTGGGGACGTGGAACAGAGAGGCGTTTGCAAAGATGCCGTCGAACGATGCCGGCGGCAAGGTGAGTGCGACGAAATCCTGATGCAGGACGGTGCAGCCGCTCCAGCGCTGCGCCATGTCGACGAAATGGGCCGAGCCGTCGAGGCCGACCGGCTCATGCCCAAGTGACTTGAAGGTACGCAGGTCGCGTCCGGGGCCGCAGCCCAGGTCGAGAATGCGGAACGGAGGTATTCCTTCAATCGCATCGAGCAGCGCCGCGATGTTCTGGCTAACGTCGTGGTCGCGCGTGCCCTCCAGGAAGGCTTGCGCGTTGCGTTCGTAATGTTCCAGCGTGCGGCGGGTGATCTGCTCGATGTCGTCCATGCCCCTACTTTACCAGACGCGCACGCGCTGTTCCGGCGCCAGGTACAGCTTCTGGCCCGGCTTCACGTCGTAGGCCTGGTACCAGGCGTCCAGGTTGCGCACGGTGTAGGTGCGCCACTTGGCCGGCGAGTGGCCGTCGGTCATGACCTGGTTGCGCAGAGCGGCATCGCGTTCCTTCTGTGCCCAGCTGGCGGCATAACCGTTGAAGAACTCACGGTCCTGCGCCGGCGTGAACTTGCCGCCGATCGACACATGGTAGGCATCCAGCGCTGCGGCCAGGCCGGCCAGGTCGGCCAGGTTTTCGCTCAGGGTCAGGGTGCCGTTCAATTTCAGGTCAGGGAAAGCTTCGTACGCGTTGTACTGGGCGACCAGTGCTGCCGCGGCTTTCTGGAAATGCTCGCCGTCTTCCTTGGTCCACCAGTCGCGCAGGCGGCCTTTGGAATCGAACTGGGCGCCCTGGTCGTCGAAGCTATGGCTGATTTCGTGGCCGATCACCGAACCGATGGCGCCGTAGTTCAGCGCGTCGCTGGCTTTGGCGTCAAAGAATGGCGGCTGCAGGATGGCGGCAGGGAAGTTCAGCGCGTTCTGCATTGGCATGTTCACCGCGTTCACGATGTGCGGAGGCATGCACCATTCGGTCGGATCGACCTTCTTGCCCAGCTTGGCCAACTGCTGCTTGTAATGGAACTGCTCGGCGCGCAGTGCGTTGCCCATTGCATCGTCAGGCTTGATTTCCAGGCCTTCGTAGGAAGTCCATTTATCCGGATAGCCGACGCCAACGTACAGGGTGCGCAGTTTTTCCTGTGCTTCCTTCTTGGTGGCAGGCGCCATCCAGTCCAGCGCATCGATGCGCTTGTGGAATGCGTTGACGATATTGGTCACCATGGCTTGCAGGCGCACCTTGGATTCTGCCGGGAAGTAGCGGTCAACGTACATTTTGCCCGCTGCATCCGGTACCGCGCCGTTGACGGAGGCCAGGCCGCGTTTCCAGCGTGGCGACAGCTGCGGCGTGCCATTCATGGTGCGGCCATAGAATTCGAAACGCTGGTCGACGAAGGCTTTCGGAAGGGTACCGCCGAAGTGATTCACAGTATGGAAGGCCAGGAAGTCTTTCCATGCCTGCAGCGGCATCTCGTTCACCAGGGCCGCGCTGCCGATGATGGCGCTTGGGTGGTAGACGATGAACTTGTCCTGCTTGCCCAGGCCTGCAGCGCGGAAGAAGGCGCGCCAGTCCATGCCTGGGGCCTTGGCGGCGAAATCGCGCATGGTCCAGTTGTTGTTGGCTTTCTGGATGTCGGCGGAGTCTTCGCGCGTCACATGGGTTTGCGCCAGCTTGCGTTCCAGTTCGAAGACGCGGGCGGCGCGGGCTTCCGGCTCGCTGTAGCCGGCCAGCTTCAGCATGGCGGCGATGTGGGCCTGGTAGGCGGTACGCAGCTGCTGCATGCGCTGGTTGTCATCCAGGTAGTAGGCGCGGTCCGGCATGCCGAGGCCGCCCTGCAGGATGTAAGGAATGTAGTGGTTAGGGTCCTTCAGGCCTTGCGCGATCCAGATGCCAAACAGGTTCTCGGTGTAGAAGTTGGTGGAGTTCAGCGGGTCCACGTCGGCGCGCACGGTACCTGCCAGGGCGCGCACCAGGCTGGCCTTGTCCTTGATGGCGTCGATTTTTTCCAGTTCAGGCTTGAGCGACTTCAGGCCACGCGCCTCGATGCCTGCTTCGTCCATGTAGGCGTGGTAATAGTCGGTCACGCGGCGGGTGTCGCCACTTGGGGACTTGGCGGCGGTTTCCTCGATCAGTTTGACGATGCGCTCATTGGTAGCATCACCCAGCGCGGAACCGGCGCCCCAGCTGCCCTTGTCGGCCGGAATCTGGGTCTTGGCCAGCCATTCGGCATTCACGTGGCCGAAGAAATCGTCGCCGGCGGCCGGCACGGTCAGCGGGGTTTGGGCGGCCGGCGCCGGGGCTGCCTGTTGGGCAATTGCGGGAGCCAGGCCGAAGGCTGCTCCACAGAAAGCCAGGGTAAAGGCCAGCTTGAGCGGCGTGACGCGGATAGTTGCTTGCATGTTTGTATCCCTATGTAGTCGTTTTAAATGGCGGAATAGGCCAGATTGCACTCTAGCGGCAACTCACTTTTGACAAGGGACAAATGCGACAGGCTGCAAATTTCCGGGACGAGCTGCAAAAAGCTGGGAATGCTGTGCAGCGATGCCAACGGTTCTGAAAAACTTGCTGCACTCCCCTCTTGAATCGCTATATAGTTCACCTACAGCAACGCCTATCAATAAGGAGATTTTCATGAAGCTCGAAGCCCTGTTCCAGAATCCAACCGCGTTGCCAACTGCGCCGAAGGTTGTAGAGGAGTTGATCAGCAGCTTCGACAAGGCTAGCGTTTCGACCGAAGAAATTGCCAAAAAGCTGTCGGCCGACCCGGTGTTGAGCGCCAAACTGCTGCGCCTGGCCAATTCCGCGTATTACCACGTGTCGCGCTCCATCGGCACCGTGGAAGACGCCGTGCTGATGCTGGGCTTCGTTACCGTGCGCACGCTCGTGATCAGCTCCGGCCTGGTGAGCGGCTTCAAGACCGTGCCGGGCCTGGACCTGCGCCAGTTCTGGCGCTACAGCCTGCGTACCGCGGTGGGCGCCAAGTTCATTGCCAAGGCCTGCAAACAGAATACCGACCTCGCCTTCACCATCGGCATGATGCATGCGATCGGCCAGCTGGTGATCCACGCCGGCATGCCGGAACAGGCGCTGGCGCTCGACAAGGTTGCCGGCCCGCTCGACCCGCGCCGCCTGGATACCGAAAATGCCTCGCTCGGGTACAACTATGCTGACGTCGGCGCCGAACTGGCCCGCCGCTGGAAGTTCCCGCCAACCTTCTCCGATACGATTGCCGCCATCCCCAACCCGGGCGAAAACGAGTTGGCCGCAGTGATCCACCTGGCCGCCTGGCGCGCCCGCATCGACGAGAACAAGCTGACCCCTGACGAGATCGCCGCCTGCTACCCGACCGAGGTCGCCGAAAGCCTGGGCCTGGAGGAAAATGCCCTGATCGACCAGATGCCGTCGCTGGACGAGCTCAGCGCAGGCCTCGACGAACTGATCAAATAACCAACGTTTTGCTTAATTAGTGCCGTTGCTGCCCTTTGGGATGGGGGCGCAACGGCAATTTTTTTGGAATTTTCTCAAATATTTTTCAAAAAGACCCTAAAGTTCCTTCCGAGCCTGACGTTAATCCTGACATGCGGTACTCCGCGCACAGAATCCAAGGCTCAAAATGACCTCGACCCAAGTCCTCGCTACGTACGAAAAAATTGCCGGTTTGACCAGCCAGATGGTGGGCGCCGCGCAATCCAGCGACTGGGATGCACTTGACCGCATGGAAAACCAGTGCGCGGCGGCTTCGGTTGCCCTGATGGGCGGCGCTGCCCCATTGCAGGGCGATGCCCGCAAACGCAAGATCGAACTGCTGAAACAAATCATGGCCAACGACCGCGCTATCCGCGACGTGACCGATCCTTGGCAGAATCGCCTGCACGGCTGATTCCAGGGAATTGAAGAAGAAGGCGCCTGCGGGCGCTTTTTTTCGCCTTGCCGCCGCGGGAATGAAAAAGGCGCCCGCATGGGGCGCCTTGGAATCCGGAGGGGCGAACACCAGGTATCTCCTGGCGTCGCCTCAGCGCCGGTTGCACCCGGCGTTCAAATCGCCTCAGTCGGCAATGAACTGCTTCCAGACGGGGTCGTTTCTTCAACGTCACTCTGTGGTTCGCGTCACGCTATCGGTGGTGACTGCGACAGAACCCGGTCCGTGTGAACCCAGTATAACCCAGGTAAAAAAATCTTGTCTAGCACCGAAAAGCAAGAGTGGTTGCTATTGTGCAGCCAGCTGCTCAGCCTCGTCCGGGACTGCTTCCACAACTTCCGCCTCGCCTTTTTTGCGGAAAGATTGCCAGATCTTCAGCGGCCCATTGGCTTGGCGTTTGCGCAGGAAGAAGATCATTCCGCCGAGCGCGGCCAGGCCCGCGAGGACGCCGCCGCCGATCATGATGAGCCGTTTGCGGGAATTTCCTGCCAGGTCGGCGGCGACGCCGGGCTTGACCGGGGTCACTCCCGGCTTGACCGGAGCGGATGAAGGCTTGGTGGCGAGGGCAGCCGGCTTTCCGGCGGCAGCCTCGACTTTCAGTGCGGCGGCTGGCGGCGTAGCCGGCGTTGCTGCTGTAGAGACGGCGCCCCCGGCCGGTGCGATCATCGCCGATTGAAGGCGACGCACTTTGCCTTCGATGTCGGACAATTTACTGGTCATGGCCTGGCATTGCTGGAGCTGGGCCGCTACTTGTTTATCCGGGGCGCAGGACTGGGGCTGGGCAGGCGCGGCCACGGGAACGTGACGCGCGGCGGCGGGCAACCTGGCAACTGCCGCGACTGGCGCAGCTTGCGGCGCGGCTGCGGTTGGCGGCACGGCAGCGACTGGCGGCGCGGTTGCGTTTGGCGGCGTGACTACAGCCGGCGCCGCGGCTGAGGGCGAAGGCTCCGTTGCGGTTGCGGGCGGCGTCGATTGTCCAGCGGCGCGGGCCTGGGCCTGTTCCAAAGCCTTCTGCTTGCGATAGGCAAACGCTCTTTGCGCCGCCTCATTTAGCCCTGCCTCCGCGCTTTCCTGGGCGCCTGGCGGAGCGGCTGGCGGAGTCACAGTAGCTGGGGTGGTTACTGCGGAGGGCGCAGCTGGTGCAGCCGTCGCCGGCTGCGCAACAGCAATGCGTGCTGCGCGTTGCGACGGCGGTTCAGGTGTCAGCCAGAGCGAGGCCGCACGGATCGCCTGCTTTCCACCGCTGCTCAATTCCAGAAAAATGTGCAGGGCATCCGCATTCACAGGCTGCAGCGTGGTCAGGTGGAGGAAGCGCTTATTATCGCGCCTGGCAATGGCGATATTCAGGCCACCCAGCACCGGCGGCACCTGAAGGCCGGCCACTTTGAATACATCGGGGTTCGCCAGCCTGGCCTGGATTTCCGCCAGATCGGCTGCCGTCAAGTCAACGAGCTCGATATCGGCCGACAACTGCTGGCCGATATGCGAATTAACCTTCACTTCCCCCAGCTCGGCTGCCCGCAGCGGGCCGCCGATGCCAAGAACCAGCAGCGCCAGCGCGAAAGTGCTCAAGGTCAATCGTTTGCTTAGCATGGAAGACAGGCCTATTTCTCTGATGTACACATTAACGGCAGAAAATCCCAATTTTGTAGGTCCTGCAGCGCCAGCAACATGGAGTTACAATTCAGACATCACTTTTCAATCATGGAGCAAGCGATGAACAGCCGAATCGAGCGCGACAGTTTTGGGCCAATCGAAGTCCCGGCCAGCCAATTGTGGGGCGCCCAGACCCAGCGCTCGCTCGAGCACTTCCGCATTTCCAGCGAACGCATGCCGGCCGAACTGATCGCCGCGCTCGCCAGCGTGAAGCGCGCTGCCGCCAAGGTCAACGTCGACCTGGGCGTGCTCGATAGCGCCAAAGCCAACGCCATTATGCAGGCGGCCGATGAAGTCCTGGAAGGAAAGCACGCCGGCGAATTTCCGCTGGCGGTATGGCAGACCGGCTCCGGCACGCAGTCCAACATGAATATGAACGAAGTGCTGGCCAACCGCGCTTCCGAAATCCTGGGCGGCGAACGTGGCGAAGGACGCAAGCTGCACCCGAACGACGACGTCAACAAGGGCCAGTCTTCAAACGACATCTTCCCGACCGCAATGCATGTTGCGGCAGCACTGGCCGTGGCGAACAATGTGCTCCCTGCCCTGCGCCAGTTGCGCGCCACGCTGCAAGCCAAGGCAAAGGCTTTTGACGGCATCGTCAAGATCGGCCGTACCCACCTGCAGGACGCAACGCCGCTCACCTTGGGACAGGAATTTTCGGGCTATGTGGCGCAGCTGGATTATGCCGAAAAGGCCATCGATGCCGCGCTGCCCGCAGTGCTGGAACTGGCTGCCGGCGGCACCGCCGTTGGTACCGGCCTGAATTCGCATCCCGAATACGCGACGCGCATCGCCGCCGAGCTGGCGGCACGCCTGAACCTCCCCTTCCGCACCGCCGATAACAAGTTCGCCGCGCTGGCCGGGCATGACGCCCTGGTATCCGCACATGGAGCCCTGAAAACCCTGGCGACCGCCCTGATGAAGCTGGCCAATGACGTGCGCTGGATGGCATCCGGCCCGCGTTCCGGCCTGGGCGAAATCAGCATTCCTGAAAATGAGCCGGGCAGCTCGATCATGCCTGGCAAGGTCAACCCGACGCAAAGCGAGGCGCTGACCATGCTGTGCTGCCAGGTGTTCGGCAATGACGTCGCGATTACAGTCGGGGGAGCCTCCGGCAACTTCGAACTGAATGTGTTCAAGCCGCTGATCGCCCACAATTTCCTGCAAAGTGCGCGCCTGCTGGCCGACGGCATGCGCAGCTTCGAAGAGCATTGCGCGCACGGCATCGAACCTAACCTCACCCGGATTGAGGAGCTGATGGAGCGCTCGCTGATGCTGGTGACCGCGCTGGCGCCGCATATCGGTTATGATCGCGCCGCGCAAATTGCGAAGAAGGCGCAGCACGAGGGCACGACACTGAAGGAAGCAGCCCTCGCACTGGGTTTTGTGAACGAAACCCAGTTCAACGAGTGGATTGTTCCACTGGAGATGACCAAACCAGGAGGCAAGGGTTAATTTCCCGCTGGAAATACGACACCGGCCGCGCCAGCCCATCAGAAAGAGGACTAAAATGCAGAAAGTAGATTTCGAATTGACAGGCGAGTACATCGAGCTGAACCAGCTCCTGAAAGTGGTCGGCCTGTGTGATAGCGGCGGCGCCGGCAAGCAGATCGTGGCGAGCGGCGACGTCAAAGTCGACGGCAAACAGGAGTTGCGCAAGACGGCGAAGATCCGGGCGGGCCAGAAGGTGCGCCTGGGCGACGTGCAGATCGACGTCCATGCCGAGGGCAATGCTGCCTGATTGAACACGCGCATAGGGTGAGCTCCATGGATGACCCCGACCAGAAGCAAGTGCAGAGCCAGGAACAACTGATCGGTGACCTGCGACAGGTCATCGAGAATGCCGAGGAGCTGCTCAAAAATACCGACCACTACACCGGCTTGATGTATCAGGCGGCACGCGCCAAGCTGGCCCAGGCTTTGCTGGCCGCGACCGAGGAGCTGGAGCGTTGCGAGGACGCGCAGCTGTTGCGCATGATCGAAGCGACCCACCGCGCCAACCTGCTGTATCGCGACTTGTCCGGCGAAGATAAGTTAATGCGGGCGTTTCACTAGGATTTGCTGCTGCAGCCATTGCCGGAGGCTGGCGGCGACATCGAAGTTTTCATCCAGCGCGAAGGCGGCGTCCAATGCGGCGCCGACCGTTTCTCCATTCTTTAATTCTTGCAGGGCCGCGTATTCGGGCGCCTCGAGCGGCGTGACTTGGGCTGTCCATTGTGGGCGGCTGAGCAAGGCGCGGCTTGGCTGCGCCATCTCACGCGGGAATTCAGCGCCCTGGTGCGCTAGCCACAGGGGCACGATCGCCCAGTCCGATTCGAACAGATGTGCGGTCGCTTGCCATGGGAAGGCGCTTTGCTCCAGCGTTTGCGGATTGATGTCTTGCGCCTGCAAGGCTAGTTCGTGCCGCGCGTAATGGATGCGGTGCAGCTGCCATTCGAGACGGGCCATGTCGGGCAGGTAGGGCAAGTCTTGCGTGTGCGGGAAGCTGCGCAGGAATGATTCGACATGCGCGCCGAAGCAGTTCAGGTCACCGCTCTCCGAAGGTTGGGCACGGCCATATTCGCGCGCCAGCGCGGCGAAGAATTCTTCTCCAACCAATTGCGCGATCACCGGAAAGGCGGCGGCCAGCGCCTTGCGCCAGGTGGAGCTCAGGTTGCCGCGATAAAGGCTGAAACGTTCGGCGTGCTTCAGCTGCAAAGCGCTTTCTGCCTCTTCCGCGAATAAGGCGTCGGAAAATGCCTGCTGCTGTGCGGCCAGCGCAGCGTTGTCCGGCAACGGCGCCACGGGAATACCGCAGCGCCTGGCATCGAAATCAGCATCGCTGGAAGAGAATGCGGCGGCGATGGCGGCGGCTTTGCCGGCTTCGGACAGCAGGACGTCGAGGGCCGGAATGTCGGTGTCCCATTCGATCAGCGTCGGGACGGCGCCGAAACGGGCTAACGCTGCTTCGTACAGCCGCCATACGGGGTCAGCGACTTTGGCGCCGTGGTGGTCGATGACGGCTTGCGGCGTGACGAGGTGGCCGGCAAGGTGGATTTCGCCGACTGTGCCGCGAGCGATTGCCTGCAGCGCCGTGAGTGCGTCTTCCTCGTGGTTGCACTGGTTGACATAGAGGTTGTTCACGTCAAGCAGCAGGCCGCAGCCGGTGCGCTGCGCGAGGGCGGCGAGAAATTCGGCTTCGCTCATCGCATCGTCGGCAAAACGCACGAAGCTGGAGACATTTTCCAGCAGGATGGGGCGCCCCAAGGCATCTTGCATGCGCCCTACCCGCTCCTCCAGCAAGGCCAGTGCCACGTGGTTCAGCGCCAGCGGCAGCAGGTCGTTCAGGTGGCGATCGAAGACGGCGCCCCAGCTCAAGTGCTCGGAAACGAGAGCGGGCTCGATGCGCTGGGCGAGGCTGGCGACGCGCGCCAGGTGCTGCTCGCTGAAGCCGCGCGCGGAACCCAGCCCAAGGCCGACACCATGCAGGCTGATGGCGTAGTCACGCCGCAGTTCCTGCAGGACGTGGAAATCGCCGCCGGCCTGGTCGAGATAGTTTTCAGTGTGGACTTCGAGCCAGCCGGCTTTCGGCCGCTGTTCGAGGAACTGGCGGTAGTGCGGCGCCCGCAGCCCGATACCGGCACCGGCGAGCGCGCTCATTGCTTACTTGGTCTTGGCTGGGGCGGCGGTCTTGCCGCCGGCTTTTTCGCAAGTGCCTTTGGCGACGAATTTCCATTCACCGGCCAGGTTGTCGGACTTGGCCTCGCTCGCGCAGCCGTGGGTACCGGTGGCGCAGTCGTTCTGGCCGGCTTTGGCGATGCCGTAGCATTTCTCCTGTTCCGCTGGTTTGTCCGCCGCGGCGGCAGTGGCGCAAACGGTGGCGAGGGCGGCGGCGATCAGGGCTTGGCGGTTTTTCATGGTTTTTATCCTCAATATAAAAAAACCCGCAGGCACCGATGCTCGGTGCGGCGGGTTGTTTGCGGCTTGAGCGCTGCGCTCAAGCGGTGGTGTTGATGTTCTGGCCCAAGTGCGATGGCAGGTTGGCGGCGGCAGGCGCTGGCGGGATCGCTTCGATCAGGGCCTGGGCGCTGGACGCTTGCACGTCTTGTGCCTTTTTTAATACGGCGTAACCGATTTCCGTACTGTTTTTCGTATCGGCGATCGTTGTTGCTGCAGCTGCAATGCTGGTTACGTCCATTTGAATCTCCCATTGGTACCTATCCTGATTTACGGATGGGTTTTCGGGAACTTTAGGCTTGGCGCGGGATTTTTTTCATCAGCCAGTCCAGCACTGTGTCCGGGCGGTTCAGGTCGAGCCATTGCAGGCGGGGCGGCAAGCCATGCGGGGCTGGCTGGTCCGAGGCAACGGCGACGACGGTATGGTCGTCCAGGTAGCGCGGCGGCTTGCCTTCGAGGGCGCGGTAGACTTCAAGCTTGTCGATTTGCCATGCGTGGAAGCCTTCGACCAGGGTCAGGTCGGCAGGCTGCAGCCTGGCCAGCTGCTCGTCGGCGCCTGGCTCATCGGCGCCGCGCAGTTCGTGGATGATGGCAAAACGATAAGGCGAAGCGATCATCACTTCGGCAGCGCCGGCGTGGCGGAAACGGGCGCTGTCTTTCCGGGGCGGTTCCAGTTCGAAGTCGTGGTGGCTGTGCTTGATGACATTGACCTTCCAGCCGTGCGCAGCCAGGTTCTTGACCAGGTATTCGATCAGGGTGGTTTTGCCGCTGCCGGATGGGCCGGTGACGCCGAGGACGTTCTGCTTGTGCGTCATAGTGCGATCCGGTAGCGGTAGCCGCGGAATCCGAAGATTGCCTGCTTGGGCTGGAGTTTTTCCAGGATCAGGCCGGGTGCTACTTCCTCCCCTTCCCTGCGCAGGACTTTGTCGATCAGCAGCAGGCGGTCGGCGGGGTTCTTCGAGTACATATAGCCGCCCAGGGTAATCTGGGGGATGGCGCGCTGGATTGGCTCCGGGAGTTCTCGCAAGGACTGCACTTGCTCTTCTACTGGCGCCGGTGCTGGCAGCTGCGGCGCGGCCTGCGCTGCGGCGGGCGCTTGCTGGGCAGGCGGCTGAACGGGGACGTGTGTTTGTGCGGCGCTTTGCGCCGGCGCGGCAGTTTGCGCGGCGACGCGCTCCGTGGTGGCGGTTGGCACCACTGGGTTGGCCGCCCTGGGCGTACCGGCGTCAGGACGCGCTGCGGGGGCAGCTGGTACGGGAGCGGAATGCGCACCGGCGAAAGGGGCGGGCGAGATTGCTGGCCGCACTTCAGCGGCAGGCGGCTGCGCAGAGCTTTGCGATTGGGCGATAGGTCCCGGCTGGATGGGGGAAGGCGGTTGCGCCGCGGCTGGCGGCTGGGCGGCGGCTGGCGGCTGTGTGGCAAGCTGCGGCTGGCTGGCGGCTGGCAGCTGGGTGGCGAGCTGCGGCTGGCTGGCGGCCGGCGGCTGGCGCAGCAGCATCGCGGCAAGGCCGGCGATCGCGATGGCCATCAGGGCCATGGCCACGATCACTGGCGTGCGTTTGCTGCGCGCGCCCTGCCCGGCCGGTGTGTTAACGAGCGTCGGCGCGTGAATGGTGGGGGCGCTGCCGATCTGGCGTTCGGCCTGTGCTTTTTTCAGTGCTTCGAGAATATAGGACATATTATTTCCCCGCCTCGGCCAACAGGCGCGGCTCGGTTTCAGCGCCCGGTTCCGCCAGGCGGATGAAGGTTCTTGGTCCGGCTACACCGTCGGCCTTGAGGCCCTGGGCAAGCTGGAACTCGCGCAAGTATCGCAAAGTTTCACCTGCGAGTGGCTGGTTATCATGCGGTTTCTTGACCCCGTTCACTTGCGCCAGGCGGCGTGCCAGCCAATCGACGTCCGGGCCTTTGTCGCCTGTAGTGATTTCTTCGCGCCAGATGCGCGGGGCGCGCCAGAACGTGGTGAAGGTGCCGTCGAAGCTGGCTTCCAGCGTATCCACCGGGACGGTTTCAATGCCGCGGACGCCGACTAGCGTGGCTCTTTTGTCGTCGAGGGCGGTGAGCAGGACATTGCGCGGCAGCGATTGCCCATCGCGCAGTTTGATGATGACGGGGCGGTCAAGCTGGCGGATTTCGTCCAGGCCGCCCTTGGCCTGCAAGCAGCGCAAGTTGTGCTTGACGGCTTCGGCACAGCCTTCGCCTTCGGCCAGCTGTACGTTCCATTTCGCCGCCAGCTGGCTCAGGGCGGCGTCCATTGTCAGGCGCGTCGGCGCAGGAGCTTCCACCGGCATGGCGCCGGCTTCCGGCGCGCCAGCGGCCGGTGCGGGCGGTGGCAGGGTTACGGTGGCGCGTGCAGCGGCACCTTTCGCTGCCGATGCCGGCGCGGCAGCAGGCGACAAGGCCGGCGCGCGCGCGGACGGCATCATCTGCCACGCCGCTGCGGCGGTCAGTGCGGCGCTGGCCAGCGCACATGCGCCAGCAATGTGCCATGGGCGAATACGGGCTGGGGCGGCTTCGCCGGCAAATACTTCTTCCGCAGCGCGGCGCAGGATCGTGGCGTTCACCTGCGCGCGGTTCTCGACGTAGGCGCCCAGCAAAGCGCGGTCGCACAGCAGGTTGATACGCCGCGGCACGCCTTTGCTTAACTGGTGAATGCGGCGCAGCAGCGCAAACGGGAACAGCTCCTTTGCCCCAGCGCCAGCTACCGCCAGGCGGTGCTGGATATAGCTGCCGACTTCCGGCTCGGACAATGGCCCCAGGTGGTAGCGCGCAATCACGCGCTGCGCCAGCTGTTCGAGCTCGGGCCGGGCCAGCATCTGGCGCAGCTCCGGCTGGCCGATCAGGATGATCTGCAGCAGCTTGCGTTCGCTGGTCTCGAGGTTGGTCAGCAGGCGCAATTGCTCCAGCACGTCGGCCGACAGGTTTTGCGCCTCATCGATCACCAATACGTTGTTATGGCCCGCCGCATGCGATTCCAGCAGGTAGCTGTTGATCGCGTCGACATAGGACTTGACGCTGGCGCCCTCCGGCGCCACGCCGAATTCATCGCACACCGTCTGCAGCAGCTCTTCCACCGTCAATTTGGGGTTGAAGATGTAGGCCAGGCGGCAATCGGCGGGGATCTGCTCCATGAAACAGCGGCACACCGTGGTTTTGCCGGCGCCGATTTCACCGGTCAGCAGGACAAAGCCGCCGCCGCTGCCGACGCCATACAGCAAGTGGGCCAGCGCCTCGCGGTGCCGTTCGCTCATGAACAGGTATCGCGGGTCGGGGGCAATCGAAAACGGCTGCTGTTTGAGGTTGAAGTATTGCGTGTACATGGTCGGCGCCTAGCGCAGCGCGGGCGGCAATTGCTTGAATTTGGCGCAGTATATCTTGGAGCGCGTGTTGAAATAGACAATGCGGCTGCCCGGCTTGGACTCCCGCACCGGGTAGCGCGAAGTGTCGATTTTCGCATAGGCCAGGCCGTCCTGGTTCAGGATGGCCTTTTCCAGCTCTTCCGGCGTGGTATCGGTGACGGCGCCGACAAAGCTGTAGGGGTAGCTCTCATCGCTGATGATCACCTCCAGCACCGGGAAGCCCCAGAGGATGGCATCGTTGGTGCGAAACCAGTAGGCCCCGCCCTCCCGCTTGTAAGGACGCCCGAAATACTGGCTCAGGTAATCGAAATAGTAACGGTTGCTGGTCTGGTCGCGGCATAGCAGGCCGTTGCCGACCACGTCGCCGAAATGGGAAGGCGGCGCCGCCTGCGCCAGGGAACCGGCGGCCAGCAGGCCCGCCGCAAGGATGCGCAAACAGGGCATTACTTACAGTTTCTGGAACCAGGCACGGTTCGCGCTGATCTTGGCCTTGGCCGATGGCGGCAGCGCTTCGTAACAGCCAGGGTATTGCTTAAGGGAACCCTCACGGATCTCCTTCTGCAAGCCATTGATCAGGAACACGTATACCGTTCCGCCCTGGTCGGTCTTTTTGGTTCCCAAGTACTTGATCATAAGTGTCTCTCCTGACGAGCATTATGACATTTCAAGGCGAAATCACAACTTTTTGGCCGATGGCGCGTGCATTTCAGTATCGAAAAAATGCAGTTTGCCCCCCGTTTTTGCGCGTCTGTCTTTTTCCGGGCCAGCGCCGCGGCCGATTCGCCTATCGTTGCAGCATCACCAAACCTGAACAGTGACATTAAAAATGAACAAGCTGATCACCTACGGCACCGCCCTGTCCCTGATCGCGCTGGGCGTCTCCGCCCTGCACGCCAGCCCTTCCGAGAGCGAAAAAAAGGCCGACTACACCCCTACCCGGGAAAGCCGCCCGGTGACGGCGTTCTCGCGCATTGAAGTCGACGGCCCTTATAAAGTGCTGATCGATGCTCAGGGCGCACCGGCCGTTGAGGTCAGCGGCCCGAAACGCGAGTTGGCGCAGCTGGAAACCGTGGTCCAGGGCGATACCCTGCATGTGCGTCCCCTGCGCCGCAACCACTGGGTCTTCGGCTTCGGCAGGCAGCATGAGCCGGTGATCGTGAAAATCAACGCCCAAGGCCTGAAGGCCCTGAGCAACAGCGGCAGCGGCGACGTGGAACTGGAGCACGTCGATGGCAGCGAGCTGAAACTGATCTCGACCGGCCCCGGCGACCTGAGTGCATCGGGCAGCGCGACCGAACTGACCGTGAAGTCCAGCGGCAGCGGCGAAATGCACCTGCACCGCATGCGCGCCACCAATGTCAACCTGGTCATGACCGGCCCTGGCGACGTCAGCGCACCATCCATCAGCGGCGACTTCAATGCAGTCTTGTCCGGCTCGGGCGACCTGGAAGCGGACGACGTGCGCGCCAACAAGGTCAACGCCGCGATGAATGGCCCTGGCTCGGTTGAACTGCGCGGCAGCAGCAAGGATATCCGTGTCGAAGTCTCCGGCTCGGGCGACCTGGAAGCCTGCAGCCTGCAGGTGGAGAACGTCAGCGCCATGCTGAATGGACCCGGCAACGCCTGCCTGAGCGGCACCATCAAGAAATTCGACGCCGAAGTGCACGGTTCCGGCGACCTGGAAGCGCGCGGCCTGCAAACCCAGAACACCCGCGTCAACCTGAGCGGCCCTGGCAGCATGAACCTGTCCGGCAGCGCCGAGACCCTGAGTGCCGAAGTCAGCGGATCGGGCGACCTCGATGCCAAAGGGCTGAAGGTGGCCAAGGCCATCACGCGCAGCCGCGGCCCGGGCAACGTCTTCCTGAGCAAGGTAAGCGATTCGCTGGATGTGGAAGTGCGCGGCTCCGGCGACCTGCAGGCCGAACCTGAGTGCAAGAACGTGAAAGTGAGCATGAGCGGCCCTGGCGGCGTGCAGCTGCGCGGCTGGACCGGCGCCCTCAGCGCCAGCGTGACCGGCCCCGGCAACCTGGATGCGCGCGACATGCTGGCCAAGCAGGCCGAGGTCAATGTGAACGGTCCGGGTAATGCCACCGTCAACGTACAAGGCAAAGTGGCCGCCCAAGGCCAGCAACTGGACTCCGATAAACAGCGTGTGGTGACAGTCGACCGTCGCGGCGCCCACACCGAATGATTGACGACATCGCTGCTGACGCCTAAGGCGCCGGCAGCGATTAGCTGTGTTCCTCCTGCCCGGCTCTCACCCAGCCGGGCTTTTTTTCGCCCGCACGATCACTTTGGCAGCAGCAGTCCATACCAAAGTGCATACCATTTTCAGCCCAATTTATTCCCATAATATTCAATGAGTTACAGCTTATTGACCTTGTTTAGCTGCCAGCCTAAACAATACCAGTTAAATACCTGTTGACAAGCTGGTGTGCTCCTCATATAGTCGCCACAGTTCTTTTCATCCCTTTGAAAAATGATCGAATTCCTGATTGGTGTGGACGGCGGCGGCAGCGGAACCCGTGTGCGCCTGGCCGGTATCGACGGCCAGCCGCTGGGTGAAGGCCAGGCCGGTCCATCCGCCCTGCTGCATGGTATTAAGAATGCCTGGGCCGCCGTCGAGGAAGCCATGGCGCTCGCCTTCGGCGCAGCTGGTATTGTCCAGCCGGCGCGCGAGCGCATTGCCATCGGCCTGGGATTGGCCGGCGTCCATAACAAGCAGTGGGCCGCCAATTTCGTGGCCGCCAACCCTGGCTATGCCGCGGTGGCGCTGGAAACCGATGCTTTCACCACCGTGCTGGGCGCGCATGAAGGACGTCCCGGCGCCATCATCGCCCTGGGCACAGGCAGCGTGGGCGAAATCCTGCATGTCGACGGCTCGCGCCATGAAGTCGGCGGCTGGGGCTTCCCTTCCGGCGACGAAGCCGGCGGCGCCTGGATCGGCATGAAGGCGATCAACCATGTACAGCAAGTGATCGACGGCCGCGTGCCGGGCAACGGCTTTGCCGACGCGGTGGCCGAGGCCTGCGGCGGCAGCCGTGACCGGATCCAGGTCTGGCTGGCGAATGCTTCACAGACCGCCTATGCGCAACTGGCGCGCATCGTCCTGCAGCATGCGCACAGCGACACAGTGGCGCGCGCCATCCTGGAAGACGCGGGGCGGCAAGTAGCGCTGATTGCGCATGGCCTGGACCCGAGTGCGTCCTTGCCGATCGCCTTGTGCGGCGGGCTTGGCGAGCCGCTGCGCCCTTACTTGCCGCCTGACCTGCAGCAGCGCATCGTATCGCCCAAGGGCGATTCCGCCGCCGGCGGCCTGCGCCTGATCCAACAACATTTGAAGGAGTAGCACGTGCTTTCCCAAATGAGCGATTTCCGGCCTGACGCCGACAGCGATACCCCTCTGTACATGCAGTTGGCGAACAAGCTGTCCGACGGCATCGCCAGCGGCGACTGGCGCGCCAATGAGGCACTGCCTTCCGAACGGGTGCTGTCGGAAATGCTCAATATCTCGCGGGTGACCGCGCGCAAGGCCATCGACATGCTGTGCGCCCGCGGCATGCTGACGCGGCGGCGCGGATCCGGAACTTACATCACGCCCAAGCTGGAACAGCCGCTGTCGCGCCTGACCAGTTTTTCGGAAGAGCTGCGCCAGCGCGGCTTTACCGCCGGTTCGCGCTGGCTGCAGCGCGAGATCGGAATCGCGGCGCCGCTGGAGCTGCTGTCGCTCGGCCTGTCGCCGAACATGCCGGTGGCGCGCCTGAAGCGCTTGCGTACCGCCGATGACGTGGTGATGGCAATCGAGACCTCGACCATTCCGGCCACCTACATGCCCGACCCGGGCACGGTGCACGGCTCCCTGTACGGCTACCTGGAGGCCACCGGCAATGTGCCGATGCGCGCGCTGCAGCACATCCGCGCCATCAATGCCAATGCCGAACAAGCCCGCCTGGCCAATATCGCCCCCGGCACCGCCATGCTGCACATCACGCGCGTGAGCTACCTGGAAAACGGCGCGGCAGTCGAACTGACCCACTCCTTCTGCCGGAGTGACTATTATGAATTTGTAGCGGAGTCGCGTCGATGAACGAGGCAATCAAAGGCAATATCCTGACCCCATCCGGCTGGCTGAACGGAACCATTTCCTTCGGCGAGCGGATCGAGGATGTGGCGGGCAGCAGCAGCGATCCAATGCTGAACAGCGATGACTACATCCTGCCCGGCTTTATCGACCTTCATGTACACGGCGGCGCGGGAAAAGATGTGATGGAAGGCGGCGACGCCGTGCACGCGATTGCCGCGATCCACGCGCGCCACGGCACGACTTCGATGCTGGCCACCACCATGACCGCCCCGCCCGAAGATATCGATGTGGCGCTGGCCGCCATCGGCAAGGCTGTGCGCCAGCGCGGCAAGGGCGAGGCACGCGTGCTGGGCGCCCACCTGGAAGGCCCGTATATCAACAGCGGCAAGCTGGGCGCGCAGCCGAACTTCGCGCGCGCCGCCACGATTGAGGAGGTGCATCGCCTGGAAAAGCTGGCGCCGATGCGCGTAATCACCGTAGCGCCCGAGATCTCCGGCCACCTGGAACTGGTGAGCGACCTGGCCAAGCACGGCGTACGGGTGCAGATCGGCCACACGCTCGGTTCTTATGAAGAAGGCGTGGCTGCGCTGGACCATGGCGCCACCGGCTTCACCCACCTGTTCAACGCCATGAGCGGCCTGCACCACCGCGAGCCCGGCATGGTCGGCGCGGCGCTGGCGCATGCTGAATTCGCTGAGCTGATTCCGGACTTGCTGCACGTGCACCCGGGTGCGATCAAGGGCGCGCTGCGCGCCATCCCGCGCCTGTATTGCGTGACCGACTCCACCGCAGCCACCGGCATGCCGGACGGCGAGTACATGCTGGGCCGCCACGTGGTCCATAAATGCATGGGCGGCGTGCGCCTGCCCGACGGCACCCTGGCCGGCTCCACGCTGACGCTGGACCAGGCCCTGCGCAACCTGGTCGGACTGGGCCTCGACCTGGCCGACGCCTCCAAACGAGTTTCCACCCATGCAGCTGATTACCTCGGCTTGCAGGACCGCGGCCGCCTGGCACGCGGCGCGTATGCCGACCTGGTCGTGATGGACCGGGACCTGAAACTGAAAGCCGTTTATATCGAAGGAGAACGTTGTGACCTCAATGATGCTTAAAGAAGCCCTGTCTGCCGCCGACTGCGTAGAACAGCAGCTGGCGCAGGACACCGACCGCTACGCGGAGCTGGGCCGCAAACTGAGGAGCACGCCGTTCAACTCCGCGCTGACCGTGGCACGCGGCAGCTCGGACCATGCCTGCAACTACATCGCCTACCTGATAATGTCGCGCCTGGGGCGCGTGGTCGCGTCGCTGCCGATGTCGCTGGTGACCCTGCACAAATCGCCGCTGATCACGCGCGACACCCTGGTGGTGTCGGTCTCGCAATCGGGGCAGAGCCCGGACGTGGTGGAACCGATCCGCTACTTCCGCGACGGCGGCGCGACCACCGTGGCGCTGGTCAACGATACCGATTCGCCGCTGGCGCACAGCGCTGAATGGGCGATGCCCCTGCGCGCGGGCAAAGAGCAAAGCGTGGCCGCCACCAAGAGCTTCATTACCTCCCTGGTCGCCGGCGCGCGCATGGTGGCGCACTGGCAGAACGATCCGGAATTGCTGGAAGGCCTGGCGGCGCTGCCTGCCGCGCTGCGCGCAGCTTGCGAGGTGGACTGGTCGCCTGCGATTGAAGTGCTGGCGCCTGCCCGCAACATCATGGTCGTTGGCCGCGGCATCAGCTTCCCGGTGGCGCTGGAAGCCTCGTTGAAATTCAAGGAGACCTCGGCGCTGCAGGCGGAAGCCTTTTCCGGCGCCGAAATCAAGCATGGCCCGATGGCGCTGATCGATGAAGGCTATCCACTGCTGATCTTCGCAACGCGCGGCCCGACCCAGGCCGGCTTGCTGGCACTGGCGGAAGAAATGCGCGGCCGCGGCGCGCGCGTCCTGCTGGCTGCCCCGGAAGACGTGGCTTCGCGCGACCTGACGCTGCCGGTCGCGGCGACGCCGGACCTGGACCCGATCGTTGCGATCCAGGCCTTCTATGTGATGGCGGCCAAGCTGTCCGCAGCGCGCGGGCTCGATCCGGACCGCCCACGGCACCTGAACAAAGTCACCAAGACCCATTGACCGCGCGGCAAGGACGGAGCTTTACATGAGCACACAAGCATTACGAAAAATCGCGGGCCAACTCATCATGATCCGCTTCCCTGGCACGGTGCTGGACCAGGCGACGGCTGATTTCATCCGCGCCAACGGCATTCGCGGCGTGTGCCTCTTCCGCGGCAATATGACCGACTCGGCGCAACTGGCCAAGCTGACTGCCGACCTGCGCGAAGCGATGGGCCCGAATGCGCTGATCGCCATCGACCAGGAAGGTGGCGCCGTGGTGCGCTCGACCTGGGTGCCAGCGCCGCCAGCGGCCATGGGCCTGGGCGCCGCCGACGATGCCGACCTGGCCTACCGCACCGGCGCTGCCGTGGCGCGCGCTGCCAAGTCCCTCGGCTTCAACTGGAACTTCGCGCCCGTGCTGGACTTGAACAACAATCCAAACAACCCGGTGATCGCCGAGCGTTCCTTTGGCGCCGAGCCGGCGCGCGCCGTTGAACTGGCGATGGCCTGGATGGCCGGCAGCCACGCCGAAGGGGTGGCCTGCTGCGTCAAGCACTTCCCCGGCCACGGTGATACCCACGTCGATTCGCACCGCGACCTGCCGACCGTCGACAAGGCGCTGCCGCAACTCGATGCGCTGGAACTGGCGCCCTTCCGCGCCGCCGCGCCGGTGGCGCCGGCCATGATGACCGCGCACATCGTCTATCCTGCCATCGACGCCGACAATCCAGCCACCATGTCGCCCGCCATCCTGGACGGCATCCTGCGCAAGCAGTGGAATTACAAAGGCGTGATCATCACCGACGGCATGGACATGCACGCCATCGCTGGCCGCTATGGCGTGGGCAACGCCGCCGTGCGCGCCCTGCTGGCGGGAGCCGACATGGTCATGGCGCTCGGCACGCCCGAAACGCAAAATGAAACGCTGGACGCCATTGCCGCCGCGCTGGCCGACGGGTCCCTGTCGCAAGCCGCCGTCGATGAACGCCTTGCGCGCCTGAACGCACTGGCGCAAGCTTACCCTTGCCAGCAGCGCTCCTATAAGGAAGATGCTGCCGACCGCGTCATCATGGCCGAAGGCTGGCGCCGCGCCCTCACCGCGCGCGGCAATCCGCAGCGTCCTGCTCCCGGCAGCAAGCTGCGCCTGGTCGTGCGCCAGGACGTGGTGAGCGACGGCGTATCCGAAGCCGGCGTGCCTGCAGCCACGGTGGCTGCTTCGCTCGGCAAGCTGTTCGACGTGGAGCTGGTCACCTTCGCCGACGCCAACACCTTCGACTGGTCGTCGCTGCCGCAAGACGGCCGCTTTACGGTGCTCGCCTCCACCTCGCGCCTGCGCTACGGCGACAACGCCCGCCGCAACTGGACGCCGGACTTGCACCTGGCGCTGTGGAACCCTTACCAGGCGCTGGACATCCAGTCGCCGGCCCTGATGACTTATGGCTTCGCCGCGCCGGCACTGGAAGCTGTCAACGCCTGGCTGTCGGGCGAACTGGAAGCCACCGGCCGCTGCCCGGTTCCCGGCTTTGCCTGAAGCTCAAGGAGACAAGATGGACGCTGCACGCCATAACCCGCTGAAGTGGATCCCTTCGCTGTACCTGGCGCAGGGCCTGCCCTACTTCGCCATTGCCCTGGTCTTTGGCCAGATGATGAAGAGCATGAACATGCCGAACACCGAGATCACGCACTGGCTCGGCTTCCTGGGCGCGGCGTGGATCTTCAAGCCCTTGTGGAGTCCCTTCCTCGAACTGGCTCCGAGCAAGAAGCTCGTCGTGGTGAGCTTGCAGCTGTTTGGCGGCGTTTGCCTGGGCCTGGTGGCGCTGGCGCTGCACTTCCCGTTCTGGCTCAGCGCCAGCATCGGCGTGCTGTTCCTGGTCTCGATTGCCTCCGCCACGCACGATATTTCCTGCGATGGCCTGTACATCGCCAGCCTGACCAAGAAGGAGCAGGCGGTATATGCCGGCTGGACTGGAACCTTCTTCAACGCCGGGCGGTTCCTGGCGCAAGGCGGCCTGCTGATGCTGGCCGGTTACCTGGAAAAGACGCAGGGCGTTACCTCGGCCTGGACCGTCATCTTCGGCATTCTCGGCCTGACCATGTGCGCGCTGGGAGCCTACAACTTCTGGGCGCTGCCGCTCAGTCCCAATGCGCGCCTGGAAGACCACACCGTTGCCGGCGTCACGCGCACGCTGGAGGAAGTGATCATCGACTACTTCCGCAAGCCCGGCATCTGGATCTCGCTCCTGTTCATCATCCTGTTCCGCGCCGGCGAGGCGCAAGTGCAGACCATCGGACCGCTGTTCCTGCGCGACGCGCGCGCAGCGGGCGGCCTGGCACTGAGCACCGCCGAGGTGGGCGCCGTCTACGGGACCAGCGGAACTATCGCTTTCATCATCGGCTCCATCGCCGGCGGTTACTTCACATCATGGCTTAGCCTGCGCCGTGCGATCCTGTTCCTGATCCTGGCGATGAACCTGCCCAACCTGGTTTTCTATTTCCTGTCGCACTCCCTGCCGACCGACCTGACCACCATCGGCGTCGCGCTGAGCGTGGAAATGTTCGGCTATGGCTTCGGCTTCGTGGGCGTGATCCTGTACATGATGCAGGTGGTCGCGCCGGGCAAATACACGACTGCACACTACGCTTTCTCCACCGGCGTGATGCAACTGGGCTTTGTGCTGTTCCGCTGGGTCAGCGGCGATATCCAGACAGCGCTGGGCTACAAGAACTTCTTCGTCTGGGTGCTGTTGGCTGCGATTCCGGTCGCCATCCTGTCGCAATTCATCCCGATGGAGTCGCGGGAAAAGGCCACCGGGGACGCCGAACTCGAAGCGGCCTGACGGCTGGCGCCTGAGCGTTGCGTGCAGTTCGAGGCAGAAGGCTGCGCGTTCGGCGCTCCGTGAGGTTTCGTTACAATTGCCCCCTTCAGAAAAGGGGTCCCATGGCGAAATTATGGGAGAATAGACGTTTGCCTCAACCACAATAAGGATCACATACCATGACCCAATACCGTTTCGCACGTATCGGCCTGCTGCTGGCAGCGATTGGCCTGGGCGCCGTCCCGGCGCTGGTGCAGACCGCACATGCGGAAGACAAAAAGGCCGAAGCGCAGCAGGAGACCGTGCGCAAGGATATGGTCAAATTCCTGGACGGTAAAACCCTCGGCCCACTGCTGGAAGCCAAGAAGTACAGCGAAGCGTCTGCCCTGATCGACCAGGCTGACGCCATGCCGAACAAGACGCCGTACGAGCAATACATCATCAACCGCATGCGCCTGGCCGTGGCGCTGGGCATGAACGATAAGCCAAAGCTGATCGAAATGCTGGAATCGATGATCGCCTCCGGCCGCCTGGAACCCGCCGAAAAAGCCAAGTTCACCCAAGCGCTGGCTGGCTACTACCAGGAACAGAAGAACTATCCTAAGACCATCGAAAACCTGCAGAAGTACGGCGAAATGTCCGGCGACACGAAAGTGCCGCGCCAGATCATGGCAATCCGCTTCGAATCGGGCGACTACAAGGGCGTGCAGGCCGACCTGCTGAAAAAGCTGGACGAGAGCATCAAGACCAAGCAGCCGATGACCCGCGAAGAACTGCACATGCTGGCCGACGCGTCGCACCGCCTGAAGGACAAGGCGAACTACCTGGTCGCGCTGGAAGGCCTGGTGCGCTGGCATCCGCTTGACCGCTACTGGTCGGACATGCTGTACCGCACCCGCGGCAAGGAAAACTACAACACCCGCTTCTCGGCTGACATCGTACGCCTGCAGAAAGTGGCCACCACCAAGATGGAAGAGCAGGACTACATCGAACTGGCCGAAATCGACCAGCTGGAAGGCCAGTTCATCGAAGGCAAGGCCGTGCTGGATGCCGGTATCGCCAACGGCGCTGTGACCATGAACGCCAAGGTCAAGAAGCTGAAAGCCGAGTTGGATAAGCAGGCTGCCGACGACATGAAGAACATCGCTGCCAGCGAAACTTCGGCACGTAAAGCCAAGAATGGCACCGGCCTGGTGAACCTGGGCTACGCCTTCGTGACCATGGGCCAGTACGACAAAGGCCTGCAGCTGATCCAGGACGGCATTGCCAAGGGCGGCCTGAAAAACGCCGAAGACGCCAAACTGCGCCTGGGCTATTCCTACGCGATGGCCGGCAAGAAGGATGAAGCCATCAAGATCCTGGAAACCGTGCAGGGCAACGACGGCCGTGCCGACCTGGCGCGCTACTGGATCCTGTGGGTCAACCGTCCATACCCAGCGACTGTAGGCGAGGACGACAACAAGAAGGGTTAAACCTTCCGTCCCAAGGGACAGCACAAAGCGGGAACGGCTTTCGAGTCTTCCCGCTTTTTTTACGACTGTTTTACGACGATAAGGGGCGATTCAATTGGATCACTCTTGCCGCAACCGGTTTTCTAAGCTGTAATGTCGTTTTGCCCCGGTTACCGAAAGTGCAACACGCCATGCCAGACTGCCAGCCAGCGGACAGGTTCCTGCAATCCCTCCGCGAGCCACTGCTGAATTACGACGTCTACCAGGAGAATTTCTGCAGCCAGCTCGAGACTTTCGAGCATGTGCGGGAACGCCTGCAACAGCCGCCGGAGCAAGTCGCGCAGATCCCCCTGTTTAACCTGATGCATGCGACGCAGCGCCTGGCAATGGACGCCTGCAGCCACCTGGCCAACTGCTACAGCGGCGGCCATGATATCGGCGAACTGCAAGCGTTCTACGAGCAGGCGGTGGAGCATTGGGAAACCTATGCCCATTACAACCAGGCATACAACAATAGCGACAAGCGGGACACGCCATGGGCGCATTTTGCACTGGCCGGGCCGGATTACCGCCACGCGCTGGCGATGGTCTGCTTCGGCATCCTGCTTGGAAGACAGCAGCTGTTGCCGCGCCTCGCCCCCCTGATCGACTACTGCAACGAGAAGCGCGACGCCCTGCTTGAACGCTTGCTCGACCACTGCATCGGCGGCCGCGATGTGGAGGCCAGCACCTGCCGCCGCAACCTGCCCTATTCGAACGCAATGCCGGTGTTTGCGGCGCCCCATGCCGAACGTCCGACCTTGATGGCCAACTACCTCGCCGCGTGGTACCAGGCCAGCCGCCGCGAAGACTATTATGACCGCCATACTTCGGGTTACCAGTTCGTGGGCTATTGGGCGTGGGAAGCTGCCGCCATCACCCTGGTGCTCGGTATCGATGATGCGAGCTATCGTCACCTGCCCTACTATCCAAAAGACATGGTCGACTTTGCGCGGCAGGCCAATGCCTGCAAGCTTGCGGCCTATGTGGCGCCTCCCCAGCGATTTCCTGGTGACTTGTCTTTTGCAAGGATGGCGATTCAATTGAATCACTCTTGCTTATAGAGAATTTCTAGGCTGTAATGGCGGTCGTTATGGTTATCGAAATCACAATGACATGCTGGATCGCCTCACCCAAGATACACGCCTGCTGCGGCTGACCACGCCGCAAGGCGCCGCGCAGTTGCTGGTCGAATGCGTGCGCGGCGAAGAGGCGATCGGCAAGCCGTTCGCCTTCGACATTTCAACTCTCTCCACTGACACCGCCATTCCGCTGAAGTCCCTGCTTGGCCAGCCGGCATTGCTGGAACTGGTGACCGCGGGCGGAGCTGCGGCCCTGCGTCCTTTCCACGGCCATATCACGGCCATTGAATTGAGCGCATCCAATGGCGGACTGGCGCGCTACGCCGTGCGCCTGGAACCCTGGACAGCATTCCTCGCCCATAACCGCGACAGCCGCATTTTCCAGGACATGTCGGTCTGCGACATCCTCGACGCAGTGCTGGGCAGTTGGCAGGGCCAGGGCAAGCTGGTGCCGGAGTGGCGCTTCGAGCTGGCCGACCGCTCGGTTTATCCAAAGCGCAGCCTGTGCACGCAATACCAGGAAAGCGACTGGGGCTTCGCCGAACGCCTGATGGCGGAAGAAGGCCTGTTCTATTTCTACGAGCACCGCAGCGACGGCCATGTGCTGGTGATCGCCGACCACAATGGCGCCTTCCAGCCGAACGCGCAGGCGGCCGTGCGCTTCACCCAGCCCGGCGCCGTCATGCGCGAGGACAGCATGGACCGCTGGCGCATGCAGGCAAGCCTGCTCACCAGCGAAGTTGCGCTGCAAAGCTGGGATTACCGCACACTCGACCGGCGTGCCGCCAATGCTGGCGGCGCCGGCGGCGGCGATATTTCATTGGGTGCACGCGAGGTTCCGGGCGCCTATGCCTACAGCAGCCGCGAACATGGCCAACGGCTGGCCGAACGCCGCCTGCAGGCGCTCGACGTCGCGCGCGCCAATGTGACCGGCGCCGGCACCGTGCGCACCATGGCGCCTGCAACACGCTTTGCGCTGCTGGGCGAACCGGTGACTGGCGAAAGCGGCGACTTCATCGCCGTACGCGTGCTGCACCTGATGCATAACAACCTGGCCGCGCAAATGCGCTCGAATATCCAGCGCGAGCTCGGACAGGCCGCGCTGCAACTGCTGAATGACGCCGACCTGGCCGAAAGCCGTCACGCCGTTGGATCAGCCATCGCTGAACGCCCCCTGTACCGCAACCGCATTGACGCCATCAATGCCGAGCTGCCCTACCGCAGCACCGCGCCATGGAAGCGCCCTACCGTGCAAGGCCAGCAGACCGCTATCGTGGTCGGGCCATCCGGTGCGCCTGTGTTCACCGACCGCGATCACCGCGTAAAAGTGCAGTTCCACTGGCAGCGCGGCGATAACAGCCATAGCCGCCTGGCGCCCTCGCTGCAGGCTGGCGACAGCGGAGCCCCGGCCGACGACAGTGCAGGCACCTGGGTGCGCGTAGCCACGCCGCTGGCGCCCATCGCTGGCGCCAACTGGGGCAGCAATGCGCTGCCGCGTGTAGGCCAGGAAGTGCTGGTCGACTTCCTTGAAGGCGACATCGACCGCCCCGTGATCATCGGCGCCTTGTATAACGGTGAAGGCCAGGCCGATGCGCAGCACAACAAGATCGGCGCTGGGACTGGCGCAGCCACCGGCAATGCGCCGGCATGGTTCCCCGGCGAAGCAGGCGGCCACGCTCACCCTGCCGCGCTGTCCGGTCTGAAAAGCCAGGCGATGCAAAGCAGCCAGGCCGGAGCTGGCGCCTACAGCCAATTGGTGTTTGACGACACACCGGGCCAGGCGCGCGTGGCTTTGCAGCGCCACGCCAAGCCGCACCAGGGCACGGCGGAGCTGAACCTGGGGCACTTGCGCCACCAGACCGACAACCAGCGCCTGCATCCTGTCGGCTTCGGCGCGGAGCTGAAGACTGAGCACGCGCTCGCTGTTCGCGCTGGCAAAGGCATGCTTCTGACGTCGCACAGTGCACGAGGCGGCAGCGGCCAAGTCCTTGATGCCCGCTCTGCACAAGGCCAGGTGCAAAGCGCTTTGCAGTTGCAAATGTCGCTGGCGGACCAGGCCAAGGTCCACCGCGCGGATTTGCCAGAACAGGAAAAAACGGAAAAACTCCCTGTCACGGCAGGGCTTCAACATACATCGAAGACCTTAGCGACGCACTCCAATTCCGGCGCCACGGCATTCGACAGTCCGTTGCTCCAGTTCGACAGCCCGGCAGGCATTGTCGCTGCGACGCCAACAAGCGCCGTGCTTGCCTCAGATAACGCCGGCAGCCTGACATCCAGCCACGACATCAACTTTGCGGCACAAGCAAACCTGCTGCATTCCTCGGCACGCGGCATCAGCCTGTTCACGTACGGCAAAGCCAGCGACAAGGAAAAGCCCAACCAGGAAACCGGTGTGCATCTGCACGCGGCCAGCGGAAAGTTCAGCAGCCAGAGTCAGGATGCCCCGACAACCCTGACCGCCGACAAGGCAGTCTCGGTTGCCAGTATCAACGCCGAAGTGAACATCGCTGCCAAGCAGCACGTGCTGCTGACGACCCAAGGTGCGGCGATCCGCATCGAGGGCGGCAATATCACCCTGAACGCACCTGGAAAAGTCGAATTCAAAGCCAGCATGAAGGACCTGGGCGGGCCAATGGATTCAAGCGTCAACTTGCCGCCATTGCCTAAACTGGCCACGACGAATTATCCCGATAAGTTCAGCAACCGCCTCGATATCCACGACCTCTTTGTCTTGCACCAGTTCGACGATGTCGCCTTCGCAGCCAAACGCATGGACGGACGGGCGGTAACTGGCAGCCTTGACCAGCATGGACGGTCGGACCAGATCTACACCAAAGGTGAAGAAGAAATCGAACTTCTCGTTGGCACGAGCCAGGGCGATTGGAACCTTATTTACGATTACGACGACGAGCAAGCATCATGAGCAACAAGGAAGCACCGTCTACAGACTTGGCCAGTGAGGTCAAAGTCAAACTCATCGACCCGCTCGGAAACAGCATTGAAGGACTGAAGTACCAGATCCGGGAAGGAGGCAAGATCGTTGCCAAGGGCGTCACTGACGGCAATGGAAGCATCACCAAATTCGTGTCGCGTGTCGGGGCGCAACTGGAGGTCTATGTCGAACGCTTCGCCAGCGATGGTATGAAGCAGATCAGGACATTGGTTCCGTGGGCCGAGAATTTTTCCGTCAAACTCGCCAGCGGCAAAGTGAAACAGACCATCAAGAGCACGACCGACAAAGGCAGCCCCGGCGAATACAAACGCAAAACGCACATCGTCAAGAGCGGCGACACCTTGTCCAAAATCGCAGCGAAGGAAGGCACAACCGCCGAGGCGATCGCGCGATTGAACGGCATGCGTGTGACCGACGTCCTTGCGATTGATCGCGTGCTTAAACTGCCGGTGGATAAACCAGCCCAGTCGCCGGCGCCTGCCGCAGCCCCGGCAGCCAAAGAATCGAAGGCGCCTATTCCGATCAAGCCAGAACCATCACGCGGTGAGAATGGAACTCCCAAAGAAACCGTCAACGCCAGTTGCGATAAGAGCGCCTGTATCAAGGTCGGAGATACTGGTCCGATTATCGAAGAACTGAACATCCGCCTGTTCGGGTTTGGCGGGACGATTGTCCCTGGCAAAAAATGGAACGAATTCACTGACAAGACTGCGGCGGCGGTCAAGCAGTTTCAAAAGGACTATATGGGTGTCACACCGACCGGCAGCGTGTGCGGCGGCGTCTTGCTCGCGTTGGACGAGTTCCTGCGCAAGTACCCCATCAGTCTGGCGACGATGAAATGCGAATGCAACAAATGCAATGGATTCGGCCATGGGTATACTGACTCATCCAAAGTCGAAATGTATGCGAACAAGGCAAAAAAGACGCACTACACCGGCACCGAATTCCCAGGCATGCACCGCGCCCTGGTATGGAGCATGCGCGCAGCGCAGTTCTACACGAAGGTAAAGGATGCCGAACTTGGTTTCCATTATTTGAAGATCGCGTCCGGGTACCGCTGCTGGCAGCATAACAAGCTGAAAGGCCGCCATACGACGAATCACATGGGGAATGCACTTGATTTGCAGTTCACCAAGGGAAGTGCGACGCGACGCTGTGAAGGCGCCGATGTTGACAAGATTCGTAGTGACATTTTCGTGAAGCGCTTAGGCGCGCAACTGGGATGGGGGGCCGTCAACAAATTATCGCTGGAGCGTGCGGAAGATGGTGCCACCAGCTGGGTACACGTAGACGTGCGCCAGTTTGGCACAGAATGGAAAGCAGACCGCTATTACGCCACCACCCAGGGCGGTGTCGACGGTATGCCATTGATTGAAATGGCACGACTGGAATCGCGCTTCAAATTGATTAACTGCGCGGGCGTCCCACCTTCTAAGGAAGAGGACAAGAAGCAGGCGGCGTCCGACCGAAAAGACGTATCCAATCTCGAGCTTTCGGACAAAGGATTAGCCTTCATTAAAGACTGGGAGAAGTTTGGCGAAAAACCCTACGACGATTCGGAAGGTTATTGCACCATCGGTTTCGGCAGCCTCATCGCAAAGAAAAAGTGCTCGGTACTGGCTGCGGAAAAGCACCCACGCTATGAAAAGTACAAGGACGGCATAACGAAAGACGCTGCGGAACGGCTACTGGCAGCAAATGTCGCTGGGACGGTCGAGGTGATCAAGGAATCCGTGTCAGTGCCACTTTACCAGCAAGAGTTTGATGCTCTGGTCAGCCTCGCCTTCAATACCGGAGGCATCAGTAAATTTCCAAAGCTGATGTCCAAGCTCAATACCAAAGACTACAGCGGTGCGTGCGATGAGTTCGCAGACATTACTAATCATGGCACTTCAGGTTTGGTAAAGCGCCGCAATGCAGAAATCAAAATGTTCAGGAACAATGTATATGATTCAACGCACTAAGAAATCGATTCAAATCCCAGCGCTGCTGGCTTTCGCCTTAACGATCTCCGGCGCAGGCGCCGCGGAACTAGCCGGAACCTGGAAATTCGAAAAAGTAGTCGATGCCCTCGATACCGCGAAAGTGGTCCCACCAATGAAATATTCGACCATCCAGATCGTCGGCAACCAGGTCGGCATGGGACAGAACTGCTTTGGACAATTACGCAAGACAGAGTTCGACTACCCAGCAGTGTTTCGCGCAATGCTTGATGCCGACCTCGAAGAAAAGGACTTGGCGCAATTCATGAAGAAAAACTTTGCGGTCGAATTGGGGAGCGATCCGGACTTCCATATGCTCGCCAAACCACCAGCTTGCCGCGACAAATTTGGTTTCGCTATCGTGGCCGGCGATAAGTTGTTGGTGCCATTTGCTGGACATACCGTATACAGCTTCGTGCGTAGTAACGGCCTGGAAGTCGCAGCAAATGATCCGCGACTTGATGGCCATCTTCAGACCCAGCTGCCGTTCAATCTGAATAATTTCTATGAGTTGTGTGGAAAGCAAATTGTGGGTCCTGATGGCAGAGTAAAGGACGGGGCAAAGTGTGCACCGGTCTATACGCCCTACATCGCCCGCAAAGGCGATGCGGGCAAGCTATCGCAATTGGTCGGCAATCACAACTACATGAAAGGTGGGGCTGAGTATAGCGACGACTATGCCCCGCCATTCGCCAAGAACTTGAACCCGGTCTACCTCGTTCTGCCACCGGCAAAAGATGTCTTAGTTCTGCGCGTTGAGGACATGGAGACTGGGCCCAAATCCCAGCGCAATACGATGGGAGGCGCCTACCTGACAATCAAAGGCGGGAAAGTCGTCGATCAATTGAACTCCGGCTGCAATATCGACGAACAGCACTTCTGCGTGGCGCAAGATGGGACAAAGCTCTATCAGCTTCAAGAAAGCGGAAAATTCTTGAAGCTCAAAACTTTGCCCTAAGGCCGGCGTCAGGCTTAAGCTCCTGACGCGACCTTCTCAAGTTTGCTGCGATTGTAGGCGCGGCATTCGTCTTTCTTCCAACGGCCTTCACAGACACGGATGCGGCATAGGGCTGCATCCTGTTTTTCCTGCTTCTTGCATTGTTCGAGCGCTTTAGGCAACGACAGGCGGGCATTGGCGGAAGTATCGAATTTGGCATGGGCGACCAGGGCGGCAAGCAATTCGACGTCGGTGTCCTGTTCCGGTGCAGCGGCGGCGATGGCCCTGTCGGATGTCCGCGCCGCCTTCTCTTTCACCGGTTTGTGGACCGGCTTGGCAGGCGCAGGCTTGGATGCTGGCGGAACCCCGCTTTCCAGCATTTGCGCCAGCGATTCCTTCGGCTTCACTTCAGGCGCCGGCGGCGCTTCGTCGATGATGGCAGCGACTGCTGGCGCGGCATCAGCTACTTGCGCGTCAACTGGAGCTTGCACTGGCGCGACAGGCGGCGCCGGCGATGGTGCAGGGGGCGGCGTTTGCGCGGCCGCGGCAATCGCTGCAGGCGGTTCGGCCTGGCCGTCGCCGAATTGGACGACCGCGATTGCGGCAGCAATGGCCAGCACGCTCAAACCGCCCACCAGCCACAGATGCTTGCGGCGCGGCGCCTCCTCTGCCGGCGTCAGTGCCGTCGCGAGGACAGGTTGATTCCCCAGAGAATTTTGCTGTTCTGCCGAAAGCAGGCTGGGGCGCCCTGCTGGCTTCCGGGTTTCGTTACTTGGTGACAAGAGATTGCTCCTGATTAAGGTTGTCAATACTTTACTTTATCTCTGGAAAAAGGCGCGCACTCTTCAGCAGAAACCCTTTAACAGAGGGGCGCACGATTGAAATCCAAGCGAACGCGGATTATCAGAAGTTCAAGATATACTTTCCCGCAATAATTTATTGCTAAGCCGATACACGCCTTTCGTGTTATCAAATTAGTAATTTCAATTCCTGAGGTCAACGTGGTTTTCGTCGCTGTCGTGCTGTATTTCCTGCTGGCTTGCGCTCTAAGCTGGATGGTGCTGTTCCCATCCGGCCGCGCCTATGTCGCGCGCCGCGTGGAGCTGGCTGGAGTGCGCTGGCAGCGCCGCGTACAGCACATTGCGCGCCGCGGTGGCGAACAGGCAGGCGCACTGGGGACGGAATCGGCGATGGCCATGCGCCAGGGCGGCCACTTCCTGCGCGAGCACCTTTGGACCGCGGTCGTGGCGCTGGTGATCATGATCCTGCCTGCCGTGGTGGCGTGGATGGCGAGCAGCCGCACCATGGTTGGCGGTTTTGATGCGCCGGTGCGCGAAGCGAACCAGCAGGTTTCGGCTTTGCTGCAGGGCGAGCAGCTTGTACCTCCGCCTCCCCTGCCGCCGATGCTGTTCATGACACCGGAGGTGGAGATCGTGCGTCCGGGCCTGGTCTCTGCAAGCCGCGATTGGACCCTGCTTGAAAAAGATTACTCGCAGCGGCTGCTGCAAGCCTTCCGCATCATGAAGGAACGCCATGGCTACGACATGGCGCTGCTGGAAGGCTACCGCAGCCCCGAACGTCAGGATGCGCTGGCCGCACAAGGCAGCAGCGTGACCAATGCGAAGGCCTTCCAGAGTTGGCACCAGTATGGCCTGGCCGCCGACTGCGCCTTCCTGCGCGACGGCAAGCTGGTGATCTCGGAGCGCGATCCTTGGGCCATGCGCGGCTACCAGCTGTTTGGTGAAGTGGCGGAGAGCCTGGGCCTGACCTGGGGCGGCCGCTGGAAGATGATGGATTTCGGCCACACCGAGTTGCGTGTGGACGGCGTGAGAAAGAAATAGGAGGTCCAAATGCCTGGAGCATTGATCGTATTAGGCGACAAGACATCACATAAAGGCACCGTGCTGGAAGCTTCGCAAATGAGCGATAGCGGCGGCAAGCCGATCGCGCGCGTGGGCGACAAGGTGTCCTGCCCTATTCATGGCGATACCACGATTACCAGCGGTGATCAGACCCTGATCGTGGATGGCAAACCCGTGGCGCGCCATGGCGACAAGGTCGGCTGCGGCGCGACGCTGATCGCGAGCCAGCAGAATTCGACGGATGCGATGTGAGGCAGGCATGCAGAACTGGTTGAAACGCAGCTTGCTGGTGATTGGTGTTTTCGGTTTGTGCTGGATCGGGGCGGTGTGGTATTGGCGCAGCACCACGCGCATGCCCGATACAGGCGACCTGGCTCTGGCCATGCTGGTAATACCGTTGACCATCGTTTGCGGGTACTGGCTGGCGAAAAAGACTTTCGGCGGTAGCGCCGAAGCGCCCGCGAGCACTCCATCTACGCCCTCCGCGCCCTCCGCCCCCTCCGAGCCACCTGCCACCGCGGCAGATGCGAGCGACGCAGCGGCTGTGCAGGCGCAAGCAGTGCCATGGCAGCCATTCCGCGTAGCGGGCGCCGCACTGCGCATGCCGCATGGCGATTCGCCCGCCGAGCTGGCATCCGCCTTTGCAGAAGGCCAGGCGCGGCTTGACCTTGATCATGAACTGACCGATACGCAGGGCTTTCCCCTGCTCGCAGGCCGTGTGGCGGAAGTCGACCTCGATCCAGTCGAAGAATGGCTGGCCTCACAGCAGCCTGCGGCGCGCGCGCCGGCTGCGCGGCAGCTGCGTGCGATGGCAATGGCTGGCGAAATCGCCAGCGAATTGGCTACGCTGGCATCTGCTTCCGGCAGCGAAGGCGTGCTGCAGTTGCTGCCGCTGATCCCGACAGACTGGCCGCAATCCACACAGGACTTGGCCGCGCGCTGGCTGGCGCACAACGTGGTTGCGCAAGGCTGGCCGCAGGAGCGCCTCAAACTGCGGCTCGCTTCTCCGTCGACGCCAGTCGCCGCACTGCGCGCGCTGTCTGCGCAAGCTGCAGGCCCGGCGGCGGCTGTGCCCGCATTCAGCGCGGTCATCGCTTTTGATTCCAGCATTGATCCCGAGGCGGTTGAAAACCTTGCCGTCAACGGCAAGCTGTACGGCCCACGCAATCCGAATGGCCGCATGCCGGCGGAAGGTGCGGCCGGCATCTTGCTGCAACCACCCGGCCAGGCGGGCGACAGCCTTCACCTTCTCGCCTTGCATGCAAAAGAATCCGAAGCGCTCAAAGAACTCGCGCAGGAAGCGCTGACGCACGCGCAAGGCGCATCGCCCGCCTACGTCGCTGCCGATACGGATCACCGCGCAGCCGTCATGTCCGACCTCATGCAGTGCATCGACACCGCTGTGCCATCGCTGGACACCAATACCTCGCTGGCCTGCATAGGCGCGGCCTGCGGCCACACCGGCGCTGTCGGCTCCCTGGCTGCCATCGCGCTGGCCAATGAACAGGCCACGGACAACGGCGGCTTCGCGCTCGCCCTGTCCAACTCCGAACCAAACCAACGTTTCGCCCTGCTGGTCGGCCCGCTCCCGGCCCCGGCCAGCAGAGCGCCATCCCTTAGCTAACCTTGCAAGAGTAGAAAAATGATGCAAAGAATCCGGGACATCCTGACTTCGCGCACCGCCTTCCTGATTTATGGATGGACTGCCTTCGCGGCATTCCTGCTGCTGGCGGCAGCGCTGCTGGAATTACCATACACCCTGGCGTTGGCCGTACTTGGCGGCGCCCTGCTGCTTGGCATAATGGTCTGGTCGTGGCGCCGCTACCGCGCCCGCCGCGCTGCACGCCAGTTGGGCGGCATGCTGGAACAGCAGGCTGTTGCGCCATCCAAGGCCGATGTCGCGCCGCGCCATGAAACCGAGGCCCTGCGCAAGCGCATGCTCGATGCGATCCAGACGATCAAGACCTCAAAACTGGGCCTGCGCTCCGGCAGCGCAGCCCTGTACGAGCTGCCCTGGTACATGATCATCGGCAATCCGGCAGCCGGCAAGAGCACGGCGATCGCCAATTCCGGCCTGCAGTTCCCGCTGGCTGGCAGCCGCATCGTGCAAGGCGTGGGCGGCACCCGTAACTGCGACTGGTTCTTCACCACCGACGGCATCCTGCTCGATACCGCAGGCCGCTATGCAGTCAATGATGAAGACCGTGCCGAGTGGTTCGGCTTCCTCGGCCTGCTGAAAAAATACCGCAAGAAGGCGCCGATCAACGGCATCATCATCGCCGTCAGCATTGCCGAACTGACCGGCAAGCGCCCCGAGTTCGCCATTGAGCTGGCCAAGAACCTGCGCCAGCGCGTGCAGGAACTGACCGAAAAACTCGAGGTGCATGCCCCGGTGTACATCGTCTTCACCAAGGCGGACCTGATTAACGGCTTCACCGAATTCTTCCACGATTGCGAAATCGGCGAGCGTGACCGCGTATGGGGCGCCACCCTGCCCTACCGCAAGAACCAGCCGAACGAAGAACTGTTGCAGCAATTCGACGCTCGCTTCGAAGAACTGTATGACGGCTTGAAGGAAATGAGCCTGGCCAACATGGCCCTGCAATGGCGTGAGCGCCTGCCATCCGGCGTGTTCACCTTCCCGCTCGAATTCAACTCGGTCAAGGCGCCGCTGCGTACCTTCATCGCAACTCTGTTTGAGGAAAACCCGTTCCAGTTCAAGCCTGTCTTCCGTGGTTTCTACTTCACCAGCGCGCTGCAGGAAGGCGAAGGCGTTTCCGCCACTTCGCACCGCGTTGCACAGCGCTTCGACCTGAGCTTGCAGCGCCAGGAGCACCACAACAGCGAGCAGCAGCACGGCTACTTCCTGCTCAAACTGTTCCGCAACGTGATCTTCGCGGACAAGAATCTGGTGGCGCAATATGCCAGCCCGGCCAAGACGCGCATGCGCTATGCCGCCTTCTTCGGTGCGGTGGCGCTGAGCGGGCTGCTGCTCGGCGGCTGGAGCTGGTCCTATATGGGTAACCGCCAGTTGGTCGCCAATGTGGAAGCGGACCTGGACAAGGCGGTCAAGCTGCAGAAGCAGCGCCCAGACCTGGCTGCACGCCTGGAGGCGCTGGAAATCATGCAGGACCGTATCGAACAGCTGGCGCGCTTCCGCGATGACCGGCCTTTGTCGGTCAGTCTGGGCCTGTACCAGGGCGGCCTGCTGGAGCGCAAGCTGCGCGAGGAATACTTCGCAGGTGTCCGAGAAGTCATGCTGAAGCCTGTCGGACAGTCGCTGGAAACCTTCCTCGGCGAAGTCAATGCCAATGCAGACCGCTTGCAGCCGCTGGTGCGCAACGCGGCGGCTGCCGCTCCGGGCGCCGCTGCCGCTGGTGCGAAGTCCGCCCAGGCAGTAGCGCAGGCCTCGGCGCCACAGCAATTCAAGGACGCTTCGCCGGAAAATGTGGAAGACGCCTACAACGCGCTGAAGGCCTACCTGATGCTGGGCGATAAGTCCCGGGCCGAGGCCAGCCACCTGAACGACCAGCTGACGCGTTTCTGGCGCGTGTGGCTGGAATCGAACCGTGGCAATATGCCGCGCGAGCAGATGATCCGCAGCGCCGAACGCCTGATCGGCTTCTACCTTTCCGAAATCAACGATCCATCCTGGCCGCAGCTGGAAAACCGCCTGGCCCTGGTGGACCAGTCGCGCAACACCCTGCGCGGCGTGGTGCGCGGCATGCCGGCACGCGAGCGCGTGTATGCCGATGTCAAGGCACGTGCGGCAACGCGCTTCCCGGCCATGACCGTAGCGCGCATCGTCGGCGAGCAAGACCGCGAACTGGTGCTGGGCAGCTATTCCATTTCCGGCGCCTTCACCCGGGCCGCCTGGGAAGGCTATGTGCGCGACGCCTTCAAGGAGGCCGCCAATCGTGAACTGCAAAGCGCCGACTGGGTGTTGAAGACCGCTACCCGCGACGACCTGACGCTGGAAGGCAGCCCTGAGCAGATCCAGAAAGCCCTGGTTGACGCATACAAGAACGACTACGCCAAGGAATGGCAGAAATTCATGCAGGGCGTAGCGATCAAGGACCTGGATGGATTCGAATCCGCCGCTGCGGCAATGAACCGCCTGGGTGATCCGCAAACCTCGCCGATCTCCAAGCTGGTGAACACCGTCTACCAGGAAACGTCGTGGGACAACCCTTCCCTGCTCGATTCCGGCCTGCAGCGCGCCCAGCGCAGCGTTGGCGACTGGTTCCGCGAAGTCATCCTGCGCCGCAAACCATCGCAAGTGAACGTCAACCTGCCAACCAGTACGACGCCGGGCGCACCGCTGCCGCTGGGCCCTGTCGGCCGTGAATTCTCCGGCGTGGCGCAACTGGTGGTCGCCAAGGACAAGGATGCTTCGCTGATGCGCGGCTATATGGAAAGCCTGGCCAAACTGCGCGCCCGCTTCAACCAGATCCGCAACCAGGGCGATCCCGGTCCGGGCGCGAAACAGCTAATGCAGCAGACGCTCGATGGCAGCGGCTCGGAGCTGGCAGACTCCCTGCGCTACGTCGACGAACAGATGCTGGTTGGTATGAGCGACCCACAGAAGCAGGCGATCCGCCCGCTGCTGGTGCGCCCGCTGATGCAAACCTTTGCGGTGATCGTGCAGCCAACCGAGACCGAGATTAACAAAGTGTGGGCGGCGCAGGTGCTGGAGCCATTCCGTAAGGACCTGCAAACCAAGTACCCGTTCGCCGCTGAATCGCGCGTTGAGGCGAGCAACGCTGAAATCGGCCAGGTATTCGGTCCGGATGGCGCAGTAGCGAAGTTCTTCAACACCACCATCGGCCCGCTGGTTGTACGCCGTGGCGATTCGCTGAGCGCCAAGACCTGGGCCAATATGGGCATTACCCTGTCGCCTGCGGTAGCCAACGCCTTCCCAGGCTGGATCGCCCCGCTCAGCGCCAACGGCGTGGCCAACCAGGCCGCCAGCAGCGAGGAAGCGCAGACCCGCTTTGAACTGCAAACTGTGGCCGTCACCGGCGTGAGCGAATACACGATCGAGATCGATGGCCAGTCTGTTCGCTGGAAAGGCCAGCAGCAGCCGTGGGTGTCGATGGTCTGGCCTAACCCGCAGGGCGTGCCTGGCTCGCGCATTACCGCGTTCACGCCGGACGGCAAGAAAGTGGTGGTGCTGGAAGAACTGGGCCACTTCGGCCTGAAGAAAATGATCGACGCGGCTGACCGCAAACGCCGTCCGGATGGCAGCTTTGAGCTGAACTGGACCAGCGGCGGCGTGACCGTGGCGGCCAACCTGCGCCTGCTGCCTGCCGCCCCTGCGGCGCCGGCAGCGGCGCCGGCACAGGCCAGCCAGGGCTTCCGCAAGCTGCGCCTGCCCGACACCGTGGTGGGCGAACCCGGCGCCGCGCCGGCTGCCAATGCACCAGCCATCGCCGCTGCGGGAGGTGCACAATGATCCGCCCTGCGACTTCCAGTGCAGCGATCGGCTATTTCGGCAAGATCCCGAGCCGCGCCGACTTCGTGAAAGGTGGAAGCGACCCAAAAGTACTGCAGGTGCTGGATGACTGGCTGGCGCGCTCGATGGACATGCTGAGCACCGACGCGCGCTGGAAGCTCACCTATGATGCCGTGCAGCCGCTGCACTTCGCGTTGTTCGGGCCACGCCGCCGGGCCGCCATCGCTGGCCACATATCGGCCAGCAGCGACCAGTCGAGCCGCCGTTTCCCCTTCCTCATGGCAGGCAGCGTCGACGTCGACGAGCCTTCCGCTTTTGCGGCCAATAGTCCCCTTGTGCTGACGCGCCTGTGGAACCGCCTGGAAAACCTGAGCGGCGGCGTGCTTGGTGCGGATGACGCGGCTGCACCGCTGCAAGCCCTGAACGGCAACACCGTGGAGCTGGACTTGCGCGCCACCGCTTACGATGCGGCCTTTGCCGACTTCCTCGAGCTGCAAACAATCGGCGGGCTGGACGCCATGCTGTCGCAGGCTGGTTTTACGGGCAGCGTGCGCCAGGTCCTGCTGGCCCTCGGCATGCTGCTGCAGCCCGTCATGGCGAGCAGTTCGAGCCGGCTGGAGAAAAGCCTGGTATTGCCGCTGCCGACCGACCCGATGTACCGCTACCTGGTGGCGGCATTCTGGATGCATGTGGTCACGCCATTCCTGGCGCGCGCCGACTTCGAGCTGTCGCTGTTCGTGACGCGTCTGGATGAAAAGCCGGTGCTGGTGCTGGGCTTCAGCGGCGCATCGCCGCAAACCCTGCTTGGCATCATGGACCCGCGCGTCGGCGAAGAGCATCACATCAGCTTTGACCACCTTGATTGGGTCGAAGACCAGGTCAACGAAGACTACGCGGTGCAAAAAGTATCCGCCTACCTCGACCAGCCCGGCCTTTCCCTGAAATCTGCGCACGACTCGCTGCGCACTTCCTTTATTGGAAACTGATATGCGTTACCTCCCCCTCCTCCTGTTGTGCGCCGCAGGCGCGGTGCACGCGCAAATGCCGGGCCAGATCGTCGCCAGCGGTACCGTGGCCGACGAAGCCAGCAAAACCGCCGTCCTGGCCAAGCTGCGCGAAGTCTACGGCGCCGACAAGGTGCTGGACCAGATAACCGTCGGCCAGGTCACCACGCCGGCCAACTGGAGCAGCAATGTGCAGAAGCTGATCACGCCGGAACTGAAGCAGGTCAGCCGCGGCCAGCTCAAGATCGACGGCACCAGCGTCAGTGTGCGCGGCGAAGTATCCAATGAAGCGACGCGCCAGCGCATCGTCAGCGACTTTGCAACCAGCCTGAATCCAACCTACACGGTCAACAATGGCCTGCGCGTATCCGCGGCCGACCAGGGTGTGCTGGACCGTACGCTGGCCAACCGCATCGTCGAATTCGAAAGCGGCCAGGCGGTACTGACGCCGACCGGCAAGGCCATCCTGGACGAAATGAGCGCCACCATGCTGAAGCTGAAGGGGCAGAAATTCGAAGTGATCGGCCATACCGACAATGTCGGCCTGCGCGCCAGCAACCAGAACCTGTCGCAGGCACGCGCCGAAGCGGTGCGCAATTACCTGGCCGGCAAAGGGATTCCTGCCGAAACCCTGGTGGCGTCGGGCCAAGGCCCGGACCGTCCTGTCGCCAGCAACGACACCGCGGAAGGCCGTGCGCGCAACCGCCGCATCGAGTTCCGCATGGCGCAATAAATAAGGAGAGCATGATGTTTAACGCAGAAACCCTTCTGGCGCCGATCTCGCCGGCGCAACCGGCAGGCGACGACCTGTCCTTCTCCCACGATTTCGACGCCATCGCACAAGCACGCCGCTTCGACGACCCTTCGCTGGAACAGGGCGAGTGGGTGACGGAGCTGAAGGAGGCCGACTGGTCCTTCGTCGTTTCGCGCTGCTGCGCCCTGTTGGGCGAAAAGAGCAAGGACTTGCGCATCGCCGTCTGGCTTGCGGAAGCCGCCGCCAAACAGCATCGCATGCAAGGGCTGGGCGAAGCTTTCCGCCTGCTGGCAGGCCTGTGCCGGGAATTCTGGGACAAGGGCCTGTATCCCGAACCGGATGGCGCCGATATGGAGCAGCGCATCGGCAACCTTGCCTGGATCCTTGGCCGTACCCCCACCCTGCTGCGCGAAATGCCCCTGACCGAAGGGCAAGGCACAGCGTTTTCCGCCATCGACTTCGAGATGGCGCGCAAACAAGCCAGCCTGCCCGAACATGCACGCAACCCGGATTGGCCGAAGCTGGCCGACATGGAAACCGCCCGCTCGCGCAACTCGCCGCGCTTCCGCGAGCAGTTCGCAACGGATGCGCGCTATTGCATGGATGCCTTGCGCGAGCTGGAGCAGGCCGCCGATGAATGCCTGGGCAACGACAGCCCAGGTTTCGCCGCCGCACGCGATGCGGTGCAGGCAATGATCGATGCCATGCCATCGCATGCCGGGCTGCCGGCCACGGTCAGCACGCCGCTTGGTGCGGCGCCGGCTGGTGAGCAGATCATCATTGCGCAAGCTGTGGGCGGCGCCGGTGCGGTCGCTGTGCAGGCCAGCGGCCCGGTCAACTCGCGTGCGCAGGCAATTTCGCAATTGCGCGAAATCGCCAGCTTCTTCCGCCGTACGGAGCCGCATAGCCCCGTCTCATATTTCGCCGACAAGGCTGCCGATGCGGGCGAACAGGACCTGCATACCTGGCTGCGCAGCGTCGTGAAGGACTCCAATTCGCTGGCGCATATCGAGGAGATGCTGGGCATCCCCCCGAATAATTGACGAGCAATTACGCTACGCTGTAGCTGAAATTCCCCTGCTGGTCGGCCGCTACTTCGATGCGGCCGATTGCACTTCCCTCCGCCATCTTTGCCAGCACCGCCTCCGCAATCTGAGGCAGCAGCGTGCCATTCAGGATATTGTCCACATTACGTGCGCCGGAATCGACTTCCGTGCAGCGCGCCAGTACCGCGTCCACCAGAGTCTCGTCATAATGGAAGGTCGCCTTATGGTTGGCCGCAACGCGCTGGCCGATGCGGTCCAGCTTCAGGCTGATGATGCTGGCCAGCACGTCATCGCCCAGCGGGTAGTACGGCACGACTTTCAGGCGGCCGAGGAAGGCCGGCTTGAAGGCTTTCACCAGCTGCGGGCGAATTGCGGCTTCCAGTTCTTCCGGCGACGGCATTTCTTCCTCTTCCTTGTTCAGGCAAGCCTGCATCAGGGTGGCGGAACCGACATTCGACGTCAGGATGATGATGGTGTTGCGGAAGTCGATTTCACGGCCTTCAGCATCGTCCATCACACCTTTGTCGAAGACCTGGAAGAACAGCTCCAGCACGTCCGGGTGCGCTTTCTCGACTTCGTCCAGCAACACCACGCTGTACGGATTGCGGCGCACGGCTTCGGTCAGCACGCCGCCCTCGCCGTAGCCGACGTAGCCTGGCGGCGAGCCTTTCAGGCCGGATACGCTGTGCGCTTCCTGGTATTCGCTCATGTTGATGGTGACCATCTTGCGTTCGCCGCCGTACAGCGCGTCGGCCAGAGCCAGCGCAGTCTCGGTTTTGCCGATGCCGGATGGGCCGACGAACAGGAATACGCCTTTCGGCTTGTTCGGATCGTCCAGGTTGGCGCGTGCGGTGCGTACCCGCTGCGCCACGGCTTCGATGGCATGAGGTTGGCCGATCACACGTTCTTCCAGCGCTGGGCGCAGCTTGAGGACAGCCTGGATTTCGTCCTTCACCATTTTACCGAGCGGGATGCCGGTCCAGCCGGCGACGATTTCGGCCACCACGTTGCCGTCCACCTGCACTGGCACCATCGGCGCTTCGCCCTGCAGCGCGCGCAGCTCTTTCAACAGTGCCTGGATGTCGTGCACCTGGCTTGCTTCCCCGCCCTGCTCCAGGCCAGCGCGCGCTTCACCGATCTGCGTAGCCAGCGCCTTTTCCTGCTCCCAGCGCGCCTGCAAGTCCGCCAGTTCGTCTTGCGCCGCAGCGCGGGCGCCGGCCAGTTCCTGCAGCCGCTCTTCATGCATACCGCCGGCAGCCTGCTCGCGTTCCAGCGCGCCGGATTCGGCAGCCATGCGCTCCAGGCGGCGCTGCAGCGATTCAATCAATGCAGGAGTAGCGCTCTGTCCCAGTGCAACCTTGGCGCAGGCAGTATCGAGCACGCTGATCGCCTTGTCCGGCAGCTGGCGGCCCATGATGTAGCGGTGCGACAGTCGCACCGCCTCGGTGATCGCTTCATCGAAAATACGCACATTGAAATGCTGTTCCATCAGTGGAGCCATGCCGCGCAGCATGGCGCAAGCCAGTTCCTCGCTCGGCTCCTCGACCTTGATGACCTGGAAGCGCCGTGCGAGGGCTGCGTCCTTTTCGAAGTATTTCTTGTATTCGCCCCAAGTGGTCGCAGCGATGGTGCGCAACTCCCCGCGCGCCAATGCAGGCTTGAGCAGGTTGGCCGCATCATTCTGGCCGGCCTGGCCGCCGGCGCCGATCATGGTGTGCGCCTCGTCGATGAAGAGGATGATCGGCGTCGGACTGCGGCGCACTTCATCAATCACGTTTTTAAGGCGATTCTCGAACTCGCCCTTGACGCTGGCGCCGGCCTGCAGAAGGCCCATGTCCAGCGTATGAATAGCCACGCCCTTCAGTACGTCCGGCACGTCTCCCTGCGCGATGCGCAAGGCCAGGCCCTCCACCACAGCGGTCTTGCCGACACCCGCTTCGCCGGTCAGGATCGGGTTGTTCTGGCGGCGGCGCATCAGGATGTCGATGGCCTGGCGGATCTCGGCGTCGCGGCCGATCACGGGATCAACTTTGCCGGCACGCGCGCGTTCGGTCAGGTTCGTCGTAAACTGGTCGAGCGCAGGCGTCTTTCCTGCTGGTTGCTGCATCTCACCGACCGGGTCGCCGCCCAGCGCACCCTCTCCGCCCGCAGCGGCCGCACGGGTCGCCGCTGCCGCCTCGTCTTCCTCGGAGCCGGCCGCCAGCTTGTCCAGGTGGTGCTTGATATCGTCGGCCTGGAAGCGATGGAACAGCGGCGAACTGCGGTAGGCCAGTTGCGACAATTCTGCATCCGTCAGCATTGCCTGCAGCAGGTGGCCGCTGCGGATGAATACTTGCTGGCCAGCCTGCAGGTCCAGGGAGGCGATCAGCCAGGCATGCTCGAACAGCTTCGGCAGGCGTGCCGAAAATACCGGTGTGCGCGCATTGCCGCTGCGGAAGCGGGCAATTTCCGCCTGCAGGTCGGCCTGCAAGCGGCTGGTATCGACTTCAAAATGGCGCGCCAGCAGCACCATGTCGCTGCGCGGATTCTCCAGCAGCGCGAGAAGCAGGTGCTCCTGGTCCACCTCATACTGGCCCAGGCCAACGCAGATGCTGGCGGCGCGGGTGGCCGCATTGCGGCAGGTGTCGTTCAGTTTCCCGATCAGGGTTTTCAGGTTGATGCTCATGGAGCGTTTCCTTATGTCGTTAATCCGTGAATGAAGTAGCGGACGTCGGTGCGGTCTTCGCCTGCACTGTCGCCCTGCATGAAACTGTCCCAGCCCAGGCGCGCACCGGCGCCGAGCGACGCGCCGGAGACTTCATCGGCGCGCAGCACCAGGCAGATCTCGTATTCCAGCGAGACACCGGTGAACATGGACAGCAGCTTGTCCAGCGCCAGCGCAGCGCTGCCGCCTGGCAGGAAGGCGTTGAAATCGCTGCGCCCCAGCGGGCCGATCGTCAGGCGCATGCGCAAGTCGCGCTGCCAGACGCGCGATCCGATCATGGCGGTCGCACCCAATTGCGCCTGCGCCCCGCCCAGCATGGTTTGCTGCTGGCCCGGCACCTCGCACCAGCAACCGACAAATTGCGTCGCCTCCACTGCCACGCGAAAGTATTCGCCCAGCACCCGCGCCATGGTCGACGCCGACGCCGGCCGCTGGCGCAGCGCGGTGGCAAAATAGGCGAGCGACTCATCGCGTACAGCACCCGGCCGGCCATCGCTGGCGCCGGCCAGCCTTTGCGTCAGCCCCTTGCTGCCAAGACCGCCCAGCGCCAGCAGCAAAGGCAGGAAGCGATCCTGCCCGTCCACCTGGTATTTCAGCTCCAGGCGGTACTTGCGCCATGCTTCGTAAAACAACGACAGCGAACGTGTGGAAAACGCGTCAAGGAAGGCGCGCGGTCCTTCGTCCTTTTGATAAAGCTGGTGCGCGGCAATCGTTTCGGTGTAATGCGCTGGCAAAGCGGCGGCGCTACCCAGGAAGCCCATGAAGTTGGGCGTCATGCGCAGGTAGCGCAACTGCTTGCTATGCAGGGCCTCGGCCAGCGCCGGCGCGGTCGGCAGGACTTCACGCGGCTCCGGGCGCAGCGAATCGAGCTGGCTGGCCGGGAAGCGCAGCGTCAGCGAATTCTGGAAGCGCATGAAATTCGCAATTGCGCCCTCCTGCGCCACGCCGTTGCGGCGCAGCCATAGCTCCACCATCCGCACCGCCTGGAAGAACTGGAAGCGGAACGGCTCGGCGAACAGGCGCTCGATTACAGCAGGCTCAAATCGCCGCTTCGCGGTGTGCATCGCAGCAGCTCCTCCCCTGATTTCGCGGCCACCACGACCAGCTGTGTAAAGCTATTGGCATGCACATACAGGCCCAGGAAGCGTTCGATCACCTGGGCGAAGGCATGAATGCCGCTGCCGACGAAGGCCTCCTCGTCGATCGATAAGCGCACTTCCATGCCGCGAACGACGCAGGCGAACGGATTTCCTGCCAGCCAGGCATTGGCTGGCTTGTACGCCACGGCAGACAGCCCGCGGATCTGGCGCTGCGTCGCAGCGGAACGCGGCAAATCGTAGAGCGCCAGCATTTCCTGGAAAGCTTCCAGGCCGCCGCCGGACAGCGACAAGTGATTGAGGGACAGATGCGACACCAGCCGCCAGTGTGCACCATGCCCGCGCTCGAAGCGCTGGGAAGGCGTCGGCTTGCGCAGGAAGGTGATGCTGCGCACGCTGGAGCCGCCCTCCAGGAACAGGTCACCGCCGCGCATGCCATAGGCCAGCGATGCCGGCAGGTCGCGGTTGGTGCAGGTCAGCTGCAGACTCAAGGTATCTGTTTCCACCGCCGCCGGGTCGAAATCGATGTCGACAATCGTGATCTCGGTTTCGTACCCCGGGCTTTTGTGCGCCATCTGTTCATCGCGGCGCATCACCCAATAGTGGCCGTGCTTTTCAGGCGTTTCGCCGTGCCGCAGCGAGTAAAAGGGCCGGAATTCCACGATGGACTCGCCCTGCGGCGTCTGGCGCACCATGCGTACCGCATCGATGCCATACACCTCGTAGGCATAGGCACGGCGCGCATCGGCCAGCACGGGGTAGCTGGCGGCCGTGTGCGTGATGCGGATCGGCTCCCCGCGCTGGCGGAACAGATTGACCACCGGCGTGCAGCCAAGCAGCAGGTTGTTGGTCGACAGCGTGGACAGCATGCGCGCTGCATGCGTATCCGGGCGCAGCCCGGTCATTGCGATATGCAGCGTGAGGCGCTTGCAGCCCGTCGGCAGCAACGCGCACAATGCCGCCAGGTCGATGTCGAAGAAATTGAACTTTTCGGGGAAGCAGAAGTACTCGGTCAGGAGGCGATAGGCCTGGTGCGAGCGGGCGGAAAAGTCGATCAGCGCGTCGTCTTCCTCGAAGCCGGCAGCGGCGACCGGGATGCGCGCCAGCGGCAGCCAGCGGCCATTGCCGTCGCACTCGACCCAGGCTTTGGCGCTGCGCATGAACAACGCATCGCGCAAGGCGGCGCAGAACGAAGGCTCGCCATCGATGAACACGCGCAGGCTGGCAACACCCATCGCCGGCAAGCCAATCTGTTCGGACAGGGAATCGATGGTGATCGCCAGCCCGGCGCCGGCGCCCGGAGGCAACTGCACGGCTTCAGGCGCCGCCAGTGCAGCGGTGAACGAGGCCTTGCTCAGCTCCAGCGGCGCGATGGTCACGGGATAGGAAGTGCGGAAAGTGCAAGCCACGCCGTTGACGGGCCGCGTGTTCAGCACCGTACCGCGTGCGATCTCGCTGGCTGCCGTCAGCTGCGCGGCGGTGGCGGCGTAGTCCATGCGCGCGATCGAGCATGACGGAAACGGCCGCAGGTAATGCGGATAAAGCACTTCGAACAGTGCTTCGGTAAATTCGGGATAATCGTCGTCCAGCCGCTTCGACACGCGCGAATTCAGCAGCGCGAAAGACTGGATCATGCGCTCGATATGCGGGTCTTCGCATACCTCGCCGCCAATCAGCAGGCGGCCGGCAATCTTGGGATAGCGCTCGGCAAACTCGCGCGCGTAGCGCCGCAGGAAACCCAGTTCGCGCTCGTAATACGGCAGTAACTCTTCCAAATCAAGCTCCCGGCACAGCGCGGCGTGCCTTGCTAATCGTGTAATGCAGGCTGGATGGCTGCAGCACCGCGTCGAAGTTGACCGGTTCCTGTGCCGCATGCAGCACCAGCAGCGCCGTAATGGCGAAATTCAAGCGGTCGATGCCGCCCTCTTGCACCTCAAGCGAAGCCCGCACATTGCGCAGGCGCGGCTCGTGCCGCGCAATGGCCCGCTCCAGGCCCTGGCAGATGGCGGCGCGGTCGTCCGGACTCGCCAGCGACATGCCGGCGAAATCGTTCAGCCCATAGCTGACGATGGAACGGCCGCACTCCGGAAAACGCTTGAGCAAATGCTCAGGGATGACGGTACGGGTATTCAGCAGCGCTTCCAGGTCGCGTGCAACGGAATCTTTCATCTCGTCGAGCGACATCCTGTAGACAGCCGCACTGCCGCCGGTCTCGCCGGGCTGCAGCAGCCGGTCCATCAGGCCCGGCGCGAATCCCCTCACCGTCATCTAGTCCCCGCTTAAGCTACCTTGTTGGACGACAGGTCCCAGCCGCCGGAGGTGTTGCCGCCGGAGCCGCCGCCGACTTTCTGCTGGGTGTACTTCCACTTCACTTTGGAGTACTTCAGCGCTACGTCTTCGGACAGGATGTCGCCTGGCTTGACTTCCGGAGCGACGCTGGAGATCAGCACGTTTTCCAGTTCGATTTCGAAGTACTTGACGCGGTCGCCCTGGCCGTCAGCACGCATGAACTCCAGTTTTGCTTTCGGCAGGGTTTTGCCGGAGGAGCAATTCTGCAGCAGCAGTGGCGAGGCCAGGTCGGCCAGCTTGGAAACTACGATATCGCGGTGCTCGGTGCGTTCCGCGGTGTGGCCGCCGCCGGTCGATGCGGTGGCCGACTTAGGCTGCAGGACTTCCCACTGGACGGACTTGACTTCGATCCAGTCCTTGTGGGTGGTATCGGTGGACTCGCCTTTGATACCGTCAATTTGCAGGTAAACGTCGATTGCCATGGTGTTCCTTTCTGTTTCAGTGAAAAAAAATAAAAATTAAGACTTGGTCGATTGCGGCAGCTCCGCGACCAAACGGAGTGAAACGGACAGCTCGTCGAGCTGGAAATGCGGACGCAGGAAGGACACCGCACGGTACACGCCAGGACGGCCTGGCACTTCGGACACTTGCACGCTTGCTTCGCGCAGCGGGAACTGCGCTTTCTGTTCCTGGCTGGCGTTATCGTCCAACAGCACGTACTGGGTCAGCCAGCGGTTCAGGTAATCCTCGACGTTCGACGCAGCGGCGAAGCTGCCGATCTTGTCGCGCATCATGGCCTTCATATAGTGGGCGATGCGCGATACGGCGAAGATGTACTGCAGCTGGGCCGACAGGACGGCGTTGGCATTGGCGGCGTCGGTGTTGTACTTGCGCGCCTTCTGCGCAGACTGCGCGCCGAAGAAGGCGGCGTAGTCGGTGTTCTTGCAATGCACCAGGGAGATGAAGCCAAGGTCGCTCAGCTCCTTCTCGCGGCGGTCGGTGATGGCGATTTCGGTCGGGCACTTCAGCGCCACTTCGCCTTCATCGGTCTTGAAGGTGTGGGTCGGCAGGTCTTCCACCAGGCCGCCGCCTTCAACGCCGCGGATCGCAGCGCACCAGCCGAAGTCCTCGAAGGCGCGGGTCAGGCGCACGCCGAAAGCATAGGCCGCGTTGCACCACAGGTATTTGTGGTGGTCGGTGCCGTCCACGTCTTCCACGAAGTTGAAGCCTTCCACCGTGGCGCCATCGGCCGGGTTGAAAGGCAGGCGGCCCAGGAAGCGCGGCAGCGTCAGGCCAACGTAGCGCGAATCCTCGGATTCGCGGAACGACTTCCATTTGGCGTATTCGACGGTGTCGAACACTTTCGACAGGTCGCGCGGCTTGCCCAGGTCGGCGTAGGTCTCCAGGCCGAACAGCTCCGGCGACGCAGCGCTGATGAACGGCGCATGGGCGGCAGCCGCCACGTGCGACATCTGCTCGACGAAATACATGTCTTCCGGCTGGCGGGTGAATTCGAAGTCGCCGATCAGGGCGCCGAACGGTGCGCCGCCGAAGGTGCCGAATTCTTCCTCGTACACCTTGCGGAACATGGCGCTCTGGTCGAATTCCAGCGCGCCCTGGAAGTCCTTGACCAGCTCTTTCTTGGTTGCGTTCAGCAGCTTGATTTTCAGGCCGGTGCCGGTGGCGCTGTTCTTCACCAGGTAATTCAGGCCGGTCCAGCTGGATTCCAGCTTCTGGAATTCCGGCGCATGCATGATGGCCGACAGTTGCGAGGAAATCAGGCGGTCCAGCTCCGCCACGCGGGCGTCGATGGTGGCGGCCAGGTTGTCCGACACCACCACGGTGCCGGCCATGACCTGCTGCGCCAGTTCGGAAATGATGTCGCGTGCACGGGCGTGCTCGGTGGTGGACTTGGCGACCTTGCTTTGCTCGACGATCTGGTCAAGCAGGGTATGTTCCGCGGTGGCCAGCGCACCGCCGGCGTTCAGTTGGGCCGACATATCATTCTCCTTTTTCTGGCTTCTGGCCCAGTTCGGCCAGTTTCTCGGTGCTGCGCAGCACGTCGTTCAGCAGGTCTTCCAGCTTGTCGTTGCCGGCCAGCTTGTTGCGCAGGTCAGCCAGCTTGTTGCGCGCTTCCAGCAACTGGCGCAGCGGCTCCACCTGCTGCACCACGGATTCCGGACGGAAGTCCGACATGGCCTTGAATTTCAGGTCGACGCCGAACTGGCCTTCGCCGCTCAATTCGTTCGGCACGCGGAAGGTGGCGCGCGGCTCGACGCCTTTCAGCACTTCATCGAAGTTGTCGCGGTCGATGTTGACGAACTTGCGCTCCTTCAGGCGCTTCTGCTCCACCTCCGAATTGCCGCCGAAATCGCCGACGACACCCATCACAAAGGGCAGCTCCTTGTTTTCGATCGCGTCGCCGATCTCCACGTCATAGGTCATCTGGACCCGTGGCGGGCGGATTTTCTGCAGGCGCTTTTGCACGCTTTCGCTCTTGGACATGGCTTCTCCTTGTTTGAACTAGTGGGTTATTTCAGTGCGCCGAAAGGATCGGCGCTGGGGGTGGATGCTTTTGGTGCAGTTGCAGCAGAAGCAGCAGCTTTGCGGGCGGCGGTGCGCACAGGCTTGGCCGGCTTTTCGGCGGCCGGCGGCACCAGCACGGTTTCGCCCAGGCTCTCGCGCAGCAGCTTGGCCAGGTCTTGCGATTCGGTGCGGATGGAGCCGGACAGGTTGTTCTGGCGGCTCAGGTCTGCCAGCGCGCGGGTCGACAGGCGCAGGCCGGAAATGGCGATGATGCTGTTGGCCAGCTGGTCGGAAGGATCGCGCACCAGGATCTCCTGCGCACTCACGATCGCCTCGCCATACTGCCCTGCGTCATAACGCGTCTGGGCCATGTTCACCCATGGCTGTTTGTCGGCCGGGTAGGCCTGCGCGGTTTCCTTCCACAGCGTGATGGCCTGTTCCTGCTTACCGGCGGCCTTGGCTTCGCTCGCCTTGGCCAGCAAATCCTCCAGCTTCGGCTTGGCCGGCGCGGCCACTTTCGGCGGCTCCATGGTGGAGCAGGCGGACAACGAAGCAGCAAATGCTGCGACGCACAAAATACGGGAGATAACAGTGATTTTCTTCATAACTAACCTCGTTTGACGGACAAATAGCTTTTTTACAATAGTTGCATCGGACGAACGTTAGCAGAAAAAAAATATTACCCACGCACAATTGAATCTCACCAATTTCCACACCCCCGCGCACGATTGAGCCTTTAAGTACAAGGTTTTTGCGGAAGTGTTATTGTTCTGGCACTTACCAGAAAACAATTATCAGAAGGATCACAGATGGCCAGCAAGGTGTTATGGGGCGAAGGTTTGTTTCTGCGTCCCCAGCATTTCCAGCAGCAAGACCGCTATCACGAGCACCGTTTGCATCGCAGCGTAAAAGCCGTGCATCCTTATGCCTGGGGCGTCGACCGCCTGGCGATCGATATGGAGGCGCTGGCGCATAACACCCTGCGCCTGCTCGAGCTTTCGCTGGTACTGCCGGATGGGGAATTGATCGAAGCGCCGGGCAGCGACCACCTGCCGGAAGCGATCGACCTTGGCCAGCTGGCGCAATCGCAGCACAGCGTGACGTGGTATGCCGCCCTGCCCGTGTTCAAGCATTTCGGCGGGAATTTTGCGCCAGCCGGCCAGCCGGCCAATGGCGCCCGCTTTGCCCAGGCCAACGTCGATACACCCGACCTGTACACCCAGGCCGCGCAAGCCGAACTCGCCTACCTGAAAAAAACGCTGCGTCTGGTATCCGACGCCGAACCGCGCGAAGGCTATGTGTGCCTGCCGCTGCTGCGCCTGCGCCGCTTGTCCACCGGCGGCTTTGAACTTGATCCCGGCTTCGTGCCGCCAAGCCTGACCATCCGCAGTGCGCAACCCTTGTTCCTGCAGCTGCGCCGCCTGCTCGATGCATTGCAAGCCAAAGTCAATGCACTGTATGGACACCATCGCGAACCAAGCCGCAACGTGATCGAATTCCGCAGCGGCGACATGTCGACCTTCTGGCTGCTGCACACCGCGAGCACGGCATTCGCATCGCTGTCGCACTACTACCATAACCCCGAGCTGCACCCGGAACGCCTGTACGAACAGCTGCTATCGCTGGCCGGTGCTTTGATGACGTATTCTCGCAGCTGGTCTCTGTCGGACCTGCCGCCGTATCGCCATGACGATCCAGGTCCGGCGTTTGCGCAGCTGTACATGATCGTGCGCGAACTGCTCGACACCGTGATCTCGTCGCGCTACTTCGCCATCGCCCTGTCGCAGCCAAAGCCGGCGCACCACCGCGGCATGCTCGATTCCGGCAAGATCAGCGAGGACACCACGTTCTACCTGGCCGTTGGCGCCGACATGCCGGCTGTGGAACTGGTGGACGTAGTGCCGCTGCGCTTCAAGGTCGGTGCGCCGGACGACGTCGAAAAACTCGTGCTGTCCGCCATGCCTGGCGTGCGCCTGACGCATGCGCCGCAGGTGCCGGCTGCAGTGCCGGTACGTCCCGACACCTGCTACTTCACACTGGACGCCAAAGGCCCGCTGTACGAACGCATGCTGCAGGCCCAATCCATTGAAATCTACGCCCCATCCGGCATGCGCGAATTGCGCCTCGAACTGATTGCTGTGAACTCCTGAACCAGAGCAGAACATGAATACCATCGCCCCGCCTTCCCTGATGGCCGAACCGGCCGCCTCCCCCGCAGCTAACGGCACCCTGCTGGACTTGATGTACGACGGCTTCTACGCCCTGTTCATGCTGAAGAACGGCAGTGCCCCGCAGGACCATGCCGAATTCCAGTCCCGCATGACCCGCTTCCTCGACGACTTTGGACGCAACGCCCGCAAGAAAGGCGCCTCCGCCGACGACATCGACGCTTCCAAATACGCCTTCTGCGCTGCCGTGGATGAAATCATCCTGCGCTCCCACTTCTCCATCCGCGACGCGTGGGAACTGAAGCCGCTGCAACTGACGCTGTTTGGCGACCAGCTGGCCGGCGAGAACTTCTTCAACCGCCTCGATGCGCTGCGCACCCGCAGCAGCGAACATATCGAAGCGCTGGAAGTATTCCATATGTGCCTGCTGCTTGGTTTCCAGGGCCGCTACATCCTGGAAGGCTCGGAAAAACTGGGCTACCTGACCAGCCGCCTCGGCGACGAAATCGCCCACATGAAAGGCCGCCGCCCAGGCTTCGCACCGCATGCCGAGCGCCCGGACCAGGTGATGCACAAGCTGCGCAGCGACTTGCCGCTGTGGGTGCTGTGCTCCGTGTTTGCACTGATTTCCGCGCTGGCGTATATCGGCCTGCGCACCTCGCTGTCCCATCATACCGAGCAGCAGGTGAGCGCCTATAACGACGTGGTGCGCATGGCGCCGCGCCAGGCCAATATCACCATTACGCTGCCGTGATGCGGTCCCTGTTTGGAACAGGCCTGAGCCAGCATGGCCGCCTGTTGACGCTCTCCAGTGCCCAGCAATCCGGCCTGCCGGAAAGCCTGATGGCGGAACGCATGTCCGGACGCGAAGGCGTGAATGAACTGTTCTGCTTCGACGTCGATGCGCTCAGCACCTCCAGCAGCCTGGAACTGGGCCAGTTCATCGGCGAGGAACTCACGGTCCGCTTGCTTCAGCCGGACGGCAGCATGCGCTCATGGCACGGCCTGTGCACGCGAGCCAGTTGGCTCGGCGCCGACGGCGGCGTTGCGCGTTATCGCTTGCGCCTGGAGCCGGCGCTGGCCCTGCTTCGCCTGCGCCGCGACAACTACATCTTCCAGGATAAATCCGTACGCGACATCGTGCAGGAGCTGCTGGCCGATTACCCGCAAGTGCGGCTCGATTTTGACGTCACGCAGGAACTGGCGCCGCGCGCCACCTGCACGCAATACCGAGAAAGCGATTTCGAATTTCTGTGCCGTATCCTGGCTTCCGAAGGCCTGAACTGGCGCTTCGAGCATGACCAGGATGAAGAGCTCACGCAGGACGGCCACTCGCGCCACCGCGTCGTGATTTTCGACAGCCAGGCCAAGCGCCCCGTGGTGCAAGCCTTGCGCTTCCATGGCGTGCGCGCCACGGAGCGCGACGATTCCATCGACCAGTTCTCGGCGCGCCGCGCAATCGCGCCCAATGCCGTCAGCATCGCGAGCTGGGATCCCGCGCAAGTGGCAGCGCCGGCAGCCGAACTATCGAGCAATCTTGCTGCCGGCGAACTGCCGTCCATGTCGATCTACGACGGCAGCGAAGAGCGCAGTTACACCGAAAGTGGTGCAGCCGACGGCCACAGCCTGCTCATGCTGCAAGCCGCCGAACTGGCGAACAAGCAGTTCATCGGCGAAGGCTCAGCACGCCGTCTGGCCGCAGGCAGCAATTTCACGCTGACTGGCCATGAGCGCTTTGATGGCGACGAATTCACGTCGCTGTGGGTAGAACATGAAGCGCGCAACAACTTCACGCCAGCACTGAAGGCCGGCTCCGGCGTCGCACCCGGCACCTACCGCAATCGCTTCGCCTGCGTGCACGCGGCCGTACCGCTGGTACCACCCGCCACCGCACTACGCGCACGAGGCTCAGCGATCGGCGCGCAAACCGCGCTGGTGGTCGGCCTGCCCGGCACAGCCAATACCACGCAACGCGGCCAGCAAATCCGCATCCAGTTCCCATGGCAGCGCGGCCCCGGCGCCAATCCCGGTGGCTCGCAGCACAACACCGAAGCGGAAGGCAATGCACCCGGCGACGACAGCTCCGGCACCTGGGTGCGCGTGGCCGAAGCGCTGGCAGGGCCGAACTTCGGCAGCCAGTTCACGCCACGCATCGGCACCGAAGTCCTGGTGGATTTCATCGAAGGCGATATCGACCGGCCAGTCGTCGTGTCCCAGCTCTACACCGGCAGCGATACGCCACCTTTCGCGGCTGGCGTGGACTCGAGCGCGAACCACGCCGGCGTCATCTCCGGCATCCACAGCCACAACCTGGACGGCGGCGGCTACAACCAATGGGTGCTGGACGACAGCAGCCAACAGCTGCGCATGCGCCTGGCCAGCAGCACCGCCGCCAGCCAGCTCAATCTCGGCCACATCGTGCAGCAAGCGCCAGATTCCGCCTTGCGCAGCACGCATCGCGGCACCGGCTTTGAATTGCGCAGCGACGCCTGGACAGTGCTGCGCTCCGGCGAAGGCCTGTTGCTGACCACCAGCCGCCGCGCTGCGCAAGGCAGCGGGATCGCCTCCACCCAGCTGGAAGCCGACGACGCCATCGAGCGCCTGCGCGCCGGCCAAGCGCTCGCCGAAGGCCTGGCAAAACCCGCAGGCCAGCAGCACGCCTTGTACAGCGCCGACGCAATCAAGGCCCAGAAAGAGCTGCTCAAACAGCTGGACCCGAAACAGCAAGGCAAATACGACGGCGCGGTCAATGGCCACGCCGCCCAGCGCGCCCAATCCGGCGCACGCGATCTTGACGCAGCCAACCCAGTCGAACGCTTCGGCGGCGCAATCGCCGTAATCGACAGCATGGACAGCATCAACCTCGCTACGCCCGCCTCCACCCTGCTGTTCGCGGGCGAACAACTGCACTGGACCAGCGGCTCCGACCTGCATCTGACAGCCGGAGAAACCTACTCCAGCGTCGCCGCAAACGCAGCCACGATGTTCACCCGCGAAGGGGGCATCAAGGCCATCGCCGGCAATGGCGACGTGACGCTGCAAGCCAATACCGGCGAGCTGGAAATCCTGGCGGACAAGGAAGTCGTAGTCCTATCGGTCAACGACGGCATTGAGATCAAGGCCAACAAGAAGATCGTCCTGCACGCAGGCCAATCCTCGATTGTGCTCGAAGGCGGCAACATCACTTTCGCCTGCCCGGGCAACTTCACGGTGAAATCGGCCAAACACGATTTCCAGACTGGTGCAGCAAAAAATGCTGAATTGCGAGAGCTACCAAACGAACTTGTAACACCAAAGAAGGAACCTTACAGCCTTCGTTGGAAAGCGATTAGCGCGGTGTCCGGAGAGAATGCACCCAAGGTCGACGTTTTGCTCCTGGACGCGAGAACTAGAAAGCTGGTGCAATCAACCAAAACCGGTGGTGATGGCAGAACTGCACGGCATAAAGACGATCAGAAGGCCCAGGAATTTGTTGCACTAATTGGATCCGGCGATTGGACCACCGACGTCACGACGCCTGATCAGCCGCAGAACATGGATCCAACAGATTGGTGGGATTGGGAAGCCGAGGAATGAACACGACTTACGTTGTAAAAGAACGAGACACGCTCACAAAAATCGCGGGTATGCATGGAGTGACAGTACCCGAACTTGTTGCCGCGAATGGCATCAAGAATCCGCAGTTCATACGCAAGGACCAGGTGTTGGTCATCCCGCCGAAAAGGCACGCTGCCTTATCGCCATCACCGCGCGCGCTCGAAGCCACAGAGAAGCCAACAAAGAACTTGTACGTTCAGGCTAAGTGTGCAGCCGGAAGACCAATTCCTAATCTCAAATTGGCGATTGAAGTTGGCTGTGAACGTACCGAACACATCACAGATGCTTCCGGCCAGATCCCCGCATTGGCAGTTGACAATGCAAACCAAAACGTAAAGATCTTTGCCGAAAAAAGCTCCGGTGGTTGGAAAAAAATTTCAGATTTGACCGTCAGCCATGAAAGCACTTCCGTGACGCTTCAGAGTCCGAAGGTTTCGGTCGATTCAAAAACTGCTGTTCACGATGGCCCCGCACAGACGTCCAAGTTAGACAAGCCAATCCCCACCGCCCCTGGAACAACTGAAGAGAGGCGCAGTGCTAACGGGAATCCTGTTCAGTCAGTCGCGCTTGAGTGTCCGAACAAGGAAAACCTGAAGCTGTTGGCGAACTTCAAATACCGGGACATTATTCTGACAGCAAGCAAACGAAGTAATATTTGCCCTCAGGCGATTGCTGCAATCATGAACGCTGAAGCCGCGACAATTATCGTTGTCGAACAAATTCCGGTTATCAACAAGAAAAGCAAGAAGCAAGAGGTTGGGAAAGATGGAAAACCAAAATTTAAAACAAAGAAGACTTCGACCGGGGAATGGGATCCAAACTCAGCATCACCAAACTCTTCCGCTAGAGGGATGACCCAGTTCCTGGATGGCAGCTGGATCGATCAGGCAACAATTAAGGGCACTTTTCTAAACGAGTACGCAACATCTCAGGGGTGGATTACTGAAACTACCATCTCCGTGAAACAGGGAAAAAAGTCGATTGACAAGAAAGTCGCGGCATTCAAACTTGCCAACGGTGGGTTCGTCACGCCTCGGAAGGGATATTCGCTGGCGCAGACACTAAACAGCGATACGTATCTCAATGGACGAGCAACCGCAAAAGATGCGAATTTGCAGAAGCTGTTGGATCTCCGATTCAAAGCCGACTTTGCTATTCACACTGCTGTGGACTACGGCACCCAGAACCTCAAAGGATTGGAGGAGCGAGGCATTCACACTTCAAGCCTGCCTGACAGCGAAAAAGCAAAAATGATCTATCTAACGCATCATTTGGGCCTCGGCGACGCAGTTGAATTCATCCGACGAAGCATGAGCCCAAAGAAGGCCCAGCATCTTTATGAACAGCAGGTCGGTGTGAAAGCAGCTGAGGAGGAAGCAGACGAATTCGGCGGTGACTATGTGGCTGCACACCGGGCTTGGCTGCAAGGTTTCATTGACAATAAAATCAAAATTACTGAAAAAATGTGCGATGCATCCGCGATGGCGGCACCAAGGACGCTGATCGCAATTACTGACTCCATTGCGTAATATCTTGAATAGGCGTTTCCATGCGATTGAAGTTTATGAAAGTTGGCCTTACCTTGCTTTTCCTCTCGGCTGGTTTTGCTGCCAATGCTGCCCCTACACTTACCGATCAACAAATCTTAGAAATCAGCCAGACGTACCCAACACCACTTGGCATCGTAAGGTTCGTAAATAAGGAAGGCCAACTGGATACGTCGTTCGATCGTATCATGTTGAACAGCGACGTCCTTTTGACCCCATCGCACCAAGTCGACGGCTGGGGAAGTAGTCAAATCCTCATGAAGTGGGATGGAATGGCGAAGGGAACTCGGGATTCATTCCCATCTGACGGAAAGAAATTAGGCCGTCGCCTCACTAAGCGTTTAGTAATAGCCGAGGGCCCCGATGGAAATTGCGTAAGGCAATTCATCATTCTTGACTTCACTCTGGATAAACCTTTTGTGAGCAAACGCTTTGGTGAGAACAAAGATATGAAGAGCTGTCTCATGTGGGAAGGCGCCAAATGGGGAGCACGTGAATCTCGCATAACGCTTTCCAACGGGACTTTCATTTACAAAACGGGCGGTGATGTCGTCAAGTCTGATGATTAAGAATGTTCGTCTAACTCCATAAAGTGGACTTCAATTTCCCACTCAAAATCTGCTGCATTGGCCTAGTCGTGGTCGAGATCTTCACAACCACGAGCGGTGAGGCTATGGAGACTGCTGCCAAGGCTTGTGCAAGCGCTCCATGCGCCAATACGGCCCCTGGTGAGGATCCTGGAGAAATCGAATTACGTGCAGCAAATGCAGAACTCAATGAGATTCGCGCTAGCAGCGACGATAAATTGCGCTGGCAGACAATTACCTTATTCTCCAACTCCAAAGATCCAAAAAATCAAAAGCTGATTCTTCATAAAGAAAGTAACACCGAGGTCACGCTCGAAGCGGACAAAGGCCTTCTGGTGTTTCGTAGTCCAAAGGGCAGAAATGCCTTCCAGATTGCCCCTCCGCCCGGCGATGCGGATAATCCCTGCCCCAAATATCAAGTGGAAATTGTAGATGCGAATTCCGAGCATGCCATCGTCCGCAAAATCTGCCCCAAGTACGTATATGGTCAGGGACATGAGTTCAAAAGCTTTGACTACTACCTCTACGATCGAGCAACTGTAATGACCCAGCGGTTCCTGCTCAACTTAAGCCGCTAATCTAAATGCCTCAGCGGGTGTTTTCATGCCCAGTGCCTGGTGCGGGCGCTGGTTGTTGTAGAACCCAATCCAATCGCCAATAACCCGGCTGGCGTGCTGCGAAGTCTCAAAGCGGTGGCGATGCACGCATTGCTCCTTCAATGTGCGGATCACGCGTTCCACCATGCCGTTCTGTTCCGGGCAATGCGGCGTGATGAATTCCTGGCGCAAGCCATAGCTGCGCACCAACGCGGTGTAGCTGCGGCTAGTGAAGACCAAACCGTTATCGGACCGCAGCAAGAACGGCGCCGACACTCGGCCCAGCGTGCCATAGCGGGCAATGAGTGCCTGCTCCAAGGCCGCTTCCGCGGTCTTGGCCTTGCCTGATCGAGACAAATGCCAGCCAAGCAGTTCGCGGGTGTGGCAGTCAATTACCAAAGCCAGTACCAGCCAGCCGTCTCGGCCGGCCCAAACGCGGCATAGGTCTGTCGCCCAGCGTTGATTCGGCGCTGTCGCCACCGACGGCAAAGCTTGAACGCGTGGCCTGAATCCAATCGGTCGTTTCTTCACTTGCCAGCCTCGCAGCTGGAAAATGCGCTGCACGGTGTTCTTGTTGAAGCCCAGCAGGGCCGCAACGGTGCGATAGCCGAACGATGGCTCTTCGTTGATCATGGCCTTGATTGGTTCGGCAAACCGCGGCTGCACCTTCGGCTCCGCCTTGACGGACTTGTAGTACACCGTCCGGCGCGGCATGTCGAACCATTGGCACAACTTATTGATCGAAACCTTGAATCCGTCTTCTGCTAGTCCCTGGCGGATCGTTTCGATCACTTGTCTTCCTCGCCCAACAGGGACGCCAGCTTTTTTCGAGCACGCAGTTCAAGCATCGCTTCACCATATGCTTCCTGCAGCTCTTTGATCTGGCGCTCATACTGCTCGCGAACATCCAAGGGCTTGGCCCGCAACGCGTTCTCCATGCCCCGCTTCGCTTCATCGACCCATTCTTCGATCTCAGACGGCGGCATATCGAAAGCCCGGCTGGCCTCGGCGACCGTCGTTTTCCCCTGAATGATTTCGGTAACCAGCGCCGCTTTGCGCTTCGCCGTCCAGCGTTTTACTTCTTCTTCCATAACCATGCTCACGTGATGTCCTTTCTGTATTATCACCTGAGCAGGAATTCACTGGGTCATTACACAACTGCAACGATGCGCGTAATTTGGTCAGCTTCGGCGTTACAGAACGTGAGCATGTTGAAAATACCAAATCCAGATCCGGTTGTTACTCCAACCGCGAAAGGATACCGGTATCAGTGGAAGGGCCAGGGCGCACTGGGTGGTTCCCTCGGAAACGTCAGCTACAACAATCTTTACGAAAGAAAAAAGTCTAACAATGGCACCCTACAATTGGTATGCAAAGACATGAGTGTCGGCAAACAAGGCGAAATTGAAACTGGATCATGCGAGGGTGGAGTCCTTCCGCTAGTCGGCAAGTAAGGAATTATGAAAAATTGATGGCGAACTTGAATAAAATCGCTATTTGCGGCACAGCATTTCTTCTGCTGGCTACGTGCAGCGTCGCGCAAGGAAATGCACCTGCAGGCAAAGCTCAACGCGAAAGCGAAGCGATGACCGAGCAGATCAAGCAAGGCGATAACGATAAAGAACGGTGGTCCCGCGTTTCGCTCTATTCGGACTCAGAAGAACCAGAAGACCTTGCGATGACCGTCGTCAAGAGCGTTGGCTTGGCCATGAAATTAGATCCAACTCACGGCCAGCTTGCTTTTACTTCTAAGGGAAGCAAACAAGTCTTTGCAATCGCTACCACCGTCGATGACAAGCGAACCGTCTGCCCCAAGTACAACGTCCGAGTAATCGATGCATCGGCGAAGCATGCAGTACTGCGCCGAGTGTGTAACGAGTACGAATTTCGTCCAAATCGGTTTGTAGCGAGCGTCGACTATTTCATCTACGACGCTGATACCTCCACGATGCGTTCCATCTGGCACAACGAAGTTACAAAAAAAGGATCACCTCTCCCTGTAGCTAAACCAGTTCCGATGGTTCGCGTTCTCCCTAACGGTTATCAATTTGATTGGCAAGCTCAAAATCTCAACAATATTTCGGAAGGTCCAACCGAAATCCACACGACCTACTTGCGGAAAAACGTTGAAGGCGCGCGTAGCCTGATCTGCACTGATAACGCTGCACCAAAAGGCGAGGGTCTTGAGGCAGGATATTGCGAGGGCGAGCGGCCGCCAGTTATTACAAAATGATGGAACAATGAGACAAGTAACGCTGGCGACGGCCCTTTCCCTTGTGCTGGCTCCAAGTTTCGGCTTTACGAGGGCTGATCTCGGAGATCCGGATGTGACGTCCGAAACTAGGGCGAACACTTCGTCTACTAGCAAAGACCCAAATGACGCTATTGACCGCGAGGCAAAAGAGCGTATCGATCAAATTCGCTCTGGCAGCGACGACAGGCAGCGCTGGAAGAAGGTCAAACTTTACTCTGACGCTCCTGACCCGAAACGGTTGATTATGCCGCTGCTTACAGGAAGTAACACGATGCTTTCGCTGGATCCGACTTCCGGCAAGATTACCATCGCCAGCCCAGAGCAAAAACATGTTTTCGAATTTGCTCCTGCCAAGGGCTCACCAGATAATCCGTGCCCGCTGTACATTGTTCAAGTGATCGATGCAAGCAAGGAACACGCATTGATTCGGAAGACCTGTCCAAAGTTCGAGTACAAACCAGGGCGCTCCTTCAAGTCCTATGACTACTACTTATATGACCGCCAAACTGCAACCATGCGCGACATCTGGTCTGCATCTGCGATGGAAAATTTAAGTCTCTTGCAGAGCCCGTCCCCGGAACTCAGTGTGAGCAACACCGCCGATGGTTATAAGTTTCAATGGAAGGGCGAAGTCGCTTCTGGCGGCTCCATGACAATGTACAACTTCAACAACATGTACATCCGCCAGCGGAACAAGGACGGTAAGCTTGAGTTGGTCTGCAAAGACATGCTCAGCGGGAAGCAAGGCGAAGTCGAGTCCAACCGCTGCGAGGGCGGCGTGTTGCCACTGGTGCCAAACTAAATCATACCGCTCGTCATGGCAGGGGTACCGACCTGCCCGTATTCAAATTCAGATGAAGAACCCGCTCATTGCCCTCGTCGCAGCCGCTCTGCTGCCTTCCGCACCGGCCCATGCCCTCTCCCAAGGCATCAATAAATGGGAGACACCTAACGGAAAGCTGGTTCTCGTGCTTGGAACCTACGAGGACCAGATTAAATACCACCGCAACTTTACTTTCTATTTCCAGAATGGAGAGTCGGACGATTGGCATCAGGTGCCGATCATGGAGAAAAAGGGTATTCCAAGTATCGGCTGGGACAGCGCTTCCCACGATGAAATTACGCTGGCAGATGGCACTGTTGTACAGCGGGCTGACGGCGTGTACTTTGTCACTGCCAGCAAGCGAGCTGGAAAAGGCAGCTATTTTGATCCAGGAGATGTGACGGTCACGTGGTATCAACTGCTGGACGCCGGCGACAACGACCACGATGGCGCTGCGCAGCAGTTTTCTCCCACATCAACTCGCATCATCCGCGCAGTGCCAAACGGTGTGGACGACATTATTGCGAAAGAATCCAAACTCCCGCTGGTACAGAAACAGTCGGCGGAAATTCTTGGGTTTAAAAAAATCACGCCATTGGGGAAGGTCATCAGCGTGACCCGCGTAGTCGAAAAGACCGACGAGAAGATCCTGGTTCTGACAGAAAAGCCGACAAAGTCTGCCAACGGCCGCATCGAGCGCATTGACCTGAACGCGACCTATTACGGCAAGGCGGGCCAGCAATGGAAAAGCGACTGGGCTATCAACGATTTCGTTAACTGCCCAGGTCTTGACAGCAAGGCTTCATTCTTCCCCGATGCCACCACAATCACCGACATCGATGCCGACGGCAAGCCGGAAATCACCATCGCCTATCAATTGTTTTGCGGTGGCGGTGTCGAGCCTTCAACGGTAAAGGTAATTCTTCGCCAAGGCGACACCAAGTATGCAATAAGGGGGGAAACCATGATCCGTTTGCCGGGCCAGGCAGCGATCGGAGGCAATCGCACCCCGGACCCGGGTTTGCTTCAACCGGCGAACGTGGCCTTCCTCAAACATCTCGAATCGGTATGGAACGGAGTCTATGTTGAAAAACGCTAGTGCCCTGATGTTTTTCGCAGCCTGCATATCGTCGTATGCCGCAACGCCGACCATCGACGTTTTACCGGGGGAATACAATCTCACCTCCTCCACCACAGCTCCAGTAGGCAATTGGGTATACAGCAAAGCGCATGTCTCCGTCAGAAAGCTGGATGAACGGCATGTTGTCATCCTGTTCGCCTGCGAGTGGAAGCGCAATCCCAAGGCCGCTTGCGACGACTATTACTTCGCGCAATGGCGTGACGGCGGTCTTTATTTACAAGACATGAATACAGATGCCTTACGCATCTATTTTGATCCATCCACTCGCGCATTGACCATGATTTCCCGCGCTGTCGATGCCAAGGAAAGTGTGCGGCGCGATGTATTTTCACCGGTCGGCAATGCTCCCGACGACGCAACTCTTGCACGGCGCCTTAAGCGATCTGAAAAGAGCTACGTTCATCCAGAAAATCTACGCGTCTTCGGTCCATACAGTAAATGGAAGTACGACAACAACCGCATCGAGTTCCAGAACGCTACACCTTGATGTAGATCTTCCTTTTGTCCAGCCAATAACCAACCAGCCAGGTCGCGGACATGAACAGAAGTGCAAATGCCAAGGAGGCGGCTTTCGGGCTGCCGATTGGTTCCAGTGAGTCCGCCAATGGCGCGTACGTTCCAGTCTTATCGAGCGCAATCACGGCGATTTGCGACAGCAGGTAAATGAACAAGGTGTTCTTGCCGAACACTTCGAAAAAATACGTCCATCGGTGTATCCCACGCACTTCGATAAGCCAAGCAAGGGCGGCCAGCACGAGGAGCGCAGTACCACTTGATATCAGCACATAACTTCCAGTCCAGAGTTTCTTATTGATCGGCAGTAGTGGCGCCCAGCATAGCGCCAGCACGGACAACGCCGCGCCGATGGCTGCCAGCACGCTTACGTTGCGGGTTGTGCCGCCTTGATCTCGCAAATGACGACCGGCAAAATAGCCGGCGATCACGTTCACAGTGGCGGGCAAGGTACCAAGCAGGCCCTCGGGGTCGAAAGCTATGCCCTCGCCTTTGTACAGATGTCCTGGCCCAAACAGCCAGAGATCGACGGCGCGGCCTGCGTTGCCTTCAAGGCTGTAGTCGCCGAACAGCGCCAAGAGCAGCCAGTGCCCCGCCAAGGCCACAACGCTGAAAACCAGCGCGCCGCGCGCACCCAGGAAATGCAGCACGAGCGCCGAAATCCCGAAGCACAGGCCGATCCGCTGCAGCACGCCCGGCAGCCGGACTTCACTGAGCGGCCCGCCTAGCTTAGGCAGCACGCACAGTAACAATCCAAGTCCGACGATGATGGCCGTGCGCTTGCCGACTTTTGCCAGCACGGCGCGATCGCCGAGGCTTTCGTAGCGTGGCAGTGTAAATGCCAGCGCGTTCCCGACCGCGAACAGGAATGCAGGGAAAATCCAATCCGTCAACGTGTAGCCATGCCATGGTGCATGCAGGAGCGGCGCGTAGACGTGGCTCCAATTGCCAGGTGTGTTCACCACGATCATCAGCGCGACCGTCAGGCCGCGCAGCACGTCCAGCGATTGATAACGGCCTGGCGAAACAGTCATCGGCTCGCACCGCCCCGCGCAGCGGCCTGCGTTGCAACCGGGTCGGGAGAAATGCTCATCGCGCGGTGGTAGGCCGCGGCAGGAACGCCTGGCATCGTGCTGCAGTTACCATCCGCGCCCGCGATCGGCTGGCTGCATGGCTTGTCGCGGTCCAGCGACCAGAAATGCAGCCCAGCCATGCCGAAGCGGCGCACCGCCTGCGCCGTCGCCTGGGCATCCTCCAGCGTGAAGACGTTCTCCACCACATCGTTCACGCCAATCATTGGGGTCAGCGCGATCTGCGACAGCGGCACCTTGTACTTGCGCTCCACATTGCGCGCCGCCTGGATGGCAGACGCGCCCATGTCACAGCGGCCTTCGCGCATTACGCAGGACTGGGCGCTGGCGGGACCATAATCCATCACCATCAAATTCAGCACGAAGTCGCGTACGCCATGGCGGCGAAGTGCCGCCAGCACGGCTTCACCTGTCTTGTTCAGGCTATGGTTACTTCCATCCGACGCCGCATGCGTCCCCACCGTGAAGCTGTAGCGAAGCTTGGGGTACTTGCGCTGGGCGTAACGCACGCGTTTGATCAGCGAATCAATCTGCGCAAGGCTTTGTTCGGCCTCGACGTCGAAATCAAAGCCCACCAGCCGTGGCGACATATAGCGCGACACGAAACGTTCCATGCCCGCATCGCTGGAGCAAGTGAACACGCCGCCCTCCCCGCCGGTCGAAATGATGTAGTCGGTCGCCGCGCCGGCGACGTTTGCGTCGGCAACGGCCTGCCCCGGCACTTTGCCAGGCCAGGTCTCTTCGCCGCATTCGCCGTTTGCGAAGGCCCAGCTCAGCACAGTTCCCGCTGCCAGCGGCGCACCATCGGCAGCATTCGCGCTGGCGCGCGGCACTGTTCCGGCTGGCGCAAGGCCGAAAAATTGGTAAGGGCCGTAAGCCGCACGCGGTGCAGCCACCGTCACGCTGGCGGCGAAAGTGCACACCGCCGCACCCAACGCTGCCACGCAGCGCTGCTGAATGAATCGTTTCATTTATTGTTCCCAAGGACGGCCAGGGCGAGCACGGAAGCCTTGTCGAGGCCAGGCGCCGCAGGCGCGTTCCACCAGTAATTAACCATTACGTTGAGCACCCCGATCGACTCCACGTGGTGCCACCAGAATGAGGGAAGGTACAGCGCATCACCCGGCTCCAGCTCGACCACGATTGCGCGGCACATCGCTTCAAGAAAGCGCGGAAAGCGTTCAAAGTCCGGTGTGCGGAAGTCCACCAGGCTGATAGGTGTCGGCGTCGGCGCGAAATCCAGTGGCCCGATATACAGGTTGGCCGCCTGGTCCGGCGGAAACAGCGTGAAGCGCCGCCGGCCGCTCACCACGCAAGCCAGGTTGTGCGATTCGTCGAAATGCGCCGGCGTCACTACTTCGTTGCCCAGCCATAGGCGCGGCTTCACCGCTGCGTCGAGCACTGGCTGCGGATTGGCGGCAGCAAAACCGGGCAGGCACTCCTCCAACAGCGCGCTTTGCATCGCCACCGAAGGCGCAATCTCGAATTGCGAATAACGCGCAACCTGCTCGACTACTTGCGACACCGTACGCTTGCTGCGCACGAAGTTGAAGCCCTGCATATCCGGCGTGTAGAACAGCCGTCCGCGCGCCTCCGGCGGCATCATCACCGCATCGCATGCGCCGCCGCGGTCGAACTGCATCAGGTAGCCGCACAGCGCTTCCGGTCCCTGCTGCGATGCCTGCACCGCAGCCCAGTCTTTCACCAGGCCGCGCAAGACCGCCGGCTGCTGCCTGGCCACTACCTCCTGCTGGAAGCGCACTGCATCCATCAATATCCCCTCATGAAAAAACCCCGCCGTAGCGGGGTCCCGGTCTTGCATCAAGCGATCAATACTTGAAGCGCAGGCCTGCGTAGTATTGCACGCCGTTGGCGTAGAAACGTGCCGGCTGGTCCTTATTGTAGACGTAGTTCTTCAGGATCGGGTTGTTCAGGTTCTGGCCGCTGAACGTGAACACCAGGTTCTTCGTGATCTGGTAGTTGAACGACGCCGACAGCTGGCCGATCGAATCCATGTACAGCGGAGTGCCACGGTCCTGGGCTGCCAGGAAGGCCGAGCGCCATGCATAGCTCAAACGCACGTTGAACTTGTCGTTTTCATAGAAAGCGCCGATGTTCGCAGTGGTCTTCGACGCGCCCAGCATGTCGCATGGGTCAGCCGAAGTGGAGGTCTGGGTCGCCGGGCAGCTGCCGAACTTCTGCTTGGAGTCCGCCAGGGTCAGGTTGGCATCCCAGCCGAAGCCCATACCCAGCGGCATCTGCAGGTTCATTTCAACGCCCTTCACTTCCGCATCGACGTTGATCGGCGAGGTGATCACGTACTGCGCGAAGACTGGCGCGCCGGACTGCTGCGAAGCGCGGCTGTCGATGAAGGTGCCGGTGCTGGTGCCGTAGCCCACGTAGTCTTTCAGGCCCATGTAGAACAGGCCGACGGAAGCCAGTGCGCGCGGTGCGAAGTACCACTGCAGGGTGGCGTCGATGTTGTTCGACTTGGTTGGCTTCAGTGCTGCGTTACCGCCGTTACCGGTATGGGTTTCGTCGGTCAGCGATACTGTGCCGCCCAGGGCGCCGAAGTCAGGACGGGTCATGGTACGCGAAACGCCCAGGCGCGCCACGAGGTCCTTGCTCACATCAATACGCAGGTTGGCGCTTGGCAGGACTTCGGTGCCGTTGTTCTCGATGCGGGTCTGCTGCACGAAGCCGCCCCAAGGGAAGGCCGGCAGGTTACCGCCTGGCAGCTGGTTCGGCAGGATCTGGTAGCCGTTCGATGCGCCTTCGGTACGCACTACGCGCACACCGGCATTGCCGCTCCACATATCGCCTTCGAATTCACCCATCGCGTAGACCGCCTTGGTCTTTTCGGTCAGGTTGAACATGTCCGGATAGTAGATGCGGTCGGTGCTGCGGTTCGAGTGCACATTGCCCCACTCTTGCAACACGGAGCGATCCAGTTCCCACACGTTGCGTGGGAAGCTGCCGCCCAGGTCACTGGCGAAGTCGCTTGGGTAGGTATTGCCGTTCCAGGCCGGGTTGGTGTTGGCGGTACCTGGCTCGGTGTTGGACCAGTTAGGGCCTTGCGACACAGCGTAGTTGCTGCGCTTATGGTTGGTGCCGCGCACGCCGAACTTGATTTCACGCAGAGGACCGGCTTCCAGCTTGAAGGCTGCATCCAGCTGGCCGTAGGTTTCTTCGTCCTTGGTGGTGGCAGGGCTATAGCCGAACACCCAGTCCAGCACCGTGCCGGTGAACTTGGAGGTATCGATGCTTGGGAACTTCACGGTCGCCGGCGAACCCAGGCCGTTCAGCTGGTAGCTGACGCCGGAGTTGTTCACGTCGCCCTCATACACGCCTTGCGAAGGAGTCTCGCCGGTGCCCTTGGTCTTGCCGATGGAGCCGCTCAGGGTCCAGTCGTTATTCGGACGCCACTTGGCGGCGATGTCGCCGAACTGGGTCTTGGCGAAGGCGCCTTCACGCACGATGTCGTCGACGATACCGTAGCGCAGCGGCGCAGCCGCAGTGCCCTTGTTCGGGAACACGACCGAAGTCAGGGTGCCGTTGCGTACAGTGTAGGACTCCGGAACCACATTGCCGCCGATGGCGCCATTGGCGTTCATGTCGGTCATGTAGTTGCGGTTGTAGTTCGATGCTTCCAGCTTGGAGTTGAAGTAAGTCGCTTCCAGCGAGAAGTCGCGGCTAGGCTTGACCTGCACGCTCAGCATGCCGCCCTTGCGCTTGCGTTCCTGTTCGAACAGCGAAGAGCCGATCAGGCGCGGGAACCAGACGTTCGCCAGGTCAGGCTTGGCCTTGGCCAGGTCGCTGGTCGGCGAAATCTGGGTCCACTGCAGCAGTTCCTGGCCATCGCGGCGCAGGCTGCGCTTTTCCGAGAACAGCTGGACCAGGGCGCCCAGGGTGCCGGTCTCGTTCTTCCAGTTGCCCAGCAGGGAAACCTGCGGATCGGTTTTGCCTGCCAGCGTGGAGTACACGGCCTGCACGGAGCCTTCCAGCACCAGCGGCTCCTTGAAGTCCAGCGGCTTGCGGGTGATCACGTCCACGGTACCGGCAGCGCCGCCTTCCACCATGTCGGCGGTCGGCGATTTGCGGACGATGACCTGGCCCACGATCTCGGAAGGCAGCAGCGAGTAGGAAGCAGTACGGCCAACAGCGCCGCCCACCTGGTCCAGCACGAACCAGTCGCCCGACGAAATGCCGTGGCCATTGATGGTGGTCTGGGTCAGCGAAGGCGCGGTGCCGCGCAGGCTGACACGGTCGTTCTCGTCAAAGCCGCCGGAGCCGGCAGCCGAGGTGGAAATGTTCACGCCCGGCAGACGTTGCAGCGAGTCGGCCACGTTCTTGTCCGGCATCTTGCCCACGTCTTCGGCGGTGATCACTTCAACGTTGGCGGCGGCATTGCGTTTCACCGACAGCGACTGCTGCAGCGAACCGCGAATACCAGTAACGACCACCACGTTTTCGTCCTTCGTGTCCTGCTGCTGCGCGAAGGCCGGTGCGGACATGCCCAGCACCAGCACGGCGGTCGCGGCTGCGATCGGCGTCAGAACGGTGAGGTTACGCGGTTTGACTGCTTCCTGATTGTGTTTCATTTACTCCCCCAATGGTGTGGATCCTTGGCGGATCCGGTCTCAACTTAAAAAGCTACTCCACTACAAAACCAATCGAGCGCCAATATACCGCGGATGAATACCAGAACACTACCAATTTTCATATTTTTTTCACATGTTGTACTGAAAAGACATACCACTTTGTAACGAAATGCGCGTAGTTAACGTTATCAAACGGGCTAAACAGGATTTGTGGTTTGCATACCTCTGGGGAGAAGGTCTTTTTTTGGTATTATCGGCCGCACCACAAAGGGAGACCCAATGGCATCGCTCGCGCAGATCATGCAAGACCTGGTGCAGACCAGTAGCCAACCGCTTTACCAGCTGCTGCAGCGCGCCTTGCGCGAGGCGATCAACCTCCATGTTTTTGGACCGGACGAGGCCCTGCCCGCCGAACGGGTGCTGGCGGCCGACCTGAATATCTCCCGCATTACAGTGCGCAAGGCCATCGACGGCCTGGTGGAGGAAGGCTTGCTGGTGCGCCGTCCCGGCTCCGGTAATTTCATCAACACACGCATAGAAAAGAATTTCGCCAAGCTCACCTCCTTTTCGGAGGACATGCGCTCGCGCGGACGCATGCCGCGCAGCGTGTGGCTGAAAAAGGCTGAAGGAAGCGTAACGCCGGAAGAAGCGCTACGATTGCGCCTTAGCCCGGGTGCGCCGGTCTACCGCTATCACCGCATCCGTTTTGCCGACGACGTGCCGATGTGCGTTGAATACGCCACCATTGTGGCCGACGCCCTACCCTCGCTTGAGGCAGTGGATGTATCGATGTACGAAGCGCTGGAAGCGGCAGGCCACCGCCCGGTGCGCGCGCTGCAGCGCCTGTCCGCCCTCCTGCTGAATGGCGAACAGGCCAGGCTGCTGCAGGCAAAAGAAGGCGATGCCGGCCTGGCCGTTGAACGCCTTGGTTTTCTGCGCGATGGCCGCGCAGTGGAATTCTGCCGCTCAATCTTCCGCGGCGATATGTATGACTTCGTAGCAGAACTGAGCACGCCTTAGCTTAATCATTCTGGACAGGACTAGCTGACGCCATTGGCGTCCGGCAGGTTTCGCCCCTTTGCGGACCTTTACGACTCTACAAAGCGGACGGTCGATGTAGAGCTAACTAGCCCTTCGCGGATTCATCGCGCATTGTCCAACGACCGAAGGGAGCTAGGTTGGGCGAATTGTTATGCTGCATTTAGACCTACGGCAGTTAAGCATTTTTGGTAAATGTTGGATATTTGATTCAGCGCTCTAGATCGGATTGACGGTGCAATTCGTTTAGGAAGGTCACCTCGTTCCGCTATGATAGCCAGGGCCACTAGCAGGACTTCTATTGCATCGGCCTTTGTATGATACGTGGGCGTCAATGGCCAGAATAGTCCGATTTTCCGTTCTCTCGCATAGAGCTTTGCGGTTAATTCCGAGCCGCCCTGATACAGCACAATCGCATCAACTGCATAAGACCATGCAGCGGGAAAGAGGCAGACAATCGACTCAATTTCCCTGCGGGACAAGGGGTGAGTAGCACCGTTCTGGATAGTGATCTTCATCGAATTCCCGCATAACGTACAGGCTAGTCGGCGCCCGAGGCACCTGCTCAAATTTTAGGTCAGAAAAAACGTTGCTTTAGCGCAGCGAACAACGCCAGCAGAATGAATGCAACCCCTAGAAATAAGGCGAAACCACCGCCCAAATAAGCTGCCCATTTCTCGGACGTGACATGCCCAACGACGCCAATGACATCAAGTTGCGGGGGCATAAACCCAGGCCACTTGTGGTCGACGATCGCAAACCAACCACCGACAAGTAACCATCCACCGAACGCGATTAGGCCAAGCAAGCCAAAGAGACCAACAGGTTTCACGGGATGGCTCGATAGTGATTTGGTCATTGGTTTAACGTGCTTAAATTAACAGGAGCGCTTCACGAACCTTAGAGCCGCAACGACAAGTTCTGGCCGGTCTCGGCCTGACTAACTTATTTCAGAAAAAGATCTGACGCCTTTCTGTATGGCGGTTCTTAAGCGGGCATAGTCAAGCCCTTTGGGAAGCCGTAACGGGCGCTCTGGCAACTTCTCTGCTATCAACCGACTGAGATAACCAACCATCTTTTCCTGGCCTACGGCAAGCAACGCCTTATCTTCGACAGAAACATGCAGAGCCAAACAGCGTTGTTCATTCCCAGTTATTGGGTCTTTATAGCTACTAAACCTCGACGGCTTGGAGACTTTACTTATCTGCCCCTGTTCATCGATGTAGTAAGAGATCACCACGATCATGAGACTATCCAAGCCAGGCCCGAAGTCTCCATCGGCCATCGCCGCATTTAGCCAATCCTCAATTCTGCACAATGGTGCCAGGATCATCTTGGCTTCATCCTCGAAGGTGATTGACGTTACTTGAAATCGCATTAAAAATCTTTATCGAAATTGGGGATGAACTTCCTCTGCTGGCCGGTTATAGCTCCCATCCTAGTTCATACTTTGAGTCTCAGGGAGCAACCATTTCGAGGAATAGGGATACGCTTCGATGTACTTCCTTGCGAGACCTTCCGAATCACGAACTTGGTCAATCGAAAGTTTGGCAACCAAGCGTACAATCGCGCTTTTCACATCCTTCACAGTTTCCGCGTCCGCTTGATCTATCAATGGTGCTGCCGCGAAGTTGGCATCAGCACAGCGATACCACGCATATGCAGAGACTAGGTCCTGATTCATACCATTTCCCTCCTCAAAAGCAACTGCCAAGTGCCATTGCGCTTCTCTGTCCCCATTCTTCGCAGCGATAGTCCAGAGTTCAACTGCACGTTCTTGATCAGGCGCCCCACCGAGCCCGTAGTAAAACAGATAGCCAAGGTTATTGTGGGCCGCACGCACGTTCTGCGTGACGGCGGCCTGCCAATGGACTCGAGCATTGGAATAGTCCTTTGCTCTGAAGGATTCGACACCCTGGTTGTATTCCGATTCGTTCGACATGGCGGCACTTCCAGTTAATAAGGCCAAGACAACCAAGAGGATTTTCATTTTCATTCTTCTGAAAGGGATAAGTGTCGTGTTACGTGATAGCTGGCCAAAACAACGAGCGGCGGCCTATGGCCGAATGCGACCTATCCTCAGCAAAGCAGGCCATAAATTACAATGGACATAACCAGTAGAGTGGCGCCGACCGTCAAAATACCGATAGCGTAAGCCCACCATGCGACGCCTCTATATTTCACTGCTTTATACAGCAAATAGAGGCACCAGAGACCGGCCCCTAGTGCCAAAATCAGCGACACCCATTCCAAATTTCCGGCAGTGACGGATCGCGGCAGCCAGGATACTTCGTTAGGTGAAAACGCAAAATACAGTCCTATTACACAGGGAACTGCAGCCGACGTACCAGCAAGCGCTAAGGTCCTACTAAGCTTGTTCACCGAAAAATTCATCCGTCATCCTCAACTTGCACAGTCCGCTTTTGGCTGCAGATTCTGCCTGCGGCATCAACGTGGCCGATCAGCGGCGCCGTCAGGCGTCCGCTGGATTGATTGGTTGGGCTGAAAAAGTCGGCTACTCATCGAAATGTACTCCTTCGACCCAACTGACCAACCTGTGCGTCTCTAGTATGTTCGCGCAGCAAATTGTGCAAACCAGCTTCCATTTAGCTTGGGCGTCAGCCGCGTCAGTCCATCCTTTCTCTCTCGCCAATACAGCGTCACATTCTTCACACCAGACCTGCGCCGGATCGTCCTCGTCAGCCTCGATCGCCAAATAGCCCAAACCCGAGCGTTCAATGAGATGCTCGCAAACGATAGAGTACGGAAGTTGTCCGTGAGCCTTACAGCTAATTGTTTCCTTAGTCATTAGTTGTTCTTCCACCGAGGCCCCAACGTGTTATAGAACGCAAAATACCGAGTTAACATGGGCGCCTGCGATAGAACATCCCTTGTCATTGGCCGAAGAAACCTTCAACGACGGCGCTTCATTAGGTTTCGCTGCGTTTCCATCCAGGTTTAACAAAACCGAAAAAAGTCGCAGCGACCTGGGTCGCGCACCGATTTTGGCATATTTACAATCAACTGGGGAGGGACGCTGGGGAAGCAATGGCAGCTCCTGGCTGCGGATTCAACCGGTCGACGCAACACATTGATAAAACCGTTGAGCCGGCGTTTCGTAGTCTAACGTTTTTCTCGGTCGTTCATTCAGGCGATTGGCGACTGCGTCGAGCTGGCCTTGGGAGTAGTTGGACAGATCCAGTCCTTTTGGAAAATATTGCCTCAGCAAGCCGTTAGTGTTCTCGTTTGTACCTCGCTGCCAGGGATTCCTCGGGTCGCAGAAGAACACCTGAATATCGGTCGCCAGCTTGAAACGCTTGTGGTCGGCCAGTTCAGAACCTGGGTCCCAAGTGAGCGACTTGTAAAGCTCTTGCGGCAGCTTCATCGCGTGCTGGATCAAGGCATTGACGACCGTTTCGGTATCCTTGCGCGCCACCTTCACCAACATCACGTAGCGCGTCTGTCGCTC
>NZ_WNKX01000059.1 GCF_009720745.1 Massilia eburnea | reverse complement strand
CGGATATCCGCAGCTTCGGTGACTGGCTTAGCCCCGTTACATCTTCCGCGCAGGACGACTCGATCAGTGAGCTATTACGCTTTCTTTAAATGATGGCTGCTTCTAAGCCAACATCCTGACTGTTTTAGCCTTCCCACTTCGTTTTCCACTTAGCCAATCTTTGGGACCTTAGCTGGCGGTCTGGGTTGTTTCCCTCTTGACACCGGACGTTAGCACCCGATGTCTGTCTCCCAAGCTCGCACTCAACGGTATTCGGAGTTTGCAATGGTTTGGTAAGTCGCGATGACCCCCTAGCCATAACAGTGCTCTACCCCCGTCGGTGATACTTGAGGCACTACCTAAATAGTTTTCGGAGAGAACCAGCTATTTCCAAGTTTGTTTAGCCTTTCACCCCTATCCACAGCTCATCCCCTAATTTTTCAACATTAGTGGGTTCGGTCCTCCAGTGCGTGTTACCGCACCTTCAACCTGGCCATGGATAGATCACTTGGTTTCGGGTCTACACCCAGCGACTGGCGCCCTGTTCGGACTCGATTTCTCTACGGCTCCCCTATCTGGTTAACCTCGCCACTGAATGTAAGTCGCTGACCCATTATACAAAAGGTACGCCGTCACCCCTTGCGAGGCTCCGACTGTTTGTATGCACACGGTTTCAGGATCTATTTCACTCCCCTCCCGGGGTTCTTTTCGCCTTTCCCTCACGGTACTGGTTCACTATCGGTCGATTACGAGTATTTAGCCTTGGAGGATGGTCCCCCCATGTTCAGACAGGATTTCTCGTGTCCCGCCCTACTTGTCGTACGCTTAGTACCACCGCTCTGATTTCGTGTACGGGGCTATCACCCGCTATGGCTCCTATTTCCAGAGGATTCCACTATCAGAACGACTATCACGTACAGGCTCTTCCCATTTCGCTCGCCACTACTTTGGGAATCTCGGTTGATTTCTTTTCCTGCAGCTACTTAGATGTTTCAGTTCGCCGCGTTCGCTTCACACACCTATGTATTCAGTGTGAGATGACCTAAAAGGCCGGGTTTCCCCATTCGGAAATCTTCGGATCAAAGCTTGTTTGTCAGCTCCCCGAAGCTTATCGCAGACTTCTACGTCCTTCATCGCCTGTAATCGCCAAGGCATCCGCCATGTGCACTTATTCACTTGTCCCTATAACCTTGACGGCTATAAGTTCAAGCACTTACTACTGTGTTTGATGAGTTTTACTACTACCCTAAGTAGATATCTTTCGATATCCGCTTAATAAAACTTTTACTTCTTCCAGATTGTTAAAGAACGATGAACATAAGAGTTCAAACCTAAGCGCGGTCGCTTACGTTTGACTTCTTGTTCCAACAGCCGATAAGTGTGAACGTTTGAGTCTGATGCCGACTCTAGAAAGGAGGTGATCCAGCCGCACCTTCCGATACGGCTACCTTGTTACGACTTCACCCCAGTCACGAATCCTACCGTGGTAAGC
>NZ_WNKX01000058.1 GCF_009720745.1 Massilia eburnea | reverse complement strand
GGCCGTGGCGCCGCGTCCGCGCAAGCCGTGCAGCAGCAGGCGCAAAGCCGCCGGCAGCAGCGGCTTGGCCAGCGCCGCCGCTTCGCCCGGGCCGGGCTGGCGATCCAGGCTGCGGTTCAGCGCCACCAGGCACAGGCCGTCGTAGCGCCCGGCGCCCTCGGCGTCGAGCAAGGCGGAATCGACCAGCGCCACGTCGCGCGCGCTGCCGGGGCCGGCCGAGGCGGCGAACGCCGGCGGCGCGTCATACGCTTCCACCACGCAGCCCCAGTGGCGCAATTGCGTTTCCAGGTAATGCAGTGTCGGCACGTGGTCGTCCACCAGCAGCACGCGCATGCCGGCCAGGACGCCCGCCGTGCTGTCCTCGCTGCGCTGGCGGCGCGCCAGCTGCAGCGGCACCGACACCACGAATTCGCTGCCGCGCCCGGCCTCGCTGCTGACGCTGATGGTGCCGCCCATCAGCTGCACCAGCTGCTGCGAGATCGACAGCCCCAGGCCGGTGCCGCCGTAGCGGCGCGAGGTCGAACTTTCGGCCTGCTCGAAGGGGTTGAACAGGCGCCCCAGCTGCTCGCCGCTCATGCCGATGCCGCTGTCGGACACGGTCAGCTGCAGGATTTCCATCGTGCTGCCCGGCGCGCTCACGCCCAGGTGCACGCGCACCTCGCCTTCGGCCGTGAACTTGATGGCGTTGCCCACCAGGTTCAGCGCCACCTGGCGCAGGCGCTGCAGGTCGCCCACCAGGCCTTGCGGCATATCGGGCTCCAGCGTCAGGAGCAGGTCCAGCCGCTTGCCCACGCTGGCCGCCTGCATCGCCGCCGCGATCGCCTCCGCCAGCTCCTCCAGCTGGAACGGGGCCGCTACCACGGCCAGCTTGCCGGCCTCGATCTTGGACAGGTCGAGGATGTCGTTGACCAGGGCCAGCAAGGCGCCGCCGGAGGCGCGGATCAGGCGCACATACTCCTGCTGCTCGGGGCTGAGCGCGGTGCGTTCGAGCAGCTGGCCGATGCCCAGCACCGCATTCATCGGCGTGCGGATTTCATGGCTCATATTGGCCAGGAAGGCGCTCTTGGCGCGGCTGGTTTCCTGCTGCTGCAATTCGGCCCGCTTGCGCGCCGTGATGTCGAGCGCGACGACGTGGAAGCCGCACACCTCGCCTTGCGCGTCGGTGTCGGGGATGTAGTCGGTCATGAAGTGGCGCGGCCAGCCGGCGCGCTCGGTATCGGTCTCGAAGTGCACCCGCTCGCCGCGCAGCGCCGCCTGCACATGCGTGGCGATCTGCGCATACAGCACGCTGCCCAACACTTCTTCGACGCTGCGCCCGATCATGCCGGCCGGGTCGATGCCGAGCAGGGTCTGGTAGCTGCGGTTGGCGAAGCGGTAGATCTCGCCGCGGTCGACATAGCCGATGGCGGCCGGATTGTGGTCGGCCACCGTGCGCAGGAAACGCTCCTTGTCGGCCAGTTCCAGCTGTGCGCTGGCCAGGGCCGAGAGCTGCTCCGCCGCCGCTTCCTCGCTGCGCCGGCTGCCGCTGACGTCGGTGACGAAGGCGGCATAGCCGGGCACCCCGTCCGCCGCATGGCCGGCCAGCGTCAGTTCGGCGTCGAAGCGGCTGCCGTCGCGCCGCCAGCCGGCCAGCACCAGCGGCTGGCCGACGCTGC
>NZ_WNKX01000057.1 GCF_009720745.1 Massilia eburnea | reverse complement strand
TCGATTGCTTGATGCGCGGCGACAGGATGTGTGTGGAGGAATTGAACGCTCAAGCAGCAATACCCGATATCCCCAACGCTGCTTTCAGAAAGCCGACAGCGGCTGAAGCGAAAGCCTCTGTCGATGATTACTACGCGAAGATGCGAAACGGTACCCTGCAGCAGCCTGTAATCGACACACCGGGTGTCGCGACAAACATTGGCTCGGCGGAAGGCTTCTTTATATTCAATCCTCTCGGACAAGCTGCTAAGGGCTACGCCGAGAGTGCATACAATTTGGTATTTGGCACGACCATTGGTGGCATTAATTTAGCAAAAGATGCATACGGCTTCGCCAATCAGAGTCTCTTCGGTCCTGAAGTGGGTTTGATGGGCGACGTCAGGCTGTATGAACCGCAAAATGGCATTGTCCGATCCGTGATGACCAAAGGAGGTCTGGCAACAGCAGGCGATATTGCAGGTGGTGCGGTGACAAACCTTCCGGGAGTTGGCACCATCAATGCGATTTATCGTAAGGATCCAGGGCAATTCGGTGCATCATTACCTGTTCTAGTCTTGGCCGGGGCAGGGGGCGGATTCCCTGTGGCAGGCGAAGCCGGAGCGTTGTCAGGAGAAGCCGGCGCCGCAGCAAACCTGGGTCGTGCTGGTGCGACCGCAGAGACCTCCACTCCCTGGCTGAACAACAGGAATGGTATTGGTTCGACGCAGAAGTTCGGTGCAACTTCTACGGCTGAGGCTGCCGAGGCGTCTACATCGGCAGCTAGCGGACAATATGCTCAGCAAGGCGGAAATAGCTACAGTGCAGTTAGTTATCAAGGGGCAAATGGGATGCGTGTTTCGACTGGGCCGCAGCTCGACACTTATAAGGCGGATGCACAAGTATTCGTAAATAAGGCCGCGCAAGCAGTGTCTTCAGTTGCTGCGGACAGTATTTCCACTACGCCAAACGCAGGCGCAAGCGAGGCGCTGAATGCGCAGAGCGCTACTCTCGATACCGCGAAGCACTATTGCACTGACTGCGCGTTTAACTTGCGCAATGCTGCGGGTGGCCAAGGGAAGGTTGTAATATTCTCCGATGCGGCTACTCAGTGGCCAGCAAAGTATGACTGGGGTATGGGAGGTGGAGTTCGAGTGCCAAGTGCACAAGGACCGGTAGATTTTGCATACCATTCGGTTTATACGGACGGTAGATATTTTTACGATCCGTTACTTTCGAATACTCCGATCCCCCAGGCTAAGTATATCGATATGCTGAAGTCGCTGAATCCAAATGGAACTTCGTGGCGTATCTACGAACCCGATACACCGAATCCTGCGGTACCACAATTGCAAAAGGGAGGATTTTAAAATGGATGCTCGTGCTTATAGCGCGAAAAAGGATGCAGCATGGATTTTCTCAGACCTTTTGAACCTAGTCGCTCGGCGCGGCTGGTTTAGTGCTGGCCCAAGTGCTGACGATGGAAAGTCTCTGTTGTATGCTTCTTTTCATGTGCACCCCGATGACTCCGATGCTGTATCGGAACTGATTGAAAGGGGCATTCTTGCGTATGGTGGACGAACTGTTTGGGTCTTGGAGCGTGAGAAAAAAAATAGATTTCTTCTTTGTCCCGCTCAGGTCGAGTTAAAGGCAAGAGTACTAAATAATTTTGGAAAGGCTACGGAAGAAGTACATAAAGAAATGCCAGAATTGGAGCGCGAAGCCGCTGTTGATTTAATCTTGCTGTCAGACTTCCTATATAAGTCTCATGTCGAGAAAGGTTCCAAAATTATCGCTTCCAGGGATGCAAATTCGGCGAAAACCTGACCCTAGTCGGCAAGAACGTCGACCTGGCCGCCGCCCAGAATACCTTGGTAGAGCAGCAGGCCAGCCAGAGCAAGTCCTCCGGCTTCTCGGCCGGGATCACGGTCAACCCGCTGGCTGCGTTCAAGGACGCCTACACCGAACTCTTTGCCGGCTACCACAACGAAAAGCACCTGGACAACAGCCACCAGGTGACCCAGGTGGCCTCGAATGTCGGCAGCCTGAATGGCGATGTCGTGCTGACCGCGGGCCAGAAGTACACACAGGCCGCTAGCAACATCACGGCCGGCAACGACGTCAATATCAGCGCCAAGTCGATCGACATCACAGCCCTGGATAACACCGGCAGCAACCGAACCGCCAACAGCGACCTGAAGATCGGCGCCTTCGCCCGCATCAGCTCACCGCTGATCGACCTGGTGAACAACGTCAAT
>NZ_WNKX01000056.1 GCF_009720745.1 Massilia eburnea | reverse complement strand
CGGCGGCGATCGATATGGCCTGCTGCTCTTTCATGAGCTTTTTCAGGTCTGGCAGCTTGTCCAGTGCCACGTTGGCTTTGCTCGCGTCGGTGTTGATGCCCAGGTCTTTCACCGAATTGCTCGTCACGCCGCCAATGGTGATCTTGCCGTCGGTGACAGTAGCGTAGGTGGTGGAGCTGTCGCTACCCTTTGATACATTGGCAGGCCTGGCGTCGCGTTACCGTCCTTGGCACTGCCGAACGCGTTACTATTTGAGGTATAGGGTATGGTTTTGCCCTGATCATCCTTCTTGCCGAAGTCACTGCCGCCGCCAATGCCGCCCGCCATGCTGACGTAGCTGGCCGAGTAGCTCATCTTATTTTCAAGATTGGACGTGGTCAGCGCGTTGGTGGTCAGCTCGGAATCGGTCGTGTTGCTGCTGACGATGGCGCCGCCTTTCAGGTCAACCGTATCGGCCTTGACGTGGTAGCCGCCGTCGCCGGCGAACAGGCCAGATTGCTGGCCGACCGAGGTCGAGCTGCCATGGCTGTTGGCCTGAGATACGTTGCCGCTGGCGCTCCACACGCCGAAGCCCACCTGCACGCGCACGCCAACGCCGGTCTGGCTGGTCTCTTCCTTGCTTGTATCCTGCACGCTTTCCACGGCCAGCTTACCGCCGACATCGGCGTTGATGGTGTCGGCCGTTGCAGTCGCACCTCTCAGCGTCGTGTCGCCCTTGCAATGCAGGTTGATGGTGTCCGCTTTGAGCTGGGTGTTGTTGTTGATCGTGGAGTCGCTGTTGTTGTGGCCATTGCCCACGTTGGCGGCGGCGTAGACGTACACGCCGGTCTGCGCGCCAACCTGGAAGCCAACGCCCACTTCCGTACCGGCACTGTGATTCTTCCCGGCCGCAGCAATGCCTTGCATCGCATTTACGCGGCCATCGGATTTGCTGGCTACATTGACGTTGTTCACCAGGTCGATCAGCGGTGAGCTGACGCGAGCGAAGGCGTCGAACTTCAGGTTGCTGTCGGCGGTTTGGCTACTAACGGTGTTATCCAGGGCCGTGATGTCGATCGACTTGGCGGTGATATTGACGTCGTTGCCTGCAGTGACGTGCTTGAGACCTGGACATTTGAACAGTCCCCAAAACAATCAGAGCTGATCTAAAACACCGCCACTAAAAGTGACCAAACTTCTGGTTGACGGATACAGTGCTATTAGCTTCGAACCAAGCATATAGTATTCAGAAACGACTTCCGGGTTATCTACATTGACGTATTCCAACTCAAACCTTGTAGCTCCATTTAGCTTTTCCCTTATATTATTCAACCTGAACTCTTCAATAAATTCCGGATCCAGATCTCTTTTAATCAATTCATCAGAAAATGCTTCTCTATCTACATAAAGCAGGCATTCCAGAAGAAATCCATCAATTTGCTCATGGACGATACCATATCTTTGGCCCTCATCATAAACAAAAATCTGCCCAGACTTACCATCGACACAAAATGAATCACCCAAGAAACTCGTGCCAAAGAATGTCGTTCCCAAAGGCGCTTCCATTTCAAAACGCCTTTCACGATATACCCTTTCAAATGTCTCGAAGCCAAAATCCCCACCGTACCGCTTGAAAATTTCTAGCCGACTTCCCGTTTCGCATCCAAAATTCATTAAGAATTCCAGATGATCCTCGCGCAAATGCAAATTCATCTCATTTGCAAAATTTCGAATATCGCGCTCAGAAACAGCTTTCGCGTCTTTCACGCCTAAAGCTAACAACTTCACCAAGTTATTCAAGATACTCATTTTTTCCCGCTCTCTCCCTTGCCGCCGTTGGCGGTCTCATTATAAATCACTTGGTTAGTCGGCTTGGCGCAAGTAGGGCAAGGATCCATCTGATTTGGTGACAGTTTGCCAGCATTGGGACCTGTGTGGGGATATGGGTTGGGGCCTGCCCCACGCCACAACGTTGCACTACCTGTAACCGGACTTTGATTTTGCGCTGCAGCCACACAAGCTTTGGGCTCAGCACAGAGACCTGGCATGTTACCAATCACCTTCCCTTTTTCATCTACCACCCTCGTTAATCCACTTGCTTCATCTAAAGTTCTAGCCCCAACCTTATATTTACCTGCACCAAATTCTTTATCTAGGGCTGCTTGCAAAATGGAAATTCTATTCGCCGTTGAAGGAAGTTTTACATTACCGGAGATTCCTACACTTACCGTACCATCTTCGTGAGTTAAAATCTGGACAACAGATGCTCTATCACCAGCAATAAGACCATCCATCACATTTATAACATTTTTCCCTGCCTCATCAGCTGCAGCGGTGCGCGCGTCAAACACAGATGGTATGGTGGATGCATTATACTTAGCGGACTGCGATTGATCCTTTACACTCGTTGAGATCGGATTCCCTTTCGAATCACTATACTTTGTTCCACTATTGCCGCTTCCGGGCGCCGATGTAGACGCTTCGGCAGCCTCAGCAGTAGAAGTTGCACCGATCTTTTGCGTCGAACCAATGCCATCCCTGTTGTTCAGCCAGGGAGCCGAGGTGTCTGCGGCCGCACCAGCTCGACCGAGGTTTCCTGCGGCGCTGGCTTCGCCTGACAACGCTCCAGCTTCACCCGCGACAGGGAATTCGGCCCCAGCCCCGGCCAATACTAGAACGGGCACCG
>NZ_WNKX01000055.1 GCF_009720745.1 Massilia eburnea | reverse complement strand
GCCATGGCAGCTCGACCTCGGTCGGCCAGCAATCGGGCCTGTTCGCCGGCGACGGCGGCTACCACGTCAAGGCCGATACGGTTGACCTGAAAGGCGGCGCTATCGCCAGCACTAACACGACCGATTCTGAGCTGACCACCAACGCGCTGACCACGTCCAATCTTGAAAATAAGATGAGCTACTCGGCCAGCTACGTCAGCATGGCGGGCGGCATTAGCGGCGGCAGTGACTTCGGCAAGAAGGATGATCAGGGCAAAACCATACCCTATACCTCAAATAGTAACGCGTTCGGCAGTGCCAAGGACGGTAACGCGACGCCAGGCCTGCCAATGTATCAAAAGGGTAGCGACAGCTCCACCACCTACGCTACTGTCACCGACGGCAAGATCACCATTGGCGGTGTGACGAGCAATTCGGTGAAAGACCTGGGCATCAACACCGACGCGAGCAAAGCCAACGTGGCACTGGACAAGCTGCCAGACCTGAAAAAGCTCATGAAAGAGCAGCAGGCCATATCGATCGCCGCCGGTACGGTGTTGGGGACGGCCAAGCAGATTTCCGCCGACTTTACCAACGATGCGAGAAACGCTGAAGCAGCGGCGCGAAAGGTACTTGAGAAACCGGATAGCACGCCTGAACAGATAGCGGCGGCGAACAATGCAATCGCAGAGGCCCAAAAAGTCCAGGCTGAATGGGGCGTGGGCGGCAACAAGAGCCGCGCGCTGAATGTGGTCACCGGCATTCTGGTCGGCGGCGTCGCAGGTCAAGGCGGTGCGCAAATCGCGGCCAATGCGGCGGCACCGTATGCAGCTGCTGAAATTGGCGATTACTTCAAAACGCCAGGCAATGAAAACCAGACCTTGCAGGACTTGAGCCATGCAGTCCTTGGTGCGGCTTTGGCCGTTGCCAACCACTCGAGCGCAGCCGTTGGTGCACTGGCGGGCGGTGGTGGCGAACTGGCTGCCCAGGTACTGACCAAAGAGCTATATCCGCAGGCCTTCGATGCCAATGGTGTACTGCAACGTGACAAGCTCACGGCGGATCAAGTCAACAACGTCACCGCTTTGTCCAGTGCTATTGGCGCGCTGCTATCCGGAGCCGCTGGAGGCACTGCTTTTAATGCAGCGATTGGCGGACAGGTGGCAACGAACGCAGTTGAGAACAACATGCTGAGCATTCCACAGGCAGCCAACTGGAAATTGGAGCTTGAGAAATGCAAGCAGAAAGCAGGCGGATGTTCGAAACCTGAAGAATTGGCCATCAACAATAAATACTTTAAGAAATCGCTCGACAACGACGCAATGAAGTCCGATTGCTTAATGCGCGGCGACCGGATGTGTGTGGAGGAATTGAACGCTCAAGCAGCAATACCCGATATCCCCAACACTGCTTTCAGAAAGCCGACTGCGGCTGAAGCGAAAGCCTCCGTGGACGACTACTACGCGAAGATGCGAAACGGTACCCTGCAGCAGGCTGTAATCGACGCCCCGGGTGTCGCGACAAACATTGGCGCAGCGGAAGGCTTCTTTATGTTCAATCCACTTGGGCAAGGTGCTAAGGGCTACGCCGAGAGTGCATACAATTTGGTATTTGGCACGACCATTGGTGGCATTAATATAGCAAAAGATGCATACGGCTTCGCCAATCAGAGTCTCTTCGGTCCGGAGATGGGTTTGATGGGGGACGTCAGACCGTATGAACCACAAAATGGCATTGTCCGATCTGTGATGACTAAAGGGGGGCTTGCTACCGCCGGCGACATCGCCGGCGGTATGGTGACCAACGCACCAGGTGTTGGCACCATCGGTGGACTTTATTATCGTAAGTGGGACCAAGTCGGCGCATCGGTGCCCGTTCTAGTATTGGCCGGGGCTGGGGCCGAATTCCCTGTCGCGGGTGAAGCTGGAGCGTTGTCAGGCGAAGCCAGCGCCGCAGGAAACCTCGGTCGAGCTGGTGCGGCCGCAGACACCTCTACTCCCTGGCTGAACAACACTAATGGCATTGGATCGACGCAAAAGTTCGGTGCAACATCGACACCGGAAGTCGCCGAAGCATCTACTTCGGCAGGAAAAGGGCAGTACGCTCAGCAGGGCGGAAAAGGCTATGGCGCGACAACCTATTCAGATCCGAATTCGGCTCCTGTTTCAATCGGCAGGTCGACAGCTTCAATTGAGTCGAGCGAAACGGTAGTTGCAGCCATTGGCGTCGCCGAGGAAACAAACGCTGCTTCCAATACAGTTATTTCCGCACAGATGGAGGAAAAGATACTTTTTGGTCAGCGAAAAGTAGTGAATGGAAATATAAAAAATGATCTGATCGGCGCACATTCCGGCGAGATCACTAATGCCAATCCGAACTATGCTGTTCAAGTAATGGAAGAATACGCTGACGGAACCTCCAAAGTGAAGCTTGTGACACAATTCCCTGATGGGAATTTGTCAAAGATTAAGACTAGTACTTTGTTCCCGGAAACATGGACAAAGTCTGAAGTACTCGATGCAGTCAAGCAAACCGGGGATACTGTAGCCGTGGCAACCCGGGCCGATGGGGTTTCTTTGTACCAAGCAACTATACGGGGTGTAAGAGTGGAAGTCATTAAGGATGGTAAAAACGTTACGGCAGGCTACCCTTGCGGGGCGGGATGCACGGATCCAAATACATTTAAAGGAACTCCATAAAATGTACGAGAAATATGTGTACTACTTGAGTAGCGGATTTTCTGACGATTATTGGTCTGACTTAGGAAGCTCTGAGGCTGCGTCATATCTTGAGTCCTTTGCACTCGAGGACTGGGAGATGCTGGCTCAAGACGTACAAACGAAAGAGCCGGCATGGCTGCAACGGTGCGCTCAGACGCTTAGCGATGTAGACGCGCCGCAAGCTTTAGGACTTCTGTTGGAGCTACTGACTCACAGCAATAATGATGTGGTGGTGGCAGCGGCAGACTCCTTAAACGCTTTAGCGTCAATGGGGCACATAATTCCATTAACCGAGGAATTGAAACGAAAGCTTTCGGAAACAAAATTGAATACCGATGCAATAGGGAGGCTAGTTATTGAATCTTTGGAGAAGTTGACTTGCTACCCAATTTAGTACGGCCCCGAACTGGAGTCTACGGTTAATTGACCGTACCCCAAAATTAGTACCGGTCTTAAGTAGAAATTACCGGCTGTATTGCTGAGCCAAAATCGGCCTTTTCCCTGGCCTGACGGGCGAATTCGGATGGGGTGGCCCACTGCAATGCGGAGT
>NZ_WNKX01000054.1 GCF_009720745.1 Massilia eburnea | reverse complement strand
ACTGAAGACATCACCGGAATGGCAAACATTACGTGAATTGGCCAATCAAGTTCTCGAACAGATGCTGTGGCCAAAGACGCCGCCATCCGTTCGTAGTGACATATACGTGACTCACCGTTAACGGCCAGAACCGGCCCCTAAATTGCGGGCCAAACCAAGTGAAACTGAACATGGATTTTTCCGAGAAACTCAATAGCTGGCTTGCTTCTGTACTCTCACCGGATGTGCCGAGCACTGTAATCGCGTTTTCATTTAATCTCTTCGAACTAGAGTCCGAAGATGCGAAATACGGTATTGAACTGATCGGGACTGACGAGTTTGATCCCGATGATTCGGATTGGGCATGTGATGAAGCCTGGGTGGCAAGTCCTCGGTCGATTTCTATTCCGGGCGAATTTACTAGCGGAGGCTGGGAGGAATGTTTGCGCGACGCCAAGATGATGCTGACGAAGACGCTGGACGAGTCTTCTGGGCCTATCACGAAGCTAAAAGAAACAAGAGCGGTCGCCATTGGATTCGTCGATGGCGACCTTGAATTGATTTGGCAACGCTAGGCTGTAGTCGGCCAAAAGCTGCCGTCGGTGGGCACATTTTTTTTGGGCTTTGAACTTTAACTGTCCCTCTGTTGTTCAATGCATGGTCACATGCAAGTTTTGTCGCTTTTTCTTAGTCAGGGGCCCGCCCAGAATAGCAAAGGCCCCTAAGGGATGAGGGCCCCCGCCCTTCATGTTATATTGTTAAGTCTCGATCTGGAACTCGTTGGGGTTTGCAAATGCTATTTCGATTAGGGCCGCCACTTAATTCGCTGAGCGACTCAGACCTCATCTTGGGCGGCTGGAAGCCGCTTCGACAATTGCCGTTCTGGTTATTCCAACTGTGCGGCATCCTAACAGGTGTTATCGCCGCCATTGCTACCTTGATTTTGTGGAAGCAGTTTCGGCCAGCATATTCTCCGGAATTCGCTGCGCCTTGGCAGATTGTTGGGACGGTGATGATTGCAGTCCTGTTTGCAGGTTTAATACTCCAGGTCGCAGCGCATCCGGGCTATGGACTAACAGACAAAACCACATTGGGTATATGGGTAACGCGTCTCACTCCGTACACTTACTTCGATGGAGTTTTTTCCAAGCGACGATACATATTCGCTTTGCTGATGCCTGTCACCGTATTGGTTGTGTTTCCATTTCTTTCGGCCGCGCTGAGCGGTTGGAATTCCGGATGGTTTATATTCATCTCATGCTCCGGCGCATTTTTTTTGGTTCAGGTCTTCTTCTGGCACTGTCCGCCGCACTGCAACTTCCTACGGGAGCGCGCGTAGCTGGAAGAGGTCTGCAAATTTTCTGGCAGCACCATGACATTGGGACATGATCCAGAAGTCAACTCGGCTGCCGCCACGCCGACACGCAGAAAGCTATTTGCTTGTTGTGTTATTACCGTAGGCTGTTGGCAGAACCCGGCCAGTACCGGCCATTCAACAAAACAAACAACCTAAGGAACGATGGTGGGGCCACTGTCTATTTCATCTGCACGCGCCATGCGAGATGGAGGTATTGATGCCATGGCTGCGCTGAATACTGCCCTGAATTTGGCGCTCGATGGCCTGTCGCCAGAAGAATCGGTTGAGCTGAAAACCACATTCGGCAAGGTAATGGGTGAAGTAGTCTTGGAACTCATCAATCCAGCTATCAAAGCGTTTCCAGAATTAGCAGTTGATGACAAAGCTTGGCGCGATATTGCTGTTGCGCAGGCTGGCGCACGCTTCAAACAAAATGAGAATTCATAAAGCGGGCAACCAAGTGCTGGCCAACCTAGAATATGCAGGAGCGATTCATGATTGAAAAGGAGTGTGCCGCTGAGGTCTACGCTGTGGCGTTGAAATCCATCGCGGGCTTATCTCAGATTCTGACCGTAGTCATGGCCGGTGCTCTAACGATCAATTCGAACTGCTTAGGGAGGGCGCAGGCCGCGCCATAGGCCAGATTCAAATGGGAATCTTAGAACCCTTGATCTTAGAGTTTCCTGATCTTGATGATCTTTCCTGATAGACTCAGATCGGCCAACAGCAGCCGGTCAACTAAACAAATTTCATCTGGAAGGACAGCATGTTAGACCGATTTCTCCCAGAGATTGAGGAACTTCAGGCCGATGGTGCGGTCGTACTCTTGAAATGGGACGGGCAACGCCAAACTAAGCGCGGCACCGTAGTGATTACGAAGTTCGAGGTGGATTATGTCTGGAGGCAGGATACTGACGACATAGCTCAAGCACTACAAACAGCCTTGGCCGATTACAAAGCTACACAAGGCCTATGAATTTTTCCGTTGTCGGCGAGAAACAGACGGAACATGATAATTATCTATTCGACATCAAAAATTTCTGACAAAACGCAATTTGCAGAGGGGCCTTCGCCACAATGCAGCAGTCTAATTACTAAACAATTTCAATAAACCGATATGCGAATCTTCATAAGTTCTATCGTGTTGGCCATTTCGCTTTTAACCTGTTTCTCTACTGCCGTTGCTGAAGATTTCGTTCCCCAAGACCTTAAAATCTGTGAATCGTCGTCATCAGAAAAGCTTTGCAAAGAACCTCTGTTGAATTTTGAGATTGCTGAAATGCAACAAAAACTGGTTTCGAAAAAATTAGAATACAGGATAGAGAAAGATGCTTTGATTGTTATGTTGGAAGCCAACCCCGGTGAGATTACTTCGTATGGCAGGCCATATCTGTGCTGTGAAATTCAGGCTTACTTGGATAAAGTGATCGATAACAAGTACGCGGCAAAGTTTCGCTGGAAGCAATTGGCGAGAGCAAATGTCGACTTGAGCTTTTTGAATATCGAAAGTGAGCAGACTACCTTTCGAATTAATGGCGATACTCAGTTTCCAATGGCTGAGCGGAAACTCAAAAAATCGATTATCGCGGATGCGGGAATGTCGCAGAGTGAAAATTCGTATGTAATCAATGATGATATGGGGGCGCGTAATGTAACGGTAGTCAAGGGGCCAGCCTGCCGCCTTCACCTAACCGGTTGCACAATAATCTATATGCCTGACGGGGAAGGTGTAGCAGAATTAATAGGAAACGCACTGACGAACCATATCGACTTGAGTCATTTTGTATTTGTTGGTGTGCATACTATGGTCGATGGCAGCAACATCCGTATTGAGGAATTGTTATTTGGATATGAGTCGACGAAATTTCGTGCGTTTATGAAGTTTGTAACCTTTGATTTACGACAAAAGATCGAGAACGGAGAGCGGCCAGCTTATAGGTACTCCGCTGGGTACTCTAATGGTGGCGCATGGGCTCTAGACGCATTAACTGAGAATCCTAACTTGTTCGATGGAGCCATCGCTATGTCGCCTGCACAATGGACTTTCCGTGACACTGGGGATTTTTCGAAAAAAAAGGTGTTCATTGGTGCTGGAATGCTCGAGACAAGATTTCATAAAGCAGCTCAATCATATACTGAGGGTTTGAAATTGCGTGGCATGGCAGTCGAGGAAATTTATGTGCCCAGTGGTCATGGAATAAATACTTGGTTAAATATTTGGAACGGGGCATTGATGGCAATTCAGTCGACCAATTAAGAATATATTGGCCGTTGCATCTGTTTTCCGGTCGCCGCAAAGGGGCGGTTTTGGTACCGCCCTGTCTGGCCTAAGCGTCGGTCTGTTCCGCCATTTCGAGTGCGTCGTCAACCTCAATGCCCAGATAGCGTACGGTGCTTTCAAGGCGAGTATGCCCAAGCAGAAGCTGCACCGCTCGCAAGTTTTTGGTGCGACGGTATATCAGCGTAGGTTTCGTCCGGCGCATGGTGTGGGTACCGTATGCCGTCGGGTACAAGCCGATTTCGTTGAACCACTGATGCACAATGCGGGCGTATTGCCTGGTCGAGATATGTGGCGAGTATGTAATCCTGCTGGGGAACAGGAAGTCGGTGCTGCGTAGTCCCGCTGTGGCCATCCATGTGCTGATGCTTTGCCGGGTGCCTTCGGTCAGTTCAAACTGGACCGGTTGTTTGGTCTTCTGTTGAATTACACTTGCCCGCCGGGCGACATGCGAGCCATGGCAGACATCAATGACGCGCAACCGAACAAGGTCGCAGCCACGCAGCTTGCTGTCGATGGCCAAATTGAACAATGCCAGATCCCGTAGTCTTCCGTAGATTTCCAGGCGAACCCGAATTGCCCATATTTCGCTAATGCGAAGTGGCGCCTTCTGACCGACCAGTTTTCCCTTATTCCAGGGAATGCGCGGTTGCGATGCCAGTGAGAGCATGTCCATGATGTATCTCCTTGAAAAGGAGTTCCACTATGCGCCGGCCGCGGTGGAACCATTTACGGCGGACCGTGAGAATTCGCGTATTTTTCGTTCGGGCAAGAATGCTATGCTTTGCTATTGGGCCGCGTGCGGCTGCGGATTCAACCGGTCGACGCAACACACTAAACTGCTAAGGCAGGAGGAGTGTTGCAATGAAACGCAAGCCACGAATCTATTATACGGATGAGCAAAAGGCACTGATGTGGGAGCGTTGGCGAAAAGGCGAGTCCCTACAGCATATTGCTCAACTGTTCGGTCGAAGTCACGGGGCGATTCAGGGAATCCTCATTCGGACTGGTGGGATAAGTCCAGCGCCGCGCTGTCGTTCAAGGCTGGCGCTCACCATATCTGAGCGCGAAGAAATCTCGCGCTCTTTGGTCGCCGGGGCATCGCTTCGCGCGATCG
>NZ_WNKX01000053.1 GCF_009720745.1 Massilia eburnea | reverse complement strand
CGCCTGACCAGACCGCCAAGGTAATGAACATCAAGCGCCTCCATGGTTTTGGGGCGCTGGTTGCAGTGAGCGGACTGAACGGCGATGAAAAGATCGTGGTGGAAGGCAAGCAGAACCTGCGTCCAGGCGCCAAGCTGCGCATCGCAGAACCGGCGGTGGCCGACAATGGCAAGAGCCACAAGAAAGGCAAGGCAGAATGAACCTCTCCGAGCTGAGTATCCGGCGCCCCGTGATGGTGGTGCTGCTCTCGCTGAGCCTTATCCTGGCCGGCGTGCTGGCCTATTCGCATATTCCGGTCGCGGCACTGCCGAGCTATAACACCCCGGTGATCAACGTCAGCGCCGATTTGCCCGGCGCCTCGCCGGAAACCATGGCCTCGTCCGTCGCGCTGCCGCTGGAAAAGCAGTTCTCGACCATCGGCGGCCTGTCGATGATCACCTCCACCAGCACGCTGGGCAATACGTCGCTCACGCTGGAATTCGATCCTTCGATCAACGTCAATGAAGCGGCGGTCGACGTACAGGCGGCGCTGCTGCGCGCCCAGCGTTCGCTGCCGCAGGAAATGACGGACCTGCCGTCTTACCGCAAGGTCAACCCGGCCGATGCGCCAGTGTTGTTCGCGACCATGACGTCGCCATCGCTGAGCTTGTCCGAATTGAACGATTACGCGGAAAACCTGGTGGCGCCGAGCCTGTCGACCCTGCCGGGCGTGGCCCAGGTCTCGGTCAATGGCCAGAAGCGCTTCGCGGTGCGCGTGCGCGCCAAGCAGGACTTGATGAATGCGCGCAACCTGACGCTCGACGAACTGCAGCAGGCGATCAAGGCGGCCAATGCGAATACCCCGCTGGGCACCATCGATGGCCCGAGCCAGACCCTGACCATCCAGGGCAATGCCCAGCTGATGCGCGCCGCCGACTTCGCCGACCTGATCGTCGCCACCCGCAACGGCCAGCCGGTGCGGCTGAAGGAAGTGGCGACGGTGGAAGACAGCTACCAGTCGATCAAATCGGCCGGCAGCTACAACGGCGAGCGCGCCATCGTGCTGCTGGTGCAACGCCAGCCGGACGCCAACACCGTGCAGGTGGTCGATGCGGTGCGCAAGCTGTTGCCGCGTTTCCGCGCCCAGTTGCCGGAATCGGTATCGATCAACCTGGTCAACGACCGTTCGGTCTCGATCCGCGAAGCGATCCACGACGTGAACCTGACGCTGGCGCTGACCGTGGTGCTGGTGGTGCTGGTGATCTTCCTGTTCCTGCATCGCGCCGCCGCCACTTTCATTCCGGCCATCACCATGCCGATCTCGCTGCTCGGCGCGCTGGCGCTGCTGTTCGGCATGGGCTACAGCCTGGATAACGTGTCCTTGCTTGGTATCACGCTGGCGGTGGGCCTGGTAGTCGACGATGCGATCGTGGTGCTGGAAAACATCGTGCGCCATATTGAACTGGGCAAGAAGCCTTTGCAGGCGGCCCTGGTCGGGGCGAAGGAGATGGGCTTCACCATCATCTCGATTTCGATCTCGCTGGTGGCGGTGTTCATCCCGATCTTCTTCATGCCTGGCGTGATGGGCCTGATGTTCCACGAGTTCGCGGTGGTGGTGGGCTTGTCGGTGCTGGTGTCGGCGGTTGTGTCGCTGACCCTGGTGCCCATGCTGGCCTCGCGCTTCATGCCGGCCGATTCGCACGAGACCTCGGGCGACGACACCTTCATCGGCCGCCACTTCGAGCGCGCCTTCCACGCCGTGCGCGACGGCTATGCGCGCACGCTGGACCTGGCGCTGCATCACCGCTTTGTGGTGCTGGGTATCGCCTTCGGCACCTTTGCGCTGACGGCCTGGCTGTATATCGCCATTCCGAAGGGTTTCTTCCCGGAGGAAGACCTGGGCCAGATCCGCGTCAACACCGAAGCCTCGGAAGATATTTCCACCTCCGCCATGCTGGAACTGCAGGAGAAGGTGGCGGCTACCATCCAGGCCAACCCGAACATCAAGGATGTGACCTCCTTCACCAGCGGCGGTAACACGGGCCGCATGTTCATCGTCCTGAAGCCTCGTTCTGAGCGCAAGAAAATGTCCGAAGTACTGGACAGCCTGCGCAAGGAAACGAAAAAGATTGCCGGCATCCAGGTCTACCTGAGCCCGGTGCAGAACCTGCAGCTGGGCGGGCGTCCTTCCAAGAGCCGCTACCAGTACACGCTGCAGTCGGTCAGCCCGGATGCATTGAACGATTGGGCCAGCAAGTTCCAGGATGCGATGCGCAGCGACAGCGACTTCCGCGACGTGACCAGCGATTCGCAGAACAAGGGCTTGCAGGCGCAGCTGAAGATCGACCGCGACAAGGCCAATATGCTGGGCGTGAAGATCGCCGACGTGCGCACGGCGCTCTATCTGGCTTTCGGCGAGCGCCAGGTGTCGACCATCTACTCGTCGGCCGCCAGCTACTTCGTGATACTGGAAGCGGCCAACGAGGACCGCCAGTTCGACGATTCGCTGACCAAGCTGTCGGTGCGTAACAGCGCCGGCCAGCTGGTGCTGCTGTCCAGCTTTGCCACGGTCGAGCGTACCATTGGCCCGACTGCGGTCAACCACCAGGGCCAGCTGCAGGCGATCACGATCTCCTTCAACCTGGCGCCCGATATCCCGCTGGGCAATGCCACCGCCAAGATCGAACAGATGGGCATGAAGATGGGCCTGCCGGCCTCCATCATCACCAGCTACGGCGGCGATGCGGCAGTGTTCAAGGATTCCCAGGGCAGCCAGCTGATCCTGATTGTTGCAGCGCTGGGTGTGATCTATGTGCTGCTGGGCGTACTGTACGAGAGCTATATCCACCCGCTGACGATCCTGGCCGGCCTGCCGTCCGCTGCGGTCGGTGCGCTGCTGACGCTGTGGATCTTCAAGCTGGACCTGACCATGATCGCCATCATCGGCATCCTGATGCTGATCGGTATCGTGAAGAAGAACGCCATCATGATGATCGACTTCGCCCTGGTGGCGCAGCGCGAAGAGGGCAAGGCGCCGATGGAGGCGATCCGCGAAGCCTGTATCCTGCGCTTCCGCCCGATCATGATGACCACCATGGCGGCCCTGATGGGCGCCTTGCCGATCGCCCTCGGCCTGGGCGCCGGCGCCGAACTGCGCCAGCCCCTGGGCTTGGCCGTGATTGGCGGCCTGCTGTTTTCGCAGGTGATCACCTTGTACATCACTCCGGTGATTTACTTGTTCCTCGATAAATATTCCGGTACCGGCCCGATGAAGGACGAGGAACTGGATGACGGATCTGCAACAGAACCAGCGCAGCCGGTCGAGCTCCGGGCCGTCAAAGCGGCCAAACACTGATACCATGCTGGGCGGCGCTTACAACCTGTAACATTTATAAAGGTGGAAAGTCGGTAAGCTCCCATCCCAGCACCTTCAGTAAAAAGCCACTATCTTGCACCAGTACACCCATTCCCACGCCGAACTAGCGGCCCACGACGGGCATTGCCCGACCTGCGGCCAGCCCTGGCCGCAAGAAAAGGTGCTCGAGTATGGTTCGGGCAAGCCAAACCGCTGGGGCATGCTGTTTACCGTCGGCCTGCACTTGCTGGCGGTCCTGATTTACTTCATCAGTCCCTACCACAAGATCGTGCTGACCCCTCCTGCCAAGGAAGGGGAGATGGTCTACATTACGCCCGGTAAGCCGGCGCCGCAGCCAAAGCCCAAGGCGCTGCCGAAAGCCAAGCCGGCCAAGGAAACACCGCGCTCCTCGCGCGCCTACCTGCCGCCGAACAAGAACGCCATCACCGAGGTCGTCAAGCCGCAAGAAAAAATTGTGCCTCCGGAGCAGGCCAAACTGGCGCCGCCGCCGGAAAACGCACCTGATATGGCAACCCTGATCGAGATGCGCCGCCGCGCGCGCGGTGCCGATGCGCCGCAGGCATCGCAGGAAGAAGATGCCGGTGCGACCGGCAAGGCGCGCGCCATGGCCAATATCATGGGGGCGCAGGGCCGCGCTGCGAACGGCGAGCGCAACGATACTGGCGGCATGTTCCAGATTGTGAACCAGACCTTCAATGCGGCTGACATCAAGTTCAGGGGATTCAGCACCAACTTCAAACGCACCTGGCAGCAGCAGGTGCACGTGGACCAGGGTTCCGAGAAAGATATTGAAACGGCAATCGTCAAGCGCATGATCGAGATGATTCGCAAGGAGAAGCCGGGCGACTTCGTCTGGGAATCGCACCGCCTGGGCCGCAATGTGCCGATGAGCGCGCGCAAGGAAGATGAGAAAGAGCTGGCGGCATTCCTGCTGCAGGAGATGTTCCCGGGCTACGGCAAGATAAACCGGTAACCCGGCAAACCTGGGTCTGACCCTGTCAATTCCAGAGTCCGCGGCCCCGGCTTAGACAGGGTCTGACCCTTGGGTCTGACCCGGACTTGCCGGGTTTGTTGGATTTACCGCAACATCACAAAAATTCATGAATCCTGGCCGCATCCTGCCGCTATAATCGCAAAATTTGCCGATTGGAGCCGGAGTTTTCGCCGCGATGAACATCACCCTGATTTCCTTTGTTGTGCTGTACCTGCTGGGTACCCTTGGCCTTGGCGTCTGGGCTGGCACCCGCATCAAGAATACGACCGACTTCGCAGTGGCCGGCCGCAGCCTGCCGCTGATCATGGTGATTACGACAACTTTCGCCACCTGGTTTGGTGCGGAAACCGTCATGGGCATCCCGGCCAAGTTCGTGCAAGGCGGCCTGAATGCCATCGTGGAAGACCCGTTTGGCGCCGGCACCTGCCTGATCCTGGTCGGCATGTTTTTCGCCGCCCGCCTGTACAAGCTCAACCTGCTGACTATCGGCGACTTTTACCGCCAGCGCTTCGGCAAGGGCATTGAAGTGTTCTGCTCCGTTGCCATCATCATTTCCTACCTGGGCTGGGTAGCGGCGCAGATTACCGCGCTGGGCCTGGTGTTCTCCGTGCTGACCAATGGCGCCATGTCGGAAACCATGGGCATGATCGTCGGCACCATGGCGGTGCTGATCTATGTGGTGATCGGCGGCTTCCTGGCCGTGGCGTGGACTGACTTCATCCAGATGATCGTGCTGGTTGTTGGCCTGTCCGTGATCGCCTGGTTCTCGGCCGACCTGGCCGGCGGCGCAGGCAAGGTGGTCGAGATGGCTTCGCAGAAGGACCTGTGGAAATTCATGCCACAGCCAACGTTCACTGAAATGGCCATGTTCATCGGCTCCGCCGTGACCATGATGCTGGGCTCCATCCCGCAGCAGGACGTGTTCCAGCGCGTGATGTCGGCCAAGGATTCCAGTACCGCGCGCGCCGGCGCCATGATCGGCGGCGCCAGCTACATCCTGTTCGCTGCGGTGCCGATGTTCATCGTCTCCTGCGCCATCATCGTGCTGGGCGACCATGGCCTGGAAATGGCCAAGAACGATTACCAGCGCCTGCTGCCAACCTTCGTGCTGACCAAGATGCCGCTGGTGATGCAGATCCTGTTCTTCGGCGCGCTGCTGTCGGCGATCAAGTCGACGTCGTCGGCGACGCTGCTGGCGCCTTCCACCAGTTTCGTGGAAAACATCCTGAAGAACCTGCGTCCAGGTATGGGCGACAGGCAGCAGCTGTTTGCGATGCGCGCCACCATTGTGGTGTTTGCGGCATCGGTGCTGCTGTATGCGATCAAGATGAACGGCACTTCGATCTACGAGCTGGT
>NZ_WNKX01000052.1 GCF_009720745.1 Massilia eburnea | reverse complement strand
GGCGCGGCTGGGAGCGCACCGCCAGGCTGCCGCCCACCTGGCGGCGGCGCTGCGCTTTGTCGGCAGCGCCACGCCGGCGCCGGAGGCGGCCCAGCTGTACGAGGACTGGTCGTACGAGGCCGGCCTGGTGCGCATCGACGACGAGGTGATCGCAGCGCGCCACCGGGCCATCGAGCTGTGGCGCGGCCTGGGGCGCTGCGACAAGGTCGGCTTCAACCTGCGCTGGCTGTCGCGCCTGCATTGGTACCGCGGCGAATCCGACGTAGCAGGCCGCTACGGTATGGAAGCCATCGCCACCCTGGAGCAGCTGCCGCACAGCAGCGAGCTGGCCATGGCCTACAGCTTGCGTTCGCAGTACGAAATGCTGCAGGACCGGCCGCAAGGGGCCATCGCCTGGGGCGAGCGGGCGCTGGCCCTGGCCGCCGAGCTGGACGACGTGGAAACGCGCATCCATGCCCTGAACAATGTCGGCACGGTGCGCCTGTTCGGCGGCGACCCGGCCGGCCAGGCCATGCTGGAAGAAAGCCTGGCGCTGGCGCTGCAACACGGCTATCACGAGCACGCGGCGCGCTGCTATACCAACCTGAGCGAATGCGCGGTGACGGCCAAGCGCTTTACCCTGGCCGAGCGCGTGGTGAGCGAAGGCATCTCCTTCGACAGCGAGCACGACCTGGATGCCTGGACCCACTACCTGGTCGGCTGGCAGGCCCAGTTGCGCATGGCGCAGGGCCGCCTGCCGGAAGCGCGCGCCATCGCGCAGGGCGTGCTGCAGCTGCCGCAACTGACCCTGATCATGCGCCTGCCGGCGCTGACCGTGCTGGGCCGCACCTGCGCCCGCCTCGGCCAGCCCGAAGGGCGGCGCTACCTGGATGAAGCCTGGCAGGGCGCGCTCGCCACCGGCGAGCCGCAGCGCATCGTGGAAGCGAGCCTGGGCCTGATCGAAGCGGCCTGGGTGGACGGCAAGCTGGACGCCTGCCGCGCCGGCCTGAGCGCGCTGGCCCAGCACGATATCGCGGGCGTGAATATGTGGGACCGCGGCGAGATCGTGCTGTGGCAGCACCGCGCCGGCCTGGAAACCTGGCCGGACCTGGCCTCCGGCGCGACCTTGCAATTGCCCGCCCCGGTCGCGGCCGAACTGGCCGGGAATGGCCAGGCGGCCAGCGCCATGTGGCGCGAGCTCGGCCTGCCATTCGAGGCCGGCCTGGCCCTGCTGTCCGTGCAGGGGGAGGGCGCCGGCGCGGCAGCGCTGCAGGCACTGGCCTTGTTTGAAGCATTGGGGGCGCGGCCGGCGGCGGCGCGGGCGCGCGCCCAAGCTGGCCGCCTGGGGCAGGGGCCGCAGCTGCCCAGGGCCAGGCGCGGCCCGTATGGCGCGGCGCGCAGCCATCCGGAAGGCTTGACCCGGCGCGAGGCGCAAATCCTCGATCTGCTGCTGGCCGGGCAAAGCAATGCCGATATCGCACGCTGCCTGGTACGTTCGCCGCGCACGGTGGAACACCATGTCTCGGCCCTGCTGGACAAACTGGGGGCGCGCAGCCGCTTCGAGCTGATGTCTCGGCTACAGCCAAAAATGGGTGGGGAAAGACGGGAATCTGGGTAAGCCACGGCCGCTGCCGCAGCCTATATTGAAGGCAGGAGGTATGTGGTGCCCGAGGCCGGAATCGAACCGGCACGCCTTGCGGCGGCGGATTTTGAGTCCGCTGCGTCTACCAATTTCACCACTCGGGCCACATAACGCGACACGCATTATTACCGATTTGCCACCCCGCGGCAACCCTGCAGCACATATTTAAGCTATGGGGCAGGCGAGGCAAATTGAAAAAAATGAGCGACCGGTAGCTTTCCAGCCAGAACCGGCAAGCGTAGGATGAACTGAAGTCGAACAGACACCCAGCGGCCAGCACAAGGCCGCAGCAAGCTGCCGCTGCACAGACCGCAGCTTGCTCCCACAGCGCCCAGCCTATCGGCCACGGCGCCGGGCACCAGGTTTGGACAGCTGGCGCAGGTGCACCCCACCCGCCCCAGCCCCGAGCGCCCCTCCAGACACAGGCCGGGGCGCCCCCGGACAGCATTGCCGCACTGACGGCAAGTCCTCCAGGCCGATCATGCAGTTCGTCGGGTCACCAAGCGTTCTATTCCTCTGAACGTGCGGTTTGTCGCCCGGATCTGCACATCCGAACTTCCTTTGCTAATTTTAAGTTGGCCCCGCACCCTTTCCTTGACGGGGCACCCAGGCGAACCAAATCGGAGATGATGATGAAAAAGCTGATGATGCTGAGTGCCGTGGCTGCACTGATGTTGGGCGGTAGCTCTTACGCTGCCGGTGTTGACGATGCAACCGTGAAGATCCCTGCGCCGGCAGGGAGTATCAAACTGCACAGGAGCGGGTTCGATGACTTCGCGAACCGGTATGCCCTGAGTAATGGCAATACCATCAAGTTCACGCAGTCGGGCGGCCATTACTGGGGGCGCCTGGCGCTGGAAGACCGGGTCGAGCTGTTCCCGATTGCTTCCAATATTTTCGTGACGGCAGCCGGCACCCGCGTCGAATTCCGCGACAAGGGTGAGGAAGTGGTCATCGAAAACTACGAACGCCTGCCAATGTCGGTCGCGATGAAGGAAACCAATGTGCGCGTAGTTGCTGCGCGCTGAGCGGGATAATGCAGCGGCGGTGGCGCATCAAAGCGGTGCGCCACACCGCTTTATTCGAAGGAGCCGCACATGAAAACCCTGGCAGCGAGTGCTGCCGCATTCGCTTTGTTGTTCAGCGCTTCCGCCCTGGCGGAGGACGAACTGACCGTGCGCGTTCCGGCGACCGGCAGCTACAAGATGGATCGCAACGAGTTTCGCGACTACGCGTATACCTACGAACTAAGCAACGGCAAGAGTATCCACTTCTCGCAGTTCCGCAAGCAATTCTATACCCAGCTTGAGGGCGAGCAGCGCGCCGAGCTGTACCCGCTTGCCGAACGAGTCCTGATGACCGCGGCCGGCACGCGCATCGAATTCAGCCACGATGGCGCGGGCGTCACGATCCGCAATTATGAAAAACTGCCGATGGCGCTGGCGCCGGCCGGCAGCAATATCACGGTAGTCGCTTCGCGCTAGCGAAGCTTATGCCGCCTGCTGCAGGGGCGCCGCATCGAGGCGCTCTTCCAGCAGTGCGAAGATGTCATCCTTCGACAGGACGTAGCGCTCCATCAGCTCGCCCTTGATCGATTCCATCACCGCACGGTAGTCGCGCATGGCGGCCAGCGTGGTGCTGTACAGCTCGTCCGCTTTCGCCTCCACCTGGACCAGGGTGTGCTCGTCGCCGGTCTCGCCGCGCAGCTGGCTGTAATCGAGCTTGGAGCGCGAATACATGGACAGGCGGTTGACCATCATGTTCAGCATCTTGGTGGCCTTCTCGATATCGTTCTGGCTGCCCACCGAAATGCCGCGCGCGCCATAGAACATTTCTTCCGCCGCCACGCCGCCGTACAGCTGCATCACGTCGCGTTCCATTTCTTCCAGCGTGCGCAGCGACATGTCGTCGCCGGCGCTCAGCACATAGCCCAGCGCATTCATCTTCGACACCGCCTCGGTGGAAATCTTCAGCAGGTGCGATTTCTCCTTCACTTGCGCCAGCGGCAGGCCGGCGCGCAGGTAAGGATCGATCTGCATGAAGAAATGGCCCAGCTCGTGCAAGGCGATGCGCTCGCGCTGGCGGGTCTTCTCGGCGGTGGTGGCGCGGTCAGTCAGGCCAATGGTGGCGCGCTCGAAGGCGCGGAACATCAGGTCGGTATTGATCACGCATTTTTCCTGGATCGAGATCATGGAAGCGCGGTCGACCACGGTTTCCAGCAGCGCGGGGCTGAGGTTGGCGGTGATCTCGGCCACCTGGTCCAGGTCCATATGCTTCCAGTCCACCAGGCCGTCCTGCTTGCGCTTCAGGAAGGAGTCGAGCAGGGCGCGGCGCTCGCCCTTGTTCGGCAGGCGGAAGTTGATCTTCACGCTGAAGCGGCGCAGCATGGCTTCATCCATGTCCGACGAAGCGTCGTCGAAGTTGGAGGCAACGATCCAGATCACGCCCTGGCCTTGTTCGCTCTTCACGCCGTCCAGCAGGCCCAGCAGGGTGTTGGCGGTATCGTCTTCCCATTTCTTCTCGCCGCGGCCGCGCGGCATGAACAGGGCCTGCGCCTCGTCCAGGAAGATGATGCAGTTGCCGCGTGCGCAAGCCTTCTTGTACAGCGCATTCAGCGCCTTGGAGCCACCGCCCACATAGCCGGACTCCAGCGCCGACCCGGAGGCCTGGATCAGCGGATAGCCCAGCTTCTTGGCCAGGTAGCCGGCCAGCTTGGTCTTGCCGGTACCGGCCGGGCCGGTCAGCATGACGTTGAATGGCTTGTCGATATTGTGCTGCTTGTAGACTTCGCGGTTGCGGATCATGTCTTCCAGGTGCAGCACTTCCTGCTTGATGTCTTCCATGCCGATCAGGTCGTCCATCGAACCTTTCAGCTTGTCCGGCGTGATCACGGATGCGTTCGGGCCCATGCCAGGCACGCCCCACTTCAGCACGAACAGCACCAGGCCGACCACGAAGATGTCGAAAGCATGGCGTTTCAGGAAAGCTTGAACGCCGGCCCATTGGCCGCCGTCGTCCAGCAGCACGCCTTTGTGGGCGGCCAGGAAGTCTTCCTTGGCGATGGCGTAAGGGATGTTATTGCGCAGCAGGACTTCGCGCTCCAGGCTCTGGTGCGAAGTGCTGGGCACCACCACCACGTGCAGCGTGGCGTCGCCCTTGTATTTGTAGATATAGCGCGGCGAATCGGCCAGCGGACGCGCGATCAGCAGGTAGTCCAGCTTGTCGCGCGCAGCCACCAGGGCCGTGATTTCACCGATATTCTGCGAACGCATGACCGGGGCGGCATCCTGCGCCACTTCGCCGCGCAGCAGGGTAAAGGCGAGGGCGGCGGTAGCCAGCATCACCAGGGTGATACGCACCAGCGGGTTCTTGAGGGCGAGTTGGAGCTTGTAGAAATTGAACATAGGCCTGGAAAACTCAAAAGTTTCTGGTGGGCCTATGGCCGGCGGCAAATGCCTCGGCTGGCCCCGTATTGTCAGAAGTGCCTTGCGGCAACACTTCGCATATGGGGACTATACCTGAGAAATTCCAACCCTGACTCAGCTGTGCGGTAAAAAAACTTTCGTTGCGCAACAGTAATGAATGGCAAGTTGTTTATGGCTTTGCCATGCTTGCTGATTGTTTTTTAATTTTGTAAAAAGACCATCAAATCAAAGACATGGGCGTTTCGACAAGGAAATGTTGCTTCTTTGCTGCAAGGAAGCAGCTAATGTGTAACAGAGCGTTACCACCGATGCCAAACTGCTTTTTTATTTCCGTGTGGAAATAGATAATGGGCCCCACATCACAACCACAAGGAGGCCCACATGAAGAAGACCGTTTTTGCCCTTTCCCTGGTTGCCGCTGCCAGCCTGCTGACCGCCTGCGGCGGCGGTGGCGGCAGCTCGCAGCCTTCCGTCACGCTCGGCACGGTGGGCGTGTCGCTGACTGACGCGCCGGCCTGCGGCTTTGACGCCGTCAATGTGACCGTTTCCAAGGTCCGCATCAATTCCAGCGCTTCCGCCAGCGATACCGATGGCGGCTGGACCGATATCACCCTGTCGCCGGCGCGCAAGATCAACCTGCTCAACCTGAACAACGGCGCCCTGG
>NZ_WNKX01000051.1 GCF_009720745.1 Massilia eburnea | reverse complement strand
TCCCTTTGTCGAACCAGTATAGGGCAATTGGCTCGCTATATACCCCCGTTGACTCCAGGCAGACATGGATTTCCGGCAGCCGGACTTTTTGCTTGACCAGCCAACTTTCCATCTCTGCGAAGCCATTTGGTGAGTTCTCGACAACCTTGGCTCGGATTTTTCCCTCGGCCAGCAACGCGACGTCGAGCTTCTTTTTGCTAACATCAATTCCTACGACTGGCGTATTCATCTCGTCCACCTTTCTCGTATGCAGGCTTACCAATTTGGATGGCCTAAGATACCGTCCGGCGTTCTAGATGAACAAGTGGGCAAAGCCACCAATCTGACCCACAGGCTCGATGGCCTCAACTCTTTCCGGTGTGACTTTGCCCCGCCGTCCCCGAAATCTTAATACCCACGTCGGAAGTAGCATTTTCAATATACGAGCTCTGGCAATCGGACATTTCAAGTTGAAATGTCCGATTGCCAGAGCTGACCCCGACTTTTATTATGAATGTGCTGAGAGCCAGGCGTCGAGGCGGGCTTCGGCGCCGGCCGGCAGGTGCAAGCCGAGCTTTGAGCGGCGCCAAAGGATGTCTGCTGCCGTAACGGCCCATTCCTTGCGGCGCAGGTAAGTCACTTCGGTCTCGTACAGGCCGGGCAGGATCTCTTCCCCCATATCGGCCAGCGACAGGCAGCCATCAAGCATGGTGTGCACGCGCGTGCCATAGGCGCGCACATAACGCTTCACCAGTTCTTGCGGCAGCCAGGAATACTTCACTTGCACTGCCGCGGCCCATTGGCAGAATTCCTGCACCGAGCGGTTCTGCGGTTCCGATCCAAACAGGTCTCCGCCCGGCAGGCAGGCTTTTTCGGTCCAGCCCTTGACCGGCTTGCCCAGCGATTTGCACAGCATGTCTACCGCGTCTTCGGCCAATTTGCGGAACGTGGTGATCTTGCCGCCGAAGACGTTCAGCAGCGGCGCACCGTCCTTGTCCAACTCGAGGAAGTAGTCGCGCGTGACGGCTTTAGCGTCAGCCGCGGCGTCCTCCAGCAGCGGACGCACGCCGGCATAAGTCCAGACCACATCCGCCGTCCGCACGGGCTCGCGGAAGTAGTTGCTGGCCAGGTCGCACAGATAGCGGATTTCGCTCTCTTCGATCGTTACACGCTGCGGGTCGCCCTTGTATTCGAGGTCTGTTGTGCCGATCAGCGTGAAGTCGCGCTCATACGGGATGGCGAACACGATGCGGCCATCCCTGTTCTGGAAAATATACGCTTCGTCGTGCTCGAAGATTCGGCGCACTACGATATGGCTGCCTTTTACCAGCCGCAAATGGCGCGATTCCTGTTTTGCGCCTGCTGCCTTCAGGAAGGATTGGGTCCACGGCCCGGCTGCGTTCACTATGGTACGCGCGGTGACGCGCTTCTCCGTGCCATCGGCCTTGCGCAGGGTCGCGACCCAGTGGTCGGCATGGCGCTCTACGCCGACGCAGGTGGTGCGCGTCAGGATGCAGGCGCCTTTGGCGCAGGCGTCGATCGCGTTGAGCACGACCAGGCGTGCATCGTCGACCCAGCCGTCGGAATATTCGAAGCCGCGGCGGAACTCGGGCTTCAAGGGCCGTCCTGCCGGATGGCAGCGCAGGTCGATGCCGCGCGAGCCTGGCAGCAGCTCCCTTTTGGCCAGCATATCGTACAGGAACAGGCCGGCGCGGATCAGCAGCGCCGGGCGCTGTCCGGCATCATGCGGCATCACAAAGCGCAGCGGCCACATGATGTGCGGTGCACTGCGCAGCAGCACTTCGCGTTCGGCCAATGCCTTGTGCACCAGCCGGAATTCGTAGTACTCAAGGTAGCGCAGGCCGCCGTGAATCAACTTTGTCGACGCGGACGAAGTGTGCGACGCCAGGTCGTCCTTTTCGCACAGGACGACGCACAGGCCGCGGCCTGCCGCATCGCGCGCAATCCCGGCCCCATTGATACCGCCACCAACTACCAGTACATCGCAATCAACTTCCGCCATGCGCTCCCCGATTACTGTTTATAAATGACGCCTTCCTTCATCACAAATCCTACCTTTTGCAGGAGCGTGATGTCTTGCAGCGGATCGCCGGCAACCGCCACGATATCGGCAGCATAACCCGGCTCGAGAGAACCAAGGCGATTTGCCTGCCCCAACAGCGTCGCCGCGCTGACTGTGGCGGCCCGGATCGCTTCCAGCGGCGGCATGCCCGCCTCCACCATATAGGCGAATTCCTTGGCGTTCTCGCCGTGCGGGAACACGCCCGCGTCAGTGCCGAAGGCGATCTTCACGCCGGCCTTATAGGCGCGCGCGAACGTGCCCTGGATCTGTGGGCCGATCGCTGCGGCCTTCGGCTGGACCAGGGCTGAATAGTAGTTTGGTTCCTTGGCCTTGTCGGCGACGTAACGTCCGGCGCTGATGGTCGGCACGTACCAGCCGCCGGTTTTCTTGAACAGAGCGATTGCCTCATCGTCCATGAAGGTACCGTGCTCGATTGAGTCAACTCCGGCGCGCAACGCGCGCTTCATGCCTTCCGCCCCGTGGGCGTGAGCCGCGACCTTGAAGCCGTAATCCCTGGCCGCAGCGACCAGCGCTTTCAGTTCGGCGTCATCGAATTGCGCGTTCATGCCGCTGCTGGCCTGGCTCAATACGCCACCGGTAGCGGTGATCTTGATCACGTCCGCGCCTTCCTGATAGCGGGCGCGCACCGCCTGGCGCGCTTCGTCGGGGCTGTTGATGACGCCTTCCTGCGGGCCTGGCGTGCCGCGCAGACGATGCAGCTCGCGCGAATCGCCATTGCTTGGATCGCCGTGGCCGCCAGTGGTGGCAATCGCTTTCCCGGCCGTGAACATGCGCGGACCGATGATGGCGCCGGTGTTGATCGCGCGCTTCATCGCTATATTCAGGCCTTCGCCTGCCCCCAGGTCGCGTACCGTGGTGAAACCGGCTTTCAGCGTGCGCTCGGCGAAGTGGACGGACTCGTAGGCGCGGTCGATGGCGTCCAGCGAAAGTTCGCCGTACAACGAGTCGACCTGGGGCTGGGTCTCATGGGTCAGGTGCACGTGCATGTCGATAAAGCCGGGCATGCAGGACATGGAGCCCAGGTCGACGTCGGCCTTGCCCTGGGTTGGCGAGATCGATTTAACCTTGCCGTCCTCGATCAAGATGGTGACCTTTTCGCGCCATACGCCGGCTTTCACGTCCAGCAGGCGGCCGCAACTCACAGTCATGGCGTTCGCCGTCCCGATTGCCAGCAGCAGGCCCGCAGCGCCCAGTCTCTTCATCGCCCAACCTCCTCTTTTAACGAATTGGTTTTTCCCGCGCCACCCACAATAGCAGCGCCATGATTACAGCATAAGGCAGCAGCGACAGCAAATCCGCGTTCGCGCCGCTGAAGAACGGGTTGCTGCCTTCGGCCCAGGCGGTCACCGCTGCATCGAAATTGGTCATGACGCCGGCCGTGATCGCGATCACGATGCCGGCCAGGGCGCCTCCGGCGATATAGCCCGATGCCAGCAGCACGCCTTCACTACGGTCGCCTGCGGCCTGGCGGCCCTCCTCGTCCAGGTTCGCGTACTGCGGCAGCTGGTTGTTGCGGCGATCTGCCAGCCAGCGCAGCACACCGCCGACGGCGATCGGCAGCGTTGCCGACAGCGGCAGGTAGACGCCGACCGCAAACGACAGCGACTGCACGCCCGACATTTCCAGCACCAGTGCGATCATCACGCCCAGCATGACCAGCGTCCACGGCAGCTGCTGGTCCAGGATGCCCTTGATGATATACGAGACCAGCACCGCCTTCGGCGCATCGTACTTGCGTACCTCAGTGCCGTCCGGACGTTTGTGATGGGTGCCGTTGATGCCCGGGTCCACGTACCATACCGCGCGGCCGTCTTGGCCGACCAGGTATTTGCCTTCGGGACCACCCTGCGCATCGGGCTTCTGCCAGACTTTGTAGGTCGCAGTGTCGCTGGCTGCTTGCGGTCCATCGAGCTTGGCGCTTACCGCCAGGCGGGTCGCATCGGTCGCCAGCCCTGGCGCCACCTGTGCCGCAGGCACATAAACAGTGCTGGCATTATTCAACTGCAGCAGGATGGGCCCCAGCAGCAGGGCTGACGCCAGCGAACCGACCAGCATCGCATACTGCTGGAGGCGCGGCGTGGAGCCGACCAGGAAGCCGGTCTTCAAGTCCTGCGACACGGTGCCTGCATTAGCCGAGGCGATGCAGACGATCGCTCCCACCGACAGCGCGGTGACGTAATACTGGCCGCCGGTCCAGCCGACCATCAGGAAAATCAGGCAAGTGAACAGCAGCGTCGCCACCGCCATGCCGGAGGTGGGGTTGGATGAAGAGCCAATTTCGCCGGTCAGGCGCGACGATACGGTGGAGAACAGGAAGCCGAACACGAGGATCAGTAATGCGCCCAGCAAATTCATATGCAGCGGTGCAGATGCCGTGATCACGGCGATCAGCACCAGGCAGCCGATCACTACCCACTTCATCGGGATATCCTGCTCGGTGCGGCGCATGGTATCGGCTTTACAGCCCTTGCCGACTCCTGCCAGGCCGGCGGCCAGGCTGCGCCAGATCATCGGCATGGCGCGCAACAGCGAAATCAGCCCGCCCGCAGCTACCGCACCGGCGCCGATATACAAGATATAGGCGCCGCGCACGTCGTCCGGTCCCATTTCCGAAATCAGCCTCGTTCCGGGCGCGAGAATCGTGGTCAACGGATCGCCGAAGAATTTGATCATCGGGATCAGCAGCAGGTAGGACAGCACACCGCCGGCCGTCATGGTCAGTGCGATGCGAGGACCGATGATATAACCCACGCCCAGCAGCTCGGGCGACACTTCGGCGCCGACCGAACCGCCCTTCAGCGGCGCGCCCAGTACGACTTCCGGCGTATCCTTCCAGAGCTTGAGCGACACGTTGAGCGCCTTGTACAGGAGGCCCATGCCAAAGCCGCCGAAAATCACGCGGGCGCGGCGCCTTGCATCGCGCGCCGCCTCCGATTCGCCCTGTATCGGCTCGCCCGCAGCCAGGCGCGATGAATCGCTGGCCGCAGCCTGCAACACCTGGGCGCACGCCGTCCCTTCCGGGAATTTCAGTTCATTGTGCTGGTCCACGATCATCGTGCGGCGCATCGGGATCATCATCAGGATGCCGAGCAGGCCGCCGAGCACGCCCACCAGCATCACGCGCCAGATTTCCAGTTCAAAGCCGAGGATCAGAATCGCCGGCATGGTTACGCCCAGTCCGAATGCGATCGATTCGCCGGCGGAACCGGCAGTCTGCGCGATGCTGTTTTCCAGGATGCTCGCATCCTTGCCGCCGAGCTTTTTCGCCAGTCCAAAGAAGGTGATCGCGATCACGGCCACTGGAATCGATGCGCTGACAGTCAGGCCGACCTTCAGCACCAGGTAGAGCGAAGAAGCGCCAAACACCATGCCCAGCAAGGTACCGAGGAACAAGGCGCGGAAAGTCATTTCCGGCAACCGCGCCTCGTCGGGAATATAGGGACGGAACACGTAAATCCTTTTAGACTGAAACCCCAAGACTATGGCATATAGAACAACTCATGCATAGTCTATAATTGCCCGACTTGGTAACCGAGAGAGTTGATTTGAGCAATCGTCCTTCCTGGCTGAACCGCCGTAACGTCATTCGAGCCAGTCTTATCGCTGGCGGTACCGCCCTCGCCGGCAGCATCGCGCTGGTTTGCTACGCAGCCTTCGTGATTCGTCCCAGCCTGCCGACGCTGGAGGCAGTCACCGATTACCATCCCAAGATCCCGCTGCGCATTTACACTGCCGACAAGGTTCTGATCGGCGAATTCGGCGAAGAGCACCGCGACTTCACGCCAATCGCCGAAGTGCCGGAATTGATGAAGAAGTCCGTGCTGGCCATTGAAGACTCGCGCTTTTACGAACACGGCGGCATCGACTGGATCCGCGCCTTGGGCGCAGCGCGCGCCAACCTGCGCGGCAGCTTCCGCCAGGGCGGCTCCACCATCACCATGCAGGTAGCGCGCGATTTCTACCTGAGCAAGGACAAATTCATCTCCCGCAAGATGGCGGAGGTCATGCTGGCCTACCGCATCGAGGCCGCACTCGGCAAGGACAAGATCCTCGAGCTGTACATGAACAACATCTACCTGGGCCAGCGCTCATATGGCTTCGCCAGCGCAGCACAGGCCTATTTCGGCAAGTCGCTGAAGGAACTGTCGATCGCCGAAATGGCGATGCTGGCGGGCCTGCCGCAGAACCCTTCGCGCAACAATCCGGCCGTGAATCCGAAGAAGGCGCGCCAACGCCAGCAGGTGGTCTTGCGCCGCATGCATGAACTCGGGTACATCACCGAGGCGCAGTACGACAAGGCCAAGAAGGAGCAGCTGCACGTCAACCACCGCGGCCAGGAATTCGACACCCACGCCGAATACGTGGCCGAACTGGCGCGCCAGGCGGTTTTCGCCGAGTTCAAGGAAGAATCGTACACGCGCGGTATCAACGTCTACACCACCATCTTGTCGAAAGACCAGGACGCCGCCTATGCCTCGGTGCGCAGCAATGTGGTGGCCTACGACCAGCGCCACGGCTACCGTGGTCCCGAAGCCTACATCGAGCTGCCCGCCGACGAGGAAGAACGCGACGATGCGATCGACGAGGCGCTGGGCAAGCGCGTGGTCAGCGATGGCCTGATTCCGGCCGTGGTGCTGCAGGCCAGCCCCACCCTGGTCAAGGCCGAAACTTCCGATGGCGACGTCCTTTCCATCAGCGGCGAGGGCCTGAAGCTGGCAACGTCCGCGCTGTCCGAAAAGGCCAAGCAAGGCTTTGCCATCCGTCCCGGTGCGGTCATCCGCGTCATGCAGACCGAAAAGAAAAACTGGGCCATCACGCAGGTACCAAAAGTCGCGGCAGCCTTCGTCTCGCTGGACGCCAACACCGGCGCCTACCAGGCCATGGTGGGCGGCTTTGATTTCGGGTTGCAGAAGTTCAACCACGTGACCCAGGCCTGGCGCCAGCCTGGTTCCTCGATCAAGCCATTCATTTATTCCGCTGCCGTAGCAAAAGGCTTCGGCCCGGCCACCGTGATTGCCGACGAACCGCTGGAAATGCCGGGCGGCGCCAATGGCGAACCATGGAAGCCGCAGAACGACGACGGCAAGTTCGATGGCCAGGTCACCATGCGCCGTTCGCTGGCGGCGTCGAAAAACGTGCCTTCGGTGCGCCTGCTGCGCGCGGCCGGCCTGGATGACACGCACGCTTACCTGGCCCGCTTCGGCTTTGACCTGGCGCGCCATCCGAAGAATTACACCATGGCCTTGGGTACCGGCGCCGTCACACCGCTGCAGATGGCTGGCGCCTATGCGGTCTTCGCCAACGGCGGCTACAAAGTCACGCCTTACCTGATTTCGCGCGTGGTAGACGCCAAGGGCGCGGCCATCATGGACATCAAGCCGCCGCAGCCGGCCAATGCCGGCGAGCGCGTGCTGGAGGAGCGCAACCTCTTCATCATGGACAGCATGATGCGCGACGTTGCCCGCAGCGGTACCGGCGCCGCAGCCGGCCGCCTGGGCCGCCCGGACCTGGCCGGCAAGACCGGCACCACCAGCGATTCGATGGACGGCTGGTTCGCAGGCTATGGCGGCGGCATCGTGGCGGTGGCCTGGATGGGCTACGATGAGCCGAAGTCCTTGGGCGGCCGCGAGTTTGGCGCCACCCTGTCGCTGCCGATCTGGATGGACTACATGCGTGTCGCACTGCCCAAGCATCCGCCGGTCGAGCGTCCGGTACCGGAAGGCGTAGTGCAGCTGAATGGAGACTGGATTCTGGAGGAGTACTCCAACGATCCGACAGTGCGCGCGGTCGACCTGGACGATATCCCGGCCGAAGGCGAACAGCAAGCGCCGGCCGACGGCGCCCAGCCCGCACCGCAAGCGCCGCCGGCGCCGAATACGCCGGCCACGCCGGGACAGCCGGCAATACAGCAGTTCCCGCCGCCCCAGCCACCGGCGGGCGCCTGATCATGACTGGCAAGCGGCCGCAAATCATGTACCATCGGACCGAGCCCCTCTTCGCGGAGCAAGCGTAATGATCCCGTTGTCGCCGCCGGTATTGCAGCAGATGACCATGGGCCTGGTCTATGGCTTGACGGACGTCGGTACTGTACGCCCCAGCAACCAGGACAACCTGCTGCTGCTGCCCGAACTCAATCTGGTCGCCGTCGCCGATGGCATGGGCGGTCATGTGGGCGGCGATATCGCCAGCACCGAGGCCTTGCTGCTGGTCTGGAAACACCTGCGCGCGCAGCCGGCGCCGCAAGCCGACACCGACGCGCTGCGCCAGCTGTATGACGCGGTCTTATTTGCCAATTCCACCCTGTTCCGCAACAATTCAGCGGCCGGCCTGGCCGATGGCTACGGCATGGGGACCACCTTGACCGGCATGTGGCAGCCGCAAGCCGGCGGTCCCGCCCACATTTTCCACGTTGGCGACAGCCGTATTTACCGCTACCGCAGCGGCCAGCTGGCGCAGCTTACGCATGACCAGACCTTGTACCAGCAGGCGCTGGAAGCCGGCATGACCGGCATCCTCCCGCCGCGCAACTTGCTGCTGCAGGCGATCGGTCCTGGCGAAGATGTGCGTCCGGACGTGTTTGCGCATGCCGTGGCGCAGGGGGACCTCTACCTGTTGTGCAGTGATGGATTGTATGGCGCGACAGAGCACGAAGCGCTGGCGGCAGTCCTGGCCGGGGCCCGGGCGGACAACTTGCCTGAAACCTGCGCCGCGCTGGTCGAAAAGGCGAAGCAAGACGGCAGCCGCGACAACATCACGGCGGTGCTTCTACTCTGCGCAGCTTAAAACTCTTCCCAATCGTCGTCGGGCTTGCTGACTGGCGCAGCGGCACGGCGCGCACCTGCCCGCGCGCTTCCAGCCGTCCCCCCGGCAGAGGCGCCGCTGGCCGGCGCAGCGCCATCATCGCCAGCAACCGGGCTGGCTGGCGCTCGCCGCGCAGC
>NZ_WNKX01000050.1 GCF_009720745.1 Massilia eburnea | reverse complement strand
GGCGCGGCGCCCGCAGCAGCAGCGCCGGCCGGTTCGCCCGTCACGCCGGCGCCCGGCACGGTAGCCTGGGCATTGCTGCCCGGTTGCGGCGGCACGGAAATCAGCGGCACGTCTGGCGACTGGATCGGCGCTTCCGCAGGCTGGGCAGCCGGCTGCGCGACAACCACCGGCGGCACGACAGCCCCCGGTGCGGAAGCCGGCGCGCCAACGCCCATGCGCGACGGCAGGTTCAGGGAATTCAACAAGCCCATTTGCCAGGCCGCGGCACCGCCGGCCAGCGCCAGCACCGCCACGCCGGCAATGATGGCGCCCATCGGTTTGCCGCTATTCCGTTCAGTCAGGGAAGGGAAACGCGATTCCTGGAACGAAGCTGTCACCTTGGTCGGGCGCACGGTCGCATCCGCGTGGCCGACGGCGCCCTCCACCTCCACCATGGCCACCAGCGGCGCCGGATCCAGGCGCACCGCCTTGGCATAGGCACGGATGAAGCCGCGCGTAACGGCGCGGTTGGGCAGCGCGTCGAAATCACCGCGCTCGATGGCGAGCACCTGGCGCGACGCCAGTTTCAGCTGGTCTGCAATCTGCTCAACCGACAGCCCCATGGCTTCGCGTGCCGCCGCCAATGCCACCCCGGGCGCGGTAGCATGCTGCTGGCTGCTCGGCTTGTCCTGCTCGGAATCCATTCTTTCCCCGTTCTCACTCATCAAACGCCCCACGTTGATACGCAGCGTACTCCGGCGAATCGGCATGATGGCGCCGCAACTGGGTCACAAACCCCTGCTCCATGCCTTCGTCACCCATCTTGTGCTGTACCTTGATCGACAGCCACAGCACGTCGGCAGGCAGGCTATCCAGCTTCGCCATCTTATGCAGCTGCGTGATGAAGAAGCTGGCGCGCGGATAATCGCGCCGCGCATAGTACACCTTCGCCAGGCCGATATTCGTTTCCGGCACGTCCGGCGACAGCTTCAGCGCCTGCAGCAGGTAACGCTCGGCCAGCTCGTTGTTCTTATCCTTCAGCGCGCAGTTGCCCGCGTTGTTCAAGGCGCCTGCCGGCGACCGGTAATTCGGGTTGGCCAGCGCGGCATCGAAGTGCTTGAACGATTCCTTGATGCGGCCATTCTGGCACAGGTAGGAACCGTAATTATTGTTCAGGTCCGGATCGTTCGGCGCCAGCTTCAGGGCTTGCAGGAAGTTGTCGTTCGCCAGTTCCTTCTCGTTCATCCGCATGTAGATGATGGCGCGCAGGCTGTAGCCGTTGGCGTTTTGCGGATCGGCGGCAATCGCTTTCTTCACTTCGTCGAGCGCCACCGGATAGTTGGCCTGCTCGAAGTAGCCGATCGCCAGCTGCATGCGGATATCGGCGCGCTTTTGCGCGGACGTCTGGTCGGAAGCGGTCTTCAGCTCTTCTTTGCCACTGGGGCCTTGCCCGGAACTCGCGCAGCCCGCTAAAAAGCCGGCCAGCGCGACCGCGGCCAGGCACTTGAAGCGGCGCTGGGCGAAATCGGTCATCAGGAACGAATCTCCACGATCTTGCCGAAATCGGCGCCGTACTTCTTTTGATACTCGGTCATCTTCTCCATCCGTTCAGCCACGCGGGTGCGGTCTTTCACTTCGCCCGCCAGCTGGCCACAGGCCGCGTCGATATCATCGCCGCGGGTCTTACGGATGGTGGTTACGATGCCCGCATTCATCAGAATTTCAGCGAAAGCCTTGATGCGCGGGTTCTTGGAGCGCAGCAGGCCCGATTCCGGGAAGGGGTTGAAAGGAATAAGGTTGAACTTGCAGTTGACGCCAACCACCGGGTCGTTCACCAGCGCGATCAGCTCGCGCGCGTGCTCGTCCGAGTCGTTGTAATTATCGAGCATGCAGTACTCGAATGTGATGAAGTCGCGCGGTGCGAACTCCAGGTAGCGCTTGCACGCTGCCAGCAGTTCCTTCAGCGGGTACTTCTTGTTCAGCGGGACCAGCTCGTCGCGCAGCTTGTCGTTGGAGGCGTGCAGCGACACCGCCAGCGCCACCGGCACGTCTTGCGACAGCTTGTCGATCATCGGCACCACGCCCGAGGTGGACAGGGTCACGCGACGGCGCGACAGGCCGTAGGCGTTATCGTCCAGCATCAGCTTGAGCGCGGTGGCGGTTGGTCCGTAGTTCAGCAGAGGTTCGCCCATGCCCATCATCACCACGTTGGTGATCTGGCGCTCGCCTTTCGGCCCGGGCTCGATGCCTTTGGTCGCGCGCAGCGCGAATTCAGCCATCCACAACTGGCCGATGATTTCGCCCACGGTCAGGTTGCGGTTGAAGCCCTGTTTGCCGGTCGAGCAGAAACGGCAGTTCACGGCGCAGCCAGCCTGGGTCGAGATGCACAGCGTGCCGCGGTTTTCTTCCGGGATGAACACGGTTTCCACGGCATTGCCATTGCCAACGTCCACCAGCCATTTGCGGGTGCCGTCGGCGGAAGTATGGTCGCTGATGACAGCCGGCGCCACGATGTGGGCGCGCGTCTTCAGCTTCTCGCGCAAGGATTTGGCGAGGTCGGTCATGCTGTCAAAGTCGGACGCACCGAATTGGTGGATCCAGCGCTGCAGCTGTTTGGCACGGAAAGGCTTCTCCCCCAGCTCGGCGCAGTAGGCGACTAGTTGTTCCGGATCGAAATCCAGCAGGTTGGTGAGGGATGTTTCCATGCTTTTTTACTCAATTTCAAAAACGGCTTTGCCCCGGACCGAGGGACCGAGGCAAAAGCGCAATACTACTTTACTTCAATACTACCGTTAGGGGAAATTAACGGGAGTAAACGTTCAGTGCTGGGAAGAAGTAGGCGATTTCCACAGCAGCGGTTTCAGCAGCGTCGGAGCCGTGAACAGCGTTAGCGTCGATGGAGTCAGCGAAATCAGCACGGATGGTGCCCTTTTCGGCCTTCTTCGGGTCGGTAGCGCCCATCAGGTCACGGTTTTTCAGGATGGCGCCTTCGCCTTCCAGAACCTGGATCATCACAGGACCGGAAATCATGAAGTCAACCAGGTCCTTGAAGAAAGGACGTGCAGCGTGCACAGCGTAGAAGCCTTCGGCTTCAGCGCGGGACAGCTGGGTCATGCGGGCAGCGATCACTTTCAGGCCTGCGCCTTCGAAACGGCTGTAGATCTGGCCGATCACGTTCTTGGCTACTGCGTCTGGTTTGATGATCGACAGGGTGCGTTCGATTGCCATTATGAAAAACTCCAATAAAAAGAAAGGTTTAAAACAAGAAATTAGATTCCCGATCAACCCTAGATTTTAACATAGTTCACTCTATATGCCCATGGAAACGCGCCTATGGGATTCCCTTACGGAATTTTAAGCCATTCCTAAGGCAGAAAGTTCCCAGCCAGTCATCGTCATGCTATGCTTTTTAGTAAAGGAGGCATTTAAATATGCAAAACGTACATCATTTCGGTAGTGCAGTCGCGACCGATAACGCACTGATCCGCAACCGCGTGCTGCGCAACACATACTGGCTGCTGGCCCTGTCGATGATCCCGACCGTCCTGGGCGCCGCAATCGGCGTCATGTTCGGCGTGCCGATCCCGCGCGGCTTCCTGGGCGCCCTGCTGTTCATGGGTATCGCTTTCGGCTTCTTCTACGCCATTGAAAAGAACAAGGACTCCGGCCTGGGCGTCGCCCTGCTGCTGGGCTTCACCTTCTTCATGGGCCTGATGCTGACACCGCTGCTGCAGCGCACCCTGGGCTTCGCCAACGGCGGCACGCTGATCATGACCGCGTTCGGCGGCACCGGCGCTATCTTCGCCTCGCTGGCCGCCTATGCCACCGTGACCAAGCGCGATTTCTCGATGATGGGCAAGTGGCTGTTTGCTGCCGTGATCATCCTGGTGCTGGCGTCGATTGCCAATGTCTTCCTGGGCATGAGCGCGCTCTCGATCGTGATCTCGGTGCTGGTGATTGCAGTGTTCTCGGCCTACATCCTGTTCGACGTGCAACAGATCGTCAACGGCGGCGAGACCAACTACATCTCCGCCACCCTGGCCCTCTACCTCGACGTATACAACATCTTCACCGCCCTGTTGAACTTGCTGGGCCTGGCCGGCGACCGCGAATAAGCACCGCCTACTCCCCGAAAAGCCGGCACCCGCCGGCTTTTTTATTCCCGCACACCTTTGCGCCGCCTCAATCGCAGGCCGCACGATTGGCGAACAATCATGGTATCGCCACCCGCCGGAGCCTATCATGGAAGCGGATTCCCCCGACCACGAAAAACGCTTTCGCGAACTGGAGCGGAAAGTGCCTGACCTCGCCTGCGAAATGAAATTATTGGGTGCAGAACTGCGCACCGCGATTGCGACCGCTATCGCGGAGTCCGAAACCCGAATGCGCGCGTATGTCGATAGCCGCCTGGCAGAACTCGAACAACGCTTGACCGCCCGTATCGTAGCGCTCGAAAAGGGCCAACACTGGATCATGGGCCTGTTGATTTCGCTTCTGATAGCGGTGATTGGCGGCATGGCGGGCGTCATCGGCGTCCTGACCCAAATCCTTGAGAAGCTGGCTTAATCGTATAAACTGGCGATTCTTGCAACTCATTCATTGAAAACATGCGTCGCAAACTGATCGCCCTGATGTTCTGCCTGGCTGGCGCCGCCCATGCGGCCGACGCCCCGACTCCCCTCAACGAAGACATGGCGGCCTTTTTCTCCGGCCACTGGACTGGCGCCGGCGCCTTTGGCAATGGCAAGAAAATTGAAGCCGACGTCGACTTCCAGCGCGAACTGGACAGCCAAATGCTGCTCTACCGCCATACCGACAAGGCACCCAATAGCTACAAGGCGCTGGGCACCTGGGGCGTCGACAAGGCCTCCGGCAAACTGGTAATGCATGTCAGCGACAACTTCGGCGGCGCGCGCCGCTTCGAAAGCGAAGGGTGGATGGCCGGCATCGTTGAATTCAACAAGGTCGGTGTGCCCGTCGCCGCCGGCAATCGGCAGGAGCGCTTCACGTTCTGGCGCAAATCGCCGAACAGCTTCCGCATGAATTACGAGTGGAGCGCCGACGGCGCCAAATGGGTCCTGGGCGACTTTATCGATTTCGAGCGCAAGCAGCCATGATAAAACTCGCCATCCTCTTGACCGCGCTATGCGGCGCTGCGCAAGCGGCTACCATCACCTCCGCCGAAATGCCCCGTCCCGAGGGGCCGCGCCACTACCTGATGGCCACGCCGGTGCAGGCGGCCACCGGCAAGCGCCCGCTGGTGATCGTGCTGCACGGCCATACCGGTTCCGCCAACCTGGTGTTCGGCAAGGAGCGCCTGAACGATCCGATGCAGCAATGGCTGGAAATCGCGGACCGGGAACAGCTGCTGGTGATCGCCCCGGATGGCATGAAGGGCAGCGACGGCAAGCGCGGCTGGAACGATTGCCGCTCCGACGCCAGCACCAATCCCAAAAGCGACGATGTAAGCTTGATCGGCGCCCTGATCGATAAGGCAGTCGCCGAGAACAACGCCGATCCCGACCGCGTGTACGTGATCGGCATGTCCAACGGCGGCATCATGACCTTCCGCCTCGGCGTGGAACTGGCCCCGCGCCTGGCCGCCATCGCCACCATTGCGGCGCTGGCGCCTGCCAGGAGCTTGTGCCCTGCCCCGACGCATCCGCTGCCGCTCCTGATGGTGCATGGCACGGCCGACAAGATCGTGCCTTATGCGGGCGGCGAGGTAGGCCACATCATGCTCAAGGGACGCGGCACAACCTTGGGCGCTGAGCAGACGCTCGCCCTGTGGCGCAAGCCGCTGCACCTGCCCGATGCCGCTACAAAAGAGGAGGATCTGCCGCACCAGCGCGAATCGGGCGACACCTCGGTACGCCATGTCGTGTGGGGCCAGGACCAGCTGGAATTCTATAAGGTCGAACGCGGCGGCCACAGCGAGCCAAGCATCCATCACCGCATGGGCTGGATTGCAGGCGCCTTGCTGGGCGCGCAAAATGCCGACTTTGAATTGGCGGAAGAAGCATGGCGCTTCTTCCGTGACAAGCGCCGCCAGTAAGGGGCTTAGACGAGGTCGAACACCGCCATCGACTCGACGTGGGAGGTGTGCGGGAACATATTCATTACGCCAGCTTGCGACAAGCGGTAGCCGGCACGGTGCACCAGCACGCCCGCATCGCGCGCCAGCGTCGACGGCGAGCAGGAGACGTACACGATACGCTTCGGCAGCATGTCCGGATTGCTTTCTTTCAGTTCGGCCAGCGCCAGCGACAGGGCCATCGCACCATCGCGCGGCGGGTCGATCAGCATGCGGTCGAATTTGCCGAGGGCGATCAGGTCGTCCTTGGTGATCTCGAACAGGTTACGGCACTGGAAGGTGGTGTGGCCGTCGACGCCGTTCACCTTGGCGTTGGAGAGCGCACGCTCGGTCAGCGCGGTCGAACCTTCAATGCCCACCACTTCGCGCGCCATGGTCGCCAGCGGCAGCGTGAAGTTGCCCAGGCCGCAGAACAGGTCGGCCACGCGCTCGTCCTTCTGCACGTCCAGCAGGCGCAGCGCCTTGTGTACCAGCACGCGGTTGATGTGGTGGTTCACCTGGGTGAAGTCGGTCGGCTTGAACGGCATCTTGATGCCGAATTCCGGCAGCGTGTAATACAGTTCCTTGCCGGCCGGGTAGAACGGGTAGGCGGTGTCCGGGCCTTTGGGCTGCAGCCACCACTGGATCTTGTACTGGTCAGCGAAGGCCTTCAGCTTGTCTTCGTCGCCCTCGCCCAGCGGCACCATATTGCGCATCACCAGCACGGTGTTGTCCTCGCCCACGGCCAGTTCGATCTGCGGCACTTTGTCGAAGATGGTCAGCGAGTGGATCAGGGCGCGCAGCGGCATCATCATGTCCGACACGTGCTTCGGCAGTATCTGGCAGCTCTGGATGTCGGCCACGAAGACCGATTTCTTTTCGTGGAAACCAACCAGCACCGTGCCTTTCTTGGCCACGTAGCGCGAGGACAGGCGCGCGCGGTAACGATAGCCCCAGGTCGGGCCGAACATCGGGCGCATCATGGTGTCGGACTTGACCTTGGACAGGTGCCACAGGTTGTCTTCCAGGACGCGCTGCTTGATCGCTACCTGGGCCGACGCTTCCAGGTGCTGCATGGAGCAGCCGCCGCAGATGTCGAAGTGCTCGCATTTCGGCTTGACGCGCATCGCCGATTCCTTGTGCAGGGCGGTCATGCGGCCCTGCTCCCAGTTCTTCTTCTTGCGCAGCAGCTCGAAGCTGACTTTTTCACCCGGCAGCGCGCCTTCGATGAAGACGACTTTGCCCGGCGAGCCGTCTTCGTTCTCGATGTGGCCAACGCCACGGGCATCCATGTCCAGGGATTTGATTTCGACGATGTTGTCTTGCATAGCGATTAAGGTTGCAGCTGGGGCGGGGAGCGCCCAAAGCCCGCTATGATAGCAAAACCCGGGAATTCTGGGTCAGACCCGAGGGTCTGACCCTGTCTGCGCCGCCGGCAGCGGTGGGGTCTGACCCTTGGGTCTGACCCAGGTTTACCGGGTTTAAAGGAGAGAATCGCGCACTACGCCGCGCGCAGCCATCGCCCGCTTCAGCTTGACCAGCGCCTCCTGCTGTATCTGGCGCACCCGCTCCCGCGTCACGCCCATCTCTTCGGCCAGCGTCTCGAGGGTAGCCGGATCATCATTATCCAGCCCAAAGCGCCGCATGATGACGATGCGCTGCTTATCGGGCAGCTTGGTCAGCCAATCCCGCACCAGGACCGTCATCTCATGATGCTCCGCCCGCGCGTCCGGTGAATCCTCAGAATCCCCCGGCAGCATATCCATCAGCGAAGACTGCGGGTCATTATCCAGCGGCGCATCCAGCGAGGTGGCATGCTCGGACAAGGCCAGGATATCCTGCACCTCCTCCACCGGCCGGCCCACCAGGTCGGCGATATCCTCCGCCGTGGCATCCTTGCCGTTGTGATGCTGCGCCTCCAGGTGATATTTCCCGCGCAGGATCTGGTTCAATTCGCGCACCATATGCACCGGCAGGCGCACCGTGCGCGCCTGGTTCATGATGGCGCGTTCGATGCTCTGGCGGATCCACCACGTGGCATAGGTAGAGAAGCGGAAGCCGCGCTCCGGCTCGAACTTGTCGATGGCGCGCATCAAGCCGATATTGCCCTCTTCGATCATGTCGAGCAGGACCACGCCGCGGTTGATGTAATGCTTGGCGATCGACACCACCAGCCGCAAGTTATGCTCGATCATGGTCTGGCGGGCGGCGAAATCGCCCTGCTTGGCCAGGGTGGCGAAATGGACTTCCTGCGGCGCCGTCAGCAAGGGACGGGTGCCGATCTGGTTCAGGTAGTGCTGGGTGGTGTCGGTGGAGAGTTCCGCCGCCAGGACTTTTTTCAGCTCGTCGACGGTTTCCAGGACGGCGCTGCCTTCGACCGCAACCTCGCCGTCCGGTTCCATGGAATCGATCGCTACTTCATCGATCGGCTCGTCCGGGAATTCCTCAGGAATCGAGTCGTCTTCCAGTTGGTCATTCGGCGAGCGTGTCATGGGTGTATCTAGCGGTTAGGCAGGAATTTCGATGGATCCACCGGCTTGCCCTGCTGCCTTATTTCAAAGTGCAGCTTGACCGTGTCGGTATCGGAGTCCCCCATTTCAGCAATTGCCTGCCCCCTGCGCACCTCCTGGCCCTCCTTCACGAGGATGGCCCGGTTGTGGGCATAGGCCGACAACAGGCTGTTACTGTGCTTCACAATGACGAGATTACCATATCCGCGGATGCCGCTACCGGCATACATCACTTTTCCTCGTTCCGCAGCCAACACTTGTTGTCCGGCGCGGCCGGCGATGTCGATGCCCTTGTTCTTGCCTTCGTCGAACTGGGCCACCACGCGGCCGTCGGAAGGCCAGGTCCACGACAGGTCGCGGTCTTCCGCGCTCATGGAGGCAGCGGGCGACGGCGCTGGCGCCGGAGCCGGCGAAGGCGCCAGGCTGGCCACCAGCGCTGGTTTTTCGGCGCGGTCGTCGGATTTCTGCATTTCCGCCACGGCCGACTCGGAATACGGACGCTTTTCCCCTTTCGGCACGGATTTGCGCGGCGGTGGCGGAGTCTTCTCGATCTGCGGCGGGGTTGGCACGGCGGTAATCTGCACGCCTTCCGGCGGCGACAGGCGCAGTACCTGGTCGACCTTGATGTCGTCCGGATTCGCGATATTGTTCCAGGCCGCCAGTTCGCGGTAATTCAAGCCGCGGTCAAACGCGATGCGGATCAGGGTGTCGCCCTTGTGGACGGTGTAATAGCCTTCCTTGTCCTTTGTCTCCTCCACAGGAGCAGCCTTCACCGGCGCAGCCGGTTGCGGTACCGAACGGTCTTCAACAGGGGCCTGGGTCGGCACGGACGGACATCCGGTCAGCAGGACCATCGAGGCCGCGATGAGCAAAAGGGAATATTTCTTCGTCATTCTATAAAGTCTGTGTGTTAAATGGTGCCAGGGCGCAGCGGCACGAAGTGGCAGTCTTCCAGCGTCTGGCGCACCCATTCGTTCTTGCTGACACGCGTCACCAGTTCGAGATGCTGGGTGCGGGCCCCGACCGGGGCGACCAGGCGGCCGCCGATATTCAGTTGATCAAGCAAAGCCTGGGGTACTTCCAGGCCAGCGGCGGCAAGGATGATGCCATCGAAAGGCGCCGCCTGCGGCAAGCCTAGCATACCATCTCCGTAGTGCAAACGGAGGTTCGGCACCCGCAACGGGCGCAAATTGGTTTTGGCCAGTTCGTGCAGAGGCTTGATGCGCTCGATCGAATATACCTCTTTCGCCACGCAGGCCAGCACCGCCGCCTGATAGCCGCAGCCGGTGCCGATTTCCAGCACGCGGTGCAGGTCCTGCCCGGCGCGCATCACCTCGATCATGCGCGCCACGATATACGGCTGCGAAATGGTCTGGTGGTGGCCGATCGGCAGCGAAGCGTCGATATACGCCTGCGGCGCCAGGCCTTCGTCCATGAACAGGTGGCGCGGCACGGTGTCCAGCGCGCCCAGCACCACCGGGTCGCTTACGCCCTGCTTGGCCACGCGCTGCACCATGGCGCGGCGCACGCCGTCCGACACCAGCGCGTGTGCGCGCGGCGGATTGACGGGCGCCAGCTGGACCTGGGCCCGCTCCTGCGCATAGGAATGGGCGCGCGACGGCGATGCCACCGGCTGCGGCGGACGCCAGCCGCCCGGTGTGGCAGCAGCCGTGCGGGCGGCGTTCTGGGTCGCCGTTTGTGGCGTGGCCACGCTGTTGTAGACCGGCTTTTTCGTCGGGCTCTTGTCGGTAATCGAAGACAGGGGCAGCGGGAAAGTGCGGGTCTTGTCGCTCATGCGATGGCCTTTGCCAGGGAATCGAGTTGTTGGCGATGGGTCAGGTCGATCTGCAAGGGCGTCAGCGACACGCAGCCGTTGGCGACGGCGTGGAAGTCGGTGCCTTCGCCCGCGTCCTTGCCTGCGCCCGGCGGGCCAATCCAGTAGATTTCGCGGCCGCGCGGGTCGAGCGCCTTGACCACGGGTTCAGCCTGGTGACGGCGGCCCAGCCGGGTCGGGGTCAACGGGCCCAGTTGTTCGTACGGCAGCGCCGGGATGTTCACGTTCAGCAGGTAGGGCCGCTCCAGCAGCTCCAGGTAGCGCTCGACCAGCTCGCGCGCCACGCGGGCGGCAGCGTCGATGTTGGTCCAGCCATAGGAACCTTGCGAAAAGGCAATTGCCGGCACGCCGAACAGGTAGCCTTCGGTCGCGGCGGCGACGGTACCGGAATACAGGGTATCGTCCCCCATGTTCGGGCCGTTGTTGATGCCCGATACCACCAGGTCCGGCACGTGGTCCAGCAGGCCGGTCAGCGCGATGTGGACGCAGTCGGTCGGCGTACCATTAACAAAATAGAAACCATTTGCCGCCTGATGTACCGACAAGGGACGGTCCAGCGTGAGCGAATTGGAGGCGCCGGAGCGGTTGCTGTCTGGCGCCACAACCACGATATCGGCGATAGGCTGCAGGGCTTCCGCCAGCGCATTGATGCCAGGCGCCAGGTAGCCGTCGTCGTTACTGATAAGGATTCTCATACAGGGAATTTTACCTGAAGCAACGATGGAAAAAAGGGGACGTACCCCTTTTTCCGCTTCGCGGCAAAAAGGGGTACGTCCCCTTTTTTTAACTTGACAAATTTATATCACTGCCGGCATCCGCCAGTAGCCGGCGCGCTGCTGCTCCAAGGGGAAGGCGTGGTGGTTGTTCAGTGCGGCCGATACGGCCGAGGGCAGGCGTTGCCAGGGACAAAGCCCCTCGCGGAACCATTGCATAAAGGCATCATAGCCCGGCTGCAGTGCAACTGCCGGCAGCGATTCGCCATAGGCCAGGCTGGCGCAATGCGGCAACTGCACGGCGTTGAAATATGCTTCCAGCGACAGCCAGGGCAAGCCATACGCCTCGGCCAGCATGTCTTCGAACAGGGGCTGGTAGCCGCCCTGCCCGCGCCGCCATAGCTCACTTTGCGCCAGGTCCGACCGGTCGATGCGCGAGGGCAGCGGATAAACCAGCAACTGGCGCTGCTCGTCCTCATGGCAGCTGCGGTAGCCGGTGGCGCGCGCCACCAGGTCCTGCAGGCCATCCAGGTTCTGCCGGTTGGGTGTGAACACCAATACCAGCCGCGTCGGCAGCAGCGTGGTGCAGATGGCGGCGCAGTCGGCCCGCCCGCTGCGGGCATCGATCAGCACGTGGCCGAAATGGCGCGCCAGGCGGGCGGCAAGGGTGCGGAACAGCGCGGGGCAAGCGTCGAACAGGCCTTGCCAATCCATCATCGCCGCGCGTTCCGCATGGCTGCCATCGCACCGCCCAGCGCGCAGCAGCCAGAGTGGCCGGTCTTCGCATGCCTTCACCAGGTATTGCTCCCAGCGCACGGCGTCGAGCACCGCCTCGGCCAGCGCCTGCTCGCTGGCGTAGCGGCCGGCGCGCTCCTGCAACTGGTCGCGGCAGGCTTCGAACAGGTCCAGCACGCCGGGAGCTTCGGGCGCGGCGGGAAAGTAATAGTGCAGGCCGGGCGCCTCCAGGTCCCAATCCACCAGCAGTACCGGCGCCGCGCGGCGCTGCGCCAGCAAATGCCCCAGGTTGGCCAGCGCCATGGTGCGGCCCACGCCGCCCTTGTAGGAATAGAAGGTGGTGACTTCGCCCGCTGCGGGCAGCAGCGGCAGGTGCAGGCGTAGGTGTTCCATGGCGCTCTTTCAGTGTTTTTTCTAACGGGGGAATTGCGGCGGCGCCGGCGGGCGCCATTCCGGCGGGGGCGGCGGCAGCACGAAATTCCTGCAATCGTGGTCGGCCGGCATGCTCGCTTTCAGGCAGTGGTAGTGCATCGTGATGCGGTCCACGATGCGCCGGATATCGGGCAGGTAATCGGGATTGGTCTTCAGCTCCCCCGTCGCCAGGGTGTAACGCGAAAAGTCCACATACATGCCCGGTTCGCTGATCTGGCGCGGCAGGCTCAGTGGGTGGCGGGTCATGATCACGGGGATGATCAAATGGCTTGGCAGCTCGTACCAGCCGCTGCGCTCGGCCTCGATCATCTGCATGGCGGCGAATTCGCGCCGGGTATATGGGTGGGCTTCGTACTTGGGCGTATAGATCACGATCATCGACACGCTCTGGCACATGGCCAGGGCGAGCCGGCGGTCGATGTCGTCGCCGCCACCCAGTTGCTCGCTGTCGACAAAGAGTTCGGTCTCGTTGTCGAAGTGGGGCTCAAGATAGCACTTCAGGGCATCAACCAGGTCGTCCTTGAAATGGCTCATATATGCGTGCTGGCCATGCGCGTAACTGAAAAAGCAGCCGTACCGGATACTCATGGCAATCGCCTCCCCTGCCAGCCAAATGTATTCCCCTGCGGCGCGCTAGACTTTGTGCCGGCGCAAAGTGTTCTCGGGCATAATCGCACGATCGTTCGATAAAATAATGGAGACTATATGAAGGCTATCGTTTGCAAGGAATGGGGCTTGCCCGACTCGCTCGTGCTGGAAGATCTGCCGGACCTGCAGCCCGGCCCGGGCCAGGTAGTTCTGCAGGTGAAGGCGGCCGCCGTCAATTTCCCCGATGTCCTGATCATCCAGGGCAAATACCAGTACAAGCCTGCCCTGCCCTTCACGCCTGGCAATGAGGTCTCCGGCGTGGTGCTGTCGGTGGGCGAAGGCGTGCAGGGCTACAAACCGGGCGACAAGGTGATCGCCTTCTCCGCCCACGGCGGTTTTGCGGAGCAGCTGCTGGCGCCTGCCGCCGCGCTGATGCCTATGCCGCCAGGGATGGATTTCGACACCGCCGCCGCCATCACCCTCACCTACGGCACCTCGCACCACGCGGTGGTCGACCGCGCGCAGCTGAAGGCCGGCGAGACCATGCTGGTCCTGGGCGCTGCCGGCGGCGTTGGCCTGGCCGCCATCGAAATCGGCAAGGCGCTCGGTGCGCGCGTGATCGCAGCCGCCTCCAGCGAAGAAAAGCTCGCGGTGTGCAAACAGCACGGCGCCGATGTCCTGATCAACTACAGCAGCGGCGACCTGCGCGAGGCGATCAAGGCCGCCACCGACGGCAAAGGCCCGGACGTGATTTACGATCCAGTGGGCGGCGAATACGCAGAACCGGCCTTCCGCTCGATTGGCTGGCGCGGGCGTTACCTGGTAGTCGGCTTCGCCAACGGCGAAATCCCCAAGCTGCCGCTGAACCTCACGCTGCTCAAAGGCGCCTCGCTGGTGGGCGTTTTCTGGGGCGAATTCGTCAAGCGCGAGCCGAAGGCCAACCTGGCCGGCATGATGCAGCTACTGGGCTGGCTGGGCGAAGGCAAGATCCGCCCGCACATCTCGGCGCGCTATGCACTGGCGGACACACCCCAGGCCCTGAACGCGATGGCGGCGCGCAAGGTGACGGGCAAGGTGATCATCAAGCCCTGACAGGGCTACTTTTACTTCGCGCCGCGCAATTGCTCAAGCGCTGCCGACAAGGGGATCGGCTTCCCCTTCGGCAGTGTCGTGAGCAATGTATCTCGCTTGAATACGCGCCAGCCCTGTACATCAATATCCAAAGGCACGTTCTGAATCCGGCTTGTATAGCGCCACAATCCTTGCAGCTCTGCCCCAGGGCCGAACTGCACCGAATACTCGACATCCAGACCCTGCCTGCGCATCCAGCCTTTCAGCCCGGCAGACTGCTCCAGATCCAACTTGTCTGCCAGCCGTCCTGCCAAGTCCAGCGCCTGGACGGTCACCTCGTCCTCCAGCGCACATGGTCCGGCCAGATTTGGGTCCGTCCCGAACGGTACGTCAACCGCCATGGAGATCTCCGCGAAACCAGATGGCTTGTCGTGTTCTGGCGCTGAGAGAAAACTGATGCTGCCGTCATCACCTTTCCCTGCCAGGGTAATCATAGCGGCCTTGGCGCCAGAAACGTCCACGTGCAAGGCGGTGGCATCCGCAAACTTTTCAACCACCACATGCGCTCCTTCTCCTTGCTGGATGGTGATCCGCTCGGCGAACGTACCTTCCTCCCAGCGGAGGTTAACGGGACAGTCTGTGGCCTGGGCGGCAGGGAGAACAGCCAAGAGCATCAACATGCAAATCATGCGCATGGTGTCGCGAGCTTTTTATTTAAGAAGAATGCAATGTAGGCGATGAGGCCATTTGCTGCAAGCATGACCGCCATGTGCACACCCATCGTGCCCAAAACAAGCAGCGCCGGTCCCATTGCACCGCGCCCGCAGACCGTCATCAACGCCGGCATCAGCATGAAGCCTGCGCCATGGGCTGTGGACATGATGAAGGTCCATAACGCCATGCCGGCCTGCCCCGCTATTGCGTGCCCCATGCGCCAGCGGCAGGCCAGTGCGGCGATCAGCAGTACGCCAGCCCCCCACTGCAGCGCCGGGCGATCGACGGGCAGCCTGAATGCAACTGCTGCCGCCACTGTCGCCATCGAAGCCATATGGCCGCAGGCGATCGCTGACACGGCCCGCCAAGGCCGGAAGCTGGACATGGCATCCCCGCTTCAGCTGTTGGAACAGCAGGACGCGCCCGGCGCCTGCTCGTAGCGGTCGTGGTGCTTCACCCAGGCCATGGTGTAGGGCAGCTCATCTTCATTGCGCCCCATCGGGGTAATGTCGAGGAAGCGATAGGTATGCATCATCATTTCCACGCCGCGGCCAAAGGTCGAATAGGTGTGGTAGACGGTACCGCATTCGCCCTTGTAGAACACGCTGATGCCCGGCGCGTCTTCCAGCGGGAAGGCCTGTTCCTTGAAGTTGTAATTGACTTCGCCCTGCGCCAGGTCTTCCTGCGTAAAACTGACGTGGAAGTCGTAATTGAAATCGCTGTCGCCGGACGAGACCCATTTGAACTTCCAGTCCAATTCCTTGCGCATCTTCTCCAGGCTGGCCAATGGTGCGCGCGACACCACCACAAAGCTCACGTCACGCTGGGCCAGGTGCGGCAAGGCGCCGTCGGTGTGGTCGGCCATGTAGGAACAGTGCGAGCAGCCGCGCTCCTTGCCGGGTGCGAACATGAAATGCTGCACCACCAGCTGGCTGCGGCCCTCGAACAGGTCGGCCAGTGAACGCTTGCCTTGCGGCGTGTCGAACACGTACTGCTTGTCCACGCGCACCCACGGCAAGGCGCGGCGCTCGCGGGCCAACTGGTCCTGCTGGCGCATAAGTTCTTTTTCGCGGGCCAGCAGGTCCAGGCGCTGCGCCAGCCATTGCTCTTGATTGACGATAGCGTTCATGATCACTCTCCCCGTGGACGACGCACTGCACGCACTTTGCCGCTGCCCCCGCCGCCGGCGAAGAACAGGCCGGCGCCATCGGACTCCAAGCCACTGACAAATACGCCCTCCGGCATTTCCAGGCTCTCCAGCACTTCACCAGTTTGGGGATCGATGTGGCGAATGTCGCTTTGCTCGCCCTCCCAGGTGGCGTGCCACAGCTCACCGTCCACCCACGTCACGCCGGTGACGAAGCGGTTCGATTCGATCGAGCGGATGATGTCGCCCGTCTCGGGATTGATTTGATGGATCTTGCGGTCGCGGTACTGGCCCACCCACAGGCTGCCCTCGGCCCAGGCCAGGCCGGAATCGGCGCCGTGGCCGGGTGCAGGAATCGTCTTCACCACCTTGCCGCTGGCAGGGTCGATCTTGTCGATGCGCTCCTCCGCGATCTGGTACAGGTATTTGCCGTCGAAGGTCGTGCCGGCATCGGCCGGCAGTTCGAACGCGCGGGCTTCCTTGCCGCTGGCAGGATCAAAGCCGATCAGCCGGGCTCCGGTGGCGGCCCACACCGTCTTGCCGTCGAAGGTGACGCCGCCAACATTCTTGACGCCTTCAAATGGGCCGTATTCACGCACGATTTCTGCCGTGCGTACCTTGCTTGTATTGCTCTTCATTGTCTAGCTCCTTATGTGGCGCGCCTAGTGTGGCGCCGCAAGTGAACTTTATTCCAACGGCAGTGCAGCAGGGAGTAACAAGATTGTCGTGAATCCGGCCAGCGGCGGCGAAAGCCAGCGCCGTGTGCGGGTGTTGCCGATGGCGCGCACCCGGCCGTCCGCCTCCAGCTCGGCGAGGGCGCGCTGGATAGTGCGCTGGCTGGCGTCGAGCGCCAATGCCAGTGCCGAGGTAGACCAGGCGGCGCCGTCGGACAACAACGCCAGCAGCGAGGCCTGCTCACCCGCAATTGGGGGCTCCAGGATCGCCAGCGGCCGGCCATCGGACGGCCGCAGCGCAAAGCCGTTCGGCGTCGCATCAATGCCTGCCAGGCCCTTGAGCAGTGCGCGCAGGCGGCCAATCTCAACCCGCAGCCGCGCGCGGTGGGTTTCGTCGGGACGGCGGGTGTTGAAGGCCTGTTCGATCAGTATGTCGCGCTCGGCATCGCCGGGCCAGGCTCCTGCCAGCGTGCGCGCCAGCGCGAACAGCACCGGCCTGCGGGCCAAGGAGCGCCAGTTTGCGCCGATGCCCAGGCCACGCCGGCAGGCATCCAGCACCAAAGTATCGGAGGCCAGCAGCGCCGCCACCGCATCGAGCGCCATCGCCTGCCCTTCCCCTGCGCCGTGGCGGCGGGCGGCGGGACGTTCCAGCGCAGCGCAGGCCTCGGCCACTTCCGCCAGCAGCTCCGGCACCCGCGAGCGCGCTGCCGCCGCGTG
>NZ_WNKX01000004.1 GCF_009720745.1 Massilia eburnea | reverse complement strand
GCCAGGCGCGCGCTGGTGTCGCCGCCGCCGGCTGCCGCGCCGGCGATGGCCATGGCGGCAGCACTTGCTGCCGAAACCGAGGCGCCGGCAGTCATGGCGCCGACGATGGCGGCGGCCACCGGCACGTTGCCGCCGGTCGAAGTGGCTGCGGTGTTGCCGATACTGGTGGCCACGGAAGCCACGGCCTGCAGTGCGACCAGGGTGGCGATGGCGTCGGTGCCGTTCAGGCCCATGCGCAGCAGCGATACCTCATTGCCCCACAGCTTCCAGGTCGCGGTGGACGCCTTCAAGGTGGACTTCCACCAGTCGCGCTGGGTGGCGCCCAGCATGGCGACGCCGGTCAGCGGGTCGGCGCCGGCCGCGGTGGCGGCAGCGATCTTCTGGCCCTCGACGTAGGTGTACAGGTCTTGCGCCACCAGGTAGCGCGCGCCGATGCTGCCCAGCGGCAGGCCGGTGGCAGGATTCGGCGTCTGTTCCGGCACCACGTGGTCGGCACGGAACAGGCGTTCATCGGTCATCACCAGCTGCATCAGCTTGCCGAACTTGAAGTCGCGGTAGATCTTGATGTTCTGGAAGCCGGTGGCGGCGCTGTCGAAAGTGACGTCGGCCGGCATGTACTCGAACCAGGCCTGGTTGGCGCTGCGGCGGCGCGGGGTATCGTGCTTCTCGCCTTCGGCATAGGTTTGAGTGTCTTGCCAGCAGTCGTCGCTGAATTCGTGGTCGTCCCAGATCGCGATGAAGGCGAAACGCTCGTGCACGGCCTGCAGCCGGCTGTCGGTGCGGTATTTCTTGTACAGGTAGCGGTAGTCGTCCAGGGTGGTGGCGTATTTCGCGCCCGAGACGCCGTTCTTGAAGGTGCCATTGGGCAGCGTCAGCGGGTCATGGCGTTTTTCGACGGCGCCGGCCTGGAAGGCTTCACCCACGGTCTCGTAAATATAGTCGCCCAGGTGGACGATGAAATCGAGCTGCTCGTTCCTGGCGATGTGGTCCAGCGCGCCCCAGTGGTTGATGCTCCAGTCCTGGCAGGTCAGGTAGGCGAATTTCAGCTGGTCGACGCTGACGTCAGCCGCCGGCGCGGTCTTGAAGCGGGCCACGTTGGAGCGCACGTCACCCGCGGTGAACTGGTAGAAATAGGCCTGGTTCGGCTGCAGGCCGGTGACCTTGTTGCGGATCGTGTTATCGAAATCGGCGTTCAGTTCCAGCTGCACGTCGACCACAGCGGCGCCATCAAGCGCTTTGTTGCTGCCCAGGGCCGAGGAATTATCGGCGGCGGTCACCTGCAGGCGAACGGTCACGCCGCTCTTGGCAGTGACGGTCGCCACGTCGTCCATGGACGCCGGAACGACGCGGGTCCAGAGCATGATGCTGTCGGAACGCGGGTCGCCGGAGGCCACGCTCTGCGGGAATTTCCAGTTGGCGCCGGTCGCAGGCGGGGTTCCCGGTGCGGGCGCCGGACTCGACGAGCCGCCGCCGCAGCCTACCAGGCCGCCGGTAGCAGCCGTCACAGTGATAAAGCCGCCCAATTTGATAAATTGCCGACGATCCATAGGTCTCCTTCATTGTAAAAGTTATGTTTTACGATATTAACTTTACAAGCAGATGAAATTCCCCGAGGAAATCTACTAAACGCGCCTTTCCAGGGAAAAGTCAGGCAATTGGTCGCTCCGGCGCGACAATTTCAGGCAGGGGCCGGTATGCTAGAATGTCGCCCTCGATTGCATACCGTCTAAGGAAGATTGAACATGGCTGGACACAGCAAATGGGCCAATATTAAGCACAAAAAGGCTGCAACGGACGCGAAACGCGGCAAAATCTGGACCCGCCTGATCAAGGAGATCACGGTGGCGGCACGCATGGGTGGCGGCGACCTGAACTCCAACCCACGCCTGCGTCTTGCAGTCGACAAGGCGGCTGACGCCAATATGCCGAAGGACAACGTGAACCGCGCGATCACCCGCGGCACGGGCGGCGGCGACGGCGCCAACTACGAAGAAGTACGCTACGAAGGCTACGGCATCGGCGGCGCGGCGATCATCGTCGACTGCATGACCGACAACCGCGTGCGTACCGTAGCTGAAGTGCGCCATGCCTTCAACAAGTACGGCGGCAATATGGGAACCGAAGGCTCGGTTGCCTTCATGTTCCAGCACACCGGCCAGTTCCTGTTCGCCCCGGGTACCGACGAAGCCAAGCTGATGGACGCAGCCCTGGAAGCCGGCGCCGAAGACGTGGTAACCGACGAAGAAGGCGGCATTGAAGTGCTGTGCGGCCCGCACGACTTCCCGGGCGTGAAGGACGCGCTGGAAGCGGCCGGCTTCAAGGCCGAAGTGGCGGAAGTGATCATGAAACCAGCCACCGAAACCGTATTCACCGGTGAAGACGCGGCCAAGATGCAAAAGCTGCTGGATGCACTGGAAAACCTGGACGACGTCCAGGAAATCTATACCAACGCTGTCATCGAAGAATAATCACCTATGAAGATCCTGGTAGTCGGCTCGGGCGGCCGTGAACACGCTTTGGCTTGGAAACTGGCGCAGTCGGAACGCGTCCAGATGGTCTATGTTGCGCCTGGCAATGGCGGCACAGCGCGCGACGTGCGCCTGCAGAATGTGCCGATCACCGACCTGGTGCAACTGGCCGATTTCGTCGAGCAAGAGCATATCGGCCTGACCGTGGTCGGCCCGGAAGTGCCGCTGGCTGCCGGCATCGTCAACCTGTTCCGCGCGCGCGGCCTGAAAGTTTTCGGCCCGACCAAGGAAGCGGCGCAGCTGGAATCGTCCAAGGACTTCGCCAAGGCCTTCATGAAGCGCCATGGCATCCCGACTGCGGAATACGAAACCTTCGCCGATGCCAAGGCTGCCCACGCTTTCGTGGACAAAACCGGCGCGCCGATCGTGATCAAGGCCGACGGACTGGCCGCCGGCAAAGGGGTGGTGGTTGCCATGACCCTGGAAGAAGCGCATGCCGCGGTGGACCACATGCTGTCCGATAACGCCTTCGGCGACGCCGGCGCACGCATCGTGATCGAAGAATTCCTGGCCGGCGAAGAAGCGTCCTTCATCGTCATGTGCGACGGCAAGAACGTGCTGCCGCTGGCCACTTCGCAAGACCACAAGCGCCTGATGGACAATGACCAGGGTCCGAACACCGGCGGCATGGGTGCCTACTCCCCTGCCCCGATCGTGACCCCGGCCATGCATGCGCGCGTGATGCGCGAGATCATCATGCCTACCATCCAGGGCATGGCGAAAGACGGCATCCAGTTCACCGGATTCCTCTACGCGGGTCTGATGATCGACGCTGCCGGCAATCCGAAGACGCTGGAATTCAATTGCCGCATGGGCGATCCTGAGACCCAGCCGATCATGGCGCGCCTGAAAACTGACTTGCTGGGCGTGATGGAACATGCCGTCAACGGCACCCTGGACCAGGTGGAACTGGAATGGGACCGCCGCACCGCCGTTGGCGTGGTGCTGGCTGCTGCCGGATACCCGGATGCGCCGCGCAAGGGCGACCATATCCACGGCATTCCGGCCGAAACGCCTGATTCCGTGACCTTCCACGCGGGTACGACCGATGACGCCGAAGGCAAGCTGGTAACCTCCGGCGGCCGCGTGCTGTGCGTGGTGGGCTTGGGTGACAACGTGAAGATGGCGCAGAAGCAGGCGTACGAAGCGGTCGACAAGATTGGCTTTGAAGGTGTGCAGTTCCGCCGTGACATCGGCTGGCGTGGCCTGAAACACTAAAACCGGTAACCCGGCCCGCGACCGCCGCGTATGGAAGGTGCCTGACCCCGCGGGTCAGACACCGGTTTACCGGTTTGACGAAAAAGAGCAAAGAAATGACCGCCCCCAACCCGCAAGAAGTCAAAGCCTGGCTGCTTGGCCTGCAGGACCGCATCATCTCCGCCCTGGAGAATGTGGACGGCAAGCCATTCCTGCGCGATGCGTGGGAACGCCCGGAAGGCGGCGGCGGCATTTCCCGCCTGATCGAAGAAGGCAACGTCTTCGAACGCGGCGGCTGCAACTTCAGCCACGTAACGGGCGCCAAGCTGCCTCCTTCGGCTTCCGCGCACCGTCCCGAGCTGGGCGGCCAGCCATGGGAAGCCATGGGCGTGAGCCTGGTACTGCACCCGCGCAACCCGTATGCACCAACGGTGCACATGAACGTACGCTTCTTCAGCACCAGCACCGCCGACGGCAAACCGGTATGGTGGTTCGGCGGCGGCATGGACCTGACGCCGTATTACGGCAACATGGACGACGCAAAGCACTTCCACGCAACGTGCCGCGACGCCCTGCAGCCGTACGGAGACGACCTGCACCCGAAGTTCAAGAAATGGTGCGACGAGTACTTCTACCTGAAGCACCGCAAGGAAGCGCGCGGCGTAGGCGGCATCTTCTTCGATGACTTCAACGCGCTGGGCTTCGAGAAGAGTTTTGAAATGACCCGCAGCGTAGGCGACGCATTCCTGGCCGCTTACCTGCCGATCGTGAACGCCCGCAAGGACACGCCATACGGTGAGCGCGAGCGCGACTTCCAGGCCTACCGCCGCGGACGTTACGTCGAATTCAACCTGGTGTTCGACCGCGGCACCCTGTTCGGCCTGCAGTCCGGCGGCCGTACGGAAGCGATACTGATGTCCATGCCGCCGATCGTCAAATGGCGCTACGACTGGCATCCGGAAGACGGCAGCGCGGAAGCGGCGCTGACTACCGACTTCCTCCCGCACCGCGACTGGCTGGCCGAGTGAAGCGCTGCATCGCACTGCTGGGAGGCAGTTTCGATCCGGTGCACAACGGTCATATCGCGCTCGGCAAACTCTTTGCTGAAAAGCTGAAGGCCGATGCGCTGCTGGTGATACCCGCCTTGCCGTGGCAAAAGGGCGCGCTCGTCGCGACGCCGCAGCAGCGCGTGGACATGCTGAACCTGGCCTTCCAAGGCCTGCCCTGCCCCGTCACGATCGACTGGCAGGAACTGGCGCGTGGCAGCGCCACATATACGATTGAAACGCTGCGGGCGATCCGCGCCGACGTGGGGCCCGATGTATCGCTGGCCTTCCTGATGGGCGCGGACCAGCTGCAGCGGTTGAACACCTGGCACGAATGGCGCAACCTGTTCGGCCTGGCCCACTTCTGCGTGGCGGCCAGGCCCGGCTTCGAGCTGGACGACGCCCACGTGCCGGCCGAGGTGGCAGCTGAATTCCAGCGCCGCCTGGCCACGCCGGATCAGGTCAGGAACACCCCGGCGGGCAGGACCATGCTGGCGGCCGATATGGCCGTCGACATTTCGGCGACTGCCATTCGTGCTGCATTACAACGGGGGGATGGGGCGAACTCGCTTATCCCACCGGTAGTGCTAGACTATATTGAACAACATAATTTGTATAAGAACTAAATAATGGATATCAAAAAACTGCAATCCATCGTCGTGGACGCCCTGGAAGACGTCAAGGGCCAGGAAATCGTCCTGTTCGACACCACCGGCCTGACCAGCCTCTTCGACCGCATCGCCATCGCTTCCGGTACCTCCAACCGCCAGACCAAGGCACTGGCTGCGTCCGTGCGCGACAAGGTGAAGGAAGCCGGCGGCGACGTGATCGGCATCGAGGGTGAAGATACCGGCGAATGGGTGCTGGTGGACCTGGGCGACATGATCGTCCACATCATGCAGGCGCCAATCCGCGCTTACTACCGCCTGGAAGAAATCTGGGGCGAAAAGCCGGTGAAGCTGGGCGCCGCCAAGCGCAAGTCCACCACCGAAGGCAAGGCAGCAGCTGCCAAGGAAGCCGCGCCGAAGAAATCCGGCCACCTGGCCGCCACCAAGGCTGCCAAGGCCGCCGAAGCCGTGGTCGAGAAAAAACCAGCGGCCAAGAAGCCAGGCACCGTGAAGGCAACCGCCGCTGCCGGCGCCGTGGCCAAGAAAGCCGCCGCCAAGAAGGCTGCGCCGAAGGTCGTCGCGCCGGAAGGCAAGAAAGTGAAGGTCGCTTCCACCAAGACCGCCGAGGCATCCGCCAAGGCCGCCAAGGAGAAGAAAGCCGCCGCCGCTGCCGCCACCCCGGTCAAGACCGTCATCAAGCGCCTGAAGAAGGCTGCTGCGGCTGAGTAAGCCTTGCAGCTGATCATCGCTGCGGTCGGCCATAAAATGCCGGCCTGGATCGAAAGCGGCTTCACCGAATACGTGAAACGCATGCCGCCGGAGTTGCGCATCGTGCTGAAGGAAATCAAGCCCGTTGAGCGTTCCGGCAGCAAGACCGCCGCCACCGCCATGGCCCTGGAAAGGGAGCGTATCGAGGCGGCCCTGCCCAAATCGGTGCGCATCATCGCCCTCGATGAACGCGGCAAGGACCTGACCAGCGTGGGCCTGTCCCAGCAGCTGGAAGCCTGGCAGCAGGATGGCCGCGATACCGCCTTCCTCATCGGCGGCGCCGACGGCCTCGATCCGGGGCTGAAAGCCAAGGCGGAAGGCATGATCCGCCTGTCCAGCCTGACCCTCCCGCATGGCATGGTGCGCGTCATGTTGGCCGAACAGTTGTATAGGGCGTGGACAATAACGCAAAACCACCCTTATCATCGTGTCTAACCCTTAAGGCAAACGATGAAACTGGTCGAAAAGAAGATCTACCTGGCTTCCAAGAGTCCACGCCGGCGCGAATTGCTGCGCCAGATCGGCGTCGACTTCGAGCTGCTATTGCTGCGCAACGACGGCCCGCGCGGGCCGGACGTGAGCGAGGAAGTCAATGCCGGCGAGGAACCGCTGGCCTATGTCGGCCGCGTGGCCCAGGAAAAAGCGGATTTCGCCTGGGACATGATCCAGAAGCGCCGCCTGATCCTGCGCCCCGTACTTGCCGCCGACACCACCGTCACCATCGACGGCGAGATCCTCGGCAAGCCGGCCAATGTGCGCGAAGCGACCGACATGCTGCACAAGCTGTCGGGCCGCACCCATCAGGTACTGACCTCGGTGGCCGTGCATTCGGCCGATTTTTCCGGCCATATCACCCAGATTTCCGACGTCCGCTTCGGCAAGCTGACGGAAGCCGAGATCAAGACCTATTGCGCCACCACCGAGCCTTACGACAAGGCCGGCGGCTATGGCATCCAGGGCCTGGCCGCCCTGTTCGTTGAACATATCGAAGGCAGCCATTCCGGCATCATGGGCCTGCCGCTGTACGAAACGGCGCAGCTCTTGCGCCAGGCAGGATTAAAGCTTCCCTGATGAACGAAGACATCCTCATTAATATCACGCCGCAGGAAACCCGCGTCGCCCTGATCATGCAGGGTTCGGTGCAGGAACTGCATATCGAACGCACACTGACGCGCGGCCTGGCGGGCAACGTCTATTCCGGCAAAGTGGTCCGGGTGCTGCCCGGCATGCAGTCGGCTTTCATCGACATCGGCCTGGAACGCGCGGCCTTCCTGCACGTGGCCGACATCTGGGAAGCGCGCCCGCATGACGGCGCGCAGAACGCCCAGCCGACCCCGATCGAGAAGCTGCTGTTCGATGGCCAGGTGCTGACCGTGCAGGTGATCAAGGATCCGATCGGCACCAAGGGCGCACGCCTGTCGACCCAGATTTCCATCGCCGGCCGCATGCTTGTCTACCTGCCGCAGGACGGCCATATCGGCATCTCGCAAAAGATCGAGAAGGAATCCGACCGCGAAGCCCTGCGTGCGCGCATGCAAAGCCTGCTGCCGCCGGAAGAAAAAGGCGGCTACATCGTGCGCACCCAGGCGGAAGACGCTTCGGACAGCGACCTGCAGGCCGACATCGAATACCTGCGCAAGACCTGGGGCGCCATCTGCCACGGTGCGCGCACCCGCCCGCCGACTTCCCTGCTGCACCAGGACTTGAGCCTGGCCCAGCGCGTGCTGCGCGACTTCGTGCACGACGAAACGGCCACCATCCAGGTCGACTCGCGCGAGAACTTCCTGTCGCTGACGGAATTCGGGCGCGTCTACACGCCTTCCGTTCTGCAGCGCCTGACGCACTACACCGGCGAGCGCCCGCTGTTCGACCTGTACGGCGTGGAAGAGGAAATCCACCGCGCCCTCGGCCGCCGCGTCGACCTGAAATCCGGCGGCTACCTGATCGTCGACCAGACCGAGGCCATGACGACCATCGACGTCAACACCGGCGGTTTCGTCGGCGGCCGCAATTTTGCCGACACCATCTTCAAGACCAACCTGGAAGCGGCGCACGCCATCGCGCGCCAGCTGCGCCTGCGCAACCTGGGCGGCATCATCATCCTCGACTTCATCGACATGGAGAACAACGAGCACCGCAACGCCGTGCTCGCGGAACTGAAGAAAGCCCTGGCGCGCGACCGCACCAAGGTCTCCGTCTCCGGCTTCTCCGCGCTGGGACTGGTGGAGATGACCCGCAAGCGCACGCGCGAATCGCTGGCCCACATCCTGTGCGAACCTTGCCCCGCCTGCGAAGGCAAGGGCCAGGTCAAGACCTCGCGCACCATCTGTTACGAGATCCTGCGCGAGCTGCTGCGCGAAGCCAAGCAATTCAACCCGCGCGAATTCCGCATCCTCGCCTCGCAGGAAGTGGTCGACCTGTTCCTGGAAGAAGAATCTCAGCACCTGGCGATGCTGGGCGACTTTATCGGCAAGAAGATCTCGCTGCAGGTGGAATCCAGCTACCACCAGGAACAGTACGACGTCATCCTGATGTAGCCTTGGCTGGCGCAACGCCATAGCGCGCCAGGACAGCCTGCCATTCCGCGTCGCGCTGCAATGCCTGAATCGCCGCCGCCAGGCGCTGCGCTGTCGCGGGCGGCAAGCTTGGGGATAGCAGGATGTGCCGCAGGAAGTCGCCGCCCGGCTCCGGTGTCGCCACCAGTTCCTGCAGCTCGGGGGAATTTTCCGCCAAGGCGTGGAAATGCAGGCGGTTCAAGAGCGTGAAGTCGATACGGCCAGCGATCAGCTTACGCAGGTTGGTCGTTTCATCGGCCACTTCTTCGTAATGCAACTCTCCGCGCCGCCCCATGCCGTCCAGGAAGCGGTACACATTGCCGCGTACGGCGCCAAAACGCAGGCCGCGCAAGGACGCAGGCATCTGGCTGGCCGGCACATGGCCTGCTTTGAACACCAGCACATTATGGTCCGCAAACAGCGGCGCGCTCCAGCCAACCCGGCTGGCCAAGGGCTCCCTGAGAAAGGTCGGCGAGAGAAACAGGGCGATGCCGTCGATCTTGCCCTGGCCCTGGTTTGCCATCGCCAGGAAACGGGCGCGCGGCACATTTTCCAGAACGAAGCTGTCCGGCCCCATATGACGGTTCAACGCTTCCACCAGTTCGGCCGCCAGCCCGTGCCCATCCGGCAGCACGAAGGGCGGATGCAGGTAGGTGTTGTAGGCCGGGTAGCTAGCCGAAAAAGCCCATAGAGGCCAGGCGAGCAACAACGTCAGCACAGTGCGCAGGAGCTTTGCCATGCCGCCATCCTAGCCCAAAAACGAAACTTACCTCGCGGCCATATTTAGAGTTACCATCATGAAACCAATCCTGGGGAGGAGATCGCGATGAAGAACCTGAAAATAGGGGCGCGTCTTGGTTTGGCTTTTGCCGCCGTGCTGGTGCTGCTGGCTGCAATGACAGTGGTGGGCATCATGCGCCTGCAAAGCGCGAGTGCGAAGACCGAGGCCTTGGTCGCCGAGAACGTGCGCAACGAGCGGCTGGTAGCGGAGTGGCAGAAGGTGGTCGAAGTGAATGCGGCGCGTACCACAGCGGCGTATATGGTGTCCGATCCCGAGCAGCAGAAATCCATCGAAGCGCAAATGAAGGCCGCCTCCGGCCGTGCCACGGAAATCCAGGACTTGCTGGCCAAGCTTCTGGAAAATCCTGCCTCCCGCAGCGCCTACGAAAAAGTGCTGGCCAGCCGCAAAGCCTACGTCGACCAGCGCAAGGCGGTCTACAAGGCCAAGGCCGACGGCGATATGGAAACCGCGCAGCGCCTTTTCGTCGACATGGAGGCGCGCCGCGTCACCTACCTCAGTGCGCTGGACGAAGTGACGGCAGCCGAGCACCGCAACCTCGATGCGGTCGCCAGTGAAATCCAGGCCGGCAACCACAGTGGCCGCAACCTTTTGATCACGCTGGGCGTAGCGGCGGTCATGCTGGGCATTGGCTTTGCGTGGATGACTACCCGATCCATCGTCAAACCCCTCAATGAAGCGTTACAGATTGCGCAGACCGTTGCGGACGGAGATTTGAGCCGCCGCATCGAAGCGCACGGCGACGACGAAGCGGGCCAGCTGCTGAAAGCCCTGAAAGCCATGAACGACAGCCTGGCCGGCATCGTGAGCGAGGTACGGCATGGGACCGAAAGCATCGCCACCGCGTCGCAGCAGATCGCCTCCGGCAACCATGACCTGTCGGCCCGCACCGAGCACCAGGCCAGCACACTGGAAGAAACCGCGTCCTCGATGGAGCAGCTCACTTCCGCCGTGCGCAACAACGCCGACAATGCGCGCACCGCGCGCGACCTGGCGGCCACCGCTTCCGACGTGGCGACACGGGGCGGCAGCGTGGTCAGCGAAGTGGTTCACACCATGGGTTCGATCAATGCCGCGTCGACCAAGATTGTGGACATTATTGCGGTCATCGACGGCATCGCTTTCCAGACCAATATCCTGGCGTTGAATGCCGCGGTGGAGGCGGCGCGCGCCGGTGAACAGGGGCGCGGCTTTGCCGTCGTGGCAAGCGAGGTGCGCAGCCTGGCGCAACGCAGCGCGCAGGCGGCAGGCGAGATCAAGGACTTGATCAACAATACAGTGCAGCAGGTGCAGGCCGGCAGTGAACTGGTGAACCAGGCGGGCAGCACCATGGATGAAGTGGTGGCCAGCATCCAGCGCGTCACCTCCATCATGTCGGAGATCGCATCGGCCAGCAGCGAGCAGACGGCGGGCATCGAGCAGGTCAACCAGGCTATCGTGCAGCTGGATAACGTGACGCAGCAGAACGCGGCGCTGGTGGAAGAGGCTGCGGCTGCGGCGACAGCCATGCAGGACGAAGCCGGCCGCCTGACCGGCCAGGTCGGCCGCTTCAAGCTGGCTTGATCATTTTTCGGCCGCTGGAGGCGGCGCACGCTTCGCCTCCTCCGCCGCATTGCGGATCATCGCCAGCGTTTGCAGAGGCAATGGAACCACGTTCGCGTTCCGCACCAGGATGCCGCCACGTTGCAGCACAGGGTCGAGAAGTTCGCGGCAAAGCGCCCATTGCTTCAGCTGGAAAGCCACCATTCCGGTGATTACCTGTCCGCTGAAAAACCCGCCATTGTTCCACGTACCGCGCCGCAGGGGATCGCGCGAATTGCCTTCGATGTCCGGATTGCCCTCGCGCAGCAGGTGCAGGACCGTATGCAGATTTTCAAGCCACGCAAACCATGGGAAAGCGCGTTCCGCGATCAGGCGCCGCGCCTCGGCCCTGCAATCGAGCAAATCCTGCTCGTTGCATACCACCCAGGTCGTGTCTTTCGGCCGCTTGAAATGAAACATGACCTTGCGCAGGTGGCATTCCGCGGCGGACGGGTATAGCTGGCCATCCACTTCTTTCATCGGCCCGCCAATCGGGTTGGGAGGAGCGAAAGTGAAATAGCGGCCCACTTCAAGGATGGGGGAATCGCGGCGCGCAGTGACCGTGTCGATGAAGCCAATTTCCACCACATCTATCCAGTGCGCGCTACGCCGCCATGCAATCGTTCCCTTGAAGGGTGCGAACCCATGCGCCGCCAGCAATGGCTGCAAGGCCTCGACCAAGGCCATGCGCACTGTCTTGCGCGGCATGGTCTGCGGCGGAATGTGCGCCGGCAGCAAGCGCGCGATCATGTCGGTGAGGTGGAAGCCCATAAGTGGGCTGAGTATAGCGTTATTGTTTATGCAAAAAGCTATCGAAAAATCACGGCAATGGCGCTGGCCAGTGCTTGCGGTTGTTCGAGGGGGATCAGGTGGCCGGCTCTTGGTATGGTCACCAGTTGCGCGCCGGGGATGCCTGAGGCCAGTTCACTTGCTTCTTCCGGACTGCGCAACTGATCTTCGGCGGCTGCCACCACCAGCGTCGGACATTGGATGCCGGACAGGCGGCTCGTATCGGCATCGCGCACGATCAGCGACTGGCGCACGAAGACTTCACGGCCAAGGCGTTCGCCCATGATGCGCACATGTGCGATCAGCGCCTCGTTAGCGGCGTTGTCCGGATGCAGCGATTGGGCGATGGCTGCGCGTCCCAGGCCGCGGAAGGCGCCGATCGGATTGGCGCGGGCGGCCTTGCTGCGCTGTTCGACCTGCTGCAGCGAGTCGGCGCGGCTTGAAGTGGCGACCAGCGCCAGCGTCTGCACGCGATCCGGCGCCAGCCGCACGATTTCACGGGCGACGTAGCCGCCCATCGAAAAACCCAGCAAGCTGAATTGCGGCGGGCATTTGGCCAGGATGGCCTGCGCCATGGCGGCAATGGAATCGCCTTCGGCCAGGCTGGCGAAATGCAGCGGGAGTTCGGGAGGAAGGAAGGGCAGCATGCCATCCCATAAGGCGTCGTCCAGCATATAGCCGGGAATCAGGACCAGCGGTGTCATAAGCGAAGTATATCCGGTGCCAGGACCTGGCACCGGGGTCCTTATTCAATGCCCCATCATCTCATTCCACTGCGGCAGCAGCACGATGCTGTTGGGATTGAGGCCGGCGTTCTTCAGCGTATCCATGCTGGTAACGACAGCCCCGCTCTGCAAGTCGATCACGGTGACCGAGCCATCGCTCATGCCCGGCAGGTTAAGCAAGGCATTCTGCACAAAGGCGTATTTGCCGTCCTTGGTAAAGGCCACGTGGTGCGCGCCCTCCGCCGCGGCAATGGACTTGAGCAGCTTGGGTTCCCCCGCTTTGGCCGAAATGTCGAAGATGTGCAGCTGGCCCGGCTTGGCGCTGGTTACATACATGCGCGAAGCCTGCTTGTTGAAATAGATTTCCAGCGGCACGCCGGCCTTGGCATCGGCAAAGTCATAAACCTGCGCCACCTCGAAATCCTTCTTCGCAGGATTCCAGCTGGCGGTCCACAAAGTGCCGCCATACATATTGGTGACATAGGCCACGGCGGGCTTCGCGTTCGGCACGAACAGGACTTCCACCGGCGCCTCGCCCGCAGGCGAAGCCTTCTTCGATACCTTGTAGGTGCCAAGCACTTTGCCGCTGCTCGCTTCCACCGCGCTGATCACCTCCCCGGCGTCGCCCAGGTCGGAACCGCGCACGGTAGACGTCAGCAGGATGCGGTCCGCGCCGCCGGAGACGGCCAGCCCGTGCGGGTAAGGCGCCGCCACTTTGATGGTATTGAGCACCTTGTCGCTCATGGCGTCGCCTACCACCATGGCCTGGCTGCCCATGCAGCTGATGTACCAGCGTTTGTGGTCGGCCGAGAACGCGACGTCCTCGCCCATGACGCAATTGGGGATACTCACGGTCGTCATGGCGTAGTCCTTGGACTTCATGTCCATTACGCGCAGCTCGCTCTTGCCCAGCGCCGTGACATAGGCCTTGCTCATGTCGTGGTTATAGAAGATGTGGTGCGCCACCAGGTCGGAAGGCAGCGGAATGTCCTTGACGATCTTGCCGAAGGTCCTGGAATTCGGGTCGACATCGACGATCGCGATGCCCTCCTTGCGTGCCGCCGGCGCCACAGGATTCTTGAGCGCCTTGAGCGATTCGGGAGACTTGGTTTCGTAGTTCATCATCGCCAGGATTTCGGCGCTGGCCAGGGCGGGGATGCCCAGGGCGACTGCGACGGGAAGCAGGAAACGGATACGCATGGTCCACTCCTTCTTTGCAGGGTCAGACATTGAATATTACGCCTGCGCGGCTAGAATCACCATATGCGCCTGCCCCGCCATGACTGGTTGTTTGCAACGCTAACGCTGTTGGCGGGCGCCCCTGTATGGGCCGCGCAACAGAATGCCAGTTTCGAAGTAAAACAGCAGCGCATTGCCGATCCGGCGCCCACGGTGCGCGTGCCGCAGGGCGATACGCTGGTCCTGGAATTGCGCAGCGATGCCCCGATGGACCTGCACCTGCATGGCTACGACCTGCAACTGGCGCTGAAGGCAGGAACGCCGGGCCGCCTGCAGCTGCAAGCGCAGGTACTTGGCCGCTATCCTCTGGCGGCGCACGGCAAAGGACATCACCACGCACCCGCCCTGCTTTACGTGGAAGTTGTTCCGCGATGAAGCGCTGGCTGCTGGCAGCCATTCCCTTGCCGGCGCTGGCGCACGGCTTCGGCCAGCGCTTTGACCTGCCGCTGCCGCTGTGGATGTTCATGAGCGGGGCCGGTGCGACGGTGGCGGTGACTTTCCTTCTGCTGGCGCGACAAGGCGATTTGCAGCCACGCCCGCCCGGGCAAGCCATCACGGTGCTTGAGCGCATCCCCATGCGCGGCGCACTGGAGACAGCGTTGCGTGCGGTGGTGCTGGCCCTGTACCTGCTGGTCATCTGCGCCGGCTTCATCGGCACCCAGAATCCATTCAAGAATATCGCACCTCCCATGGTGTGGGCGGTCTGGTGGGTCGGCATGGCCTTCATCTCCGCCCTGCTGGGCGACCTGTGGGCGCTGGTCAATCCCATCGACACCATTTACCGCTGGACGCTGGGCGAACGCCCCGGCAAGCTGGCCTGGCCAGCCTGGGCCGGCGTGTGGCCCGCCGCCATCCTCTTCTTCGTGTTCGTGAACATGGAGCTCAATTGGGAAGGCAGCGAGCAGCCCGCCAGCCTGGCGGCGGCGATGCTGGCCTACTCCTGCCTCACGTGGCTCGGCATGTTCTGTTTCGGGCGCCGCTGCTGGCTGGAACACGGTGAAGTATTTGCTGTGGTCTTTGGCCTGCTGGCGCGCTTCGCCCCGAATCAGGTGCAGGGCGGACGCTGGCAGTTGCGCCCCTTCGGCGCAGGGCTGCTGGTGGAAGCTCCGCTCGGCTGGCCGCATATTGTGCTGGTGATGCTGATGCTGTCCTCCGTCAGCTTCGACGGTTTGCTGGAGACACAACCCTGGCTGGACCTGCAAACGGCGTTCGATGCGCCGCCCGCCTTGCTGCGCGCCGGCGCCCTATGCCTGCTGCCCGCGCTGTTCCTGCTCGCCTACCTAGGCGTGTGCCGGGCGATTGCCGGGTGCGGCGGCGGCGCCGGACTGGCGCAAACTGCCGGCTGGTATGTACTGACGCTGGTACCGATCGCCATTGCCTACCATTTCGCCCACTACCTGTCGTTCCTGGCGATGGCGGGGCAATACCTGATTCCCCTGGCTTCCGATCCGCTCAACCTGGGCTGGAACTTGTTCGGCACGCGCTTCTATTTCATCCGCCTGGGCATCGTGGATGCGCGCATGGTCTGGTACGTGTCGCTGTTTGCCATCGTGGCCGGCCATGTGGCGGCCGTGTGGCTGGGGCACCAGACCGCGCTGCGCCAGTTCGGCGCGCGCGCCGCCCGCAGCCAGCTGCCGATGCTGGCGCTGATGGTGACTTATACCTTGCTAAGCCTGTGGATCATTGCCCAGCCGATCGTCAACGGTTGAGCATCGGCTCCAGCGTCTGCCACACCTGGCCGGCGCCGATGCCGTGCATGCAGTTCTGGTGGCCGAGCGGACACTCGCGCTGGCGGCACGGCGAGCAATCCAGGCGCAGCGAAATCGAAGCAGCCATATCGGAAAATGGCGGCGCGTGATCGGGATCGGTCGGGCCGTAGATGGCGATCACCGGCCGGTTCAGCGCGGACGCCACGTGCAGCAGGCCCGAATCGTTGCTGACCACCGCCGCCGAACGGGCGATCAGGGCCACCGCATCGGACAGCGTAGTCTTGCCGGCCAGGCTGGCCAGGCCGGGCGGCGCACCGGCCGCGGCAATCACCTCTTCGCAAGCCGGGCCATCCTTGGGGGAGCCGAGCAGCGCGACCTGGGCCTGCGGGTCACGCTCCAGGATGCGCTGGGCGAGCTGGCCGAAATGGGCCGGCGGCCAACGCTTGGCGCCGCCGAATTCGGCGCCCGGAGCGAATACCACCAGCGGGCGGGCCGGATCGATTCCGGTCTTGGCGCAAGCCGCAGCGATTTGCGCCGCGCCGGCTGCCATGCGCGGCTTGGGCAGGCTGCCGCGCAGCGGGCCGCCCGGTGCATCGGCCAGCGCCGCATAGAACGGCACCATGGGACGCGGCGGCGCATCGTCATGGTGCATCACATTAATCAGGCCGTAACGGCTCTCGCCCTTGTAGCCGACCCGGCGCGGAATGCCGGCTAGCCATGGGATCAAGGCATACTTGATGGTGTTGGGCAGGATGTAGGCATCGGCATAACCGCGCTGGCGCAGCAGCCGCGCATAGCGCCAGCGCTCCTTCAGCTGCAGCGAACCGTGGCGGAACGGCGTTTCCAGCACCTCGGCCACTTCCGGCATCTGGCGCCAGACCGGCGACACGGCCGGCGGCGCCAGCACGTCGATCGGGCGCTCCGGGTGCGCCGCTTTCAAAAGCTGGAGCAGCGGTTGTGCCATGACGGCGTCGCCGATCCAATTGGGCGAGATCACCAGGGTGCGGGCCGATTGCGGGTTCATGTCATCGAATTTCCAGTTCTTTTGGCCAAGCATTATTACCGATTGCAGCTAGGGCAACAACACCGGACTGCACGCAGTCCGCCCCGGCCCGGCTGCTATAATCGACGCTTTTCGGCCACCTTCGGTGACGATATCTCATTGCCTTTAATACAAGATTCAACGCCTGCCAAGATGCCCCTGCTTGCTGCTCTCCTGATTTTTTCCTTACCGGCGATCGCGCTGACAACGAAGTTCGGGGTCGGCACCGTCCTGGGCCTGACGCTGATCCTGTTTGCCTTGAATTTACGCGAAGGCGTGCTTGATTGTTATCGCGACAACTGGCCCAAAGTGCGTCCCATGGTGCTGGCGTTCAGCGCCTTCTTCCTGGTCTCGCTGCTGCGCATGATTTTCGACCACCAGCCGCTGCGCACCCTGGATGGTCCCTCGCGCATGTGGTTCGGCCTGGCAGCCATCGGCGTATTTTGCCACCTGAAATCCGAGCCGCGTCCTTTCTGGCTGGGCCTTTACCTGGGCAGCATCGCTGGCGCCGTGGTGGCCGTGGTGCAGGTGGCGGTGCTGGGCATGGAGCGCGCCGACGGCTTTACCCATCACGCCATCACTTTCGGCGACCTGGCCATCGCCATGGGCATGATGGCCATCTGCAGCCTGAATCCTTCGTCCAGGATGCGCTACCTGCCGATGCTGGCCCTGCTGGCCGGCCTGGTGGCTTCGGTGCTGTCCGGTTCGCGCGGCGGCTGGCTGGCCATGCTGCTGGCCGTGGTGCCGCTGGTGCGCTATGGCCACAGCATGCATGGCAAACACTTGCTGCTGGCGCTGGGCGCGACCGCCGTACTGTCCATATTGGCCTATTTCATCCCGGCGACCGGCATCGCGCTGCGCGTGCACGAGGGCATATCCGACGTCCAGGGTTACTTCGCGCGCGGGGACGCCACGACCTCGCTGGGCATCCGCCTGGAACTGTGGAAAGCGGCCTGGCTGATGTTCCAGGAACATCCTTGGCTCGGCGTCGGGCGCGATAATTTCGACATGGCGCTGCATGCCCTGGCCGACCGCGGCCTGCTGCAGCAGTCGCCGGCGCTGACTTATTCCAGCGCACATAACGATGCGCTGCATTTCCTGGCCACCGGCGGCCTGCTCGACTTCAGCCTGCTGATCGCCATGTACGTGGCGCCGTTCCAGTTCTTCCGCAAGATGTTCCACGCGCCCGATCGCGGCCAGCGCCGGATGGCCCTGGCCGGCATGGTGCTGGTTCTGTGCTTCGTCGGCTTTGGCCTGACGGACGTGATGTTCTGGCTGATGGCGCCCAAACTGTTCTACGTCACGATGGCGTGCAGCATGGCCGGCATGTGCCTGTACCTGACCGGCGGCGCCATCCAGCCGCCGCGCCGCATCCTGATTACCCGCACCGACAATATCGGCGACGTGGTGCTGACCCTGCCGATTGCAGGCTGGCTGAAACAGCACTACCCGGATGTACACATCACCTTCCTGGTACGCCGTTACGCGGCCGACACCGTTCGCCAGTGCCGCCACGTTGATGCCGTACTGGCGGTAGACGACTTGCCGGACCTGGCGCAAGGCCTGCGCGCCGCCGCCTTCGACACGGTCCTGCTGGCCTTCCCGCAGCGCGGCATCGCCAAGGCCGTCAAGCGCGCCGGCATTGCGCGCCGCATCGGAAGCGGGCGCCGTTTCTACCATTGGTGGACCTGCAACGAACTGGTCTACTTCAGCCGCGCCAGGTCGCACCTGCATGAAGCCCAGCTCACCTTCGAGCTGCTGCGCCCACTGGGGCTGCACGACATCCCGCCGCTGCAAGACGTCTGGCCGATGTACGGGCTGAGCGCGCCCGTCAGCGCCAAGGTCGACGCGCTATTGGGCGAGCAGGGCTATCACGTGATCCTGCACACCAAATCCAACGGCAACGGCCGCGAATGGCCGCTGGGTCATTTCACCGAGCTGGCCCGCCTGTTGCAAGCGCATGGCGATATCAAGCTGTGGCTGACCGGCAGCGCCGCGGAAGGCGAACTGCTGGCGCAGCAGGCGCCCGCGCTGCTGGCCCTGCCCAATGTGAACAATATCTGCGGCAAGCTGGAATTGCGCGAGCTGCTGGCGCTGATCGGCCGCGCCGATGGCCTGGTGGCCAGCGGCACCGGGCCGCTGCACGTGTCGGCCGCGCTGGGACGCAATACGCTGGGACTGTTCCCGCCGATCAAACCGATCGACATCGCGCGCTGGGGTGCGCTCGGCCCGCATACGACCAACCTGAGCACCAGCCAGGCTTGCGGCAAGTGCCAGGACAAGGCAGCCTGCAGCTGCATGGAGGCGATCACGCCGCAGCAGGTGCGCGACGTGATCGTCGGCTGGCGCGCGCTGCGCCGGGACGCGGCCTGAGGCTTATTCGCGCAGGGCGACGCGCACCAGGTCGGCCACGTTGTCCACGCCCAGCTTGGCCATCAGGCGCGCCTTGTGCACTTCCACCGTGCGCACGCTGATATTGAGCTGGGGCGCGATCTCGCGGTTGTGGCGGCCCATCACCACCAGTTCGAACACTTCGCGCTCGCGCGGCGTCAGTTCGGCCAGCAGCTGGTCGCGCTGGTTGCGCCGGTCCTGGTCCTGGCGCTGGCGCTGCTGCATCGAGAAGGCTTCTTCGATGGCGGCAATCAGCTTGTCGTCATCGAACGGCTTTTCCAGGAAGTCCACGGCGCGCGCCTTGAAGGCTTCACGCGCCGAGCTCACGTCGCCATGGCCGGTCACGATGATGACCGGCAGCAGGCAGCCCATCTCGCTCAATTTGCGCTGCAGGGTCAGTCCGTCCATGCCGGACATGCGGATATCGGCTACCAGGCAGCCGGACCATTCGGGCAGCCAGGCCTGCAAAAAAGCTTCGGCGCTGGCGAAAACGGCGGTACGGTAGCCGCGCACGCTCAGCAGCAGGCCAAGTGCGTCGCGCAGCGAAGGATCATCATCGACGATGAATACGGTAAGGTTTGACAAGGCTATTCTCCAGAGTCCAGCGCCGGCAGTATAAATCGAAAGACGCCATGGGCGGCAACTTCTGCCCATAAACTACCGCCATGCGCCTCCACGATGGAGCGGCTCAGCACCAAACCCAGGCCCATGCCGGTGGCCTTGGTCGAGACAAATGGCTCGAACAGACGCCCCAGCGCCTGCTGCGTCAAGCCATCGCCGCTGTCCTCCACGGTGAAGCGCAGCTTGCCGCCGGCATTCTCCGCCGTGACGCTGATGCTGCGCTCGCCGGCCGGGCGCATGCGCACCGCATCCAGCGCATTGGCCAGCAGGTTGCGCAGCACCAGCTCAATCTGCAGGCGGTCTACCTGCACCAGCAGCGGCGGCATTTCAGCGATGACCAGCTGCACGCCATGTTCGGCGAACTGGGGCCGGAACTGCTGCACGATGCCGGACAGCAGGTCGGCGGCGCCGACGTTTTCCAGCTGCATGGCGCCGGTGCGGAAGAAGTCACGCAAGCGCTTGACCACGTCCGCCGCCCGCGCCGACTCGTTGATCATCTGGCCAATGGCATTTTTCAGCAGGTCGCCCGCTTCGCCACGCGCCAGCAAATGCTCGCAAGCCTTGCCATACACCGCCAGCGCCGTCATCGGCTGGTTCAATTCATGCGCCAGCGCCGCCGCCATTTCGCCAGCCGCCGCCAGGCGCAGGGTCTGCTTCAATTCCTCCGCCACCTGGCGCCGTTCGTCGACCACGATGCCGATGAAGAAGCCGACCAGGGCCAGAACCGCGTCCAGCATCTGTAGCTCCGACACGGTGATGTTGTTGGCGTGGTTGGCCCGGACCAGCGTGACGATCGCCATCTGCAGCACGAATACCACCAGCACCGCGCCATTCACTCCCTGGCGCGAGGCGGCCCAGATCAGCGGCAGGAACAGGAAATAGAAATGCTTGAATTCGGATGTGACGATATAGCCGAACACCGCCCATAGCACGAAGATCGCCAGCGCCAGGTAGCCCAGGGTTTCCGGCTTCCAGGTCGCCTCGCGCAGCTGCTCGCGCGTTACCGGGTCGGCCAGTTTCAACAGCAGCGGCATGCTGACCACCACCCCCACCAGGTCGCCAAAGCCAAAGCGCCATACGGCGCGCAGCCATTCGCTCCAGGGCACCATGCCCAGCCCCGCCAGCAGGCTGATATGGCCCACCGCATTCAGCATCGTGCCGGCAGCCACGATGGCCAGCCAGCGATAGAAGCTTTCCCGGCTGCTGAAGATCGACAGTCCGCCCAGCACGTGGCGCAAGGCCTCGCCAAGCAGGCCGTAGCCCAGGATCAGCCATGCCGCCGTCAACAAGGTGCCCGGCCAGCCGAGCGGCATGCCGCGCACCAGCACCTCGCCGGCCACCAGGGCCAGGAACCAGGGCAGCGCGGCGCGCCGGCCATAGACCAGCCAGAACACCAGGCCCAGCGCCGTATCCGGGTTCCATGGGGTGATATTCAGGCCGAGCAGCGGCTCGACATAGCTGACCCAGTCGAATAACAGGTAGGCGGCCAGGAACGCGGCCGTCGCCGGCAAAAACGAAAAACGCATAAGGAAAAAAACGCAACTAAGTGTTTAACGTAGCAGGCTTGTTCATTTTTGAAATAAGCCGCATTGAAACATGTGTTGATCCAAGGAAATCCATAAGCGATGCACGTAGGGGTCATCACAGTATTGCTCACCTATTTGTGGGCAATTAGCATTATTAGATTGTAACGCACTGTTTCACTTAAATAACGCAATGTATCTGCACGCAATCACGCTGCGTTCCGGACTGGAACCCAAATCTTCGCTGTCCCGGCTCACCGCGGCGCTGAAACTGCATGCCCGCGCCATGACCACGCCGCGCCTGACGCGCGGCTGGCTGGAATTGCTCAACTCCCACCCATCCTTGCGCGAACTGGCCAACGTCCAGCCGCGCCTGATCCACAAGATTTACCGTCCCTGGCTCAGCAAGCGGCTATGCCAGCGGCGCCGCCTGGCGGCCTTGGGCGACCACTACCGTTTTATCGTCCAGGAAGGCTTGGGGGATGCGGTGCTGCAGGCCGCACGCGGCGGATTGCGGCTGGCCAGTTTCGCGGGAAAGTCGGGGGCCCACTATACCATCGATCTCAGGGCCATTGTCCCGATGGAACGCGAAGGCGAGCTGGTGCTGCAGCTGATGTGCCAGGGCACCCTTGTGTACTCCCTGGCGTTTTCCTTCGTGCAGGAAGGCCAGTTGCGCCAGCTCGGCATCGGCTGCGTGCAGGGTCCGCAATGCGGCGCCGGGCTCGAACTGGCGCGCGAAGCCACGCGCGACCTGCACGGCCTGCGTCCCAAAAATCTGCTGGTGCGCCTGGCGGGCCAGCTGGGCCACGCCTGGGGCTGCGAACACCTGGTCCTGGTGGGCAACCGCAACCGTACTGTCTGCGTCAAATCCGTGCGCAAGGGCAAGGTCAAGGCCGACTATGACAGCCTGTGGCAGGAACTGGGCGCAAGCAGGCGCCCGGATGGCGACTGGCAGATGGGGTGTGCGCCCCTGCAGGCGCCGGATTTGGAGGAAGTTCCATCGAAGAAACGCGCCGAGATGCGCCGTCGCTACGAATTGATGACCCAGGTCAACTTTGCCGTGCTGAGTTCACTCGGCCGCTAATCTTGCATGGCCTGCGCCGCCCAAGCGGAGTAGAATCAAGGCGTTACGCCAGCCTGTGCGTAGGACTTAGTTGAAGGGAGATGAAGATGCGCCTGGATATCTATCGTCGTGCCGAACACAACGGCATTTTTTCCTACCTCGCCGTGCCAGAGGGCAAACCCATCCCGCAAGAAGCCATCAACACCGACTGGCTGCCAGCCGAGCAATCGCTGGAAGTCGATGATGATGTGCAAGTCCTGCCTCATTACCATATCGATAGCCTGACCCAGCAAATGGGAAGTAAAGGCTACGCCATCACCGCGCTAAAAGACATGTAGTTAGCCGAACAGGTCGTCCAGGCCGGGCGGGCGGGTGCCTGTCTGCGGCTTGGCGCGGCCTTTGCGGCCGGTGTACTCTTCTTCGATATTGTCGCGGTAGAAGCTCCACGCGCTGCCCGAGGTGGACAGGCGCTGCCATACGTCGCGGCCGACGCTGTCGTAATCGATGGCGCTGCCGTCGTCGAATTCGACGCGCAGCACGCGCGTGCGCTCGTCGTAGCCGATGGCGCGCAGCTTGCCTGCGTTGATGCGTTTCATTTCCATCTCAAATCCCCTTTCCTTGACGCCGTTGCGCGCGCTCGACCAGTTCACGCGCTTCGGAAAACAATTCCGGATGCGCTGCGGCGCAGGTGGCGCGCTCGCTGGCGATACGCTGGCGGTCCTGCTCCAGGTTCTGCAGGTTCAGGTCCATGCCGAATGTGCCGGCCGGCACACCGGACAGCATACGCTGCATCATCACTTCGCCCAGCGCCGGCTTGTAGTGGCCCGCTTCCCAGTACCAGTGCGTGCGGCCTTTGTCGCCTGGGCCGGGAATCGGCTCGCAGTTGAACTCGCCAAAGCCGCTGAAATCATGCAGCATGATGCGCGCCTGCGGGTAGCGGGCGCGCGCCGCTTCCACTTCTTCCAGCACGATGTACTTCCACTCCTCGAAGCGAGGCCATAAACCGCTCGCTTCATACAGCGCCATCAGCTGCGCGTGGTAGGCGTAGAACAGCAGGTGCACCTCGACGCCCGGGTTGTCGCGCGCGGACGCATCCAGCAAAGTGCGCAGCTCTTCATGCAGGCCGCCGCGATCGAGGTCGCCGGGCGCCTTGCGCACCAGCGTGGCGGCATTCTCTTCCGCGCGCTGGCGGAAGATCTTGTAATAGCCCTCATAGCGCACGTACTTTTCATATTCGCTGAGCGGGTTCAGGCCGCGCTCGGTCATGGTTTCGGCTTCGCTGTCGCGCTGCATGGCGAAGGTGGTGGCGGCATCGCGCAAGGAGCCCAGCGACAGCAGGCTTTCCACCCTCCAGAGCCAGCCCCTCATGGCCGCCGGCACCGGCCGCGCGCCGCCGTGCTGCCCCGGCGCCAGCAGCGCGTCGTGGAACTCGATGCCGGCGATCACGCGCCTGGGCTTCACGCCAGTACTGCGCAAGTACTGCAGCTGCCCCACCGCCACCATGGTGCCGGTGCCGGCCAGGCCGAGGTTGTAGGCGCCGCCGCCCAGCGCAGGGCTGTCCGGATCGAAGCCCACTTCGACGCGAGAATTCCCGACCAGGAACTGGGTTGCGCCAACACGTTCGGCGCCCGCCAGCTTGATCTCGTTGCGGAAGCGGGTCGGCACCGGCTTTTTGGCATTCAGGCCAGGCTTGCGCAGCACGCCGTACAAATCGTAAGGATCGGCCAGCACGACCACGCTGGCGACCAGCATGAAGCCCCCCAGCATGGCCAGGCCCAGTTTGCGCAGGTAATGATGATGCGAGACGTTCGGCATGGTCAGAACTGGAAATAGAGGAATTCGCTGGGACGCGAAAGCGCCAGCATGCAGGCCACGGCCAGCAGGCCGGCGGCCAGTGCGGGACGCGGCGACGGCCGCCAGGAAAGGCGCGCCGGCGCAGCTGTGCCGTCATGGTCCAGCGCCGGCGAGAAGCGGTGCATGATCTGCTGCGTGTTCGGCGCGAAGAATGCGACCAGCGCCGCCACCACCACCCAGGTCCAGGTTTCAATGAACTGCGTACCGCCGCCCAGCGACCAGCCGATGCCCAACTGCTCCAGCGTATGCGCAAAGCCGCCCAGCCGCGCACCGATTGCATCGGGCAAGGTCACGCCTGCATGCCCGGCCATGCCGGCCACGATGCGCAGCGCCGAAGGCAGGTCCGCCGCGCGGAAGAACACCCAGGCGAAAGACACGGCGGCAAAAGTCAGCGCCCACGCCGCCAGGCGTCCCATGCGGCCGCCGCTGCCCTTCCAGCCCATGCGGTCCTTGAACATCTGCCAGGCGTGCGCAATGACCAGGTACAGGCCATGCAGCCCGCCCCACAGCACGAAGTTCCAGCTGGCGCCGTGCCACAGGCCGCCCAGCAGCATGGTCACCATCAGGTTGGCTTTGGCGCGCACCGCACCGTGCCGGTTGCCGCCCAGCGGAATGTACAGGTAATCGCGCAGGAAGCGCGACAGCGTCATATGCCAGCGGCGCCAGAATTCGACGATATTGAAGGACTTGTAGGGCGAATTGAAATTCAGCGGCAGGTGCACGCCGAACAGGCGCGAGAGGCCGATCGCCATGTCCGAATAGCCGGAAAAATCGAAGTACAGCTGGAAGGCATATGCCAGCACGCCGCCCCATGCCACCAGCAGCGTGGGCTCGCCCGGCGCCGCGAACAGCGTGTTGGCATATGGCGCAAGCGTATCGGCCAGCAGCGTCTTCTTGGCCAGGCCGATGATGAAAATCGTGGCGCCGACGGAAAAATTATCGGCGCGCGGGACGGCATTTCGCGGGTCTGCGAACTGCGGCATCATTTCCTTATGGTGCAGGACGGGACCGGCCACCAGGTGCGGGAAGTAGGTAACGAACAGCAGGTAATGGATAAAGCGCCCCTCCTGCACAAAGCCGCGCGCCGTGTCGACCAGGAAGGCGATCTGGGTGAAGGTGAAGAACGATATGCCGATCGGCAGCACCACCTGCAAGGCATCCGAATGATGGCCGGTCAGGCTGGTGTAGAAGAAGTTCGCGTATTTGTAGTAGCCAAGCAGCACCAGATTGGCGGCGACCGCGCCGGCCAGCCACCGCTTGCGCGCCCGGCCCTGCGCACGGCGGATCGCTTGCGCGCAGCCATAGTTGATCAACACGGAGCCAAGCAGCAACGGCACGTAGCGTACGTCCCACCAGCCGTAAAAGAACACGGAGGCCAGCGCCAGCCATGCCACACCCCACGTCGGGTTGCGCCGCGCGAGCAGGAAATAGCCGGCCAGGGTGAGCGGCAGGAAGCCTAGCAGGAAGCTGAATGAGTTAAATAGCATGGTTGAAAATGTTATCACCCATGCAATAGCACATCAATACTCGATAGCGACTTCCTGCGCTCCCAAGCCCTGTTCCAGTGCGATTTTCAGCGCATCGGACGGCGCGACGCGCCAATCGTCGCCCAGTTGTAACACGCAGTCGATGCCTTGTGGTTTCACCCGCATGGAAACCGGCAATCCGTATTCATCGCGGTGCGGTCCCAGGATCTCGGCCAGCTTGGCCGACGGCACGGCCTTCGGCAGCGACAAACCAATCTGGCGGCCGAACTGGATGCGCGCGGCGGTGATGTTGTAGACCTTTTCCGCCGAGATGCGCAGGCCGCCCGAGAAGCGGTCTTCCGACACCTTGCCCGTCACGCACAGGAATTCGTCTTCCTTGAACATATGCTTGTTCGGTTCGAAGACTTCGTTGTAGACGGTGACTTCGACCACGGCAGTCTTGTCGTCCAGCGTGACAATCAGCAGCTTGCCGCGCTGGGTCATCTGGGTGCGGATACCGGAAATCACACCGCACATCATGCGCGGTTCGCGCGAAGGCTCGAGCTCGGACAGCTTGGTGCGCGCAAAGCGGCGCGCTTCCTGCTGGTAGGAGTCGAACATGTGGCCGGACAGGTAGTAGCCCAGCGCAATCTTTTCTTCCGCGAGCTTTTCGCGGTCGGTCCACGGTGTCGCCTGCACGTAATCCGGCGGCGCCACCAGGTCCGAATCGTCGCCGCCGAACAGGCTGACCTGGTTGGCCGACTTGGCTTCCTGGTCCGCGTATTCCATGGCGAAGCCCACGGAGGCAAACAGCACCGCACGGTCGACGCCGAAGCAGTCGAAGGCGCCGGAGCGGATCAGCGCTTCCACCGTACGGCGGTTGATCTGCTTCTTGTCCACGCGCTTGCAGAAGTCGAACAGGCTGGTGAACGGCCCGCCCGCCTCGCGCGCCGCGATGATCGCTTCAATCGCGTTCTGGCCTGCGCCTTTCACGCCGCCCATTCCGTAGCGGATCTTGGTCGCCTTCTTGCCCGGCTCGCCGTCCGGACGGAAGCGGTAGGAAGACTGGTTCACGTCCGGCGGCAGGATGGTCAAGCCGCAGACGTCGATCGAGTCCTCGACCAGGATCTTGACCTTCTCGGTATCATCCATGGCCAGCGACATGTTGGCTGCCATGAACGCTGCGGTGTGGTGATGCTTCAGGTAGGCGGTGTGATACGACAGCAGCGCATACGCGGCCGCGTGCGACTTGTTGAAGCCGTAGCCCGCGAACTTTTCCATCAAGTCGAAGATCTCGTCGGCCTTCTCGATGGTCAGGCCGCCCTCTTGCGCGCCCTTGCGGAAGATCTCGCGGTGCTCCGCCATTTCCTCGGCTTTTTTCTTACCCATCGCACGGCGCAGCATGTCCGCGCCACCCAGCGAATAGCCGCCGATGATCTGCGCCATCTGCATCACCTGTTCCTGGTAAACCATGATGCCGTAGGTTTCGGACAGGATGCCCTCGGTGCGGGGATCGGGATAGTCGAACTTTTCGCCGTGCTTGCGTTTGCAGAAGTCCGGGATCAGGTCCATCGGGCCCGGACGGTACAGCGCCACCAGCGCAATAATGTCTTCAAAGCGGTCGGGACGCGCATCTTTCAGCATGCCCTGCATGCCGCGCGATTCAAGCTGGAACACGGCGACGGTCTTCGCCTTGGTCAGCAATTCGTAGGTCGGGCGGTCGTTCAGCGGCAGCTTGGCCAGGTCGAAGTCCTTGGCCCCTTCCGGATCGAGGTCCTTGATGTAGTTGACCGCGCGGTCCAGGATGGTCAGCGTGGTCAGGCCCAAAAAGTCGAACTTCACCAGGCCGACGGCTTCCACGTCGTCCTTGTCATACTGCGACACCACGCCGGCGTCGCCGCCCTGGGTGTACAGCGGGCAGAAGTCGGTCAGCTTGCCCGGCGCGATCAGCACGCCGCCGGCGTGCATGCCGATGTTACGGGTAATGCCTTCCACCTGCTGCGCCAGGTCGAGCAGCTGGCGCACTTCCTCTTCGTTTTCCTGGCGCTCTTTCAGCAGCGGTTCTTCCTCGATCGCCTCCGCAATCGAGACCGGCTTGCCCGGCTTGAACGGGATCAGCTTCGACACGCCGTCGCAGAAGTTGTAGCCGAAGTCCATCACGCGGCCCACGTCGCGGATCGCGCCTTTCGCCGCCATGGTACCGAAGGTGGCGATCTGCGACACCGCATCGCGGCCGTACAGGTCCTTCACGTGCTGGATCACCAGCTCTCGTTTCTCCTGGCAGAAGTCGATGTCGAAGTCGGGCATCGAAATACGTTCTGGGTTCAGGAAACGCTCGAACAGCAGGTTGTACTTCAGCGGGTCCAGGTCGGTGATCTTCAGCGCATACGCCACCAGCGAGCCGGCACCGGAGCCGCGGCCCGGGCCGATCGGCACGCCGTTGTTCTTGCCCCACTGGATAAACTCCGCAACGATCAGGAAGTAGCCCGGGAACTTCATCTTGATGATGGTGTCGTTCTCGAACTTCAGGCGCGCCTCGTAGCGCGGGCGCTCCTTCTCCCGCTTCTCGGGATCGGGGAAGAGCTGGACCAGGCGTTCTTCCAGGCCTTTCTGGGTCTCGGCCACCAGGAATTCGTCGATCGACATGCCCGGCGTCGGGAAATTCGGCAGCTGCGGCTTGCCCAGGGTCAGCACCACGTTGCAGCGCTTGGCGATTTCCACCGAGTTTTGCAGCGCGGCCGGCAGGTCGTGGAACAGCTCCGCCATCTCCGCTTGCGTCAGGAAGCGCATCTGCTCGTTGAAGCGCTTGACGCGCTTGGCGTTGGCCAGCATTTCGCCTTCCGCGATACAGACGCGCGCTTCGTGGGCGATGTACTCGTCCTTGGACAGGAATTGCACGGGATGCGTTGCCACCACCGGCAAGCCAAGCTTGGCCGCCAGCGCGACCGACTGGCGCACCTGGACTTCCTGGTTGGCCTGGCCGGCGCGCTGGATCTCGACGTAGAAATGCCCGTTCGGGAAAATCTCGGCCCATTTGCGGGCGTTGGCCTCGGCCAGTTCCAGGTTGCCGTTGTCGATAGCCTGTCCGATGTCGCCGAAGTGGGCGCCGGACAGCGCAATCAGCGCATCGGCGCCGCTCTCGCCCGGCAGCAGTGCATATGCCTTGTTGGCCCGTTCGCGCAGCCACTCGGTGCGGATCTCGGCGCGTCCCTTGTACTGGTTGGTCAGCCATGCTTCCGACAGCAGTTCGCATAGCTGCAGGTAGCCCATGCGGTTCTTCGCGAACAGCATGAGGCGGTGCGGCTTGTCGCGGTTTTCGTCGTTGGTGATCCATGCATCGACCCCGACCACCGGCTTGATGCCCTTGCCGCGTGCCGCCTTGTAGAAACGCACCATGGCGAACATATTCGCCAGGTCGGTGATCGCCAGCGCGCCCTGCTTGTCCTTGACCGCCGCCTTGATCATGTCGTCGATGCGCACCAGGCCATCGACAATCGAATACTCGGTGTGCACGCGCAGGTGGACGAATCCTGGTCCCACGGGCGCGGCGGCTGGCGAGGCGTCTACTGGCTGGTCGATTGTTTCAATGCTCATGTGGCAGGCGGCTTTTTAGTCGAATATCCGCCTATTTTACCTGTTGAGCTGGCTCCACTGCTATCCACATTCCTGATGACTTCCAGGGCCTCGCGCATGGCACGCCGGCGTTTCCGCTGGCGCGACGGCACGAGATTGGCGACTTCTTTTCCATTCAGCGAGAGTGTGAAACTTTCGTCGATTTTCTTGTGCATTTTGCACCTCCATTCGACTTGTTGGTGCATTCAGTCTATCCCGCGCCATAATTGCTTACAAATGAGACGGTTGCTACCGTCCGGCAACGCTAGAATCACCTTACCAATCCACCCTGGAGCTGATGATGAAAATTGCAATTGCTGCCCTGCTGATGTCCGCCGCGCTGGTCGCCCATGCGGATGACACCGAGCAGTTGGCCAAGTCGAAAAGCTGCTTTGCCTGCCACGCGATGGCAAAAAAGCTGGTCGGACCGTCGTTCAAGGATGTCGCGGCTAAATATAAAAACGACAAGGGCGCCGAGGACAAGCTGATCCTGAAGATCCTGCAGGGCGGTTCCGGCACCTGGGGCGCCGTGCCCATGCCGCCCAACCAGGTGACCGATGCTGAAGCGCACCAGCTGGTGCGCTGGGTGCTGGCGCAGAAGTAAGCGCTAACCGAAGCGGCCTTCCACCGCCAGCGTGCCGCCAGTCCAGACCTGGTAGCTGCCGGCCGGTTCCAGCAGGCGCAATTCCGCAGCGGCGCCCAGTGGTATCGGCGCCTTGAAACGAGCCGTAATGGCCTTCAGGCGCCGGCTTTCCCGCTGTTCCAGCATGGCGGCCGCCTTGGCCACGGTATGCATGCCGTGGATGATCGGCGTTTTCATGCCAAGCAGGCGGGCCGACCATGGCCACAGGTGGATCGGGTTCCAGTCGCCGGAGACCGAGGCGTACTGCCGCCCTGCGTTGGCCGCGAGTGACCACTCACCTGCCGGCTGTCCGGCTGCCGGGGCCACTGCCGCGCTGCCGCGTTCCCCGCCAGCGGTTCGCCGCTTGCCCCGCACCGCCAGGTAGCGGCTGCGGCACTCAAAAATATCCTGTTCCTGCTGCTTGCCCATGGTGTGCAACTCACAATAACGTGCACCGTTTTCTGCCGGGGGTTCAATCGTCACGTTGGTCACAATTTCCATCGCCCGATCGCGATCGGGCGCCCTCAATTCGCGAATCTCGTTCTCGACATGGATCATGCCCGCCAGGCGGAACGGGAATTCCGCTCCCAGCATCGTGGCCAGATGCGCGCGCTGCGTCGGCAGATAATAAAAAGACAATGGCAACGCATCGGCTGCGAAGCCGAGCAAGGCGTTGTAACGCTTGATCTGGCGGTTATCCAAGCGTTCAAGCCGGAATGCGGTCCGAGGTATTTCCGGCGCACCAGCAGCGACCGGGCCTTTGAACAAGGCCCGCAGCAAAGTCGCCGCCCCAGCCTCAGGGAGTATTTGGAGCTGTGTCATGCGCGCCATTGTGCCTGACACCCAGGGTTACCGGAAGTACAAGCCCACCAGCAAAGCTACTGCCAGGCCGATCATCCACATCAGCTTCCTGTCCGTGTCTTTTCGCAGGCCATCGAGCTTTTGGTCGAGCCCCTGGCGCCAATCCTCAAGCTTATGGTCGTTCTCCTTGCGCCAGTCCTCAAGCTTGTGATCGTTTTCTTTGCGCCAGTCCTCAAGCTTGCGGTCGTTTTCCTTGCGCCAGTCCTCAAGCTTGCGTTCGTTTTCCTTGCGCCACTCTTCAAGCCGTTGATCCAGCTTTTCACTGAACCAGACCTTTAATGCAGCCATCTCTACAGTCAACTGCTGGCTTAACGATTGCAGACCGGTCGAAAGGTCTTGTACGTGCTTTTCCAATTTAACTATCCTTGCTTCATGATCCTCGTGCTCTGAATCAGGGGCTGCGTTTGGAAGTTCCATGATAGCCTCGATTTTTGTCGATCAGCGCTATGACGCGCTATCTTGCGTCGCAGGCCTGGCGACGCAACTCGTCGAGCCGGTTCAGGATATCCTTGCCGCGATACCCGACCTCCAACCTGGTCATGCTCGCCAAATACTCAATCAGGTGACGTTGGTTCGCAAAAAGATAATCAATATTTATCGACAACATCCTCAACTCATATGAGAGATCCCTCAGCTGTTTCTGTACGTCGGCCATGTCCTGGTTCATGATCTGCTCCTCAAGTCAGTAAGACGCGCAGATAGACAGGACGTGGCGCGGAAAGTTCCGTCTGCAGTGCCTAATATTTGAGCATGCCGCTGAGAGCGGCTATAATGTCGGCTGTTCCGGATTCAATCGATTACCAATCCCATGCAAGCAACCATTGAAAACGCGCCTGCAACACCTGGCGCGGCACCAGCCGTTTACGTCAACATCGCGGCCTACAAATTCATCACGCTGGATAAGCTGGACGAGCTGCGTCCGCAGTACCAGGACATCTGCGCCCGCCTGGGCCTGAAAGGCACCATCCTGCTGACCCCGGAAGGCATCAATATGTTCCTGTCCGGCACCCGCGCCAATATCGACGAGTACCTGGCCTGGGTGCGCAGCGATGCGCGCCTGGCAGACCTGGAAGTGAAGGAAAGCCTGTCCGCCGAGCAGTCGCACCGCCGTATGCTGGTGCGCATCAAGAAAGAAATCATCACCATGCGCCACCCGCTGATCCGTCCGGAAGACGGCCGCGCGCCGCATGTGAAAGCCAAAGACCTGAAGCGCTGGCTGGACCAGGGCCACGACGACAACGGCAAGCCGGTCGTCATGGTGGAAACCCGCAACGACTACGAAGTCGATGTCGGCACCTTCGACAACACCGTCGACTACCGCTTGACCAAGTTCACCGAATTCCCGGAAGTCATCGAGAAGCACAAGGCCGACTTCGAAGGCAAGACCGTGGTGACCTTCTGCACCGGCGGCATCCGCTGCGAAAAGGCCGCGATCCATATGCAGAACATCGGCTACGACAATGTGTACCAGCTGGAAGGCGGCATCCTGAAGTATTTCGAGGAAGTGGGCGGCGCCCACTACACCGGCGACTGCTTCGTGTTCGACTACCGCACCGCGCTCAATCCGCAGCTGGAACCGACTGAAACCAAGCAGTGCTTCGCCTGCCGTGCCGTGGTCACGCCACGCCAGCAGCTGGCGCCGGAATATGTGCCGGGGGTTTCGTGCCCGGCCTGCTTCGGCAAGCACTAAAAACAAAGGGCCCGTTCGACGGGCCCTTTTTCTTGCTGCTGGCGAAAGCTTAGCCTTTCGGCAGACCGCCCAGCAGGGCAGCAACCTTTTGCTTCGGCTTGGCCGGCGCGGCTGGCGCGGCGGCTGCCGGCGCGCCATTGCTGCGGGTCGGCTCGTACGGCTTCAGGAACCATGGATCGACCTTCTCGCGGCGCGGCAGTGGCGACGAGCCTTCGCGGCGCTCGCCGCTGCGCGGTGCGCGGTCAGCCTGGGTGCGGTCGCGGCGGCGGTCGCCGTGGCGCTCGTCGCTGCGGAAGCCGCCCGGCACAAAGCCGTCCAAGGTGCCGCGCGGGACGGTCTGCTTGATCAGCTTTTCGATGTCGGCCAGCAGACGTTCGTCCTTGTCCGAATAGATAGAGATCGCGTCGCCCGATGCGCCGGCGCGGCCGGTACGGCCGATACGGTGCACGTAGTCTTCCGCGTTGTATGGCAGGTCGAAGTTGATCACGCACGGCAGGTCGGAGATATCCAGGCCGCGCGCGGCCACGTCGGTAGCCACCAGCACATCGATCTCGCCCTTCTTGAATGCGTCCAGCGCCTGCATGCGTTCCTGCTGCGTCTTGTCGCCATGGATGGCGGCCGCCTTCATGCCTTCTGCCGCCAGGCCGCGCGCCAGGCGCGAGGCGCCGATCTTGGTGTTGGAGAAGACGATCACCTGCTTCAGCTCACGCTGGCGCAGGATGTGGGCGACGGCATCGCGCTTGTGGTCTTCGTTGACCTTGTAGACAACCTGGGTCACGCGTTCGGCGGTGGCGTTGGAGCGCGCCACTTCGATCGTGATCGGGTCGGTCAGGAAGCTGGACGCCAGCTTCTTGATCTCCGGCGAGAAGGTGGCCGAGAACATCAGGTTCTGGCGCTTCTTCGGCAGCAGGTTGATGATGCGCTGCAGGTCGGGCAGGAAGCCCATGTCCAGCATGCGGTCCGCTTCATCCATGACCAGCATCTGCACCTGGCCCAGCGAGATATTCTTCTGCTCCACGTGGTCCAGCAGGCGGCCAGGGGTAGCGATCACGATTTCCACGCCGCTGCGCAGCTTTTCAGTCTGCGGCTTCATGTCCATGCCGCCGAAGACGACGGTGGAACGCAGCGGGGTGTGCTTGCAATAAGCCGCCACGTTCTCGGCCACCTGCACCGCCAGTTCGCGGGTCGGCGCCAGCACCAGGGCGCGCACCGGGTGGCGCGCCGGGCTCATGGAGGTATTGGCGTGGGCCAGCAGCAGCTGGATGATCGGCAGGGAAAAACTGGCCGTCTTGCCGGTACCGGTCTGGGCGGCGCCCATCACGTCGCGACCCTGCAGCAGGATCGGGATCGCTTTCGCCTGGATCGGCGTCGGGTGCACATAGCCCTGGTCGGTCAGTGCGCGCTGGATTTCCGGCGCCAGGCCGAAATCGGCGAACTTTACTTGCTCAGGGGTGTTCTCAATGTCAGACATACAATTCTTAGAGGTTAACAGCGGCCAACCCCACATGATACCTGAGAACTGTGGTAAAGCGCATGGAATGGGGCTTGGCAACGGTAAATTATTGCTGAGACGGAAGCTATAATGACACTAAATGAATGCTATCGACGCCCGCGGCTGGCACTTGAGCCGCTATTTTTTGCTGCTGCTTTTGCTGACGGGCACTTTGCTCGCAGCGGCGGCCGATGCCGCTCCCTCCTTGCGCTTCCGCAAACTTGGGCCGCTCGGCAATGATGAACCATCAATGTTGTCGCTATTGCAAGATCAACGCGGCTTCATGTGGATCGGCACCCAATCTAACGGCCTTTACCGTTACGACGGCTACCGCGCTACCAAGTACCACAGCAAGGCCGGCGACAGCAGCAAGCTGCCGCATGACCGCGTGGCGGCCCTGTATGAAGACGGCAAGGGACGGCTGTGGGCAGGCACCCAGAACGGCCTGGCGCGTTTCAACGCGGACAGCAACGACTTCACCACCTTCCTGCCGGCCGATGCGCCCAGCAATGGCCGCATCATCAAGGCCATCGTTCCGGATGGGAAGGATGGCATGTGGCTGGCCACCTGGGGCGGCTTGCAGCATTTCGACCCGGCCAGCGGCAAGTTTACCGTGTATGTGCACGACCCGGCCCGCCCGGGCAGCCTGGGCGGCAATGACTTGAACGCTCTGGCGGTCGACGCCAAGGGCGCTGTGTGGACCGCCACCTGGCCCGGCGGCCTGGATGTGCTGCCGGCCGGCGCCAGCGAATTCGAACACCGCCGCGTCGACAAGGGCAGCGATCCCAACGCGCGCAGCAATATCGTGCGCGCGCTGCGCTTCGACCGCCACGGCATGCTATGGATCGGCACCGAAGGCGGGGTGCTGCGCTGGGATAGCAGCAAGCCCTGGGACAGCCGCGAAACCGTGGCCACCCCCGACAGCCGCATCACCAGCTTCTACGTCGACCGCGACGGCACGCTGTGGGCCACCACGCTGTCGGCCGGCCTGCTGCGCTGGGACGAGGCGGCGCAGCGTTTCGACCAGTACAGCCACAATAGCGACGACCCGTATTCGCTGCCGGGCGATAACCTGCGCGCCATGATGCAAGACCGCGGCGGCATGCTGTGGATCGCCTCTTTCACCGATGGCATCGCCCTGGTCAACCTGAGCAGCAGCGGCTTCACGCGCTACCTGCCCTACCGCCTGGATGGCCGCCACGGCCGCGCCAACAACGCCTTGCTGAGCCTGGAGAACGGCCCCAAGGGTACGGTCTGGATGGGCGGCAGCCTCGGCATGGGCCTGTTCGATCCGCAGCGCGGCGAAGTGCTGCGGCGCTACCAGGCCGACGACAAGCCGGGCTCGCTCAGCAACAATATCGTCTACAGCCTGTACCAGCAGCCGGAAGGCACATTGTGGGTCGGCACAGCCAATGGCTTGAACCGGCTGGACAAACCCGACGGCAAATTCAAGCTGATCCGCTTCGGCAATACCGCCAGCGACTTCATCAACACCATCGCTCCCGGCAAGGATGGCGTGTTGTGGCTGGGCACCGGCAACAGCCTGGTGCGCTACGACACGCAGCGCGAGCGCTCTACCCTGTTCTACCATGACCCGTTCAACCCGCACAGCCGCAGCGTGGGCGGCACCAGCGCCGTGCTGGAAGACAGCAAGGGCCGCGTCTGGATGGGTTCCGAATTCAATGGCGGCGGGCTCGACCTGCTGGACCCGGCCAGCGGCAAATTCCGCCACTTCCTCAACGGCGGCCCGGAGGGCATGATCGACGACAACGTCACCGCGCTGCACGAAGACGCCGCCGGCCACGTCTGGATCGGCACCTCGCGCGGCCTGCTGCAACTCGAGGAATTGCCCAACGGCGGGCTGCGCCTGCGTTCGCATGCCGCCGCCGTACAGCATCACAAGGTGCTGTCGATGCAGTCCGACGCCAGCGGTAAGCTGTGGCTCAGCACCCTGGCCGGCCTGTTCCGCCTGAACCCCAGCAACGGCTCGGCCCAGCTGTTCACCGTCGCCGACGGCATGACCGACGGCTTCACCGTCGGCGCCTCGGCGCCCGGCGCAGACGGCAAGCTGTATTTCGGCGGCGTGCACGGCATGACCGGCATCGACCCCGACCAGGTGCACAGCGCCTCGGTGCCGCCGCAAGTGGCGATCACCGACATCAAGCTGTTCAACCATTCGCTGAGCGAAGGCCGCTTCCGTGACCAGGCCCGGCTGGAAGGCCCGCTGACCGCGCCCAGCGGCCTGGTGCTGTCTTCGCAAGCGACCGCCTTCACCCTTGAATTCGCCGCCCTGCACTACACCGAACCCTCGCAGAACCGCTACGCCTACCGGCTGGAGGGCTTCGACCCCGACTGGCAGGAAACCGACGCCGAACGGCGCGTCGCCACCTACACCAATCTCGACCCTGGCCGCTATGTGTTCCGTGTGCGCGCCGCCAACCACCACGGCAGCTGGAGCGAAGAAGCGGCGACGCTCAACGTCACCATCACGCCGCCGTTCTGGCAGACCACCTGGTTCCGCGTCGGCGCCGCGGCCCTGGTGCTGGGCGGACTGTGGGGCCTGTACCGCTGGCGCATCCGGCGCCTGACGCGCCACCAGGCCGAGCTCGAGCAACTGGTGCACGCCCGCACCGCCGAGCTGGAAGAATCCAACCGCAAGCTCGAAGCGCTGAGCCAGACCGATGGCCTGACCGGCGTCGGCAACCGGCGCGGCTTCGACCTGGCGCTGGAGGCGGAATGGCGGCGCGCCCTGCGCACCGGCCAGCCGCTGGCGCTGTCGATGCTCGATGTCGACTACTTCAAGAAGTACAATGACCGTTATGGCCACCTGGCCGGCGACACCACGCTGCGCACCGTGGCGCACCTGATCACCGAACATGGGCGGCGCAGTTCCGACCTGGTAGCGCGCTATGGCGGCGAAGAATTCGCGCTGCTGTCGGTGGCGACACCGGGCGCCGACGCGATCGGCGTGGCGCAAACCATTTGCGACGAACTGGCGCGCCTCAAGCTGCCGCACGACGCCTCGCCGCTCGGCCACGTCACGATCAGCATCGGCGTCGCCGTCCTGGTGCCAAGCGAGAATGGCCGCCCGGAACAACTGGTACGCCTGGCCGACGAAGCGCTGTACCGCGCCAAACAGCGCGGCCGCAACCAGGCCCTGCTCGCAATGGAAGAATGATGCAAGCGCAAGACGACCCCAAGCCCCAGCCGCCGGCCGAACCCGGTCCGGACGACTGTTGCCACAGCGGCTGCACCTGGTGCGTGCTCGACCTCTACTACGAAGACCTCGAGCGCTACCGCACTGCCCTCGCCGCCTGGGAAAAGCGCCATGTGAGCGAACGTACAGATAAGAAAGTCCGCCGCCGCTAGCATCGGTGGCATGGAACAGCAGAGCCAATCATGGCTGGACAAGCTCGGGCCCGGCCTTATCTCCGGCGCCGCCGACGATGATCCCAGCGGCATCGCCACCTACTCCCAGGCCGGGGCCCAGTTCGGCTTCGGCATGCTCTGGCTCGGCCTGTTCACTTACCCGCTCATGGTCGGCATCCAGGAGACCAGCGCCCGCATCGGCCGCACCAGCGGGCGCGGGCTGGCGTCGAATATCCGGCGCTGTTTCCCGGCCTGGCTGCTGTATGCCATGGTCAGCCTGCTGCTGTTCGCCAACACCATCAATATCGCGGCCGACCTGGCTGCCATGGGCGACGCCCTGCACCTGGTGGCGGGTGGTCCGCCGCATTGGCATGCGCTGGGCTTCGGACTGCTGTCGGCCGCGCTGCAGGTCTTCATTCCTTACCAGCGCTATGCGCGCCTGCTGAAGTGGCTGACGCTGGCGCTGCTGGCCTACGCCGCCACCGTCCTGATGATCGACGTGCCGTGGCGCGAGGTGGTGAAATACACGTTCATGCCGCATATCACCTGGAACAAGGATTACCTGACCACCATGGTGGCGGTATTCGGCACCACCATCAGTCCTTACCTGTTCTTCTGGCAGGCCGCGCAGGAAGTCGAGGAGCTGCAGGCCGACCCGGAAGCGGAACCGCTGAAGCACGCGCCGCGCCAGGTGCAGCCGCAGCTGCGCCGCATCAAACTCGATACCGCGATCGGCATGGGATTTTCCAATCTCGTGGCCTGGTCGATCATGCTGACCACCGCCGTTACCCTGCACGCGCACGGCATCCTGCAGGTCGATTCATCGGCGCGCGCGGCGGAGACGCTGCGGCCGATCGCGGGCGAGCTGGCCTTTGCGCTGTTCGGGCTGGGCATCATCGGCACCGGCCTGCTGGCCATACCGGTGCTGGCCGGGTCGGCGGCGTATGCAATGGCGGGCGCCTTCAACTGGCGCAGCAGCCTGGAACTGGAACCGCAGGCGGCGCGCAAGTTCTACGCCATCATCACCGCCGCCACCCTGGCCGGCGTCGGCATCGGCTTCCTGCCGATGGACCCGATGCGGGCGCTGTACTGGAGCGCCGTGATCAACGGCGTGGTGGCGGTGCCGGTCATGGTGGTGACCATGCTGCTGTCCACCCGCCCCGGCGTCATGGGCAAGGTGACGCTGTCGCGCCGCCTGCGTTTCCTGGGCTGGTCCTGCACGGTGGTGATGGCGATTTGCGTACTGGCGATGTTCGCCAGCATGGTAAGCTAGCGCGCATGAACAAACGACACTTCCTGCTGGCCCTTGCGGCCACCATCGCCTTCCCCGCCCTGGCCCAGGAGGCCGGCCGCGAGCCCCGTCCATTCCCGCCGAACGCCAAGCGCGGCAGGATGACGCTCGGCTACGCGCCGGACATCATCATCGACGGCAAGCTGCGCCAGCTGTCGCCGGCCGCGCGCATCGTCAGCGAAGACAACCTGAGCGTGGTGCCGGGCTCCCTCAGCGAGAAGGACATTCCCGTCATCTACACGGAAGACATGAACGGCAATATCGACCGGGTCTGGATCCTGACGCCCGAAGAAGCGAACATGAAGGCGCCCTGAGGCACTACTTCAAGCTGTCGATAAAGGCCTGCACCGCCCCGGTATAAGCGCTGTCTGCACCCAGCTGCAGGTTGATTTCGCGGTGGCTCTTGGCCTCCTCCAGCACTTCGGCGCGGGCGCCGCCGGCCTTCATGCGCTGCGCGAAGGCGTTGGCCTGGCTGCAGGACGTTTCTCGCTGGCTGGAACATACCAGCAGCATCGGCTGCGCGCCGGGCTGCAAGGCATGCATCGGCGAGACCTTGCGCCAGAAGGCGGGGTCGCTGCCGAAGGCTTCGTCATACAGCCGCATGTGGCGGTGTTCCATGATCTCCGGCACGTCCAGCGCGCCGCTATCGAGCGCCACGGTGCCGAGCCAGCGGCTGCCCGCCGCCAGCGACGGCTGCGCCGAAATCAGCGCCACCAGGTGGGCGCCGGCCGAATGTCCCATCAAAATGAATCGTTGCGGATCGCCGCCCCAGCTGGCGGCTTTCGCCTGAGCGGCGGCCAGCGCCAGCGCGACGTCCTGCGCCTGCACGTAAGGATCGGCGTCGGGCAGCATGCGGTAATTGATGGTGACGAAGATGACTCCGCGCCCCGTGAAATACGGCGCCTTGTTTTCCACCACGGCCGTTTCGCCCTTGCCGCCGGTGCGCCAGCCGCCGCCGTGCACCATGAAGATGACGGGCGCGCTGGCCGCCGCCTGGGCCGGCAGGTAGACGTCCATGCGCTGGCGCGGGTCGCTGCCGTAGGAAATATCGCGCAGGACCTTGCCGGAAACGGTGGCTTCGCCCGCGCTGCGCGCCGCGCGCCGCTCCAGCAGCTTGTCGCGCAGGGGCCCGCAAGTGGCGGGGATGATGGTAGCGGCGCCAAGCACGATGGCCAGGACGCCGCCCAGAAATGGGTGCCGCATGCTGCCTCCTTTATGCGAGGCAGCGCGGGCCGCCTCAGATGTAATAGATTGCTGCTGCGAGGCCGATGATAAGGCCAAATTTGGTGATTTTGTAGAGGGTCTTGTTCCAGGCCTTGAAGGCGCGGCGGTATTTGCCGGCGTAGAAGGAAACACGGAACAGCTTCGACACCATGCCGACCTGGTCGCCCTGCTCATTGGGCGAGGCGGCGGCGGTCATCATGGTGCGGCCGAGGAAGCGGTTGACCGCCTGCGCCCAGCGGTAGCGCATCGGGCGTTCCACGTCGCAGAACAGGATGATGCGGTCGCTCTCGGAACCGTTGATGGCCCAGTGGATATAGGTTTCGTCGAAGATCACGCCCTGGCCGTCGCGCCAGCTATGGCGTTCGCCGTCGACGTCGATGAAGCAGCGGTCGTCGTTCGGCGTAGCCAGGCCCAGGTGGTAGCGCAGCGAACCGGCGAAGGGGTCGCGGTGCGGATTGAGCTTGCCGCCCGGCGGCAGCTCGGCGAACATGGCGGCCTTCACCGACGGGATCGCCGCCAGCAGCGCATAGGTCTGCGGGCACAGTTCCTGCGCCGATGGGTGGCTGGCGTTGTACCATTTCAGGTAGAAGCGCTTCCAGCCGTTCTTGAAGAAGGAATTGAAACCGGCGTCGTCGTTCTTTTCCGAGGCCTTGATCTTCTGCAGGCGCAGCAGGTTTTCCGCTTCGGCCCGGATCACTTCCCAGTTTTCCTCCAGCGGCTTGAGTTCCTTGAAGGTGTCAACCGGCAGGTAGGGCGTGGACGGCACGCGCGAGAACCAGTGCATGAAGATATTGATCGGCGCCATGAACGACGAGTGGTCGAACAGCTGGCGCCCGATCGGCAGGCGCACCTTGCCGCGCCAGTGGATATGCACGACGGACAGGATGTAGAAAACGACAACAGCCCATTTCATTGCGAAACCTCGGAAAGATCCAAACCTGCGATTTTACCTTAGTCCGCGCAGTCGCCAGATGCGTGTTTTCCAACAATGCCAGCCTGCTAAGCGCTACGCCATAAGGCCAGCGCCTCCTGCGCCACCAGGTCCGGGCGCTCCTCCGGCCAGAACAATTTGCTGCCCTCGATGCGGCGCACGCCCTTGCTGTTGCCGAAGGCCTGCTCCAGGTAGTCGGCGCCGCGCGGCAGGAAGATGGTGTCGGCCATGCCCCACAAGACGCGCACCGGCGCCGTGCTGGCTTGCAGCGCGGGCTTGATGCCGTACAGGGCGTTTCGCTCCAGGGCGGTGATATAGGCGTGCAGGCGCTGCGGATGGTCGACCAGGGGCCGCAGATAGGTCTCGAACACTTCATCCGCCAGTGCGGACGGACGGGCGTAGCAGGCCCCGCCCAAGGCGTCGGCGGCACGCGCCTTGTCCTTATCGGCCAGCCATGGCGCCAGCCATTCCTCGGCGAAACTGCCTTTCTTGGCCAGCGCGATCACCGGCAGCATGGCAGGCGGCGGGCTGTCGACTTCCGTGTCGCAATTGGCCAACAGCAGGCTGCGCACGCGCTCCGGGTGCAGCACCAGCAGCAGTTGCGCCACGGCGCCGCCGCTGTCGCTGGCCACTACGTCGACCTTGTCCACGCCCAGCTTGTCGAGCAGTTCGGCCAGCATGGCGACCTGGCCTTCCGGATCGAGGCTGGCGCCGGGCGCCGGCTCGCTGTAGCCCAGGCCAAGGAAGTCGGGCGCGATGCAGCGGCGATGCGGCGCCAGGCGCGCTACGGCGCCGCGCCACTGGAAGCTGTTCAGCGGCAGCCCATGCAGGAACAGCGCGGCTTGCGGGCCGGCGCCGCGCTGCACTACCGCCACGCGTCCCATGCTGGTCGCTACGAAGCGGCGGACGGCGCGCCAGTCGCGCGCATCGCGGGCCGCTTCGGCGCGCAACGCCGCATCCTGGCGCTGCAACTCATTGCCTTGTACGGCACTGGCCGCAAGCCGCGCTGCACCGGCCACGCGCGCAGCGCTTGCCCCGGCCGCAGCCAACGCAGAAGCAAAACCCAATTTCAATAAGTTCCGGCGATTCATGCGCATCTCCTTGATGAGAGGTTTTCGATGGTTTGCATGATCGGTGCACCGGGACCCGGAATCAATGACCTCGGAGGTCATGGAAGTGCGGCGCAAATCCTTGCTAATATCGCCACATGAACGACAATCTTGCCCCCATTGCCCACGTCGGCGCGCTGCTGCGCGAGTGGCGCGCCGCCCGCCGCCTGAGCCAGATGGACCTGGCGCTGGACGCCGGCCTCTCCACCCGCCACCTGAGTTGCATCGAGACCGGCAAGGCGCAGCCCAGCCGCGACATCCTGGCCCGCATCGCCGACACGCTGGAAATGAGCCTGCGCGAGCGCAACGCGCTGCTGGTGGCGGCCGGCTATGCCCCGCGCTACACGGAATCGGCGCTGGCCAATCCCGAACTGGCGCCGATGCGGCGCGCCATCGAGGCGATGCTGAAGCAGCAGGAACCGTACCCGTCCTTCCTGCTGAACCGGCACTGGGATATCGTGATGGCCAATGACGCCGCCGTGCGCATGAATCGCTGGCTGCTGGGAGGGCGCGACAGCCCGCACCGCAATATGCTGCACCATGTCTTCGACCCGCAGGATTTACGCAGCGTGCTGGTGAACTGGGAAGAGATCGCAGGCCATTTGCTGGCCCACCTGCACAAGCTGGTCGCCAGTACACCCAGCGACAGCAAGGCGCGCGCGTTACTGGAGGAAGTGCTGGCCTATCGGGGCGTGCCACAGCAATGGCGCCAGCGCGACCTGCGCGCAGCGCCGGCCTTGCTGATGGAATCGGTGTTTGAGCGCGATGGCCAGCGGGTGGCCTTCTTCTCCACCATCACCACCTTCGGCACGCCACGCGATGTGACGCTGGAAGAACTGCACATCGAATCGTGCTTCCCGGCCGATGAGGCCAGCGCGGCGTTCTGCCGCTCACTTTCGGATACGCGATGAACGACTATATCCTTTTCATGCATGACGATGCAGTGGAGCGCGCGATCGCCGACGACGGCGCGCGCTGGGGGCAATATCTTGCAGCCTTGCGCGCTTCGGGACAGTTCGATGGCGGCAGCGCGATCGGGGCAGGCATCCTTGCCGGCAAAGGCCGCAGCGACAAGCCTGCCGCAGCCAACGTCACCGGCTACCTGCGCGTGCGCGCCGAAAGCCTGGAAGCCGCCAAACGCTTCCTGCACGGGAACCCGGTCTACGAAGCTGGCGGCACTGTCGAAGTCCGCGAACTCCCCAAGACTTGATCAGCGTCGAACGCGCCGCAACGCCATGGCGAGAAAACCAGTGGCAAACAGCAGCGGCGCCGACGGCTCGGGAACTGTCGACGTCGTAGCTTCAAAATCGCCATACCACTGCTCAAATCCGGTCAAGCGCGGGTTATTCACGTCAGACACCTCCAGAACATCCCATTGCGTGAAAAACACCTGCTTCGTGAACATCCCCGCGCTCCAGATTCGATTGACGAACTCGTTGTCGATCACCGTGGCTGGAGCGATTCCTGCCCCTTCATACCAGAACTGGTAATTGGTATTCAGCGTCGATTGATAAGTTCCAGTTTGGTCGATATTGGTTTCAACCTTGGTTTGCACAAAAGAGAACGTTCCGAAGTAATTCCCATCGTTGCCCACGCTAAGCTCTGTATAAAACTCACTTCCCATCGGCACATCTGTCTTCAAGCGCGATCTGAATTCAGTCTCATATGGCGACACGAGGCCGGAGAAATCGCCTTCATAAAAACATCGCGAATACTTCAACCCCATGCGGATACTGGACCGGCAGCTAGGCAGGTGATGCATATTGAGTGGCTTGAGGCTGGACGCCAGCGTGCCTTCGAATGGAATCGCTGGGCGGCCGTCATCCTCGTCATATTGATTCACATGCGATGCGCTGCTGACTTTGATGGTGGCCAGGATTCCGGCGTGTGCCGGGAAGGCGGCTACGGCGAGCAGGGCCGCATAAACCGCGTGCAGGAAGAGTCTTGAGCGCATGCTTATTTTCAAAAAAGATAAAAATATCAAATAAGCAATTTTCATGCCGGAAATTTTCCCTGCGAAGAATCAACAGCTTGCGATTGCGACGTGACGGAAATGTAAAGATTTCCGACATTTTGGCTGACTCTGCCCCGCCTGCTCAGGCAAAAAGCGCTTCCGGGAGCCCCTGTGCACCTGGACGAAGCAGGAGGACGGCGCCGGGCCAGCCGTGCGCGCCAGCCGTGCCGGGGTCGATGGAAGTGACCAGCAAGGTGGACAAATCAGGGCCGCCGAAGCTGCACATGGAGGGTTTGGCGAAAGGCAGCGCGATTTCGCGGTCGAGTACCCCGGCCGGGGTGTAGCGCTGCAGCAGGCCGCCATCGTTGGCGCAGCTCCAGTAACAGCCGTCGGCATCGACTGCGGCGCCGTCGGGGCGGCCTTTCTGCGCGCCGAGGTCGAGGAAGACGCGCTTGTTGTGCGGGCTGCCGCTGGCGATGTCGTAATCGAAAGCCCACACCATGCGCCGCTGCGGATGCGAGTCGGACAGGTACATCACGTCGCCGCGCGGCGAGAAGGCGGTGCCGTTCTGCGTCAGCATGCCGGTAACAAAAGGCCTGGACAGGCCTTCGCCGGTGGTGAAACGGTACAAGTTGCCCACTGCGCGTTCGGCCGCCATGTCCATGAACATGGTGCCGGCCCAGAAGCGGCCCTGCCGGTCGCAGCGGCCGTCGTTGAAGCGCATGCCTTCGCCCAGTTCCGAGGCCGGCGGTGCGGCCAGCCTTTCGGCCGACACGCTGCCGTCTTCGTGTAAAGCGAGATGGAAGATGCCGCTTTCCATGCCGGCGATCAAACCGCCGCGCGCGGCGGGCGAAATGCAGGCCGCCATCTCCGGCACTTGCCAGTAGCGGGTTGCGCCGCTGGCGCAGTCCAGGCGCCAGACGCGCCGCGCCGGTATATCGACCCAATACCAGGCGCCCTCTCCTGCATGCCAGGTCGGGCTTTCGCCGGTCTTGCAGTGAACTCCGCTGACTTTTTCCATCACAGGTCCGTGATTTCCTTGTGGGCCGGCACCAGCGCCTTCATGATGCACCATGCGCTCAGGTAGGCCAGCGCGCAGAAGGTGAACATGATCATGTAGCCGGTCTGGATATGGCCCAGCGCGCCGTAGTAGTCGAACAGCTTGCCGGCCACCTTGGTGATCAGGACGCCGCCGAGGCCACCGGCCATGCCGCCGATGCCGACCACCGAGCCGACGCTGTGCTTCGGGAACATATCGGACACGGTGGTGAACAGGTTGGCCGACCAGGCCTGGTGCGCGGAGGCGCCAATGCCGATCAGGATCACCGGCACCCAGATGCCCAGGTAGCCAAGAGGCTGCGCCAGCAGCACCGCCAGCGGGAACACCGCGATGGTGAGCATGGCGCGCATGCGGCCGTGGTAGACGCTGGCGCCGCGATTGATGAAGAAGGTGGGGAACCAGCCACCGCCAATGGAGCCGAACATGGTCATCGAATACAGCACCGCGAGCGGCATCACCATTTCGGTGCCCGATACGCCGTACTGCGCCGACATGAACTTGGGCAGCCAGAAAAGGAAGAACCACCACACGCCGTCGGTCATGAACTTACCGATGGTGAAGGCCCAGGTCTGGCGGTAGGACAGCAGCTTGAACCAGGATGCCTTGCGCGGCGCCCCGCCAGCGGCGGCCGGCGCAGCGGGCGCTTCGGCGTCGCTGTTGATGTAATCGAGTTCCGCGCGCGACAGGCGTTTCTGCCTGGCGGGCGTTTCGTAGAACACCAGCCAGAAGCCCATCCACACGAATCCAATGGCGCCGATGATGATGAAGGCAGCCTGCCAGCCCCACACTTCGGCGATCACCGGCACCGTGATCGGCGCCAGGATGGCGCCGATATTGGCGCCGGAGTTGAAGATGCCGGTGGCGAAGGAGCGTTCCTTCTTCGGGAAGTATTCCGCAGTGGCTTTGATGGCGGCCGGGAAGTTGCCCGCTTCGCCCAGCGCCAGCACGGCGCGGCCGACCATGAAGCCGGCCACCGAAACCGGCACGGCAGCGATGCCGACGGCGGCCAGGAGATTCGAAACGGTAGTGCCGACAGAGACCGAATAGGCGTGCAGCACGGCGCCCAGGGACCATACGACGATCGCCAGCACGAAGGCGCGGCGGGTGCCCATCTTGTCGATCACGCGGCCGGCGAACAGCATCGCGATGGCGTACACGAACTGGAAGACGGCGGCGATATTGGCGTAGTCGGTGTTGGACCAGCCGAACTCCTTCGACAGCGAAGGCGCCAGCAGCGACAGCACCTGGCGGTCGAGGTAGTTGATGGTGGTGGCGAAGAACAGCAGGCCACAGATGGTCCAGCGGTATTTACCGATGGCGGCTGCCGGTTCGGCTGCGAGGCCGGCGGCTTGCGGGTTGGGCTGATTCATGGTTTCTTTTAAAAGCTAAAGCGGCCGGTGTCTCCCCCGGCCGTACTACCTGATCAAACTGCCGTACGCAGCTCTCCATCCACCAGGCGCGCAAGGCCCAATGGATTATCGTCCTGCAGCGCCGGCGGCAGCAAGGCTGGTGGCACGTTCTGGTAGCTTACCGGACGCAGGAAGCGCTCGATCGCCAGTGCGCCGACGGACGTGGTGCGGTTGTCCGAGGTGGCCGGGAACGGGCCGCCGTGCACCATGGCGTGGCACACTTCGACGCCGGTCGGGAAGCCGTTGAACAGCACGCGGCCCGCCTTGCGCTCCAGCGTCGGCAACAGTCTGGCCGCCAGCGCGTGGTCGTCGGCCGTGCAGTGCACGGTGGCGGTCAGTTGCCCTTCCAGTCCGGCGGCGAGACGCAGCATTTCGGCTTCGTCGCGGCAGGCGATCAACAGCGAGGCCGGGCCGAACACTTCTTCCTGCAGCGCGTGGCTGGCGGCAAAGGTGGCGGCGTCGACGCGGAACAGTGCAGCCTGCGCTGCGCAGCCTGCGCCTTCCGGCCGGCCTTTTGCCAGCACTTGCACGCCATCGGCGCCCGTCAGGCGGCCGATACCCGATTCGTAGGCATCGTGGATGCCGGCGGTCAGCATGGTGCCGGCGCCCTTCGCCTGCAACGCGGCCGCAGCGGCGGCGGCGAAGCGGTCGAAGCCGGGACCGGCCACGCCGATCACCAGGCCGGGGTTGGTGCAGAACTGCCCCACGCCCATGGTCAGCGATTCGACGAAGGCGGCGCCCAATGCTTCGGCGTTCGCTGCCAGCACTGACGGCAGCATGAAGACCGGATTAATGGAGCTCATCTCGGCGTACACGGGAATCGGCTCGTGGCGCGCAGCGGCAGTGCGCATCAGTGCGGTACCGCCCTGGCGCGAACCGGTGAAGCCAACCGCCTTGATGAACGGGTTGGCCACCAGCGCCTGGCCGATCACGCGGCCATTGCCGTGGACCATGGAGAACACGCCTTCCGGAATGCCGCAGTCGGCGACAGCTTTCTGCACGGCGCGCGCCACCAGCTCGGAGGTGCCAGGGTGGGCGGCATGCGCCTTCACCACCACCGGGCAGCCGGCGGCCAATGCGGAGGCGGTATCGCCGCCCGCCACCGAGAAGGCCAGCGGGAAGTTGGAGGCGCCGAAGACGGCGACAGGACCGACCGGGATCTTGCGCAAGCGCAGGTCAGGGCGCGGCGGGGTACGCTGCGGCAGCGCGGAATCCAGCGTGGCGCCCTGCCAGTGGCCATCACGCACGACTTTGGCGAACAGGCGCAATTGGTTGACGGTGCGGCCGCGCTCACCTTCCAGGCGGGCTTGCGGCAGGCCGGTTTCGGCCATGGCGCGTTCGGTCAGGGTGGCGCCCAGCGCGTCGATATTGCCGGCCACAGCCTCCAGGAAGGCGGCGCGCACTGCCGGCGTGGTGGCGCGGTAAGCGTCGAAAGCCTGTTCGGCCAACGCGCAGGCGCGCTCCACGTCCGCCGGCTCGGCCTGGCCGAATGCCGGCTGCAGGTCTTGCCGCGTGGCGGGGTTGAAGGCCAGCTGGGTGCCGGCTGCGCCGCGCACCAGCTGCTGGCCGATGATCATGTGACCGGTGATCTGCATTATTGCGCACCCGATTTTTTGATCAGCGCCAGCAGCATCTGGTCTTCTTCCGCAGTCAGGTCGGTCAGCGGAGCGCGTACCGGGCCGCCGGAATGGCCAACCAGGCGGGCGCCGGCCTTGACGATCGACACTGCGTAGCCGGCCTTGCGGTTGCGGATTTCCAGGTATGGCAGGAAGAACTCGTCCAGCATGCGGTCGGTTTCGGCGGTGTTGCCGGCGGCGGTGGCGTGATAGAAGTCCATCGCCAGCTGCGGCACGAAGTTGAACACGGCGGAGGAGTAGACCGGGGTGCCCAGGGCCTTGTAGGCGCCGGCGTAGACTTCCGCAGTCGGCAGGCCGCCCAGGTAGGAGAAGCGGTCGCCCAGCTTGCGGTAGATCTGCACCATCAATTCGATGTCGCCCACGCCGTCCTTGAAGCCGATCAGGTTCGGGCAGCGCGCCGCCAGGATGGCGAGCGAGTTGGCAGTGAGGCGGCAGTTGGCGCGGTTGTAGACGATAACGCCAATCTTCACGGACTCGCAAACCTGGGCCACGTGTTCGATCAGGCCATCCTGGCTGGCTTCGGTCAGGTAGTGCGGCAGCAGCAGCAGGCCGTCGGCGCCCAGGCGCTCGGCTTCCTGTGCGTAGGCGATCGCCTGGCGGGTCGGGCCGCCGGTACCGGCCAGCAGCGGCACCTTGCCTTTGCACGATTCCACGGCGACCTTGATCACTTGCGAGTACTCAGGGCCGGTCAGCGAGAAGAACTCGCCGGTGCCGCCGGCAGCGAACAGTGCGCTCGCGCCGTATGGCGCCAGCCAGTCGAGGCGTTCGGCATAGGTCTTGGCGTTGAAGTTGCCGTCAGCGTCAAAATCGGTGATCGGGAAGGACAACAGGCCGGAGGACATGACTTTCTTGAGTTCTTGCGGGGACAGCGACATGGTGCAACTCCTAAGTGTGGTTGTTTTGATGAAGATCAGTTGTAAGTCATCGTACAACCTAGTTTAAACGAACGCAAGCGAAAAAAAGGGACGTAACGCTTTTTCTGCGAAAAAGCGTTACGTCCCCTTTTTTTTCTAGGCGGCGTTTTCGAAACGTTGCTGGGCTTGCAGCAGGCGTTCGCGCGAGTTGGAAAGGTGGGTGCGCATGGCGGCGCGTGCTGCTTCGGGGTCCTGGCGCTGGATGGCGCGGAAGATGTCTTCGTGCTCGCGGTGCACGCGTTCCAGATAGTCGGCCGGGCGGTCTTGCGCCAGGCCGGCGGTGTTGACGCGGGCGCGCGGGATGATAGCCTGGCCAAGCTGGCCGAGGATGTCGACGAAATAGCGGTTGCCGGTCGCCTTGGCGATCACCAGGTGGAAGCGGCGGTCGGCTTCCACCGAGGCGCGGCCCTGCTCCATCGCCTGCCGCATGTCTTCCAGCGCCTGCGCCAGTTCAGCCACTTGCTGCTCGTTGCGGCGGGTCGCGGCCAGGCCTGCGGTCTCGGTTTCCATGCTGATGCGCAGTTCGAGGATGGCCAGCACGTCGCGCACGGTGACGATGCTTTCGGCGTCGATGCCAAGGCCTCCGTTGCCGCGCGGTTTCTCCAGCACGAAGGTGCCGATGCCATGGCGGGTCTGCACCAGGCCGGCCGCCTGCAGGTGCGAAATCGCTTCGCGCACCACGGTGCGGCTGATGCCATGCTGCTCCATGATGGCCGATTCGGTGGGCAGCTTGTCGCCGGGTTTCAGCACGCCGCTGTTGATGCTGGCGCTGATCTGTTCGACGACGCCCTGGGCCAGGGTATGTCGCTTGCGTGGAAGGATAGTCATGCCGGCATTATACATGTCAAAAAGATGTCAGACATCTTATCAGAGACATCCAGGATGTTGTTTTCTTGCGAAATTGGCCAGACCAAATTAAAATCGGGCGACCAATCCCCTTCAGAAAGCGGTCGCCGCATGACCAAGAAAACTGCCGCAACGGAGCCCCATCCAGCCGAACAACGGCTGTACCGCGTTGTCGCCGCCAAGATCCAGGACCTGATCCGCGCCGAGAACATCAAGCCCGGCACGCGCTTGCCGGCCGAGCGGGAACTGTCCGTCAAACTCAATGTCAGCCGCGCCTCCCTGCGTGAAGCGCTGATTGCGCTGGAGCTGTCCGGAATCGTCGAAGTGCGCGGCGGCTCCGGCGTCTATGTCAGCGAGCAAGCCAACTCCCCTTCCGACGTGACCGAAGGCGGCCCGGGACCGTTCGAAGTGCTGGCGGCGCGCCGTTTGATTGAGTCCGAAGTGGCGGCCATTGCAGCCAAGATGGCGACCGATTCGGCGATCGATGCGATCCTGCGCGCCGCGGCGGAAATGGAACAGCATCACGCAGACCGCGCCAGCAATGAGGCAGCCGACCGCAACTTCCACCTGGCCATTGCGCGCGCTACCGGCAATACGGCGCTGGTCGGCGTGGTGGAAACGCTGTGGAACCAGCGCGGCTCCATGTGGCATAAGCTGAAGGAACACTTCCAGACAGAAGACCTGCGCCAGAACACGCTGAACGACCACCGCAATATCGTGGCGGCCATCGCGGCGCACGACGCGGCCGGCGCCCGCCAGGCCATGCGCGCCCACCTGGAACGCGTGACCAAGACCTTCTCGCGCGGCTGATTTTTTTGGCCTGACCACTTGAAACCTCGGTCAGGCCAAAATAAAATGGGACGAACTTCAGGGGAGTCTCATGCTGCGCCATATCCTTTCGTTGTCCCTCGCCTTTGCCTTGACCGTTCCGGCCTGCGCCGCTGACCGCATCATCCTGGTCGGCGATTCGACTGTCGCCAGCGGCGGCGGTTACGGCGATTACCTTTGCCGCCGGCAGCGTGCCGATACCATCTGCATCAATCTCGCCATGAACGGGCGCAGTTCCAAATCCTTCCGCGCAGAGGGGCGGTGGGACCAGGTGCAGGCGCTGCTGCGCGATGGCGCTGGCTTCCGCACAACGTATGTGCTGGTGCAGTTCGGCCACAACGACCAGCCCGGAAAACCGGGGCGCTCGACGGACCTGGTGCAGGAGTATCCCGCCAACCTGGCGCGCTATGTCGCGGACGTGAAGGCCGACGGCGGCGTGCCGGTCCTGGTCACATCGCTCACCCGCCGCAGCTTCCGCAACGGCTATGTGTGGAACGACCTGGCGCCGTGGGCATCGGCCGCGCGCGAGGTGGCGCGGCGCGAAGGCGCGGCATTGCTGGACCTGAATGCGCTGTCGCTGGCGGCAGTGCAGTCCATGGGTTCGGCCGAGGCGGATGCGCTGGCGCAGCCGAAAGGCGCGGGCTTCGACTACACCCACCTCGGCCCGAAAGGCGGCCGCTTCTTCGGCGATATGGCGGCGCAAGAATTGCTGCGGCTGTTCCCTGCTCTTGGTCCGCTGACCAAACCTGCCATTACCTCGGAGTGAACGTTCCCCGCTCAGAGATCCTCGGCGGTGAAGACCACGGTGCGCGACAGGGCCTGGCCGGGCGCCAGCACGCTTAGCCCATTGGCCGATACGCCGCCCGGCAAGTTGTGGGCGTTGATCGGATGATCGACGGGCTCGAAGCAGAAAAAGTCCTTGCCCGGCGGCGCGTACAGGATGAAGCAAGACATATCGGCTTCAATCTCCAGCCGCAGCTTGCGCGCCGGCCAGTCGACCTGGGCGCGGCCATCCCAGCCCGTGAAAGCGTTGTCCACACCATCGCGCGGCAGCGGCTGCGGCGCGGCGCCGCAGAAGTTCCAGGCGGGCGGCAGCGCGACACGCTTTGCGGGCAGCTTGTCTGCGCCCGAGAGCCACACGCCATCAGCCTTGGCTCGCAAAAGCGCATCTTCAGGACATGGCATCCACGGATGCAGGCCCAGGCCGAATGGCAGCGCGTACGCGCCCCGGTTGCGGACTCGCAGCGTGATGCGCAAGGCGCTTCCTGCGAGCGCGTACTCCAGGCTGGAGGTGAAAGCGAAAGGCGACCCATCGCAGCGGTCAAGAGTCAGCACGGCGCTGCTTTCGCTGCGGGACTCGATTTGCCAGGGCAGGCGCCAGCCGTCGCCGTGAATCGGGCATGGCTCGCCTTCGCGCGTGGGCGCAGGCGCAATGCGGCGTCCCTCGAATTCGAAGCCTTCGGGAGCGATCCGGTTGGACCAGGGGACAAGGGGGAAACAGGCCAGTTGTCCGGGCAGCGGCTGCGCCACGCCGTCGGGTGCGGGACGCAGGACAGCCATACCGCGCCAGTCAAGGCGCGCCAGGCCGCCGCCGGCAGCGGGCAGCACTAGCGCCCGCAAGCTGCCGCTGCGCAGTTCAATCACTTGAACATCGGGCCGTCGAGCAGGAATTTCCCGCCCTGGTAGATGGTCGTGATGTCGTCCTTCTCCGGGAACTCGGCGGAGTCCGGGAACAGGTGCGCAAACTTGGACGACGAATCTTTCGGCCGATAGCCCAGGTGCGCGGCGTAACGGTTATCCCACCAGACCGAATCGTTGTCCGACATGCCGAACACGATGGTATGTCCCACGCGCGGCGCGAACAGCGAGCAGCGCAACAGCTCGGTCAAATCGTCATACGACAAATAAGTCGACATCATGCGCTTGTTGGCGGGCTGCGGGAAGCTGGAACCGATGCGGATGCATACCGTCTCCAGGCCGAAGCGGTCGTAATAGTAGCGCGACATCTGTTCGCCGAACACCTTCGAAATGCCGTACATGCTGTCAGGCCGGGTCGGCATGTTCGCATCAAGCATATCGGTGGTGCGGTAATAGCCGATCGCATGGTTGGAGCTGGCAAACACCAGGCGCTTCACGCCATGCTTGTGCGCGGCCTCGTACAGGTTGGCCACGCCCAGGATATTGGCCTGCATGATCGCTTCGAACGGCGCCTCGGTCGAAATGCCGCCGAAGTGCAATACCGCATCGACGCCTTCCATCAGCTTCAGCACGGCGGCCTTGTCGGACAGGTCGCACTGCACCAGTTCCTCGCCGGACCGCGCCTCGCCCATGTCGGCGATGTCGCTCAAACGCACCACTTCCGACCAGGCTTTGATGCGATCGCGCAGCACCTTGCCAAGGCCGCCCGCAGCGCCCGTCAGCAGGATGCGCTTGAATGGTTTTGCCGTCATAGTTCTTCCTCCGCTATCAGGTAACCGGCGCTGGATTGAACAGCGCCAGGGAATTATGGATCTTCCAGTGCTCGGCCCAGGTCTGCTTGCCGCTTGCCACGTCCAGCATCAGGCGGAACAGCTCCCAGCCTATGTCCTCGATCGTCGCTTCGCCACTGGCGATGCGGCCCGCATTCACGTCCATCAGGTCGTGCCAGCGCTGCGCCAGTTCGTTGCGGGTGGCGACCTTGATCACCGGTACCGCTGCCAGGCCGTAAGGCGTGCCGCGTCCAGTCGTAAAGACGTGGATGTTCATGCCGGCCGCCATCTGCAGCGTACCGCAAATGAAATCGCTGGCCGGCGTGGCGGCGTAAATCAGTCCTTTGCGCATCAGTTTCTCGCCCGGCGACAGCACGCCGTTGATGGCGCCCGAGCCGGATTTGACGATCGAGCCCATGGCCTTCTCCACGATGTTGGACAGGCCGCCCTTCTTGTTGCCCGGTGTGGTGTTGGCGCTGCGGTCAACGCCGCCGCGTTTCAGGTAATCGTCGTACCACTGCATTTCGCGGATCATGGCGGCCGCCACTTCCGGCGTCTCGGCGCGGGAAGTCAACTGGTCGATGCCGTCGCGCACCTCCGTTACTTCCGAGAACATGACGGCGGCGCCGGCGCGCACCAGCAAGTCGGTGGCAAAGCCCACCGCCGGGTTGGCCGTCACGCCCGAGAAGGCGTCGCTGCCGCCGCACTGCACGCCCACCACCAGCTCGGAAGCCGGCACTGTCTCGCGGCGGCGCGCGTCGAGCGCCTTCAGGTGATGCTCGGCCGTGCGCATGATCGAATCGATCATCGCGTTGAAGCCGACGTGGGCGCCATCCTGCAGGCACACCACGTCCGGCTCGCCCGCCGCCGCATTCAGGTTGGCCGAGGCAATCGGGATGCTGCCAGCCGGGAACAGGCGCGCCGGCGGCAGCTTTTCGCAGCCCAGGCTGACCACCATCACCTGGTTGCCGAAGTTGGGATTCTTGCTGATATTGCGCAGCGTGCGGATCGGCACGTCCGCGCCCGGCGCGTCGATCGCCACCCCGCAGCCATAAATATGTTCCAGCGCCACCACGTCGTCCACGTTCGGATAGCGCGGCAGCAGTTCCTCCTTGATGCGCTTGACTGCGTGCTCCACCACGCCCGACACACACTGCACGGTGGTGGTCACGGCCAGGATATTGCGCGTTCCCACCGAGCCGTCGGCATTTCGGTAGCCCTGGAAGGTATAACCCTCCAGCGGCGGCAACGGGGCCGGCTTGCGGGTGCCGACCGGCAGCCCTTCCAGCGAACGCGCGCCCGGCATGCGCAGCACTTTCTCCGACACCCAGGAACCGCGCGCAATTGCCTGGCTGGCGTATCCGATCGTGACGTTATAACGCATTACCGGATCGCCCTCGGCCAGGTCGGCCAGCGCCACCTTATGCCCCTGCGGCACGCCCTCGGCCAGCACCAGGCCGTCCGCGAATACCGCCCCGGCCGGCAAGCCGCCGTCATTGACCACGATGGCAACGTTGTCTGCCTCGTGCATCTTGATGTAGCGTGCAATTTCCATAAAAGTCCTTTTGATGATCCCAACCTACGTTTTCAGTATGCCACACAAAAAACACGATTGGCTAGTCCACCTTGCGATTTTGGCCTGACCAAATTAGAATGGCCTGACCAGATGACGCACTTTCACCACACCGGAGACCCATGAAACCGACATCGCCCCTGCTGGCAGCCGTCCTGGCCTGCCTGTTCGCCCTGGGCCCGGCCCAGGCAGAAGGCCCCTACCGCAATGCCGACAACAAGAACCCAAACGATGCGGGCGAAGGCAGCTACCCGGTGCCGTACCAGATGCCGAGCGTGGCCGGCATCACCGCCACGCTGCTGAAAGTGCGCGGCTACATGGACAGCGTGACGCCGACCCGCATCGTCCACAAAGGCAGCGGCGCCGCCGTCACCGACCTGCAAAACCCGGTGGCCGACGCCATCTTCGAGCCAAGCCAGGGCGACTTCGGCATCCTGGTGTACGAAATGGGCGTGGTGCATTCAGGCCTGCTGCGCGCCGCCGCAGCGACGGGCGACCGCAGCTTCGTCGCCATGACCGAGCGCCACTTCAACTTCCTCAAGGCCAGCAAGCCCTACTTCGCCGCGCAGGAAAAGCTGTACAAACTCGAACGAGGCAACAGCTTCGCGCGCTTCCTCGATCCGCGCTCGCTCGACGACGCAGGCTCGATGTGCGCCGCCCTGATGCGCGCCCGCGCCGCCGGCGTCGGCCCAGACCTGTCGGACATGATCGCCACCTGCAGCGACTGGGTCGCCAACAGGCAGTACCGCCTCAAGGACGGCACCCTGGCACGCAAGCGCCCGCAGGCCGAATCGCTGTGGGGCGACGATATGTACATGGGTATCCCGGCCCTGGCCGAAATGGGCCGCATGACCGGCCAGCGTGCTTATTACGACGATGCCGTCAAAAATGTGCTGAACATGTCCGGCTACCTGTTCAACGCCCAGGCCAGGCTGTACACGCATGGCTGGCACGCCGGCATGCAGGATGCGCCGAATTTCTACTGGGCGCGCGCCAACGGCTGGGCGGTACTGGCCATGTCCGACCTGCTGGACGTGCTGCCCAAGGACCATCCCGGCTACCCCCGGGTGCTGGCACAACTGCGGCTAGCGCTGCAAGGCATCGCCGAACGCCAGTCCGGCACTGGCCTGTGGCACCAGATGATCGACCGTAACGACTCCTACCTCGAAACCTCGGCCTCCGCCATCTTCACCTATGTCATCGCGCACGCCGTCAACCAGGGCTGGATTTCGCCCGCACCGTACGGCTCCATTGCGCAAGCCGGCTGGTCGGGCCTGCAGACCCGCATCACCGCCAAAGGCGAAGTGCAAGGCACCTGCGTCGGCACCACGCTGGCCGGCGACATGGTGTATTACTACAACCGCCCAACCAGCAAGGATGCCCTGCACGGCTACGGCCCGGTGCTGCTGGCCGGCGCCGAGATGATCAAGCTGGTCACCAACCCGAAGCTCGACATCCAGTACCGCCTGCGCACTTACCACTACGTGCCCAAGGGCGGCCAGACCGACTACCGCGAACACCAATGAGGAGCAGCATGAACAGCACCCGCATCCTGGCCGCAGCATTGGCCACCGCCCTGCCCGCGCTGGCGGCGTCTGGCGCCGAACGCCTCACCATCACGCTGCAGCAAGACCTCGACATCGCACGCCCGTCGGAAACGGTGAGCGTGCCCTGGTCGGAGGTGAACAAAGCCCTGCCGCACGCACTGGTGCAGAAAATCGCCGTGCGCGACGCCAGCGGCCGTTTGGTGCCGCACCAGGTCACCAACGTTGCACCGCAAGCCAAGGATCCGCAGAACGTCGGCATCGCCTATGGCGAGCTGATTTTCCAGCACAGCTTCCAGGCCGGCGAAAAGAGCGCCACCTACACGGTTGAAAAGATCGACAGCGTGGCGCCGGTATTCCCGGCACAGACTTTCGCCCGCTACGTGCCCGAACGGCTGGACGATTTCGGCTGGGAGAACGACAAGATCGGCCACCGCACCTACGGCCCCGCCCTCGCCGCCCCGGCGCCGGCAGGCTCCGGCAAGGAAGTGCTGGTCACCTCCGGCCTGGACCTGTGGTTCAAGCGCGTGCCCTACCCCATTGTCGACCGCTGGTACAACAAGGGCCACGACCACTACCACCACGACGAAGGCGAAGGGATGGACATGTACAACGTCGGCCGCTCGCGCGGCGCCGGCGGCAGCGGGGTGTGGGAAGGCGGCAAGCTATACGTGTCCGGCAACTACGCCAGCTGGAAGGTACTGGCCAACGGCCCGGTGCGCAGCGTCTTCGAACTGACGTATGCCGCCTGGGACGCCGCCGGCCTGCCCGTCACCGAAACCAAGCGCTTCACCGTCGACGCCGGCCAGCAGCTGGACATGATCGAATCCACCTTCAGCTACGCGGGCGACAAGCCGCTGACGATCGGCATAGGCCTCAACAAGACCCCGGCCGACAAAGGCCAGGACCCGAAAATCACCACCGCCAAAGAAGGCAAGGTCCTGCTGCAATGGGTCGAACAAGCCAGCAACGGCGCCTTCGGCACTGCCGTCATTGTGCCGGCCGCGCAAGGCTTCGCTGAAGATGCGCAGAATGAGCTGATCCTCGCCCCGACCATGGCCGGCAAGCCGCTGCGCTACTACGCCGGCGGCGCCTGGAGCCGCGCCGGCGAAATCACCACGCGCGAGCAATGGCAGGCCTACGTCGCCAACGCCGCCGCGCGCGCCGCCCACCCGATCCGCGTCCGGCTAGCCAATTAAAATTCGGGGCAGGTCTGGCTTTCAGTACAATGAAATGTCCATTTGCCGGACCTGACCCCGACTTTCCCAATTGGAGGCACCGTGGCTAGCGAAACGCAATTAACTGAGGCGACTAGCGAGAGCCCGCATTTCGTGCGCGCGGTGACCGAGATGGGCGATAAGCGCGACGTCGTCGCCAGCGCGGATATCTACGCCAGCAACGGCACCAAGCTGCTGGCCAAGGGCGCCCGCATCGACAGCAAGCAGTTTGAAAAACTCACGCGCTACAAGCTGTCCGCACCGCTCGACCAGGTGCTGGCTTCCGACAAGGCCATCGATGCCGCGGCGCTGGCGATCGAATTCGACCGCATCCTGGAGCACGATGCGCTCTACCGCCAGCTGCTTGCGCGCGCCGGCGATTCGGGCCAGCTGAAACACTGCACCGCTAACCTGCGCCTGCATTCCACCATCGAATTGCGCCTGACCGTGATGGCGGACAAACATCCCGAAATGTTCAGCCATACCCTGCGCAGCGCCATCATCGCCTTTGCCTGCGCCCAGCGGCTGGAAGTGGCGCAAGGCGACATGCCGGCCGTTTTGCTGGCCGCCCTGTGCCACGACTTTGGCGAGATGCATACCGACCCGCGCATCCTGGAACATTCGCATCAGGTCACGGCGGACGAGAGGCGCTTCGTGCACGTGCATCCGGTCACCGGCTATCTGCTGCTGAAGGACCTGCCGGGCTTTCCCGCGTCCGCCAGCAAGGCAGTGCTGCAGCACCACGAACGGCTCGATGGCAGCGGCTACCCGCACGCCCTGCGCGGCAGCCAGGTCGAACCGCTGGCGCGCCTCGTCGCGGCGGCTGACGTGACGGAGACCGTGTTGCGCCGCCGCGATATGCAGCGCCTTGAAATGCTGTACCGGATTAACAAGAGCCGCTTCGACGCCGACGTCCTGGCCATCCTGCGCGACCTGCTGCAGCTGCAGTCGCTCGCGCCCGACGACAGCGCCGGCAGCGAAGATCCCACCGCGCGCCTGACGCATTTATCGGACCTGCTGCAGGCCTGGTTCGAGCTGAAGACGATGCTGGCGCAGCGGCCCGCTGCCGATGCCCCTGGCTCGCCGCTGGCCTTCCTGTTCGACCGCATGGCGTCGGTGCGTTCGCTGGTGCTGCAGGCCGGCTTCGATCCGGACAATATGGGCAGCATGCTGGCCATGGTGCAGGGCGACCCGCTGCTGCTGGCCGAACTGCGCGCCATGCTGGACGAGATGGATTGGCTGCTGGCCGACCTGGCCAACGAAATCGAGCGCCGCTCGCCGGAACTTGCCGGCCTGCCGCCCGGCGCGCTGCAAGGACTGATGCAGCAACTGCGGGCCGAAGTTCACTAACAAAATGGTTTCAATTGCTTACATCGATTACACTGCCTGATGTTTTTCCTCCGAATGGCCTGCCCTATACTGCGACCACGCACTCGCGCTAACCAACAACCGAAAGGGAACGCCATGAAAACCACCAAGCTGCTCGCCGCCATGCTGGTATCGGCCTTTGTCTTGCCTGCCTTCGCACAATCCACGCCAAACCTGGACAAGCGCGAGGAAAACCAGCAGCAGCGCATCGCGCAAGGCGTCCAGTCCGGCCAGTTGACCGCAAAAGAAACGCAGCACCTGGAAGCGCGCGAGACCAAGCTGGCCAGCGACGAAGCCGCTGCCAAGGCTGACGGCAAAGTGACCCGCAAGGAGCGCCGTAAGCTGCAGCGCGAAGCGGACCGCGACAGCGCGGCGATCCACCACCAGAAGCATGACAAGCAGACCCGCTGATCTCCCGACGCTTTCGCACTATGACGCCATCGTGGTCGGCAGCGGCCCCGGTGGCGCCAGCGTAGCGCATGCGCTGGCCCGTCAAGGGCAGCGTGTGCTGGTACTGGAACAAGGCAGCGCCGCCCCCTTGCGCGGCACGCTGGCGCAAATGGCCGGCATCGGCGCCATCCCCGGCAAGGGCGCATTCTTTCACCGCGATGCTTCGCTGCTGGTACGCGGCATTGCCACCGGCGGCAGTTCGGCCCTGAACTTCGCCACCGCCTCACCTCCCCCTCTGGAACGTTTTGCCGCACTGGGAATCGATCTGGCGCCGGCCCTGGCATCGTGCCGCAGCGAGCTGCCGATCGGCCAGCTGCCGGACCAGCTGATGGGGCCCATGGCCCAGCGCATCATGCAGGCGGCGCACGCCGAAGGCCTGCCGTGGCAAAAACTCGACAAGATGATCCGCCCCGCCATCTGCCGCACCGGCTGCTGGCGTTGCGTCTACGGCTGTCCTTACGGCGCCAAATGGACCGCGCGCGACCTGCTGGACGAGGCGCGCCTGAGAGGCGCCCATATCCTCGACCGCGCGCAGGCTGGGCGCATGCTGATCGAACACGGCCGCGCGACGGGCGTTGAATACCTGCGCGGTGGCGTTGCGCATACAGTTCGCGCCGGCGTGCTGGTGCTGGCCGGCGGCGGCATCGGCAGCCCGCGCCTGCTGCATGCCTCTGGCCTGGCGCCGCGCAGCCTGCCCTTCTTCAGCGATCCGGTGGTGGCCGTGATGGGCGCGGTCGACGATATCGACGGCGGCGCCGAGGTGCCGATGGCCGCCGGCATGGCGCTGCCGGAAGACGGCTTGTCCTTCTCTGACCTGACGCTGCCCGCTCCGATGTACCAAGCCTTTGCCCTCCAAGTGGGCCGCATCGACCGCCTGTTCGCGCACCGGCGCACACTCAGCATCATGGTCAAGATCCGCGACCAGGCCGGCGGTGGCATCGGTCCGCGCTGGGTCGACAAAACGCTGCAGCAGCCCGATCGCGAACGCTTCAAGCGCGGCACTGCGCTGGCGCGCCGTATCCTGGCCCAGGCCGGGGCACGCCATGTGTTCCAGAGCTGGCATTTCGCGGCCCATCCCGGCGGAGCGCTGGCCGTTGGCGGCGGCGGGCCCGCAGCTGTGGACAGCAACCTGCGTACATCGACGCCCGGCCTGTACGTGTGCGATGCTTCCGTGCTGCCGGCGCCCTGGGGCCTGCCGCCGACCCTTACCCTGCTTGCGCTGGGCAAGCGCCTGGGGCAGCATTTGCAGCGGGCGGCCTAATCGGGTTTCAGCCGCAGGATCGCGTGCTGGGTGGCCACATAGAGCACACCCTTCCTGTCCAGCGCCAGGGCGCGCAGTTTGCCCACTTCCTTGAACAAGTCTTTCGCCAGCGTCGTCACTTCCCCCTGTGCAGACAGCTTGCGCAGCACGCCGTCGTCGAGCAGGTATATATTGTTGCCAGCGTCCGGCACCGCGTGGGTGACGTGCCAGAAGCGCGCCATCAGTCCGGCGCCATCCGCGCTCCCCTTACGTTCGCGGCTGCCGGCCACCAGCCATTGGTAGCCATCGGCGCCGACCCGGGTCAGGTACTGCCCATGCAGCATGAAGACGTCGTCGCTGGGCGCTACCACCACATCACCGCAACCGTCCGTATCGCCTTGCAGGGATGTCTTGCGCGCCACGCCGCGCGGACGGATACGCCACAGCACATTGTCGGCGCAGTACCAGGCTTGGCCGGTGGCGTCGGAGGCAATGCGGTGCTGGCCCAGGCCGGGCAGCATGAATGGTTCGGCGTCCTGGCTGGCGTAAGCCCAGATGCGGCGCAGCGCCGGCACCAGGCCGGCCTGGTCCGGGGCCATGCCGGGCGGCCCGCTGACCACGGAAATCAGGCCTTCCGCGCTGACCCCGGCCAGCGCGCCGTTGGCGGTGACGTAAACGCCCGTGCTGGAGCCGGCCACCATGGCGCCATGCAGGTCGACCTGGGCCGCAGTGCGCGCCTCGCGCAGCTTGTGGAAGCCGCCCTCTTCCTGCAGCGTGCGCACCACGCCTTCCCTGTCGATGCGGCGCAACTGGTCGCCGTCAAGGACGTATATTCCGCCATCGCGGCCAACCGCCAATTGGGTGATGTCGCCAAAGCGCGCCTGCTTGGCCGGACCATCGCGGTTGAGCGATGCTGCATACTGCAAGGTGAAGGGCTGCGGCTTGCCACCGGCGTCCCAGCTGGCGGCCGTCTGGCCCACGGCCAGCAGAACAAACAGACTGCCTTCGCGATCGCGCGCGGCGCCGGAAAGCTCGCCTGTAACGTCACCGGCGCCTAGCAAGGGCGTCACAATGCCATCGCGCTCAATGCGGTAAATGGTGCCGGTGGCGGGTACGGTCACCAGCAGGCGGCCCTGCGAATCGGCCGCCATTTGACCGGCCGGCATTGCGGATGCATTCCCGGCATCCGGCATGCTTGGCGCCTGGAAGCGGCGCAGGCATTTTCCGCGCTGGCATTCCGCCTCCGCATCGGCGATGGCGCTGGCGCGCCGCTCCTGCGCCGATGCCGGCGAACGCGGGAGCGCTGCCGGCGACTGGGCTTCGCCAGCGGCCGGGATCTGCGGGCGCCACGGCGCCAGCGATTTCTGCTGAACTTGAGCGGCGACGGACTGCGGCAATGCCTGCGGTTTGCCATCCTCGCCAATGCGCAGCGCGCTGGACGCGTCATACACCACCACGCCTCCGCGCGCATCAAGCGCCAGGCCTTGTGGCCGCAGGGGCAAATGCGGGGCCAGCGTGCTGACGACACCGTTGGCCGAGATCTTGCGTAGCGCATGGTTTCCCGTATCAGCCACCAGCAAACCGCCCGCTCCATCGAGCGCCATCCCGGCCGGCTGGTCGAAGTGCGCAGCGATGCCCTTGCCGTCGTTTCGCCCTGCCGTGCCAGCCTGGCCGGCCACCGTGCGCACCTCTCCCGCCGGCGTGATCGCCTTTACCACATGGTTGCCCGCATCGGCGACGAATACCGTTCCGTCCGCGCCGATGGCCAAACCCGCCGGCGCAATGAAGTGGCCCGGCAGCGCCACCAGGGCGCCGTCGGAGCGCAATGCGCGCACGCTGGCGCCATCGGTGAAATAGATGGTGTCATCCGGTCCCACGGCGATGCCGCGCGGTGCGTCAAGGTGTTTGGTATGCAGCGCGGCAGGCGCGCCCGCGACCACCTCCCACGAGGTGGCGCATGCAGCTTGGGACAGCAGCAAGGCGGCAGCAGCGGCGATCAGGCTTTTCATGGCCGCTAGTGTAGCAAATAGACGCTTGCGTTTCGCCTGGCGCCGGGGCTCAGGCAGGTGAAACGGCAGCGCCGTGCAAGTGCACAGCCAGCCACATGGCGCCATCGGAAACCCGAAGCACCGTGTGCGGCGTGCGCGAAGGCAGGAACAGGTAGTCGCCGGCGCGCAGCGGCACTGCGCGCCCCGCGACCTCCAGCAGCGCTTCGCCAGTCAGCAGCACCACCCATTCGTCCTGCTCCTGCACATACCGCTGCGATTCGATCTTCGACGTGCTGACGATCCGTTCAATGACCAGCCCCCGGTGGGATAGCAGCGTATCAAAGCGCTCACCCGTTGCGGGCGGCAGTGCATCCTCGTACAGATTCCCCATTTTTGCTTTCCTGGTAGGTGCGTGCCATCATGGCAGGCGTAGCATACACCTTGCCCTGGGCATCGATCAGCATCGCCTCCTTCAGTCCCAGGCGTTGCGCCATCTCGCACCAGCCCTGCGGACCGACCACAAACAGCGGTTTGGAGTTGCCGTCCGAACGCAGCCCAGCATCGGCTCCGCCGGAGGTGATGATGGTGACGGATGCCACCAGGTCCACGGTCTGCCCGGTGCGGGCATCGATGATGTGGGCGTGGCGTTTGCCATCCTTCATGAAATAGCGTTCATAGTCGCCGCTGGTGCCGATCGCCTCGTTGTCGTGTAAAGCAACCCGCGCCACCGTATCAGGGCCGCGCGGATCGCGGATGCCGACGGTCCAGGGGCGTGCGCCGGGTTGGCCAAGGGCGATCATGTTGCCGCCTACGTTGACCAGCGCCGCCTTGACCCGCGCCTGGCGCAATATCTGCGCCGCACGGTCGAGCGCATAACCCTTGGCGTAGCCGCCCAGGTCGAGCATGACGCTGCGGTTGCTGCTGGTGATGCGGTGGCCGTCGAAATGCAGGTCCGCCATGCGCGGATTGGCCTTTACCAGGCGATCGATGTCCGACGACGACGGGCCGCCGGCGCCGATATCGTTTTTCTGGAAACCCCACAAGCGGATCAGGCGTCCAATGGCGGGGTTGAAGGTGTCGCCCGAACGGGCGGACAATTCTGCGGCGGAGCGCAGCAGCCCCACCATTTCCTCGTCCGCTTCGAACGGCTCGCCGCGTGCGATGGCATCGTTCAGCGCCGTCAGCTGGCTTGGCTGCCAGGCGTGGTACTTGTGGTGCAGGCGGTCGAATTCGCGCAATACGGCGGCGCCCTGCCGCTGCGCCTCTTCCTCGGAAGGACCGTAAATGCTGACCTCCACCTGCGTGCCGAACACGTGGCCTCGCACATGATGCACTTCGTCCTTGCCTGCGCAAGCCGCCAGCATCGGCAGCAGGGCGGCACAAGCCAACAGCCGTCGGCGCTGCATCATCAGCTCTTGGCCATGTAATCGATGGCAGCCTTCACTTCGTCGTCTTTCAGGCCTGGGTTGCCGCCCTTAGGAGGCATCATCTTGAAGCCGTTCAGGGCATGGGTATAGAGCACTTCCTTGCCTTGCTTGACGCGCGGGCCCCATGCCGCCTTGTCGCCGAACTTCGGTGCGCCGAGAACGCCGGCGCCGTGGCAGGAGGCGCAGTTGGCGGAATAGATCTTCTCGCCGCTGATGCCCCCCTTGGCTGCAGGTGCGGCGGCCATGGCGGCCGGCGCCAGGATGGCGGCGGCGACGGCAATAATCATTGATGCTTTCATGGTTGTCTTCCTTATGGGTTGGTGGTGAAAATTGTTCAGCGCATGGAGTCGTCGTGCGCTTCGTGCACTGGCTTTGTGCTCGATGCGCGCATGGCCGCCTGCACCTGCGCGTAATCAAGAACACGGCCGCCTTCACGCGCAGCGAAAGCCTGCGCATCCTGCTGGCGCGCGAAAGTACCGATCGTCGGCCCCATTGCCCCCTGGGCCCGGCTATCGAGCACATAAAAGGCAGTATTGGCAGCAATCCAATGGCCGCGCGGCCTGTTCCAGTCAGCCTGGCCCATGTCCTGCACGAAGCTGGCGCCGGCGTGCCGGACATCCGCGCCTTCAAACAGTTCAGCCAGGGTGCAGAAGTAATCGATGTGGCCATCCTTGAAGACTACTTGCGCCTTGGGACCGGGATAATCCTTGATGCTCATGCCGTCCAGCGCGCAGACTGCGTCGTCGCCCGGTTCCCCGGCGGCCAGTGAGCGCGCGGCATCGCCACAAGCGGCCAGCAACAGCAACGCAGTGATGGCGGCGGCATTGCGATTGAATGTCATTTGAATCTCCAGCTGGCAACGGCAAAGGGAACGGCGATCCAGGCCAGCATCACGCCAGCCAATAGCGCCGGGCTGGTCATCTGCTCCGGCATCACGGTGGCCAGGCCGTACAAGCCTTGCACCTGGTCGGAGCTGAAGATATTCAGCAGGCGGAATACGTCGGCAGGGTTCAGCATCAGCAAGGCCCCGAACACGCTGCTCCCAAGCGCGCCGTTGGACAGGACCAGGACGCCCATCAACACCATGTCGAAGACCAGCACGAACAGGAACCACAGCCCGATCGCCAGGCCGCTGGCGCCGATGCGGTTGCGCGCCAGCACGGACAGGCATAGGGACATGCTGAGGAAGGCCAGCCCGAGCAGGAGCGCGCTGCCGGCAAAGCTGAAGAAATGCATGGCGTCGCGCCCATCGAGCTCGTTCGACAGCGCCAGCAGGGCCGCCCCGAATCCCAGCGCGGTGGATACAGCCAGCGCTGCGGCGAGTCCAGCGAACTTCCCCAGCAGCAGTTCGAAGCGCGTGATCGGCATCGACAGCAACAGCTCCAGCGAACCGCGTTCGCGCTCGCCCACGATGGCGTCGTAGCCGAGCAGCAGCGCAATCAGCGGTACGAGGTAGGTGACAAGGCTGGAGAGGCTGACGATGGTGACGTCGATGCCGCGGTAACCCACACTGCCCTGCTGGGCCATGCCGAACCAGGCAATGGCTAGCGCGAACACGGCAAACACCAGCGCCACCGCCAGCACCCAGCGGTTGCGCAGGCGGTCGCGGAATTCACGGGCGGCGATGGTCCGGGCCGCCGACCAGTCAAGCTGCGCGCGCATGGCGGCCTCCCATGCCGAAGAACAGGTCTTCCAGCGACGGTTCGTGGATTGCCAGGTCGTCGATGGCATCGCCCAAAGTCGAAATCAACTGCAGCATCTGCATCTTCTGCCACGGCTCGCACGGCACGCGGATGCAGTCGCTCTCGACTTGCACGCGATGGCCGCGCAGCGCGGCGATCACGCGCCCGGCGCCGCCCGCACGCGCCACCAGGCGAAACTCCGCGGGCATGGCGGCGCCGGCGCGCAGCTGCGCCAGCGTACCCTGCGCGGCAATACGTCCCCCGCTCAGGATCACAAGTTCGTCCACGCGCTCCTGGATTTCCGCCAGGATGTGGGATGTGATGACGATGGTCGCCCCCTCGGCGCGCAGCTGGTGCAGGATGCGGTAAAAGTCGTGAATGCCGTCCGGATCGAGCCCATTGGTTGGCTCGTCCAGGAACACCAGTTCCGGCGCGCCAAGCAGCAGCTGGGCGAACCCCAGGCGCTGGCGCATGCCCTTGGAATAGCCGCCGACCCGGCGATCTGCTGCAGCCGACAGGCCGACACGCTCGAGCACATTGCCGCAGGCGCTGCGCGCTACCTTTTTCAGGTCGGCGAACAGGTGCAGCAGCTCCATGCCGGTCAGGTTGTCGTAGGCGACGAAGCTCTCAGGCAGGTAGCCAATCCTGCGCCGAACGTCGCGGAAGGCGCCGTCACCGGTGCGGACGCCGCAGATGCGCACCTCGCCGGCAGTCGGCTCCAGCAAGCCAAGCATCATCTTGAACAAGGTGCTCTTGCCGGCGCCGTTATGTCCGATCAGGCCGACCATGCGGCCGCGCCCCACCGCCAGGTCGACTCCATCGACCGCCTGCAGCGCGCCATAGCGCTTGCCCACGGAGCGCAAGTCAATCAGCTTGTCGTCCATGCCATTTCCTCCAATCTGTGTGCCACGGCTGCATGCGCGGGTGCTTGTCGACCACGCTTGGCGCGCGCAGCAATGGGAATTGCCGCGACACGAAGCGCAGCGTTTGTACGGACGGACTGCTAAGCAGGAGCTTGAGCAGCGGGTATTGCCAGTGCAGGCGGTCTACCACGTCGTTGGCCTGGTACAGCACGTCGCCGTAGCCATCGTTGTCCTGGTCCCAGCCGCTGTAATTGCTCCAGTAATTGCCCTGGCTGCGGCCCCACTCCACGTCCTTCGAGGCTACGAACTTGACCTGCTCGGCGTTGTGGATAAAGTCGTTTCCATCCACTGCGTTATTGCTCGATCCGGCCGTCAGGTGCACACCGGTGCGGTTGCCGATCACCAGGTTGCCGCGCAAGGTATTAAATTCGGCGTCATAAATGAAGAAGCCTCGCCCGTTGCCGGCCACGATATTGTTTTCGATAACCGAGTCCTGGATCGTGCGCAGCATGATGCCGTGGTCCTCGTTTCCCCAGGCGACGTTGTTGCGCACGGTCAGGTTGCGTACTTCCATCAGCGCCAGGCCGCCGCGGCTTTGCCGCACGGTGTTACCTTCCCACGTACTGTCGTGGGTGTTCATGTAGTGCGTACCGTAGCGCACGTCGTGTATTTCGTTGCCGCGGAAGGTGGCATGACGCGAATAATCGACGTAAATGCCATCGCGCACGTAGCTGATGGTGTTGCCGATCACCTGGGTGTCGTCGGTGTTGTAGACCTGGATGCCGTTGCCGCGCATTTGCGACATCATGTCGCGCCGGCCGACCACCAGGTTGTCCTGCAGGAGCGCGCCACGCGACTGCTCGACCCAGATGCCGAACAGGTTGGTCACCAGGTCGCAGTTGGCGATGACGATGCGGTGGGAACCCGGCATGACGTAGATGCCGGCATTCTGCGCGCCCAGGTCGGTGCCGCTATCGCGCACGATCAGGCCGCGGATCGCCACGTCCTGCGCCTTCACGCGGATAACATCGCCCGCATGGCCGGCGGCGATGGTCGGCTTGCCCACACCTTCCAGCTGCAGCGGCTTGTCGATCACCAGGCGTTCGTTGTACGTGCCAGCCATCACTTGCACGGTGTCGCCGGCATGCGCCTGGCGAATGGCCTCGGCAATCGATTCGCCGGGATGCACCTGCCGCACGTAGGCCTGCCCGGGCGGCGCCAGGATCGCGGCCAGTACGGCCGCGCAAACCCTGAGAACACTCATGGCTTTACCCTGCCTTCCTTTTCAGCTCATTGCGCAGTGTTTCCAGCGGAATGAAGTAGCCGCGCTCATTGATCGGCGTCAGCGGCTGGCCATTCTTCTCGCGCGTCTTGCGCTCCTTGGCCAGCGGCGGGCAGGCATGGTCGTCGTAGTACATCACCATGCAGTCCAGGCAAAGCAGGCATTCCTTCTGGTCGATTCGGCCCTGTGCGTCGATGGCGTGCGAGCCGCAACCCTTGGCGCAGGCGGTGCAGGTCACGCATTCCTGCTTGCGTTTCAGTCCGAACAGGCGGAAAAAGCTCGGCACAGCCAAGCCCGCGCCCAGCGGACAAATGTATTTGCAATACGGACGCTCGCTCAGGATCGAGATGCCAAGGATGACCGCGACGAAAGCGGCGAACGGCCAGCCGCGATTCAGCAAGCCCACCAGGAAGGTGGTCTTGAATGGCTCAATCTCCGCCAGGTGCTCGGCCAGTTCCATCGAATAGAAGGACACCCCTACCAGCACCGCAAATACGCCGTACTTCACCCATTTCAGCTTGTCGTGCACGCGTTTTGGCAGCAGCCCCTGGAAGCGCCCCAGGCCGATCAGCGTGCCGGCCTTATATGCAAGGTGCTGCAGCGAGCCGAAAGGGCACAGCCAGCCGCAGAACAGGCCGCGGCCCCACAGCACCACGGTGACTACCATGAACCACCAGAAGATGAAGATGAACGGGTCGGACAGGAACAGTTCCCACTTCCATTGGTAAATCAGCGAGTGGAACCACGTCATCACCTGCGTGATCGATGGCTGCGCCTTCAGGTACAGGCCAAAGAAGCCGACCGCGGTCGCCCACAGGACGGTGCGCGGAACGCTGATCAGCGGCTTGCTCTTGCGGCTGGATGCGCGCACCAGGCGGTCGCGCTGAGCGTACAGGCCTGCGGTGGCGAGCAGCAACAGCACGAACAAGGCGATCTCGCCCTTGCGTGCCAGCCAGGCGGACTTCCACGCCGGCACCGGACGCTCCACTTTCGGGCGGCCCCCTTCCAGGTAGCGGGCCGGCGTCCAGTACTCTTCATCGAAGTGCACGAAAACCTTGCTGTGGGTCTGCATGTCCAGCTTATTGGCCAGCAGGCTCAATTGCCACGGCCAGGCCGGGTTGAAATTGGCCGAACGGACAATGAAGATCGCGGATTCCTGGTATTCCGGCGTATCGGCCGGCTCCAGGTGGTAGAGGTTACGGTAATCGGTATCGCGGAAGGTAAAGCGGTCGGCATCCTGCCGCACCTGGATGCGGTCATAGATACCGCCGCGCACAAAGCCGGAGCCCTTGAACGATTCCACGCCGGTGCCAATGATGAAGATCGCGTGCTCGTCTTCTTTCAGGTCCTGCATCAGGCTCGCGTAATTGCGTTCGCCGAGCAGGCTGATGCCGACGGTCGGCACGTTCAGGTAGCCGAAATGCAGGTCCATATATGGCTTGCCGCTCGACGGCAAGCCGACATCCGCGCCTTCTACGCGCAAGTGCTGGACCGCGCCCTCCTTCACGAGCGCGGCCCAGTCCAGACGTTCACGCAGCGGCGTGAAATGGGCGCGCGGTTTGACCATCCCCTTGAAGATGCCCACCTGCTTGCCGATTTCATACGCGCTTTGCGCAATGGTCTGGTTCTCGGCTATGGCAGTCACGGTGGCCCCGCTGATCGCATCAAGATCACCACCATCACGTCCAAGGCCGAGTTCCAGCTTGGCGTCGCCGGGTTTGCCGAAGTACTGTTTGACGAACTTCGTCAGCACAGTCTCGGGGATGCCCGCCAACAAAATCGGTTCGGAGTGCTTCAGGATGCGCACCCCGCTGATCAAACCTTTGATATCCATGCCGATCAAGGTGACGACCGGCTTGCCTGAGTAGGCGGGAATATCCACCACGTCCGTAGACAGGAAGACATAGCCCACCAGCTGCTGCTTGCCCTGCTCCAGCGCGTAGCCTTCGACATAGGCCGGCGCGCCTTTGCGCTTGGAGAACACCGTGGCGGCAGGCAGCACGTCGCTGCATGGCGCTTCGGCACACAAATCGGGGCCACTCATCAACGCCGGCGTGAGCACGGTGTCGTACATCGAAGTGGCCGAGGCGGGCGCCGCGCACGCTAACGCAAGCAGCGCCCCAAGCAGGGTAATCAGACGATACAGCATGGATTCACCACCCTTGCGGGCTTATGCCTCCACCAGGAAGCGGCTGCGCATTTCCAGGTGCAGCGCGTGGCAGAAGTGCGTGCAGTACATCCAGAACGCACCGGCATGGTCAGCCTTGAAGGTGACCGATTTGGTCTCCTGCGGGTTGACGATGAAGTTGATGTTGAAGGTCGGTATCGCGCAGCCGTGCGTCAAGTCTTCCACTTTGTCGTGATTGGTCAGCGTGATTGTGACTTCGTCGCCCTTCTTCACCTTGATGACCGGCATGCTGAAGGCAGGCGCCTGGGACATCAGGCGCACATGCACCTTGTTGCCCTTGCGCTCAATACCGGCATTATCCGCCGTCACCTTGTTCGGGAAGTCATCCAGGTTGTAAATCTGGCGCGTCTTCACGATATCGCGGCGCATGATGATCGCGTCGTGTGGTTCCGGATAGGCGGTGTGGTCCGAGACGATCGTCATCTTGTCGCCAGTGATGTCGATCAGCTGCTCGGTTTCACTGTGCAGCGGACCGACCGGCAGGAAGCGGTCCTTGGAGAACTTGTTACCGGAGTTGAAGTACTTGCCGTCCGCTTCTTTCGTCTCGCCCATCGAAGCGTAGCCGTGGCCCGGCTGATAGTGCACGTCCACGCGGTCCAGCACGACCTTGACCGATTTGTCGCCTTTGAACTGCGCGATCGCCGCAGCCACGTTCCACTTGACGATCTGGCTGTCCAGGAACAGGGTGGTGAAGGCATTGCCCTTGCCGTCGAACGCGGTATGCAATGGACCCAGGCCGATTTCCGGTTCCGCCACGACTGCATCTCGCTCTGTTTTCAGTTCGCCATCGAACCACTTGGCTACCAGGGCCACTTCGATCACGGTGGCCGTTGGCGACAGCTTGCCCGAGCAGACCATGTATTTGCCGTCCGGCGAAGCGTTCACACCGTGCGGGTTCTTGCCGACTGGGACATAGCAGGTCACCGAAGTCTTCGGATCCGCATTGGCAGCCTTGCGGCCGTCAACCACCGGCACTTTCGAGGAACCGATAGTGGTGAACTTGCCAGCCTTGATCGCGGCTTCGATTCGCGCCACGTCGAAAAACACGCAGGCATCGCGCTCGGCGGCCATCATGCCCGCCTGGTCGGCGGCGTTCTCGGTGTTGTACTGGTTGGAGCAAGCGAAGCGGCCGTCGTAGGAAGTGGCCACCAGGTCCATATTGCCGTCCACGCGCACTTGCCAGCGCACGGCCATGGTTTCCGCATCCACGCAGGTGAACAGGGAACCCCACTTGGATGGGTCATCCAGGTCGCGGCCATCGTTCGGGAACGGGATGGCGAATTCTGCGCCGCAGAAGACGCGGGTGGTGTGGTTGATCGCCTTGTCGACCGGATCGCACTTGTCCGGGAAGGTGCCGTGGAAGCCCATCACGTTCGGCAGTTCGGTGATCTTGTCGCATTCCATCGTATCCATGCGGATGCGGGCCAGGCGCGAGTTGATCTTGTCGTTGACCCACAGGTAGCGGCCATCGTAGGTGCCGTCCTTGTAGGAGCCGTGCACGTGGTGGGTGTCGCCGGTGGTGTATTTCAGGCTGCCGTCAGGCTTGGTGCCGAGGATGGCCTTGGACTCGTTGGTGATACCCCAACCCACCATAGGATCCATATTGAACACAGGGATGCGGCGCAAGGTGCGCCCGGAAGGAATGCCGATGATGCGCGCCTCGCCGGAGTGGCCGCCGCTGGAAAACAGGTAATAGTCGTCCAGCTGGCCCGGCTCCACATGCGCCTTGCTGGCACCGTGGGATTTGCCCGCCGCAGCCGCCGCCGATGCCGAAGCAGAACCAGGCGCCCCCGCACCGTTCTCCTTGCATCCCGCCAGCACGCCGGCGCCTGCAAGGCCCAGCACCGCACTCTTACCCAGGAATCGACGACGGCTGTTCGTTTGCACGTCGTTTACCTCGTTATCGCTACCCATGTTTCAATACTCCTACTCTGTGTTATTCCAGTGCAGGACTGTACGTAGTTTGCGAAAAAATTAAATTGATACAGGTCAAGTGCAATGAAATACCTACTTTCATGCGTGGCGGCCTTGCTGGCTATGTGCAGCACCATGGCGGCGCAGCTTCCTTCTTTGCAGGTCATTGAATCCGCGTCGCATGCGCAGAACGGCGTATCCATCACGTTCGGACAAGTGTTCGGCAAAGGCGACGTCAAGGCTGGCCAATCGATAACGGCCAACTTGAATGGCGTCCCCGTGCCGCTGCAGGCCGACATCAAGGCCACGCACGACGACGGCTCGCTGCGGCATGCCGTGCTCACCGCCGTGTTGCCGAAGCTGGCCGCAGGCGAAGCGGCTGTCCTGCAATTGGCGCCGGCGCCAGCACCAGCCCCTGCCAGCTACGCCCGGCCCGACGCACTGTTGGCTAGCGGTTTCCACGCCGTGGTCAATCTCAACATCGGCGGCGCCACCTACAGTGCGGATGCGGCCCGGCTGATGGCCAGCAAGCCTTATACAACCTGGCTGTCCGGGCCACTGGTCAACGAATGGCAAGTGGCCGGTCCCCTGACTGCGAACGGGGCACCCCACCCGCAGCTGTATGCGCGCTTCGCCATCCGCAGCTATGCGCCCGCGCCGGGTAGCGTGACCGGTCCGGTACGCGTCGACGTGACCGTAGAAAACAGCTGGGCCTATGAACCAGGCCCGAAAAACATCAACTACGACGCCGAAATCCTGTTGAACGAACATGTGGTGTACCGCCAGAAGGCCCTCACCCACTTCCACCACGCCCGCTGGCGCAAAGTGTTCTGGATCGGGGCGGAACCCAAGGTCGATGTGAAGTACGACATCGCATACCTGCTTGGCACCGGCGCCCTGCCCAATTACGACCGCAGTGTCGTTCCCTCGCAGACAGGGCTGGCAAAGCTGAAGGCCGAGTGGGAAGCCGCCGACCGCAGCCCCATGTCCATGCCGCTGGTGAACAAGACCATGCCGGCGCCCGGTGGCCGTCCCGATATCGGCCTGCAGCACGCCTGGGCCGCGCTCTATCTTCTCAGCATGGATCCTCGCGCGCGCCAGGTCACGCTAGGCCTGGGCGACCTGGCCGGCAGCTGGCCGGTGCATTACCGCGACAAGAATACCGACCAGGTGGTGTCGATTGTGGACTACCCCTACATACGCGATTTTCGCATCGGCAGCGACAGCATCAATCCGGTCACCAAACGGAGCGAGGACATGCCGCGTTGCCCGCCGACCGACAAAGCCAACTGCGAAACGCCCTACACACCCGATACGGCGCACCAGCCGTCCTTCTCCTACCTGCCCTACCTGCTCACGGGAGACACTTACCACCTTGAGGAACTGCTGTTCTGGGCCAACTGGAACCTGGTGGGTATGAATCCACATTACCGAGCATTTGAAAAAGGACTGGTGTACGACAACCAGGTGCGTGGCCAGGCCTGGGACATGCGCACCTTGGGCCACGCTGCCTACATCACGCCTGACGCGCATCCGATGAAGGCTTATTTCACGCAGATCCTGACGGAGAACCTGAACTACTACGCAGCCTTTGCCGGCGGCGCAGGCAACCAGCTGGGCTTCATCGACGGCCACCTGGGCTACGCGCTAGGATACGACGGCCCTACCGGCCCGAAAACGGGCATCGCGCCTTGGATGGATGATTTTTTCACTTCCACCATGGGGCATCTGCATGAGATGGGATTTGCCGGCGCCGCGCCTATCCTGGCGTGGAAGGCGCGCTTTCCGATCGGCCGCATGATGGCCGACGGCTATTGCTGGATCGACGGTTCAATTTATGCGCTGATGGTGCGGCCAGCGCCTACCATGCCTTACTTCGAAAGCTTTGCCAAAGCCTACCAGGCGACCATGCGCAACAAGGACGGCACGCCCATGATCAACAGCACCGGGGCGCGCTACCTGGACCAGCCCTGCGGCAGCCAGCGGCAAGCCGACTGGCGCACCCAATGGGATAAAGATAACAGGACACAGCGCCCGCCCTGGCTTGCGGGAGAAATGACAGGCTACGCTGCGTCACCGGAAGGATTCCCGGCCCATATGCAGCCCGCCTTGGCCGTGGCCGCCGCCACAGGCCTGCCCAACGCTCGCGAAGCCTGGAACCGCTTCATCAAACGCCCGGTCAAGCCCGATTATAGCGAGCACCCCCAGTTCGCGATCGTGCCTCGCTGAAGCACGCCTTGCGCCTGGGCGGGCCTCAGGCCGCCGCCTGCGACTGCGTGTATAACGCTACCTGCGCCGCCAGCGCCTTCTGGTATGCGGGACGCGCCAGGCAACGCCGCTGATAGGCCTCCACTGCAGGGAATTGCTCACGCAGCCCGGTATCGTCCAGAAGGCGCAGCACCGTGCACATGATGATGTCGGCAACGCTGAACTGGCCCGCCAGGAACTCCCGTCCGGACAGCCAGGCGTCCAGGCTGCCCAGCCGCAGCTTCACCATATCTTCCAGCATCGGGCGGCGCTGCTCGGTCCACGCCTCGCCAGCATGGAAGACCGTCAGTTCGGCCAGGCCGGCGACATAGGGTTCGACCGAGTTGAGTGCCGCGTACAGCCACATTTCGGCGCACTGCGCGGCTGCAGTATCAGGCAAGCGCAGGCCCGGCAGCTTGTCGCCCAGATGGCGCAGGATGGCGCCGGATTCGAATATCGCCTGCTCGCCATCCAGCAGCACCGGCACCTGGCCGAAAGGCTGCTGCTGGCGATAAGCGTGTGAATTCCTTTCTTCCGGTCCGACGGTGCGCACGGCATATGGCTGGCCTGCCTCCTCGAAAGCCCAGCGAACACGCAGGTCGCGTACATAGCCAACGGCGAAATCGGGAACGGCGCGCAAGGTAACCAGGGTATACATGTTTGTCTCCTTAGGTTTGGGTGGGTACATGCGGCCAGATTACGGGCTTACATAATATGTTCAAGAACATATTTTGAATCGGACGCATAATGCAAACCGAGGAGGAAATGGCAATGCCTTACACCGCAGAGCACAAGGAGCGCACCCGCGCCAAGATCGTCGAGTCAGCCCGCAAGCTGTTCAACCGGCACGGTTTCGAGCAGGTCTCGATCGAGGCCATCATGTCCGAAGCCGGCCTGACGCGCGGCGGCTTCTACAATCATTTTGAAAGCAAGGATGACCTGTACGCGGCCGCTGTGGCGAGCTTCAGCAGCTGCAACCCATTCCGCAAAGATGTCGAGGCCTCGCCCACGCGCGACGCACGTGAACTGGCGCGCCGCCTGGTCAACCTCTACCTGAGCGACCAGGTGCTGGAAGATGTCGACAACCACTGTCCGCTGTACGCCTTGCCGGGCGACGTGGCGCGCGCCGGCCTGTCCCCGCAAAAAGCCTACACGGACTTGATCCGCAACCTCACCCTCGTCTACCAGCACGCACTGAAGGAGTTCAGCGATGGCGAGCAGCGCGCGCAAGCCATCGTGTCGCTCTGCGTCGGCGGCATGGTGCTGGCCCGCACCACCGACGACGCTACGCTGCGCCACACCCTGCGCGACGCGGCACGGCGGCAAGCCTTGCAACTGCTGGGCGCGAATTAAGGATTGATTTCGGTGCCCAACAGCTTGAGGAACTGCGCCATCCATTGCGGATGCGCAGGCCAGGCTGGCGCCGTGACGAAATTGCCATCCGTGACCGCCTGGTCCATTTCCACCGAGACGTATTCGCCGCCTGCCGACCGCACTTCCGGCGCGCAGGCAGGATATGCCGAGATGCGCTTACCCTTGATCACATCGGCCGCCGTCAGGATTTGCGCGCCGTGGCAGATCGCAGCAATCGGCTTGCCCGATTTGGCGAATTCCTGCACCGTTTCCAGCACACGCGGATTGAGCCGCAAGTATTCCGGCGCGCGGCCGCCTGCGATCACCAGCGCATCGTAAGCCGAAGCGCGCGTTTCATCAAAGCTCGCGTTCAGCGCAAACTGGTGGCCCGGCTTTTCGGTATAGGTCTGGTCGCCTTCAAAGTCATGGATCGCGGTCTTGATCTTCTCGCCCGCCTTCTTGCCGGGACAAACCGCATGCACCGTATGCCCAACCATTTGCAGCGCCTGGAACGGCACCATGGTTTCGTAGTCTTCCGCAAAATCACCCGTCAAAAACAGGATCTTCTTGATGGCCATTCCGATCTCCTTGTTCAAACTTGCATGACGAAATGCGCTCACGATGCTGCGCGCGATTAAGGAGAATAGCATTGCTCGCCGGCGGGCGCCGCCAATGGCGCGTATGATTGAGATACCTCCTTTTACGCCACAGGCATATTGTGTTGAAAATCGGCTTCCTGCTGCCGCCGGGCTTCCAGATCATGGGCCTGGCCGCCGCCTCCGCGTTCGAACTGGCCAACACCACAGCACGCGAGCGCCTGTATGACATCGGCTTCTTTTCCGCACCGGGCGGCCCGGTCGTCAACTCATTCGGCGCGGCAGTAGAAACCCAGGCGCTTGCCCGGCGGCGGCTGGACACACTGATCGTCTGCGGCCTGGTTTCCCCCGCTCCTACCGACAGGCAGACGCTCGACCGGCTGCGATCTGCCTCCAGGCTGGCCCGCCGCACGGCATCTGTTTGCACTGGAACGTTCCTGCTCGGCGAAGCGGGACTGATCGATGGCCGTCATGTAACAACGCACTGGCTGTTCGCGCGCCAGCTCCAGCAGCAATTCCCGGCAGCGAAAGTCGACTCGGACCGCATCTTCATCAACGACGGCTCGATCTGGACTTCCGCCGGCATGAGCACCGGCATCGACCTTGCACTCGGCCTGATCGAAGCGGATTACGGCGCCGAACTTGCAGCAGCCGTTGCCAAGAAACTGGTGGTCCATCATCGCCGCGCCGGCGGCCAGTCGCAGCATTCCACGCTGCTGCAGCTCGGTGCAAAGTCCGACCGCATCCAGCGCGTACTTAAATACGCGCGCAACAACCTCGGGTCGGTGCTGTCGGTCGCGGAATTGGCCGCTGTCGCCCATCTCAGCCCTCGCCAGTTCAGCCGCGCCTTTACGACCGAGACGGGCCAGCCGCCAGCCAAGGCAATCGAGCACCTTCGCCTGGAAGCCGCCCGCCTGATGACCGAGCAAAGCCGCCACACCATCGAAGAAATCGCTCAAGAAACAGGTTTCATCGATACGGAACGCATGCGGCGCGCCTTCCTGCGCGCCTACGGCCAGCCGCCGCAAGTACTGCGTCGTATGGCCAGAATGTCTTAAAAGGAGGTAATTCCGACGTTTACGCCATCCACTGCGGCTCCTATATTGAAGGCATCTCGAACCAATCACCAAGGATCATCAAGATGTCCGCACTCAAGAAATCGATCGTGGCCGCCGCAAGCGCCCTTGCATTAGCCAGCGCCACCGCCCAGGAAGTCAGCTACCTGAAGCTCGACCCAGATATCACACTACGCCGAATGGTCGTCAAGAATCCCGCCGCAAAGGGGACAGTACTGTTCCTGCACGGCTTCCCGGAAACCATGCTGACCTGGCGCGACCTCGCACTGGACCTTGGCGCGGATTACGAGGTTCACACCTTTGACTGGCCAGGCTATGGCCAATCGTCCCGTCCATCCGCCGACAAGTTCGCCTATGCGCCACGCGACTACGCGCAGGTGCTCAAGGCCTACATCGACAAGGCAGGCATCGATCGGTCCAGGCTAGTCATCTATGCAACCGACGTCGGTGCATTGCCCTCCCTTTTGCTCGCCCTGGAGCAGCCGGATATCGCAAAGAAAATCATCGTCGGCGATTTCGCCCCATTCGACCGGCCGGATTACATGTCCGACCGCCTGCGCAGCCTGAAAGCAGCGCAGACCGCAGAAGCGACCCGCAACGCGATCAACCAGAACCGGGGGGAGATCGTCGAAAATGCCTTCCGCCGTGGGCTGGAGGCCAGTGAGCAATTCGACGTTCCCGCAGACTTCAAGAAAGACATGCTGGACGGCTGGACACAAGGCAGCGTGAGCACCGGCGACGCCTTCTACCATTACTACTCGCACTTCACGCGCGACCAGCAATATTTCGAAGCCAACCTGCTGCGCCTGAAGACGCCGGTGCAGATTGTCTGGGGCGAAAAAGACCTCTACATCGACAAGAAAATGGGCGAAGAATTCGCTGCCAAATCAGGCAAGCCTCTCACGGTCCTGCCCAACCTTGGCCACTATCCCCACCTGCAAGCGCCACGGCAGACCAGCCGCGAGATTCGCGCAGCGCTTAAATCGGGCGATTGATGGTCCACATGACGCTGGCGATTTTCCACCGATCGTCAGCGACTTTCATCATTTGCCATGTTTCGATACCGTAGTTCTGGGTTTTCCCGTTGACGACGAATTCGTAGTCGAACATCACCCAAGCCACATTCTTGTCCTGGGTGATGTTCACGTTATAGAACTTCTCTTCCACCTGGTCCCTGGTGGTACCGATAAAGCGCGCGAAATCCGAATAGCCGCCAGAGCGCAGCCCATCGAAGTTCACATCGACCTTGTCGCGCAGCATGGCAATAGCATCCGGCGCAGTCGGCGCATCGAACAGGATGTTCGAGTGCAGCACCAGGGTTGACAGCAATTTCGAGTCCTTGGTCTTGATCGCGTTCCCGAAGTCTGCGACTACTTTGTTGATGGCAGCTGTGTCCTGCTGGGTCGAAGTATGTTTGCCGATATAGGCCGGCGGATTCTCCGCCGCCATCCCCACTCCGCTGCACAACAGTGCGGATGCACAAGCCAGGCCAATAACGATAAGACGCATCGATGAAATCTCCGTTAAGTTGTTGATAGCGGCCCTCATCTTAGGAGCGGATGCAAAGATAGGTAAAGCTACTTCAACACTTCGATTGCATCATCCATCACAACGCCCTGAAGTTGGCCAAGCCATTGATCAAACCAGGGCTTATGCGAGACGCCGACGATGGTCAGCACGCGCGCGCCCGGCCGCTCGCGGAAGGTCTCGCGGATATTCGCCACCATGCGCAGGTTGCGGATCTCCCAGCCGCCTACCCACATCTGCGGGTACGTGTCAGCCGATTTGGCCCGCATAGGCCCTACGATATTTCCTTCTGCGTGAATGCGCGAGCTTTCCGGAGAATTGATGAAGCGGTAAAGCGGCAACGCGTCCGCCGCCAGCACCATTTTCTTTTCGCGCTCCACGTTAGCCATCATCTCACCATTGCCGAGGGCCCATGCGCCTTCGAGTGACTTGACGAACGCCTTGGTATCCTGGATGTCGAGATTGTCGCCGGTATGATTATCGACAGCGTAGACCCGCTGCAGGCCAAGCCGCGCAGCGAGAGGCGCAGCGATCAGGCTGTCCTCGCTCTTGCGCTTCTCAAGCTTCTCCAGCATTGCCACCAGTGCTGCATCCAGACTATCTCCAGGCCGGCGCTCCGCAGCCGGCAGCTGCAGCCATTGCACCAGCGCGGATGCCGGCTCGTTCGCAGCCATGAAGGCCGCTGCCAGGCGCCGGCGCTGCGTTGCCGATGGCTGTGCGGGCCATGCCTTGAGCGTCTTGCGCACTTCCGCCAGCGCTGCCGGGATATCCAGTCCCGTCGCTGTCTGCGCGGCATCCGTTTTGGCACACCAGCCAGGCCCGTATTTCGACGGATGCCGCGCAACCAGGTCACAATCCTCACCAGGCTCGCTTTCAATGGTGATGATATCGGGCTTATACGCGGCAAGCCGATCGATCAAGCCGCCCAGCGAAGACGGATCGAAGTTTGCAGGCGTTTCCCTTAAATGGACCGTGCCCAGGACCAGCACATGGGACTTAGGCCCCGCCATGCCCTCATCGAGCTTCGTCAGATCAACCTGTGCCTGCGCAACCAGCGGTGCAGCTGCAAGAACTCCCCAAGCCACCCTCGTCCAGATTTCCATGTCACTCCCTGTGTATTGATAGGAGAGCCGATTTTATGTGCGCACGCGCGCGATTTCGGCAAGAATCCGACAGGCTGCAGGATTTTGCGCATGAATCGCGCGGTTCGCGCCGCAGAGACCGCCGCAGTCCCGAGACACAGGAGTCAAATCTTGATTATCGTGTCGCTATAAGACACTAATTGGGGATCGTGAGTCATCAAACGCCTCGGTTCGATGAGCGCTTGCGCCACAAGCATGCGATCAAACGGATCGTGGTGAATCGGAGCCAATTGCTCAACTGCGTTGGCATGTTCTGCCTCAATGGCGAGAAAGCGAAAACCCGATTCGCGGAAATAGCGTACCGCATCGCCGCTCGACACTGGCACGTCACCGCGACCCAATGCGAATTTAATCGCGATCTCCCAAACTGAAGCAATACTGATCCATACCGTAGCTTTGGGCGACACGATGAGATCGCGGGCTGCTTTGGATAACCTCGGGCTATCGGTAATCGCCCATAACGCTACATGCGTATCCAGAAGCAAGTTCATGTTGGATTACCGGTGAAGAACAGCCGTGCAACTTCATCGTTATGTGCATCAATATCATCCGGTACTTCAAACTTCCCTTTCGCAACACCGATTCGCTTGGCCGCTGGACTTGACTCGATCGGTACGAGCTTCGCGGCAGGCCGCCCATTGCGTGCAATCACTACTTCCCGCGCGGTTCCTTGCTCAATGGCTTCTACCAGGCGCGACAGCGAAGACTTCGCTTCAAGCATATTGACCGTTTTCATGCCGTTTTCTCCAAGGACCATGATTTAGTCTAGTCTAGCCAGGCCCAAAAAACAAAAAGACCTGCAGCGCGAGGCTTGCAGGTCTTTCGCAGGATATTGGTAGGCCCTCGCGGAGTCGAACCGCGCACCAAAGGATTATGAGTCCTCTGCTCTAACCAAGCATGAGCTAAGGGCCCTGAGACCCGGCAGGATAGGGCCAGCGGCCCCATCCGTCAAGTTTAGTTACCTTCCAGGAAACTCTTCAGCTTGTCGGAGCGCGATGGGTGGCGCAGTTTGCGCAGTGCCTTGGCTTCGATCTGGCGGATACGTTCGCGGGTCACGTCGAACTGTTTGCCGACCTCTTCCAGCGTGTGGTCGGTGGACATTTCGATACCGAAACGCATGCGCAGCACCTTGGCTTCGCGCGGGGTCAGCGAATCCAGCACATCCTTCACGACACCGCGCATCGAGGCATGCAGCGCTGCGTCCGAAGGCGCCAGCGTATTGTTGTCCTCGATGAAGTCGCCCAGATGGGAATCGTCGTCGTCACCGATCGGCGTTTCCATCGAGATCGGCTCTTTCGCGATCTTCATGATCTTGCGGATCTTATCCTCCGGCATTTCCATCTTGATCGCCAGGGTTGCCGGATCCGGCTCGGCGCCGGTTTCCTGCAGGATCTGGCGTGAGATCCGGTTCATCTTGTTGATCGTTTCGATCATGTGCACCGGAATACGGATGGTACGTGCCTGGTCGGCGATGGAACGCGTGATCGCCTGGCGGATCCACCACGTTGCGTACGTGGAGAACTTGTAGCCGCGACGGTACTCGAACTTGTCCACCGCCTTCATCAGGCCGATATTGCCTTCCTGGATCAGGTCCAGGAATTGCAGGCCGCGGTTGGTGTACTTCTTCGCGATCGAAATCACCAGACGCAGGTTAGCCTCGGTCATTTCACGCTTGGCCTTGCGCGCCTTCATTTCACCGGCCGCCATCTGGCGGTTGATGTTGCGCAGGTCCGGCAGCGGCAGCACGACGCGCGCTTGCAGGTCGATCAGGCGCTGCTGCAGTTCCTTGATGGTCGGGATGTTGCGGCCCAGGATCGCGCTGTAAGCGTGGCCTGCGGCGACTTCGCCATCCACCCATTCCAGGTTGGTTTCGTTGCCCGGGAAGACCTTGATGAAGTGGGCGCGCGGCATGCCGCACTTATTCACCGCCACGTCGAGGATCTGCTTCTCGATATGGCGCACTTCATCCACCTGGCCGCGCAGGGTGTCGCACAGCTTCTCCACCACCTTGGCGGTGAAGCGGATGCCCAGCAGCTCGGCCGAAATCGATTCCTGCGCCTTCAGGTAGGCTTTGGAGTTGTAGCCATCCTTCTCGAAGGCCTTGCGCATGCGCTCGAACTGGTTGGCGATGCTGTCGAATTTGTCGAGGGAAGCCTGCTTCATGGCCTCCAGCTGCTCCGCGGTGTAGCCGGCTGCGGCGCCGCTTGCGCTGGGCGCTTCTTCCTCTTCTTCGTCTTCCTCTTCTTCCTCGTCCTCGTCTTCTTCCTCTTCATCGGAGGCGGCAGGGGCAGCGGCGGCGGCTTCCTCTTCCTGGTCGACCAGGCCATCGACGATCTCGTCGATCTTGATCTCGTCGATGCGGATGCGTTCGGAGGTGGCGAGGATCTCGGCGATCGTCACCGGGCAGGCGGAAATCGCCTGGATCATGTCGCGCAGGCCGTCTTCGATACGCTTGGCGATTTCGATCTCGCCTTCGCGGGTCAGCAGCTCGACCGAACCCATTTCACGCATATACATGCGGACCGGGTCGGTGGTGCGGCCGAAGTCGGAATCGACGGTGGACAGCGCGGCTTCCGCTGCGGCTTCGGCTTCGTCGTCGCTGGTGACAGTGGCGACGTTATCCGACAGCAGCAGGGTCTCGGCATCAGGCGCGTGTTCGTACACGGCGATGCCCATGTCATTGAAGGTGCCGATAATGCCTTCGATCGCTTCCGGATCGACGATATTTTCCGGCAGGTGGTCGTTGATTTCAGCGTACGTAAGGAAACCGCGCTCCTTGCCGAACTTGATCAGCGTTTTGAGCTTCTGGCGGCGGCGTTCGAGTTCCTCTTCGGTCGCTTCGGTATCGGACGAGAACGCATCTTTCAGCAATGCCTTTTCCTTGGCCTTGCGGTCCTTGGCTTTCGCCTTGTCTGCAGCCTTCAATTCGGCACGCTCAACAGCGTTCAGTGCTGCAACCTCGTCGTTTTCCGGAGTGAATTCCTTCGGCTTGCGGCCACGGCGGCCCGGCACCTTGACGGTCGGCAGCACGTATCCGGAAGTATCGATGGCAGCCAGGGCGGCTGCGTCCGTTGTCTGACTAACCACCGGCGGTGCCTTGGTGACGCGAGTAGCCGGCTTATCAGCCGACTTCGTCGCAGGCTTGGCGGTCACTTTGCGAGGCTTTTCAGCCGCTTTGGTTTCAGGTTTCTTTGCTGGCACAGGCGCTTTCGGGAATAGTTAAGTCCACTACAAACCGCAACAACTACTACTGTAACTTACTGAAAACAAACGAAAAAACAGACCCGCTAAATATTGCAATATTTAGCATTTTATTATAGCACGCCACTTTACAATTACCAGACGGGAAGGGTTGCGTGCGCCGGGGCAATTACCTCGGACTTAATTCGGCTTCAGCTTCCTTCCGCAGTTGATCTTGCTTGGCGGTAATTTCGCGGTAGCGTACACCAATTTCCTCGGAAGACAAACCGGCTGTAAACAGCTGGTCCAGCTCCTGTTTTAAAGCATCCATCTTCAAGTGGCGCACGGTTGCCAACAGCCACAGGCGCTCACCTTCCAGGTCCGGTTCCGGTGCCGCGGCGATCTCGCCGATCAACGCATCGTAATCGCTGCCGGTTTCTTTTACCAGTTGGCAAAAAGCGGCAAAACTGCCCTGCTCGCCCAGCGATTGCGCCTGCACCATCAGCCACACCAGTCGCTCGGCGGCCTCCTGGCCGAAGTGGCTGAAGGCCAGCAGCGCCTCATCGTCCAGCTCCAGCGCCAGGGTCGGGTGGGTCAGCACCACGCGGATCAGCTTCAACTCCAGCCCAACCGGCTGCTCGCGCCGGCTTTTCGGCGGCGCCTTCTTATTTGCCGCCACCGGTTTGGCCAGCTCGAACAGCTGCTCAATCTCGCCCGGCGTGCTCTGCGTCATGGTCGCCAGGCCGCGTACGATTTGCAGGCGCAGCGAAGTGGGCGGCATCGCCTGCAGCAGCGGCTTGGCGTCGAACTGCACGCGGGCACGGCCTTCCGGCGATGTTAAATCGTGCTCGCCTGCAGCCTCGCGCAGCAGGAACTGCGACAGCGGCATGGCTTCATGCACCTGCTGCTCGAATGCCTGGGCGCCATATTCGCGGATATAGCTGTCCGGGTCGTGCTCGGCCGGCAGGAACAGGAACTTGATCGTCTTGTCGTCCGACACGTGCGGCAGGCAGGCTTCCAGCGCGCGCCTCGCAGCGCGGCGGCCGGCCTTGTCGCCGTCGAAGCTGAAGATCACGTTGTCGGTTTGACGCAACAACTTATGGACGTGGGTCGTGGTGCAGGCGGTTCCCAGCGTCGCGACCGCCTGGGGAAAGCCCATCTGGGCCAGCGCCACCACGTCCATATAGCCTTCCGTCACCAGCACATAACCCGCATCGCGGATCGCCTGGCGCGCCTCGAACAAGCCATACAGCTCCGAGCCCTTTGAAAATAAAGGCGTTTCCGGAGAATTCAAGTACTTAGGTTCGCCCTGGTCCATGATGCGGCCGCCGAAAGCGATCACCTGGCCCTTGGTATTGCGGATAGGGAACATTACCCGCTCGCGGAAGCGATCGTAGCGCTTGGTGCGCTTGCCGTCCTCATCCACGTTCTGGATGATCAGGCCAGCTTCCACCAGGACCGGGTTTTCATAATCAGGGAAGACGGCTTTCAAGCTGTCCCAGCCGCTTGGCGAATAGCCGAGGGCGAAGCGGGCCGCGATTTCGCCAGTCAGGCCGCGGCCTTTCAGGTAAGCGATGGCCTGTGGCGCCTTACGCAGCTCAGCCCGGTAGAACTCATTGGCCTTGGACATGGCATCCGACAGCGCCATCGATTGCTGCTGCTGGGCTGCACGCTGGGCCGGCGGGATCTTGTCGTCCTGCTCGGGCACCACCATGCCGACATTCTGGGCCAGGTCCTTGACCGCATCCACAAAGCCCATGCCCGAATACTCGATCAGGAAACCAATCGCGGTCCCGTGGGCGCCGCAGCCAAAGCAGTGATAGAACTGCTTGGTCGGGCTAACAGTGAAGCTCGGGGACTTTTCGCTATGGAAGGGGCACAGGCCCTGGTAATTGGCGCCGCCCTTTTTCAGCTGGACGTAGCGGCCCACCACATCGACGATATCGACACGGTTAAGCAGATCGGCAATGAAAGACTGTGGAATCACGAGGCTGAACGGTATTTGTTATAAATCAGACTATACCGCCGCGCGCGCGATGCGTTTGATCCACATCAACACCCGCGGCCCACGATATGGCTGAGCCAGGTAAAAAAAGGGGACGTACCCCTTTTTCTCGAAAAAGGGGTACGTCCCCTTTTTCTTGACCTGACTGGGCTGTTGATTATGCCGGGGCGAGGGCCTTTTTGACCAGTGCGGAGACCACGGTCATGTCGGCGCGGCCTGCCAGCTTTGGCTTGACGATGGCCATCACCTTGCCCATGTCTTGCGGGCCGGCGGCGCCGGAGGCGGCCACCGCTGCCTGCACTTCGGCGGCGATCTCTTCGTCGGACAGGCCGGCGGGCATGTATGCCACCAGCACGGCCAGCTCGGCCTTTTCGATGTCGGCCAGGTCGGTGCGGCCGCCGGCTTCGAACTGGGTGATCGAGTCCTTGCGCTGCTTGATCATCTTTTCAACGATGGCCACGGTCTGGGCGTCGTTGACTTCAATCTGCTCGTCCACTTCCTTGCGCTTGATCTCGGCCAGGATCAGGCGGATGGTCGCCAGCTTGCCGGCTTCCTTGGCGCGCATGGCGGCTTTCATGTCATCAGTAATCTGGGCTTTCAGGCTCATAGCTACCTCAAAAGTGTGCGTGGAAAAAGGAAAACCCGCTGCGGTTCAGACCGGAGCGGGTTGAAACTCTGGCGTGGGCATCCGTGGCGATCGTGCGCCTGCAAGAATGCCCAACGAGAGCTGAATTAGTACAGCTTCTTAGGCAGTTGCTGGCTGCGGATGCGCTTGTAGTGACGCTTCACGGCAGCTGCCAGCTTGCGCTTGCGCTCTGCGGTTGGCTTTTCGTAGAACTCGCGTGCGCGCAGTTCGGTCAGCAGACCGGTCTTTTCGATGGTGCGCTTGAAGCGACGCATTGCGACTTCGAACGGCTCGTTTTCTTTAAGGCGGATAGTAGTCATGTAAAAATTCAAACCGTTAGGGTTCAGGAAAGACAGCGATATTAGCAGCTTTTGCTCAAAAATGGAAGAGACAATAGACGCCAAACCGGCCTCGCAGGCGGCTCCGAAGGGAAATATCGACGTCGTTTCGCGGGCAATCTTTCAGCCCAGCTAACATCATGAATCCGGCGAAAAATGCGTTGCCGGGAATCGCATGATATCAGATTGCGAGGCCAGCAGCCACTCCAGATGCCCAGGCCCACTGGAAGTTGTAGCCGCCGAGCCACCCCGTCACGTCCACCGTTTCACCAATAAAGTAAAGGCCGGGCACATTCTTGCATTCCATCGATTGCTGGGACAGCTCGTGCGTGTCCACCCCGCCGCGCGTGACTTCGGCCTTGCGGTAGCCTTCCGAGCCATTCGGGGTGATGGTCCATTGGTTCACTGCCCGGCCCAGCTTGCGCAGGGTGTCGTCTTTCATGTCAGCAATACGCGCCTCGGGGTCGAGGCCTTGCATTTGCAACAAGCCTTCGGCCAGGCGGGTCGGCATCCATTGCGACAGCAGGTTGCCCAGCTGCTTCTTCAGGGTGCCCTTGCCTTCGATCAGGGTTTGCGCCAGGTCCATCTCCGGCAGCAGGTTGATGGTGATCGAGGTGCCGGGCAGCCAGAACGAGGAAATCTGCAGGATGGCCGGGCCGCTCAGGCCGCGGTGGGTGAACAGCAGGTCTTCGCGGAAGCGGGCGCCGGTCGGGTTGCGGCCTTTCAGCGAGCCGGTCTCCACGTCCACTTCCAGCGACACGCCGGCCAGCGGCACGAACGGAGCCCACTCCTGGGCGTCGAAAGTCAACGGCACCAGCGCGGGGCGCGGCTCCACCAGCTTGAGGCCGAAGTGTTTTGCCACTCGGTAGCCGAAATCGGTCGCGCCGATTTTCGGGATCGACAGGCCGCCCGTCGCCACCACCACCGCCCCGGCGTGGATCTCGCCGTCGTCAGTCTGCAGCACAAAACCAGCGCCATTCTGCGCCACGGCCTGCACCTTGCTCGGCATGCGCCAATGCACGCCGCCATCAGCGCACTCATCGCGCAGCATATCGATGATCTGCTCCGCCGAGTCGTCGCAGAACAGCTGTCCTTTGTGCTTTTCGTGGAAACCGATACGGTGCTTCTTCACCATCGCCAGGAAATCCTGCGGCGTGAAGCGCGACAGCGCGCTCTTGGCGAAATGCGGATTCTCGGAGAGGAAGTTGGCGGGGCCGGCGTTAATATTAGTGAAGTTGCAACGGCCACCGCCGGAGATGCGGATTTTTTCCGCCAGCTTCGCGGCGTGGTCGAGCAGCACTACGCGCTTGCCGCGCTTACCGGCCGTCGCTGCGCACATCATGCCCGCCGCGCCCGCGCCGATCACCGCTACATCGTACTGATTTGCCATGTCCTGCCGCCCTGCCCCGAGACCAAACCCACCATTTTACAGGAGGGCGGCGCCGGCGGCGAGCGAGCGGGCGACCTGTTTGCAGTGGGCGACTTGCTGGGCGATTGAATCCGGCACGGGAATGTCGCCGCGCAGCACGGCCTGGATCCAGGCTGCCGTGGCCTCGGCACTTTTATCTTCCGGCAGCGCGGGCAGCTTTTCGACCAGGGTCTGCTTCTCGACCAGCACGGTGCGCTCGCCGTCGTGGAACCAGTCGATCTTCTGCGCCTTATTGGCGTTGGCGACGGTCTCGCCTTCCGTGCCGCGCATCAGGAAGGCGTGGCCTTTGTTCAGCGTGAAGAATTGGCCCAGCGACTCCAGGTACTCGGGGTGGGTATAGGACACCAGCCGCAGCGCCGGCCCCGCAAACGGCTGCATGATCTTCACCAGCGTATGCATGGAGTTGCGCACGCCGAGGATGCGGCGCAGCGACAGCATCCACGCCAGCCGCGGCGCCAGCGCGTCGATGGTCATGAAAGCGACGCGCTCCTTGACCAGCGCAGCTTCGGCCGCCGCGTGGTCCGGCGCAGCGTGCACGCCAAGCGCCTCGAACACTTCGGCGGTGGCGACGCGGCCCGCGTCGTGCGCCACGCCGTGCACCAGCACCGGCACGCCTTCACGCGCCAGCAGCAACGCCAGCAGCGCAGTCAGGTTCGCCATCTTGCGGGCGCCGTTATAACTCGGGATCGCCACCGGCGCGAACTCGCCGGCAGGAACGCGCAGCTTGTCGAACGAGGCTTCGGATGCTTCCAGGAAGCCCTCCAGTTCCTCCACCGATTCGCCCTTGATGCGCATCGACAGCAGGATGCCGCCCAGCTCAAGGTCCGATACGCGGCCGTCGAGAATGGCGCTCCATAATTCGCGCGCCTGCTCGCGGTCCATGCTGCGGGCGCCTTTCGCGCCCCGGCCGATCTCCTTGATGTACGGAGCGGCTTGGAAAGGTTGTTTGGTCGTCATCCTGCCAGTTTACGGCATTTCGGCTACACTGTTAGATCCCCCAAGCAGAAACAGAGTGAATAGCAGACTGATCATGATTGCCCAAAACCTTGAAAACATTAACGTTACTTCGTTCGCATCCATGCCCACCCCTGAGGAGCTGCATGCGAAACTGCCGCTGACCGACAAGGCTTCCGACACCGTCACCAAGGGCCGCGCCGACCTGCGCGCCATCCTGGAACGCAAGGACAAGCGCCTGTTCGTCGTGGTGGGTCCTTGCTCCATCCACGACCCGGTGGCGGGCCTGGACTATGCGCGCCGCCTGTTGGCGCTGCAGGAAGAAGTCAAGGACACCATGCTGCTGGTAATGCGCGTGTATTTCGAGAAGCCGCGCACCACCACCGGCTGGAAGGGTTATATCAACGATCCGTATATGGACGACTCGTTCCGCGTCGACGTCGGCATGGAAAAGGCGCGCCAGTTCCTGCTGGACGTGTGCGAACTGGGCCTGCCGACCGCCACCGAGGCGCTGGATCCGATCTCGCCGCAGTACCTGGGCGACCTGATCGCCTGGACTGCCATCGGCGCGCGCACCACCGAATCGCAGACACACCGCGAAATGTCGTCGGGCCTGTCGACGCCTGTGGGCTTCAAGAACGGTACGGACGGCGATATCGGCATTGCGATCAACGCCATCCTGTCGGCGGCGAATCCGCACGCCTTCCTGGGTATTAACAGCCAGGGTAATGTGTCTGTCGTGCGCACGCGGGGCAATCCGCATGGCCACGTGGTGCTGCGCGGGGGCGACGGCCGGCCTAACTATGATTCCGTGTCGGTGGCAATCGCGGAACAATCGCTGCAGAAGGCCAAGCTGCCGGCCAATATCGTGATCGACTGCTCGCATGCCAACTCGTACAAGAAGCCGGAACTGCAGCCGCTGGTGATGACCGACGTGGTCAACCAGATCGTGCACGGCAATCAGTCGGTGGTGGGGGTGATGATCGAGTCGAATATCGTGGCGGGCAACCAGAAGATTCCTTTGGACCTGTCCGAGCTCAAATACGGCTGTTCGGTGACGGATGCTTGCATTGATTGGGAGACCACCGTGCATATGCTGAAGGAAGCGGATCGCGAGCTGCGGGCTCGCCCTTAAACCGGTAAACCTGTGTCAGACCCACACGGTCTGACACCCGGCACGCGGCGGTCGCATGCCGGGTGCCTGCCCCTGCGGGCCAGGCGGGGCGGCCATCCGACTGGGTTACCGGTTTTAGTAACGCCAGCTACCCGCAACGCGAATCTCGGACTTCACCGACCGCGCCAGGAAACACTCCCCATGCGCCTCATGGTGCAGCCTGTCGAGCTCTGCATCCGTCGGCGCCTTCCCGCCCGAGAACACCACCAGCGGCTTCAGCGTCACTACGCTGATCCAGCCGCCCTGCATCGTCCCCTCCGCCGCATCGACATAGCTGTCCACCACATAGCCGTCGCGCGCCGCCAGGCTCAGGAACCACAGCATATGGCAGCTCGATAAGGAAGCCACAAACGCCTCTTCCGGATCAACTGCAGTGGGATCCGACAAAGGCACCTTCACCACATGCGGCGACGAAGATCCCGGCACCACCGTGCCGCCGTCAAAGGTCCACTTATGCAGCCGGCTATAGCGGTTATCGGTGAATTTGGCATCGTGGCGGAACCATGCCACTTCGGCGGTATGCGTCGACATCGGGAGCCTCCTTGACAAGAATGCAAGCAAGATACACCCGCGCGCTTTCCATTACAATGGCGGATTCCCCTTTCAGCTTCCAGCAATCCAATGATCGTTCTCGGCGTCGAATCCTCCTGTGACGAAACCGGCCTGGCCCTGTATGACACGCAGCGCGGCCTGCTGTCGCACGCCCTGCATTCGCAGGTAGCGATGCACGAGGAATACGGCGGCGTGGTGCCGGAACTGGCTTCGCGCGACCATATCCGCCGCGCCATTCCATTGCTGGAACAGGCGTTGAACAAGGCCGGCATGCCGGCCAGCGCCATCGATGCCATCGCTTACACGCAAGGGCCAGGCCTGGCCGGCGCGCTGCTGGTGGGTTCGGCCATCGCCTGCTCGCTGGGCATGGCGCTCGACAAGCCAGTATTGGGCGTGCACCATCTGGAAGGCCACTTGCTCTCGCCGCTGCTGGCCAGCGAACCGCCCGAATTCCCCTTCGTGGCGCTGCTGGTATCGGGTGGCCACACACAGCTGATGCGGGTGGATGGCGTCGGCCAGTACGAGCTGCTGGGCGAAACGCTGGACGATGCGGCCGGTGAAGCGTTCGACAAATCCGCCAAGCTGCTCGGCCTGGGCTACCCTGGCGGTCCGGCTATTTCACGCATGGCCGATTTCGGCGATCCGGAAGCCTACAAGCTGCCGCGCCCCATGCTGCACTCGAAGGACTTGATGTTCTCCTTCTCCGGCCTGAAAACAGCGGTGCTGACGGTAGTGAACAATAACGGCGGCGCCGCCAACGTCTGCGAGCAGGACAAGGCGAATATCGCGCGTGGTTTCGTGGATGCGATTGTGGATGTGCTGACGGCCAAATGCCTGTCCGCCCTCAAGCAGACCGGCCTGAAACGCCTGGTGATCGCCGGCGGCGTCGGTGCGAACGCGCAGCTGCGCGCCTCGCTGAACGCGGCGGCGAAAAAGAAGCACTTCAAGGTCTATTATCCCGAGCTGGAATTCTGCACCGACAACGGGGCAATGATTGCCTTCGCCGGCGCCATGCGCTTGCAGATCAATCCGCAGGCGGCGCAGCGGGATTATTCCTTCAATGTCCGTCCGCGCTGGCCGCTGGACGAACTGCGGGTGATTTAAGCCAGCAGCCAGGCACTCAGGCCCACCAGGGCCAGCAGGCCGGCGGCGATGCCGGTGGTGCGCAAGCCTTTGTGGCTGACTTGCTGACGCGCGAATTCGTGTCGGTTTGGCTTATCGTCCTGCTTTGCTTCCTTGCCAACTTCTTGCTGCGCTACTTCGGTGTTCATCACATGTCTCCATTTGTATAGACCACCAATGTAGCAGCAGGGACGCCCTGCTGCCACACATTTGCATGTTGCTATGCGGCAAAACGTTGTGCCGGGCGGCCTTGCCGCTGGTAGAGGAATTCCAACACACTTGTCCTGTAGTCAAGGTAGAGAGGGTCCTGCGCCAGAGCTAAACGGTCGCGCGGACGCTCGAGCCGCACCTTGACGATATCCCCAATGGTTGCGGCCGGTCCGTTGCTCATCATGATGATGCGATCTGACAACAAAACCGCCTCGTCCACGTCGTGCGTGACCATCACCACCGTGGTGCCGGTCCTGGCGACGATGCGCATCAGCTCGTCTTGCAGGTGGGCGCGCGTCAGTGCATCGAGCGCGCCGAACGGTTCATCCATCAGCAGCACTTTCGGTTCCATCGACAGCGCGCGGGCAATGCCGACGCGCTGCTTCATGCCTCCCGAGATCTCGTTGGGACGCTTGCCGCCCGCAGTCGCCAGTCCCACCAGCTCCAGCGCTCGCCAGGTGCGTTCATCCAGCTGGGCGCGGGTCTCCTTGGCGCCAAACACCCGCTCCACTGCGAGCAGCACATTGTCGAAACAGGTCAGCCACGGCAGCAGCGAATGGTTCTGGAACACCACCGCGCGTTCCGGCGCCGGCCCCGCGATTTCGCGGCCACTGCAAACCAGCACGCCGCTGCTGGGAAGGGTCAATCCTGCGATCAGGTTCAGCAGCGTGGATTTGCCGCAGCCCGAATGCCCGATCAAGGTGATGAATTCTCCCTGCTCCACAGACAGGTCGATGCCGCTCAGCGCGTGGAACTGGTCGAAGTACATATCGACCTTGCTGATGTCGATGAATTTCCCCGTCATCTCATTTCTCCTCATAGCTGAAGGCTTTGGCCAGCGCGACCAGCGCCAGTTCCAGCAACAAGCCGACCACGCCGATCACGCCAATGGCGATCAGGATGTGCGGCACGTTCATATTGTTCCACTCATCCCACACCCAGAAGCCGATGCCCACGCCTCCAGTCAGCATTTCCGCGGCGACGATCACCAGCCACGCCGTGCCGATGGCGAGCCGCACCCCGGTCAGCATATATGGCAGCACCGATGGCAGCAGGATCCTGGTCACCACCTTCCACTCGGACAGGTCCAGCACCCGCGCCACGTTCAGGTAGTCCTGCGGCACGCGCTGCACGCCGACGGCGGTGTTGACGATCATCGGCCAGATCGAGCAGATGAAGATGGCCCAGATCGCGGCCGGGTCGGCCGCCTTGAACACCAGCAGGCCGATAGGCAGCCATGCCAGCGGCGACACGGGTTTCAGCAAGCTGATTAAAGGGCTGAACATGCCGTACACAAAGGTGAAGCGGCCGATCAGGAAGCCCAGCGGAATGCCCACCACGGCCGCCATGCCAAAGCCGAGCGCCACCCGGCGCAGAGAGGCCAGGATGTTCCAGCCTATGCCCTGGTCGTTCGGTCCCTTGCGGTAAAACGGGTCGGCGAACAGCTTCGCCGCCTCGTGCCAGGTCTCCACCGGCGTCGGGAAGCCAGGGTTGCGCAGCGCGATCACCTGCCAGGCCAATACCAGCAACATGAGCCCGATCAGCGGCGGCAGCACTTTCATCACAATGGGACGCAGGCGCCCGCCCGGCGGCGCCAGGCGCACACCCTTTGCCGCCAGGCGCGCGCGGCGCGAAGGGGTCTCCGGGGCGACGGTGCCTACGCCTTCGATCGAAGAATAGACTGCACTCATGGTTCTTTCCTTCACGCTTTGATCTTGAACGAATCGGCATAGGCCTTGGGATTCTTGCCGTCCCAGACCGCACCGTCGACCATCTTCACGCTGCGCAGCGCCGACTTGGGCACGCTCACCTTCGCCATGCTCGCGGCATCCTTGTAAAGCTCGATCTGGTTGATCTGCGTGGCGACGGCCAGATAGTCCGGCTCCGCCTTCAGCAAGCCCCAGCGTTTTTGCTGCGTGAGGAACCACATGCCGTCGCTCAGGTAAGGGAAGTTGACCGCGCCGTCATTGAAGAACTTCATATAGTTCGGATCGTCCCAGGTCTTGCCGAGGCCATTCTGGTAGCGGCCCATGATGCGCTGGCCGATCACATCCACCGTTGTATTGACGTAGGACTTGTCGGCGATGGCCTCCGCCATCTTCACCTTGTTCGACAAGGATGCATCGATCCAGCGTCCCGCCTCCAGCACCGCCGCAACCAGCGCGCGTGCCGTGTTGGGATACTTCTTTACCCATTCTGCGCTGGTGCCCAGCACCTTCTCCGGGTGGTCGCGCCAGATGTCCTGCGTCGTGGTGGCCGTGATGCCGATGCCGTCGACAATCGCGCGGTGGTTCCAAGGCTCGCCCACGCAGTAGCCATCCATATTCCCGATACGCATATTGGCCACCATTTGCGGCGGCGGCACCGTGATCACCTTCGCGTCCGTCATCGGGTTAATACCGTAGGAAGCGAGCCAGTAATACAGCCACATGGCGTGCGTACCCGTCGGGAAGGTTTGCGCAAACGTATATTCACGCGGATCGGTGTGCATCAGCTTTGCCAGCGAAGCGCCGTCAACCGCGCCCTTGTCGGCAAGCTTTTTCGACAGGGTGATTGCCTGGCCGTTGTGATTGAGGTTCATCAGCACGGCCATGTCCTTCTTCGGGCCGCCGGCGCCCAAGTGCACGCCATAAACCAGGCCATACAGGACATGGGCCGCATCGAGTTCGCCGTTCACCAGCTTGTCGCGCACGGCGGGCCAGGAAGCCTCCTTGCTCAACACGATCTTGATGCCGTACTTCTTGTCGAAGCCAAGCAGCGACGCCATCACGACAGAGGCGCAATCGGTGAGGGGAATGAAGCCGACTTTGACTTCTTCTTTCTCCGGCCTGTCCGAGCCTGCAGCCCAGGCGCCTTGCGCTGCAAGACCAGTGACGGCGGTTGCGGCGCCGGCCGCCAACAGGCGCCGGCGGGTAAGGCTGAACGTGTGATCCATCTCTATCCCCGTGAGTAAATAATGGGGATATTGCAAGTGCCGTGCCACCCCGCTTTCAGGGGCGCAGGTGGTGAAATTGCGGCACCTCGCTTGTGCGCCGCACCAATATAGCGCCGTCAGCGCACCGGGTGAAGCCTCGGATCGGTGCGCAGGCGCTCGGCCATGAGGTCGACAAAGCTGCGGATGCGGGTCGAACCCTGGCGGCTGTCGCGATGCACGATATGGATAGGCACAGCCGGCGTGGCATAGTCCTGCAGCACCTCCACCAGCTCGCCCGCATCGAGCAGGGCTGCCGCCTGGTAGGACAGCAGGCGTGCAACGCCAAAGCCGCTGCGCACGGCCTCGATCGCCGAATCGTTGTTGTTCACGCCCAGGCGCGGCTTGAGGCGCAGAGACTGCGCGCTGCCGCCATGCTGGAAGCGCCAGTCAGGCGGCACGCTCGAACCCGACGAGCCGACGATGGTGTGCTGCTCCAGCTCCTGCGGCGTGTGCGGCGCGCCATGCTTCTCTATATAGCTTGGCGAAGCGACGATCATGCGCCGCACCCGGCCCACCGGCACCGCGCGCATGCTCGAATCGGGCAGCTCGCCGATGCGGACGCCGACGTCGATGCCCTCCTCCAGCAGATTGGTCACGCGGTCGACAAAGACGGTGGAGACGTCCATGGCCGGGTAGCGCTGCAGATAATCGACGATGCCCGGCATGACGTACAGGCGCCCGAACAGCACCGGCGCGGTCACTGTCAGGTGGCCGCGCGGGGCGGCGTTGATGCCGGCGACGGCGTCGTCGGCTTCATCGACTTCCGCGATGATGCGGCGCGCGTCGTCCAGGTAGCGCTGCCCCGCTTCCGTCACCCGGACATGGCGCGTGGTGCGGTCCAGCAGCCTCACGCCAAGGCGTTCCTCCAGCGCCGCCACGGCGCGCGTCACGGCAGGCGGCGACATGCCGAGACGGCGCGCGCCCGCCGCGAAGCCCTGCTCCTCGGCCACGGCCACATAAACAGTCATCAGGTAAAGGCGGTCCATGGGTATTTCATCGCGAAGTCGATAAATTGGCGTACCCGCATCGGCATGCGGCTGCGCTGAGCATAGTACATGTAAATCCCGGCGTTGGAGGTCACGTGCTGCGGCAGCAGGTGCACCAACCGCCCTCCGCCAGGTCGCGTTCCGCCATGTACAGGGTCAGCTGGCCGACGCCGACGCCGGCGCGCACCGCTTCCAGCTCGGCCTCCGCGGTATTGAAGCTGGCCACGCACGGCACGTCCTGGTAAATGGTGCCGCCTTCGCCGCGCAGCTCCCACGGCACGATGCGGCCGGTATTGGGCTGGCGAAAGCCGGTGCAGCGGTGCTTCTGCAAATCGGCCACGGTCCTCGGCGCGCCGTGCTTCGCCAGGTAGCTGGGCGCGGCGCAAACATACAAAGCGATCTTGCCCAGACGCCGCGCCACCAGGTTGCGTTCGGGCGGATTGCCGGCGCGGAAGCCGACATCGATCTTCGACTCGATCATGTCGGTGAAGTGGTCTTCCAGGTACAGGTCGAAGCGGGTACCAGGGTGCATGTCCTGGAACTGCGCCAGCAAGGGCGCCAGCACAATGCTGCCGATCGAAGTCGGCGCGGTAATGCGGATCACGCCATCCATCGCCTCGCGGCTGCTGCGCACATGGTCCAGCGCTTCATCGAGCAAACGCAGCCCGGGATTCGCCAGTTCGAACAGGCGCTGGCCCTCGTCGGTCAGGCTCAGGCTGCGCGTGGTGCGATGGAACAGGCGCACGCCGAGATGCTCCTCCAGCTGGCGGATCGCCTTGCTGACGGCCTGCGCCGACAGGCCGGCATCCACCGCCGCCTGGCTGAAGCTGCCGGCATGCACCACGCCGATAAAAAGAGTAATGACGCGCGCCTTGTCCATTTACAACCACCAGTTGAAGATAAAACACCTTTGCCATATCTAGTGTAGCAGCATTGCGGCGCCTAATATGGCTTTCACCAACCCACTTCCTTGAAGGAGCAATATCATGGCAAACAAAGTCTGGTTCATCACTGGCGCATCGCGCGGCTTCGGCCTGCTGATTGCACGCGACGCGCTGGCGCGCGGCGACGCCGTCGTCGCGGCGGCCCGCAATCCGCAATCCATTGTCGATGCACTGGGCGGACATCCCAAGCTGCAGCCGGTGCAGCTGGACGTCACCAGCGAAGCCGCCGCCGTGGCCGCCGTCCAGGCCGCAGTCGAACGCTTCGGCCGCATCGACGTGCTGGTCAATAATGCCGGCTACGGCATTCTCGGCGCCGTGGAAGAAGCCTCGGCCGATGAAGTGCGCCGCAACTACGAGACCAACGTCTTCGGCCTGCTGCACGTCACGCGCGCCGTGCTGCCGGTAATGCGCAAGCAGCACAGCGGCCACGTGATGAATATCTCTTCCGTCGGCGGCTACAGCGCATACCAGGGTTGGGGCATCTACAGCTCCACCAAGTTCGCAGTGGAAGGCCTGAGCGAAGCAATGGCCTTGGAACTGGCGCCGCTGGGCGTGCACGTCACCGTGGTGGAGCCGGGCTTCTTCCGCACCGACTTCCTCGACGCCAGCTCGCTGTCGGAAACCGCCGCCCGCATCGACGACTACCAGGAAACGGTTGGCGCCATGCGCACCTTTGCCGCCGGCGTCAACCACCAGCAGCCGGGCGATCCGGCGCAACTGTCCAAGGCACTGCTGCAGCTGGCCGACAGCGCGCGGCCGCCACTGCGCCTGCACCTGGGCAGCGACACCGTCGCCCGCGTGCGCGAAAAGAACCGGTTTGTGGAGCAGGAGATGGCGGCTTGGCTCGAGCTGTCGCTGTCGACCGACTTCGATCAGCCGGCCAAACAGGCAGCTTAAGGCGCGTCCTTTGCCCCGCCCAGCAGGTCGGCGCGGGGCATTGCCCACTTCGGCACGCCAAATGGGCAAGCGGGTTGGGCAGCGCGAGGCAAGGTCGTGAAGTTGCCGCGCGAGCCGGAGGAAAACCGCAGGTCGGTGGCTTCCGTGCCGCCCACGGCCGGCATGCGCGCAAAACGCAGCCACGCGGACAATTGGCAATCGCTCGCCGCGCGTTCGCGCAAGGCCGCAATGCTGCCCTGCCAGGAGCCCGATAGCAGGACGCCAGGTACCTGGACCGGCATCTCCTGCACCGCATCCGCCGCCAGCGCCGCAGGGCACTCGCGCGGCGGCAGCAGTGCCGGCGCAAGGCTCAAGTGGCCTCGCCGCAGCTGGTAAGTCCTGCCATCGGATTCGATCGACGCAAAGCTCCAGCACAGAGGCTGCGAGGGAAAGGCGGTGAGCGCCACATCCAGCACCTTTGCCTGCGGATCCTGCAGCACCAGCGCCGCCGTCACCGCCTGGCGCGCCTTGTTTGAAGCCGACGCCTGCACGCCAACGTAGGCCAGGACAACGCCCAGCGCCAGCAACAGCGCGCGCCGGCTATGCATATGCATGAAGCGCAAGGCCGCCACCGCCGCACCAAGCGTCACCAGCGCTTCGAACGAAGTCCAGCCGAGGTAGCCATGCATGGTGAAATACAGGAGCACCACCGGCAGCACCGCCAGCACGACGATCCGGCCGCGCCGCGAAGGTAGCGTCATCGCCAGCGGCACGCCAAACGCCACCCAGAACACCGGCTCGATGATGAAGATCATATCGCCGTAATACCAGGTCCCGCTGAACGGATAGAAAGGATGGACGCCATAGTTGTTCATGAAGTCCATGCCGATGTGCAGCAGGAAGCCCGCAGCCAGGGCGATGCCCAGCCCGCGCCGCGCGAAACGGCTCGCGCGCAAAAGTGCCCGCGCGTTCGGCCACAGCGCCCACAACAAAGCCAACAGCAGCAAAGCCTGCGGCAGAAGGTAGAGCAAGGTATGCGTATGGCCCCGATGATGCAGCAGATAACCCAGCGGCGCAGGCGCCAGGTGGGTGAACAGCAGGTCCAGGTCCGGAAAATTGCTGGCCAAAGCGCAAGCCGCCAACAGCAAGCGATGGCGTGTCTTATGCTGCGCAGGATCAGCCTCCACCGGCAAGGAGCGCTGAATCAGCTCGCCGACGCCAAGACCAACAACGGAATGTGTGATGTTATCCATGCTTTATGAAAATCGGGCTCTTAAAAAAATGGGGACGTAACACATTATTCGCATCGCGAATAATGTGTTACGTCCCCATTTTTTTAAGAGCCCGACTTTCGAACATTAATGCTGGACCTCGACGCCGTGCCAGAAGGCGATGCGGTCCTTGATATTGTTGGCGGCGTCCTTCGGCGCGGGGTAGTACCAGGCGGCGTTGGCGTTGACCTTGCCGTCCACGACGACGTTGTAATAACTGGCCACTCCTTTCCACGGGCACAGCGTGGTGTGCTGGCTCGCTTGCAGGTAGTCCTTGTTCACCCGCGCGGGCGGGAAGTAGATGTTGTGCTCGACGATCTCGACTTCATTGCTGTCCGCCTCTGCGATGACGGCGCCATTCCATATTGCCTTGGGCATGCAAACTCCTGTCCTGTTCAGCCTTCTACACGGTTGCGGCCGTTGGTCTTGGCGCGGTATAGCGCGGCGTCGGCTTGCTTCAGCAGCATCTCGGCGTCGTCGATGTCCATGTGGTTGAACGAGCCGACGCCGAGGCTGGCTGTGACCGGCACCGTGCGCGCCCCGGCGCTGTGCACCTGGGCTTCGATCCGCGACCGCAACGTCTCTGCGAACTTGCGCGCTCCGTCGAGCGGCGTGTTCGGCAACAGGATACACAATTCTTCGCCACCGTAGCGTCCGGCGACGTCGATCACCCGCACGTTTTCGCGCACCAGGCGGCCAATCGCGGCCAGCACTTCGTCGCCGACCTGGTGGCCGAACTCGTCGTTGATGTTCTTGAAGTGGTCAACGTCGACCATTACCGCCGACAGCGGGGTGCGGAAGCGGCGTGTACGCGCGACTTCGAACTTGAGGCGGTTCATCAGGGAGCGGCGGTTGTGCAGACCGGTCAGCTCGTCGGTAGTGGCCAGCATTTCCAGCTCATCCATCGAGGCCTTGAGCGCCTTTTCGTTGGCGCGCAGCTCGAGCAACGCCATGACCTGGCGCGCCAGCTTGCGCAGCATTTCGCGCTGTGCCGTCGACAGGCAGCCGGCCTTGGTATTCATCACACACAGGGTGCCGATGGCGTGGCCGTCGCTGGTGGTCAGCGGCACGCTGCTGTACATGCGCATGAAGGGCGCTTCCGTGGTGAGGGGCATGCCAGCGGTGCGGGCATCCTTGCTCAGGTCGCAGATTTCGGTCGCTTCGTCGCCCAGCACTGCCAGCGAGCAATAGCATTGGCCGCGCGGCATCGAGTCGACTGCCAACCCGGTGAAGGATTTGACGAAGACGCGCTCGGCGTCGACCAGCGTAATAAAAGCGTAGGGGACGTCGCAGACCTTGGCGGCCAGTTCGGTCAGGAAGGTGAAATCGTCGCACGATGCCGTTTCCAGGGCGTCGTAGCGGTACAGCGCTGCCAGGCGGCTTTGGTCATCCGCCGGGCGGGGATACAGCATTGTTACGGTGTTTTCTGCAGCTGACATGCATCTCTCCCTGTTACTTCCTGTAGTGTAACAAGCTTGCATGCTAGCTAAGGGTTTTTATTTTAAAGATACTATTTGGCGCAAGGCCCGCTCGAAGGCTTCCGGTGGTTGTCCGCCGGAAATCAGATGCTTTTCGTTAATAATCACCGCCGGCACGGATTGAATTCCGTTGCGATGGTAGAAGTGCTCCATATCGCGAACTTCCTGCGCGTAGCGGCCAGAAGACAGCACTTGCACCGCTTCGGCCTCATCCAGGCCGACCTTGCCCGCCAATTGCACCAGCAGGGTACGGGAGCTTGGATCGAGGCCGCGCGTGAAATAGGCGTCGAATAAGGCCTTTTTCAGTTCTTTTTGCTTGCCCTGTTCGCCCGCCCAATGCAGCAGGCGGTGGGCGTCAAAAGTGTTGTAAATTCGGCTACGCATCCCCACGCCGAAGTCGAAACCGACATCGGCGCCGCGCTGGCGGATCATTTCGCGCGTCTGTTCCTGCTGGGCGGGGCTGGCGCCATATTTCTGGCGCAAGTGCTCGGTGATGTCCTGCCCTTCCGGAACCATATGCGGGTTCAGTTCGAAGGGCTGGAAGTGGATTTGCGCCTGGACACTGTCGCCAAGGCGGGACAGCGCCACTTCCAGGCTGCTCAGCCCGATCGCACACCAGGGACAGGAAACGTCGGAAACGAAGTCGATGCGGATCGGGGTAGTAGTCATGATGATCTAGGCCTTTTTCTTGGCTTTGCCGCCGATGCGGCTTTCTTTGCCAGCAATAAGGTTAGCAATATTTTTGGCATGGCGCCAAACCAGCAAGCCGCTCATGGCCAGGACGGCTGCCAATTGCGGCTCGGCGCCGAACAGCAGGCCGTAATAGAACGGTGCAAAGACGGATGCGATCAGGGCGGCCAGCGAGGAGTAGCGGAAGGCGTAAGCCACCACCAGCCAGGTCGCCAGCGTCGCCAGGCCCAGCCATACGTTCAGGGCCAGCAGCACGCCCAGCGCGGTCGCCACGCCCTTGCCGCCGACAAATTTGAAAAATACTGGCCACAGGTGGCCGACGAACACAGCGACTGCCACCAGGGCGATTGCCTGGTCCGCCTGCGCGCCAAGACCCAGCTGCTGCTGGAAGTGGTCGACCAGGAACACAGCCAGCCAGCCTTTGAAGGCGTCGCCGATCAGGGTCCAGATCGCTGCCCCTTTGTTACCGCTGCGCAGCACGTTGGTGGCGCCGGGATTGCCGGAACCATAGGTGCGCGGATCAGCCAGGCCGTAGAACTTGCTCACCACCACGGCGAAAGAAATCGAACCGATCAGGTAAGCAGCAATAATCAGAAACAAAGTAGTCATAAATCCCCAGGGAATCGTTGTTTTTATATGCGGCAGCGACTATACACCATACCGCACGGCAAGGGCTGCACCGCGGGCTTGCGTTTCTGTCAATCCGGCAAGGCGCATTGCACTGCCTTTGCCGCCAGCACTTCGGTCAGCACGGCAGGCTTGATGCCAATCAGGAAACCACGCCGGCCGCCATTGATATAGATCGTATCCAGGGCCAGCACGCTTTCTTCCACGTAAACCGGCATCGCTTTCTTGGTGCCGAAGGGCGAGGTGCCGCCTACCATATAGCCGGAATGGCGCTGCGCCACTTCGGGCTTGCACGGTTCGACGGATTTGCAGCCGATATTGCGGGCCAGGTTCTTGGTCGAGACTTTGCAGTCGCCGTGCATCAGCACGATCAGCGGCTTGGCCGCTTCGTCCTGCATCACCAGGGTCTTCACCACGTGGTGTTCGTCGACACCCAGTTCGCGCGAAGACACCGAGGTGCCGCCATGCTCCTCGTACTCATAAGGATGTTCGGAAAACGAGACTTTGTGCTTGCGCAGTAAAGCTGTCGCGGGAGTTTCGGAAATGTGCTCTTTTTTTGCCATGCCGTGATACGCTAGTGCCAGAGAGGAGTTTCTCATTATGCAGCAAGAAATTCGCTTTGCCACCTTCAACGTCTGCAACCTTGCCCCGCCCGGGGCGAAACTGTACGACAACCTGCAGCCATTGACGGAGCAGGAATACGAGGCCAAGGCGGAATGGACTGCGCAGCAGCTGGACCAGCTGGATGCCGACGTGATCGGCTTCCAGGAGATCTTCTCCCAGGAAGCCTTGCGCGACGTGCTGTCCCGCACCCGCAAATACCGCGACGCGGTGCACGCCGGCTTTGATCCCGATCCCCACGCCGCCCGACTGACGCCCAATGTGGCGCTGGTGTCGCGCCTGCCCCTGGCAGCGGCGCCCGAAGTCTACGCCAATTTCCCGGAAGGCGTGCCGGCCGATTCAGGCCTGGCGGAGTCGGACCGCTTTGCACGCGCGCCCCTGCACGCCCAGGTGGTGCTGCCCAACGAAATCGTGGTGGACGTGATCGTGGTGCACCTGAAATCGCGCCGCCCGGATTACCGCAGCGGCGACACCACGGAAGATCCGCTGCACCTGGCCATGGCCAGCCTGCGTTCACTGGTCTGGCGCGGCACCGAGGCGGTGGCCCTGCGCGTCCTGCTTAGCAAGATGATGCGCGAAACGCGCCGGCCGTGCATTGTGCTGGGAGATTTCAACGACACGGCTGATGCGGTCACCACGACCATTGTTTTGGGCAACGGCGGCGGCATGCTGCCGGGCGACGAGCGGCGCGGACGCATGTACGACGCCAACCAGATCCAGCTGCGCCAGGACCACCTGCGCCACGTCGCCTACACCAGTATCCACGAAGGCCACTATTCCACCATCGACCACGTGCTGGTGTCGGAAGAATTCAACCCCGCCTCACCACGCGCCATCGGCGAGGTGCTGGACGTCAGCTACTTCAACGACCACTTGCGCCAGGAGCGGCCCGAGGTCTCCGACCACGGGCAGGTCCTGGTGCGGCTGCGGCTGCGTTAGGCGTCATGGTTCGGCTCCCAAGGCATTCCCGGCCAGGTGGCCCTGGCATTGGTCGCAGCCGAGCTCGCGCAGCAGCTGGAGCTGGTCTTCGGTTTCGACGCCCTCCGCGATGACGGTCATGTCCAGGCTGCGCGCCATGGCGATGATGGTGCGGATGGCGGTGGTATCGGTGCCGTGGTCGAAGAAGGACTGGGCGATCTTCAGCTTGTCGATCGGGCTATCCTTCAATTGGCCCAGGCGCGAATAACCGGTGCCGAAATCGTCGATCGACAAGCGCAGGCCAAGGCCGCGCAGCTTGCCCAGCACAGCTTCGGTCTGGGCGCCAGCCTGCATCAGCATCGCTTCCGTCAGCTGCAGCTCAAGCAAGTGCGCCGGCAGCCCTGAGCAACGCAGCGCATCCCCCACACAATCGATCAAGTCCTTATGCACGAACTGCGCCGGCGCCAGGTTGACCGAGACCACCAGTTCGCGGCCCTCCTCCAGCCAGCCGCGCGCGCAGCGGCATGCTTCCTGCAACACCCATTGGCCAAGCGCCACCATCATCCCTGCCTCGCTCGCCACGCCGATAAAGCGCTCCGGCAGCAGCAAGCCAAGCGCGGGATGGCGCCAGCGCACCAGGGCTTCCATTCCGACCACGGCGCCGCTGGCGATATCCACTTCCGGCTCAAAAACGAGCTCAAACTGCTGCTCGGCCAGCGCGCGCCGCAAGCCCTGTTCCAGGCCGGAGCGCTCGACGATGCGCGCATTCAGTTCGCCGCTGAAAAACTGGTAGCCGTTGCGGCCCTCCTCCTTGGCGTGGTACATGGCGATGTCCGCGTGCTTGAGCAGGGCATCAATCTCATCTCCATCGGCAGGAAACATGGCGATGCCGATCGAGCCGGAAATATGCGCGATGTGTTCGCCCAGCACGAACTCCTGCTCCAGCGAATGCAGTACCGTTTCCGCCGCATGCGCTGCGCCCTGCGGCCCGGCCACGTCCGACAACAGGAGGATGAATTCATCGCCGCCCTGCCGGCTCACCGTATCGGCTTCGCGCACGCAATGCACCAGGCGGCTCGCCACTTCCTTCAGCAGCCGGTCGCCTACCGCGTGGCCCAAGGTATCGTTGACCATCTTGAACCGGTCCAGGTCGAGGAACAGGACCGCCAGCATGGCGTGGTTGCGGCGCGCGGCCGCCAGGGCCAGGCGAAGGCGGTCCAGCAGCAGCACCCGGTTCGGCAAATCGGTCAGGAAATCGTGCTCGGCCAGGTGGCGTGTGTGCTCCTCGCTCTTCTTGCGCTCCGTGATATCGGTGACGATGCCAATGTAGTTGCTGACACGCCCGGCGCTGTCGCGGATTGCGCTGATGCTGGTCCAGCACGGAAACAGCGCCCCATCCCGCTTGCGGCCCCAGGATTCCCCCTCCCAGTGGTCGCCCGCCTCCACCTGCGCCCACACTTCCCGGTAGAACGATTCGTCATGCACGCCCGAACGGTACAGGCTGACCGGCTTGCCCAGCATGTCCTTCGGCCCGAAACCGGTAATCACGGTGAAGGCGTGGTTAAGTGCGATCACGCGCCGCCCGCGATCGGTCAGCACGATGGCATCGCGGCTGTTCTCGAATACCTGCGCCGCCAAGTGCAAAGCCCGCTCCGCGCGCTTGCGTTCGGAAATATCGCGTACCACGACGTAATACAGCTTTCCGCCATCCAGTGAAATCGCGGTCAGCAGCACTTCCGCCCAGAACAGGGCGCCTTCGCAGTCGACGTAATGCCATTCGCTGCGTGCGTTGCCGCCCCGGCTTGCCTCGTCCGTCATGCGCGCCTCGGCTTCCGACGACAGTTCGCCGGACGGTTGCGTCATCGGCGAGAAATCGTGCAGCTTGCGCCCCACCAGGCGCTCGGCCTTCTCGCACTTGAAAAGCAACAGCGCGGCCGGGTTGACTTCTTCCACCACGCCATCGCGCAGCAGGAAGATGGCATCGCTCGAACGCTCGAACATCTGGTGGAAGTTTTCGCCAGCCGCCTGCAGCGCGTCGAAATCCTTGCGCCGCTGCGTGATATCGATGTCCATGCAGAAGATCTGTGCCAGCTTGCCGTCGTGCCAGACCGGAATACAGGTGGAGTACAACCAGAGCTCGCGGCCGTCGCCAGTCTTGACCTGCCAGTCGCCGGCCGGCGGCGAATGGCCCTTGCTCCATATTTCTTCCACCAGCGCATCATGCTCGGCCTGTCTTACGCCGCGCGAGCAGAGCGATGCCACAGGCTGCCCTACCGCTGCGTCAACCGTGATGCCCAGCATGTCGGCGCAAGCCTGGTTGCAGAACTGAACCACGCCCGCGCGGTCAAAACTGCATACCGCGACCGAGGGCGTCAATTCAAGCGCCGCAACCATTCGCGCGATCAGGTCGAGCGCGGCATGGGCCGGCGTCAGCGCTTGCGGAATGATGGGCATATCGGTACTCATGATCCCATTTTTGCGGCCTTGTGCGGCGCGCCAATTGAGTTGCATCAAAGGTGAGCGCAAAGACGCCGCTCCATCCCCACTTTTTGCATTTCATGTCGCCGTTTGTGCGCTTTATCGCATTCACGTGGCCGCTGGACTTGTTAAACCCTAGAGTGACACCATCGCAACCCGCGCCAGCGGACAACATTGACGAAGAGATAATAATGAGCCCTCAACCTGTGCACCTGAAATCCCCTCGACGCTGGCGCTTTCCCCTGATCGGCCTGGTTGTACTGGGCCTGGCGGGTGGCGGCTGGACGGTCATGAAATCGCAAGCCAAGCCGGCTGAGGCGGCGAAAGCTGCGGGCGGCCCGGCCAAGGCGCCGGTACTCGAACTGGCCAGCGCCGACGTGGCGCCGATCAGCGCGCGCCAGCTGGCAGTCGGCTTGCCTTTGTCGGGTTCGCTCATCCCCGTCAGCCAGGCCACCATCAAATCCAAGGTTTCCGGCCAGGTGCAGGAAGCGGCGCTGCGTGAAGGCGTTTCCGTGCAAGAAGGCCAGGTCCTGGCCCGGCTCGACCAGGCCGACCTGAAAGCGCGCCTGGCGCAGCAGCAGGCCATGCTGGAAGAAGCCCAGGCCAAGCTGTCCATGGCCCAGAAAAACGAATACAACGCGCGCGCCCTGCTCTCGCAGAAGTTCATTTCGCAAACCAGTTTCGACACCACGGCCAATGCCGTCGAACTGGCGCATGCCAATGTCAAATCCGCTTCCGCCATGGTCGACCTGGCCCGCATTGCGCTGAACGACAGCGTGATCCGCGCCCCGATCAGCGGGATCATCTCCAAACGTCATGTTCAGGCGGGCGATAAAGTCGCGCCTGACATGCCCGTCTACACCATCGTCGGGCTGCAGGAGCTGACGCTGGAGGCGCAAGTGCCCACCACCGATATCCCGCGCGTGAAAGTCGGCCAGGACGTGAGCTTCCATGTCGACGGCTTCGCCAAGCGCGAATTCAGCGGCAAGGTGGCGCGCGTGAACCCGACCACGGAAATGGGCTCGCGCGCCATGCTGGTGTATATCTCGGTGCCGAACGCCGATGGCGCCCTGCGCGGCGGCATGTTCGCCAAAGGGAATATCACCACCGATCGCACCAAGGAAGCGCCGGTGGTGCCGCTGGCCGCGCTGCGCGAAGAAGCGGGCAAGCAAGTGGTGTACAAGGTAGCCGACGGCGTCATCGTATCGCAGCCAGTCAGCATCGGCCTGCGCAGCGAAGACCAGGGCCTGGCGGAAGTGACCGGCGGCCTGGATGCCGGCGCCAACGTGATCATCTCGAAACTGGAAGGAGTGAAACCGGGCGCGAAAGTGAAGCTGGCAGGGCCCGTCCCGGCAGCCAAACCGGCCATGCTGGCAAAGGGTTGAATCATGTGGATCACTAAAATCTCGATCCGCCAGCCGGTGTTCGCCACCATGGTGATGGTGGCGCTGATGGTGCTCGGCATCTTTTCGTACAAGGGCCTCGGCGTGGAATCGATGCCGAACGTTTCCTTCCCCTTCGCCGCGATCGAAGTGATCTACCCCGGCGCATCGCCGGAGGCGGTGGAGAACGACATCACGCGTCCGATCGAAGACATCGTCAACACCGTGTCCGGCGTGAAGACCATCCGTGCCAACTCGTGGGAAGGCAAGTCCGGCGTGTATGTCGAATTCGAACTGTCCACCAATATGGACAAGGCGATGCAGGACATGCGCGACAAGATCTCGCTGGTGCGTCCGAAATTCCCGCGCGAAGCGAGAGAGCCGTTCATCGCCCGCGCGGAAGGCGAGAACGACCAGCCTATCGTCAGCCTGTCGATGGCTTCGGACACGCGCAGCCTGCGCGAGCTGTCCACCATGACCGACCAGATCATCGCCAAGCGCTTCCAGGGCGTGCCGGGCGTGGGCCAGGTGCGCGTATTCGGCACCACCAAGCGCCAGATGCTGGTCAGCCTGCGCCCTGCCGACATGCGGGCGCAAGGGGTCGGCGTGGACGAAGTGATGCGCGCCATCCAGAACACCAACGCCAACCTGCCGGCCGGCCGCCTGACCGCCGACGTCACCGAAACCCTGGTGCGGGTGGAAGGCAAGTTGAAACAGGCGCAAGAATTCAACAAGATCATCGTCGCGCGCCGCGCCAACGGCCCGGTCTACCTGGACCAGGTGGCGGACGTGATCGACGGCGAGGCGGAAGAACAGACCATCTCGCGCGTCAACGGCAAGCCCGCCGTGTCGCTGGACATCACCAAGGTGCAGGACGCGAACGTGGTCGAAGTCGGCAACGGCATCCTGAAAGTGGTGGAGAACCTGCGCAAGACGCTGCCGGAAGACATCAAGATCAAGGTGCTGGATTCGCAATCGGAGCGCGTGCAGGCGCAGCTCGACAACGTCAAGCGCACCATCGTCGAAGGCGCGATCCTGACCATGGTGATCGTGTTCTTCTTCCTGCACTCCTGGCGCTCGACCATCATCACCGGCCTGACTTTGCCGATCTCGGTGCTGGCCTCCTTCATCGCCATGAAAGCGTTTGGCTTCACGCTGAACTTCCTGACCCTGATGGCGCTGTCGCTGTGCATTGGGCTGCTGATCGACGACGCCATCGTGGTGCGTGAAAACATCGTACGCCACCTGGGCTTCGGCAAACACCACCGCAAGGCGGCGGAAGACGGCACCAATGAAATCGGCATCGCGGTGATGGCGACCACTTTCGCGATTGTCGCCGTGTTCGTGCCGGTGGCCTTCATGAACGGCATTATCGGCCGCTTCTTCCTGCAATTCGGCGTGACGGTGACGATGGCCGTACTGGTATCGCTGTTCGTTTCCTTCACGCTCGACCCGATGCTGTCGTCGGTCTGGCACGACCCGGTCAAGGACCGCTTCAAATACCTGCCGTGGCTGGGCCGCACCATGGAGAAGGTCGAGCACGGCGTGGAAATGGTGCACCGGCTGTACGCCAAGGTGCTGGCCTTCGCACTGCGCTGGCGCAAGCTCACGCTGGTGTCGGCCTTCGCCCTGTTCGCGGGCAGCCTGATGCTGGTGCCCATGATCGGCGGCGAGATGTTCCCGGAAACCGACCAGGGCCAGCTCGTCCTGCAGCTCAAGGTGCCGGTCGGCTCCAGCCTGGAATACAACGACGCCAAGGTGCGCCAGGTGGAAGCTGCGCTGAAGGAATTCCCCGAGATCGACGCCATCACGGCCAACGTCGGCGACCCTTCCGGCCGTCATGTCTCCTTCCTGCGCATCAAGCTGACCGATATCAAGCAGACCCACCGCCAGCCGCAGAAAAAGCTGGAAGCCGCGATCCGCAAACGCCTCGAGCGCATTCCCGGCATTACCTTGTCGGTGGGCCAGAAGCCGATCTTCATCGCCATCCTCGGCACCGACGAAGCCAAGCTGGACCAGACCGCGCAAACCCTGATGGCCAAGATGCGCAATATCAAGGGCGTGGCCGACCTGGAATACAGCCAGGAAGGCGCCAACCCGTCGACCCTGATCAAGATCAACAACGAACTGGCCAGCGACCTGGGCCTGAACGTGCAGCAGATCGGCAACGCCATGCGGCCCTTCGTGGCGGGCGATACGGCCAGCTACTGGCTGGCGGCCGATGGCCAGAACTATGAGGTGAACGTGCAGCTGCCCAAATCGGGCCGCCAGCGCATCGCCGACCTGGCCGACCTGTCGCTCACCTCCAGCAAGGTCGGCCCGGACGGCAACCCGCTGATGGTGCCGCTGCGCCAGGTGGTCGACTTCGTCCCCGGCTTCAGCCCGCAGGTGCTGAAGCGCCAGGCCCTGCAGCGCCGGGTCGCGATCTACGCCGGCACCGAAGGCCGCCCAGCCGGCGACGTGGACGCCGACGTGAAGAAAGCCATGGATTCCATGAAGCTGCCGGACGGCGTGCGCTTCGACGTGGCCGGCAATGCACAGCAGATGCAGGAAACCATGAGCGGCGCCATGACCGCGCTGGGCATTGCGGTCGTCTTCATCTACATCGTGCTGGCCTCGCAGTTCGGCAGCTTCCTGCAGCCGATCGCGATCATGGTGTCGCTGCCGATGTCGCTGATCGGCGTGCTGGTGGCGCTGCTGGTGACCGGTTCCACCCTGAACGTGTTCTCCGTGATCGGCGTCATCATGCTGATGGGACTGGTGACCAAGAACGCCATCCTGCTGGTCGACTTCACCAACCACGGGCAACGCGACGGCATGAACCAGTTCGACGCCATCATGGCCGCCGGCCAGGTACGCCTGCGTCCCATCCTGATGACCACCTTGGCCATGATCTTCGGCATGCTGCCGATGGCGATCGGCCTCGGCGAAGGCGGCGAGACCCAGGCGCCCATGGGGCGTGCAGTGATTGGGGGTGTCATCACCTCCACCCTGCTGACCCTGGTGGTGGTGCCGGTGGCGTACTCCTACCTCGACAACTTCGGCAAACGCGCCAAACGCTGGCTGCGCCGCGGCCACCAGGAAGACAAGCTGGCCGAAGCCGCTTGAACAGTTTCGCCCGAACAGTCCTTGCAGTGGCGGGGACGTGACGGCGTCCCTATATGAAAGTCGGGGTCAGCTCTGGCAATCGGACATTTTGCGCTGCGCGAAGCGCAAAGCTTCTCGAGAAGCCAGAGTTGACCCCGACTTTCATTCCGGAGTGGTGGTGTCGGTTTCCTCAGTCTCGTAGCCTGCCTCGTCGGCGTCTTGCTCATCGGCTGGGCGGTGCTTGGCCGCTGCCTTTTTCTGGGCTTTTTCCTCTGCCTTGCGCTTCTTCTCCAGCTCGCGCTGCCGCTTCTCGAATGCAAAATTCGTCTTTGCCATGGGAATACCTCCTGAAAGCCTACATTAGGCCGATTGCAGGCTCGGCGCAAACGAAATTATCCGCGCGGATGATGTAGCGCATGAATCTGCTTCAAACGCTCCCGGGCTACGTGGGTGTAGATCTGGGTGGTGGAGATGTCGGAGTGGCCTAAAAGCAACTGCACGACGCGCAAATCCGCACCGTGGTTCAGTAAATGGGTGGCGAAAGCGTGGCGCAGGGTGTGCGGCGACAACGGCGCGCTGATGCCTGCTTTTAATGCTTGTTTTTTTACTACGACCCAGAACATCTGCCGTGTCATCGGGCCGCCGCGGCCGGTGACGAACAGGGCGTCGTCCTGCTGGCCGTCGAGGATCGGGCCGCGCGCTTCGCGCAGGTAGCGCTCGATCCACAGGCGGGCTTGCTCGCCGAACGGCACCAGGCGCGTCTTGGCGCCCTTGCCGGTGATGCGCAATACGCCGTCGTTCATGCTCAGCTCGAGCGTTTTCAGCGCCACCAGTTCGGAAACGCGCAGGCCGCTGGCATACATCAGCTCCAGCATGGTGCGGTCGCGGATGCCGAGCGGGGTGCGCAGGTCGGGCGCCGCCAGCAGCGCTTCCACCTGCCCTTCGCTCAGGGTATGCACGAAACGCAGCGGCTGCTTGGCGGAGGCCATGCGCAGGCACGGGTCTTCAGCGATGTAGCGCTGGCGCAGCGCCAGCTGGTAGAAGCGTTTCAGCGCCGACAGGCGGCGGTTGGCGGAACTGGCCTTGGTGTCTTCATGGCGCGCCGCGAAGTAGGCTTGCAGGTCGGCGGTGCCGGCGGCGTGCAGGCCGCCCACGGAAGGCCGCGCTGACTCCAGCCATTTGGCGAAGGCGGTCAGGTCGCGCCGGTAGGCGTCGAGGGAATTTTTGGACAGCCCGTCTTCCAGCCACAGGCTGTCGCAAAACTCGTCGATCAGAGCAAGGTTGCCTGCTGCCATTGGTACTCTTTATGTCCCTCGTGCGCCAGCAGCCAGCGCTTCACGCCCAAGGTAAAGCCGTTCTGGTCGTCGCTGCCGGCAAAGCCGCCCAGGCTGTTGGCGCCCATCACACGGTGGCATGGCACCAGGGGCGGGAAGGGATTGGTCCGGCATGCCTGTCCCACCGCGCGCGCCACGGAATCGAGGTGCTTGGCCAGCTCGCCGTAAGTGCGCACCTGGCCGCGCGGGATCTCGCGCAGCGATTGCCAGACGCGGCGCTGGAATTCGCTGCCGCGCATGGCCAGCGGCAGATCGAAGACGTAGTCGGCATCGTCGCAATAGGCAAGCAGCTGCTGCACGGCTTTTTCCGCCAGGGCGTTGGCCGGCGCCTGCTCCGGGGTGGTACCCGGCAGGTAGAACATTTCTGTCACTACCCCGCCGGCCGTCCCAACACCCATGGCGCCGAACGGGAGGTGGACGATGGCGGCGAAATCCTTGCCTGCCTGTTGTATTTCGGTCACGGTTGCTCCATTCAAACTGTGGCAATGATGCTACACCAGTGCGCCAGGATAGGGCAAAAAAAACGCGCCCGAAGGCGCGTCTTGAGTCTTTTTTTTCACCACCCCGGCCATTTAACCCCGCTTGTGGCGGCGGCCAACAGCATACTGTCAGGCAGCGTGTCTCCTCTATTTCCGCGGCAGCGCCGCTTCGTTCTTCTTCTACACTCCCCACTAAATTCTGGCCCACTGCTATCTTGGTGCAAGCCGCACCGTTTGGGGGCGACGCCATAGTAACCGATCTTTTTCCAGATATCGTTATTTATTTTAGGCAATATAAGATGGCTGCCACTTGAGCCGAATTTGTGCTAGGCATTGACCTCGTATTAATGCTTATTGCCAAGAGTGCCACAATTGAATATTTTCGGAAAAAGGCGCGGATACCTTCAGCATCCGATAACTATAAGAGGCAAATTATGTTTATGAAAATTCTCGACCATCTGGAGGAGTGGATCATCACCTTCCTGATGGCAGGGGCGACGCTGATCATCGCCCTGTCCGTGGCGCACCGCTACGGCACCGGCTTTTCCATTCCCTACGTGCAGGACTGGCTGCTGTCGCTGCATTTCGAGTGGGCACAGGAGCTGGCCATCATCATGTTCGTGTGGATGGCCAAGTTCGGGGCGGCCTACGGCGTACGCATGGGCGTCCACGTGGGCGTGGACGTACTGGTGTCCCGTTTGCCGGATTCCTGGCGCAAGACCACCACCATCATCGCCCTGGTTTGCGGCGCCCTGTTCACCGGCATCATCGGCACGCTGGGCCTGCGCTTCGTTTGGGAAAACGGCATGCACTACGCCATCTTCCACAAACTGGGCATGGATACCGGCGACTTGCCGGAAGGCCCGACCACGCCGGACCTTGAGTGGCCGACCTGGTTCGTCTACTCGGTGGTACCAATGGGCTCTTACCTGATGTGCTTCCGCTTCCTGCAGGTGCTGGTGAGCTTTGTGCGCACCGGCGAAATGCCGCACCAGGATGAATCCGAAGTCGAAGGCCTGGGCGACGTGGAAAACGATCCGCTGTTCGCCACCGTTCCCCACACGCACAATGGAGGTGCACGATGAGCGGCGCCGCACATTCCCAGGTCGTCCCCATGTCCAAGCCCAAGGCGGCCAAATGGCTGCTGGGCATTGGCGCCATCCTGCTGACCATCTGCCTGATGGGCGGCAAGGTCGGCATCGTCTTCGCGCTGCTGATCGCCCTGATGCTGACCGGTATTCCAGTCTCCATCGCGCTTGGCCTGACAGTGCTGATGTTCATGTACCTGCTGACCCAGGTGCCGGTGGAAGCGGTGGCGCTGAAGCTGTTCAGCGGTATCGAGAAGTTCGAAATCATGGCCATCCCGCTGTTTATCCTGGCCGGCAACTTCCTCACCCACGGCGGCGTGGCGCGCCGCATGATCGCTTTTGCCACCAGCATGATCGGCCATTGGCACGGCGGCCTGGCGCTGGCGGGCATCATTGCCTGCGCCATGTTTGCGCTGGTGTGCGGTTCCTCGGTGGCGACGGTGGTGGCGATCGGTTCGATCATCCTGCCGGCGATGGTGAAACAGGGCTACCCGAAACAGTTTGGCGCCGGCGTGATCATCACGGCCGGCTCGCTGGGGATCCTGATGCTGCCGTCGATACCGAAGGTGATTTATGCGATTTCCACCAATACCTCGATCGGCGCCCTGTTCCTGGCCGGCCTGTTCCCCGGCATCCTGCTGACCGTGATGCTGTGCACCACCACCTGGGTGCTGGCCAAAAAGAACAAGTATCCGCGCATGCCCAAGGCCACCTGGGCGCAGCGCTGGAAAGCCCTGCGCGAAAGCATCTGGGGCCTGATGCTGGTGGTGATCATCATTGGCGGCATAACCAAGGGTATCTTCACGCCGACCGAGGCAGCGGCGATGAGCGCGGTGTATTCCTTCCTGATTTCCGTGTTTGTCTACAAGGACATGCCGCTCAAGAAGACGCCGGAAGTGGTGCGCAAATCGGCCAGCCTGTCGGCCATGCTGCTCTACATCATTACCAATGCGGTGCTGTTCTCTTTCCTGATGGCGCATGAGAACATTCCGCAGGCGATGGCGGATTGGATCCTGTCCAAGGACCTGGGCCAGGCGGGCTTCCTGTTCTTTACCAATATCCTGCTGCTGCTGGCGGGGAATGTGATGGAGCCTTCGTCGATCATCCTGGTGATGGCGCCGATCCTGCATCCGACCGCGATCCGCCTGGGTATCGATTCGGTGCACTTCGGTATCATGATCGACGCGAATATGGAAGTGGGCTTGTGCCATCCGCCGGTGGGGCTGAACCTTTACGTGGCTAGCGGGATTTCGAAGATGAGTATTTCGGAATTGACCGTGGCGGTGATGCCTTGGCTGCTCACCATGCTGGCGTTCCTGGTGATTGTGACTTACTGGCCGGGGTTGTCGCTGTGGCTGCCGAAGGCGATGGGGCTGATGTGACCTGAACCCGGTAGTGCCGGGTCAGACCCAAGGGTCTGACCCAGGTTTACCGGGTTTTACTTCGAAGTTTCCTTATTGATGGCCGTGATCAGGTCCTTGCCGATGCGGTCTTCCATCTGCTTCTGCACCGGCATCAGCACCTTGCGCCATTCCGCCTGTTCCTGCGCGCTCAGGTTGTAGACCTGGGTCTTGCCGGCCTTCTTGATCGCATCCAGCGCCATATCGTTATCGCGCTGCGCAATCGCCTTCTCATACGTGGTCGCTTCCTTCATCGCGCCTTCGAGCGCGGTGCGGATATCGGCCGGCAGGCCGTCCCAGAACTTCTTGTTCACGATCACCGCATAGCCCAGGTAACCGTGGTTGGACACGGTCAGGTTCTTCTGCACCTCATGCATCTTCTGGGTGTACATATTGGACGGCGGATTCTCGGTGCCGTCCACCACGCCGGTTTGCAGCGCCTGGTACACCTCGGAGAACGCCAGCACTTGGGGGTTGGCGCCCAGCGCGCGCATCTGCGCATCGAGCACCTTGGAGGACTGGATGCGCATCTTCAGGCCTTTGAAATCAGCCGGCACCCTTAAGGGCTTATTGGCCGACATGATCTTGAAACCGTTATCCCAGTATGCCAGGCCGGTAATGCCCTTGCCTTCCAGCTTTTTCAGCAAGCCCTTGCCGATCGGACCTTCGGTCACGTTATACAGGGCGGTCTTGTTCGGGAAAATATACGGCAGGTCAAAGACTTCGAATTCCTTCACGCCGAGCGGGCCAAACTTGGCCAGCGACGGCGCCAGCATCTGCACTGCGCCCAGCTGCAGCGCTTCCATTTCTTCCTTGTCCTTATACAGCTGGCTGTTCGGATAGACTTCGATCTTGACGCGGCCGTTGGTGGCCTTTTCCGCCAGCTGCTTGAAGCGTTCCGCGGCCTGGCCTTTCGGCGTATCGGTCGCCACCACGTGGCTGAATTTGATCACGATGGGCGCCTGGGCCCAGGCAGTGGAGGTAACGCAGGCGGCCGCGCTCAGCGCGATCAGGACGGACTTCAGCTTCATGGTGTCTCCCAGAAAAGATTGGATTATCATTCTTACCATTAAATTTTGCTAAAGGCTATTGTGTCTTACAACTGTGGTTATCCACAATATGCCTTGCCTCAGAATCCGCTAACCTCGGACCATGCCAAAATCCGCCTCCATTGCCAAGCACCTGCCCCTGCCTGTCTCCGTGCGCTGGCTGCTGCCAATGGTGCTCGTGCTGTTCTTCCTGGCCATCCTGATCTGGCTGCCCTGGCAGGCACGCCAGCTGGAGAGCAATGAGCGGCAGGAGCAGCTGATCGCCGACACGCTGTGGGTTGAGCAATCGATCCGTTTCCAGCTTGGCCGCCACGAAGAAAGCCTGCGCGGCCTGGCCAATGAAATCGCCACCGGCCACCCGACGCCCGCCGACGTGCAGCAACGCATGGGCCGCATGCTGAAAAATGGCGCCGAGTTGAAAAGCGTGGTGCAGGTCGATCCGGAAGGACGCATCGTGGTGGCGAGCGACGGTGAAGCGCCCGGCGCCCAAGCCGCGCTGGGGCCGGCCTCGCTGGCGGCCGAGGACCGTGCGCGCCGCAGCCGCATGCCGGTCTACGCAGAACCCGAACCCGGCGCCGCCAGCCAGGCCCTGAAGATGGACCTGCACTTCCCCATCTACCGCGGCAACGAGTGGCTGGGCAGCCTGGTGGCGACGTTCCAGCTCAGCAGCCTGCTCGACGAGATGGTGCCCTGGTGGTTCGCGCAGGATAACCAGATCAGCCTTCTGGACCGGGACGACAAGGTGCTGGCGCGCCGCAGTTCGGCCGGCCCAGGCCACGGCGTCTACACCCACAAGCGCGCGCTCGACCTGCCCGGTGCGACCATCACCCTCATGACGGACAGCGTGAAAAGCGAGCCGAAGCTGCTGCCCAACCTGCTGGTCGGTTCGGTCATCGCACTGTCATTGGCCCTGCTATGGAGCCTTTTCGCGCTGTGGAGCCATATCTCGCGCCGCCTGGCTGCCGAGGGCGAACTGCGCCAGCAAATGACCTTCCGCACGGCGATGGAGAATTCCCTGGTGACCGGCCTGCGCGCGCGCGACCTGGAAGGACGCATCACCTACGTCAACCCTGCCTTCTGCCAGATGGTGGGCTATACCGCGGAAGAACTGATCGGCCGCTCCCCGCCCATGCCCTACTGGGCGCCGGACGTGATGCAGGAATACCAGGACCGCCTGGCCAACGTGCTGGCCGGTTCCGTCACGCCGCAATTCGAAACCCTGTTCCAGCGCCCGGATGGCACCCGCCTTCCGGTGCTGGTGTTCGAAGCGCCGCTGGTGGACCAGGCCGGAAACCATACGGGCTATATGGGCTCCATCCTCGACATCTCCGACCGCAAGCGCATGGAGGAACTGAACCGCCAGCACCAGGAAAAGCTGCAGGCCAGCGCGCGCCTTGCCACCATGGGAGAAATCGCTTCCACGCTGGCGCATGAACTGAACCAGCCGCTGGCCGCCATTTCCAGCTACACCACCGGCGCCCTGAACGTGCTGGCGCGCGGCGGCGACATCAGCACCCTGAAGGCGCCGCTGGAACAGGCTTGCGCCCAGGCCCAGCGCGCCGGACAGATCATCCGCAGCGTGCACCAGTTTGTAAAGAACCGCGAATCGCAGCGGCAGGACATCGCGCTGCAGACCATGCTGGACAGCATACTGGTGCTGATCGAACTGCAGGCGCGCCAGCACCAGGTCTCACTGCAAGTCGAACTGCCCGAAGCGCTGCCGCTGGTGCGCGCCGACCGCATGCTGATCGAGCAGGTGCTGCTGAACCTGACCCGCAACGGCATCGAAGCCATGGCCGATGTGCAGCCCTTGAAACGCGTGCTGCGCGTAGTGGCCCATCACGACCCGGCGGCTGCCATGGTAGTGGTGCAGGTGATCGACAACGGCCACGGCATTCCGCCAGACGTGGCTGAGCGCCTGTTCTCGCCTTTCTTCTCCACCAAAGCCGAAGGCATGGGCATGGGCTTGAATATCTGCCGCACCGCGATCGAGTTCCACGGCGGTACACTCTCGCACCGCGACAACCCGCAAGGCGGTACCATATTCACATTCACGCTGCCGGTTGCGGGCTGACTAATAAGGGAGACCCCAAGAATGCTACATATCGTTGACGATGAAGCCGTGGTGCGCGACGCCCTGTCCTGGCTCGCGTCCTCGCGCGGCATCGCCGCCACCGCCTACGACAGCGCAGCCGCCTTTCTCGCTTTCGCGCAAAGCTGCGCCTTCGATCCGGAAGGCGATTGCGTGCTGCTCGACGTGCGTATGCCCGACATCAACGGCATAGCAGTATTCGACCAGCTGGCCGCACGCGGGCTGACGGCGCGCCTGCCCGTGATCTTCCTGACCGGCCACGGCGACGTGCCGATGGCGGTCGACACGCTCAAGCGCGGCGCCTTCGATTTCTGCGAAAAACCCTTCAACGACAACCAGCTGATGGATCGCGTGCAGGAAGGCTTGGCGGCCTCGCGCCTGGCCAGCGGCAAGGCAGCCGTGCAGGCGCGCCTGGCGACCCTCTCCACGCGCGAGCGCGAAGTGCTGGACCTGATCCTGGCCGGCAAGATGAACAAGGTGGTGGCCGATGAACTGGGCATCTCCATGCGCACGGTGGAAGTGCACCGCGCCCATATCTTCGACAAGATGCAGGTCAAGACCGCAGTCGAACTGGCGGGATTGCTAAAATAAAAATACATAAGTCCTTATACGTGTGATATTCTGGGTCCATGAAGCAAGGACTCGGAACCCAATTGCGCCATTTGATCGAACTGCTGGACGGCGCCGTGCAGCAGTCGTACGCCGACGCCGGCCTCGATTACCGCCCGCGCTACACGCCCGTGATGCGGGCGCTGGCCGGCGGCCAGCCGCACAGCGTCAGCCAGATCGCTGAAAGCGCTGGCATCTCGCAGCCTGCCGCCACGCAGACCGTGGCCCTGATGCTGAAGGAAGGCTGGCTGGTAGCCCAGCCCGGTCCCACCGATGCGCGCCAGAAGCTGCTGCGCCTGAGCGCACAGGGCGAACGCCTGCTGCCGCAACTGCAAGCATGCTGGCGCGCCACCTCGGCGGCAGCCAATTCCCTGGATGCCGACCTGCCTTATCCCCTGTCCGAAACGCTGGCCCATGCCATTGCGGCACTGGAGCAGCGCTCATTCAGTCAACGTATTCGCGATGCCAAGGAGTAGATCAATGCAACAAGCCATGCCTGCCCCACTGTCCCCGTCCCTGCCATGGCGTACGCGCCTGGCCCGCAATACTTTCGTGCGCGTCATCGCCGGCATTGCCTGCGTCATGGGGCCTTTTATCCTCGCCATGCTGCTGGCCCAGAAACTGGTGCCGGCGGAGGCGCGTATCGTCTGGCACCACCTGCTTGCCGCTGCGCTAAGCCTGGGCGGCTACCGCTTCTTTGTACGCCGCTTCGAGCAGCGCGCAGCCTCCGAAATCGAACTGCGCGGCGCCTTGCCCGGCCTGCTGCGCGGCCTCGGCATCGGGACGGCGATCAGCGTGTCGGTGGTTGCCATCCTGGCGGCAGCGGGTTCGCTGACGATTGCGGGAGGAGGAAATGTGGGCGCGGCCTTCAAGCCGCTGTCCGAGCAGGTCATGGTGGCGGTGATGGAAGAACTGCTGTTCCGCGCCGTGCTGTTCCGGATTATCGAGGCGCGCTGGGGCACATTGACGTCGCTGCTGGTCAACGTGCTGCTGTTTGCGGTGGCCCACCTGTCCAACGAGCACGTCACCGCGCTGGCCGTGCTGAATACCGGCGTCGCCGGGCTTGGCCTGTGCGCAGGGTGGCTGCTGACGCGCAATCTGTGGCTGCCGGTCGGCATGCACTTCGCATGGAATTACCTGTTCGATGGCGTGATGGGCGTGCCGGTGTCGGGCCATGCGGCGCGCGGCTGGCTGCATGTGCAGCTGTCGGGCCCGGATTGGCTTAGCGGCGGCGCTTACGGTGTGGAAGGCTCGCTCATCACCCTGCTGGCATGGGGCGCGGCGGCAGCGTGGATGCTACGCGCACGGGCCTAAGTGCTGGCCTGGTGCTGCCGGATCGCCCATTGCACGTGCTCGCGCACCAGTGCCGATGGGTGGCCGCGGCGCGCCTCCAGTGCAGCGAGAATTGCGGGATCGCCTTTTGCGCCCATGCGCGCGGCATTGCCCAGGCCGACCGCAATATTGCGCAGCCAGCGCTCATGGCCGACGCGCCGGATCGGGCTGCCCTCCATGCGCCGGTTGAATTCTTCCTCCGTCCATGCAAACAGCTCGATCATGCCGGCGCTGCCCAATGCATGGCGCTCGTCGAAGTCCGGCAGCGTGGCGCGCTGGGCGAACTTGTTCCAGGGGCAGACGGTCTGGCAATCATCGCAGCCATAGACATGGTTGCCGACCAGGGGCCGCAGTTCTTCCGGAATCGCCCCCTTCAATTCGATGGTCAGGTAGGCGATGCAGCGCCGCGCATCGAGTTTGCCGGGACCAAGGATGGCCTGGGTCGGGCAAACGTCAATGCAGGCCGTGCATTGGCCGCAGTGGGCGCCGGTCGGCTCGTCCACCGGTAGCGGCAGGTCGACCAGGATTTCGCCCATGAAGAAGGTGGAACCGGCGTTGCGGTTGATCAGCAAGGTATGCTTGCCGCGCCATCCCAGCCCGGACTTTTCCGCCAGCGGCAATTCCATCACGGGCGCCGAGTCGGTGAACACGCGGTAGCCGAAAGGGCCGATGGCCGCGCTCACCTTGTCGGCCAGCGCCTGCAGCCGCGCGCGCAGCACCTTGTGGTAATCGCGGCCGCGGGCATACACCGAGATCACGGCCTGCGTCGGATCGGCCAGGCGCGCAATTTCGCGCTCACGCCAGTCTTCATCAGCCGCGCCGGGGAGGTAGTTCATGCGCGCCATGATGGCCCGCACCGTACCGGGCACCAGCTCCGCCGGGCGCGCCCGTTTCAAGCCGTGGCTTGCCATGTAGTCCATATCGCCGTGCATGCCGGCATCGAGCCAGGCCTGCAGGCCGGCTTCGGCGGCGGAAAGGTCGATGTCGGTGATGCGCACTTCCGCAAACCCGAGTTCCTGCCCCCACTCCTTGATGCTGGCGGCTAATTCGTCTAAATTGGCTTGGGAGAGTGACACGGCTTTACAATGCGGGGAAATTCCAAACCATCATTTTATTCGATGCAGCATTTCAAATCCCATCTTCACGACGAAGCCGGCACCGCCGCCCTTGGCGCGGCGCTGTCGCGCGCCCTGCTGCCCGGCATGGCCATCTACCTGCACGGCGACCTGGGCGCCGGCAAGACCGCGCTGACGCGCGCGCTGCTGCATGCGGCGGGCCACGTCGGCCCCGTGAAAAGCCCGACTTACACACTGTCCGAACCCTACCGCGTGAAGGTCGACGGCAAGCCCGCCAATGTCGTGCATTTCGACCTTTACCGCATGGGCAGCCCGGAAGAATTCCTCGACGCCGGCTTCCGCGAAGATTTCAATGGCGAGAACGTCTGCATCGTCGAGTGGCCCGAGAAAGCGGATGGCGTGTTGCCGCCGCCCGACCTTCATGTTTTCCTCACTGTAGCCGGCAGCGGACGTGATGTAGAATTGCAGCCGTCTTCAGCTCTTGGTACGTCATGCCTTCAACGCCTCCAGTTCGCTCCAAACCTGTAAGCCGCCGCACGGTGCTCAAGGCCGGCGGTACGTTGCTGCTGTCGGTGCTCGCGCCAATGTCCGCGCAGGCGGCACAGATCCTGGCGGTGCGCGTCTGGCCGGCGGAAGACTACACCCGCGTCACGCTGGAAAACGACACTGACCTCAAGGTCAAGCACTTCATGGTGACCGATCCTGACCGCTTGGTGGTCGACATCGAAGGCCTGGTGCTGAACTCCACGCTGAAAAGCCTGGTTGCCAAGATCGAATCGAACGACCCGTACATCAAGGAAGTACGGGTCGGCCAGAACCGCCCCAACGTCGTGCGCCTGGTGTTCGATCTGAAGGAAAAAGTCACCCCGCAGGTGTTCACGCTGGAGCCGGTCGGCGCGTACAAGCACCGCCTGATCTTCGACCTGTACCCGGTCAAGGCGGCCGATCCGATCGCGGCCTTGATCGAAAAAGGCGAATGGTCGCAGGACGGCAAGCCGGCCACCGCAGGCAACGCCATCACGCAGCCGCCAGCCGCCGGCACGCCGGCCGGCCAGGCGACGGCATCCGGCCAGGGTGCCCCCGCCGGGAGCGCCTCCTCCGGCAACGCCGCCGCCGGCAGCAGCCAGGTCGCGGCTGGCCAGAACGCAGCAGGGCAGCCTTCCACTGGCGCCACCGCGCCCGGCCCTGCAGGCACGGCGTCCAACCAGCCGCCCGTTCTCGCCGACCAGGGCGGCAAGCCTGGCGCTGGAGAGCCGGACCAGGCGCCAGCGCGCCACAAGCCAAGCCAGAAATCCGCGGCCGAAAAAATGGTCCGCATGCTCACCATTGCCCTGGATCCCGGCCACGGCGGCGAAGACCCCGGCGCCATGGGTGCGCGCGGCAGCCGCGAAAAAGACATCGTGCTCGCCATCGCCAAGCGCCTGAAAGACAAAATCGAAGATCACCCGAACATGCGCGTCATGCTCACGCGCGACGGCGACTACTTCGTCCCGCTCGGCAAACGCGTGGAAAAGGCGCGCAAGGTCGACGCCGACCTGTTCGTATCGATCCACGCCGACGCCTTCGTGAAAACCAGCGCGCGCGGCTCGTCGGTCTTCGTGCTGTCTGAAAAAGGCGCGACCTCGTCCGCCGCCCGTTGGCTGGCCGACAAGGAAAACCAGGCCGACCTGATTGGCGGCGCCAACGCCGCCGGCCGCGATCCGCAACTGGCCAGCGTGCTGTTCGACCTTTCCACCACCGCCCAGATCAACGACAGCATGAAGGTCGGCAAGGCCGTGCTGGGCGAAATCGGCGGCATCAACCAGTTGCACAAAGGTTCGGTCGAACAAGCCGGCTTCGCCGTGTTGAAAGCTCCGGATATCCCATCGATCCTGATCGAGACCGCTTTCATCTCCAATCCGGAAGAAGAAGCGCGCCTGCTCGACGACGGCTACCAGGACAAGATCGCGGACGCGATCGTCAAAGGCATCCGCCGCTACTTCGCCAAGAACCCGCCGCTCGCCAAGAACCGGCTCACATAAGGACCCAGCATGAACGAAGTTCGCATCTCCACTCCCGAAGGCGCCGAAGCCAGCATTTCACTCTTCGGCGCACATTTGATGTCGTGGCAGACTGCGGATGGCAAGGAGCGCCTGTTCCTCAGCCAGCGTTCAGCGCTTGACGGCAGCGCCGCCATTCGCGGCGGCGTGCCCGTCATCTTCCCCCAGTTCGCCACGCGCGGCGACGGCCTGCGCCATGGCTTTGCCCGCACGGCCACCTGGCGGCTTGCCGAGCAAGCCAACGATTGGGCCGAATTCGCCCTGGCCCAGACCGACCTGCCGCGCAACCACTTCCAGTCCTGGCCGCGTGCCTTCGAGCTGCGCCTGCGCTTCACGCTGCGCGGCAACGCGCTGGAAATGCGCTACACCGTGCGCAATACGGGCCAGCAGGATTTCAGCTGGGCCGGCGCCCTGCACTCTTATTTCGCAGTGACGGAATTCACCAGCGCCAAAGTGGACGGCATGCCCTTCACCGGCGCGCTGGACGATATCCGCCCCGCCACGCCGCAGCTGCGCCTGGATACCGGCGCCGGCGTGCTGCTGCTGGAACAGCAAGGCTTTTCGGAATGGGTGGTGTGGAATCCGGGTGCAGAAGGTGCGGCGGCCATCGCCGACATGGCAGACGAAGAATACCGCCGCTTCGTCTGCATCGAGCCTGCCTGCGTGGACAAGCAGGTGCTGGCGGCCGGCGCCGAATGGGCCGGCCTTCACACCATCAGTTTGATTCCTTGATCATACGGCCGGAGCTGGCCTGGATCGGACGTGCGTTGAAAGGATACAGGCGGCTGAACAAAGCCAATTGCGCCGGTGAAGCCTGCACCGGTTCCTTCATCACCATCCACAATACGCCCTCGGTGCAAGGCGGCGTGGTCAGCGACCCCATGAAGGTGTAATAGTCGCGGCGCTGCGGCAGCATGTCGTTCGGGTCCAGCACGATGGTCGGCGTGGCCGTATCGCCTTTTTCCAGCGGCAGGTTGTTCCACACGGTCTGGATGGTCTGCTGCGGCTTGCCGCGCTCGAGCAGCAGCGCCAGCACCGCCAGGTGGCCTTCCGGATCCTTGTGCACCAGGTGCACCACCATCTCGAAACCCTTGCCGTTGACGCGTTCTTCCGCTGGACGGTGGAAGTGGAATTGCTGCAGCTCGTAAGTGCGGCCCGCCACGCTCAGGTAATTCCCGGGGGCGACCATCACCTGCACGGTATGGCCGTTGTCGGTCACGTTAAAGCCGGAGGGATGGTAGTCGAAGGCGATCTGTTCCAGGTCCACCTTCATGCCGTCGCGGATATCGATCGGCGACTGGCGGCTGCCAATCGAGCACTTGGCCCAGTCGGAGTTGATCTTTGACCAGTTGGCAGGGCCGGATTCGCCTTCATACGACCAGTGGGTACCGTACACCTTTGGCGGCGGCGCCTTGGCTGCTGCCTCCGCAGCGGCGACCTTGGCGGCTTTCTGCTTGCGCGCCTTTTCGGCTGCGGCCATGCGGGCGGCCTGGTTGGCCTTCATTTCGGCCAGCCGCTGGGCGATCTTTTCCGACAGTTCCTGCTCGGTGCGCGCCTCCTCCTCACGCTGGGCGGCGGCGCTCTTCTTCTGCGGCGGAATGTACTTGGGCTTTTCCGCAGCCTTGTCGGCAGGCTTGGCATCCTTTTCCATATTCGCCTTGTCGGCTGCAGCGGCGGCCGCCAGGTTCGGGCGAATATTGGGAACGCCTTTGGGCGGCGGGACGATTGGATCGGCGGCGCCTGCTGTCCCGATGACAAGACAACAGGCCGACAGGGCGATCAAGTTACGCATGTTAAATCCGGAGGAGAGACTGTTTCTCCGGTTAACGGTTGCGCAGGGGGAAAACTTGAGAGCGGCCTAACGCTTCAGCATGCGGCGGACGAGTTTCCATGCCCCGCCCAGCGCGATCGGCACCACTGCCACGCCCACACCGAACAGCACAATGGCGCTCAGGTGGTCGCGCACGAAAGGCGTATTGCCGAAGATATAACCAGCCACGCACAGCGACACCACCCAGGCCACGGCCCCGGTGACGTTGAACATCTGGAAGCGCGTATGGGTCATGTCCGACACGCCGGCCACGAACGGGGCGAAGGTACGCACCACCGGTACGAAACGCGCCAGGATGATGGTTTTGCCGCCATGCTTCTCGAAGAATTCGTGAGTGCGGCTGAGGGCTTCCTTGTTGATCCAGCGGTAGTCGTGGGTGAACACGCGCTGTCCGATCGCTTCGCCAATCCAGTAATTGGTGGTGTTGCCCAAGATTGCGGCAGTCGACAGCAGGAACATCAGCAGGCCGAGATTCATTTCGCCGGTAGCGCAGAATGCACCGCCGATGAACAGCAAGGTATCGCCGGGGAAGAAGAACAGTACTACCAGGCCGGTTTCGCAGAACACGATGGCAAACAGCAGTGCATAGACATACATACCGTACTGGGCAAGCAAAGTACCCATCGCACGGTCCACGTGGACCAACATGTCCAGCAATTGAACGAAATCCATTATTTATCCCAAAAGGTTGCGGCGGGAATCATACCAAACTGTCTATCTTACAGGCTAAAATTGCCCGGCAACTTAGAACCTGCTTAGAAACCCCACGAAGGAGACATCAGTGAAGTCCTATTTGCCCGCCGCACTTGCGCTGGCCCTACCCCTGGCCACCATGGCAGCGCCCCTCAAGGAATTGCCGCCCAAGCCCACCGTCAGCGACATCATCAAGTCGTCCAAGCCTGCCGAGTGGCGCCAGCTGGACCCGGCCAACACCCTCTACATGGACTTGCCTGCCGGCCGCGTGATCATCGAACTGGCGCCTGCCTTTGCGCCGAACCACATCGCCAATATCCGCACCATGGCCACGGAAGGCTACTGGGATGGCCTGTGGATCTACCGCTCGCAGGACAACTGGGTAGTGCAATGGGGCGATCCGAACGAGGAAAAGCCAAAATCGCTGGGCACCGCCAAGGCCAAGCTGGAACAGGAATTCACGGTGCCGATGAAGAACGACACCCAGTTCACCCGCATGCCGGACAAGGATGGCTATGCGCCGCAGGTTGGCCACTCGAATGGCTTCCCCGCCGCACGCGATCCCAAGACCGGCCAGACCTGGCTGGCGCACTGCTACGGCATGGTGGGCGTGGCACGCGGCAATGAGTCCGACAGCGGCAACGGCGGCACCCTGTACGCCGTGATTGGCAATTCGCCACGCCACCTGGACCGCAATATCACCGTCGTGGGACGCGTTGTGAGCGGCATGCCGCTGCTGTCCGTGCTGCCGCGCGGCCCCGCGCCGATGGGCATGTTCGAGAAGGAAGAGAACTGGGTGCCGATCAAGTCGGTCAAACTGGCCGCCGACGTGCCGGAAGCGGAACGCTCGAAATTTGAAGTGATGCGCACCGACTCGGCCAGCTTCAAGGCCGTGACCGAAGCCCAGCGCAACCGCGGCGGGCCATGGACCAAGTACGCCGCAGGCCATGTCGACCTGTGCAACGTGCCGATCCCGGTACGCGAAACTAAATAACTTATTGGGGTCAGCACCCGACATGCGACACGCGCAGCGTGTTGCGTGTTGGGGCCTGACACCACTGACTAACTGGGGTCAGTACCCGACATGTGACACGCGCAGCGTGTTGCGTGTTGGGGCCTGGCACCACTGGCTACCGTTATAATCCTGCCCATGAACGCGCCAAACCCGCCTCGCCCGATCAGGGCCCTCCCCGACCAACTGATTTCCCAGATCGCCGCCGGCGAGGTAGTGGAACGTCCATCCGCAGTCGTCAAGGAGCTGCTGGAAAACGCCCTGGACGCCGGTTCCACCCAGATCACCGTGCGGCTGGAAGAAGGCGGCGTCAAACGCATTTGCATTACTGACAACGGCCGCGGCATCCCGCCCGACCAGATGCCCCTGGCCCTGGCGCGCCACGCCACGTCCAAGATCGCCTCGCTGGACGACCTGGAAAACGTCGGCACCCTCGGCTTCCGCGGCGAAGCGCTGGCCTCGATCGCCTCCGTCGCCGCCGTCACCCTGACCTCGCGCACCGCCGACGGCGCCCACGCCTGGGAGCTGGAAGGCTCGCACGAAGGCACAGTCGTGCCCTCCTCCGGCGCCCCCGGCACCACCATCGACGTGCGCGACCTGTATTTCAACACCCCCGCGCGCCGCAAATTCCTGAAATCCGAACAGACCGAGTTCGGCCACTGCGCGGAAGTGGTGCGCCGCATCGCCCTGGCGCGTCCCGACGTATCGTTCACCCTGAGCCACAACGGCAAGACCGTCGACCACTGGATGGTCAGCGACATGGCCAAGCGCAGCGCCCAGATCCTGGGCAGCGCCTTCGAAGAAGCGCGCCTGGCGCTGGACGAAGGCTCGGGCGTGCTGCGCATCCACGGTTTTGCCGGCCTGCCGACCGCATCGAAGGGCCGCGCCGACAGCCAGTACTTCTACGTCAACGGCCGCTTCGTACGCGACAAGCTGCTGGTGCATGCTGTGCGCGCCGCGTATGAAGACGTATTGCATGGGGACCGTTATCCATCCTATGTGCTGGCGCTCGACCTCGACCCGGCGCTGGTGGACGTGAACGTGCACCCTTCGAAAATCGAAGTGCGTTTCCGCGACGGCCGCGCGGTGCACCAGTTCGTGTTCCATGCCGTGCAGCGCGCGCTGGCCGCCACATCGGCCACTTCACACGGCAGCGTGCCTTCGCCGCTGCCGGCGGCTGAAAGCCTGCAGGCTACCGGCCCGGTATGGCGCCCGCAGCAACAGACCAGCTTCGGCTCCATCCTGAACCCCGAATACCGCCCGACGTTTTCGCCATCGCCATTCGGCGGCGCCGGCAATGGCGGCGGTGTCGCCCAGAGCACGGAACGCTACGGCGCCCTGTGGTCCAACGACTCGCGCGACAGCTTGGTCCCCGGCGCCAATGCGGCGGAAGGCGGCAACGGTTTCCGCGCGACGTCCGACTACGCGCTGCCGCAAGCGGCGCCGATTGCCGCATCGTCAGCGCAAATGGCCGGTGAAGAATTCCCGCTCGGTTTCGCACTCGCGCAGCTGCATGGCATCTACATCCTGGCCCAGAACAGCAAAGGCCTGGTGCTGGTGGATATGCATGCCGCCCATGAGCGCATCCTGTATGAACAGTTGAAGAACGCGCTGGATGCCCAGATCGACGGCACCGAAATGTCGGTGCAGAACCTGCTGATCCCCGTCACTTTCTACGCCGACGCGGTGGAAGTGGGTACGGTGCAGGAACATGGCGATACGCTGAAAACCCTGGGCTTCGACATCGCCGTGATGTCGCCAACAACGCTTGCCGTGCGCGCCGTCCCGGCCTTGCTGAAGAACGCCGACGCCCAGACCCTCGCGCGCGACGTGATCCGCGACGTGCGTGAATACGGCGGTTCGCGCGTCTTGATCGAGCGCCGCAACGAGCTGCTCGGCACCCTGGCCTGCCACACCGCCGTGCGCGCCAACCGTATCCTGGCGGTGCCGGAAATGAATGCCCTGCTGCGCCATATGGAAGCGACCGAACGCGCCGACCAGTGCAACCACGGCCGCCCAACCTGGGTGCAGATCGACATCAACGCGCTGGATAAACTCTTCCTGCGCGGGCAGTAAGCGAATGAACGAGCAGTCCGACAAGCGCCCGCTGGCGGTCGCCATCATGGGGCCGACCGCGTCCGGCAAGACCGCCGCCGCTCTGGCCATCGCCCAGCAAGTACCTTGCGAAATCATCTCCGTCGATTCCGCCCTGGTTTATCGCGGGATGGATATCGGCACCGCCAAGCCTTCGAAAGAAGAGCTGGCCGCCGTACCGCACCACCTGATCGACATCATCGATCCGCTGGATTCGTATTCGGTGGCCCAGTTCCGCACCGATACGCTGCGCCTGGTCGCTGAGATCAGCGCGCGTGGCAAGGTCCCGCTGCTGGTCGGCGGCACCATGCTGTACTACAAGGGATTGTCCGACGGCCTGGACGACCTGCCGGGCGCCGACGCCGCCCTGCGCGCCCAGCTCGACCAAGAAGCATCGCGCATCGGCTGGCCCGCCATGCACGCGCGCCTGGCGCAGGTTGATCCCCAAACCGCCGCCCGCCTCAAGCCCGCGGACGCCCAACGCATCCAGCGTGCACTGGAAATTTACGCCCTGTCCGGCAAACCGATGTCCGAACTATTGGCCCAGCGCGAAAAGGAGGAGTTGCCGTTCGACCTGGCGTCCTTCGCCTTGGAACCATCCGACCGCGCCTGGCTGCACGAACGCATCGCGCGCCGCTTCGACATCATGCTCGATGCCGGCTTCCTGGACGAAGTGAAAACCCTGCGCGCGCGCGGCGACCTGCACCTTGGCTTGCCGTCGATCCGCTGCGTCGGATATCGCCAGGCCTGGGAATACCTGGATGGCACGATCGACTACACCGCCATGCGCGAAACCGGCATCATCGCCACCCGCCAACTATGTAAGCGCCAGCTAACCTGGCTGCGCGCCATGCCGGAAAGAATCGTGGTCGATTGCTGCGCCGCCGACGCTGCGCAACAATTGCAGGTCCAGGTGCTTGCAAAAATCGCTACAGCGTAATCAGTCCTTGACATACCGGCGGCCAGCACCGATAATGCTGGCCTTGCGGTGATATAGCTCAGTTGGTTAGAGCATAGCATTCATAATGCTAGGGTCGGTGGTTCAAGTCCACCTATCACCACCAAAGGATTCAGCGAAAACCCGCATTGCACACCATGGCACTGCGGGTTTTTCGTTTACAACCTGTCAGGAGAAGCCATGCTCCGTCTCGCAGCAACCGCCCTATTGACCCTGATTCTCGCCGAGCCAGCCTGCGCTGCGCCGGTGCAGTTCGACTTCCACAGCAACTTCCTGCTCAACCTGCACTCCTTCCTGTACAACGCGGCACAGCGGCCGGATGGTTTGCAGCGAAGCGCATGGGAGACCCAGCCTACGCCGCAGGAAATGCAGCAACTGCAATCCGCCGTGGAGTATTACCGCGCAACCTACGCCAAGCGCCATCCGGTTTTCGACGATGAATTGGGATATATCACCGATACATTGGCGGCTGACGACCAGCGGCGCGATGCGGAAGGCTTGGCCCTTCCACAAGCCTTGGCCCACACCCTGCACAGCGCCGCAGCCGCTTATGCACGCACGGCATGGCCGGCCCAGGACCAGATGAACCGCGAATGGATCGCCAAAGTCCGCGAATTGAACCTGCGCTACGGACCCGAGATCCAGGCCCGCGCCAGCGTATGGTTCGGCCAGGATTACCCGCCTTCGATCCGTGTCGACGTGGTACCGCAGACCGGAACGCGCCAGGGCGCCTACACCTTTGACCAGCCACCGCATTCCATCATCCCGAGCGGAAGCGCGGAATACCAGGGCTTTGCGGCCCTGGAGATGCTGTACCACGAAGCATCCCATGCAGGCGCCGTCCAGCCGCTAATGGATGCGCTGGACAAGGCAGCCCAGGCACAAGGGCGCGACGCGGGTGACCTGTGGCATGTGCTGCAGTTTTTCACCGTCGGTGAGGCCACGCGGCAGGTGCTGGCAGCGCACGGCATCGCCTACACGCCATACGCCGACAAGAAAAACCTGTACGCGATCGCCTGGCCCCAGTACGTGAAGCCAATCAACGCAATCTGGCAGCCTTACCTGGCCGGTAAAATGAAGTACGGTGAGGCCGTGGCCGAATTGGTCAAGCACCTTCCGCCAAGCGCCTCAGTCCAGCCCGGACCCCAGGAGAATCGCCAGTAACCACGGGCCGGCTGCAGCCATGGATTGCAAAATTGTCAATGGTTGACAGTATAGGCGAAGTACCGCATAATGCGTGGCTCTGGTGATATAGCTCAGTTGGTTAGAGCATAGCATTCATAATGCTAGGGTCGGTGGTTCAAGTCCACCTATCACCACCAAAGATTCACCAGGAATGGCCTGAACCGGCAACGGTCCAGGCCATTTTTGTTTTCAATCCGGTCCGGCAGCTGCAAATCCCTCACCAGGCCGAAGTGCTCCAGCACTCGCAACGCCCACCAGCCCGGATCCCATTCGCCGTCCGCCAGGCCAAGCCGTGCCGAATGCGGGAAAGCGTGGTGATTGTTGTGCCAGCTCTCGCCCATTGTCAGGAGCGACGTCCAGCGGATGTTGCGCCCCTGGACGGCGGCATCCTGGACTTCACATGCCAGCTCGCCATGGTTGTGTGCGAAATAGCCGATCAGCCAATGGCCAGTCACACCGGCTGCAATGCGGGCGCAGACGCCCCAGCAAACGAAGGCCCAACCGCCCCACAGGTAGAACAGTATCGCCAGCGGCAGTTGCTGAAGCATCCAGGTGCGCTCCAGGAATCGATAGAACGCGTCATCGGCAATTCGCCGCTCGATGCGGATTGCGGGCGGGTGCTCGAGCACCAGCTCGCAGTGCAGCTGCCACCATGCGTCGCCTAAAAATCCGGAGCCGTGCCTCAGGTAAGGATGGCAGTCGCGTTGGCGCTGCGCATAGTCGCGCAGCTCATGCTGGCGCAGCAAGCCGATCGGCCCGGCCAAGCCGACCTGCACACCCAGCCACACCAGCAAATACTCAAGCCATTTGGGGCAGGCAAAGCTGTTATGAATCAGCTTGCGGTGGCTGCCCAGGGAATGTCCGAACAACAGGACAACAGCCGTCGCCCCGGCAAACAACACCATCGCGGGAAGCAGCGGATACACAAGCACGCCATATGCGGCGCCTGCATACATCCCAAGCAGCCAAAGCGATTTCGCTGGCGCGTAACGCACCTGGCCAACGCATACCGATGCCAGGTCCTGGCTGTCGACGCGATGATTCCTGATGACATTACGAATCTTCTTCATGCCGGACTCCCTTCTTTTTTGCGGCCATCGCCCGCGACTCGCGTTTCAGGGGCCGCGATACCGGGCACACCTCGAACGCGTAGCCAGTCAAGGTGTTGACCAGGTTATCGCCGTTCAGTTTGTAGAACACAAACTGCCCTCGCCTTTCGCTGCTCACCAGGCCAGCGTTTTCCAGCACGGATAAGTGCCTGGAAATCGCGGGGGCGCTGATGCCGAATTTCTCTGCCAGGTCGGAGGTCGAAAGCTCCACCTCCGACAGGTAAGCGAGGATCAGGCGTCGTGGTTTGGACGCAAGTGCGTCAAAGACTTTATCGAGTTCCATCATTGCACAATTAACTAATTCGTTAATAGTTAAATCCTTTTGCGGGCGAAAGTCAAGCCTGAAAAAAAATGCCCGCTGATGCGGGCGTTCGACTTGGAACGGATTCAGTCCCTGGGCAGACCAGAAGCATTCCGCCGCAGGCTGGCCAGGCAGCCGGCCAGTCCAATCGCCAGCAGCGCGATGCTCGATGGCTCCGGAACATCCTCGGCCTGCCCCGGTTCCGCGTAGAGGAAATCATCCATCACCACCACGTCGTCGTTCGGATTGCCAAGCACGCCATTGGCCGTGATCGTATTCAAGCCTGATGTGATCCGGACCCGGGCGATCCTCTCGCCTGCATTGGCGAAGCCGCCCAGGAAACTCAGGCCCTGGTTGCCGGCGACCAGGACGTCATGGGAATAGATCAGCACATTATTCTCATCGAAGAACTGGATCCGCGACACGCCGGCAGCTTCAACGTCGACAAAGACCGCCCCGAAGGCGCTCGTGGTGGCTGCGGTATTCGTGCCCGGATTGAAGAAAGTCACATCCGTGGTATTGCTGTTGATGGCGGTGAACAGGCGCTGTGCGCTGAATGCCTGGAAGTCGGACGGGAAGCCGAATAAAGTGGGCGTGCTCCCTCCCGCGTTGGCGCTCACCATAAAACCGGTTCCGGGAGTGCTGAACACGACGCCGCGCGGCGAATTGACGTTGAAGAAGTTGGCCGGCAGGGCATTCGGGTCGGCGAAAGCATCGGGCACGCCGTCCCAGTTGATTTCGCGGCGCAGTCCACCGAAGGAGCCATTTGCACCGGCGACCGTCCCGCCACCGATCGCGCCACGGAAGGCATCGCGAGTTGCGGTAATTGCAGCGGCGTTTGGGCCTGCAGACTCGAACGTTATGAAGGCAGCCGAGGCCGCCTGAGACGCCAGTGCGCCAGCCAGGAATACGGATGCAATAGGCAGTTTCATGAACCCTCCACGCATGAGCAGGAAATCCCCTGTCCATGCGTGGCAGCATCAACTATGCCAGCGCTTAAAGGCCGCGATAAGAAGATGAATTTATTGCTGTTTTTTCAGAGTGCCGAGCAAACAGCAAGTCGAATGTAAAATTCTTCGACATCAATAGTTCACCGCATAGTCTTTGGGGAAGGGCTGGTTGCTGAAGGCTTTCTTCTGGGTCCAGTCCAGCGATGGGGTGGTCCAGAAGGTGTCCGTAGCGGGCAAGCCAAGCGCCAGCAGGCCATTGGAGGCGATGTACATGCTGCCGCTGTTCGAGTACACGTCCGCGATTTGCGGATTGTGGCCGGCGAAACCCAGCGTCAGGAAACCTTCCTTGGTGAAGTTGCTCGGGTTGGTCCAGATAGCCTTGTGCACGGCGTGCAGCGCTGCCCTCACCTGCCCTTCCGGCAGCGATTCCGGCAGCTTTTTGCGCCAGGCCAGCAAAGCCAAGGGCTGGAAGGCTGCGGTGCGGTAGGTCAGCGAGCGGCCAATGGCGGGATAGCTGCCTTCCGGCGACACCATGCGTTCCAGGTGTTCGCAATAGCGCTGCGTGCGTTTCAGCGTTTGCGCCAGCAGTCCTTCCGGCTTCTCATAGAACACGGCCACCGAGGCTTTTTCCGCCTGTTCCAGGATCTCCAGCAGCATCGGCCACATCACGTAGGAGTTGTAGTAGTCGTAGTGGAAGGCATCGCCGTCCTTGATCCAGCCGTCGCCCGCATACCATTCGTTCGCCTTGCGCACGCCCGCATTCAGGCGCAGGACGTCGCCCTGCTCGCCGATCGAGAACAGCCAGGCTTCATTCATCGCGGCGAACAACAGCCAATTGTTGTACGGCAGCGAGTAGCGGCGCACGCCCTTGATCTCTTCGATGATACGCTGCCGGGTCACGGCGTCGAGCGGTTCCCACAAGGCCTTGGGCGCGCGCATCAAGGCATTGGTGTAGTAGGCCGAATCGACCAGTGTCTGGTTGGTCGAGCGCCAAGCCAGGTAATCCGGACTGGCCGGATCGACGGAGTTGGCAAAGCTTTGCAGCGCCAGTTCGCGCACGTGCCGGCGCGCCTTGCCCTCCGCGCTGTCATCGTCCGGCAGCGCCAGCCAGGGCGCGATACCCGACATCAGGCGGCCGAAGCATTCGAGATAGCTGACGCGCGGGTCCAGCCCTTCGGCCCAGCGCGGGCTCAGTTCGAGCACGAAGGTTTTTTTGAGCTGGCCCTTGGACATCGCCTCCAGCACCGGCAGCGCCATCTTCAGCAGCAAATCGACCAGGTAGGCGCGCTGGCTGCCGTCCTGCTTGAACAGCGGCGCGGCCCGCACGGCGCCGCTGGCGCCCACCAGCCCTGCCACAGTGGCGATCACGCCCATGAAATCCCTACGTTTCATCTTCTTCTCCAAAATGAAAAAACCTGCCGCCCTCGTGAGGCGGCAGGAACCAAGCCCTACGGGTTTCAGGCTTAGAAATTAAAGTCGGCGCGCATCGCGACGTAGCGCTGGTAGTCACGCGCCGGAGTCCAGGTGGTCTGGTTCACAGCCAGCGGCGTATTCGGCGCTTTCACGCTCCAGACGCCAGCAACCGAGTTGCCCAGGCCTGCCGCATAGGATTTATTGAACACATTGTTCACGGTGATGGTGAACTTGAACTTGTCCTGCTTGTCCTTGATGCCCGCGCCGAGATTCAGGATGCCATAGCCGCCCTGGATCGTCATTGGATCCTGGTTCAGGCTGAACTGCGTCGCGCTCTGGTAGCGGTAGGCGCCGGTCACGAAGGCGTTGTACGAGTAGTCGGTTGGGATATCGTACTGGCCGCCCAGGTTCAGCTTGAACTTGGGCGCATTCGGCATGGTGGCGCCATCGAGGTTGGCGACAGGGTTGTTGCCGAATTTTGGATTCGGTGCGCAATTGCCACCATTCATGGCATCGGTACCAGCCGCATTAGGCACCTTGTAGCATGGGCCGTTTTCGAAGTCGGTGATCACGGCCTTGGTGTAGGCGAAAGCACCGTTCAGCGTCAGCTGGCGGGACACACGCCAGTTCAGGTCTGCTTCGAAGCCGCTGGTGCGCAGGCCGCCAACGGAATGCAGGATTGTGCGGAAGATACCGTCAGGATCGATCTGGCCAGCCGATTGCTGGAAGCCCGTGAAGTCGGTCTTGAAAGCAGCCAGGTCGAGAGACATTTTGCCATCCAACAGGCCCAGTTTCAGGCCGGCTTCCACGCTGTGCGCATTTTCGCCCGGCACCGGCTGGGTCTTGGCGATCGCGCCGTTGAAGCTGGAGGTCAGGTCATACGCCAGGCCTTTGTGGCCGGTCGAATAGGTCAGGTAAGCCATCGCGTCAGGATTCAGGCGATGCTCCAGGCCCAGGCGGCCGGTCTTGTCGGTGCTGCCGTTGTTACCTTCAAGGTACTCGGTCACGCTGCGAGGGTTGGCTGGCGGCGGGGTGTAGCGGGTGTAGGTATAACCCACGTCTTCCCGGTTCACGCGCAGGCCTGCCACCACGCTGGTGGCCGGGGTCAGCTCGTACGATGCCTGGCCAAAAATCGCATAGTTGGTGTTGTATGCAGTCGCCGCGTAATCGGTCACGTAGCTGGTGACCGGTGCGCGCGTCAGTGCACGCTCCAGGTCATTCTTCGCGTACCACAGGCCGCCCACGTATTTCAGGGCGCCCTTGTCCGGAGAAGTCAAACGCAGTTCGGCGGTGCGCGCGGTCACATCGAAAGTGCCGTACTGGTACAAGCCGCCATGGAAGCCGGTTGGCTGGCCGCCCACCAGCATGGATCCGAGGACGTCGTAGTCGGTAGCGTCGCCATCCTGCGCATCAGCCATGTGGTAGTTCGACCAGGACGTGATCAGGCTCAGCGTGTGCTTGGCCAGCAGGCCGCCGTCGTCGAAAGCATAGTTGACCTTCAGGCCGGCGCCCTTGTCACGGGCCACGCCGCCGATCGGATAATCCATGCGGACGCTGACATTGTCAGGGCTTGGATTGATACCCCTCAACAGGGTCGAAGCCGGCAATGCGGTGTTGTTCTGATACAGGCCGCCCGGCGTCATGCTGGTCAATGGCGAAACGCAGCAAGCCACATTGGAGCGGCTGGCGTGCGGGCTGAGGGTCACCTGCCAGTTATCGTCCGGCGCCCATTCGAACTTGCCCACGAAGTCGGTGCTGGTGCTGCCGTTCATGCGGTTGCCATCGGCCAGGTTCTTCACCACACCGTCAAAGGACGACTTGCTGACAGCCATGCGCATGCGCAGGGTATCGCTCAGCGGACCGGAGACCGAGCCCGAAGCGCGCCATTCGCCATCATTGGTCAGGTAGGTGCTGACGCGGTTTTTCCACACGCCGTCGATCGGCTTGGTGGTGATGTTGATCGCACCGGCGATGGAGCTCTTGCCCAGCAGGGTGCTCTGCGGGCCTTTCAACACTTCGATGCGGAAGGCATCGGCCAGGTCCTTGAAGGCATTCGCCTGGAGGGCGTAAGGAATATCGTCGACGATCACCGACACGTCCGATTCAACGCCGATGCCGAACGAGAAGGTGCCAATGCCACGCATATTGATGCTGTTATTGGCCTGCTGGGTCGATACCGAAACAGTCACCGCCGGCGACAGATTAGGCAGGTCGCCCACGTCGCGCACGTTGTTACGCTGCAGTACAGCGTCGTTCAGGACCGTGATCGCGGCCGGAACGTCTTGCAGGTTCTGGGCACGTTTGTTGGCGGTCACCACCACCTGCTCAAGCTTGGCGTTGTCGGCGGCAGGTGCTGCATCCGTTGCCTGCTGTGCGTGGGCCAGGCTAGACAGGGCGATAGCCACGGCTGCGGCCAGGGGGCGTGCGACCGGAACCGCGCGCGGGTTTTGCTGGGTACTCACTAACTTTTCTCCTCATTGTGCGAACGTTATCATGCCCGCTTTTAAAAAAATGCCGTTGTTTTCGGCTTTTTGTCTTTCTCAATGAGTTAACGTTATCAATATGGGAATACAAAAGCAACAAGTGCTTTCGATTATCTTGCAAGTGACGCGTGCGAGCAACAGCTTCGAAAGAAGGTCAGGCGCCCGCAATCTGGGCGAAGCCTTCACGCAGCTCGTCGGCGTCTTCCGGCCGGACCACGCGCGCTACTTCTTTGCCGTCTTTCAGGAAGATTACGGTGGGCCACAGCTTGACGCGGAAAGCACGGCCCAGCACGCGGCCAGGGCCATCTTCCACCTTGAAGTGAGGGATGTTGGCGTACTCGCTGTACGCCTCGGCGATGACAGGCTGGGCGCCGCGGCAGTAACCGCACCAGTTGGTGCCGAATTCCAGCACCGCCGGTCCGGTGAGCCCGTCGATGTCGGCGCGGGTGGGCTGCTCTTGCTGGTACACGGTTTCCATCATGCGGCCCACCTTATCACGTTGGCGAGGGCTTATGCGCCCGGCTGGATCTTGCCATCCACTACGCGCGGCACGTTCTGCGGGTTGGCGTTGGCCAGGGTCGACGGCAGCGCCCACTCCGGCGCGTCCTGGTAGCACACCGGACGCAGGAAGCGGTCGATCGCGGTCGCGCCAACCGACGTGCTGCGCGGGTCCGAGGTCGACGGGAACGGGCCGCCGTGCACCATGGCGTGCGCCACTTCGACGCCGGTCGGGAAACCGTTGAACAGGATGCGGCCAGCCTTGCGCTCCAGCGTTGGCAGCAGGCCGGAAGCGATCTCGCGGTCGTCGGCGTTGGCGTGCACGGTGGAGGTCAGTTGGCCTTCCAGATGCTCGGCGATGCGGCGCATATCGGCCGCGTCGCGGCAGCGCACCAGCACCGAGCTTGGGCCGAAGTTTTCGTCTTCCAGCGCAGGCGTGGAGAGGAAGGTCTCCACGTCCGTGCTGTACAGGTGCGGCTGCGCCGCGCAAGCGGTGCTGCCAGCGCCGCCTTGGGCCAGCAATTCCACTTTATCCAGCGCGGACAACTTTCCTACACCGGCTTCGTAGGACTTGTGGATGCCGGGAGTCAGCATCGTGGTCGATGGCTTGGCTTGCACCGCAGCCGCCGCAGCAGCCGCGAATTCATTCAGCTCAGGTCCTTCCAGCGCGATCAGCAGGCCCGGATTGGTGCAGAACTGGCCGGAGCCCATGGTCAGCGAATCGGCAAAGCCTTGCGCGATACGGGCAGCGCCAGCCTTCAGTGCGCCCGGCAGCAGGAATACGGGGTTGATGGACGCCATTTCGGCATACACGGGAATCGGCTCCTTGCGCGCCTGGGCGATGCGCACCAGGGCCAGGCCACCGCCACGCGAACCGGTGAAGCCAACCGCCTTGATGGCAGGATGCGCCACCAGGTCGCCGCCGATCTGCACGTCGCCGATCACCAGTGAGAACACGCCTTCATGCAGGCCGCAGTCGGCCACGGCTTTCTGGATCGCCTTGCCCACCAGTTCGGAAGTGCCGGGGTGCGCCGGGTGCGCCTTCACCACCACCGGGCAGCCGGCGGCCAGTGCGGAAGCGGTATCGCCGCCAGCCACTGAGAACGCCAGCGGGAAGTTGGAAGCGCCAAACACGGCGACAGGGCCGACGCCGATCTTGCGCATGCGCAGGTCTGAGCGCGGCGGCACGCGTTCCGGCAACGCGGAATCCAGTGTCGCGCCCAGGAACAGGCCATCGCGCACCACTTTGGCGAACAGGCGCAATTGGTTCACGGTGCGGCCGCGCTCACCTTCCAGGCGGGCTTGCGGCAGGCCGGATTCCTGCATGGCGCGCTCGATCAGCTGCGGACCGATATCGATGATGTTCTGCGCAATCTGCTCCAGGAACTGGGCGCGCTTTTCCAACGTGGTTTCGCGGTAGGAGTCGAATGCCTGCGCTGCGAGTTCGCAAGCGCGCTGCAGGTCGGCCGGCGTCGCCATGCCAAACGCTGGCTCGATTTCGATATTGCGGGCCGGGTCGGTGGCCTTCATCTGGCCTGCACTGCCCTTAAAGGCGGCTTGTCCGATCAGCATTTCACCTGCGATGTGCATTCTTTACTCCTTGAATTGGGGAACGGCAGGGCCGAAAGTTTACTTTAAATTGCGACAAGGGTCTGTGCGCTTTTGCACCGGAACCTTGCGGATTTCGTCATAGCTGCCCACCACGCCATCGGGCTCGATAAAACCTATGGTGCGGACATTCAGCCGGGGTTCAATAGCATTCAGCCATCGCGGCACGCCGATATCCTTGCGCACATGGCCATTGCCAGCGATGAGCACTACGTCGCGCGGCTGCTGTTCGCGAATCAGCTTGGCCATCCAGATGTCACGCGCCACCTGGGCATTGACCATGCCGGGCAACATGATTTCGGAGACCATATTGCAGTGGCCTTCCTGGATGGCTTTTTCCTGGCCGCGCCGCAGGTCGGGTGGCAGCGGGTCTTTCAGTTTGTAGGCTGCTACGGTGGCGGCGTCGAAACTCATGGTCAGGCCATCGCGCACCACTTTCGACGCATCGGCGCGCGACAGGTTGGCCGCGACAATCGGCAGCTTGTTGGACAGCGCCAGGTCGATCACCGGGTAGTAGAGCTGCCAATCCCAGCCCTTCTTGTCCATCGCCTTGATCAGGCAGTAGGCATCCAGGCAGCCCTTTTGGGCTTCATCCAGCATGGCCTGCGAGTCGCGGTCGAACTGCTCCATGGCGATGACGGGGCGCCAGCCGGCTTCCACGCGCTGGCGCAGGTCGTCATAGCGCAGCTTATGGCCTTCCTTGTTGTCATGGACTTCCCCAAGCAGCAACACTTGCGGGTTGGAGATGGTGGCAGCGGGTGCCGTGTAGGTGATGGGTTGTTTGCTGCTGCAGCCGGCCAGCGCCAGGCTGGCCAGCAGCAATGCGACGGTGTGTAGCTTCATCGATGCTCTGTCAGGCTATCCTCGAAAGCGTCTAGTCTAACAGGGCGTGGATGGCTTTGCCGATCTCCTCTGCATGGGTTTCCAGCGCAAAGTGACCGGTATCGAGCAGTTGCACGATCGCTTTCGGGTTGTCGCGGCGATAGGCCTCGGCGCCCGGCGGCGTGAAGAATGGATCGTTTTTGCCCCAGATGGCCAAGGTCGGCACCCGCGCTTTGCGGAAGAACTCCTGGAATACCGGATACAGCTCGAGGTTTTTGCGGTAGTCGTAGAACAGCTCCAGCTGGATGTCGATATTGCCCGGGCGCGCCATCAGGGCCGAATCCAGCGTGTAGGACTCCGGATCGACTTGCGACGGATCGGCCACGCCATGCGTGTATTGCCATTTGGTCGCCTCGGGCGTCAGGAAGCCGCGCATCACATTGGTGTTTTCTTCGTTGGGATCGGCCCAGTGTTTGCGCATCGGGCTCCAGCCGTCGCTCAGGCCTTCCAGGTAGGCATTGCCGTTTTGCGAGACCAGCGCTGTGATGCGTTCCGGTTTGGCAGCGGCCAGGCGCAGGCCGACCGGGGCGCCGTAATCAAACACGTACATGGCGAATTTATCCAGCTTGATCGCCTGCAGGAAGGCTTCCATGGTGCGCGCCAGGTTGTCGAAGGTGTATTCGTAGTTGCGTTCCGCTGGTACTTCTGTGAAGCCGAAACCTGGCAGGTCCGGTGCGATCACGCGGTACTTGGTCGCCAGCAGCGGAATCAGTTTGCGGAACATGTGGGAACTGGTGGGGAAACCATGCATCAGGAGGATGGCCGGTGCGTCCGGAGCGCCTGCTTCGCGGTAGAAGATGTTGACGCCGTCTGCCTGGATCGTGCGATTCATGACTAACTCCATAAAGTTTGTTTTGATGGTTACAGGATCACCCGAGCCGAGTAACTTGTCAAGCATTATTTTGATGGTTACAATGAAAAACAGGAGGACAACGAGATGACCGAGTTTTATGGCGACCACCCGGCGCTTGATCTGATGAATACTGTAGTGCAGGGTGAAGAAACGTGGCATACGGATGCCGATGTGATGGCCTGGCTGGCCGAGGCCGGCGAGCGCGGCGCCGCCACCGCCCCGGGAAAACCAGGCGAGCTGCTGGCGGCTGCGCGCGCGCTGCGCGAAACCATCCGCGCGGCGGTATCGGCACGCAAGGCGGGCACAAAAATCGACGTGAAGGCGCTGAACGCGGCGCTGGAGCATGCCCGCAGGCATATGGTACTGGTGGAAGAAAGTGGGGACGGCCTATCGCTGCAAGCACAATACGCAGCCGATACGCCGCAGCAGCTGCTCGCGCCGCTGGCCGAAGCAGCCGCCCACTTGCTCGCGACCGCCGACTTCACTTTGGTGCGCAAGTGCGAAGACCACGCTTGCACCCTGTGGTTCCTGGACCGCACCAAGTCGCACCGCCGCCGCTGGTGCAGCATGGCCTTGTGCGGCAACCGCAACAAGGTGGCGGCCTTCCGCCAGCGCCAGCAGGACGCTTAAGGCAGCAGGAAATCCACCAGGCTGCGCACCCGCAGCGGCAGATGGCGCGCGTGCGGGTAAATCAGGAAGAACGGCCGCGTGCAGCCGCCGTACTGCGGCAGCAGCTCGACCAACTCCCCGCTGGCCAGTTCGCGCTCCACGCTGAAACGATAGGTATGTGCAATGCCACCGCCATGCAGCGCCATCGTATTAATGCCCAGGAAGTCTTCCGCGCAAACCACGGCATCGCTGCCTGCCAGTTCCACCTTCTCGCCATCGCGCATGAAGGTCCAGGGCACCATGCGGCCCGTACTTGGCAGCACGAACTGAATGCAGTCATGCCCCGCCAGGTCTTCCAGCGACTTCGGTTTGCCGCGCCGTTTCAGGTAGGCGGGCGAAGCCACCAGCACCAGTGCAGCATCTTCCAGCTTGCGCGCGACCAGAGTTGAATCCTGCGGTAAGCGGCCGCGCACGGCCAGGTCATAGCCCTCATCCGCGAAATCGATATTGCGGTTGCTGATGTGGACTTCGACCTGCACTTCCGGATACAGCAGGCGGAATGCCGCCAGCCGTTCCAGCAGGCGGGAGTGCGCATACGGCGTCGGTGCACTGATACGCAGCTTGCCGGCCGGCGCGGCCTGCTGCCCTGTCACTTCGCGCTCGGCCTCTACCAGTTGCGACAAGGCTTCACGGCACTGCTCGAAGTACGCCTGGCCGCCATCGGTGAGCCGGATCTGGCGCGTGGTGCGCACGAACAGCCGCACGCCCAAGCGCTCTTCCAGCCGTGAAATTGAACGGCTCACCGCCGCCGGCGTCACGCCTGCGACCGCCGCCGCCGCAGTGAAACTGCCCTGCTCACCCGCCAGCACGAACAGCTCGATGCTGCCCAGCTGCACATCGTCGAAATTACGCTGCATTCATTACTCCATGTATCAAGTTATTTGCACGGAACCATATTTATCACCATCTGCGTCATAAGTATAGTGGACTCACCTTAACCCAACCATGGAGTATCAAATGACTAAAACTGCAATCGTCACCGGCGCCTCGAGCGGCCTCGGCTTTGCCATCGCCAAGGCTTACCTGGCACGCGGCTACAACGTGGTCGGCAATGCCCGCACCATGGATCGCCTGCAAACCGCAGCGGCCCAGCTGGGCAACCCGGCCAACTTCCTGCCAGTTGCAGGTGACATCGCCGCACCGGAAACGGCCAAGGCCCTGTTCGAGCAGGCAGCCGCCCGCTTCGGCAAAGTGGATATTCTGGTCAATAACGCGGGCATTTTCATCGCCAAACCCGCTGTCGACTACACCGAGGATGATACCGACGCCATCGTGGCGACCAACCTGAAGGGTTTCCTGTTCCCGGCGCAGGAAGCGATCCGCCACATGGAGGCGAACGGCGGCGGCCACATCGTGAACATCACCGCCAGCCTGGGCGTAACGCCGGCCAAAGCCACCGCCCTGCTGCCGGTGCTGATCAAGGGCGGCCTGAACATGGCGACGCGCGCTCTGGCACTTGAACTGGCGGGCAAGAACATCAAAGTGAATGCGGTGGCGCCTGGCATCATCAGCACGCCATTGCACGGCACCGACACGGCGACGCAGGAATTCCTGAAGGGACTGGTGCCGACCCACCGCCTGGGCACGGCGCAGGATATCGCCGATGCTGTGCTTTACCTGACCGATTCCACCTTCATCTCCGGCCACATCCTGACCGTGGACGATGGCGGCTCAGCCGGTAACTGGTAAGGCAGGCTTATAGACCGCACACGCTGTGAATATTGGTGAAGGCGACTCCACTGGCAATAGCGCGCCCAATGCACGTGACTTTTTGCCAGCCATTGTCGGCAATCGCAAAGCCGCCAATTACCAGGGCCAATACCACGGCGCCAAGGATCAGGGCGCCGCGCAGCGTGTCATTCATCTTCATTACAGGTCTGACAAAATTGTGAACAACCGATTCTAGACGCTGGGAACTGGAACCGCCAAGGCAGGAGCAACACTTAGTAGCGAAATCGCAACTAAATTATGAATTTGCCATCGAGTTGAGTTTGCTGATGGTGCTCCAGTTGCGCGAAGTAACACCATCACCCAAGGCTTTGCCCATCGCTGCGGCGGCGCGGCTCGCCAGCACTCCGTCCGGGCACCAGATATAGGCTGCGTGGTGGCCCAGTGCGAAAGCTTCCGGCTGCCAGCTCTGGCGCGCCAGCGGCTCCAGCTTGCCGCGGTCTTCTTTCGGTTTGTTGAGCACCGCCACCAGCAGGCGCGAATTGTCGTCGGCCACGCCCTGCAAACTGTTTTCCTTGACGATTTCCGCCAACTGTTCTGCTTCGATCACGGTGACCTTGGCCGGCACGCCCAGTTTCAGCACCAGGGCTTCTTCAATGCGTGCGGCGCAATTGGCGGCATCAGCGGAATTGCAATCGAAGACCACGTTGCCACTGTTGAGCAGCGTACGCACATCGTCGTATCCCATATCGCTCAGCACCTTGCGCAAGTCAGCCATCGCAACGCGTTTTGCACGTCCGACATTTATGCCGCGCAGCAAGGCAACCAGGCGCTGCTTTCTCATGACATTCCTCCCTGCATGGAAGCAGTATGCGGCAGATGCTGCAAGGAGGGCGCTCAGCTCGCGTTTTTTGCGTGGAGGGGTGCGTCGGGATGACCGATGTTCAGGCCAAGGCCGGTACCACCCTGTCCACGCCGCGCGGTGACGAAGGGGTCGAAGACCTTGTCCAGCATATCGTGAGACAGTACTTGAGCCAGTACTGAGCCAGTACCATGAGCCAGTACCTGAGCCAGTACCAGGTCTGTCATTCGGACAGGCGAACCGACTCTTTAACAAAATCTCAATTCAAAACGACCGATTTTCGACCTAGTTGGGTAGTTTGTCCTTCGCCTGTTTAGCCAGCTCCGTCAAATCGCCGTAGATTTCGGGATGAGTACAGAATCGGTCACTATTCGACATGATGGAGTCCAACGCATCATTTACTTCATTTAATGCAGACGCAAGTGCCCAAGGAGCAGAATCAGCGCGATCTTGAACGACACTGATGAAACTATTTGCGATATCTGGCGCGTCACCGCTGTAGCTGCCAAACAGGACGAAGTCAGCCAACCCTTTTATGTAATAAGAAAATGGTCGACTCGGCATGAACCTAAGATCCTGCGCTCGCATCAAGGCGTCTTTTGAGAACTCAGGTTGCATTTCACGGTTTGACTTGCCGAAGAAGTTTCGGAATGCATCTGCAGCATCGAAATCGCCTGCAAAGTCCCCCCAATCTTCGCGAGACGGGATGCGGCTGTGGTCACCTCCTAAGGAAAAGTCTTCTTCTTGCATTCTTTATTTGCCTACATTGGGTAATCAGGATGCTGCGCCATTGGCGCGGCCTAGCCTGTGCGTAGGGAGCACGACAGACATTAAGCAGCGCTCGCTCAGCTCGCGTTTTTTGCGTGGAGGGGTGCGTCGGGATGACCCTCGGCTTCCTCGCCCGGGGTGATGCGAGGGATGCGCAGTACGAAGCTGGCGCCTTTGCCCAGCGTGCTGCTGACGGAGATATTGCCGCCGAATTGTTTGACGATCAGGTTGAACACGATGTTCAGGCCAAGGCCGGTGCCACCCTGCCCGCGCCGCGTGGTGACGAAGGGGTCGAAGACCTTGTCCAGCATATCGGGGGCAATGCCCTTGCCGTTGTCGACCACCTGCATCTCGATCATCTCGCCATCGGGAATCACGTTGATGTTGATATTGCCAGCGCCGTCGGGTTCAAAGGCGTGCTCGACGCAGTTCAGCGTGAGGTTGGTGATGACCTGGGCCAGTGCACCCGGATAGCTGTCGAGCACAATATCGTCCGGGCAGTTGATCTCGACGACGATGCGGGTTTTCTTCAGCTTGGGCTGCAGGCTTGATACTACTTCGCCGATGTACTCCTTCAACTCGAAGCGGCGGCGCGCTTCGCTGACCTGGTCCACCGCGATTTGCTTGAAGCTGTGGATCAGGTGTGCGGCGCGGTAGGCGTTGTTCATGATCAGGCGCGCGCTTTCACCGGCCGTCTCAATGTATTTCTGGATTTCGGACTTCTTCACCTGGCCCGATTTCATGGACTCGTTAACGGTGGTGGTGGCGTCCATCAGTACTGAGGCGCTGGTGAGCGCGATACCAACCGGGGTATTGATTTCGTGCGCGACGCCGGCGACCAGCGAGCCTAGCGATGCCAGGCGTTCAGCCTGCAGCAGCGATTCCTGCGTGCGCTGCAGGTCGTCCAGCGCCTGCGCAGTTTCCTGCGCCGAACGGCGTGCAAGATCCTCCGCTTCGCGCGTGCGCTTGATGATCGACTTCACCTTGCGCTGGATGGCGTTGAAGCCGCGGATCACGTCGCCCAGTTCATCGCTGCGTTTTTCCGGCAGCTCTTCCACTTCATCCGAGCCGCGCGTGGCCAGCTCAAACAAGCCGTCGCGCAGCTTCTTCAGCGGGTCGAACACGATGCGCAGGGATAGCGCCAAAGCCACCACCAGGATCAGGTCCAGCGTCAGGACTTCAACCACTTTGCGGCGCACTTCGGCCGCCAGCGTGGCATCGATCTGGGCACGGCTGAAATTGACCACCACGCGGCCGACGATGACGGGTTTGAGCGCACTGCCAGCGGCGCCGGCATCTCGGTAGGCCAGGTCGGCAACGACGGGTGCACCCAGCACAGTGGTTTCGGATTCGATGGGGACGATGCTGCCGTCTTCCTTGCGGCGTTTGCCGGAGAACAGTCCGACCGAGGTGTCGTAGACACGGATTGCCACCAGCTCGGGCGGCAGCATTTCGGCAGCGACGATATTGTCGACCTTGGCCTTATCGAGGTCCCACAGGGCGGACGGCAGGCTGGTTTGCAGGCGGGTCAGCACACCTTCACGCAGGCGCTGGTTGGCCACTTCCAGTTCATGGCCAAGGCTGTATTGCGCGTAAGTGCCGGAAATGCCCAGCACAACGGTGACGATCACCACGAACAGTGCAGTCAGCCGGCCTTGGATACCAAACATTCACTCCCTCCCCGAATTCCCACCAATGTAAGGGATGGAGTGTCGCTTGGCAAGATTTTAAGGGTGATGACTTGGCGGCACTGAGGTAAGATCAGCATTGCTTACCTGGGAGAACATAATGACGGGGTCTTACCGCCACCTGCCCCTGGCCGAAGTCCAGCCGGGCATGGTCTTGTCCGATGAACTGCTCGACAAGCAGGGCCAGGTCCTGCTGCCGGCCGGCGCTGTGCTGACGGAGAAGATGTTGGAGCGCATGCCCGGCCACGGCATCGAATCGCTGGCCGTGGTGGACGATTCTCCGCCCGACCCCGTGCAGACCGCTGCCGAACGCGAAGCCGCATTGGCGCGCATCGCCGTGCTGTTCCGCCGCCAGGATCCAGACAACGCGGAAGACTGGGCGACCCAAGCCTTGCGCAATCTGGTGACCGAGTTCCGCGTCGGCAAGGAGAACGCATGAGCCTTCCGCTGACATATGACGATGTGGTGAACAACCTGGAAGACCTGCCCTCGCTGCCCGCGGTGGTGATGGAACTGTTGAACAGCATCGACCAGGAAGAAACCGATATCACGGTGCTGGCTAAAAAGGTGTCGCACGACCAGGCGCTGACCGCCAAGACGCTGCGCCTTGCCAACTCTTCGTTGTTCGGACTTCAAGTCAAGGTCACCACAATCCAGCAGGCGATCAGCTTTCTCGGTTTCCAGAGCACGCGCAACCTGATCACGGCGGCATCAGTCACCGGCTGCTTTACCGACAAGCGGTGCCCGGGCTTCGACCACAGCATGTTCTGGCGCCATTCGATCGCCACTGCGGCTTGCGCCAAGGTACTGGCGCGCCACGTGCGCTTCAACCAGGATTACGCATTCACTGCAGGCCTGCTGCACGATATCGGCCGCCTGGTGCTGGTGTCGAGTTTTCCGCAGGAATATGCGCAGGTGATCGCCTACCAGCAGGCCAACGATTGCTATTCGCTTGACGCGGAACGCGCGGTACTCGGCATCGATCACGTCGAAGCCGGACTGGCTTTGGCTGAGCACTGGAATTTTTCAGACACCATGCAGCTGGCAATCGCCGGCCACCATGACCCGGGTAAGGTTGGCGCCGGCTTCCTCGCCGCGATCATCCATGTGGCCGATGCCGTGGTGCATGCGCTGGACCTGGCGCAGAAGCCGGACGACATGGTGCCGTCCGTTTCTCCCGTGGCCTGGAAAGCGCTCAACCTGAGCGAAGAAACCTGCCTGCACCTTTTCCGCGAAACGGAACTTCAATTCGAGGAAATCGCGATGGTGCTGATGGCAGCTTAGTGTGCGCTGGCCTGCGGCATGCCACCCTGCGTCGAAGCGCCGAGCGGTTTTTCCTCTGGTTTCGGGCGGCCTTGCGCGTCCGACAGGCGGTACTTGGTGCGGCGGTCGCCCATCAGGTCACGCAGTTCGCGGATACTCATGCCGGTCACTTCGTGCATGCGGATCAGCAGCGAGGCGCCGACCGGCAAGCGGTGGTGGCGGATCTTGCTGATGACGGGCGGCGCGACTTCCAGCATGCGCGACAGCGCAGCGTCGTTCTTCAATTGCATTTTGCCGAGCAGGATGTCGAGCAGGTGGTTCGGGTTGTAGCTTTCCTGCGAAGCGAGAGCGTGGTGTGCCATGATGATCCTCTCTTGACAGTGGAGTGTTGAGGAAGGCCCTGCTGCATTAGCAAATTCTCATGCCATACAGCGAAGCGAACCTTGTTCAACATCAAGACCTGGCGATGATTTGCCGAAAATCTTGACAACAATGCCATTTCAACACAGTCACTTTTACTGTGTCGCACGAAAGAACCACAGGAAATTATGTTGCAAGGATATTTCAGGCTGTCACAGAAATAATGCTGCCGGGCGCAGGCGTGCCCGGCGTCGGCCGGCTGGCCTGGGCGTTTTGCGCTAGCAGTTGCTGCCTGGTAAGGAAGTCCTGCTGCTCGGCTGCCCGCGATTGTTCGGTACGGCGCGTTTCGGCGGCTTGGGTATTGGCGCGCTCGGTGCGTGCTTGCTGCTCTTCGCGCACGCGCTGCTCGTCGACGCGCTGCTGACGCTGCTCTTCCAGGCGGCGCTCGGCGGCGGCATTGTCAACTTGCTGGAAATTCGGCGAAGTCGCCCCTACTCCACTGATAGCCATGACGCTCTCCCGGCAAAACATGCTTTTTTAACTCTAGAGCTCGCGGGGCCTGATTTCAAGGGCAGGATGGCGATTTACGGTAAACTTGCGGGTATGCAGAAAAAAGTATTCATCAAAACCTTCGGTTGCCAGATGAACGAGTACGACTCGGACAAGATGGCAGACTTGCTCGGCGCGTCCGAGGGACTGGTACGCACCGAATCCCCGGAAGACGCCGACGTTATCCTCCTCAACACCTGCTCCGTGCGCGAAAAAGCACAGGAAAAGGTGTTTTCGGACCTTGGCACCTTCAAGAAGCTCAAACAAGCCAAGCCTGAACTGGTGATCGGCGTCGGCGGCTGCGTTGCCTCGCAGGAGGGCGAAGCCATCGTCAAGCGCGCGCCGCTGGTGGACGTGGTATTCGGCCCGCAGACCCTGCACCGCTTGCCGAAGATGATCGAACTGCGCCGCCACACCGGCAAGCCGCAAATCGACATCAGCTTCCCCGAGATCGAGAAGTTCGACCACCTGCCGCCGGCACGCGTGGAGGGCGCCTTCGCCTATGTATCGATCATGGAAGGATGCTCCAAGTATTGCTCCTACTGCGTGGTGCCATACACCCGCGGCGAGGAAGTGTCGCGCCGCTTCGAGGACGTGCTGACCGAGGTCGCCGGTCTCGCAGCGCAAGGCGTGAAGGAAGTCATGCTGCTCGGCCAGAACGTGAATGCCTTCCGTGGCGAGACCGCGGATGGCAGCGTCGCCGATTTCGCCATGCTGATTGAATATGTGGCTGAGATCCCTGGCATTGAGCGCATCCGCTTCGTCACCAGCCACCCGAAGGAATTCACGCAGCGCCTGATCGACTGCTACGCCCGCATCCCCAAGCTGGCCGACCAGCTCTATCTGCCGGCCCAGCATGGTTCGGACAAGATCCTGGGCGCCATGAAGCGCGGCTACACGGCGCTGGAATATAAATCCATCATCCGCAAGGTGCGCGCAGTGCGCCCGAACGTGGTGATCTCCTCCGACTTCATCGTCGGCTTTCCCGGTGAGACGGACGAGGATTTCGAAGCGATGGTCAAGCTGGTGCAGGACGTCGGCTTCGACAACAGCTTCAGCTTCATCTTCAGCAAGCGTCCCGGAACGCCGGCCGCCAACCTGGCGGACGACACGCCGGCCGAAGTGAAATCGGCCCGCTTGCAGCGCCTGCAAGCCTTGTTCGACGAGAACACCAAGCGCCACAGCGCCACCATGGTCGGCATGACCATGCAGGTGCTGGTGGAAGGCCCATCCAAACGCGGCGGCAATGAAATGCAGGGCCGCGCCAGCAATACCCGCACCGTGCACTTCGACGGCGGCGCCAATGCGCAGGCACTGATCGGCCAGATGGTCAGCGTGCGCATCACTGAAAGCCTGGATTACTCCCTGCGCGGAGAAGCGATACTTTGAAAACAAAAACTCCGGTGCAACCGCACTATTTCGTTCCAGAGCCACTGGACAACACGCGCCTGGCCCACTTGTGCGGCCCGCTCGATGAAAACCTGCGCCAGATTTCCGCAGCGCTGGACGTGACGATTTTCCGCCGTGGCGAGAAGTTCATCGTGAGCGGCACCAATGCCGAACGCGCCGTGGCCATCCTTGAACGCTTCTACGAAGTCGCCGACAAGGTGGTGCCGGTGGAAGAGGTACAACTGGCCCTGGTCGAACAGCGCGCCAGCGAGGCGCCTGACGATTTCGCCCCTGCCGGTGAAGAGCCGCCATTCCACGAGCCGGACATCACCAGTCCGGTGCTGAAGACGCGCCGCAACGACTTGCGCGGCCGCACGCCGCACCAGATCCGCTACCTGCGCAATATCCTCGACCATGACATCAGCTTTGGCGTCGGCCCTGCCGGCACCGGCAAGACCTACCTGGCCGTGGCCTGCGCCGTGGATGCGCTGGAGCGCGATGCCGTCAAGCGCATCATCCTGACCCGTCCTGCGGTGGAAGCGGGCGAGCGCCTGGGCTTCCTGCCGGGCGACCTGGCCCAGAAAGTCGATCCTTACCTGCGTCCGCTGTACGACGCACTGTACGACCTGCTCGGCTTCGACCGCACCCAGAAGATGTTCGAGAAACAGGTGATCGAGATCGCGCCGCTGGCCTATATGCGCGGCCGTACACTGAACCACGCTTTCGTCATCCTGGACGAAGCGCAGAACACCACCGTCGAACAGATGAAGATGTTCCTGACCCGCATCGGCTTTGGCAGCAAGGCCGTGGTGACGGGCGACGTGACCCAGATCGACCTGGCCAAGCACCAGAAATCCGGCCTGGTCGACGCCATGCACGTGCTGCGCAATGTGCGCGGCATCGCCTTCAGCCAGTTCTCCAGCGCCGACGTGGTACGCCATCCGCTGGTGGCGCGCATTGTCGACGCCTATGAAAGCTCGCAGGAAGCCAGCGCCGAAATCGCGCCCCTGCTGCAAACCGTCAAACCTGCTGTGAAAGCTGTACGCAATGTCCGAAAAAAATAAGCTGGCCCTGTCCGTCCAATACGCCGACCCGCGCCTGCAGGAAGAAATCACCCGCCCGATGATCCGCAAATGGGTCAAGGCCGCGCTGTTCGCGCCGGCCGAGCTGACCATCCGCTTCGTCGATGCGGAAGAAGGCCAGGAACTGAACCGCGACTACCGCGGCAAGGACTACGCTACCAATGTGCTGACCTTCGCCTACAACGAAGGCGAGGAAGTGGCCGAAGACGAGCCGACGCGCGCCGACATCATCCTGTGCACTGACGTGCTGCAGCGCGAAGCGGCAGAGCAGAAAAAAACGGTGGAAGAACACACCGCCCACCTGATCGTGCACGGCGTATTGCACGCCCAGGGCTATGACCACGAAGACGACGAGGAAGCCGCCGAAATGGAAGGCATCGAGACCGAGATTGTCACCGGCCTCGGTTACGCCGACCCGTATTAATCGTCCGGCTGCCGGAACAGCCAGGCGCCCGCAACGACGGTGAACAGCGCCACAATGCCGGCGATGATCCAGAAGCCGGCCTTATCTTCCGCCAGCGGAACGCCGCCGACATTCATGCCCAGCAGGCCTGCAATGATATTGATCGGCAGCGCCAGCACGGTCACGATGGTCAGCACATAGAGGCTGCGGTTATTGGCTTCGTTGACCAGGGCCGCAATTTCTTCCTGCAGCAATTTGATGCGCTCCTGCAGCGCGGCCATATCGTTCAGCACCACGGCAAATTCCTCGGTCGACTCGCGCAGCTCCTGGCGATCGGCTTCGCTGGCCCAGGAGGGCGGGCGCTGCAGCAAGCGGAAGAGCGCCGCCGGTTCCGGCGCCAGCAGGCGTTGCAGGCGCACCAGTACGCGACGCAGGGCGCCCAGGTCGGCGCGCTTGTATTTCAGTTTGCCCGACAGGAGGTTGTCCTCGATGCGGTCCACCTTGGCCGTGGCGTCGCGCACGATGCGGGTCAGCACGTCGGCCTGGTCGCGCAGCAGGTGGGTCAGCAGGACGACGCTGGAGACCAGGTTCTCGCCGCCTCGCACCGCCTGGCGCAGCCGTTCAACCGCCTGCAGGGGCTTGCGGCGCGCGCTGACCACCAGGCGCCGCTCCACGCTCAGGCAGACGCTGGAAATATCCGACGGTTCAAAGCTGAAGTCCCGCAGCACATCGTTGACCACGGCCACCAGGGTATCGTCCGCCTGCTCGATGCGGGTCGAGCGCGCGCCCTCCTCATGCAGGCTGTCGTAATATTCATTGGCCAGCGTGGCATGTTCGCGCATCCATTTTTCGCTGGCGGTGTTGGCAAGGTTGAAATGCAGCCAGATGAATTCACCCGCCGGCTTGGCCGGTTCGCGCAGCCATTGCTCGGCCTCGGATGCTTCGATCGGCACCGGCTGGGGGCCGCGCCCGAACAGGTATCCGCATACGAGGCCGCACTGGTCAGAGCCATAGGTGACTGCACTGATCTGCATGAAGTTTCCAATAAGTTAATTCGGCCGGGACTCGGCTGTTTAGTGTATGCTATAGCACTTCGGAACAACGGCTTTAATGCCAATTATGCAAGAGCACTCTAGTAGCGTCAGGAATGACGCTAAACCACACCGGTCGCTGTTCGAGCGACTCACCGCCCTGATTTCCCCTGAGCCCGAGAGCCGCTCGGAGCTGCTTGAAGTCCTGCACGACGCCCATGAACGCAACCTGATCGACGCCGATGCGCTGTCGATGATTGAAGGCGTGTTCCAGGTGTCGGACCTGTCGGCGCGCGACATCATGATCCCGCGCTCGCAGATGGACGTCATCGACATCACCAAACCGATCGAGGAATGGATTCCGCTGGTGCTGGAAACGGCCCACTCGCGCTTCCCTGCCATCGAGGGTGAACGCGACAAGGTGGTCGGCATCCTGCTGGCCAAGGACCTGCTGCGCTACTACGCGGAAGAATCGTTCGACGTGCGCGATATGCTGCGCCCGGCGATCTTCATCCCCGAGTCGAAACGCCTGAACGTTCTGCTGCGCGACTTCCGCGCCAACCATAACCATATGGCCATCGTGGTCGATGAGTACTCCGGCGTGGCCGGCCTGATCACCATCGAAGACGTGCTGGAGCAGATCGTCGGCGACATCGAAGACGAATACGATTTCGACGAAGAAGAAGACAATATCCTGTCGATCAAGGAAGGCAAGATCGGCCCGCGCTGGCGCGTCAAGGCGCTGACCGAGCTGGAACAGTTCAACGAAGAACTGGACACCGGCCTGCTCGACGAGGATGTCGACACCATCGGCGGCCTGGTGGCCAAGCACCTGGGCCGCATGCCGCACAAGGGCGACACTTTCGACATCGCCAACCTGCGCTTTGAAGTGCTGCGCGCCGATGCGCGCCAGGTCCATGTGCTGACGGTTGAAAAGCTGCCGGCCGCCGTGGACGAGCAGGACTGATGCGCTGGCGGAAAACCAAGGCAGGCGAAGCGCCTGCCGCGCCCCGCTCTACCCGTAGCCGCATGCTGATCGCCGCCATCGCCGGCGCGACTGGCGTGTTCGCGTTTGCGCCGTTTGGCTGGTGGCCGCTGCAGATTCTTTCGCTGGCTGTGCTGGTGTACCAGGCCTTGCGTGCTGATGGCGTACGCGCCTCCGCCCTGGTTGGATGGGCTTTCGGCTTTGGCTGGTGCATGGCTGGTTTCCACTGGCTGTACATCGCCATCCATAACTTCGGCGGCATGCCGGCGCCGCTGGCCGCCATTTCCATCGCCCTGCTGGCTGCAGCGATGGCGCTGTATGCGTCTGGCGCCATGGCCGCTACCGCCTGGCTGCGCAAGCGCTGGCCGCTGCCCTTGCCGGCCGCCACCTTGCTGGTGCTCCCGGCTTGCTGGGCCTTCTTCGAATTCCTGCGCGGCTGGCTGTTCACCGGTTTCCCATGGGTGACGGCGGGCTATGCCCACAATATTTCGCCACTGGCCGGTTATGCGCCCGTGCTTGGCGTATATGGCATCAGCTGGCTCGCCGCCATTAGCGCTGGCGCACTGCCGCTGTTGATGCATCCGTTCCGCTACAAGGCGATTGCCCTGGTTGCCGCCATCTGGATTGGCGGCTTTGCACTGGGCCGTGTGGAATGGACCGCACCAACTGGCCAGCCGCTGTCGGTACGCCTGGTGCAGGGCAATGTCCCGCTGGAAAACAAGTTCGATGCCAATCACCTCGGCGATATCTTGCGCATGTACCAGCAGACAGTGACCGCCGCGCCGGCCGACCTGATTGCCATTCCGGAAACCGGCGTTCCGCTGTTTGCGTCGCAACTGCCGCCCGGCTACCTGGATTCCTATGGCCAGTTTGCGCGCCGCACCGGCAGCCATATCGTGCTGGGCATCCCGATGACCAATGGCGTGGAATACTCGAACAGCGTGCTTGGGCTGCCTCCATCGCTTTCGAGCAGCACCTACCGCTACGACAAGCACCATCTGGTGCCGTTCGGCGAGTTCATTCCAACCGGCTTCCGCTGGTTCACCACCCTGATGCAAATTCCGCTGGGCGACCAGACGCGCGGTGCGGTGATCCAGGCGCCGTTTCCGGTAAAAGACCAGAAAGTGCTGCCGAATATCTGCTACGAGAATGTGTTTGGCGAAGAGATTGCGGAACAGATTTCGCTGACTGGTGCGACCGTGATGCTGAACGTGTCCGAACTGGCATGGTATGGCGAATCGATCGCCATCCCGCAGCATTTGCAGATGTCGCAAATGCGTGCGCTGGAGACCGGCCGCCCGATGCTGAGCGCAACCAACAGCGGCGCGACGGTCGTGATCTCTCCGCACGGCGAAGTGCTGAATTCACTGCCCTATCGCAAGCCGGGCGTCCTGAGCGCAACGGTGCAAGGCATGTCGGGTGACACCCCTTACATCAAGCTGCAGAACAAGCTGTTCCTCGCCCTCGCCGCCCTGTCAATTGGCGTGGCCTGGCTCTGGACCCGATTGCGCCGCAGCTGAAACACAGGCCCTGCTTGCCATCGCGGGAGCATTTTGCGCGTTCCATGACGCTTGGAGCGCCCAACGGGGCTGCGGTGCAAGCGACGCGTGTGAACTTTGATATGGATCAAACACCCTGCGGATCAGGGGAAACTCTACAGGCTCGCCGCAAAACCCGCTAAAATGAGCCGTTTTAGCGAACCGATAACGCTCGCGCCCAGGGCGCCACCAACGACCACGATGCTGACATTTCAACAAATTATCCTGACCCTGCAAACCTACTGGGACAAGCAGGGCTGTGCACTGCTCCAGCCGTACGACATGGAAGTCGGCGCCGGCACCTTCCATACCGGCACTTTCCTGCGTGCAATCGGCCCTGAGCCATGGCGCGCCGCCTATGTCCAGCCTTCGCGCCGCCCGAAAGACGGCCGCTATGGCGAAAACCCGAACCGCCTGCAGCACTATTACCAGTACCAGGTCGTGCTGAAGCCAGCCCCGGAAAATATCCTCGACCTGTATCTGGGTTCCCTCGCTGCGCTGGGCCTGGACCTGAAGCAGAACGACGTGCGCTTCGTGGAAGATGACTGGGAAAGCCCGACCCTGGGCGCCTGGGGCCTGGGCTGGGAAGTCTGGCTGAACGGCATGGAAGTGACCCAGTTCACCTACTTCCAGCAGGTCGGCGGCCTCGATTGCAAGCCTGTGCTGGGGGAAATCACCTACGGCGTCGAGCGCCTGGCCATGTACCTGCAAGGCGTGGAAAACGTCTACGACCTGGTCTGGACCGAGTGGGAAGAAAATGGACAGAAGAAGCAGCTGAAATACGGCGACGTCTTCCACCAGAACGAAGTGGAGCAATCGACCTACAACTTCGAGCACGCCAACACTGACCTGCTGTTCGCCCAATTCGCCAACCACGAATCCGAAGCCAAGCGCCTGATCGAGCTGCAACTGGTGCTGCCAGCCTATGAGCAGATCATGAAAGCCTCGCACAGCTTCAATATGCTGGACGCCCGCGGCGCCATTTCCGTGACCGAGCGCGCCGCCTACATCGGCCGCGTGCGCACCCTGTCGCGCATGGTCGCCCAGGCCTACTACGAGTCCCGCGAACGCCTCGGCTTCCCGATGGTCGCCAAATAAAAGAATACCGAACATGAATCAGACCCTGCTCATCGAACTGCTGACCGAAGAACTGCCGCCGAAAGCCCTGTCCAAGCTGGGCGCCGCTTTCGCCTCCGGCATCGTCAACGGCCTGAAATCGCGCGACTTCCTGGAAGAAGACAGCGTCGCCACCACCTATGCCACTCCGCGCCGCCTGGCCGTGGCGATCACCAAAGTGCGCGCCACCTCGCCGGACAAGCAAGTGCGAGAAAAGATCCTGCCGGTCGCCATCGCGCTGGATGCCGACGGCAACCCGACCGCGCCCCTGACCAAGAAGCTGGCCGCCATGGGCCTGGCCCATATCGCCGTGGCCGACATGGAACGCGCCCAGGACGGCAAGGCCGAAAGCTTCTTCTACACCAAGCTGGCCGCCGGCTCCGCCCTGCAGGTGGGCGCGCAAGCAGCGCTGGAAGAAACCATCGCCAAGCTGCCAATTCCGAAGGTCATGAGCTACCAGCGCCCGGACGGCGAGACCGTGCAATTCGTGCGTCCAGCCCACGCCCTGATCGCACTGCATGGCGCCACCGTGCTGCCACTGACCCTGCTGGGCCTGACCGCATCGAACAAGACCGAAGGCCACCGTTTCCTGACTGCACCGGGCAAGCGTGAAGTGACCGTCGCAAACGCCGAAGCGTATGCCGCTACCCTGGCCGACGCCGGCAAGGTCGTCGCAGGCTTCGATGCACGTAAAGACGCGATCCGCGCGGCCCTGCTGCAAAAAGCGGGCGCCGACCAGGTGCTGATGCCGGAAGCGCTGCTGGAAGAAGTGTCGTCCCTGGTCGAATGGCCGGTCGTGTACGAATGCCATTTCGAGGAGGAATTCCTGGCCGTGCCGCAGGAATGCCTGATCCTCACCATGCAGACCAACCAGAAATACTTCGCCCTGACCGATACGAACGGCAAGCTGCGCTCACGTTTCCTGATCGTGTCGAACATCGCGACCGATACGCCGGCAGCCATCATCGGCGGCAATGAGCGCGTGGTGCGCCCGCGCCTGTCGGACGCCAAGTTCTTCTTCGAGCAGGACAAGAAGAAATCGCTGGAATCGCGCCTGCCGCTGCTGAAAAACGTCGTGTACCACAACAAGCTGGGCACCCAGGCCGAACGCTCCGAGCGCGTCACCTCGCTGGCAGCGGCCATCGCCGGCCGCCTGGGCGGCGACAAGGCGCTGGCCGAACGCGCCGCACGTCTGTCCAAGGCCGACCTGCTGACCGATATGGTCGGCGAATTCCCCGAGCTGCAGGGCATCATGGGCACCTACTACGCCCGCCACGATGGCGAGCACGAAGAAGTCGCGCTGGCCGCTTCCGAGCACTACCAGCCGCGCTTCGCCGGCGACAACCTGCCGTCTACCGCCACCGGCACCGCCGTCGCGCTGGCCGACAAGGTGGAAACCCTGGTCGGCATCTGGGCCATCGGCCTGCAGCCGACCGGCGACAAGGATCCGTTTGCACTGCGCCGCCACGCCCTGGGCGTGCTGCGCATGCTGGTGGAAAAGCGCCTGCCGCTGTCCCTCTCCGCGCTGCTGGGCGACGCTGCCGAGCAGTTCGTGGCTGTGCCGAACTTCAAGACCCCGGCCGCCGAAGTCACCGCCTTCATGATGGACCGCCTGCGCGGCATGCTGCGCGAGCGCGGCTTCAGCGTGAACGAAATCGAAGCCGTGGTGGCCCAGAATCCTGACCGCCTGGACGACATCGTGCAGCGCCTGGAGGCCGTGCAAGCCTTCGCCGCCCTGCCGGAGTCGGTCTCGCTGGCCGGCGCCAACAAGCGCATCACCAACATCCTGAAGAAGAACGAGGAAGCGCTGGCGCAGGCGACCACCGTCAAGGCCGAACTGCTGCAGGATGCCGCAGAAAAGGCCCTGCACGCCGCCATGGCCCGCGTGGCGCCGGAAGTGGACGCAGCATGGGCCAAGGGCGACTTCACCGCCACCCTGAAGACCCTGGCGCAGCTGAAGGAAGAAGTCGACGCCTTCTTCAACGACGTGATGGTCATGGCCGAAGACATCGCCCTGCGCAACAACCGCCTGGCGCTGCTGTCTTCCCTGCACGGCATGATGAACCGCGTGGCCGACATTTCGAAGCTGGCGGCCTGATATGCCACAGACCCAGCCGACCAAGCTGATCATCCTGGACCGCGATGGTGTGATCAACCACGACTCGCCCGACTTCATCAAGTCGCCGGACGAGTGGATTCCCATCCCGGGTTCGCTGGAAGCGATCGCCCGCCTGAACCAGGCCGGTTACCGCGTGGTGATCGCATCGAACCAGTCCGGCATCGCCCGCCAGTACTTCGACATCAACACACTGAACGCGATCCACCAGAAGATGCACCGCCTGGCGCAGCAGGTTGGCGCCGATATCGACGCCATCTTCTTCTGCCCGCACGCGGCGGCCGACAACTGCGACTGCCGCAAGCCAAAACCTGGCATGTTCACGGAGATCTCGAAGCGCTTCGAAATCAGCCTGAAAGGCGTGCCGACCGTCGGCGATTCTCTGCGCGACCTGCAGGCGGGCTTCATCAGCGGCTGCGTGCCCTTCCTGGTGCTGACCGGTAAGGGCGAGAAGACCCATGCCACCGGCGGCCTGCCGCCCGGCACGCAGGTCTTCCCGGACCTCGCCGCCACTGTTGATCACATTCTCAAAGCTGAATAAAACTGGAGACCGTCGTTGCGTAATTTCGTCTTGTTCTTGCGTTCCACCCTGTTCATGATCCTGATGGTGGTTGCCACCGTCATCTGGTCCGGAGTCTGCATGCTGGCAGCGCCGCTGCCTTACAACAAACGCTATTTCGTCACTTCTCGCTGGAACGTCTTCATCGTCTGGTGCGCCAAATGGATCTGCGGCATTAACTACCAGTTCAAGGGCTATGAAAACTTCCCGGACAGCCCGGCCATCATCCTGTCCAAGCACCAGTCGGCGTGGGAGACCATCTTCCTGCTGGCGAACCTGCCACGCCCGCTGGTGTTCGTATTCAAGAAAGAAATCCTGTACATTCCGTTCTTCGGCTGGGGCATCGCGCTGCTGCGCATGATCCCGATCGACCGCAAGCAAGGCAAGAATGCGTTCAAATCCGTTGTCGCGCATGGCAAGCGTCGACTCAAAGACGGACAATGGATTATCATGTTCCCGGAAGGGACCCGGATTCCGGTCGGCCAGGCTGGCAAATATAAGAGCGGTGGTACCCGCCTGGCGATCGAGACCGGCGCCGTGGTGGTGCCGATCGCGCTGAACTCGGGCGAATGCTGGCCAAAGAATTCCTTTATCAAGAAACCGGGCACCGTCACGGTGTCGGTAGGCAAACCGATTTCGTCGGAAGGCAAGACTCCCGACGAATTGATGGAGCAGGTGGAACAGTGGATCGAATCAGAAATGCGCGTCATTTCGCCCCACGCCTACAGCGCTGGCTAGCCGAAAAGGCTGAAGCGCAACAGGAGGCGCCGCCGGCAGCGGCCGCGTCTTCTTCCCCGTTTCCCGTCCCCGCTCCCGCGGCAGTGAACCTGCTGCGCCCTCCGGTGCAACTGCGCCGTCCCGAACCTACCGCCCCGCAACTCACCGGGGACCAGGACAAGCGCCAGCTTCTTGTCGGCGAATACATCCTCGAATATGTCTTGAAGCGCTCGACGCGCCGCTCGATCGGCTTCACGGTCGACGACACCGGCCTGTATGTGACAGCGCCCAAGCGCTGCTCGCTGGCCGACATCGATAACGCCATCCGCGCCAAACAGCACTGGATCCTGTCCAAGCTTGATGAACGCCGCCAGCGCCGCGCCGCACGGCTGGAAAAGCCGCCCATCGTGTGGGACGATGGCGCCCGCCTGCCCTACCTCGGCGAGGAAATCACGCTGCGCTTGTACCAGGCGCCACGCAACCGTACCGAGTTCGATCCGGTGGCGATGGAGCTCTCGATGGGCCTGGTGCAGGGCGCGACCGAGCAGCTGCTCAAGGAGCGCGTCAAGAACTGGTACAAGGCGCAGGCGGAAGGCCTGTTCCAGCAGCGCCTGGACCTGTACGCGGCGCGCCTGGGCGTGCAATACGCCGGCTTTTCGCTATCGTCGGCCGACACCCGCTGGGGCTCCTGCACCGCGCAGCGCACCATCCGCCTGAACTGGAAGCTGATGCATTTCTCGCTGCCATTGGTGGATTACGTGGTGGCGCACGAACTGGCCCACATCCTGGAAATGAACCACAGCGCCCGCTTCTGGGCCAATGTCGGCCGCATCTACCCGCAATACGAGGAAGCCAAGCAGCTGCTGCGCAAACGCGCCGCCGAGCTGCCGCCCCTGTTCACCTAAAGCCAGCCGGCCTCGCGGGCCAGGCGGAAGGCTTCGACGCGGTTGCCGGCATTGAGTTTGCTGATTGCTTCCGACAGGTAGTTGCGCACCGTGCCTTCAGAGAGGCTCAATTGTTTGGCGATGTCGGCGCCAGTGCGGCCTTCGCCCGCCAGGCGCAGCACCTGGCGTTCGCGTTCGCTTAATGGATCTTCGCCGCCGCTCCAGCTCTCCAGCGCAAGCTCGGGAGCGATGGCGCGGCCGCCGGCATGCACGCTGCGGATGGCGGCGGCCAGCGATTCGGAAGGTGCGTCCTTCAGCAGGTAGCCGCGCACACCGGCCGCCATGGCGCGGCGCAGGTAGCCGGAACGGGCGAAGGTGGTGACGATGATGACGCGCGCCGCGGCGCCGCGTTCGGCCAGCACGGCGGCCAGCTCGAGGCCCGTCATCAAGGGCATTTCGATATCGGTCAGCACGATGTCGGGCTGCAGCTGCTCGCACAGGGCCAGCGCTTCCTGCCCATTGCGTGCCTGGCCGACCACGTCCAGGTCGTGCTCCAGTTTCAGCAGCGCGGCAAGGGCGCCCAGCACCAGCGACTGGTCCTCGGCAATCAATACGCGGATCATGCGACAGCTCCCAGCGGTAAATGTAGTTCCAGCGCCAGGCCGCTGCCCGGCGCGCCCTGGCCCGCCTGCAAGACCAGGCGGCCGCCGGCGGCGGCAACCCGCTCGCGCATGCCGCGCAGCCCATTGCCGCGTGCCAGCGCTTCGCGGTCGACCGGCGCAGCGCCATCGTCGCTGATATGGCAGACAATTTGCCCGCATTCCTGCCGCACGCTGACCAGGCAGCGCGTAGCCTTGGCGTGACGCAGGATATTGGTCACCGCTTCGCGCAACGACAACGCCAGCACGTTCTCCGCCGTGGCGGTCATGGCGAACGGCTGCACCTCCGCCTGCAGCTCCACATCGGCTGCGGCCAGCGCGGCGCGCGCTTGCGCCAGCTCCTGCGCAAAGCCGCTCTGGCGGTAGCCGCTGACGGCGCTGCGCACTTCGGCCAGGGCGTGGCGCGCCGTGGTTTCGATATCCTTGATTTCCTTCGCTGTGGCAGCGCTGTCGCGTTCCAGCAGGCGTCCCGCCAATTCGGCCTTGATGGCAATCAGCGACAAGGTGTGGCCCAGCAAATCGTGCAGGTCGCGCGAGATGCGTTCGCGCTCGGCGATGCGGGCGATGTGTTCGACTTCTTCCTGCTTGCGCAGCAATTGCTGCCCGGAGCGGCGCACGCGGGCGTCCATCACGCTGGCGACACCGACCGGCGCACCGACTGCCAGCGTCGGCAGCAGGAAACTCAGCGGCAGTTCAACCGTCATCCCCACCAGCGCGGCGGAGCCGAGGATCAGGCAGATCCCGAGGTAGGCCTGGCGCGGCTGCTCCAGCGCCGCGCACATCGAGCAGGCAAAGATGAAGAAGGTGCAGGCGCCGAAATTGAAGGGCGCCCAGGCCATCCCCAAAGCCACTGTCGCCAGCAGCAGCGGCACCGCGCGCCGGTTGCGCAGCCAGTAGCTGGCGAAATAGATCGGCACGAATACCGCAATCGACAGCGCCAGCATGCCCAGCTCCAGCGGCGTTGGACTGATGTAGAAGTACTTCCAGAAGAAGAAGTTCAGCGACAACAGCCACAGGTACGGCGCCTTGCCGAGGTGCCGCGGCACCCAGGGACCTTCCAGCCAGCGCCTGACCTGCATCATGCTCATTTTCCTTACTGGTTAGTCAGGCGCACGTCGGCGATCTGGAACTGGTAATCGCCAGTCTTGGGGCCGGCGTTGAACATGATCAGCGTAATCGCGCTGGTATCAACCCCGGCGAAGCTGGCCATCGGCAGCGCCACTTCCTGCCATTCCGCACCCGCTGCAAACGGCTGGTAGACCGGAATGCGTGCGCTGCCATGCATGATCCCGACCTGGTAGCCCTGGCCGTCGCCCTTGACGCGGAAGCGCAAGGTTTTGGCGGCGCTCAGGTTGGCCGGCTGGAACGCCTGGCTGCCAGGCACGAACGCGATGCCGGCCCAGGGGAAGGCAAAGCCCGGCTGCACGCTGGCCTTCACGTTGACCGAATTCTCGCCTGCGTATTCCAGGTTCACGGTGGATTTACCACCCAGGAAAGCGTCGTTCGAAGGCACCCAGCCGGTACCGAAAGGGCTGGCCAGTTTTTCTTTGCTGAACAGGCTGATCATGCCGTCGGCTGGCAGCACCAGTGGCGCGGCTTTGGGCGCGCTCAGTTCCTTCGCCACCAGCTCCTGCTGTGCCTTGCGGCGCTCCGACACGGTCGCTCCATCCTTCCAGACTTCGACGATATTGCGGCTGGCCTTGATGTCCTGGCTTGGGTCGCCATCGACCAGCACCAGGTCGGCCTTGGCGCCTTTGGCGATCACGCCGCGCTCGGCCAGGTGGAACGCTTTGGCTGGCACCGACGTGGCGGAACGCAGCGCTTCCAGCGGCGTCAGGCCGGCCTGGGTCAGGGACAGCAACTCGTGGTGCAGGCTGGCGCCGGCCTGGGTGCCGCCATTGCCGGCATCGGTGCCCGCCAGCAGCGGCACGCCGGCATTGCGCAGCGCTGCCACCACTTCCCTGGTGGCGTTCATGCGCTGCGCCATTTCCGTTTTTCCGTAGGGTGAATTGAGCGGTACGATCTGGTCGCTCGTCAGCAGTGCCATCATCTTCTTATCTTCCAGCACGTCCTTTTCCTTCAGGCCGGCCACGCTTTCCAGCACGCTGAAGGTCGGAATGATGAAGGCTTTGCGATCATGCGCCAGCTTGACGAAGGACTTGAGGTCCGTCCCCGAAATCGACTCGCCGCTGAACAGGTGCACCAGGCCATCTGCGCCTTCTTCCAGTGCGGCGCGGGCATCCGCTGGATTGGAGATGTGCACCACCGCCATCTTGCCGCGCTTGTGGGCGGCCGCAACCAGCGCTTTCACCGTAGCGCGGTCCAGCGAGGGCATCGGGTGGCCCGGCCAGCCGGGTTCCATCACGATCTTGATGAAGTGCGAGCCTTCTGCAATGCGGGCGTCGACCCAGGGCTGCGCCTCTTCCGGCTTGGTCAGGGTCGGGATGGCCATGCCGTATTCGGTGCCATGTCCGCCTGGCACCGTGGCGAGGATGCCGGCCGAAATGATGTCAGGCCGGTCCCGGTTTTCGCCGCGCTGCATGCGGCCGTTCATTTCCTGCAGAAGCGGCACGGCGGTAAACATATCCAGTTCGCTGGTCACGCCAAACACCAGGGGCAGCTCGAAATGCTGGAAGCTGTGGGTATGGGAGTCGATCAGGCCCGGCATCAGGGTGCGGCCGGCGCCGTCGACCACTTGCGCGCCGTCGGGCGCCTTGCCTTTGAAGTCGGCGCTGGCGATCTTGCCGCCTTCCAGCAGCACGCTGCGCTTGGCGTACACCTGCTGCCCGTCGAAGACGCGGACATCCTTGATCAGGGTGGCTTCAACAGCCATGGCAGGCAGGGCGCAGGCCAGGCTGGCGGCGACTAACAGTTTCAGCATTGCGGTTCTCCTTGTGGTCAGGTGAACGCAGTATCCGGATTGCCGCCCAAGGGCACCAGATTGAAATGCCACGACTTCGTCATGACATTTGTCACTTCAAGTCTGGAAGCAATGCGATGGTGCGGGCCGTGGCGCCGCGGTGGCTATTGGCAAAGGTGAGGGCATGGGCGCCCATGGCGTCGCGCGCCTCGCTGTCAGCCAGCAGGCGCGCCACTTGCTGCATCAGGGCGTCGCTGTTTGCCACGCGCACCGCGCCGCCCTGCTGTATGCAGTCTTCCGTCGCTTGCGCAAAATTGAAGGTGTGCTCTCCGACAATCACCGGCTTGCCCAGCGCGGCCGGCTCGATCAGGTTCTGCCCGCCCAGCGGCTGCAGGCTGCCGCCGATGAAGGCCAGGTCGCAAGCGGAATAGTAGGCGAACATTTCGCCCATCGAGTCGCCCAGCACCACTTCGGTCCCTGGCGCGACGCTGGCGCCGGCCTCCTTCAAGGCGGAACGCAGCTGCACCGACAGTCCGCGCTCCTCCACCATGGCGGCCACCTCGCTGAAGCGTTGCGGATGGCGCGGCACGATCAGCAGCAGCACATTGGCCGGCAGCGAGGCGCGAGCAGACCGGAAAGCGTCCAGGATCATGCCCTCCTCGCCTTCGCGCGTACTGGCGCACAGGAACACCGGGCGCTGGCCGAACTGCCGGCGCAATTGCGCGCCGGCCGCCAGGGCAGCCGGCGGAATCGCCACGTCGAACTTGATGCTGCCGGTGACGCTCACATGCGAAGCGCCCAGCGTGCGGATGCGCTGCGCATCGGCTTCGGTCTGCGCAGCCACCAGCGAGATGCCCTGCGCCGCATCGCGAATCGCCTTGCCGAAGCGCAGCGCCTTGCCCAGCGAACGTTCGCTCAGGCGGGCGTTGGCCAGCACTACCGGTACTTGGTCGCGGCCGCATTGCAGGATCAGGTTCGGCCACACCTCGGTCTCCATCAGGATGCAGATGCGCGGTTCGAAATGGCGGATGAAGCGCGCCACCAGCAGCGGCATGTCGTAAGGCAGGTAAGACTGCACCAGACGCGCACCGTGCTTGGCGAACAGGCTTTTGCCGGTGGCCCGGCCGGTCGGCGTCATGCAGGTCAGTACGATGCGCGCCTGCGGGTATTTCGCCAGCAGAGCGTCGACCAGCGGTTCGGCGGCGCGCGTTTCGCCCACCGACACCGCATGCACCCAGATGGTAGCCGGTTCATCGTTGGCGGCGCGGGCGCCATAAAAGCCCAGGCGCTCGCCCCAATACTGGCGGTAGCCCGGTTCCTTGCGGCCGCGCCACCACAGGCGGCCCAGCACCAGGGGCAAGGCCAGCCACCACATCAAGGTGTAAAAGATGCGCATGCTCAGAGCAGGCTCTTGGCGGCGGCCAGCACTTCGGCCACGCCGGGCGGCGAACCCGCGTCGCCCAGGTTGACGATGCGCGGCGACCAGTTGCCTTCCGTCTTCCAGCGCGGCGAATCGGTATAGATTTCCACAACGGGACGCGAGAAGGCAGCCGCGATATGGGTCAGGCCGGTGTCCACGCCCACCGCCAGGGCGGCGCGGCGCGCCAGCATGACGGCATCGGCCATCGGCAGTTTCGGCAGTACGCGCGCGTTCGGAATGGCGGCGGCCAGCGCTTCGGCTTCCGCTTTTTCCTTGAGCGAGCCCCATGGCAGCAGCACCGGCATTGGCGCCAGTGCCCTGCCCAGTTCGATCCAGCTGGCCGCAGCCCACTTCTTGGCGTCGCGCGCCGTGCCGTGGAAGAACACTGCGTACGGCGCTTCGCCCATCCACTCCGGGCGCGGCTCGCTGGCCGGTATTTCCGGCAGGCCGAAGTCGGCCGGGGTGTCCGCCCTGAAGCCCAGCGCCTCGGCCACGATCACGCGGCCGCGCGCCACTGCGTGCGTACGGCGCTCGATCGGTATGCTCCTGCTGTGGAAAATGCGCGATAAACCCTCGTAGCCCGAACCTTCGGTGCCGTTGGCCATGCCGATCTTGTGCTTGCCGCGCGCGGCGCCCATCAGGATGCCGGTCTTCAGCAAGCCCTGGGTGTCGAAGACATAGTCGTACTCTACTGCGCGCAGGTCGCGGAAAAAGGCGCTGATCTCGGCGCGCGTTTCCTTCTTGCCCAGGCTCTTGCGCCAGCGGCGCAGGCCCCACGGCAGGATCTTGCGCACCATGGGGTTCAGGCGCACCAGGCTGACATACCCCTCCTCCACCACCCAGTCGACGTTCGCATCGGGAAAATGGCGCTTGATGTCGGCCACGATGGGCATATTGTGCAGCACGTCGCCCATCGAGGAAACGCGCACCAGGAGGATATTCATTTAGAACGGCAACTGTGCGTCAGGCTTGGCAGCCAGGATCACTTCGCGGAACTGGCCCTGGATGCGCGCCAGCGCCGCCGGGCTCTCCGCCTCGAAACGCATCACGATCACCGGCGTGGTGTTGGAGGAACGCGCCAGGCCAAAGCCGTCGGCGTATTCCACGCGCAGGCCGTCGATGTCGATCACGCGCTCATTTCCCGGGAATTTCGCCTCGGCCACGAGCTTGGCCATCAGCGAGTAATTCTCGCCTTCGTTCAGGTGCAGGTGCAGTTCCGGCGTGCTGTCCGATTTGGGCAGCGCGTTCAGCAGGGCCGACGGATCGGCGTGGCGGGTCAGGATTTCCAGCATGCGCGCGCCGGCGTACAAGCCGTCGTCAAAGCCGTACCAGCGGTCCTTGAAGAAGATATGGCCGCTCATTTCGCCGCCCAGCGGGGCGCCGGTTTCCTTCAGCTTGGCCTTCACCAGGGAGTGGCCGGTCTTGTACATCAGCGGCTTGCCGCCTGCCTTCTCGATGTAGGGCGCCAGGTGGCGCGTGCATTTCACGTCATACAGGATCTGCTCGCCCGGATGGCGGGTCAGCACGTCCTCGGCGAACAGCATCATCTGGCGGTCCGGGAAGATGATCTGGCCGTCCTTGGTAACGATGCCCAGGCGGTCGCCGTCGCCGTCAAAAGCCAGGCCGATCTCGGCATCGGTCTCCTGCAGCGCCTTGATCAGGTCCTGCAGGTTTTCCGGGTGCGCCGGATCCGGGTGGTGGTTGGGGAAGGTGCCGTCCACTTCGCAGAACAGCTCGATCACTTCGCAGCCCATGCCGCGATACAGGTCGCCCGCGAAAGCGCCGGCCACGCCGTTGCCGCAATCGACCGCGATCTTGATCGGGCGCGCAATCTTGACGTCGCCGATGATGCGCTGCAGGTACTGCTCGCGGATATCGTAAGTGCCGTACTTGCCGGCGGCAGCTGCCGGCTGCAGGCCGGCGGCAATGGCGTCGTACAGGCCGCTGATGGCTTCGCCGTGGATCGCCTCGCCCTTCAGCACCATCTTGAAGCCGTTGTAGTCGGGCGGATTATGGCTTCCGGTGACCATCATGCCGGAACGCGTATCGAGCACCTGGGTGCCGTAGTACACCATCGGGGTGGCCACAACGCCCAGGTCGATCACGTCAACGCCGGCAGCCTGCAGCCCTTGCGCCAGGGCGGCGATCAGGCCCGGGCCGGACAAGCGGCCGTCGCGGCCAATGACCACGCTGCGCTCTCCCTTGGCGGCAGCGGCCAGGCCGAACGCATGGCCGATGGACCGGGCCACGCCTTCGTCCAGTGTTTTACCGATAATTCCACGGATATCGTAGGCCTTGAAGATGGATTTGGAGAGAGCAACCATAGAAAACTTGAAGTTTGAAAAAATGAGTTCAGATGCGCAGTCCGTCGATCGACTTTCCGCTGTCGACCCAGTCGCGCACCCACTTCGGCTGGCGGCCGCGGCCAGTCCACTGTTCGTTGGCATTGCCCGGATTGCGATAGCGCGCCTCGACCTTCCCGCCCTTGTTGCGGCTGCCCGGGAAGCCGGCCAGCAATTCTTTCAGCGGCACGCCGGATTGCTGGGCGATGGCGAAAATCTGTTCGCGCGCCTTTTGCTTATCCATGCCTTCGCGCTGTTTTAACTCACGCTTAATCTGCTCTTGCAGGTTGCGTAATTCAGGGGACGACAATTTCGACAGGTCCATCTTCCTATCCTCTATTGAATTTCGGTCACTGAAGTATACACGAGTACCTTATCGGATTTTCTTATGGCGAATCATCCAGCGTGGTGCTTTAAATCGCACAATGCGCACATAAAGCCAGACATAACTAGCAATAAATAAGAGGCAAAACAGCATCAGCACCCATGAATAGCGCCAGAATACCGTGGCGGGAATCACGGCCATCAGCGAAAACATCCACAGGTAAGGCGAAGTCAGTGAATTGCGGCGCACCAGAGCCCGCGCATCCCTGGCCCCGACGGCCCATTGCACCACGCGGCGGAAAATCAGGCTGTGCAAATGAATGCCGTCCGGCATCGCAGGCGAAGTGCCGCGGATGAACAGGCGCCGATAAGCGCTGAACAGGGTTTCAAATGCGGGATAAATCAATAGCAATACTGCGTACCAGGTAGAAACCTGAGGATTGCGCATTACCAGCAGCAGGGCCAATTCCCCCAGCATAAAGCCAATAAAATAGGCGCCGCCATCGCCCAGGAATATCAGTCCGACCGGATAATTCCAGATCAGGAAACCGGCCGTGGCCCCCGCCACAATCAATGCCGTCACCAGGACGAAAGTATCGTTGACCTGCAAAGCGACATAACCCAGCGACAGCAACATGCAAATAGTCACCACGCTGGCCAGGCCATTAAAGCCGTCGATGATATTAATGGCGTTGGCGATGCCGGCCACGGCCAGTACGGTGAGCGGCAAGGTCAGCCACAAATAAGGCAGGGGCAAGGCTGAAACGCCCCAGTCAATGCGATCGATGCGGGCGTCCAGCAGGAAATAGCCAAGCAAGGCGGCAAACATGGTCAGCAGCAGCCGCCGCCGCGCGCTGACCTTGCCGGTATAGTCTTCCACGATGCCGCCGGCAAAGGCGAAAAACGCGCACATCATCAGCGACAGCATCCAGCTGGTCATCACCGGCACGCGCCAGACGGAAATACAGGCGCTCAGCGCGACAGCCAGGAAAATCGACAAGCCGCCGATACGGGCGACGTGATGGGAGTGCACTTTTTGCACGCCATCGAAATCGGTGTCCAGCGCGGGGCCATGCAGCCGCACTTCCTTGATGACCCACAGGGTCAGCAGTGCGGAAGCAAAAAAGCTCACGAGGAATGAAAACATTCGTTCTTATCAGTATAGTATCGCTGCGCGGAAGAAAGCTTGCCAACGCGCTAAGCGGCGATTGTACCGGATTCACCCCGGCAGACGCGAATTTTAGCCGAGGGCGCTGCCCGCGGCGCGTTTACTTACCAATTGATACTTCGCTGGCGGATGCCACGCCCCAGTGGCATGGGTTATCCTGTTCGCTATGAAAACTTATGTAGTGGGCGACCTGCAGGGTTGCCATGGCGAAACTGTCACCCTGGTCGAAAACATCCTGGAAACCGAGCATGCGGCCGGCCGTGAGCCGCCGGCCATCCTGTTTTGCGGCGACCTGATCAATCGCGGCCCCGATTCCCTGTCCACGCTGCGCTATGTGCAGGCCTTGAGCCAGGGCAGCGACGGCCGGATCGACGCTGTGCTGGGCAACCACGACCTACACCTGCTGGCGGTGGCCAACGGCATCCGTCCCGAATCAAGTTCCGACACCATCGAACATATCCTGGCGGCGGCCGACCGCGACGCCCTGCTGCATTGGCTGCGGCTGCGCCCCATGGCCATCATGCGCGGCGAGCACCTGCTGGTGCATGGCGGCGTGCTGCCGCAATGGACCGCGCAGCAAGCGCTGGCGCTCGCTGCTGAAGTGGAGCATGCGCTGCGCGGCGATGACTGGGTTGGCTTCCTGCGCGAGATGTACGGCAACCAGCCGGACCGCTGGGACGACGCCCTGACCGGCGCCGCCCGCCTGCGCTGCATCGTCAACGCGCTGACGCGCATGCGCTTCTGCAGCGCCGAAGGAGTCATGGATTTCAAGATGAAGGAATCGGCGCACGCCGATCCGTCGACCGGCCTGATGCCCTGGTTCGACGTGCCGGGGCGCCGCACCAGCGACATCACCGTAGTCTTCGGCCACTGGTCGGCCCTGGGACTGCGCATCATGCCGCGCCTGATTGCGCTCGATAGCGGCTGCGTCTGGGGCGGCAAGCTGTCGGCCGTCTGCCTTGACGACCGCAGCCTGCTGCAGGTGGATTGCCCGGAGTACCGGAGCGTTTAATGCTTCTGTGGAGCCTCGGCCGGCGCCGCGGCCTGCGCCTGTGCCGGGTTGGCGGCCTGGCCCTCGGCCTTGGCCGCGTCGCCGGCGCCTTCCGCCGCAGCGGGCGCGCCCCCTTCAGCCGGCGCAGCCGCAGCCGGCGCAGCCGCAGCCGGCGCGAAGGTTGCCGCCATCAATTCCTTGTAAGCCTCCGACTTGCGCAGCGGCTCCAGGTTGGGGCTGCCCTTGATCGCCTCTTCGTCGGTGAAACCGTTCACGATGGCGTTTTCCAGCGAAGCCATGGCGGCGTTCTTGCGGCCCAATTGCGCCTGCGCCTGCGCCAGCAGGAAATAAGACTCCGCTTCCTTCGGCGCCTTCAGCGTCGCCGCATACGCCTTGTCCGCTGCGATGCCGAAGTTTTTCTGCGCCAGGCTTTCCGTGGCCTGCGTGCGCAGGGTTTTGGAATTGGCAAAGGTATCGCCGCCGCAGGCTGCCAACAGCAGGCAGGCTGCCAGCACACTGATCCTGCTCATGCTGATTGCTCCTGTAAAGTTTCCGCCTCCGGCACAATGTCCAGTGCCTTGCCGATCGCCCGGTGGGCGGCTTCGGCCAAGTCGCGGCGATGGGCGCCCTCGCCCGGTATCGCCTCCAGCAAGGCCAGGTGCGCGCGTACCGGCTTGCCATCGAGGATATTAACCACGCTTTGCGCGAAAGTCATGTCGCCGATGAAGTCCACCGATGGATGCGGCTGGCCCGCCGCGTCGACATAGGACAGCGCGAACGGCTGCACCATGACCTTGCCGTCGACCGCCGCCTCGAACAGGTTGGCGTGGAAAGGCAGCAGCGTGCCCTGCGCGGCGGTGGTTCCTTCCGGGAAGAAGGCCACGCGCTGGCCCTCCTGCAGCACCTGCACCAGGCCCTTGAAGATGTTGCGCAATTCGCGCTTGTTGCCGCGCGCGATGAACACGGTGCCCGCCTGCGCCACCAGCCAGCCTGCCAGCGGCCAGGCGCGGATTTCCGCCTTGGCCACGAAGCGGCACGGGTACAGCGCATTGATGACGAAGATGTCCAGCCACGAAATGTGGTTGCAGACCACCATGCCATGCTCGAGCGCCGCAGCACTGCCCGGCGCCACCTGCACGGCGACATTGCAGATCGCCAGCAGCTGGCGCGACCAGCGGCGGATATGGCCGTTGCGCCTTTCCGTCCCGATAAAGGGGAACACAATGGCGCAGGTGGCCATCCCGGCCAGCAAGTGAAGCACCATGCGCCCGATGCGCAGCATCAGGCGCCAGTCCAGGTTGCGCTTGGCGGGCTGTTCGGCCGGCTGCTTAGCGTCCATTGCGTTCGTAGGCCACTTTGCCGGCGACGATGGTCGCCTGCACCTGGCCTGCCAGCTCATAGCCGAGGAATGGCGTGTGCTTGCCCTGGCTCGCGAGCGCGCTGCCGGTGACGGTCCAGCGCGCCGCCGGATCGAACACCACTACGTCGGCCACGCTGCCCACGCCCAGCTGGCCGGCTTGCGCCAGGCCGGCCACGCGCGCGGCTTCGCTGGTGACGCGTGCCAGTGCACGGGACAGTGCGTCATCCTGGCCATGCGCGCCGGCATAGTCGTCGGCCCATTTGACGGCCAGCGACAGCAGCAATTCCAGGCCGGTGGCGCCAGGCGAGGCTTCGCCGAACGGCAGCAGCTTTTCATCGTCGTCGCACGGCGTGTGGTCGGAGCACATGGCGTCGATGGTGCCGTCCAGCAGGCCCGCGCGGATCGCTTCGCGGTCGCGCTGGGTGCGCAACGGCGGGTCGATGCGCGCGTTGGAATCGAAGAAATTGATGTCGGTATCGGTCAGGTGCACGTGGTGCGCGCCCACGTCGCAAGTGATCGGCAGGCCTTCGGCCTTGGCGGCGCGCACCAGTTCCAGGCCGGCGGCGGACGACATGCGGCACAGGTGGACCTTGGCGCCGGTCGAGCGCATCAGCTCGAAGATGGTGTGCAGGGCAATGGTCTCGGCCATCACCGGCACGCCCGACAGGCCCAGGCGCGACGCCAGGGGGCCGCTATTGGCCACGCCGCCGCGGCCGATCCAGGCATCCTGCGGACGCAGCCAGATGGTGAAGCCGAAGGTGGCGGCATACTGCATGCAGCGCTGCAGTACGGTGGTGTCCTTGATCGGCGTTTCGGCTTGCGAGAAGCCGATGCAGCCGGCGCCGGTCAGTTCCACCAGTTCGGTCAGCGCTTCGCCTTTCAGGCCGTGGGTCAGTGCGCCCAGCGGATGCACGTGGGCCTGGTTCAGCGCATTGGCGCGGTGCTTCAGCATTTCGACCAGGCCCGGCTCGTCGAGTACGGGGTCGGTGTCGGGCGGACAGACCAGGGAGGTCACGCCGCCCTGCACTGCCGCCTGCATTTCCGATTTCAGCGTGGCCTTGTATTCAAAGCCCGGCTCGCGCAGGCGCGCCGACAGGTCCACCAGGCCCGGCGCCACCACCTTGCCGGCGGCGTCGATGGTGCGCTCGGCCTTGAAGCCGGCCGGTGCGCTGCCGATGGCGGCAACCTTGCCGTCCACGATGTACAGGTCTTGTTTGGAATCGATCTTGTTGGCCGGATCGATCAGTCGGCCGTTTTGGATAAGTACGTTCATGTTTATGCTTGCGTGCCTGCCAGGATGCTCATCACCGCCATGCGGACTGCGATACCGAAGGTGACCTGCGACAGGATCACCGCCTGCGGGCCGTCGGCCACGGCGGAATCGATCTCCACGCCGCGGTTCATCGGGCCCGGGTGCATCACGATGGCGTCCGGCTTGGCCAGCGCCAGGCGCTCCGGTGTCAGGCCGTAGGCGCGGAAGTACTCGCCGGCGGACGGCAGCAGCGCGCCGCTCATGCGCTCGTTCTGCAGGCGCAGCATGATGATCACGTCGACGTCCTTCAGGCCTTCATCCATATTGGTGAAGGTGCGCACGCCCAGCTGCTCCAGGCCGCCCGGCAGCAGGGTGTGCGGGCCGATGGCGCGGATTTCCGGCACGCCCAGCGTAGTCAGGGCGTGGATGTCGGAACGGGCCACGCGGCTGTGCAGGATGTCGCCCACGATTGCCACGCGCAGGTTGGTGAAATCCTTCTTGTAGTGGCGGATGGTGTACATGTCCAGCAGGCCCTGCGTCGGGTGCGCATGGCGGCCGTCGCCCGCATTCACCACGTGCACGTGGTTCTGCTTCGTGTCGTGCAGGTGCTTGGCGATCAGGTAGGGCGCGCCCGATTGCGAGTGGCGCACTACGAACATATCGGCGTGCATGGCCGACAGGTTGTCGATGGTGTCGAGCAGTGATTCGCCCTTGCTGGCGGAAGACGCCGCGATATTCAGGTTGATCACGTCGGCCGACAGGCGCTTGGCCGCGATCTCGAAGGTGGTGCGGGTACGGGTGGAATTCTCGAAGAACAGGTTGAACACGCTCTTGCCGCGCATCAGCGGGACCTTCTTCACTTCGCGGTCCGACACGGACACGAACGAGGAGGCGGTATCGAGGATCTGGTTGATGATGGCCTTGGGCAGGCCCTCGGTCGTCAGCAGGTGCTGAAGCTCGCCGTGTTTGTTGAGTTGCGGATTAAGCATGGTTCTGTTCAATAGTCAGGGAAAACTTTCCGTCGCCGGCCTGCTGCAGGCGCAGGGCCTGGCCTTGCGCGCAGCGGGTGTGGGCCGCCACGAAATCGGCAGCTACCGGCAATTGGCGTTCGCCGCGGTCCACCAGCGAGGCGAGCATGATGCGCGCCGGGCGGCCGTAGTCGAACAGTTCGTTGATGGCGGCGCGCGTTGTGCGGCCGGTATAGAGCACGTCGTCCACCAGCACGATGGTGGCGCCGTTCACGTCGAAGCCGATATGGGTCGGCTTCACTTCGTGCGGCAGGCCTTTCTTCGCGTAATCGTCGCGGTAGAAAGACACGTCCAGTACGCCCAGGCGCGCGCTGAGGTTCAGGTCCTTGGCCAGGCGCTCGGCGATCCAGGCGCCGCCGGAGTGAATGCCGACGATGGCGGGGTCGTTGGCGCCGGCGATGCCGGCCTTGACCTGCTCGAGCAGGCTGGCATACAGCGCTTCGGCATCCAGCTGTTGGGGATCAATGTGGGACATATTCGTCAAAGTATTGTTGGAGGATGATGGCGGCGGCGCGGTCGTCAATGAGTTCGCCGCGTTTGGCGGGAATCATCGCCGACGAGTAGCGCTCGTCGACCATCACCACGGGAAGATTGAATCGGCCGTTCAACTGGTTGGCGAACTTGCGGCAGCGCGCCGTCATGTCGTGCTCTGCCCCGTCCGGATGGAAAGGCAGGCCCACCACCAGTTTCGTCGGCCCCCATTTGTCGATCAGGGCCTTGATCTCGGCGAAGCGTGCATCGTTGACTGTGGATTGAATGACGGCCAGGGGGGTGGCCTGGCCGATCATCGTGTTTCCCATTGCGACACCAACGCGTTTGATGCCGAAGTCGAAGCCTAAAACAGTTTCCGGACTATGCATGACCCGCTTCAGAGTTAAGCATCAGGGGGTCGAAGCCCAGCAGCTTGATGGCGGCCTGGTAGCGGTCTTCGATCGGCACATCGAACACGATGCGCGGATCGGCGGCCACGGTCAGCCAGCCATTGCGTGCCAGTTCGTCTTCCAGCTGGCCGGGACTCCAGCCCGCGTAGCCGATCGACACCATCATGCGTTCCGGCCCCTGGCCGCGGGCCACCGCTTCCAGCACGTCGATCGAGGTGGTGAAGGCCACGTCGTTGGTCACCGTCAGCGAAGACGAATAGTGCGCGCCCGGCGTGTGCAGCACGAAGCCGCGGTCATCCTGCACCGGGCCGCCGAACATGATCGGTTCCGACTCCATGTGGCGGTCGGCGGCGGACGATACTTCGATATCGATCCGGTCGAACAGCACTTCCATGGTCATGTCGGTCGGTTTGTTGATCACGACGCCCAGCACGCCGTTCTCGTTGTGTTCGCATACATACACGACCGTACCGCCGAAAATCGGGTCTTGCATGGATGGCATGGCAATCAGAAAATGATTTGCCAGGTTGAGCGCAGGGGCAGTCATAGGCGCCTTTAGCTCCTTCAGTTCACTAGTTTCCGGTAACAATCCCGGCACAGGCATGCTTCTGGTCAATTTGACTTTTTTCATGATTGCCCTCAATGCAGGGATGTTAAGAGTTCTTTACTGTAATATCCGCGCTGCAACTGTCGGATATACCCACAGTTTACTATGAATTGCTGATCCAGCCATGAAAAACGCCCTCGTCTGGTTGCGCCGTGACCTAAGGCTCTTCGACCACGCCGCCTTGCACCACGCCCTTGCCTCTGCCGAGACAGTGTACTGTGCCTTTATTTTCGACCGCGCCATCCTGGATGCCCTGCCCAGCGCGGACCGGCGCGTCGAGTTCATTCATGACAGCCTGACAAGTCTTGCGGCTGAGCTCGAGGCAGCCGGCGGGCACTTGATCGTTCTGCATAACATTGCCGAGAAGGCAATTCCCGAGCTCGCCGCTGAACTCGGCGTTGAAGCGGTGTTCGCCAACCATGACTACGAGCCCGCGGCCATCGCCCGCGACGCGGCGGTCGGCGCGGCCTTGCGTGCGGCAGGCCGGCAGCTGCACACCTTCAAGGACCAGGTCATATTCGAGCGCGACCAAGTCCTGACGCAGGGCGGCCAGCCGTTCTCGGTCTTCACGCCGTACAAGAACGCCTGGCTGCGCAAGCTGGAGGCAGAACCTTCGGTGCTGTCGCCGTGGACGGTGGAGCCAGGAAGCGCGCACCAGCGCGGCCGCTTCGCGCCAGGGCGCAGCACGCTGCCCGCGCTCGAGGCGCTGGGCTTTGAACGCACCAGGCTGCGCGAACTCGGCATCGGCAATGGCCCGGCGCTATTCGAGGACTTCCTGGGCCGCATCGCCGACTATGGCGTGGCGCGCGACTACCCTGCGCTGAAAGGGCCGTCCTACCTGTCGATGCACTTGCGCTTCGGCACGGTGTCGATCCGCCACCTGGTGCGCACCGTGATGACCATGTCGGCGCGCGGCGCGGCCGGCGAAGGCGGCGCGGTTTGGCTGTCGGAGCTGATCTGGCGCGAGTTCTACATGCAGATCCTGTACCACCATCCGCATGTGGTGGACAGCGCCTTCAAGCCCGCTTACGACCGGATCGAATGGGAATCCGGTGCGGAGGCCGATGAGCTGTTTGCCGCCTGGTGCGAAGGCCGTACCGGTTATCCGCTGGTGGATGCGGCCATGCTGCAGCTGAACCGCACCGGATATATGCACAACCGCCTGCGCATGGTCGTGGCCTCCTTCCTGTGCAAGGACCTCGGCATCGACTGGCGCCGCGGCGAAGCTTATTTCGCGCTGCACCTCAATGATTTCGAGCTGTCGTCCAACAATGGCGGCTGGCAGTGGGCATCGTCTTCAGGCTGCGACGCACAGCCTTACTTCCGGATCTTCAATCCGGTGACGCAGTCACAGAAGTTCGACCCGGAGGGGAAGTTCATCAAGCGCTACCTGCCGCAGTTGGCGGGCCTGTCGCCGAAGGAAATACACCTACCGCGCGATCCAATCGTCGATCACGATCAAGCGCGCAAGCGCACGCTCGAGCGCTACGAAGTCGTGAAGAAGTAGGAAATCAAACCGACGACTTCCCTCGCAATCGAGTACAGGTCGCGCATCTCCACAAATCGTGCGTGGGCATGGCCCGCCACATGCACGCCTGCGCGCTCGAGCGCGAACCGGGTGCGCGGCACGTGGAAGTATTGTGTCGCCACCAGGGCGGAACGCAGCCCATTCGCGCGCATATAGGCTGCCGCGTTGCGGGCCGTGGCCTGCGTATCGAGGCCCCGGCTGTCAACGACGATGACTGCCGCGGGAACGCCGTTCGCCTTCAGGTAGTCGGCCATGACCACCGCTTCGTCAAAGCCCTCCTTGCCGATGCCGCCGCTGACAAAAATGCGTCGGGCGCCAAAGTCGCGATAGACCTTCAGCGCGACGTCGAGCCGCGCCCGCAGCCTTGGGCTGGGCGTACCGTCCGGCGCCACGGTGTTTCCCGGCACAACGATCAGATCCGCCGGCACCAGTTTGTCGGCGCATCCGGCGGCAGCGAGCAGGCCCGCGCAAGCCAGGAACAAGCCGGCAACAATCAATGCAAGGAATTTGAACGCGCGCATAGGGAGAACATAAAAAAGGCAGGCGCGAACGCCTGCCTTTGTGTCTGGCATCGCAAACCTCAGCGGCTTTGCGGCAGCAGCCCTGCGATAGCGCCCAAGAGGATGTCTTCCTGGAACGGCTTACCGAAGTAGGCGTTCACGCCCAGCTGCAGCGCGTAGTTGCGGTGCTTGTCCGCCGAACGCGAGGTGATCATGATGATCGGGATCTCTTTGGTGCGTTCGTCGCCGCGTACGTTGCGGGTCAAGTCGAAGCCGTCCATGCGCGGCATCTCGATGTCGACCAGCATCAGTTCCGGCAGGCGGTCCTGCATCTGCTCCAGCGCATCCACGCCGTCCTTGGCCAGCATGACGGTGTAGCCTTCGCGCTCCAGCAGGCGCTGGGTCACCTTGCGCACGGTGAGCGAATCGTCCACCACCATGACCACGCCATGGGCGCGCGTCGGTGCGATCGGTTCGACCACGCCGCCAGCCGGCGCCGGCGCCGGAGTGGCCGCCGTGCGCGGCGCCAGTTCCGGATGCTGCGCCACATGCAGCTGCAGCGCCACCGGATTGAGGATCAGGACGATCTCGCCCGAACCCAGCACGGTTGCGCCGGCAATGCCGGCCATGCGCGACAGCTGCGGGCCAATGTTCTTGATAACCACCTCGCGGTTGCCGAGGATCTCGTCGACGTGCAGCGCCACGCGGTCAGCGCCGTTACGCAGCATCATCACGGGCGAGGAACGCTGCAGCAGCGGGCGCGCTTCGCTGTCGCCCAGCAGGGTCGCCAGGTAGCGCAGCGGGACGTGCTGGCCATGGTGCACCACGGCGCCCTTGGCGGTGGCATCGGCCAGCGCACCTTCTTTCATCTGCAGGACCTGTTCCACCATCAGCGCCGGCACGGCATAGGTGCGGCCACCGGCGGAGATCAGCACCACCTGGGTCACAGCCAGCGTCAGCGGCAGGCGGATGGTAAAGCGGGTGCCCTTGCCGGCTTCGGTGAAGGTTTCCACGCGGCCGCCCAGGGCTTGCGCCTCGGACAGCACAATGTCCATGCCCACGCCGCGGCCGGCCAGTTCGGTCAGCGCATCAGCGGTGGAGAAGCCCGGCTGGAAGATCAGGTTGGATGCCTCGGCATCGCTGACTTCCTGGTCTTCCGCCAGCAAGCCGACGCTGCGCGCCTTGGCGCGGATGCGTTGCAGGTCCAGGCCGGCGCCGTCGTCGCTGAACTCCAGCACCACTTCGTTACCCTGCTGGCTGACCTGCACCAGCAGTTCGCCGGTCTCGCCCTTGCCGTGCTCAACGCGGCGCTCGCGCGACTCGATGCCGTGCACGATGGAGTTACGCAGCAGGTGCTCGAACGGCGCGGCCATGCGTTCCAGAACGCTACGGTCCATTTCAACGCCGCCGCCGCGGATGTCGAGGTTGACGCGCTTGTCGGTTTCTTTCGCGCCCTGGCGCGCCACGCGGAACAGACGCTCGGAGACGCTGTTGAACGGCACCATGCGCACGCGCATCAGGTCGCGCTGCAGGTCGCGCGTCATACGCGCTTGCTGGTTCAAGTCGCCGGAGGCGCTGTCGATGGAACGGAACAAGCCTTCGTGGAAGGAGGCCACGTCGTTCACCGACTCGGCCATCATGCGGGTCAGTTCCTGCAGGCGCGTAAAGCGGTCGAACTCCAGCGGGTCGAATTCGCGTTCGCCGGCAATCGACATACGCGAGGCGATCTGCGATTCCGCCTGCATTTCGACTTCGCGCAGCTGGCGCCGCAGGCGGTTCAAGTTTTCCTGGAAGTCGGACAGCGAGGTACGCAGCGATCCAACTTCGTTTTCCAGGCGCGAACGGGTGATCGACACTTCACCGGCCTGGTTCACCAGGCGGTCCAAGATGTCGGCGCGCACACGCACCAGCGGCGAGGCCTTGGCGGCGGCGTCGGGTTCCTCGGCACGGGCCATTGGCGCGTGCACCGAGGCCAGGCGCGCAGCCAGGGTGCTGAGCGAAGGCGCGGCGCCATCGGCGGCAGGCGCTGCAGCGGCAGATTCGCCAGCCGGGGAGGCGGCAGCGGCGGCGGCAGCTTGCGCGGCGGCCATCGCGGCGGCATAGGCTTCCGGATTCTGCAGCTGCTCGAACAGCAGCAGCGCGTGGTCATAGTGCGCCATCAGCTCGTCGAACGAGTGCTGGGAGGCACTGCCTGCGTGCACCATGTTTTCAATGTGCGTCTCGATTTCGTGCGCGTGCTGGCCCAGGCGCATCGCGCCGGCCATGCGTGCGCTGCCCTTCACGGTGTGCAGCACGCGCTGCAGGCTGTGGGCGTGGCTGAAATCGGCTGGATTGGCGTGCCAGGCGCGCAGCGATTCGCCGATCTGCGGCAGCAGGTCGGTGCCCTCTTCCAGGAATACCGGCAGCAGGTCCGGGTCAAGCTCGTCGTGGATGTCGGTGGCGCTGGCGCCCAGCAGGTGCTGGCCTTCTTCCAGTTCCACTACCTGCACTTCGCCCGGCTTGGCGTGGTCCAGGTCGACCGCGTCTTCTTCGACCGCCTCGCCGGCCGACAGGGCGGTGGCGTCGATGGCGTCCACTTCGATGGCTGCTTCGGCGGTCGCGGCGTCGGCTTCTGCCAGCAGTGCTGCGACTTCTGCTTCGGATTCTGCGGCGACCGCTGCAGCTTGAACCGCCGCTTCTGCAGCGGCGGCGGGCGCAGGCGTTTCCGCTGCCTGCGCTGCGGGTTCTTCCACGGCTGGCGCGGCAGCTTCGGCGGACGAAACCAGGTGCAACGGCTCGGCGGCCGGTGCGGCCTGCGTCAGCTCTGGCGCGTCGAACGCATCGTCGAAAGCGGAATCGAACAGGTTGTCGATGTTTTCGTCTTGCGTGACGAGCGGCTTCTCAGGCTTGGCTGCGCGCTCTGGCTCCGGCGGCGGTTCGGCTACCAGGCTGTGATAGGTGTCGGTGAACAGGTGGTCGAGGCGCTCTTCCAGCTGGCCGCTGGAGGGTGCGCCGACGATGCTGTCCAGGCGCTCGTCCAGCGCCTGGCCAACTTCCGGCGGGTGCGCCAGGTTGTCGCGCAGCTTGTGCAGCGCTTCGATCAGTTCCGGCTGCTCCGGCGGCAGGTCACCGGTGGCGAAGCTTTGCAGCATCTGGCGGATGCGCTCGATGCAGAAGTCGAACAGGTCGTGCTGCGCGGCGTCCAGGTGCGGCGCCGGCGGCTGCAGCTGCTGCAGCGTCGTTTCCAGTGCGTAGGACAGCTCGCGCAGCGGCTTGAAGCCTACCGTGCCGGAGGTGCCGGTCAGGGTGTGGACGGCTTGCAGCGCTTCCGGATTGACCGCACGCTGTTCATGTCGCCATTCGCCGAAATCGCGCGAAATGTGGCGTACCAGTTCGTCGGTCTCCGCCATGTAAATGTTGTACAGCGGGAGCGGGATCGCCAGGCGTCCCACGAATTTCATATTGTCTTCCGCTGGCGGCGCCGGCGGTGTTGGCGCGGTGGCAGTCGGGAAGTCGATCACATTGGTCGGACGCGCTGGCGCCGCGTCTTCCGCAGCCTCCAGTTGCAAGTCGGCGGCGGGCTCGCCTTCCACGTATTCGGCAACCGGCAGGTCGGCGCCAAGTTCGCTGTGGGCGGGTTCCAGCGCAGCCGGCGCTTCCGCTTCCGGCAGCGCCAGGGACAGTTCGCTATCGAGCGCGGCGAAGTCGAATGGCGCGTCGGCGGCAGGCGCCTGGCTGTCAGCGACGGGCGTTGGCTCGATTGCCGGCTCGGCAGGCGGCTCCTCGAAGCTCAGCTCCTCGAGGACGAGCTCGCCGTCATGCGGCAGCGGGGCAGCGATGATTTCTTCGGCGGCATCGGCGGCGGCAGTTTCGGCTTCCGGCTCGGCAACTGGTGCGGCAGCTGCTTCGGCTGCCGGGGCAGCGGCAACTGGTGCAGCTGCTTGCGTACCCGCTGCCGGGCGTTCGAAGGGACCGCCCTCTTGCACGCACGTGGCGGCATCGACGATAGGCTGTTCCTGGCGTGCCGAGTTGCCGGTAGTGGCCAGTTCGTCGACCCATGCCGACATTTCCTCGGCCGCGTAATTGAGCAGGCCGAACAGGGCTTCCGTCGGCTTGCGCTCCTCGGCCAGGAACAGGTTCATGACCTTTTCGATCGCGTGCGCGCCATCGCCGAAGCGGTTCAGGCCCACCATGCGGCTGCTGCCCTTCAGCGTGTGGAAGGAGCGGCGCAGCATGGTCTGCGTATCGAGGTTCGAGATTTCGGCATGCGGACGCGCCAGCGTTTCACGCACGAAGGCCAGCACTTCCTGCGCCTCGCCGATGAAGATCTCCAGCAGTTCCGCTTCCACCTGCTCGTCGCCGGCGGCGCTGGCTTCAGGCACGGGCGCGGTCAGCACCGGCTCCGGCGCCGCTTCCGGCTCCGGCAGCGCTTCCTCCAGCACCGGGATCGATTCAGGACCCGAAATCTTCTTGAACGGCACGGCGCGGAAGGTGCCCTGCTCCGGATCGAAGGCAAAGCGTTCGCGCGCGCCGGACGGATTCTGGGCCAGCATGTCGACGAAGAAGCCCAGCGCGCCGACGTTCTGTGCGATGTCGCTCAGCGCTTTGGATTCGTGCGCCTCGTCGAACTGGCCGGTGGCCAGGCGGCCGATTTCAATGCGCACGTGGGCGGCGGCGTTCATCGCGTCGTCCTGGTCCAGGATGGCGCAGGCGCCGTGCAGCTGGTGCAGCACCTTGTCCAGCTCACCCAGGGAGGTGCGCTGGGCCGGATCGGTGTAGTACTCGTCCAGCACCTTCTCCACCTGGCGCAGGCCGCTCTTCATCTCTTGCGCCAGCGCCACCACGGTGTCGTCTTCGTGCAGCTGGCGGGCCAGGCCGCCTTGCCATTGCGCCGGTTCCGGCGCCGCGCCGCCGCCCTGCAGGGCCTTCAGGCGCGCCGCGATGGTGTCGGCGTGGGCGTTGAAATCGTCAGGCAGGTGGCGGATCTGGGCAATGCCGTGCTCCGCGAACAGCAGCGCGGTCGCCATTTCCAGGCCCAGCGCCTCGCTGCGGCGGGAGCCGGCGGTGGCGCGCGCCGAATCGGCCAGCTGGCGCAGCAGCGCAGCCAGCGCGCCCAGTCCCAGCTTGTCGCTGGACTCGGCCACCTTGGCCAGGGACTGCTCGAAATCGTTATTCAGTTCCGCTGTGTTCTCGTTCTGCTCCAGGCGCTGCCACACCGAACGCGCGTGGGCGATGCCGTCCTTGGCAGCGGCCAGCGAAGCGTCGTCGATGTTGCCGTAGCGGCGGGATTCGAAATCATGCGGCACCATGCCATCCAGCGCATAGCCGGCGCGCAGCTGGCGTGCCAGCGGCGGCAAGGTCTCCGGGTCGGCCGAAGCGACGAAGAACAGCGCCTCGCGCAGCACATTGTCCGGCAGTTCCGGCGAACCGGCCGACAGGCGGCGCAGCTGCAGGTTGATCAGGCCGAACAGCTGCTTGACGTAACGGTTGCTCTCCTGCTGGCCGCCCACCACCAGTTCGGCGAAGGCCTGCATGGCGCGCCAGAACACGCGCGGCTTGTACTCGCGCTGCTGGTCGGCCACATCGGTAATGGCCGCTTGCAATGCAGCGGCGTGGATAGCCTGGCTGCCCGCATCGGCAGCCTTCAGGTACGGCAGCAAAGCGCGTTCGAAGCGCTGGCGCAAAGCCTTGTAATCGGGTTCGCCAGCCGGCATGCCTGCCGCCGGCAACGCCGCCGGCAGCTCCGGCACGTGCGACACGTCCGGGAAGAACAGGTCGGCCGGGTGCACCCGGTCGATGCCCAGCAAATCCTGGATATCGCGGAAGAAGGGGAACAGGCGCACCGGCTGGAATGGCGCACCGGCCAGCAGCTCCTCCAGGAATTCGGTCAGCGCCTGGTACATATTGGCCAGCAGCTGCACGTGGTCCGGCGTGCATTTGAGCGTGCCGTCGCGCATGCGGTCCAGCACCACTTCCGCCAGCTGGGTCAGCAGCGCGACGCCGTCCACGTCCACCATCTGCAGGGCGCCGTGCGCCTGGTGCAGGTGGGACTTGGCGTGCATCAGCGCCGTGGTCTGATCTTCCGGATCACGCCCGCCGGCCTCAAACAGCGCGGTGCGGGAACGGGCTAGCGCTTCGCGGATCTCCCCCATGACCCAGGACAGCGGTCCGGTGTCGTATTGCGGCAAAGCGGTGAACGAAAGATCAGGTTTGCTCATGGAATCTATTAATTAAGCACTTACTCGGAATCGCGACACGGAGTTCTTCAGCTCCTGCGCCAGGGAGGTCAGTTTGCGAACCGACGTTGCGGTCTGCTGGGTACCGTCCTGGGTTTGCTGCGTCACCTGCAGGATGTGCTGCATATTGTGCGCAACGCCGTTTGCCGATGTCGCCTGCTGGCCGGTTGCATAGGAAATGCCCTGAATCAGCTCCGCCAGGCGGTTCGACACCTGCGAGATGTCCTGCAGTGCGGTACCTGCCGCGTCGGACAGTTTTGCACCTTCAACCACACCCTGCGTGGATTTTTCCATAGCGGCCACCGCGTCGTGGGTGTCGGTCTGAATGGTCTTCACCAGCGCACCGATCTGCTTGGCCGCTTCGGCGGAACGTTCCGCCAGTCGCTGAACCTCTTCCGCAACCACCGAGAAGCCTCGGCCTGCTTCGCCTGCCGACGCCGCCTGGATCGCCGCGTTCAGCGCCAGCACGTTGGTCTGTTCGGTAATGTCGGAAATCAGCTCGGTAATTTCGCCAATCTCCTGCGACGATTCACCCAGTCGCTTGATGCGCTTCGAGGTTTCCTGGATCTGCTCGCGGATCTCGTCCATACCCTTGATCGCGTTCTGCACCGCTTCCGCACCCTGGCGCGCCGCATCAACCGACTGGCGGGCAACGTCCGCCGATTCTGCCGCGCTGCGCGACACGTCGGTAATCTCGTTGGCCATCTTCACGACGGTGTTGGACGCGTCCTGAATCTCTTTCGACTGCGCCGCCGATGCGGTCAGCAGGTCGTTGGAAATGCCCTGGGCGTGGGTCGATGCGGACGTCACCTGCTCGGCGGTGATGGTCACGCGGCCCACCAGCCCGCGCAGCTCTTCCACGGTGTAGTTAACCGAGTCGGCGATCGCGCCGGTAATGTCTTCGGACACGGTTGCCTGCACAGTCAAGTCACCGTCCGCCACTTCCTGCAGTTCGTTCATCAGGCGCAAAATTGCGGCCTGGTTCTGCTCGTTAATGGCCTTGGTTTCTTCTTCCTGCTGCTGCGCTTTCAAGCGCATTGCTTCCGCTTCCTGGCGGCGGCGCTCGGAAGCGCGGCCACGATTCTGCGAATCGAGCAGCAGCACGCGGCCGATCGCCGCAGCGGAGATCAGGGTCACCACCAGGCCGGCCACCATCAGCCAGAAGGACAGGCCCAGCGAGTCCTGCTGCTCACGCAGCTTGCCCTGCAGGGTCGCAAAGCTGGCACGTACGTCTTCGTTCTCGGTGAACAGCAGTCGTTCCGCGCTCTTCGCAGCGGAGAATTTTTCCAGACGGTCCAGAATGAACTTGACCAGCTTGTCGTAGTCCTCGAAGCCCTTCTTCAGGGCTTGCAGGTTTTCGCGGGTCTCGGCGTCCTTCACGGAAGGCAGGCCGAGGCTATCGCTGCCGCCCAGGAAGCCGTCCACGGTCTGGCGGAACACGGTAGCGTCGCGGCCCAGCTGGAATGCGGTCTCGGAGGAGGAAATGCCGCCCTCGGTCAGGAAGGTCGAGGCGCTGCGGCTCATGCGCTGGGTCAGCATGCCCAGCTTGCCCAGCGCCGCCAGTTCCTTCGCGCTGCCGCCCTGCTTCAGGCGCGCCGACGACACTTCCTCGGTCAGCGACAGCAGGTCAGGCGACATGGCGTTCAGCTTTTGCAGGGTCTCGTCCAGGCCGGCCAGGTCCCATTTGTATTTGGCGATGGTGGATGCGGCCTTGTCGGAAGCGGTCCACTTCTTGCGGGCATCGTTCAGCGCCGGCAGCACCGCGCCCGGCGCCGACAGCACCGAGTGGCCTGCGTAGCGGCCGCCGTCGGCCAGCGTCAGCAAGGCGCGATTCAGTTCGCTGCGGCTCTCTTCCAGCTGCTTGGTCGCATCCTTGTTGCCTTTAATCGCGTTCGGCGCCGCCTTGCCGATACGCTGCGAGTGCATCAGCACGTCGGAAGCGATCTGGGTACGGGTCGACGCCACGCCGCTGTTGTAGGCGTTCCATGCCACGAACACCACCGACAGCAGGATCGACACACCCAGCGTGGTGGACAGCAGGCTCAGTTGGCGTGCGCTGGGCAGGTGGCCGATCAGGGGCAGCTTGACGTTGGCTGCGGCCTCGCCCATCGCGCTCGAACGCAGGCGGTCCAGCAGGCCGCGCGCCCCTTCGGCAGCTTCGGCCGTGGCAGCGGCGTTGTCCGCCACTTCAGGTGCGGCAACCGCTTCGGCAACGGCCGCTCCGGGCTGCTCGTAGGCCGAATTATTGAAACTGGAAAACTCCGAATTGGAGCCAAGCTCAGGGCTGGTCTCCGGTGCGGAGCGCGAGAACAATTTAAATGCCATTACTACATCCCCCGATCGCTTACGATATTGTGGCGCCCGCCCCCTGGCGGGTCGCAATTACAGGCCGACTTGCAGGAACCGCGCTTCACGCACCAGTTCGGCCAGGTCCAGCCTGGTCCACTGCTGCGCTTCACGGTCGTTGAATTGCTGGCTACCCCAGGCAGGTTGCCCGCTGTCCGGTGCTTGTTCCACCATTTCATCCAGGTTGCGCAAGCCAAGCACGCGGCCGGCCAGGATGGCGCAATTGAAGCCAAGGTGGGTGGCGAACGTCACCAGGCGGCTGTCCGGACCGGGCTGGGTGCCAGCCTCGCCCATGTAGCGCGCCAGGTCGACCACGCCGACCAGGTTGCCGCGGATATTTGCCAGGCCGCGGTACCAGTCCTGCGACAGCGGAACCGCCGTCACGGCCTGGAAAGGAACGATTTCACCGACCTGCGTCAGGTCCAGCAGGCAGCGCCGGCCGCCCAGCAGCACGCCCAGTTCGCGCCCGGCATTGCCGGTGCCGGCCTTGGCGGCCTGCATGCGCTCCAGCAGCGTAACCTGGTATTGCCGCAGGCGGCTGCGGCGTTCTGCGCCCGTCGGCGCCTGCTGTTCGGTCGTCATCGCTTAACCGAGTGCGGCGATCTTGGCCAGCAGCTCGGCTGCGTCGACCGGCTTGACCAGGTAGTCCTTGGCGCCCTGGCGGATGCCCCAGATGCGGTCGGTTTCCTGGTTCTTGGACGAGCAGATGATGATCGGCACATCCTGCAGTTCCGGGTCCTTGGCGATGGCGCGCGTGACCTGGAAGCCGTTCTGGCCAGGCATCACCACGTCCATCAGGATCAGTTGCGGCTTGTCGGCCTTGATCTTGGCCATGGCTTCTTCGCCATTTTCAGCGGTGGAAACGGTGAAACCGCTACGCACCAGGATATCGGTCAGGTAATAACGCTCGGTTGGGGAGTCGTCGACGATCAGGATTCGTTGAATTGCCATGCTTTACTCTCTGTAATACGTTTATTGCGCACTGGCGGCCGCAGTGTGCTCTCGCACTGCAGTCAACAGGCTATCTTTTGTGAAGGGTTTGGTCAGGTAGGCAGCCGAACCGACCATGGCGCCGCGCGCGCGGTCGAACAGGCCATCCTTGGAGGAGAGCATCAGCACTGGGGTGGAATGGAACTTCGCACTCTTTTTGATCAGGGCGCAGGTCTGGTAACCATCCAGGCGCGGCATCAGGATGTCGCAGAAGATCAACGACGGTTGATGGTCGTTGATCTTGGCCAGCGCATCGAAACCGTCCTCGGCCAATACCACCTGGTAACCCGCCTGGGTCAGGAAAATTTCCGCGGATCGACGAATGGTGCTGCTATCGTCGATAACCATGATTTTCAAGCCATTTCCTTGCGGTGTAGTCGTCATTTGTGAGTCAGTTACCCTATATTCTCGCTACGATAGCACAGGGGACAGTCGCTTAGGAGCGTCTGCTGCTTAAAAGAAACACTTATTTATTTGATAGCTTTGAAACACTATTTGAGTAAATTGAAACTCAATTGACGCCGGATTAACTTTTTAGATGGCCACCATCTCGAAATCATCCTTGCGCGCGCCGCATTCGGGGCAAGTCCAGTTCATCGGCACGTCGGCCCAGCGGGTGCCGGGCGCGATGCCCTCTTCCGGCAAGCCGGCGGCTTCGTCATAAATCCAGCCACAGATCAGGCACATCCAGCTTTGGAATTCCTGGCTTGGTTCATTGCTGCTCACGTTGAGTCACCTTCTAATAAAGTAAAATGCTGAATTAGGTATCTTAATCTACCCGCCGTGCAAAACCAAACATCTCCCCTGATCCTGACTTTTGGCGTGGCCGATCCGGTCGGTGCGGTCGGCGTACATGCCGACCTGGCCGTGTTCAATGCCCTGGGCTGCCGCGGCCTGTCCGCCACCACCGCCCTGCTGGTCGGTGACAGCGCCCGCGTCGAAGAACAGCAGCACGTCGACCCCGACTGGGTGGCCGACCAGGCCCGCATGGTGCTGGAAGACGTGCCGGTGCAAGCGTTCAAGATTGGCGCCCTGGACCACCTGGAACACGTCTCCACCCTGGCTGAAATCGTCTCCGACTATCCTGACGCGCCCCTGGTGCTCGATCCCTTCGGCAGCCAGCTGCCGCAGCCAAGCGACGAAGACGATCCCGAAGAATTCCTGACCGTACTGCGCCAGCTGCTGGTGCCGCAGGCCACGCTGCTGATGCTGTCCGAAGTGGAACTGGCGCGCATGGCCGAAACCTGGCGCGACCTGGGCAACGGCGAAACCATGGCCGACGACGCCGAACACCTGATCGACCTCGGCTGCGAATACGTGCTGGTGACCGGCACCAATGCCGGCAGCGGCCAGCGCGCCAACACCCTGTACAGCAGCGAAGGCGTGCTGCGCCACGACAAATGGCAGCACCTGCCGGGCCCCTTCGTCGGCGCCGGCGGCACCTTGTCGGCCGCGATTGCCGCCTATCTGGCGCACGGCCTGGCCGTGCCGGAAGCGGTGGAACGCGCCGAGCAATACACCTACCAGACCCTGCTCCATGCCCAACGCTATGGCATGGGGCGCTTTGTCCCCAATCGATTCTTCAAGCCATGACTACTTCGAAAAACGACATCCTGTTCGAACGCGCCCAGAAATCCACCCCAGGCGGCGTCAACTCGCCGGTGCGCGCCTTCCGTTCCGTGGGCGGCACGCCGCGCTTCATCACCCGCGCCGAAGGCCCCTACTTCTGGGATGCGGACGGCAAGCGCTATATCGACTACATCGGCTCCTGGGGCCCGGCGATTGTCGGCCACGCCCATCCCGAGGTGGTGAAGGCGGTGCAGGAAGCGGCCACCCGCGGCCTGTCCTTCGGCGCCCCGACCGAAGCTGAAATCGAGATGGCGGAAGAAATCTGCCGCCTGGTGCCGTCGATCGAACAGGTGCGCCTGGTCTCCTCCGGCACGGAAGCGACCATGAGCGCCCTGCGCCTGGCGCGCGGCGCCACCGGCCGCGACAAGATCATCAAGTTCGAAGGCTGCTACCACGGCCACGCCGACTCCCTGCTGGTGAAAGCCGGCAGCGGCCTGCTCACCTTCGGCAACCCGACTTCGGCCGGCGTACCGGAAGACTTCGTGAAGCACACCCTGGTGCTGGACTACAACAACGTGGACGCCATCCGCGCCGCGTTTGAAGAATACGGCGACGAAATCGCCTGCGTGATCGTGGAACCGGTGGCCGGCAATATGAACCTGATCAAAGGCACGCCGGAATTCCTGGGCGCGCTGCGCGAGCTGTGCACCAGGCACGGCGCCATCCTGATCTTCGACGAAGTGATGTGCGGCTTCCGCGTCGGCCTGGGTGGCGCGCAGGCGCTGTACGGCATCAAGCCCGACCTGACTGCCCTGGGCAAGGTGATTGGCGGCGGCCTGCCGGTGGCGGCTTTTGGCGGTTCCAAAGAACTGATGTCGAAAATGTCGCCGGTCGGCGCCGTGTACCAGGCCGGCACCCTGTCCGGCAACCCGGTTGCCGTGGCGGCCGGCATGACCACCCTGAAGCTGATCCAGCAACCCGGCTTCTACGAAGGCCTGGCCCGCAGCGCGCGCCGCCTGGCCGACGGCCTGACCGCCGCCGCCAAAGAAGCCGGCGTCACCTTCTGCGCCGACGCCGAAGGCGGCATGTTCGGCCTGTACTTCAGCGCCACCCCACCGAACAACTACGCAGAAATGATGGCCGGCGACCGCGAGAAGTTCAACGTCTTCTTCCACAAGATGCTGGACGAAGGCGTCTACTTCGCCCCGGCCGCCTTCGAAGCCGGCTTCGTCAGCGCCCAGCACGACGACGCCGTGATCGACGCCACCATCGCCGCCGCCAAGAAAGTCTTCGCCGCCCTGTAATACAGCCGAGCTCGTGTCCCACCCTGGGGTCACACCCGTTTCGGGACACGAACTCAAGTGCATAACACTAGAGCCCGTGTCCCATTTCGGGTGTGACCCCATGGTGGGACACGGGCTCGGCTTAGGCGGCGGGCTGCTCTTGCTTGAGCTGGCGCGCTGCCATTTCCTTCACTGCCATCGCCATGAAGGCGTCGATGGCGCTGCCGCTGCCCTGGCCGCTGCCGCCGACCTGGATCGAGGGCACCAGTTGCACCTGGCCGCGCTCGATCGCTTCCGCAAATCGCATCAGCACCGTCTGCTGGAACTGCAGCTCAGGGCCGCCATAGGCGGCGACGTTCATCTCGGTTGCCTTGGCTTGCGCCTGGCCAATCGCTGCTACTTGGTACGCCTCGGCTTCGGCCAGCTTGCGCTTGGCGTCGGCGGAACCGGCTGCCATCTGGCGCGCTTCCTCAGCTGACTTGATGGCCTTCTGCACGGCGGCGGAACCGTTGTTCTCGGCAATCTTCACCGCCAGCTCGGACTGCGTGATCGAGGTCTGCTGGCTGGCGCGCGCTTCCGCTTCGCGCAGGATGCGTTCCTGCACCGCCGCTGCTTCCTTGGTCTTGTACGTCTCGAGCTGTTCACGCGACACCTGGCGTTCACGCAGCTGGCGCAAGATCGTCTCGATCTGCGTGTCGCCTTGTTTGGCGCGCGGCGTACCAATCAGCACTTCGTTCAGCGTCAGGTTGTAGCCTGCGAAATTACGGCGCATTTCCTCCTTGGCGCGCTCCTGGATGTCGGAACGTTCCTGCAGCAGCTCGATCAGCGTTTTGCCCTGGCCGATATTCTTGAAGTAGGCGGCGACCATCGGGTCCAGCGTCTGCTCCACCAGGCGGCGGATATCGCCAAAGCGCTGGATGACCAGCGGCGCCATCTTGTAGTCGATATTGACCACTACCGACAAAGGCAGGTCGGGCTCGAAAGCATCCTTCGTGATCAGCGAAATCTCCGACAGGCTGCGGTCCAGTTCATGCGATCCGACCTGGCCTGCCTGCCATTTCAGGATGAAGTTCGTGGTCGGCACTTCGATCACTTTCTTGGCGTACGGGTTCAGCGCGTATTTGCCAGGCAGCAGCGGCGTCGCCTGCACGCCCTTCTCGTCGTCGCCGACCAGTTCACCGTGGCGATAGCTCTCGCCGGTGATGTCGTTGCCTTCCTTGCCGGTATAAGACACCACGACGCCGACGAAGCCGACTGGCACGATGGTCTTGGCCACGATCTCGTGCGTCGCGAAGCGGGCGTTCAGGTAGTAGGTACCTTCCACCAGAACCTGCAGTTGGCGTCCTTTGAAGCCGCCATGGTCGATGAAGGCCTCAGGCTCCTGGTAATCGCGGTGATCGCCTGCAACCACAGGGGCGACAATGGTACCTTCCGGCAGCGAGCGGCCTTCATGCGTGGTGACCACGGCCAGCTTGTCTTCGCGGATCACCAGCGGGCGGAAGCCGCCGCGCGAGGACAGGTCTTCCAGCACCGCCGCCAGCGAGCCCACGACTTCACCCTTGCTGTTGATGTTGCCGTCGCCGGGCAGGCGCAAGGCATACACGCGGTCTTCGGTCAGCACGACGAATTGCGCCAGGTTGATGGCATAGGTACCTTCGCGCATGATCTTGCGTTGCAAGCCTTTCTGGCCGCCGTTGTCGAGGAAGGCGCGCACGTCGGTGAAATCATTGGCGGCCTTGTTGCAGGCCAGGTTCTGGCTTGGCGCCATCGGCAAGCCGTCACGCGCGAACACATAGGCCAGCGTCCCTTGCTGGATGGTCACCAGGTCGTGGCGATGCACACGGTACTGGAAGGGGAAGAACAGGTGGAAACCGCCGCGCAGGACGGCAGGCTGGAAGCCGGCTTCGCCATTCAGTGCGATAAAGCCGCCCTGCACCGAACCGCGCCCGGACCATTTTTTCTCAACGATGCCAAGCTTTTCGTTGGGGATGTAAACAATGCAGTTGCTGGCAATGACCAGGATGATCAACACCACCAGGCCAGCAATCAAATAGTACTGCAACATACGTCGTCCTTTCATAGATAAGCGACAGGATCAGCTTATCGAGGGACGCATAAAGATGGTGTAAATCTCCATTACACCGGCGTAAACGCGGTGTAAACGTCAGGGCACCAGGTCGATATCAATATCGCGCGTGTCGGCATGGCCGTTGCTGTCGGCCACGCGCACGGTGTGGTGGCCAGGGCCGGCCGGTTTCCAGGCCACGGTCTCGCCGGGCGCGGCGCGGCCAACCAGCGCACCATCGACGAACCAGAACAATTCGCGCACGTCGCCCGCGGCCTGCGCCACCAGCAGGATCGGTTCGGGATGTGCGGCGCGCACGATGTGGCGCACACCGCGCAGGGGCTGGAGAATGCGCGGCGCGCTGTCGCCATCGCCGCCGCAGGCGCTGGTGTCGCGCAAAGGCAGGCCGGCCTGGCGCATCAGCTGCTGTACGTCGGAAGTCCAGGCCTCGACCGTCTTGGCCACGGTGTTAGGGCCCTGCTTGCAAGCCAGCGTGCCCTTGTCCTTGTCGATCCATACCTGGCGATGCAGCGTGTTGCGCTTGATCGGCGATTTGCCGGCGATGAACCAGGACTGCACCACGCGCGGGCAAGTCTCGTCGGGCAGGTCGCCGCTGGCAGCGCATACCTCCACCAGCCGCAGGTCCTGCGGCAGTGCGCGCGGCACGGGGCCTGGGTCGAGCCGTTCGGCGCGCAAGGCGTCGACGATGCGCATGAACAGCGGCGCGGCCATGTCGACGCCCACCAGCGCCGGGTTGCCGGCGCCGTCGAAATTGCCCAGCCAGACGGCCAGCGCGTAGCGGCCGAACACGCCTGCCGTCCACGCATCGCGGAAACCCCAGGAGGTGCCGGTCTTCCAGGCGATTGCCGGCTGGCCGGGGGCGGAGGTATCCGGGCGCGGATTACGGCGCAGCATGTCGAGCGTGATGTATGAGGCTTCTTCGCTGAGCAGGCGGCGCTGCTGCCCCGGCGCTGCAACGCCGCGATAGGTGACCGGCCGCCACTCGCCGCCGTTGGCGAGCATGGCGTACATCTGCACCAGTTCCTCCATCGATACTTCACCGCCGCCCAGCACCAGCGCCAGTCCGTAGTGTTCGCGCGACTCCATGTGCGCTACGCCGGCCTGCTTGAGGAAATCGTACAGGTCGGGGCGTGACAGCTTCGCCGCGACCGCGACGGCGGGCACGTTGCGGCTGCGGATCAAGGCGTCTTCCGCCGCCAGCGGGCCGACGAAACGGCCATCGAAATTCTCCGGCGTGAAGGCGCCGAATGCGGAGGGAGTATCGCGCAGCACGGTTTTCGGATGCAGCAAGCCCTGGTCCAGCGCCAGGCCATAGATGAAGGGCTTGAGCGTGGAGCCGGGCGAGCGGCGGCCCAGCGTGCCATTGACCTGGCCCGCAATCGCGGAGTTGCCGTAGTCCGCCGATCCCACCAGGGCGCGCACCTGCATGGTCGAGGTATCGACCAGCATGGCGCTGGCATTGACCACCCCCGTCTCGGCCCGCGAGCGCAGGTAGTCGCCGATCACGCGTTCCAGCACGCGCTGCGCTCGCAGGTCGAGGCTCGAGTCGATTTCGCCCTGCGTCTCTTGCCCCTGCTGCTGTTCGTGCAACAGCAAATCGACCAGATGCGGCGCGAGGAAAGGCATATTGGCCTTGCCTTCGGTATGCAGGGCCAGCTGCATGTCGGCCTGCCAGCGGCGGTCATCCGGATGCCGTTCCTGCCAGCGCTGCCACAGGCGTGCACGCGCGGCGCGCAGGGCGCCGGGCGCTCCCGCTCCCACCAGCCGCTGGCGCGGGTTCTGCGGGATGACGGCCAGCGCCAGCATCTCCGGCAGTACCAGCGAGGCCGCGCTTTTGCGGAAGTAGACCAGGCTGGCCGCGCCCACGCCCTCCACGTTGCCGCCGTAAGGTGCGAGATTGAGGTATGCCTCCAGGATTTCCCGTTTGCCGTAGCGCGCTTCGATCCACAGCGCGGCGGCGGCCTGCTTCAGCTTCCCGCCGACGCTGCGGCTGTCGATGCGGTACAGGCGGCGCGCCAGCTGCATGGTAATGGTGGAGCCGCCCTGGCGGCGCGTGCCGGTGGCGCTGGACCAGGCGCTGCGCACCAGCGCAAGCGGATTGACGCCGGGGTGCCAGTAGTACCAGCGGTCCTCGTACAGCAGCACAGATTCCGGCAGGGCCGCCGGCATGTCCCCCAGCCGCAAGGGCTGGCGGAACTGGTCGTCCGCGGCCAGCGTCAAGCGCAACAGCTCGCCGCCGCTGGCATGGACGGCATGCGACCAGGGCTGGCCGGCCAGCAAGGCCTGATGCGGCCATACGCGCAGCAACACCAGCGCCAGTGCGGCCAGCGCACAGGCGCCGGCGAAGCGGGCGGTGCGCCGCCAGCGGGCAGCCAGGTTGCGCAGGCCTTGCAGCACTTACTTGCGGTCCTTGATCACGAGTTTCGAACCGGCCGAGCGGCCAAACACCTTGCGCTCGTACATCGCCTCGCCGAATGCGCCCGGCACCACGAACTCACCGACGTTGGTGGCCCGTACCTTGTAGGTGATCTCGGTCTGGCTGCTGCCCACGTTGCCGAAGATGATGACGCGGTCTTCACGCATGTCGACGTAATCGACGTTCCAGCTCCAGCCCTTGGTGCCGACACGGCGCTGCCACAACGGCGCATCGGAGTCCTCATCCGAAGGGCTGCTGAGCACCGGCTCCAGGCCGCCCGGCAGCACATCCACCAGCGCGACCTGCTGCACTTCCCGGCGGCCGACGGCGCGCACCCGCACGCGCACCGTCACCTCGTCGCCCAGCGTGACTTCAGACAGAGGCTTGCCGGCGGCATCGACGAATTCGCGGATGATTTCGATGCCGTTGGACGCCGCAGTGCTCGGGATATTGCGCTCGAAGCCGGTTTCCGCCAGCGCGTAGTAGAGGGGCAGGCCGCCGCTGCTGCCAAGCTTCAGCTTCGCTGCATCCGCCGGTACCGCCGTCCTGGCAATCAATTTCAGCGCGCTCAGTTCCAGCGCTTTTTCCTTGCCCTGGCGGTCGATGGCCTTGGCCGTGATGGCGCCGGCGGCGCCATTTGCAGCGGCGTTGCTGTAGGCATCAACCGCAGTGACAACGGAAGCCGACGACAGGCTGCTATACCAGCCGTCGCTCATCCAGGCGGCCATGCGGTCGAACACTTCGGGTGGCAGGTCCTTCAGGCGCTGCGGGAAGTGGCGTGCCACCAGGGTCACCAGCGTGGCGTCATGCACCAGCGAATCGTAATACCAGCCATAGCTCTTGAACTGGTCCTTTTTCGCCAGCCGGTCCAGCATGTCCGTCCATAACGGATCGAGCAGCTGGCGCGCCACCTGGTCCTGCTTCAGGATCTGGTAGCTAGCCGCCAGGTAGGCGTTGCCGAGGTCAGTATCGCCGCCCGGGGAATTGCGCATTTCCCTGGGCATGTTGCCGCGCAGGTTCACCAGCGCCGCCGTCGTCACGGCGCCGCTGCGGGTCAGGAGATAGGCCGCCTGGGCGCGGGTGCGCCAGTCGTAGCGCTCGTCGCCGCCGCGCGCAACGTAGTTCTGCATCCAGGCCAGCGAACGCGCCAGCACGTCTTCCGGCACCTGCATCTTGTGCTCGCGCGCCTCCAGCAGCATCTGCACCGCATACACGGTGGCAAATGGATGCGCCGTCTCGCCCGGCGAATACAGGCCAAACCCGCCGTCGCCCGTCTGGCGCGAACGCAGGACGGTGAGCGTACGCTCGAAGCCCTTCTTCGGATCGAGCGCGGCGCCGCCGGCCTTGCCGGCAGCCTGCATCTCCTTGGCGACGTCGGGACGGTTGGCCAGCAGCACCGTCGGCATCATCTGGCTGACAATCTGCTCGGTGCAGCCATACGGGTATTCCTGCAGGTAGCGCACCATGCCCGAGGCCAGCGACCATGGTGTCGCGGAGACCGACAGCTCGCTGCGCTGCATCTGCGGATAGAACTGGCCTTGGGTCGCGATTTCGCCGCCGCCTTTGAAGCGGCCGCTCTGCACCAGCGTCACCAGCGCCGAAGCCGGGCGCACCGACAAATCGGTCGACAGCCTGGCCTTGCGCTCCTGGTACTGCGCATTGAACACCACGCTGGCCGAACCCAGTTGCGCCTGCGCGCCGCTGCGGGCGCGCACGCGGAAGCGCGCGGTAGCTTCGCCACCTTCGTTGATGGCGAGCGTGACCTGTGCCTTGCCGACCACTTCCAGCGCCGGCGCCACCTGCAGCGTGAGCGCCACAGGCGTGCCCTTGCCCGAGCCCTTGATATTGTTCGCCACGCCGACGCCCACTTCGGCCTCATCGCCCGGCGTCAAGGCCACCGGCACGTTCGGCAGCAGCACGATATCGCCGCGCACCGTGGTCTTGGTGCTGGCTGCGGCAGCCGAGGTGTCGTCCACCACCACCGCCATCACACGCAGGCTGCCGTTGAAGTATTCCGGCACCGTGTAGCTGAAATCGCGGCCGCCCTGCACATCCACTATGCCCGACCAGTAAGCCACCGGCTTGTCGCGCTTGCGCTTGAACGGGTTGAGGTGCTTGCCCGCTTCGCTGTCGCCGTCGCCGCCCGGCGCCGCGCCCTGCATCAGTTTGCGGAATTCCGGCAGGATCTGGTCCAGCGTCTGCGCTGTCGTCACTTCCAGCGCGCGTTTCTGGAAGAAGTACTGCAGCGGATCAGGATTCTTGTAGCGCGCCACCTGCAGGATGCCCTCATCCACCGCGAACACCACGGCGCGCACCGGCTTGGGCGAATCCAGGTGGAATTGCACCGTCTGCCCCGGCTTGACCAGCTCCGGCGCCTTCAGCGAGAACTTGGTGGTACGGCGATCCAGGCTCGTCGCGAACGGCGCCGCGCCGTAGCTCAAGGGGCTCATGTAAATCTCGTCGGAGGACGGATCGCGCGTGTACTGCACCATCACATAGCCGTTGCCGTCATAGTCCTTCGGCAGCGTGATCTTCTGCACCGAGGCATTCTTATCGGCCTTGAACCACTTGTAGGCATAGACCTTGTCGCGCTCGATCGTGATCAGGCCGGCCCCGGTGTACGGCGCGCGCACGCTGATCTCGATTTCCTCGCCGGGCTGGTAATCCTTCTTGTTCAGGGTAAGCTGCAGTTCGGCGTTGCGATCCAGGCTGCGCGTGACATTGCCCGTGCCAGCCACGCTGTAGCGGAACTCCGCCAACTGCGCGCCCTGGGCATTCTTGACCACATAGGTGAAGTTGCCCGGCGTGTCGGTCGCCGGCGCCAGCTGCGTACCGCCCGCCGCGATGGCGAACGGTTCGGTCTTCAGCAGCACGTCCTTGCTGCGCGATTCGTACTTGAACAAGCCGTTGGCCTGTTTCACCAGCACCGACAGCACGCGATTTTCGTAACGCTCCAGCGTCAGGCCGGCAACGGCGGTCTTCTTCGCTTTCGGGTCAATCGCGATCAGGTGCACATTGCGCACTGCGCCGCGGTTGATGTAATACAGATCGCCGTCGGCCTTGTAACCCACCAGGTAAGGCGCATCGGACACCAGCGCCTGCACCTCGGCGCTCACGCTGCGGCCGCCCTCCGGTTCGAAGGCTTTGGCCAGCACGTGCAGCTGGTAGGTAGCCGACTGGTAGCGGTGCAGGCCCAGGTCGAAGCTCAGATCCCCCTTGTCGTCCGTCTTCTGGTCCGCAATGGTGTCGGTGAAACGGTCCTTGGCGCGCTGCGGGTCATAGAAGCTGTAGCCCGGCCAGGAGGCGAAGGCCGGATAGGCAGGTGTCAGCGTCACCACCGCTTCCACCTTGCGGTTCGGCGCCGGGGTGCCGAACAGGTTCTGCACATTCATCTGCGCCGTCAGCGACTGCGGGCTGACCCAGCCATCGCCCGCGTCGGCCGACAGCTTGAGCGCAACCTTGGTGCGGTCCGGCAGGAATTCCTGCACCTTGACCGTGGTCGAGCCAAGGCGCACCGGCTCGCCCTGCGCGCCGTCGCGCGGCAGGTTCAGGTAGATGGTGTAGGTGCCGGTCGGCGCGCTATCCAGCGTCGGATGCGAGATTTCCGCCATGCCGGCCGCGCCAAGCTTGAGCTTTTCGCGCCGCACGGTCTGGCCGCGCGCATCGACCACTTCAGCCTCCACCGGCAAGTCCTTCAGGTTCTGGCTCCAGTCGCCGCTTTTGACGATGATGCCGGCCTGGATGGTGTCGCCGGGGCGGTAGATGCCGCGGTCCGAGAACAAATAGGCGCGCATCTGGTTCGGCAGGCCGCCGCTATGGGTGCCGCCGACGTCGAAGCGCGACATGTCCAGCGCGCGGTCGCTGCGGTTCAGCGCCATGAAAGCGGTATCGCCAGCCTTCTTCACCACCAGCAGCACCGCCTGTTTTTCACGCGTGTAGCCGCGCAAGTCCGGCAGGCGCACCATGCCGCCTGCGTCGGTCGCCTGAGTGTGCAGCACCAGGCCGTTGCGGCCCCATACTTCCACCGTGGCGCCGGCCACCGGCGTTCCGCTGCTGATGGACTGGACGTAGACCTGCTGCGAGCCATCCAGCGCACGCTTGCTGACCAGGCCAAGGTCGGTCAGCATGATCAGGCGGCTGTCCGACATGGCGCCAGCGTCGCCGTTGTACTGCTCGCCATCGCCCTCGCCTTCGCCCTCATATTGTTCGGATTGCTGAGCGTCCTGCTGCTGCCCATCGTCGGCCTTGGAGGGGTCGTAGCCATTGATCTTGACCAGGAAAATACCGCGCCGCTCGGCGCCGTCGGTTTTCAGGTATTCCGAAAAATCGATGGTCTCGAAATGTGTTTTGCCCGGGGCGAGTTTCAGCGGCAGTTTCTTCTCGAAGCGTTCGGTCAGGCTGTCCGGCGTCAGGCCTTGGTAGAACTGGGGCTTGGCGAAGTTGCCATCGGCATGCGTGGCCAGGAAGTGCAACTGGTGCGGCAGCACGCGGCCGATCTCGATCTTCACCCCCGGCACGTCGCGCACCATGATCGGCAGTTTGCGCTCGCCGTTCAACGCCAGCAGCGCCCCCGTGCCCATGATGGACAACTCGGGCGCTGAGGCTTTCACCTGCAGGATCGCCTCGCGTTTCTGGCCCAGTTGGTAGCCGCCCACCGATTTCATGCCCTGCGCGATGCGCACGAACATGAAGCTGCCCGGATCCGCCTCGAATTTGAAAGCATGGGCCTCGGTGTTGTCGCGCTCCTGCGGCAGCGCCGTCAGCGCCAGGCGCTTGGCCTTTTTCAGCACGGCTTCCGTGACATCAGCCGGATCGTCCCAGCTCTTGCTGTCATTGGTGGCGGCAGGCAGCGACCAGGCGCTGATGACGCGCGCCGCTTCCTTGTCGTTGACGGCCATGCCGGTGGTGAACTGCAAGACATTTTCCATATCGCCGGTCTGGCCGGTGAGGATATGGGTTTCGATCGACTGCACCTCCAGCCCGAACAAGCCGGGCACGGCGACGGCCTTGGTCACTTCTTCCGGGGTGCCGTCGCCGCCGCGCTGGGCCTTGACGCCCGAATCGATGTGCAGCGTGAGCGTCGCCGTTTCCTGCGGGATGGCAAGCGGCTCTGACTGGACGGTGGCGCTGACTTTCCACTTGTCGTAAGTGAGGGTGAACCTGGTCGGCTTGCCTTCCAGGTCCATGTGCAGGCGCTTTTCGAATTCGGCCGGCGCCACCGGGTGCGTGAACTTCACATCGAACACGCCCTTACGCAGGTTGAATTGCGTCGGGTCCTGGTAAAACTCGCCATTGGCAAGCGTGACTTCAAAGCGTGCTGTCTGAAACTCATATTCCTTCTCCGCCTTCACATGCGCAGACAAGGCCTTGGGACCGAACTTGATCGTGTACTTCTGTCCGACCGGCCAGTCCTGGGCCGGCTGGAAAGTCAGCTCATGGTCGGTATTCCAGGTCCATTTGCCGGCGATGGCGGGCGACAGCGTCACGTCGGTCGCCTCGCGCCCCACCTTCGATAGCGGCGCGGCGGATGCGGTGAATTCAATGCGAAGGGCTTGCGGCTGGCCGTCGTTTTCCAGCTCCGTGCGGCCCGGTGCAATGATGCGCACGCCGGCCTCGCTGGACGCGATCTTGTCCGGCTTGATGTATGGCATGCGGCTCTTGATGACCGGGTAGGCAGCCAGGCCTGCCACGACCACGACGGCCAGCGCCGCCATCACGCGCAGGTGGCGTCCGGCCCAGGCGCGCAGCGGCTGCAAGCGCAGCCCGATGTTGCGCAGCCAAGCGGGAGGAGACCAGGACACACTGCCGAAAATGGTGGCGATAAGGCGTACGAGCAGATTCCAGATGCGCTTCATCCGGCTCCCCTTAGACAATTTGATAAGATTGTCGGGGATTCTATACTCAGCTTGTCATTTCTTCCAGTAAATTAACCCGCGACCGGGGCCTTGCCAAAAGGCCGCGCATCCATCGGAATATCGATCAGGAAGGTCGTGCCCAGCGTCGCCGTACTGGTGACGATAATGCTGCCGCCATGGCTTTCCGCCACCCGGCGTGCGTATGGCAGCCCGACGCCCCAGCCGTCCTTGGTGCACTTGCCGCCGCGTGCGCGGCGATAGACCTGGAAGATCGATTCCAGGTCTTCGGCCGGAATCGGTTCGCCTTCGTTGTGCACCGACAGCTGCACGCGCAATTCGTCGCACGTCACCCGCACCACGATGGGCGTGCCCGGCGCCTTGTATTTGATGGCATTGCCCAGCAGGTTTTCCAGCGCACGCTGCAGCGAGGCGCGGCACCAGTGGCCCACCGCCGATTCAAATTCGACCAGTACTTCAACGCCGCTGCGCTCGATTTCCTGCTGCGCCACTTCGTAGGCCAGCAGGGCGAGATCGAATTCCTCGATATGCAAGGGCAGCCGTTCGCCGCCTTCGAACACCATGCAGTCCAGCAGGTCGCGCGTCATGGTTTCGATGCGCTGCGCGTTGGCCACGATGCGTTCGGCAAGGCGGCGGATATCTTCGCTCGGCGCGCGCGTCTCGATCACCTGCGCCGCCACGCTGACGTTGGACAGCGGCGTACGTAAATCGTGCGTCAGCGCGGCGATGAACTGTTCACGCAAGGCCGACTGGATCAGGGCAAAGGCCGTCACGCTTTCGCGAATGGCGCTGTCGATTGAGGTGTCGATCGCTTCGCGCTGGTCGTGCGAGAGCTGGATGCCGCCCTCGCGCAGCATGCGGAACAGCACCTGGCGGAACAGCTGGTACTCGCGAATCAGGGTGGTGGTGTCGTAGCCGGTCAGGCGCGCGCGCTCGCCGCCGTGCTCTTGCGCGATGATCGCCACATCGACCCCGCTGGCCTGGTAATACTCGTGCGTCAACAAGCGCGCCAGGTTCTCGTAGAACGCTGGCAGCGTGTTCAGCAAGATGGGATCCGGGAGATCGCCAGCCTTGCATAGCTTCTCCCGAACGGAGCGGCTCCACGCATCGATCACCTGTTCGCGCAGGGCCAGCATCGACTGCGATGCCGAAGATAAACTGACCTCTGCCATGAGTTCTCCCGAATGTGAATTGCCATTCGAAAGAATGTGACATCGATACTTTCGTGTCAACTGTGGCGCAGATGCCCTCTTTGATTGACAAGTACAAAAGCGCCGCACAGACGGGTCGGCGCGGACGGAGAGCCCGCGACCAGGTGACCTTCAGTTACAAAGCGTTGCGTTCTTGCAGCTTATTTGAGCCAGCCGCGGCGGCGGAAGTAGAGCAGCGGCGCCAAGGCGCTGACCATCATCAGGCCAACGGCCCACGGATAGCCCAGGCTCCACTTCAGTTCCGGGAAGACTTCGAAGTTCATGCCGTACACCGACGCGATCAGGGTCGGCGGCAGGAAGGCGACCGAGGCCACCGAGAAGATCTTGATGATCTTGTTCTGGTTGATGTTGATGAAGCCGACGGTGGCATCCATCAGGAAGTTGATCTTGTCGAACAGGAAGGAGGTGTGGCCGTCCAGCGATTCGATGTCGCGCAGGATCTGGCGCGCTTCTTCGAACTGGTCGGAATTGAGCAGGCGGCCGCGCATCAGGAAGGACACTGCGCGGCGCGTGTCCATCATGTTGCGGCGGATGCGGCCGTTCAAGTCTTCCTCGTGCGCGATGGCGCTCAGGGCGTCGGCTGCATCCTTGTCGGTAAATTCTTCCTGCAGCACGCGGCCCGACACTTCTTCCAGGTTCTGGTAGATGCCCTCCAGCGCGTCCGCCGAATATTCGGCGTCGGTGGCGTACAGGTCGAGCAGCACGTCCATGTAGTCGGCGATCGAACCGGGACGCGAGCGGGCGCGCATGCGCACCAGACGGAATACGGGCAAGTCGTCGGTGTGGACCGAGAACAGCATTTTCTTGGCAAGGATGAACGCCACCGTCACCACGCGCGAGGGGCCCTCGTCTTCTTCCAGCAGGAAATCGGTGCGCAGGTGGAGGTCGCCGTTTTCCGCCTCGTAGTAACGGGCGGAGGCTTCGATGTCCTTGACCTCGTCTTCGCCGGGCAGGATCACGCCGTAAATGGATTTGACCCAGGCGCGTTCGTCTTCTGTCGGATCGGTCAGGTCGACCCAGACCGGTGCCACTTTCTCAAGGTCTTCGCGCGTCTCAATAGGCACCTGGTTGAGCCGGCCATTTTGTAAAACGAAAACATTGATCATAGGCAATCTCAGCCGGACAGGGGGGTGTAGAGCGCGGGTTCTAAAAAACTTCGCAAGTGTACCCGCAAAGGGGCTTGCGGGGCCAGTCCTGGTGATGCATTTTTTTAAACCGGTGGATCAGTGCCAGACCCGGCGGGTCAGACACTTGATACGCGGCCGCCGCCAGCTAGTGTCAGACCCTGCGGGTCTGACACAGGTTTACCGGTTTAGCGGGTCGCCTGCTGAATCGCCCGCTCCGAAGCCGTCGGCTGCGTCTCCGGCGCCGGCTTAGGTGGAGCCTTGGGCGCCTCAAAGCCCTTGGTATCGTGGATCTCGATCACCTTCCCCTGATCCCCGCACTCGGCATTGGAGATCACCGTCTTGCCATGGATGACGCATTTGCGCATGGGAGCAGGCGGCGCCACCTGCGACACCACCGGCGCTGCCACTGCAGCCGCCTTCGCCCCCACCTTTTCGAGCCCCTCGGCAAACAGGTTGCGCTCGTGGCGCATCGAGATCAGCGCAAACGCTGCCGCCGCGCCCAGCACGCCCATCACCACAGCCACAGCAATCAAGCTGATTCCACTTTGATATTTTTTCACGGAAGCTCCGCCGAATTCATACGTTGCATGATGACGCCGGCACGCCGCGCCAGGTAGGACGAGTCGCGATGGGCATCGAAATATTTAGGCCGTGGCAGCATGACCGCCAAGCGGGCCGCCTGCTCCGCCCCCAGTCGGGAAGCCGGGATCCGGTAATAGTAGCGTGCCGCCGCCTCGGCGCCGTAAATGCCGCGGCCAAATTCCGCCACATTCAGATAGATCTCGAAGATGCGCCGTTTATCCATCAGCATCTCCAGCATATAAGTGATGATCAGCTCCTGGCCCTTGCGCAGGTAGCTGCGCGAACCTGACAGGAACAGGTTCTTGGCCAGTTGCTGGGTGATGGTCGAGCCGCCATGCACCTTGGTGCCCTTCTTCTTTTCCTGGTTATGCTCGTAGGCCTTTTGCATGGCCTCCCAGTCCACTCCTTCATGTTCGGCGAAGTTGGCGTCTTCAGACGCAATCACCGCACGTTTCAGGTTGACCGAGATCGCCGAATACGGAACCCACATCTGCTTGACCCGTGCCTTCGGATCCGTCTCCTGCATGGCCGCCTGCTGTTCGCGCATGAAGGCCGTCATGCTCGGGTTATGGTCGACCCACCACCAGATCTGCACGAAGAAATACAGCTGCACCGCGAGCAAGATCGCGACTGGAACGATCACGAACCATTTCAGCTTCTTCAATTTGTTCATAGCTTGGCGCGCAGCTGCGCCAGCACCTCGGCCGTTTGCGGGCGCACCCCGCGCCAGACTTCGAAGGCCTCGGCAGCCTGTTCAACCAGCATGCCCAGGCCGTCGCGAACGGCGGCGCCGTGGCTGGCGGCGAACTCCATGAAGACGGTTGGCTTGGCGCCATACATCATGTCCAGCGCCAGCGCGCCCGGTACGAAGGCCGATGCCGGCACCGGAGGCAGGTCGGAGCTCAGGCTGGCCGAGGTGGCGTTGATGATCACGTCAAAGGCGCCGGCAATATCGGTAAAGCCGCAAGCGGACAGTACGCCCGGTCCGGCCAGCGCGCCAAACTGCTCGACCAGCGCTTGCGCGGTGGCGACGGTACGGTTGGCGATCACCAGCGCTGCAGGACGGTGTTCAAGGATAGGCAGCACCACGCCGCGCGCGGCGCCGCCGGCGCCCAGCAGCAGCACGCGCTTGCCGGCCAGCGGCACGCCTGCATTCTGCACAATATCGGTCACCAGGCCGGCGCCATCGGTGTTGTCGCCGGTGATGCTGCCGTCGGCGCCGAACACCAGGGTGTTGACTGCACCAGCAGCCTGCGCCCGTAAGGTCAGCGCGGTGGCCAGCTTGTGCGCCTCCAGCTTGAACGGGACCGTGACGTTGGCGCCTTTGCCGCCGGCGGCGATGAACGCTTGCACGGCAGCGCCGAAACCATCGAGCGGCGCCAGCCACTTCTCGTAGCTCAAGGACTGGCCAGTTTGCGCCGCATAAGCAGCATGGATTTCCGGCGACTTGCTGTGGGCAATCGGGTTGCCGAAGACGCAGTACTTATCCATCACTGCACGCCGCCGGTCAGGTCGGCTTCCATCTTTTCCTCGCGGGTGAACTTGAAGGTGGTGATGATGACCCACAGGTCGTCGCGGTCATGCGACAGCATATTCGGCGGGAATTTGCCGAACGGCGCGGCGCGCCGCACGATATTGATGGCCGCCGCGTCCAGCGCCGGGTTGCCCGAACTGCGTTCGATGCGGATGCCGCCATCCTTCATGTAAATCGTGCCGTCCATGAAGATCGGGATATACAGCACCAATTGGCCGTACATCTTCTTGCCGTTCATCTGCGGGAAATTCAGGGTGCCGATTTCTTCCACGCGGCGCTGGAAGGTCTTGTAGTACATGGCGTAGCCCACTTCCTTGGTGCTTGGCGACAGGAAGGTCTTTTTCGGGCGCTTGTTCTGGTCTTCGATGGTCTGGGTGATTTCAGCCATGCTGCGCGCCATCGCCTTGCTGCTTTCGATCAGGTCCGCGCCGGTACGGGTCGGGTCGGCCTGGTTCTTGTCCGTCACCGGCGGTGCGGAAAGCGTGCTCTTTTTCGCCTGGGTCAGCAGGTTTTTCTGGCGCTCTTCCAGCTCCTTGATATAGCGCTGGGCGGCCTGGATGCTTTCGCCAGTTTCCATGCGGCGCATATCGGGCAGCGGCGATTTGGCGCGGCCGGCGTCGGCGTTGCCGCCGCCATCAAGGTTCGCTTGCGCCAGGGCGTCGGCCTTCAGCGGCTTGGATGAGTGCTTGGCGTTGACCAGGATGACTTCCAGGCCAGGGTCGGTTGGTTCTACCTTGAAGGCCTTGGGAGCGACGAAATGCACCATCAGCGCCACGGCGTGGACCGCCACCGAAACAGTGGAAGCGATGACAAGGAACTGGTTTTCTTTGAAATACTTCACGCGCTGAATTCTAGAATGATGCTTTTGAGAATCTTGGATTCTACGACAAACCGGCAATTCGGTGTCTGAGCCATGGGGTCAGACACCCGTTACGCGGCGGCCGCAGGGCGGGTGCCTGACCTGCGGGTCAGGCACCGGCGTACTGGTTTACTGCGGCCCTGGCTCCGTCACAACAGCCTCACTGGCCAGCGAGGCCTCCTCCGCATCCACCTCGGTAGGCTGCGCCGGATCAGCCGGCGCCTCCTCCTCATCCAGTTCCGGCTCAGGCTCCGAAGGCAAGGTAATCGACCCTTCCTGCAAGCGCGTTTCGATTGCCAGGTCCACCTCATCCCAGCGCAGCACATCGAGCTTCACATGTGACCCGCGCGCAACAGAAGGCATGCCCGGCATGCGCACGATCAGCGGAATCTCGGACAAACGCAGCACCTCATCCTTCAACACCACTGCCTCGACTTCCTTGGCATTTTCCTGCCCCAGCCAGCGCAGGCACCAATAGCGCTCCATATTCGACTGGAAGTCCGCATAGGCCGCATACGCCGCATCAAACGCCGACACGATCGCAAACAGGTTCGCATCCTTGTGCTTGAACGGCGCCACCATCGGCGCCGTCACGCCATGCGAAGCGCAAGCCAGGATCTGCCACTGGTTGACCAGGTCGGTATAGCGGCGCAGCGGCGAAGTCGACCAGGCATACTGGTCCACGCCCAAACCCTGGTGCGGCGCCGCCTGGGTCATCATGCGCACCTGCATCTTGGCCGCCCAGCCGCCCACGCCCTGCCCTTGGGTACGGTAGATCCCCGGCACGCCATGGTCGTGCATCAGCTTGCCCCAGGTGGAATTGGCGAAGATCATCAGCTCGGCCACGATCTTGTCCAGCGGCGCACCGCGCTTGCGGCGGGAAATGGTGACGACGTCGTCTTCCACATAGAAGTTGAAGTCGACGCGGTTGTTCTGCTCCGGCTTCAGGCCAAACGCCTCGCGCTTGACCATGCGGCCCGCTTCCAGGTGCTGGGCCCAGCCCCACAGCAGGGTCAGTTCGGCCTTGCGCGGATAATCGCCCTCGCCGCTGGCCAGGGTCTGCTCGTTCACCAGCTCGTCCAGCGTGTTGTGGCGCAGGTTGTTCGCGATCGGCACCAGTTCGGCCTTGGTTTCGGTGGAAATCACCTTCCAGTCGGCCGGATCCAGCACCGCGTACAGCGACAGTGCCGGGCAAGTCTTGCCTTCGGCCAGGGTGAAAGCGTCGACAATCGCGTCCGGCAGCATGGTGATCTTGTCGCCGGGCATATACACGGTGGACATGCGGCTGCGCGCGATCTTGTCGATCGCATCGTCCGGCTTGATGCCCAGGCCGGGCGCGGCGATGTGGATACCCACGCGCACCTTGCCATCCGGCTGGTGCACCACGGAGAAGGCATCGTCGATTTCGGTGGTGGTCACGTCGTCGATGGAGAACGCTTCAACCGCCGCAGTCGGCAAGCCGGCCGGCGCTGCAGGCACCGGCAGCTCCGGGAAGCCGTGGCCCTTCGGGAAATTCTCGAACAGGAATCTCGCCATATGCAGGTCCTTCGGCGACTTGATGCCGCCGGCCGACAGCATCAGGCGCGCCGGCGTGGTGTGCGCCTCGTTCGCCGCCTGCTCCAGCGCCTTGTATTCAATCGTGTTCTTGTCCGGCTTGAACAGCAGCTGGCTGACGATGTTCTGCATCGAAGCCGGCAGGGTGCCCGCCTTCAGCTCCGCGGCATACTGGCCCTGGATGATGGCTTGCTGCTTTTTCTTCTCGATGCCGGCCAGGGCCGCCTTCAATGTCTGCTCCGGCGCTTTCTTGTAGCGGCCACGGCCCTTCTTATGGAAGTAGATCGGCGCCGCGTGCAGGCTCAGGATCAGGCCGGCAGCTTCCGCCGGCTGCGGGGCATGGCCGAAATATTCGGCGCCCAGCTCGGCAAAGCCGAATTCCTCTTCGCCCGCCACTTCCCACAGGAAGTCCAGGTCAACCTCTGCCGCGATGGCCTTGGCCTGCTCCATCAGCTCAGCCGGCGACGGCTTGTCGAACTGCAGCATCACATCCTTGGTTTTCACCTTGTTGCGCTTGCCGCTCGCCATTTCAACCTGGTAGGCCTCGCCTGCCTGCGACAGCACGCTGCCTACTTTGAAATCGCCGGATTCTTCAAAAAATACATTCATCGATCATTCGTCCTCTGCAGCTTGAGCACCGGGGGCAGGAAGACCTCGGTCACAAGCAAAGTTCCTTCGTGGCGCTGGTACAGGCAGCGCCGTGCATACAGTAAAGCGTCATCCGGCACCTCCGCCCCGTGGACGCTCAAGGCGGCACGGGCGCGCCGCGCCAGCGGATGGGTCGCGCGCAGGCGCGCAAATTGCAGTTCGCCGCGCCGCACCTGCGGGTCGCCGAACAGGGTACTGCCGAGCGAACGCTCGCCCAGGGCGCTGAACAGCGGCCAGTCCGAAGCATCGGCCGACATCGGCACCACGGTGTGCGCGAACACCACAGGCGTATTATCACACCGCAGCAAGACCTCCCTCTCCCACACGCGGCCGGGCCGGTGGTAGCCGATGATATTGGCTTCGTCGGCCAGGCAGATCGCGGTGTCCTGGTGCAGCAGCTGCACGCGGAACGCGCCGCTATGCGCTTTCAATTTATTGGTCAGCGAACCGCCGCCGGTCAGCCAGTGGCGGTAAGGGTGCGGCGGATTCGTGGCGAGCACGTGACCGTGCCAGTTGGCCTGGCGCAGCGATTGGCCTTTCATCGGGTTTCGCCCGCGATGCCGCAAAAATCGAGGACTTCAGCCAGGTAATCGGCGTACTCGCTGATGGCATGGTCGCTGCCCTGCACGACTTTCTGCCTGGCGCCCGCATAGTGGGCCACCATGTCGCGGTAATCCAGCACTTCGTCGCCGGTGCAGGCGATCAGGAAGTAGCGTTCGGGCTGGCTGGCTTGCGGCACGGCCAGCGCGCGCAGCTCCTCTATATATTCACGCTTGAATTCGAACGGCTCGTCCGAGTGGTAGGCGGTGGTGACGCCAATGTGCTGGTCCAGGTCCAGCATCGGCACCACGGCGGGGTTCAGCAGGACCGCGCGGCAGCCCAGCTTCTCGGCCATCCAGGTGGCGTAGTAGCCGCCCAGCGAAGAGCCGACGATGGTCAGTTCATGCGCCGGAATGCCGGCCACCAGGCCGCAAGCCAGTTCCATCGCCAGCCTGGGGCTGGCCGGCAGCTGCGGACAAATGAATTCCGCGCTGCGGCCAAGCTGCGCCATCCGCTCCCCGGTCAGCCGCGCCTTCATCGACAGCGGCGAGGAACGGAAACCATGCAGGTACAAAATCATGCCTTCAGCGCCTCCAGCAATTTCTGGTGGACGCCGCCGAAGCCGCCGTTGCTCATCACGATAATATGGTCGCCCGGCTTGGCTGCCGCGACGATCGCTTCCACCATCAGGTCGAGGTCTTCGTAAGCCGAGGCGATTGCGCCCATCGGCGACAGGGCTTCGCCCAGGTTCCAGCCCAGGGCTTGTTCGCTGCCGAAGCCGAATACCAGGTCGGCCTCTTTCAGGCTGCCGGGCAGCGCGTCCTTCATGGTGCCCAGCTTCATGGTGTTGGAGCGCGGCTCCAGCACGGCCAGGATGCGGGCCGCGCCGCCGGCTGCGCGCAGCTTCTGGCGCAGGCCGCCGACAGTGGTTTCGATGGCGGTCGGGTGGTGGGCGAAGTCATCGTACACGGTGACGCCGTTGACGGTGCCGCGCACTTCCATGCGCCGCTTGACGCTCTGGAATTGACCGAGCGCCTCGGCGGCGGCTTTAATCGGCACGCCCACATGGCGGGCGGCGGCAATCGCGGCCAGCGCGTTGTAGCGGTTATGTTTGCCGGTCAGCTCCCACTTCACGGTAGCGGCCTTGGCGCCCTTGAAGATGACGTCGAAGCTGCCGTCGGCATGTTCGTGCAAGGTCCAGTCGGCGCCGGCGGCGCTGCCGAACAATTCCTTCTCGCTCCAGCAGCCGCGTTTCAGCACGCGCTGCAGGCTCGCTTCGTCACCATTGGCGATCACGCGGCCGATGCCGGGCACGGTGCGCACCAGGTGGTGGAACTGGGTTTCGATGGCACCGATGTCCGGGAAGATGTCGGCGTGGTCGTATTCCAGGTTGTTCATGATCGCCGTCTTCGAGTGGTAGTGCACGAACTTGCTGCGCTTGTCGAAGAAGGCGGTGTCGTATTCGTCGGCTTCGATCACGAAGAATTCGGAGTTGGCGCCGGGGCCGCTCAGGCGCGCCGAAATGCCAAAGTTCTGCGGAATGCCGCCGATCAGGAAGCCGGGCGCGTAGCCGGCGTGCTCCAGGATCCAGGCCACCATGGCCGACGTCGTGGTCTTGCCATGCGTGCCGGCGACGGACAGCACCCATTTGTCTTGCAGGATATGGTCGCCGATCCATTGCGGACCGGAGATCATCGGCAGGTTGCGGTTCATGATCTCTTCGATCAGCGGATTGCCGCGCGAGACCACGTTGCCGATGACGTAAAGATCGGGGTTCAATTCCACCTGCTCGGGGCCAAAACCCTGGATCAGTTCAATGCCCTGGGCTTCCAGCTGCGTGCTCATCGGGGGATAGACGTTGGCGTCGCATCCCGTTACGCGGTGGCCGGCTTCTTTTGCCAGGACGGCAAGACCGCCCATGAAAGTGCCGCAAATGCCTAGGATGTGGATGTGCATGGTGGTGATAGAAAAGAATCAAGAGCCGGATTTTACCTGATTAAAACTGGAAATTCGGGGTCTGACCCAAGGGTCCGCCCCTGTCTGCTCAACTACCGCTCGCTCGCGGCCCGGAGACCGTACTGGGTCTGACCCTTGGGTCAGACCCAGGTTTACGGGGTTTTAGGTATGATGCAATCATGAACCCCCAGATCAAAACCGAAATCGCCGCCGCCGCCGCCCGCATGATCGCGCAGGACGGCGCCGACTACGGCAGCGCCAAACGCAAAGCCGCCCGCCAGATATTAGGCGAGTCGCAAGCGCGCGACCTGACCGACGCCCTGCCCGACAACGAACAGATCGAAGAAGAAGTCCGCCTATACCACGCTTTATATAACGCCGACACCCACCCCGCGCACATATTCAAGATGCGCGGCCTGGCTTTGCAAGTGATGGAAATGCTGGAACAATACCAACCCTTCCTGACCGGCTCCGTGCTGCACGGAACCGCCGGCATGCAAGACGACATCCACCTGCAAGTATTCGTGGACAGCGCCAAGGAAGTGGAAATTTATCTATTGAACAAGAACCTGCAAATCGAGATCTCCGAATCGCCCCATTTCCGCGGCCCCCGTTTCGAGGATGTGGAAACGGTCAGCTTCATGTGGAAGAACGCCGGCGTGCACGTCGAACTGTATGAACAGGACGACCTGCGCGGCGCCAGGAAGAAAAGCGGCGATAAACCGCTGCGCGCCGACATCTCCGAATTGCGCACGATACTGATCAACAGCCCCCATCCAGCCCAGCAATGAAAAAATTCGCAACATACACCGTGGTCGCCGTCCTGTTCCTGGGCGCCGGCGCCTGGTACGGCACGCACCAGAAGCAAGCTGACGCCCCCATCACCACCACCGCCCCGGCTGGCATGGCCAGCCCGGTCACCGCCATGATGGCCGAGTCCTTGCCAAATGAGAAAGGCGTGAAGGAAGCGCTATCAAAATACCAAGGCAAAAACCTGCTGGTGAATTTCTGGGCGCCATGGTGCGCGCCATGCGTCGAAGAGATGCCGGAGTTGTCTGAACTGCAAAAATCCGCGCTTGGCAAAAAGATCCAGGTGATCGGAATCGGCATCGATTCGCCATCCAATATTGCAGAATTCACACAAAAGGTGAAAGTCGCCTACCCGATCTATGTGGCCGGAATGAGCGGCACCGAACTGTCGCGCAACTTCGGCAACACCCAGGGCGGCCTGCCCTTCACCGTCCTTATCGGCGCTGACGGCACAGTGAAAAAGACCTACCTGGCACGCCTGAAATTTGACGACCTGAAAGCCGACCTGGCGGCCTTAAACTAGCGGAAGAACGTCGTCGAACGACCGTTCTATTAACTTCCGCCAAGCTATTTTCTCTTGCCAATGCTTGTAGATGGCGGCAAAATGCGGAACTTTCGCAGAAAATGGTCAGGGAATCATGGCAAGACACCTGCTGCTTCTTAATGGCCCCAACCTGAATTTGTTGGGGACGCGCGAGCCTGAAACCTACGGCGCCAGCACGCTGGCAGACGTGGAACAGGCAGCGCAGGCACAAGCCAAAGCAGCCGGTGCACAGCTCGCCTGTTTCCAAAGTAACCACGAAGGAGCGTTGATTGACCGCATCCACGCAGCCCGAACCGAGGGCGTGGATTTCATCGTGATCAACCCGGGAGGCTACACCCACACCAGCGTCGCCTTGCGCGATGCCTTGGCCGGCGTAGCGATCCCATTTATTGAAGTACACATTTCGAATATTTATCGGCGGGAGGAATTCCGCCACCATTCCTATCTCAGCGCTATCGCACAGGGGACGATTTGCGGGCTTGGTATCGAGGGATATCGTCTCGCCATCGACTTTGCCTTAAAAAGCAGTTAATCTACCGCGATCTGCGCGCATCTAACGCGATGGCGTCCATAAGGCGACTTCGCAGAAACCATCAACATAATAGATAGAACAAGGGAGCCAACAACATGGATCTACGCAAGCTGAAGACGCTGATCGACCTGGTAGCAGAGTCGGACATCGCTGAACTGGAAGTGACCGAAGGCGAAAGCAAGGTTCGCATCGTCAAGTCCGGCGGCGTCATGCCGAACCAGGTCATGATGATGCCGCCGCAAGCGCCAACCCATTACGCACCTGCCGGCGCTCCAGTCGCCGCACCGGTCGCCGCGCCTGCCGCCGCCGCTCCAGCTGCCGCCGAACCAACCGGCCACGTTGTGAAGTCGCCAATGGTCGGCACTTTCTACCGCGCTTCCGCACCTGGCAACCCAGCCTTCGTTGAAGTCGGCGCCACCGTGAAAGAAGGCGACACCCTCTGCATCATCGAAGCGATGAAGCTGCTGAACGAGATCGATGCCGACAAGTCCGGCACCATCACCCAGATCCTGGTCGAAAACGGCCAACCGGTCGAATTCGGCCAGCCACTGTTTGTGATCGGCTAAAGCCGGGCCATGGCCGCTGTGGACAACCAGGCGGCCAGCACACTCACATCCCACACCGAATCTGCCATGTTTGAAAAAATCCTTATTGCCAATCGCGGCGAAATCGCCCTGCGCATCCAGCGCGCGTGCCGCGAACTGGGCATCAAGACTGTGGTCGTGCACTCCGAAGCCGACCGTGACGCCAAGTACGTGAAGCTGGCCGACGAATCCGTCTGCATCGGCCCTGCGCCTTCGGCCCAGTCCTACCTGAATATGCCGGCCATCATTTCCGCGGCCGAAGTGACCGACGCGGAAGCGATCCATCCAGGCTACGGCTTCCTGTCCGAGAACGCGGACTTCGCCGAGCGCGTGGAGAAATCCGGTTTCGTCTTCATCGGCCCGCGCGCCGAATCGATCCGCATGATGGGCGACAAAGTGTCGGCCAAGCAGGCGATGATCAAGGCCGGCGTGCCTTGCGTGCCAGGTTCCGACGGCGCCCTGCCGGATGACCCGAAAGCCATCGTGCAGATCGCACGCAAAGTCGGCTACCCGGTGATCATCAAGGCGGCGGGCGGCGGCGGTGGCCGCGGCATGCGCGTGGTGCACACCGAAGCTGCCCTGCTGAACGCGGTCACCATGACCAAGTCGGAGGCCGGCGCCGCCTTCGGCAATCCGGAAGTCTATATGGAGAAGTACCTGGAGAACCCGCGCCACGTGGAAATCCAGATCCTCGCCGACGAACACAAAAACGCCGTCTGGCTGGGCGAACGTGACTGCTCCATGCAGCGCCGCCACCAGAAGGTGATCGAGGAAGCACCGGCGCCCGGCATCCCGCGCAAGCTGATCGAAAAGATCGGCGACCGCTGCGCCGAAGCTTGCCGCAAGATCGGCTACCGCGGCGCGGGCACCTTCGAGTTCCTGTACGAAAACGGCGAGTTCTATTTCATTGAAATGAACACCCGCGTGCAGGTTGAACACCCAGTGACCGAAATGATCACCGGTATCGACATCGTGCAGGAACAGATCCGCATCGCCTCCGGCGAAAAGCTGCGCTTCCGCCAGCGCGACGTGATGCTGTCCGGCCACGCCATCGAATGCCGTATCAACGCCGAAGATCCGTTCAAGTTCACCCCGTCGCCAGGCCGCATCACCGCATGGCATGTACCGGGCGGCCCAGGCGTGCGCGTTGACTCGCACTCCTACTCGGGTTACTTTGTACCACCGAACTACGATTCGATGATCGGCAAGGTCATTACCTACGGCGCAACCCGCGAGCAGGCGATTCGCCGCATGCAGATTGCACTGTCGGAAATGGTTGTTGAAGGCATTTCGACCAACATCCCGCTGCACCGCGAGCTGATGGTTGATGCGCGCTTCATCGAAGGCGGCACTAACATTCACTATTTGGAACAACGTCTGGCAGAAATGCCGAAGGCAGGTAAGTAATAAAATGAGCTGGACTGAAATCGTCATCGAAGTAGCCCGTGAACACGCTGAGGCCCTGTCCGAAGCGCTGATGGATGCGGGCGCGCTGTCGGTGTCGGTGGAGGATGCCGACGAAGGCACCGACGCCGAAAAACCCCTGTTCGGCGAGCCGGGCATGGAGCCGACCGAAGCGGCATGGGATCATAGCCGCGTGGTCGCGCTGACCGATGACGAGGAAGACCAGGCCCTGATCGTGGCGGCTGCCGCTGGCGCGGTCGGGCTGGCTCACCTGCCCAAGTTCACCACCCGCAAGGTGGAGGACGCCGACTGGGTGCGTTTGACCCAGTCGCAATTTGAGCCGATCCACATCGGCAAGAACATCTGGGTCGTGCCAAGCTGGCACGAGGCGCCGGATCCTTCCGCGCTGATCCTGGAACTGGACCCTGGCCTGGCCTTCGGTACCGGTTCCCACCCGACCACCAAGCTGTGCATGGAGTGGCTCGAAAGCCATCCGGCTCCGGGCAAGTCCGTGCTGGACTACGGCTGCGGTTCGGGCATCCTGGCCATGGTGGCGCGCAAGCTGGGCGCCACAATCGTGGCAGGCGTGGATATTGATCCACAGGCTATCGTGTCGGCCAACGACAATGCGGTGCGCAACCGCGTGGAAGACATCCAGTATTTCGTGCCGGATGATTTCGCGGAATCGTCGTTCGCCTCGCAGCGTTTCGACATCGTTGTCGCCAACATCCTGTCCTCGCCGCTCAAGCTGATGGCGCCGATGCTGTCCGGCCGCGTGGCGCCGGGCGGTTCGCTGGTGCTGTCCGGCGTGCTGGCGCGCCAGGCGGAAGAAGTTGCTGCGGCCTACGCGCCGTTCATCAAGCTGAGCGTCTGGGCTGAGCACGAAGGCTGGGTGTGCCTGTCCGGCACGCTGGCATAAGGTAATCTTCCCGACTGATGGCGCTCGCCACTAAATGCCCCCATTGCAATACGATCTTCAGGGTCGCGGCTGACCAGCTGAAACTGCGCGGGGGCATTGTCCGTTGTGGCTCCTGCCACCAGGTCTTCGATGGCAACTCCGCGCTAGTCGAACCGGCGGCCAAGCCTACGCCCGTCATTCCCGACGTCGTCGCGGAACGCGCCGCACCGGCGCACACCACCCCAGCCATCTCCGACTACGTCCACGGCACCCCCGTCGACTTCGAACTCGATTTCGCCGACGAGGCATCGCATGCCGCGCCAGCGCCGCATGCCGCGCCGCCCGCGCCTCGCCCTGCCCAGCCGCCATTTGCGCCGAAGGCGCCCGACATCGCTCCGCCGCGCCCCGCAAGCACCGGGCTGCCCGCAGCCAAGCCGGTTGAAGCTTCGCCGCCGGCCTCCCGTGCTGCCGAGCCACAATCGGCCTTCAAGGCGGCTGATGCTGCACCGGCGCGGGCCGCTACCACCACTTTGCCGCCTGCGGTCAAGCCGACAGGTTCCGCACTTCCGCCGGCGGAAGCTCCAGCGCCTGCAGTCTGGCGCACTGCCGCCACGCAGGCGCCAGCCGCCGAGCCTTCGCCCGACGACGCTGCCCGCGCCGCCGTAGCGCGCGCCTTTGCCGCCGCGACCACACCTTCGCCGGCGCAGCAGGCAGCTCCGCAGCCTGCGCCGCCGCAAGCGCCGCTGCGCCCAGCCGAGCCGCCGACAGCAGCGCCACCCGCGCCGCACCCGCTGGCAGCTTTGGTATCCCCCGATGACGCATTCTCGGAAGCGGCCGGTGAACCGCCGGCTTCCGGGCCGTGGACAGCTTCGGCGCCTCCGCCCGCCACCGCGGCAGTCCCACCTGCCGCCTCGCCGTCGGCTGCGATCGACGAAAAGCTGCTGGTATGGGAAGACATCCCGGCAAACGCATCGGCAGCATCCGACGCCGCCGCCATGGCCGCAGTTGCCCGCGCCTTCAACAACGCCAAGAGCCCGTCAGACGAAAAGAAAGCGCCCGCCCAGGAGATCACGCCGCTTGTCGACGATTTTTTGTTCGACACTTCCGAGCCTGCGCATGCAGTGAACTCGCCTTCGCCCGCTGGCGAAACGCCACCAGCCGCCGTCGAGCAGCGCTCTGCTGATGCGCAGCCTGCTGTCGATATAGCGCCTGCTGTCGATATAGCGCCTGCTGTCGATGCAGCGCCTGCTGTGAATGTGCCGTCCGTTTCTGACGTGCCGTTCGCTTCTGATTTGCCCGCTACTGCCGATGCGCCGCACGCTGCTGATGTGCCGCCTGCTGCGGACGAATTGCCGCTTGCAGACGAACCGGTCGCAGCCAACGAGCCACCTGCTGCCGATCAAGCGCCAGCCACCGGCTCGTCATCACCCGCCGATGTCGCGGCGCCAGAAGCCGCCGTCCCGACGCAGCCAACCGCCGTCGCGGCATTGACTGACGAGGCGCCGGCTGCCGACGAGCTGCCCGCTACAGACGGACTGGGCGCCATGGACGAGCTACCCGCCGCCGGTCAACCGCTCCCCGCCGACGCGCCACTAGCTGCTGGCGAGGCCCCAGCCGCCGACGAACTGCCAAGTGCCGCCGGCCCCACCGCCATCGGCGGGCTAACTGCCGCCGATGAACCGAGTGCCGCCGACGCGCCGGCCGCTGACGAGGCGCTTCCCCCACCCGCCGACGAAGCGCCGGCCACCGACGAGCAGCCCGCAACCGGCATAGCCGCAACAGCCGCACCGTCGGAACCCGACCATGCAGAACCCGCGCCCGAAGTTGAAGTTCCCGTCTTCGAGGCCGGCGCAGAACCGGATGCTCCCGCTGGCGCGGCCCTGATTGAAGCCATCGACCAATGGTCGGCCGACAACGCGCGCCCCGACGGCCGCATCGAGCCTTCGTTCGACATCCCGCAAGAGCACATTGTCCTAGCCGCAATCGACGACGCGCACCATTTTGAAGACCTCCCGCCAGCCGACCAGCCGCAGGAGGCCTCCTTCGCCGCCGACGCCAATGCCGCCCCCGAAGCAGACGACGCCCTCGACCTCGATGCCGACGCCGCACCGGCAAGCAGCGAACCTTCGCTAACCGAGGAACCATGGTCGGCCGCCGCCGAAATCCACGACCTCTCGCCAACCGGCGAACCTTGGAGCCTGTCCGAGCCGGAGCCTGAACGCGACGCCACCGCCCTGCACGCCGTGGCAGCCGTCAACACCGACGTCCCCGATGACGGCGAGTCCCTGCCCATCGACGAAGAACAGGCCGAAGCCGAAGCCGCCCTTGCCGCAGCCCGCATGCGCGCCCTGGCTGGCGTCGACGAAGCCGATGACCTCGACCATTCCGACCTGAGCTTCGTGAAGCGCGTCGACCGCAGCCAGAAGTACGGCAAAGCCGCCGCCATCACCATGGCCATCGGCATCCCCGTGCTGCTGGCCGGCCTGGCCCTGCAAGCTGCTACCACCTTCCGCGACACGCTGGCCGCCAACTACCCGCAGCTGAAGCCAACGCTGGCCGCCATGTGCCAGCCGCTCGGCTGCAAGATCGCCCTGCCCACCCAGCTCGACGCCCTCAGTATCGAGCAAGGCGAGCTGGCCACCATGGCCGAAAACACCTTCAGCTTCAGCACCGTGCTGCGCAACCAGTCCAAGACCGCACAGGCCTGGCCGCACATCGAACTGACCCTGAACGACAACGCCGACAAGCCGGTACTGCGCCGCGTGTTCGCCCCGCGCGAATACCTGCCGTCGCCAGCGGACGCCGAAAGAGGCTTCGGCCCGCGCAGCGAGCAAAGCATTAAACTGTACTTTGAGCTGAAAGAGCTCAAAGCCTCCGGCTATCACATCGCCATTTTCTACCCATAAAAATACTATGAACAAAACCGCGCTTGTCTGTGGCTCGCTGGCCATCGACATCATCATGCAATACGAAGGCCGCTTTGGCGACACGCTGCTGGCCGACCAGCTGCACAAGGTCAACGTGTCCTTCCTGGTGCCGACCATGCGCACCGAGTTTGGCGGCTGCTCCGGCAATATCGCCTACTCGCTGAAGATGCTGGGCGGCGATCCGCGCATCGTGGGCGTGCTGGGCCAGGACTGCGCAGCGTACCTGGAGCGCTTCCAGAAACTCGGCCTGTCGACCGACAATATCCTGATCAAGAAGGATGCCTACAACGCGCAGTGCTTCGTCACCGCCGACGCGGACCACAACCAGATCAACGCCTTCCATCCTGGCGCCATGTCCTTCGCGCATGAGAACCCGATCGAAAAAGCCGGCGCCGCCCGCATCGCGATCATCTCGCCGGACGGCCACCTGGGCATGTTGAAGCACGCGGAAGACCTGGCGCGCCTGGGCATTCCGTTCATCTTCGACCCGGGCCAGCAGATGCCGATGTTCACGCCTGAGCAACTGATCGGCTTCATCGAAAAAGCGGCTTATGTGACCTGCAATGACTATGAGATCGAATTGCTGATGTCGCGTACCGGCCTGACGATTCCCGATATCGCTTCGAAGCTGGAAGCGCTGATCGTGACGCGCGGCGAGAAGGGTTCGGAGATTTATACCGGCGGCAAGCGGATTGATATTCCAGCCGTGGTGGTGGATGCGTCGATGGACCTGGACCCGACCGGCTGCGGCGATGCTTACCGCGCTGGCCTGCTGTTTGGCCTGGTCAACGACCTGGGTTGGGAATCGACCGGGCGCCTGGCCAGCCTCCTGGGCGCGATCAAGATTGTGACCAAGGGTGCACAGAATCACGTGTTCACCCCGGCCGAAATCGCGGACAAGTTTGAAGCCGCTTTCGGCTACCGCTTCTAAGCCCGGTAAACCAGGGTCTGACCCAAGGGTCAGACCCTCAACGGTATTGCGGCCGAGGATTGGGGTGAAAGCCTTTGCCATTCTGCGAAGATCAACATCGCACAACCGAAACCCGCGGCCGGCGAACAGACAGGGTCCGACCCTTGGGTCGTACCCAGGTTTACCGGGTTAAAAGCCGAACAACATCCTCCAGCGTCACCCCCGCCACCTCCAGCAACTTCTTCTTATTGGTCTGCCCATGCGTCAACGTCACGGAACTGCGTGAAACGCCAAGCGAAGACGCCAGCCATTTCACCAGCGCCTCATTCGCCTTCCCCTCGATAGGCTGGGCCGCCAGCTTGATCTTCAGCGCATCATCCAGCACCCCGACCACCTCGGTCTTCTTCGCATTAGGCTGAATCTGCACCGCCACCCGCACGCCGCCGCCCGGCAGCGCGGAGCACCACGATCGGCTCATCCGCCGAACAGCATGCCAAGCAGGATCTGGCAGATCTGCAGCAGGATCAGCGCCACCAGCAGCGACAAATCCAGGTTGCCCACCAGCGGCACCACCTTGCGGATCGGATTAAGCAGCGGCTCATTCAGCGCACGCACGAATGGCGCCAGCGGCGCATGCGGATTAACCCAGCTGAACACCGCCTCGATGATCAACAGCGCCATGAAGCCGAACAGGATCCACTCCAGGAAGCGGTGCAAGGCCGCCAGCAGCACCAGCTCCGGCGTCGCCCCTATCAGGAACAGCACCGAAGTCGCCAGGATCACCATCAGGAAAGCGCCTATCAGGCTGGCCCAGTCATAGCCCCCCATGCCGGGGACGATGCGGCGCAAGGGCCGCACCAGCCAGTCCGATAATTGAAAAGTAAACTGTGCCACCGACGAAGGCGGTCGGACGCGGATAGCCTGCATCCAGAATCGCAGCAACAGCACGCCACCGAGCAGGCCGGCGACCACATCGACGATCAGCTTAAGAATACTAAACACGAGTTCACTCCAAATAAAAAAACCGCTGTGCGATTGTCTCACACAGCGGTGTTTTCGCCATCCGGCACTAAGCGTTTAACGGCTTAGGAAGGACGGGTGCTGGTCGGGAACGGCCAGGCGGCTGCCGGGGCGATCACGGTTTTAGCTGCCGGAGCGGCGGCTGGAGCTGGAGCGGCTGCAGCAGCAGGTGCTGGTGCGGCGGCTGGCTTCACAGCTTCCTTCTTAGGAGCAGCTGGTTTCTTCGGAGCGGCCTTCTTAGGGGCAGCTGGTTTAGCAGCCGGAGCTGCAGCCGGTGCTACGGCTACTGGCGCAACAGCTGGCTTGGCTGCTGGCTTAGCCGAGGCTTTTTTTGGGGCGGCCTTTTTAGCTGCAGGCTTGGCAGCTGGTTTTGCGGCGGCTTTAGGAGCGGCTTTTTTAGCAGCTGGCTTGGCAGCGGCTTTCTTAGCGGCTGGCTTTTTTGCGGCTGGCTTGGCAGCAGCTTTAGGAGCAGCTTTCTTGGCAGCTGGTTTAGCAGCAGCTTTCTTGGCAGCTGGCTTGGCAGCGGCTTTCTTGGCGGCTGGCTTCTTGGCAGCAGCTTTCTTGGCGGCTGGCTTGGCAGCGGCTTTAGCTACGGTCTTTTTCGCTGCTGGTTTAGCTGCAGCTTTCTTGGCTGCCGGCTTGGCTGCTGCTTTCTTGGCTACTGGCTTAGCTGCTGCTTTTTTAGCGACGGCTTTTTTAGCTGCTGGTTTAGCGGCTGCTTTTTTAGCTGCTGGCTTGGCTGCTGCCTTGGCGACGGTCTTCTTCGCTGCTGGCTTGGCTGCTGCTTTCTTCGCTGCTGGTTTTGCTGCTGGCTTAGCAGCGGCTTTCTTCGCTACTGGCTTAGCTGCTGCTTTCTTAGCTGCTGGTTTTGCAGCTGGCTTAGCGGCGGCTTTCTTGGCTGCTGGTTTAGCGGCTGGCTTGGCAGCGGCTTTCTTGGCAGCTGGTTTAGCAGCTGGCTTAGCTGCGGCTTTAGCGGCCGGCTTGGCGGCAGCTTTCTTTGCTGGGGCAGCTGCTTTAGCGGCTGCTGGTTTCTTCTTAGCGGCGGTTGCCATTTTTAGTTCTCCTTCATCTGGGATGGGAAAAATTCACGCACAAGATTTAAACCCGTCCGGCCCTGCGCTGGACCAGGCGAATTATTCATCGGCACAAACAGGATTGCGGTTTGCGCTAATGAATTCGGCACCCAGCTGAACTGCTGCACCTCCTCACAAGTGCAGCGCTTCAGCCATCGATTCCTGCGCCGGTGCTGGGCAGCGCAGGACTCAAATTCTTTGTCGCGACGATTGCGCGGGTGGGGCGTGCATTCAGCTCCTCGACCCCTCGTCGGGCCACGTGTAACGACCAGCGTTCAAATAAAAAACCGCCCGGCCTGATCGAGAGATCAGGAGAGCGGCTTCGCTGTCGTCGTGTGGTCTTTAAGCATACTTATGCGTTTTTGGTTCCCATTATTTTTCGATTTTTGCGGTAACAACACACTCGAAAAAACAGTGCTTGCATATTCACGCGATTTCAAGTTCGCAAAGTACACGAAAGCTTGTTGATGCGCAACTAGCACGAATGATTTTCTTCTTCTTTTTTTGTGTCGATCAGCGCGTTAGCGCACATTGAGACGCGCTGCGCGACGCCTTCGCCGACCTCGCGCGCTCGCCACCTGATCGAACACCTTCGCATAACGCCTTTAGGTAAAGGCTTTATAAAAAACGAAGCGCCCCGGCCTGCGTTTCAACGCGAGACCGGGGCGCTTGATGACGGCGTTTGAAATTTTTTTTTCGTCGCGATTACGCGACATGCAAAATTCGCTTCATCACACGTTCGAGATCGAGCAGGCAGGTGCTGTGCGTGCTTCCATCGCTTTGCGGCATCTCCAGCACCTCGTTCGATTCGGCCGACAGACCCTGTGCTTCTTCCTTCTTCATCAACGAAGGAGTAGCGAAGCGCTTGCCGTCGTCGATGGTGACGATGTCGGCCACAGCATCGACCACCAGGCCATAGCGTCCCTCGTCACGCTCGATCACCAGCACCTTGCCGGCGCCCTCGCCAGCTGCCGCCATCCCGTACAGGCGGCGCAGGTCGACCAGGCTGATGAGCTGTTGGCGCAGGTTGAGCACCCCGCACAGGTAGTCCGGCATGCCGGGCGGATGGCTGATGTCGCCGGCGTGGTCGATGATCTCGCGCACCTGCTTCAGCTCCAATGCGAACAGCTCGCCGACCCGGAAGCTCAGGTAGACCTTGCGTCCGGCGCGCTGGCGCGCCGCGGCGTCCCCCTGCGCGCCCTGTGCCGGGTAGAGCTGGCGGTGGCCCAGGTCCATCTCGCCGATCTCGCTGCGCGAGAAAATGGCGGCGTGGTCCAGCAGGATCACATCCTGCTCGCCGCCGCGTGCCACGCAGCCGGCGAACATGCCGCTGCGCTCCTTGCTCAGCAGAGGGATGGGCAGTACTTCATCGCTGGTGAAATGCAGGATGCTTTCCACCGCGTCGACCAGGAAGCCGACCGTCGCCTCGCCGATATGGGCCACCAGGACGCGCTGCTCGGCATCTTCCGGCGCCCGCTGCCCGCCGGCCAGCGCGGCGAAGTCCACCACCGGCACCTGCAGCCCGCGGAAGTGCATGCGCCCCAGGCACAGGGGACTGGCCAGCACCGACTCGGCCAGGTCAGGCACACGCACGATTTCCTGGATCGCCTTCATTTCGATCGCGAAGCGGGCGCCGGCGGCGCGGAAGCTGATCGCGTGGCGGCGCTCGCCGACCACACGCAGCTGGCGCCGCGTTTCCGCCCCCGTCGCCCGCATCGATTGCACCTGCGGCACGTTCTCGATGCGCACCAGGCGCTCGATGTCGAGCACCTGGACCAGGCGCCTGCCCTCCTCCAACAAGATGGTGCCGGCTACTACCCCTTGTGTCGAACCCTCCGCATAACGCAACCGGCTGCGTTGCTCGGGCCGCACGCGCAGGATCTCGCCGGTCGCATGCACCAGCAAACCGACCTGCACTTCCTGGTAATCGATGATGGCGATCTTGTCGCTTGGCTTCGCCGCTTCCGCCGCCGGATCGAACAGGCGGCCCAGGTTCACCACCGGGATCACGCTGCCGCGCAGCGTGAACATGCCTGCCAGATAAGAGGGGGCGAGCGGCACGCTGCTCATGCGCTCGGGGAAGTTGACCACCTCCCGGATGCACAGGGCGGGCAGCGCAAACTCGCTGGCGCCCAGCATGAAGGAGCCGAACAGCTCCACCGCCGCCCCGCCGCTCGCCGCTGGCGGCGCCGGCACCACACGTAAGGCCTCCATGGCTTACACCACGAAACCGGCGACCAGCTTGTTCAACTCCCCGGCGCGCGCATTCAGGCTGGCGGTGGACGAGGCGATGCTGTCGCAGCTGCCGGCCGACTGCTCGGCCGCTTCGGCGATGTGGTTGATGGCCACGCTCACCTCGCGCGCCGACAGCAGCTGCTCCTTGGCCTCGTGTGAAATCTCGGCAATGGCCTCGCTGGTCTTGCCCACGCCCTTGACGATGCGGTCGAAGGCTTCGCTGGCCTGGTGCGAGATGGCCGTGCCCGTGTTGACCCGCTTTACCGACTCGCTGATCAGCTTGGAGATCTCCTTGGTCGCCTGCGAGGAGCGCTCGGCCAGCTTGCGCACCTCGTCCGCCACCACCGAGAAGCCCAGGCCATGTTCGCCCGCGCGCGCCGCCTCGATGGCGGCATTGAAGGCCAGCATATTGGTCTGGTTGGCAATATCGCTGATCACCTTGACGATCTCGCCGATATCCTCCGAGGAGCGGTTGATCAGGTCCATGGCCTCGATCGAGCGCGCCACCGCCTTGGCGCCCGCCTCGGCTTCGTCCTGGGTCGATCTGGCCAGGTCGTTGGCATGGCCGGTGCTGGTGGCGATGGCGTCGATGGAGCGGGTCAGCCCATCGACAGTGGCATTCATTTCCTCCACCGTGGCGCCCAGTTCCTGCGAACCGCCAGCCACCACGCCGGCCCGGTTGGCAATTTCCTCTGCATCGTCGGCAAAAGCGGTGGCCGACATCACCACCTGGCCGATCACGCCGCGCAAATCGCCCATCATCTTGCCGATCCCGGCGCCCAACTGGTCGAGCGCCTCCTCGCCGCCCATCGGCACCTCGGCCGTCAGGTCGCCCTTGGCCGCGCGCGCCACCGCGTCGAGCAGGCGCTCGATTTTGATCGCGTCGCTGGCTGCCTTGTCCTTGATGCCCTGCTCCATCATCACCTGCTCGGTGATGTCGCTGGCGAACTTGACGATTTTAAAAGGCGTGCCGTTCATGTCGAGGATCGGGTTGTAAGTCGCCTGGATCCAGATCGTCTTGCCGCCGTTGCCGACGCGCTTGTAACGGCCGCTGTCGTACTCGCCCCGGTTCAGCTTTTGCCAGAAGCGCTTGTAGTCGACGCTGGCGGCGTAATCCGTTTCGCAGAACATGCGGTGGTGTTCGCCCTTGATGTCCTCCAGCGAGTACCCCATCGCATCGAGAAAGTTGCTGTTGGCGGTCAGTACATGGCCACTCATGTCGAACTCGATCACGGCCTGCGCCTTGTCCATCGCACTGACCTTGCCCTCGTACTCCGCGTTGCGCAACTTGGTGGCGGTGATGTCGGTGGCGAACTTGATCACTTTATAAGGTTTGCCGTCGGCGTCGAACACGGGGTTGTAGGAAGCGTTGATCCAGATCTCGCGGCCCCCTTTGCCGACGCGTTTGTACTCGCCATGTTCATAATGGCCGCCGCGCAGGCGCTCCCAGAATTGTTTATAGACTTCGCTGCCGGCAAAGGCGCTGTCGCAGAACATGGAATGGTGACGCCCCTGCACTTCGTCCAGCGTATAGCCCACCGCGCTCAGGAAGTTTTCGTTCGCGTGCAGAATGGTGCCATCCAGCTGGAATTCGATCACGGCCTGGACGCGATTGAGTGCGGCGTTAATTGCCTGCAGTTCGATTTCTTGCAGCTGGCTTTCCTGGATGACTGGGCTGTTCATTTGTTTGGACTCCTGTAGGGTTGTTGCCATATGGAATCTCCAGTATAGGCAGCCGCCTCCTCAGGATTCTCTCGCTTTGTCACCCTCCCCCTCGTGCGCTTTAAGCAGTTAAACAATCGACCTTCCTTCGTTGTCGGCCCACAACGGAACATTGGCTGTTTAGTTAGATTGACTTCACGCGGCAAGACGCAGATGATGACCGGACTATGACTCCCAAGCTGCTCCTCGCTGTTTCGATCCTTGCGCTCCCGCTGGCGGCGCAGGCGGGAAGCCTGCATCTGTACACCGAGAACACGCCGCCCGACATCATGCGCGACGGCGAGCGCATCACCGGCATCTCGACCGATAAGGTGAAGGAGATCATGGCGCGCGCCGGCGTCAGTTACACCATGGAGATCACGGCCTGGAAGCGCGCCTACGAACTGGCATTGCGCATGCCCGATGCCTGCGTGTTTTCCACTTCACGCACGCCCGAGCGCGAAGCGCTGTTCAAGTGGGTCGGCCCCTTGCGCGAGTTCGACTGGACCCTGTACGGCCTGGCCAATGCGCCCTTCCAGCTGACCGCCCTGGACGACGCCAAGAAGCTGCGCATCGGCGGCTACAGCGGCGATGTGCGCGTGCAGTACCTGCTGGACCGGGGTTTCAAGGTGGATGCCGCGCCGGATAATTTTTCCAACCCGCGCAAGCTGATGGGCGGCCGCATCGATTTGTGGGTGACCAGCCACCAGCTGGCCAACGGCCTGCTGGAGCAGGAGGGCCTGGCGGGCAAGATCGTGCCCCTGCTCACCTTCCACTCCTCGCGCGCTTACCTGGCCTGCAACAAGGCGGTGCCTGACGCCACGATTGCGGCGATGTCGGCAGCGATGGCCGACATCGTAAAAGACGGTACCTCGGCCGCAATCGACCGCAAGTACGCCAACTGGCGCCCGCGTTAAGGGTTCAGCGTAAAACGGCGGAAGCGGTGCCGCCGGTGCTCTTCGTTTTCCAGCGCCAGCGACGATTTGATCATGTCGCTGCGGCTGATGATGCCCACCAGCTGGCGGCTCTCGGCGTCGGCCACCACCGGCAGCCGTTCCAGGCCATGCACCGCCAGCCGGATCGCCACCGTGCGGCAAGTCTCGCCGCGCAGCGCCACGATGGGCGCGTTCACTCCATACAGCTCGCGCACATGGACCGCATCGCCCGCCTGTTCCAGCGCCGCCCGGTCCAGCATGCCGAGCACCGCGCCGCCCTTGGTCACGGGGAAGGCGCGGTGGCGCTGCCCTGCTCCAAAGTGCGATGCCAGCACGTCGTCCACCCGCGCATCGGCGTCGATAGACACCGGCGTAGCGGTCATCACTTCCTCCACACTATGCCGCTCCAGGGGATCGATGCCGTATTCACGGTAAATATGGTGGCCGCGGCGGGCGATCTTCTCGGTCAGGATCGAACGGTGCATGGTGATCACGGTAAAGCCGTACGACACCACCGAGGCCGCCAGCACCGGCAATAGCGCATTCGCATCATGCGTCAGCTCATAAGCGAACACGGTCGCCATGATCGGTGCGCGCATCATGCCGCCAAGTGTCGCCGCCATGAATACCAGCGGCCAGACCTGCGGCGTGCCGCCCGGCAGGTACGGCCCCAGCACCGTACCCAGGCCGGCGCCCAGCATCAGCAAGGGCGCCAGTACCCCGCCCGAGGTGCCCGAGCCCAGCGCGATCAGCCACATGACGGCTTTCGCCACCAGCAGGGTGGCCACCACACTGGCAGCCAGGTGGTTTTGCAGCAGGTCGCCGATGACGTCATACCCGACGCCCAGCGCGCGCGGCTGGAAATAACCGCCCACGCCGATGGCCAGGGCGCCCAGCGCCGGCCACCACATCCAATGGATCGGCAGCTGATGGAAGCCGTCTTCCACCCGGTACAGGGCAGTCGACAGCAACCAGGCCATGACGCCGCACAACACGCCGGCCAGGGCGCAGGACAGCAAGGCCACCGGCGGCAGCACCGGGCTCTGTTGCGGGAACAGCGGCCCCGCCTCCATCAGCAGCGGCCGCAGGAAGCCTGCCACCGCGCAAGCGATCGCCACCGGCAGCAGGCTGCGCGGACGCAGTTCGAACAGCAGCAGTTCCACCGCCAGCAGCACCGCCGCGATAGGCGTGCCGAATACCGCCGTCATGCCCGCCACCGCGCCCGCCACCAGCAAGGTCTTGCGCTCGGCATCGCTCAGATGGAAATGCTGTGCGAACAGCGACCCCACCGCGCCGCCCGTCATGATGATCGGGCCTTCCGCGCCAAACGGGCCGCCGCTGCCAATGGCAATTGCCGAGGCCAGCGGCTTGAGCACCGCCACCTTGGGCGACATGGCGCTGCGCTTGAACAGGATGGCTTCGATTGCTTCCGGAATGCCGTGGCCACGGATCTGCTCCGAACCAAAGCGCGCGATCAAGCCGATCATCAGCGCACCGATGACCGGCACTGCGATCACCCAGGCGCCCAGCGCATGCACTGCCGGCGACTGCGGCGCCGTGGACAGGCTTTGAAAGAAGAACAAGTTGGTAAACAGCGAAATCGCCTTCAGCAGCAGCCAGGCGGTCCCCGTGCTCAGGGCGCCGATAAAAGCGGCCATGGCGCCAATCGGCAACAGGCGCGCGTCGCCGCTGAAATCGCGGCGCGGGTCATAAGGTTTCATGGTTTGTGAGGCAGGTTGGGAACAGTGAAGACACCGTGCAGCGATTGCAGTTCGGCGCGGTGGATGGCGGCCAGGCGCAGCAGCACCTCTTCGCCGGCAGGCAGCAGATGGACTTCGACCTTGCGCCGGTCCAGTGCATTGGGGCGGCGCTGCACCAGCCCGGCCGCCTCGCAGCGGCTCAGGAGCGCTACCACGCCATGCTGCTGCGCCTGCAGCCGCTCGGCCAGTTCGCCCACAGTCGCCCAATCGCGGCCCGGGTAGCCTTTGATATGCAAAAGCAGCAAGTACTGCAGCGGCGTGATGCCTTCGGCATGCGCTGCATTTTCGGAAAAGCGCTCGAAGCGCCGCATTTGATAGCGGAATTCGGACAAGGCCATGAAGTCGGCCTTGCCCAAAGAATCGGGTGAAGACGGCATTTTTATATCACAACATGATGTATCAGCCGTCCATCATACCATTAAGCGCCCGCGCTTGTCTCCAACGCCGCCACAGCGTCGATCGCACGCGCCGAATATACCAGCGCAGCGCCCGCGTTCATGGCCACGGCGACACCCAGCGCATCGGCAATCTCCTCGCGCGTCGCGCCTTGCTTCAAGGCTGCATCTGCATGCACTGTAATACAGCCGTCGCAACGCATCGTGACCGCCACCGCCAGCGAAATGAGTTCCACGGTCTTGGCGTCAAGACGCCCGTTTTTCCGCGCAGCTCCAGACAGCGCCTGATAACCGCGAACCGTATCGGGTGACAGTTTGGCGATATCGCCGATGCGGCCCAAAAGCTCGGTGCGGTAAGTATTCCAGTCCAGCATGATGTTCTCCTTTGAACAGTGGGTATGGAAGAAGTATGCGCCGATCATTGAGACTATAATGTCGAATCAGTCCCATCATTTAGCGGATTCGTATCATGGACGCCTTAACGCGGATGATTCAAATGACGCGCCCGCAAGCCGGGCTGGATTTGCGCTGCCAGCTCTCGGGGAGCTTTGAAATTCCCCACGAGCCGGCGCCGCCCGGCACCGTGCCCTTCCATCTCATCCTGGCAGGCAGTTGCCGGATCGCGACCGACAAAGGCGTGTTGACCGCGCGCGCCGGCGATTTCATCCTGTTTCCCCGCGGCGGCGCCCACGTCATCCGCGACTACGATACACAAGGGGAAGATGGCGCCATGCGGATGCGCTACGACGGCATGCTGCCCTTGCGCCGCGCAGGCAAAGGAAAGGTAGGCTCGGATTTGTTGTGCGGCCATTTCACGCATGCCAGCGAGGCCGGCGAATTGCTGTTCAAGACCTTGCCCGACCGCCTGCATGTTTCCTTGACGGACGAGGAAGCGCCGGAGTCGCTGCAGGCCGTGGTTGCGCTGATGCGCCAGGAAGCATCCGCAGCGTCTCCAGGAGCACTCGCCATCGTCACGGCGCTCAGCCATACCCTGCTCGTGCTGGCATTGCGGCGCTATAACGAGCGTCCGGACCGCGACGCCAGCATTCTTGCCGTCATGGCGGACGCACGGCTTGGCGCCTCGGCCAAAGCCGTGCTGGATGCGCCTGGCCAGCCCTGGACCATCGAAGCACTCGGCAAGCTGGCGGCCATGTCACGTGCCAGCTACGCGCGGCGCTTCCAGCAGGCGTCTGGAATGACGGTCTTCGATTTCCTCACGCGCGTAAGGATGGCCGTCGCTTGTGAACTGCTGCGCACCACGCGCCGCAAGGTGGGAGATATTTGCTTCGAAGTCGGCTACCAGTCGGAAGCCGCCTTCGGCAAAGCGTTCAAACTGCAGATGGGCGAATTGCCAGGCCAGTATCGGCGGCGCCACGCATGATCACATGCCCTGGTTCTTCAACTCGTCGGGCAGCAGATAGGTGTAGCTCTTGGGATCGAACATCACCTTCCAGGTCTTCGCTTCGCGCTGCACGCCTTCCTGCATACCCGGCTTGCGCGTGATGTACAGCGGCGTAAAGGTCGCATCGGCAACTGGGTCGGTACGATACGTCCATTGCAGCCTGGTGCAGCGCGGCGGCTCGAAATCTTCGCCATCGTCTTCCACTTCGGCAGTCGCTTCTCCCGCAGTGCCTTCCTCTTTCTTGAGGCTCTTCTTGTCGTTCATTGCCTGCTTCCACTCGGCGTAGCGATGCTCAGTCTCTTCACAGCCGCCCGCCCCGAGGACCTGGAATGCAGCATTAAACTCGCCCAATACCGCAATCTGCTCGTTGTGCGGAGCCAGCACCACGTTGCGTGTGTTGATGCTCTCTTCACCGTCGCCAGTTGCATTATCCGAGACCTTCACCACCCAGCCCCAGACATCGCCGCTCAACGCCTCGAAGTGCACACGCTCCGGCGTCACCGGATCCGTACCGCTTGAACGCCGCACGTCGCTGTACTCATACAGTTGGCCGCCGCTGTAACGCAGCTGGAATACGCCATAGAACGAATCCTGCCCATCCCGGCTCTCAATAGTCCGCCCGCTGGCAACGAGATAGAGCTCATCCCCCTCCTTGCCGTCGACCTTCTTCTGCTGGATGACCGTCACGAGGTAAGTCGCATGGTTCTCCTCGTCGACGTAGAGCCAGCCGCGCTGCGATTCCGAATACTTGCCATAGTTGCGCGTCATGAGCTCCGAAATCGCATCATTCGCATCAATCGTATGGGGTGATTCCGGCTGGTGGCGGAAAGCCATCACAGCGATCAGCGCCGAAAACAGCAGCCCCACTGCGGCAAAGATATAAATCGCGATGCGCACCCATTTCCTGGAGGGTTTCGCTTGGCCAGTTGTCGTAACGTCTTCCATTGCTTCTTGATAGTTGAATTGCGGAAATATTATTAGAAGCGCAATTATACAAAGATCAAGAAAATGTGTTTTCAACCGTGCGTGGGAGGCACTCTGTAGTGGGTCCTAAAATTCCGCTCAGGTCTAAACAGGTCAAATTCGCCCGAAATCGGTCTAAACAGGTCTGAAATCAGGGCCAGGTAGTCTATATCGACCTAAAAACTGGCCGCCAAAGTCTAGACCGATCTATTTACTCGGGTAGGGAATCTAAAAAACGTTGGCTGGCAGTGGAAATGGAGCGGCTCTCCGTGCGCAAGAATGGCCAGCCAATGCGAGGATTTCAATGGAAGAATGTATTCCTGCCAGACGGAACAAGTCTGCGCACCAGTTATCGCGGGCACCGGGCCGCAACGCATGGCGCTTCGTCTGGCTGCGGTTTCCTGGCGACGAATTCTGGGTGCTTGCCGACAAGTGCAGAGAGCGCTTTAGTGAACTGTGTCTAAGGCAGTCTAAAATTGAAATGGGGGAAACCCTGCATCCTGCCTAGCTCTCACCTGAGTTAATTTGCCAATGGTGGGGCGGTATTGAACGCCAATTGGGCGGCGAAGGCCCGCTGGTACGCAGGCCGCGCTTCTCCGCGCGCCACATAGGCGGCAAGGCGAGGAAAGTCATTCAGGATGCCAGAAGGCCGCGACCGCAGCAGCACCGACACCATCATCAGGTCGCCTGCGCTGAACTCACCGTCCAGCCAATCGTCATCACCCAGGCGCGCGGAAAGCTGCGCCAGGCGGTTGCGGACGCGCTCCGCAATCAGCGGCATACGCTCTTTGCTCCAAGGCTTATCCCCCTCCTGGAACTTCGCGATGGCGATTTCCAGGATGGGCGGCTCCACCGTATTCAGCGCAGCAAACATCCACGTAATCGCCCGCGCCCGGGCGTTGGCATCCGTCGGCAGCAAACCCGCAAACTGGGAAGCGATATGGAAAATGATCGCTCCCGACTCAAACAGAACAAGGTCGCCATCTTCATAAGTTGGGATCTGGCCAAAGGGATGCAGCGCCAGATGCGCAGGCGCCTTCATCGCCGTGAATGAAACCGGCCGCACCTCATACGGCTGCCCCACCTCCTCCAGCGCCCAGCGAACGCGCGTATCGCGCGCCAGCCCCATGCCGCCATCGGGCGAGCGTTCAAATGCGGTAATGGTGATAGTCATCGGAATCTCCAGTTGTTTGTACTGTCACGACGAACGAACCAGCGCCAGATCGACAAAAACATAGGTTGCTTTTGAGCAAATAGCGACCTATGATGAGTTTATAAAGAGACACAAACTGTGTCAAAAATTACATCCATTGAGACGACATGCTGCTCACCGAAGCCAAAGCAATACCGATCCGTAAAGGCCCGCCCCGGCCACAGGATGCAATTGCCCCCTTCCCGTCTTCGACCAATTCATATGACATGAGCAGTGAAGACGAGATCGGCGACGCACTGACGCTGCTGGCCGCGAACGGCGATGCCATTTCAATCTACGCCGCCGGTAGCAGGGAGCCGGTCCTTGCCCGCATTCTGTCGGTAGATCCCGAATTGCCGCATTTCGTCATGGAGTTGAACGACGGGGCAATCCTGCAACCCGGCAAGCTCACTTTTGTCACCGTGTTGGGCAATGCAAAAATGCAGTTCCGCCTCTCCGCACAGGAATGGCCAACGGTGCCTGGCAAGTCGCAGCATATTCCGATGACATTCCCGGAAACCTGCACCGTCATGAACCGGCGCGCCTTCGAGCGCCTGGAAACGCCGGTCGGCGCCAATTTCCTCGCCTCGTTCGAGCTGAACGGCACAACTTCTTATGAGATCGCGGTCTACGATTTCTCGCTCGGAGGGCTAGGCCTGCGCTGCACCAAGCTCGAAGCAAAAGGCTTGCTCAGGGGCCGCAAACTGCGCGATGTGGTACTCGACATGGGATCGGAAACCATCATCGTCGCGGAAATGGAGATCCGCGTCACGCGCGCCTTCCGTTCCTTCCTCCTGGGCGAACAGCTCCATATCGGCTGCAGGTTCCTCACGCTTGCGCCAGAGGAAGAAAGCAAACTCAAGAACGTGGTGGACCAGGTCAAGCGGGCCTGACGACGGCTCGGAATGCCGATGGCGTCATACCTTGCGTCCTACGGAACGCCGACGCGAATGCCGACGGCGTTTGGTACCCGACTTCAAGTGCAACCTGGCAGATCGACAAGCGTCTAACAGCCAGGAGTTCGCGCGCTTTCTCCATCCGCAAGTGGACAATCCATGCATAAGGCGACTGCCCTGCGGCGCGCTTGAACGCCACGCAAAAATGAAACCGGCTCAGGCCGACTACGGCCGCCAACTCATCCAACTGGAGGTCCTGATCGAGGCGCTCATGCACGTAGTCGCGCAGCCGCCTGAGCTGCCACGGCTGCAAGCCCGGCAGCATGTCGCGCACCGCCCGCATGCCAGCGGCAACATGGGACCGCACAAGATGCAAGCACAGCAGTTCAATGGCCTGATCCGCGAACAGCCGGCTGTGCTCGAGAGGGTTTTCGGCCTCCTGCGCCAATACCTGTATCAGGCGCGACGCCACAGGATCGTCAAACGAAATCCGGTCCTCGAATTGCAGGTCCGGCAAATCGCTGCCCAGGGTCGCGGCACAAGACTGCAACTGGGCGTCGGACAGGTAAACGTGTGATACCTCCACATTACCTGCCACCTCCCAGTGCGCTTCGTGGCCCCGCGGTATGAGAGTCAACATGCCGGGCCGCTTGACCCCATTCGAATGGCGCCGGCCGTCACGCCAGGTGTAAAGCTGGCTGGCGCCGTAATAGGTCATGACGACGTGCTCATTCATCGGCAGCACCTGGCCGCACACCGCCCCATGGCTGAAACGGGTCGTCAGCCGCACGTCACCGCGATATGCCTGCGGATCAAGCGGCGGCGCCGTATTCAGGATACGTGACAGTTCCTCGGCTGCGGCCGGGTTGGAAGCGGAGGCCATGGGTTTAAGCGCATGAAGAAATGAGCAATTTACCATGCCGCCGCAATTCCGCGACAGCTTCCGCAAGATCGGAACAGCAGACTCGCCCTCAGGTTTCTACACTGGCGCTCACACTACAACCACTTGACCGATGAGGAGATTCCAGTGTCCAACCTGCCCAAGATCGCTGCATTATTCGAAGCCTATGCCAACAATAACGTTGCAGCCGTCAGCGACGTGCTGGCTGAAGACGTGGTCTGGCGCATCCCGGGCCATCATCCGCTAGCCGGAGAGAAACATGGCATCAAGGAAGTACTGGCGTTCTTCGGGCAGCTGGGCAAAGCCGGATTCCAGGCCCAGCCCTTTGCAATTGCTGAGCACGCAGACTACGTGATCGACCATCATCGCGGGTGGAGCAGCTTCGGCAGCGGCCTCGATCTGACCTGGTGCCTTGTGTTCCGCTTCGCCCAAGGAAAAATCCAGGAGGTAACGAACTTCTGCTCGGACCAGCACAGGGCAGACTTGTTCTTCCACGAGGTTTACCGGCTGAAGCCAATCCCCGAGCGTCTGGCCGAGTGAAAGCGGCACGTGTACCACGGCTCGCGACGATGACGCATAACACAATCCAGCCCCAAGCCATCGTCTGGCGCGCGCATAACAGCAAGATGGTGAGTGTCATCATCGTCTCCTCGTGTTTGTAAAGACACGACGGACGAAGCCCCTGCACTTCGACAAAAAAAAGCCCGGCAGTGCCGGGCTTTCATGAGAGCGCGGGAAATTAATCCCAGCTCAGCGCGCCGCCGGTCTGGTACTCGGTCACGCGAGTTTCGAAGAAGTTGCGTTCCTTCTTCAGGTCGATCATTTCCGACATCCATGGGAATGGATTCTCGTCCTGGTCGAACAGGGTCTCCAGGCCGATCTGGGTCGCACGGCGGTTGGCGATGAAGCGCAGGTAGCCTTTGAACATGGCTGCGTTCAGGCCCAGCACGCCGCGGGGCATGGTGTCTTCGGCGTAGCGGTATTCCAGCTCCACGGCCTGCAGGAACAGGCCCTTGATCTCTTCCTTGAAGGCCGGGGTCCACAGTTGCGGGTTTTCCAGCTTGATGGTGTTGATCAGGTCGATACCGAAGTTGCAGTGCATCGATTCGTCACGCAGGATGTACTGGTACTGCTCGGCGGCGCCCATCATCTTGTTCTGGCGGCCCAGCGCCAGGATCTGGGTGAAGCCGACGTAGAAGAACAGGCCTTCCATCAGGCAGGCGAACACGATCAGGGACTTCAGCAGCTGCTGGTCGGTCTCCAGGGTGCCGGTCTTGAACGATGGGTTGGTCAGCACGTTGATGAACGGGATCAGGAACTGGTCCTTGTCGCGGATCGACGCCACTTCGTTGTAGGCGTTGAAGATTTCCTGCTCGTCCAGGCCCAGGGACTCGACGATATATTGGTAGGCGTGGGTGTGGATCGCCTCTTCAAACGCCTGGCGCAGCAGGTACTGGCGGCACTCTGGAGCGGTGATGTGGCGGTAGGTGCCGAGCACGATGTTGTTGGCCGCCAGGGAGTCGGCGGTGACGAAGAAGCCCAGGTTGCGCTTGACCAGGCGGCGCTCGTCTTCGGACAGGCCGTTCGGGTTCTTCCACAGCTCGATGTCGCGCTGCATGTTCACTTCCTGCGGCATCCAGTGGTTGGCGCAGCCGGCCAGGTATTTGTCCCAGGCCCATTTGTATTTGAATGGCACCAGCTGGTTGACGTCGGTCTGGCCGTTGATGACGCGCTTGTCGTCGGCGTTGACGCGCAGCGCGACTTGTTCGGCGCTCGCTTCGGCGGTAGCGCCCATCATTGCAGGGTTGGCGCGCGGTGCTGCCGCGGCTTCATCGTCCCAGGATAGCATTTGTTTTTTCCTCTTAGATTGACTCTTTTAACCCCGGTAGACCTGGCTCTGACCCAAGGGTCAGACCCTGTCTGCTCGCCGGTCAGCGGTGCTGTTCCAGCCGCAGATCTTGCACAGATGGGGTCAGACCCTTGGGTCTGACCCCGCCTTACCGGGTTTAACTATATATATTGTATTACTGGCAGGCTTCGCATTCCTCGAAACCTGGGTCACCAGGACGCAGGTAGCATGCCGCGCCTTCGGTCACCTCAGCAGTCACCGCCGCCGGCGCATCCGGTACGCTGGACGACACCGCATTCAGCGCGCCGGTACGGGTGGTGGATTTCTCCATGTGCGAGGCAGCGATGGTGCGCAGGTAGTAGGTGGTCTTCAGGCCACGCAGCCATGCCAGCTTGTAGGTCTCGTCCAGTTTCTTACCGGAAGCACCCGCCATGTAAATGTTCAGCGACTGCGCCTGGTCGATCCACTTCTGGCGGCGCGATGCAGCTTCCACCAGCCAGGTTGGCGACACTTCGAAGGCGGTGGCGTAGATGTCGCGCAGGTCTTGCGGTGCGCGGTCGATCTTGCTCAGCGAGCCGTCGAAGTACTTCAGGTCGGCGATCATCACTTCGTCCCACAGGTCGCGTGCCTTCAGGTCGCGCACCAGGTAGGCGTTGATCTCGGTGAATTCGCCGGACAGGTTGGACTTCACGTACAGGTTCTGGAAGGTCGGTTCGATGCAAGCCGACACGCCGATGATGTTCGAAATTGTTGCGGTCGGAGCGATCGCCACGCAGTTCGAGTTGCGCATGCCGAACTTGGCGATGCGCTCACGCACCGGGGTCCAGTCCATCGACGACGACAGGTCCTGCTCCAGGTAGCCGCCGCGCTGTTCCGCCAGCAGGCGCACGGAGTCTTGCGGCAGGATGCCACGCGACCACAGGGAACCTTCGTACGACTCGTAACGGCCGCGCTCTTCCGCCAGCTCGGTCGAAGCCAGGTAAGCGTAGTAGCACACCGCTTCCATCGAGGTATCGGCGAAGTTCACCGCTTCCATCGAAGCGTAAGGCACACGCATCATGTGCAGGCAGTCCTGGAAGCCCATCACGCCCAGGCCGACCGGACGGTGGCGCATATTGGCGTTGCGGGCCTTGTCGACAGCGTAGTAGTTGATGTCGATCACGTTGTCCAGCATGCGCATCGCGGTGCGGATGGTCTTCTGCAGCTTGACGTGGTCGATCTTGCCTTCCTTCATATGGGCCGGCATGTTCACGGAGCCCAGGTTGCAGACGGCGATTTCGCTTTCGTTGGTGTTCAGGGTGATCTCGGTGCACAGGTTCGACGAGTGCACCACGCCCACGTGCTGCTGCGGCGAACGGATGTTGCAAGGATCCTTGAAGGTGATCCATGGGTGGCCGGTTTCGAACAGCATCGACAGCATCTTGCGCCACAGGTCCAGCGCTTCGATCTTCTTGAACAGGCGCAGTTCGCCGGAAGCGGCCTTGGCTTCGTAGCCCAGGTAGGCTTCTTCGAATTCCTTGCCGAACTTGTCGTGCAGGTCAGGCACGTCCGATGGCGAGAACAGGGTCCAATGGCCTTTTTCCATCACGCGCTTCATGAACAGGTCTGGAATCCAGTTGGCGGTGTTCATGTCGTGGGTGCGGCGGCGATCGTCGCCGGTGTTCTTGCGCAGGTCGAGGAATTCCTCGATGTCCATGTGCCAGGTTTCCAGGTAGGCGCAGACCGCGCCCTTGCGCTTGCCGCCCTGGTTCACCGCCACGGCGGTGTCGTTCACCACTTTCAGGAACGGCACCACGCCTTGCGACTTGCCGTTGGTGCCCTTGATGTGGGCGCCCAGTGCACGCACCGGGGTCCAGTCGTTGCCCAGGCCGCCGGCGAACTTGGCCAGCAGTGCGTTTTCCTTGATGGCGTCGTAGATGCCTTCCAGGTCGTCGGACACGGTGGTCAGGTAGCAGGAGGACAGCTGCGAACGCTGGGTGCCGGAGTTGAACAGGGTCGGGGTCGACGACATGAAGTCGAAGGTCGACAGCAGGTTGTAGAACTCGATGGCGCGCGCTTCGCGGTTACTTTCGTTCAGGGCCAGGCCCATGGCGACGCGCATGTAGAAGGCCTGCGGCATTTCGATGCGCACATCGCGCACGTGCAGGAAGTAGCGGTCGTACAGGGTTTGCAGGCCGATGTAGCCGAACTGCAGGTCGCGGTCGGCCACCAGGGCCTTGGCCAGCTTGGCCAGGTCGAACTTGCCCAGTTCTTCATTCAGCAGTTCAGCGGCGATACCCTTGGCGATGTACTGTGGGAAGTACTCGATGTAGGCGGCAGCGGCGCCGGCTTGCGGCACTTCCTTGCCGAACACTTCCTTACGGATGGTGTGCAGCAGGATGCGGGCGGTTACCTGGGAATACGCAGGATCCTTTTCCATCAGCGCGCGGGCAGCCAGGATGGCGGACTTGTGCAGTTCCTCGACCGGCACGCCGTCGTACAGGTTCTTCACGGTTTCGGCCAGGATGGCGTCGGCATCGACGTGCTTTTCCAGGCCCTTGCAGGCGGCGCCGATCAGGTCGCGCACTTCCTGCATCACCAGCGGGCGGGAGACGCCGTTCTCGGTGACGTTGATCTGTGGCTCCGCGGTGGCGGTGGCGCCGGCAGCTTCCTTCTTCAGGCGGCGTTCTTCCATGTGCTTGGCGCGGTACAGAACATAGGAACGCGCCACATCGTGTTCGCCCGAGCGCATCAGGGCCAGTTCAACCTGGTCTTGCACGTCTTCGATATGGAAGGTGCCGCCGGTTGGCTGGTGGCGCATCAGGGCGGCCACGACTTTCTTGGTCAGTTCTTCCACCAGTTCGCGGATGCGGGCGGAAGCCGCACCCTGGCCGCCGTTCACCGCCAGGAAGGCCTTGGTCATTGCCACGGCGATCTTGGATGGCTCGAAAGCGACCACGGCGCCGTTGCGGCGGATGATGCGGTAATCGGCCAGTTGGCTAGCGGAAACAGCGACGCCGCCAGCGGTTTCGCCAGCGGAAACAGGCACTTGAGGCGCCTGAGTGGTGGAAATGTCTTGAGTAGATTGCATTTATGCTCCGCGTATTCAGTATTGGTTTATGACCACTATATCTAGTTGACCATCGAATTCCGTCCACTAATTGTAGTGACCGCTTCCGGATCATACAAGGTGAAATTTTTTCGTTTTGACCACGATTTCTTATTGACTTTTGCATTCTCCAATCACTGCGGGCGATCGGCGGTGAGCGAGCACTAACACTGCTTTTTCTTTGCTGATTTATTAAGCAATGTTGCGGCGCAGCAGGAGATTGTGCATTGGCAAAAACGCTACAGCAACGCAGGGGGTTTTTCGTGGCGGACCGGGATTATAGACCAATCGGGCGGCGGCTGCGCCGCCGCCCGCGCGCGCTCAGGCGGGGTCCTGGATGTTCAGCTTCTGCATCTGGTAGCGCAGCTGGCGGAAGCTGATGCCCAGCAGTTGCGCCGCCTGGGTGCGGTTGTAATTGGTTTGCCCCAGCGCGCGCGTGATGATCTCGCGCTCCACCGCTTCCAGGTAAGCCGGCAGGTTGCTCGGCAGGATATCCAGCACGGGCAAAGGCGGCATGGCCGGCGCTTCCGGCTCTGCAGCTTCGGCGCTCGCCACCGGCGCCGGTTCAACCGCCTGGACCTCCGGCGCGACAGGCGCTGCCTGGACCGGCGGAAAGCCCGGTGCGGCGGCCGGCGCCGGGACCGGCATGGCGCCGCCCTTCAGCGCCAGGTCTTCGGCCGAAATCACGCCATCGTTGGAAAACGCCAGCGCCCGTTCCAGGATATTTTCCAGTTCCCGCACATTGCCCGGGAAGGGGTAAGACTTCAGCACATCCAGCACGCCCGGCCCCAGCACTGCCTTGTGCTCGAAGCTGCCCAGCCGCGCCAGGATGGCGTCGGTCAGCTCCTCCAGGTCGTCCAGCCGCTCGCGCAGCGGCGCCAGGCGCAGTTCGATCACGTTCAGGCGGTAGAACAAGTCTTGCCGGAACTGGCCGGCCTCGACCAGCTTTTCCAGGTTCTTGTGGGTGGCGCTGATGATGCGCACGTCCACCGGTTCTTCCGCCGTGGCGCCGATCTTGCGCACGCGCCGCTCCTGGATCGCGCGCAGCAGCTTGACCTGCATCGCCAGCGGCAGGTCGGCCACCTCGTCCAGCATCAGGGTGCCGCCATTGGCGGCCTGGAAGAAGCCGTCGCGCTCGTCGGCCGCGCCGGTGAAGGCGCCCTTGCGGTAGCCGAAGAACTCGGCCTCCATCAGCGCTTCCGGAATGGCGCCGCAGTTGACGGCGATGAAGGGCTTGTCCGCGCGCGAGCTCTGGGCATGGATTTCGCGCGCCGCCAGCTCCTTGCCGCTGCCCGATTCGCCGTTGATGGCAATCGGCGCCATCGAACGCGCCAGGCGCGCGATCTGGGCACGCAGCGACTGGATCGCCGCCGAATTGCCGCGCAGGCGGCTTGGCTGCTGGCCGCGCGCGGGCGCTGCGGCCGGTGCGCTGTCGCTCACTCGCAACGCCGACTGCACCAGCACGCGCAGCTGGTCCAGCTGCACCGGCTTGCTCACATAATCAAAGGCGCCGGCTTTCAGCGCCACCACGGCATTCTCGGCGCTGCCAAAGGCAGTCACCACCGCGATCGGGATGTTCTTGCCGCTGGCCGACACGTCGCGCACCAGTTCCAGCCCAAGGCCGTCCGGCAGGCGCATATCGGTCAGCACCAGTTGGTAATCTTTTTCCGCAAACAGCTGGCGCGCATGCTGAAGGGTTTCGGTGCTGTCCACGTCCAGCCCCATCTTCAACAGGGTGATCTCTAGCAGTTCGCGCAGGTCGGCTTCGTCGTCAACGACCAGCACACGTGGAGAAGTCATGCAAATCTCGCAAAAGTAATAACAAAGCGGCCACTCGATTTGCGTGCGCCGCCCTCATCCAGGCCGGCATCGAAGCGATGTTCGTAATCCAGCATGGCATCGTTATTCAAACACAATTCGCGTGCGAGGTACAAACCCAGCCCGGTACCCTTGCTGGAAGTGGTGTAAAAAGGTTCAAACAGGTGCGCCCGCACCTGCGGCGAAATGCCCGGACCATCGTCCTGCACATGCAGCTCCAGCGGGCGTCCGGCGCCGTGCACCACGAACACGCGGATACTGGCCGGGGTGCCGCTGGCATAGCGCACGGCGTTGTTCAACAGGTTCAGCACCACCTCGCGCAAGTGCAGCGGGTCGAAGCGCACCGTCACTTCGCGCATGCCGCCCAGGCACAGGATCTTGCTGTCGAGGCGATGGGTCTCGTCGAATTCGGCCTTCAGTTCCTTGAGGAAGGATTCCAGCTCCATCGGGTCGTGATGGCTCTGCGCCTTGCGCGACAGTTTCAGGATGTCTTCCACCATGCGGTTCACGCGCGCCACGTTGTCGCCGATGATCTTCAACAGCCGCTTGTGCACCGGCGCCTGCAAGTCTTCCTCCAGCAGCGAGTTGGCATGGCCGATGGCCGACAGCGGATTGCGCACTTCATGCGCAATGCTGGCTGTCAGGCGCCCCATCGAGGCCAGTTTCAGCTGCTGCGCCTTTTCCTCGATGCTGGTCACGTCTTCCAGGAAGATCACATTGCGCTCCACGTCCAGCCCGGCCGTTTCGGCGGCGGCAAAGCGCAGCTTGAGGTGCAGCGGCACGTCGCGCCGCGCGCTCCAGGCAGCCGTCACCTCTTCCTGCTCCGCATCGGCATACGGCTTGACCGTGATGAAGGCGCTCGACTGCGACGGGTCCGCACGCCAGCTTTCGTAGGCGGCCGTCAGCGGCTGCAGCGCGGCGCCATTGAGCACCAGCGCGGTACCGCCCAGCATTTGCTGCGCGGCCGGGTTGCTCATGTGGATGACGCCATCCGCCCCCACCACCAGGATGCCGTCGGCCGAGTGGGCAATCACCAGCCGGTTGACGGCCTGCTGCACCCCGATTTCAATGCCGCGCTGCGCCGCCAGTTCTTCCTGCCCGATCAGGCGCGCCGCCATGCGGTTCACCACCAGCACCACGGCAAACCAGGCGATGCCGTACAAACCGGCCTGCATCACCGGCGAATCGCCGGACGAAATGGCTTCGTAAATGGTGTAGCCCAGCATGAACAGCGTGGCCAGCGATGCGCTGAACAGCGCCAGCAACAGCGGCGCCAGGATGGCGCAGCCAGCCAGCGGGAACAGGTAGAGGATGGCCAGGCCGGAGCGCATGCCGCCGCCGACGATGTAGAGCAGCGAAATGCAGGTCAGGTCGCAAGCCACCTGCGACATCAGCTGCAGCATGAATTGGCGCCGCCAGCGGCTGGCCAGCGCCTGCAGGGCCAACGCCGTTAACAGGTAGGCCAGGCAGACCTGCACCGTCAACTCTTGCGTCAGGCGCAGGTGTCCGGCGCCGAAGTACAGCAGCAGCACCAGGGCGATCACGATACGCGTCGCGCCCAGCGCCTTCAGCGAGCGCCAGAAGGTATCGCGCGAAGCGGCCGACAGGGAATGGAGGCGGGCGAACACGCTGGCAATGCCTTAATGCGGGGCGTGCGCCGCGCAGCAGTAGTCGCGGCCGTTGGCCGGCACGTTCTCCGAGGCGGGAAAATGCACGCCGCAATGCGCGCACTGCAGCATCTTCTCGGTCGGCAGCTCGGCCGGGCGTTGCTGCTGGCGCGGCGCCGGCTGTTGATCGTCTTGCCGCGGGCCGCTCATCTGGCGCAATTTGCTGCGGACGGCGGCAATCACCAGGAACACCAGCGCCAGCCAGAACAGGAGTCGTGTCATGCCAAACCTCGATGTAAAACCACTTGCAGTACAAAGCGGCTGCCGACATACGCCAGCAGCAGGGTGGCAAAGCCCGCCAGCGTGAAGCTGAGGGCAGTCTTGCCGCGCCAGCCGCGGAAATGGCGCCCGGCCAGCAGCGCGGCGAACAGCACCCAGGACAACAGGGTGAAGACCGATTTGTGGTCCCACTTCAGCGCCCGGCCAAACAATTCTTCGGAAAACACGATGCCCGACAGGACGGTCAGGCTAAGCAGCACGAAGCCGAAGCCGATCATCCGGAACAGCAGTTTTTCCATGGTCAGCAGCGCCGGCAGCTGGTCCAGCGCGGTGGCGAAAAAGCCGGGGCGGTCGTCGCGCGTGTGCAGGCGCGACTCCTGCAGCGCCATCAGCACGGCGTGGAAGGCGGCGATGGTCAGCGTGCTGTAGGCCAGCGTGGCGATGGCGATGTGCCAGCCCAGCATGGCGGAGTGGCCGGTGGCGGGAATCACCGAACCGGGGAAGCCCGCCTGCAGCGCCACCGCCAGCGCGGCCACCGGCATCACGATGCGGCGCAGGCCGTCCAGCGGGTAATTCTGGTTCTCCAGCCAATAGGCGCCGACCGAAATCCACAGCGCCGACGACAGCATGGTGGCGAAACCGACGCGCAGCGAGCCGGGCACCATCACGTCGGCCCACAACGCCGCCCCGTGCAGCAGCCAGGCGCCCGCCGTCAATGCGGCGATGGGCACGGCCTTGCGCGAGGGGAGGAAACCACAGACCAGGTAAAGCAGCGTTGCTGCGATCAGAAAGTAAGTTTGCATCGGGTAAGTTTAACACCTCGAAAAAAAGGGGACGTACCCCTTTTTGCCGCCGGAGTCAGTCGACAGCCGCGGCGCGCAGTTCGTCGTTGTGGTGGCGTTGTTGTTCTTCCATCACCAACTGCCCCAGTTCGCGCTTCAGGGCATTGAACTCGGGCGCCGCCGGATCGCGCAGGCGCGGCATGTCGACCAGGATATCGCGCTTGACCGTGCCGGGCCGGTAGGTCATGACGACGATGCGGTCGGCCAGGTAGATCGCTTCCTCGATACTGTGGGTGACGAAGATGATGGTCTTTTTCAGCTCCGCCCAGATGCGCAGCAGCTCGTCCTGCAGGTTGCGCCGGGTCAGCGCGTCGAGGGCGCCGAACGGCTCGTCCATCAGCATGATCGGCGAATCCAGCGCCAGCACGCGCGCAATCGCCACCCGCTGCCGCATGCCGCCCGACAGGTCTTTCGGGAAGCGCTGGCGGAAGTCCTGCAGCGACAGGGTTTTCAGCAGCCGCTCCACGGTGGCGTCGATGTCCGCTTTCGCCATGCCCTTGATCTCCAGGCCGAAGGCCACGTTCTCGGCCACCGTCATCCATGGGAACAGCGCGTATTCCTGGAACACCATGCCGCGCTCCGGGCCCGGCTCGGCCACCGGCTTGCCGTCGGCGACGATGCTGCCGCTGGAAGGCGGCGCAAAACCGGCGATGGCGTTCAGCAGCGTCGACTTGCCGCAGCCCGAAGGCCCCAGCAGGCAGACGAACTGGCCGCGCGGGATCTCCAGGTTGATGTCCTGCAGCGCCACCACCGAGGCGCCGAACACCTTGCTGACGCCCTTCACTTCAATATGTGCAGCGCTCATTCAGCTCTCCAGGCCGCGGTGCCAGCGCAGCAGGTGGTTGTTCAGGCGGTCCATGGCCACGTCGATGGCCAGGCCCAGCAAGCCGATGGTGATCATGCCGGCGATGATCTTGTCCGACCAGAAGTACTCGCGCGCCTCGCTGATGCGGAAGCCAAGGCCGTTGTTGACCGCCACCATTTCCGCCACGATCACCACGATGAAGGCGGTGCCGATGCCGATCCGCACACCGGCCAGGATGGAGGGCACCGCCGCCGGCAGGATCACGCGCAGGAACATGGTCGGACCGGACGCGCCCAGGTTGCGCGCCGCCCGCAGGTAGATGCCGTCCACCTGGCGCACGCCGGCGATGGTGTTGATCAGCACCGGGAAAAACGCGCCCAGCGCAATCAGGAAAATCGCCGGCGGGTTGCCCAGCCCGAACCACAGCATCGACAGCGGGATGTAGGCGATCGGCGGCACCGGGCGGATGATCTGCACCAGCACATTGAACAGGCGGTAAGCGTGGGCGCTGGCGCCCATGGCCAGGCCAAGCGGCAGGGCCAGCCCGGCGCCGATGGCAAAGCCAAGCAGCACGCGGAACATGCTGCCCATCGCATCCTGGATCAACTCACCGGAGAAGGCCCAGGACAGCCAGCTGCCCTGCCCATCATACGGCTGCAGCGGCAACAGGTATTCCACCCACTTGCGCGCCACCGCTTCCGGCGAAGGCAGCGCCTGCGGATTGACCCAGCCGTGATAGGTCACGACATGCCAGACCAGCACCAGCGAGGCCGGCACCACCAGGCCGATGCCTACGTCGCGCCAGGCCAGCTTCATTTGACGCCCAGCGACTTCTTGGCCTGCTCCAGCAGGTCGGTCTTGACCCAGTCCTTGGCCACCGGCGGCTTGGCCATGCGGCCCACGCCGGTCTTCACCATGATGTCGGTGGTGACCTGGATATGCTCGGGCGTGATGTCATACGAATACGGCGAATTGCCGATCGCGTCCTGGAAATCGTCGGCCGTGATCTGGCCCTTGAACACGTTCTCGCGCACGTGTTTTTCCGCAGTGGCAGGCTGGTCGATGAAGGTCTTGGTCGCTTCCACGAAGCAGCGCATGAACTTTTCCGCCACCGGACGGCGCTCCTTGTAGAACTTCTCCGTCATCACCATGGTACGGATCGGCTCGCCGATCGGCGTGTTGTAAGGCTTCATGATCTCGACGCCGTAGCCCTTGTTGATGGCCTGCGAGGATTGCGGCTCCGACTGCATCATGGCGTCGATGTGCTTACCGAGCAGGGCCTGGTTCAGGTCCGCATAGGCCAGCAGCACCAGCTGCACATCCTTGCCCGGCTGGTCGGACGCCGTCAGGCCGGCCTGCTGCAATTCGGCCAGCAGCAGCACTTCCTGGATGCCGCCGCGCGTCACGCCCACCTTCTTGCCCTTCAAGTCCTTGATCGATTTGATATTCAGGTCGGGGCGGCCGACCAGGCGCGCACCGCCCTTGGCAAAGCCGGCTACCGCATAGATCGGCGCGCCGCCGGCACGGCCCGAGATGGCCGCTTCGGAAGCGGTGGCGCCGACGTCAAGCTCGCCCGCCAGCACCGCCGACATCACGTCGAGGCCCTTGGCGAACACGCGCTCTTCGACCTTGATGCCGCATTTGGGCGCGATCTCCTTGATGTACGACACGGCGCCGTAGTGGGCGAACTTCAGGTTCCCCAGGCGCACCACGTCCTGCGCCTGCGCGCCGCCAGCCAACACGAGCGCAGCAAGCGCTACCGATTTGCCGATACTTTTCAGTTTCATCCAGCTCTCCATAGGTAAATTTGGGCCTGCGCGGCCGCGCGCCCATCATACATCGGCGGCTGCGGGCTTTAAAGGGCGCTGCGTTCGCGCTGGTGCGCCAGGCGATCGGCGCACGGAGGGTGGATCGCCAGGTAGGCGCGCTGCGCGCTACCCTGGCGCGACAGGACTTCCTGCACCTCGGCCAGGTTGCGCAGCGACAGGCCATTATGTTCCAGCAGGTCGGCGGCATAATCGTCGGCCTCGATTTCGGCCTGCGGCGGCCAGGCCAGTTGCGGCACGCGCGCGCCCACGCTGGACACCAGCCAGTCCGTATTGCCAAACACGATGCTGGCAGCGGCCGGCAGCATGGCTTCCTGCGTCAGGCGGCGCAGCATGTGGCTGCGGTGCAGGTGGCCCAGTTCATGCGCCAGCACCGCCAGCACGGCGCCGTCGTCGGGCAGCGCCCGCAGCAGTGCATCGGTCACGATGATGTCGCCCGAAGGCAGGGTGAAAGCGGTGGCGCCGGCATGCCCGCTGCGGAACAGCAGGCGGTGGCGCGGCGCGCCCTCATGCGGCGCCTGCAAGCTGGCGAAGGCGCTGCTGATGCGCTGCTGCCGCGCGCCATCAAGCTCGCTTGGCAACAGGGTGTGGATGTCCAGTTCGCGCAGCATGTCCTGGCCTGCCTGGGCCGCCAGTTCCGGCGGCATGGCGTCGGCCAGCATATCGGCGGCCGCGGGACGCGCCAGCTGCCAGGCCGCCGCCAGCACCGCGCAGGCCACCGCCAGCAGCAGCGCGCCGCGCCAATGGCGCAGCACGCGCCGCCGGCCGGGCGCGGGGGTGTCGATCAGCTCTGGGACAGCCAGGGTTTGCACAAATTCATTTCTAAAATTAACTTATCAGCAAGATGCACGGCAGGCCCATCACTTGTCAATGGGAAACTTTGCATATTTCGCAAAACTGTGCACGAGAGTGACAATTGGTGAGATAGTGCCGCTAACCGGCGCTATGCGCCGGCAGGCTGCCTGCGGCACTGGCTCCTAAGGTAAAATGGCAGGATTTTCCGCTTCTATTATTAGTAGGCCACCAATGCTAGACAACCTGACTACGCGCCTTGCCAAAGTCGTCAAGACGATGCGCGGCGAGGCCCGCCTGACCGAGTCCAACACCGCCGAAATGCTGCGCGAAGTGCGCATGGCGCTGCTGGAGGCCGACGTCGCCCTGCCGGCCGTGCGCGAATTCATCGCCAAGGTCAAGGAAAAGGCGCTCGGCGAAGAAGTGATTTCCTCGCTGACCCCGGGCCAGGCCCTGGTCGGCGTGGTGCAGCGCGAACTGGGCGCCCTGATGGGCGCCGACCTCGGCGCCGACGCCTCCCAGCTCTCGTTTGCCCAGCAGCCGCCGGCCATCATCCTGATGGCCGGCCTGCAGGGCGTGGGTAAGACCACCACCGTCGGCAAGCTGGCCAAGTACCTGAAAGAACAGAAGAAAAAGAAAGTGCTGACCGTCTCGGCCGACGTCTACCGTCCCGCCGCAATCGCCCAGCTGCAATCGGTCACCGCGCAAGTAGGCGCCGACTTCTTCCCGTCCACCGCGCAGGACAAGCCGGTCGATATCGCCCTGGCCGCGCTGGACTGGGCCAAGAAGCACCACCATGAAGTGCTGATCATCGACACCGCCGGCCGCCTCGGTATCGACGAAGAGATGATGAAAGAGATCGCCGCCGTGCACGGCGCGGTCAAGCCGATCGAAACCCTGTTCGTGGTCGACGCCATGCTGGGCCAGGACGCCATCAACACCGCCAAGGCCTTCAACGACGCCCTGCCGCTGACCGGCGTGGTGCTGACCAAGCTCGATGGCGACTCGCGCGGCGGCGCGGCGCTGTCGGTGCGCCATATCACCGGCAAGCCGATCAAGTTCGCCGGCGTGTCCGAAAAACTGGACGGGCTGGAAGCGTTCGATCCGCAGCGCATGGCCAACCGCATCCTGGGCATGGGCGACATCCTGGCCCTGGTCGAGGAAGCGCAGAAGAACGTCGACACCAAGGCCGCGGCCGAACTGGCGGCCAAGGTCAAGTCGGGCGGCAAGTTCGACATGAACGACTTCAAGGCCCAGCTGGCGCAGATGAAGAAGATGGGCGGCATGTCCGGCCTGCTCGACAAGCTGCCGGCCCAGTTCCAGCAAGCCGCCTCCGGCGCCAACATGGACCAGGCCGAGAAGCAGGTGCGGCGCATGGTCGGCATCATCGACTCCATGACCCCGCAGGAACGCGCCAAGCCGGAACTGATCAAGGCGGCCCGCAAGCGCCGCATCGCGGCCGGCGCCGGCGTCCAGGTGCAGGAAGTGAACCGCATGCTGAACCAGTTCGAGCAGATGCAGACCATGATGAAAAAGCTCTCGGGCGGCGGCCTGATGAAGATGATGCGCTCTATGAAAGGCATGATGCCGGGCATGCGCTAAGCCGCGCCAGGCCCCAAAAAGCCGCCTTCGGGCGGCTTTTTTTGTGTTTAAGTCTTGTTTCCTCTAAAAAACCCACAAAAACACTTGCACAAGCTGCAAACCCCCGCCAATATTAGCCGTGCGATAGTATTGCGCAAATATCCATTTGTTTGTTAAGGAGGCTCGAATATGGCAACAGCCAAGAAAGCAGCACCAGCAGCAAAGAAAGCCGCCGCCAAGCCAGCAGCGAAGAAAGCCGCTCCAGCGAAGGCAGCAGCCAAGCCAGCAGCAAAGAAAGCCGCAGCACCAGCAGCACGTAAACCTAACGCAGCCTTCATGAAGGCGATGACTCCATCGAGCGCACTGTCCGCCGTGGTCGGTTCCGCACCGCTGCCGCGTACCGAAGTGACCAAGAAAGTCTGGGACTACATCAAGAAACTGAACCTGCAGGACGCCGCCAACCGCCGCATGATCAATGCAGACGACAAGCTGAAAGCTGTCTTCGGCGGCAAAGCCCAGGTTTCCATGTTCGAAATGACCAAGCTGATTTCCGACCACCTGAAATAAGCTGCTTCTGGCTGTTGCAGCCATTCGAGGAGCCCCGACGCCATGCGCTCGGGGCTTTTTATTTTTTATGCGCTCAATACATCGACTTGCCGTTCCGCTGGCTAGCCTGACTGCGCTGGGCTTGCTGGCGTCGGACCTGTACCTGCCGGCGATTCCCGTCATGGCGGCGGAGCTGGGAGCGTCCATTCCTGCGGCCCAGGCCACGATGGCGCTGTTCATGGCGGCGTTGGCCCTGTCGCAACTGGCATGGGGTTGGGCCGCCGACCATTTCGGCGACCGCCGCACGATCATGGCCGGTACCATCCTCCTGGGCGGCGGCAGCCTGGCCTGCGCGCTGGCGCCGGACATTGCTGCGATGCTGGCGGGACGCCTGCTGCAAGGCTTGGGCGCCGGCGCCGCCACGGTCGCGGTGCCCGCCTTGATCCGGCGCCGCTTTGACGAGGCCGACGCGGTCAAGGCGCTGGCCATGGTCGCCATGGCCGAATCGACCATCCCGGCCGCCGGTCCGGTCGCCGGCGCCGCCATCGTCCTGTATGCGGACTGGCGCGCAACGTTCTGGCTGCTCGCCGCCATGTCGCTCCTGCTGCTGCCCCTGGTCGCCCGCATCGTCGGCCGCGCGCCAGTGCCCGCCGGCGCCGCGCCGTCAAGCCAGGGCGGCTATGTCACCCTGCTGCGCAACCGCACCTACCTGCGCTATGCCTTGAGCTATGCGGTGATGTTCGGCGCCCTGCTGATGTACGTGGCCAGCGCGCCGGTCCTGGTCACCCATGCACTGGGGCTGGGGATCGAGGCCTTCGCCATCCTGCAGATTTGCGGCGTGCTGGCGTTCATGGCCGGCGCCACGGCGGCAGTGCGGCTGGTCAAACGCCTCGGCCAGCGCTGGCTGATGCGCAGCGGGACGCTGCTGCAATTCCTGGCGGGCGCTGGTTTGATGGGCATGGCGCTGGCCGGACTGGCCGGAACAGCCGGCCTGCTTGCGCTGGCCATGCTGGCTGCCCTGTTCTGCGGCGGCCTCGGCCTGCGCGGCGCCGCCACCATGGGTGGCGCGCTGCAGGCGGCGGGGGCTGATGCCGGCCAAGGCGCGGGGCTGCTGATGTTCCTGTCCTTCGCCTGCGTCGCCGGCGCCACGCAACTGGTGGCGCCCTTCCTGCATTACGGCTTGCTGCCGCTAGGCGGACTGCTGTTCGCGATGGTCGGCGCCAGCGCGCTCTTGCTGCCGCGTTAAAGCTTCCACTTGTTCCATGCAGCCAGGACGGCATTCGGATACTCGGGCTTACCGCGGCTGCCGTTATAGCGGCCAAGGGCAAGGTAGAGGTTGCCCTGCTCCATGTCGATATACATGCGCAGGATGGAGCAGCCATAGCGCAGGTTGGTCTGCATATTGAACAGCTTGGAACGGTCGCGGTCGCCGATCACATTGGTCCAGAACGGCATCACCTGCATATAGCCGCGCGCGCCGACAATCGATACGGCGTATTTGCGGTAAGCCGATTCGACCTGGATCAGGCCCAGCACCAGGCCCGGATCAAGCCCTGCGCGGCGCGCCTCGTACCAGGCGGTTTCGAGGAATTCGCGGCGCGTGAATTCGTCCGGCAGCTTGCGCTTCAGGCGGTCGGACATGGCGCCATACCAGGTGTCGTACTGGCTGCGGTCGACCGGATTGAGGAAGACGGGCTTGGGCGGCCGCGCATCCATGATGGCGTTGGAGAGCGCCAGCCGCACACTGTCGGCCAGCGCTTCTTCCTGCTGGTTGCCGGCAAAGCCGAACGGCGCGCACAGCACGCCGCTGGCAAAAGCCAGCGCATGCCACCAGCGCAGGGGCCGCGCCCACCAGCGGCGGCGCTCACGTCCCTGTTTTGGCTTTGGCACAGCCATGGCGATCACTTCTGGATCTTGCCCTTGATGAAGGCCAGGGCTTCAGCAACAGGAACGGCCGTCGCTTCGGTATCGCGGCGGCCCTGGTATTCCAGGTTGCCCTCCTTCAGGCCACGCTCGCCAATCACCACGCGGTGCGGCACGCCGATCAGTTCCCAGTCGGCGAACATGGCGCCCGGGCGCTGGCCGCGGTCGTCCAGGATGACGTCGATGCCGGCTTCCAGCGCCGCGTTGTACAGCTTTTCGGTCTCGGCCTTCACCAGTTCCGAGCGGTCCATGCCCATTGGGCACAATACCAGTTCGAACGGGGCCAGCGAAGCCGGCCAGATGATGCCCTTGTCGTCGAAGTTCTGCTCGATGGCGGCGCCCAGGATACGGGTGATGCCGATGCCGTAGCAGCCCATTTGCAGCGGGGCCGGCTTCTGGTTTTCGTCCAGGAAGGTGGCCTGCATCGATTCCGAGTAGGCGGTGCCCAGCTGGAACACGTGGCCCACTTCGATGCCGCGCTCGATCGCCAGCACGCCCTTGCCGTCCGGCGAAGCATCGCCTTCGACGACGTTGCGCAGGTCGGCCACCAGGGCCGGCTCGGCCATGTCGCGGCCCCAGTTGGCGCCGGTGAAGTGGAAATCTTCCTCATTGGCGCCGGTCACGAAGTCGGACATCAGCGCCACGGTGCGGTCGGCCACCACGGTGACCGGCCCCTTGGCGCCGATCGGCCCCAGGTAGCCCGGCTTGCAGCCATAGACTTCCAGGATTTCAGCTTCGGTCGAGAAGCGGTTCTGCGCCAGGCCAGGCACCTTGCTGGCCTTGATTTCGTTCAGCTCATGGTCGCCGCGCAGCAGCAGCATGAAGTGCTGCTTGGAGCCGTCTTCCTTGTCGGCGGTCAGGGCGATGGTCTTGACGGTCTGCTTCAGGTCGATGCCCAGCAGCTTGGCCACGTCTTCGCACTTGGACGCTTTCGGCGTCGAGGTCTTGGCCAGGGCGGCGCCGGCAGCGGCGCGGGCGCCGGTGGCGACCGCCTCGGCCGCTTCCATATTGGCCGCGTAGTCGGAGGTCGGGCAGTACACCAGCGCGTCTTCGCCGGTGGAGGCGATCACGTGGAATTCATGCGAACCGGTGCCGCCGATGGCGCCGTTGTCGGCCGCCACGGCACGGAACTTCAGGCCGAAGCGGGTGAAGATACGGGTGTAGGCGTCGAACATGATCTTGTACGACTTTTGCATGCCTTCCAGGTCGCGGTCGAAGGAGTAAGCATCCTTCATGGTGAACTCGCGGCCGCGCATCAGGCCGAAGCGTGGGCGGCGTTCGTCGCGGAACTTGGTCTGGATGTGGTAAAAATTCAACGGAATTTGACGGTAGGATTTGATCTCGCTGCGCACCACATCGGTGATCACTTCCTCGGAAGTCGGCTGGATCGCGAAATCGCGGCCATGGCGGTCTTTTACCCGCAGCAGCTCCGGGCCCATCTTGTCCCAGCGCCCGGTTTCCTGCCACAGCTCGGCAGGCTGCACCAGAGGCATCAGCAGCTCAATCGCCCCGGCATGATTCATTTCTTCGCGAACGATTGCTTCGACTTTACGGATCACTTTCAGGCCCATCGGCATATACGTATAAATGCCGGAACCGAGGCGTTTGATCATGCCCGCGCGCATCATCAACTGGTGGCTGACGATTTCCGCGTCAGATGGAGCTTCCTTGAGGGTTGAAATAAAAAAACGAGATGCACGCATATCGGTGAATTCTTTTTAAAAAGAGAGAGTTATAATCAACCTAATTTTAAAGGATTAGCTGGCCCGATGCGTCCAAACTTTATACAAAGAGCGCTATTGCAGTTGGATTTGTAGTCAAAAATATAAAAGGACGCCTCGGCCACAGAAAGTTTGAGGTGCAATATGCTCGATCGTGAAGGGTTTCGCCCCAACGTCGGCATCATCCTGCTCAACTCGCATAACGAGGTGTGGTGGGGCAAGCGGGTGCGCGAGCACTCGTGGCAGTTCCCGCAGGGCGGGATCAAGTATGGTGAAACGCCGGAGCAAGCGATGTATCGCGAGCTCGAAGAGGAAATCGGACTGCGTCCGGAGCACGTCAAGATTATCGGCCGCACGCGCGACTGGTTGCGTTACGAGGTGCCTGATCACTTCATCAAGCGGGAAATCCGCGGCCATTACCGTGGCCAGAAGCAGATCTGGTTCCTGTTGCGCATGTGCGCGCGCGACAACGACGTGAACCTGCGCCTGACCGACCATCCCGAGTTCGACGCCTGGCGTTGGCACGATTACTGGGTTCCGCTGGACGTGGTGATCGAATTCAAGCGCGAAGTCTACCAGCGCGCCTTGCAGGAGCTATCGCGCTTCCTGACCTGGCCGGCGCATGGCGACCGCCGCCACTCCTCGCGCTACCTGCGCCAGCCGCATGGCCAGCGTGGACAGCGCAGCGGCGACAAGCCGCAGCCGCCCTCGGTCACTCCGCCGCAGGAAGCGGCCGCTTGCGATGCCCCTTTGCTGGTAACAAAGGAATAAGAAAAGGCAGCCTTCATGGCTGCCTTTTTCATTGGCGATATAATGCTGACCTATGTTTACGCCATCCTCCCATGACGTTCGCCGCTTCTTCTGCGAGGTCTACCGCAAATCCAATGCCAATGAAATCATGGATCCGATCGAACTGATCGCCCGTGACTGGATCATGGCGCACCCCGAATACCACGAGCAGCTGAAGGACGTGGAAGCCGCCATCGCGCGCGACTACTCGGTGGAAGGCAGCGAGGCCAATCCTTTCCTGCACCTGTCGATGCACCTGTCGATTACCGAACAGCTCTCGATCGACCAGCCGCGCGGCATCCGCCAAGCCTTTATTGGCCTGGCGCGCAAGCTGGGCACCGAACATGCGGCGCACCATGAAATCATGGAATGCCTGGGCGAGATGATCTGGAACTCGCAGCGCCGCGGCGTGCCGCCGGACGGCGCCGCCTATGTGGAAGCGGTCAAGCGCAGGATTTAACTAAGCTTCGTCCACCCGGACGATAGGCATATGCCAGATCAGGGCGAACACCAGCGGACTGGCGACCGCCGCGAACACCACAGGCCGCAGCAGGTGTTCCGATCCCACCGCCAGCGCCGGGGCGACGTTGATCAGCCATGGCAGCGTGGCAGCGAGAAACGCTTGCGACTTTCGCCCCAGCCTGGCAAGCAAGCACAGCATCAGCACAGCGACACCGGCCAGCAATGCAGTGAGCAAGACCACCATTCCAGATACCTCCGCGATTACTTGATATGGCCATCATAGACCATTAGTTCCACGCGGAAACTATCCAAAAATCGCAGTGCAGCAAAAAATTTCGCGCTTCAGAAGGCGCTCTTGACCACGCCCCCATCGACGCGCAGCGCTGCGCCGGTGGTTGCCGAGGAAAGCGGGCTTGCCACGTAAGCAACCAGCGACGCCACCTCCTGCGGGCTGGCGAAACGCTTGATCAGGGAGGTCGGCCTGACATGGTCGAAGAACTCCGCTTCGACCTGTTCGAAGCTCTTGTCGGCCGAGCGCGCCATGCCTTCGACAAAGTCGCCCACGCCACGTGATCTGGTGGGGCCCGGCAAGATGCTGTTGACCGTGATACCCGTTCCGGCAACCGCTTCCGCCAGGCCGCGCGAAACTGCCAGCTGGGCGGTCTTGGTCATGCCGTAGTGGATCATCTCGGTCGGGATCTGCACCGCACTTTCGCTCGATATGAAAATAATGCGCCCCCAGTTGGCCTGCTTCATGGCCGGCAGCACCAGGCGCGCAAGGCGCACGCCGCTCAGCACGTTGACGTCGAAGAAGCGCAGCCAGTCGTCGTCTGGGATGTCCTCGAAGGCCTTGGCCTCGAAGATGCCAAGGTTGTTGACCAGGATGCTGATGCCTTGGTGGCGGCGTACCACCTCCTGCGCCGCCTCGGCCTGGGAAAGATCGCCGGCAAAGCCCAGTACCGTGCCGTGCGTTTCGGTCCGTATGCGCTCCATTGCCGCATCGACGCCAGCCTGCGTCCTGCCATTGACGATGACGCTCGCTCCCTCCTGCGCCAGCAGGTGGGCGATCGCATAGCCGATGCCTGCGGTACTGCCGCTGACCAAAGCCAGCCTGCCCTTGAGTTGCAGATCCATGTTGATCCTCCTTTAATTTTCCCAATAGCCACGGCGCAAGGCGATCGTCACTGCATGGGTACGGTCGCGCGCGTTGAGTTTTTGCAGGATGGTTTTCATGTGCGCCTTGATCGTATCCTCGCGCAAGCCCAGGCACACGCCGACCCGCTGGTTGGAATTGCCATCCGCAACATAGCGCAGCACTTCCAGCTCGCGCTTGCTCAGCGCGTCTTGCTGAAAGCTGCTGGCAAGGCTGCAAGCGACTTGCTGCGGCAGCTGCCGTTGTCCAGCATGCACGGCGGCGATGTAGCTGCATAGCTCGTTTCGCGCCAGGTTCTTGAGGAGATAGCCGCTGGCCCCGGCTTTCAATGCACGCGCCACCTGCACGTCGCCGCCGTAGGTGCTCAGAACGATGATGCAGGCCCGGGAATCAAGGCGGCGGATCGCTGCTGTCGCCTCGATACCGTCGGTCCGCGGCATTTGCAGGTCCATCAGCGTGACGCCGGGATGGTGGCGCTTGTATTGCTCGATAGCGTCCTCGCCGTCCTCCGCCTCGGCCACCACCGAAAAGCGCGGATCGGCAGACAGCACCGCAGCGATGCCACTGCGCATCAAGGGATGATCGTCTGCGATCAAGACGGTAATCGTTTCGCCGCTTCTGCTTTCCATGACAGCGCTCCTTTTTCATCGAGTCAGGGTATCACCGGAAAATGCTGTGTTGATCACCCGATCGGGTATAAGCCAGGGCGGCCGGCAGACTGAGTTGCCATTCGGTCCCGGCAGGACTGCTTCGCAAGGTGAGTTTTCCGCTCATCCTGGCCGCTCGCTCAGCCATTCCACGCATGCCCCAGTGGTCCTGGCGCCCGCCCTCGTCCAGGATCCCGGCAGGAATGCCTGCACCATCATCGCGCACGGTGCTGCGAAATTCCCGACCGCCATAATGCAGCTCGACCGTGATCCGGCTTGCATGCGCGTGCTGATAGGCATTGGCGATCGCCTCGACCACGATGGCCAGGGCCTCCTGGTAAACCACGCCATCCAGCCGGCGCGGCGTGCCGCGCATGGCCAGTTCGATAGCGCTAGCACCGTGCGGCTGCAGGCGCGCGGCTGCGGCCAGTATCGCATCCGGGAAACCCAGCTTGCCTTCCTCTTCGCCGCGCAGCTCGCGGATGCGGCCGCGGCCTTCATCGACCACATCGTCCGCCTGCTGCAAGGCAGTCTCCAGCTGGATGCGCAGCATGTCCTGCGCCGGCAATTTCATGACGGCGGCATGGATGTGCAGGATGAGGCTCTGGACCGACTGCAGCAAGGTGTCGTGCAGCTCGCGCGCAATACGTTCGCGCTCGCGCACGCGTTCCTGCAGGCGGTTGGCCATCTGCCGGGCCATGCGCTGGATGTGCCAGCGATAGGCCAGCCAGGCTGCCGACAGCAGGCAGAAGCCGCATAACAGCTTGAACCACCAGGTTTGGCGCATGGTCGGGACGATGGTGAAGCGTGCCTCCGTGTGCAGCGCGCTCCAGGCGCCGTTGTAATCGGAAGCGGCGACGCGAAAGCGATAGTCGCCGGGAGCAAGGTTGCTGTAGAAAGCGCTGCGGCGGCCGCCGACCTCCTGCCATTCCGTATCGACCCCGTCCAGCCGGTAGCGGAACTTGACACGCTCCGGCATCGCCAGCGAAGGCGCGGTGTAATCGAGCTGCAATGCGGAGACGCCCGGTGCAAACTGCACCGCTTCCCGCAGCGCCCTTCCCTCCCCCGGCGGGCCGATCGTTTTGATGATGGCAGGCTGCGCGGGCGAAGGCGGCAGTTGTTCGCGCGGATCCAGGCGGAACAAGCCGGTCGACCTGACGATCCACAAGCGCCCGTCCGAGGCGAGCACCAGCGACGGCGACGGGACCACCCGCGGCGCGCTGCCCTCCAGCCCATCCAGCTGGTCGAGCTTCTGGTACTGCACGCGATAGTCCGGGCCGCGCTTGAAGCGCTCGATCTCAGCGCCAGCGATGCGGAACAGTCCAGCCGTTGCGTTGAGCCACAGGTCGCCATTCTCCAGTTCGACAATGCCGGAGATGCCGTCGAAGGTTTCACCATTGATGCCGGTGACTTGCCTGAAACGGCCGCTTTCGAACAGGGCGAGCCCATTATCGCCGCCGGCCCACACGCGGGCGCCATGCGGGTGCAGCGCCATCACCAAGCCAATGGCGAGTCCCTCGGCTGGCCCGTAGCTGCGCCACTTGCCGCCCGCGGCGTTCACCACGCGGCCGGGATAATAGCCGAGCCACAGCCCCGACGCATCGGAACGCGCCATCACATTGACCTCGCCGTCTTCCCCAGCCTTTTCCCAGTCGCCGCTGGCTTTGCGGCGATAGAGCCCGTGGCGCTGCAATGCCGCCAGCAACCCGCCGTCCGGCTCGGCCACCACGCTGTTGATCATGATATTGCCGATCGCGGCTGGCAGCGCAATGCGGCCGCTCTCCTGGCCCCGGATACGGCGCAGCGCACCAAAGGAGCCGCCCCACAAGGTGCCGTCGCCGCTGCGGGCAAAGCTGGTCAGCATATCCGCCCATCCCGTCCCGTTGGCGGGCCACAATGGCGTCACCCGTACTGCACCCGTATCGCTGGCGGCGACGTGAAATCCGCCGACCCAGGCCCCGCCCTCGTCATCGGCCATGATGGCGGCGCCGATGGCGGCAGCGGGGACGTCGATCCTTCCCAAGCGCCGGCTGCGGAAACGGTCGATGCCGGTGGAGGTGGCGGCCCAGACATTGCCCTCCCTGTCTTCGAATAGCGCACCGACGGCAGGGCCGCTCAAGCGCTCCTGCGGCACACTCCGGAACGGCTCCGCTGCCGTGCGGTACTCGATGCCTTGCTTATGCCCCACCCACAGAGCGCCCTGGCGGTCGAACAGCAAGCTTGAGGGGTCGCCCAGGCCCTGCCACTGTGCAGGATAGGCCTGCTGTCCCGCCGGAGCGAGGCGGTTGAAGCGTGCGCGCGTGGCGTCCCAGCTCACGACCTCGCCGCGTGGCAAGCTGAACAGCACGCCGGTGCCGCTGGTGACCGGCGCCTTGGCGAATTGTGCAGCGCCTGGCCGCAGGAAATAGACGCCGCTATCGCCCTGCAGCCAGAGTGTTCCCTCCCGGTCACGCATCAGGGTCTTGTACCAGTCGGCGGGAAGATTCCACGACGGTGCGGGCGCTTGCCAGCGGTCGTTTTCGAGGTAGTACATCCCCTGCGCCGTAGCGGCCCAGATGCGGCCGGCGCCGTCCTGCTCCACGCTCCACACCGCCCTGCCCGGCAAGCCGTCACGCTCGCTGTAATTGTGGATGCGCCCGCCCTGCAGCCTGGCCGCACCGCCAGTGCGGTAGCCGATCCATAAAGAGCCATCGCCGAACGCGTTCACGACGCTGACATTCCTGGTCAACAGTGGCGCATTGGATGGCGCGAACTGCTCGAACTGGATTCCGTCAAAGCGATATAGCCCGGTTGGGCCGCCAAGCCACAGCCAGCCGTCTTTCGTCTGGGTCATCGACAGGATCATGGCCGGCGCTCCGTCGCGGGCAGTCCAGCTGGTATGGTGCAGCTTGAGCGTGGCAGCCGAAGGGCTGCCTGCTGCGGAAGAGGCGCAGAAAGCAAGCATGACAAAGAACGCCCTAAGGCAACCCAGCAATGGACTCTTCATGGCAGCACGCAAGCGGCTTGATTGTCGATTATTGTATAGAAACAAATCACCCGATAGTGGGTATGCCGGCTGCAAGAGCATGGATATTCTGTTGCTTTAATCACGGAGGTGACCATGCTACGCACGCTCAAGAAATTGCTTTACATGGGCTTACTGATGTTTTTCACATTCATCGGGACCAGCCATGCGCAGGCGCCCAAGAGTAATTTTGCAGAAGTCAACGGGGTGCGGATGCATTACCTGGCCGCCGGCAAAGGCGACCCGGTCATCCTGCTGCACGGCTATACCCAGTCCAGCCATATGTGGCTGCCGCTGATTGCCCAGCTATCGAAGGATCACCTGGTGATCGCCCCTGACCTGCGGGGCTTTGGACAATCGGGCCTGCCGCAGGGGCCATACACCAAATCGGTCATGGCACAGGACGTGCACGCGCTGGCCGCGAGCCTGGGCATCAAGTCGGCCAAGGTGGTGGGGCATGATATCGGACTGATGGTCGCCTACGCTTATGCCGCCCAGTATCCGCAAGAGGTCAGCAAGATCGCCTTGCTCGATGCCTTCCTGCCTGGCGTAGGCAACTGGAAGGATGTCTGGCTGCTGCGCGACCTGTGGCACTTCCATTTCTATGGCGAGACGCCGTTGGCCCTGGTCAAGGGCCGCGAACGCATTTATTTCGAACACTTCTGGAATGACTTTGCAGCCGACAGGACGAAGTCGCTGAGCGAAGCGGACCGCAAATTCTATACTGCCGAATACGCCCAGCCAGGCCATATGCGCGCTGGTTTCGAGGTCTTCCGCGCCTTCGCCCAGGATGCCGATGAGTTCGCGAAGTACATGAAAACGCCACTGACCATGCCGATGCTCGTCCTGACCGGCGAGAAGGCATCGGGTGACTTCCTGATTCAGCAAGCCCGCCTGGTCGATACCAGCGTGGAGGGCGTCGTGATCAAGAACAGCGGACACTGGCTGATGGAAGAAGCCACGGCTGATGTCATTCCGCGGCTGGTCCAGTTCCTGAAGTAAGGGTCACCCGAGCGCCAGGCCGGCTTTCGACCAAGGCAGCTCCGTGAAACGCCGGCCGGTGGCGGCAAACAGGGCATTGGCCAGGGCCGGCGCCAGCGGGCCGACCGCTTCTTCGCCGACGCCGCCTGGCGCCTCCTTGCTGTCGACGATGACGACATCGATGGCGGGAGTTTCGGCCAGCGCCAGCAGGCGGTAGTCGGTAAAGTTGGACTGTTCCACCGCACCATTCTTGACCGTGATCTCGCCGTACCAGGCCGCCGTCAGCGCGAAGATAATGCCGCCCTCGACCTGCCCGCGCACATTGCGCGGATTGACGGCGATGCCGCAATCGATCGCGCTGGTGACACGGTGCAGCTTGACGCGCGACTGCGCGTCGACCGACAGTTCGACCACGTGGCCAATATAAGTGCCGTTGGCCCAGGCGAAAGCCATGCCGCGATGGCGGCCCGGCAGCGCCTTGGTGCGCCAGCCGGAGCGCGCTTCCAGCTGGTCGAGCAAGGCGCGCTCCCGGCTGCCCGGCTTCATCAGGCTGCGCCGGTAATCGAATGGATCCTGCCTGGCCTGCAGCGCCAGTTCGTCCATGAAGGACTCGATGGCAAAGTCGTTTTGCGATGCCGCCACCGATCGCCAGTAGCCAAGGGGCACGCCGGCATCGATGGTGTGCGTATGCAGGGCAAAGCCGGGCAAGCCGTAACAGCGCGTGGGCAGGACGCCAACCGCGCTGAAGTCGAACGGCCGCGGGCGATCCTTGAAGTCGCCCAAGCGTGAATATTGAAGCAGGGTGTCGCAAGCGCTGTCCATGCGCACAGCCACCAGGGCGCCAGCGGCATCAAACCCGGCGCGCAGGCGCAGCACCGCCGCCGGGCGATGGTAGCCGTGCCGCATGTCCTCTTCGCGGCTCCACAGGAACTTGACCGGCACCCCGGCCTCTTTCGCAATCAGCGCGGCTTGCACTGCGACGTCGGGCTCGATGCGGCGGCCAAAACCGCCGCCGCTCAGGGTAGTGTGGATAGTCACGGCTTCACCTTCGATGCCAAGGGCTTTGGCAACGAAGCTGCGGGCGGTGTCTTGCGCCTGCGTTGGCAGCCACAGCTCGGCACGGCCGTCCTTGACGCTGGCGGTGCCGTTCATCGGCTCCATGGTGGCGTGCGCCAGTAGTGGCACCGTATATTGCCGCTCCAGCCAGCTCGCGGCCCTGGCCATTCCTGCCTGATGGGCGGCGCTGACGTCTTCGGCCTTGCCCTTGTAAGGAACCACCAGGTCGCCGTCCTGTTGCACGGCTGCCTGCAGCATCGCGCGGTACGGTGCGCTCGAATGCTTGCTGGCGGCGGCCAGGTTCCATTCCGGCTTGAGCGCATCCAGGGCTTGCTGCGCGCGCCAGTAACTGTCGGCCACGACGGCTACCGCGTCCGGCAGGCGCACCACCTGCTTCACGCCGCGTTTTGACAGTGCAGCTTGCGGGTCGACCGAAGCCAGGGTACCGCCAAAGTGCGGGCATTGGCGGACCGCGGCATACAGCATGCCAGGCAGCTTGACGTCGATCCCGTACAGCGCGCTGCCGTCAGTCTTGGCGGGCAGGTCGAGGCGCGCCACGTCCTTGCCCATGTGGCGCCAGCGCTCCTTCGGCATCAGCGGCGGATCTGCCGGCACTGGCAGGGCGGCGGCTTGCACCGCCAGCTTCGCGTATGGCAGCACACGCCCACTCGGCTTGTGCAATACGGCGCCCTCCCGCGTGTCGCATTCGTCACAAGGCACTTTCCACTCGGCGGCTGCGGCAGCCACCAGCATCGCCCTTGCCTGGGCGCCGGCCTTGCGCAACTGCGCGAACTGGCGCGCCACGCCGCCGCTGCCATAGGTTGCGTATTCGCGCCAGCCGGGATTGATGAACTGCTTTTCCATCGGCGCCATGTCGATGCGCACGGTTTTCCAGTCCAGGTCCATTTCGTCGGCCAGCATCTGCGCGATGGCGGTGCCTGTGCCTTGTCCCAGTTCACTGGTATTGGAAAGGATGGTGACGCTGCCATCGGGCGCAATGCGTACCCAGGCCGGCGGCGGCGGCGCCGGTGCGGCAGCCGCCGCCGGCGCATCGGCTGCCACGGCCGGACCGACAGCGATAAGCAATCCGCCTGCCGCCAGCGCTTTGAGGAAATTGCGGCGATTGCTCATGCTGTCTCCTCCACCGCCATGCCCGCCGCACGCTTGATGGCGCGCCGCACGCGTGGATAGGTTCCGCAGCGGCACAAGTTGGTCATGGCCGCATCGATCTGCGCGTCGCTCGGTTGGGGATGGGATTCAAGCAGTGCTGCCGCCGCCATCAGCATGCCGGACTGGCAGTAGCCGCACTGCGGCACCTGCTCGGCGATCCAGGCTTGCTGCAATGCGTGCGAGCGATCCGGCGAAAGCGCCTCGATGGTGCGCACCCTGCCTTTGCCGACCGCCCTGACCGGCATGACGCAACTGCGCACCACCTGTCCGTCGATGTGGACCGTGCATGCGCCGCAAGCACCGGCGCCGCAGCCATACTTGGTGCCTGTCAGTCCGAGCGTATCGCGCAGCGCCCACAGCAGTGGCGTGTCGCCCTCGATGTCCGCCGTGCGCACCGCGCCATTGATGTTCAATTTGTAAGCCATTGTCTCCCCCATAAGGTCGGGGGAACTTTAGCACCGGGAGCACGGCATGAGCCAAGGCCGCCGGCGCCATGTGACGAATGCCCGCAACCGTGGTTTGAAGAGGAAACTGTTTCTTTTAAGCAACCACGCATGCAAATGTCATTGCCAGTTGTAACAAGAAAGCAAAAATTGGCCACTTTTGTGTTACCGTTATCTTTCCTTGTGTCAACAAAAACCAGAATAGATGAATATGGCAAGACTTTTTACGCAGCATAGCGGCCTGCGCGCGACCATTCCATTGCTCTTCGTAGCGGCAACACTGTACGGCTGCGGCGGCGGTGGAGGCAATGGCTCTGACACCGCCGGCGCGCCAGGAACCGGCACTTCCAATCCGGGCACGCCGCCGGGTCCCACCACCTCGGCACTCGAAGTGGCCATGAGCTCGGGAAATTCCAGCAATGTCACCCTGCCGACCGTGCTGACGGCAGCCCAGTCCTTGCTGTCTACCCAGGTCGCTGCCTATGCCGACGTGCGGCAGGCGATTTCCAGTAACGTGGGCAATATCGACTGGGACCCATCGCACGATTCCGCCTATTTCACGCTGCAGGACGCGGCGCGCAATCATCTCATTTTGCCAAGCAACTGGAAGTACAACGGCGCCACGGCCGGCACCGGCGTTGCGCTGGGCATCGCAGGCAACACGCCCGTGAACAATACGCGTTACGCCGCTTTCGGCGGCAATCCCATCGGCGTCCCCGGCAATGCCGAGATGGACAAGCTCATGGCCAACACTGTCGGCTGGCTTTCCGCCGCCGCCGCCGCCCCAGCCACCTTCAAAGTGGTCGTGGCGCAAGTGCCAGGGACGGAAAGCTACTGGTTCCCGCATGAGAAGAAAGTACGCGACTGGTTCTACGCCAAATACCAGGGCGTCACCATCAATGGCCAGGCGAGCACCGGCACCCAGGCCGACGATGCGTGCGACGGCGCGGCGCTGGCGGGCTGCCTGCAGGGAGCCAACCTGCTGGTGATCGGCAGCGACCAAGGGAAGAATTATTCCGGCGACACGGTGCTGCAAGCGGTCAGCGCCGCGCAGGCGCGGGGCATTCCCGTGCTGTACCTGAATCACAACCGCGACGCCAATGACCTGGCCACTCGCCTGTCCACCTATTTCGGTCTGGCGCACAACTCCAACTACTGGGGACAGGAAGGCCTGAAAGCATTTGCCCCCGCAAGCCTGCCAACCCAGCCGGCGAAACTGGCGAGCATTCAAGCGCTGCTGACGCGGCTCGAGCAAGGTACCTTCAGCACGACCTGGAGCGGCTGCGGCACTTCGAGCCCGGTCAACTGCGACGGCGACGCCACCTATATGTCCGAGTTCGGCACGCAGGCGGCGCAAATCCGCACGACCATGCGCCAGTTCGACGCCAATGGCACGCGACTGTTCGACCAGGCCGGCTACCAGCTGGAAAAACTGCTGGTACTTCTGGGCGACAAGTACCGCGAAAACGTCAGCTATCCGATGGACAAGACCGTCAATGAGCAGGACTTCTTCCGCGCCTACTTCTCCGACGCGACCGCCTACATCAACCGCGACAGTTCGGCCGTGGCCAAGAACCTGGGCAATTTCGCCACGATGATTCCGGCAGCCACGCCGACCATCTCGCAAACGGTGACTGTCACGCTGCCAACCAGCGGAACCAGGGAATACCTGACCGGCCTGTACGTCATCCCCGGCAGGAAAGTGACGCTGACCCGCACCGACGGCGGGACCGGCACGGTCAAGTTTGGCCTGAACATGCTGCGCGATACCACCAGGGAGTTCGACAAGAACCTGTTCGATCGCCCAACGCAGATTTCGTCGCCGCGTGCGGCGCTGGCGGCGAACAAAGCGGTCAGCATCACCAGCCCATACGGCGGACCGCTGATGCTGTTCATCGACGCTGCCGCTTCGGGCAGCCAAACGGTCACGGTGCAAGTGGATGGCGTCGTCACCCACCCGGTGCTGCGCAACCCGAACGATCCGACGGCAGTTGCCGCCTTCGCGGCTGAAGTGAATTCCACGGTCACCAACTGGGTTGGCTTTGCCACCGATACCCTGACCTTGCATTCGACCCTGGACCATTTCAAGACAACCATGGCCAGCTACAACGGCGATATGGCTGCCCTGGCATCCGATACGTTCAAGTACACGGTCAAGGATACTTATGAACTGGCCGGCTTCAATTCTTCCAGCGGCCAATTGTCACTGGCCAGTGCCGTCACCTCCTTCTGCAACAGCAAAGGCTGGGATTGCACCGGTACGCAGCATCGCCGCGACACCATGCAGCATGTGATCAGCGACGTTCACGCATTGTGCGGCGACGGCTGTTCCGGCAACCCTTACGACCAGGACTGGGCATTCAACCCTCTCGGCTGGGGCGAGTCGCACGAGATCGGCCACAACATCCAGCCAGGCCGCTTGAAGATCTACGGGGGCCAATCGACCGAGGTGTCGAACAACATCTTCCCGATGCATAAGCAGATGAAGTTCAACCTGACCGCGGCCGGCCTGGCATCGCCGATCATCGCCCGTCCGAATACCGGCGCAGCAGTCTTCAATGATTTGAAGGCGGCACTTGGTACGGCCGATCCCGTCACGGCCATGTATAACAGCACCTGGAGCGATACCAGCTATGCCGCCAACAATTCTGCCCGCGTGATGTTCTACCGGCAGCTGGTGGAATACGCCCGCTACTACAACCCACAGTTCCCGGATGGTTGGGACCTGGTCACGCTGCTCTATCTGCTGGACCGCGACTTCGGACAGGCAGCGTCGACCTGGGCCACCAAAGCCACGGGCTTCGGCTTTGGCGCTTACGCCGCCTATCCTGGCTCGATCAGCGGCAACGACTTCATGCTGATCGCCACCTCCAACATCATTGGCCGCGACATGGGGCCGATGTTCGCGCTGTGGGGCATTACCACCTCGTCGGAAGCGAAAGCGCAGGTTGCGGCCTATGGCTACACGGCGGTGCAGCAGCTGTACTTCCCGATGAACTACCTGAGCGCCACACCGGCGAAAGTGGGAGCGCCGATCGTCATGACGGCCACCGCCACCTATCCGGCAGGCTACTAAGGTAACGGCGCCAAAGGCGCTGAAACCGGTGAACCGGTGTCAGACCCAAGGGTCTGGCACCGGTACGCATCGGCCGCTAACCAATAAAAAAGCCCGCACTTGGCGGGCTTTTTTCAGGTGGCGCGGGATCAGCGCTTCAGCACCAGCGAACCTGGCAGCGAGTGCAGGTAGGCGGCGATATCCTGGATGTCCTTGTTGGTCAGCGGCTTGACCTGGCCGGTCATGATCGCGTTGGAGCGGCCGTTCGGCGCGTCGCCGCGCTTGTAGGCGGTCAGAGCATGCTGCAGGTAGTCCTTGTGCTGGCCGGCCAGCTTAGGATAGCTCGGGTCGATCGGGGAATTGAAATCCTTGCCGTGGCAGGCAGCGCAGCTGTACTTTTCAGTCAGGGCCTTGCCGTTTTCGATGTTGCCGCCAGCCAGGGCGCTGAACGAGACGGCGGAGCAGAACAGAGCAATAATCAGTTTTTTCATGGTTCCGGGCCTTATTTCTGCTGGGAGTAGAACGCTGCGATGTCAGCGATGTCCTGGTCGGACAGGCTCACGGCGATACCCTTCATGGTCGGGTGCTTGCGCTCGCCCTTCTGGTAGCCCTTCAGCGCGTTTTCGATGTACTTGGCGTTCTGGCCGCCGAGCATGGGAACCTGGAACACTTCCGGGAAGGTCGCTTTGTAGCCGGCAATTGCGTGGCAGCCAATGCACATCTCGATCTTGCCTTTTGCGTTCTTGGCGTCGCCGACGATGTCCGCGGCTGCGGCAGCCTGCGCTACGGCGGCCAGCGCGAGGAGTGCGAAGATTTTTTTCATAGTATGGGCTTCAGATTCAGAATCAGTTGTAATCGAATACTGCCTGGCGCATAAAAACCTGGCCTGCGCGCTCTCAACCTGCGATTTTACCTTACTAGTTGGAGGATCGTCCATAAGGTAGATCAGGCAACATCCATATTTGTTCCCTTATGACAACTTATGCTCACTATTGCCATACTGCTCTCGAATCCCGGCTCTGACATATACTTCCATTGATATCCTTTCACCGGAAGTTTGAATATGCACGCACCGCAACGATTTGAAGGCTCCGACAACTACGTCGCCACCAATGACCTGAAACTGGCCGTGAACGCGGCCCTGACCCTGCAGCGCCCCCTGCTGATCAAGGGCGAACCCGGCACCGGCAAGACCATGCTGGCCGAAGAAGTGGCCGCCGCGCTCGACATGCCGCTGATGCAGTGGCATATCAAATCCACCACCAAGGCCCAGCAAGGCCTGTACGAATACGACGCGGTCTCGCGCCTGCGCGACTCCCAGCTGGGCGAGGAGCGCGTGCGCGACATCCACAACTACATCGTCAAAGGCGTGCTATGGCAAGCGTTCACCGCGCCGGAACCGGTGGTGCTGCTGATCGACGAAATCGACAAGGCCGACATCGAATTCCCGAACGACCTGCTGCGTGAGCTGGACCGCATGGAGTTCTACGTCTACGAGACGCGCGAAATGGTGACTGCGAAACACCGCCCGCTGGTGATCATCACCTCCAATAACGAGAAAGAGCTGCCGGACGCCTTCCTGCGCCGCTGCTTCTTCCACTACATCAAATTCCCGGACAAGGACACGATGGAAGCCATTGTCAAAGTCCACTATCCGCACCTGAAACAGGAACTGCTGGCCACCGCCCTGCAAACCTTCTACGAAGTGCGCGACGTGCCGGGACTGAAGAAAAAGCCTTCCACCAGCGAATTCCTCGACTGGCTCAAACTGCTGATGGCCGAAGACATTCCGCCTGAAGTCCTGCGCGGCAAAGACCAGAAGGCAGCCGTCCCGCCGCTGCACGGCGCGCTGCTGAAAAACGAACAGGACGTGCACCTGTTCGAACGCCTGGTATTCATGTCGAGGACCAACCGCTGATGGACGCACCAACCCCGGTCACGCTGGAAGCCAACGGCCTGCGCCTGGAGCCGCTTGGCCCGCAGCACGCCGACGCCCTACGCGCAGCCGCGCAGGACGGCGAGCTGTGGAAGCTGCGCATCACCTCCGTGCCCGAACCCGACAAGGTGGAAGGCTACATCGCCACCGCGCTGGAAATGCGTCCTTCCCGCCTCGCCTTCGCCGTGGTGGAAACAGCCACCGGCACGGTGCTGGGCACCACCAGCTACCATGACATCGTGCCCGCCATCGACCGCGCGGAAATCGGCTACACCTGGTACCGCCGCAGCGCGCAGCGCACCCACGTCAACACCACCTGCAAGCTGCTGCTCCTGACGCACGCGTTTGAAACCCTGGGCTGCGCCGTGGTCGGCTTCCGCACCGACAACTTCAACCACGCCTCGCAGGCAGCCATCGAACGCCTGGGTGCGAAAAAGGACGGCGTGATCCGCCACCACGCCGTGCGCCGCGACGGCACCGTGCGCGACACCGTCATGTACAGCATCGTGCGCGGCGAATGGCCGGAAGTGAAAGCCCAGCTGAAGTACCTGCTGGCGCGGAGGGCCTAACATGCTGATCGACTTCTTCTTCACGCTGAAAGACGCCAAGATCCCGGTGACGATCAAGGAGTTCTTGACCTTGCTGGAAGCGATGCAAAAGCAGGTGCTGGAACCCTCGCTGGACGACTTCTACTACATGAGCCGCCTGTGCCTGGTGAAGGACGAGGCCAATTACGACAAGTTCGACCGCGCCTTTGGCCAATACTTCAAAGGCATCAACGCCGTCTTCGACACCACCAAGGAGATACCCCTCGACTGGCTGCTGCAGCGCATGAAGCGCGAACTGACACCCGAGCAGATCGCCGCGCTGGAAAAATTCGGCTACGACAAGCTGATGGACCGCCTGAACGAGCTGCTGAAAGAGCAGAAAGAACGCCACGAAGGCGGCAACAAATGGATCGGCAGCGGCGGCACCTCCCCCTTCGGCAACGGCGGCACCAACCCGGAAGGGATCCGCATCGGCGGCAAGGGCGGCAACCGCACGGCCGTGAAAGTGTGGGAGCAGCGCACCTACAAGGACTACGACGGCGACCGCGAACTGGGCACCCGCAACATCAAGGTCGCCCTGCGCCGCCTGCGCAAGTTCGCGCGCGAAGGCGCGGCGGAAGAACTGGCGCTGGACCAGACCATCCGCGCCACCGCCAACAACGCCGGCTATCTCGACATCAAGATGCAGCCCGAGCGCAAGAACAACGTCAAAGTGCTGATGCTGATGGACGTCGGCGGCACGATGGACGACCACATCGAGCGTGCGGAAGAACTGTTCTCGGCCGCCAAGACCGAGTTCAAGAACATGGAGTTCTACTACTTCCACAACTGCGTCTACGACTACCTGTGGCGCAGCAACCGCCGCCGCAACGCCGAACGCTTTGCCACCTGGGACGTGCTGCGCAAATACCCGCCCGACACGAAGCTGATCTTCATCGGCGACGCCACCATGAGTCCCTACGAAGTCTTGCAGCCCGGCGGCTCGGTCGAATACAACAACGAAGAAGCCGGCGCCGAATGGCTAGGCCGGTTCACGTCGCACTTCCCCAAGTTCATCTGGCTCAACCCCGAGCCCGAAGGCCTGTGGCAATACCGCCAATCGATCAGTGTGATCCGCCAGATCATGCAGAACCGCATGTTTCCCATCACCATCGAAGGCCTCGAACGCGCCATGCGCATGCTGAGCAAGTAACGGCCGAGCTCGTGTCCCACCATGGGGTCACACCCGAAACGGGACACGAGCTCAGGCGCTATAAGGGCTGGTTCGACTCAGAATGGACGAGGCCGTGTCTCATTTCGGGTGTGACCCCACGGTGGGACACGGACTCGGCAATTCAACTTAGCTGGAGGCGGTAGCCGACGGCGGTTTCGGTCAGCAGGTATTGCGGCTGGGCCGGGTCGTCTTCCAGCTTGTGGCGCAGGTGGCCCATGTAGATGCGCAGGTAGTGGCTGTTGTCCGATTGCGCGGGCCCCCAGACGGCGCGCAGCAGCTGCGGGGCGGTCATGACGCGGCCGGCGTTGGCCACCAGTACCGACAGCAGGCGGTATTCGGTGGGCGTCAGGTGTACGTGCTCGCCGCGTTTGGTGACGCGGCGGTTCGGCAAGTCCACCATTACTTCCCCGAATTGCACCTGGCCGGTTTTGTCAGCTTGCGGTTGCCGCTGGCGCCGCAGCGTGGCGCGCACGCGGGCGAGCAGTTCGCCAGTGCCGAAAGGCTTGCTCAGGTAGTCGTCGGCGCCGGCGTCGAGCGCCTTGATCTTGTCGGCTTCGTTGACGCGCGCGGACAGCACGATTACCGGTACGTTCGACCATTCGCGCAAATCGGTGATGAAGTCGATGCCGTCGCCGTCTGGCAGGCCCAGGTCGAGGATCACCAGGTCCGGCTTGCGCGTGCCGGCGTCGATCAGGCCGCGCTGCATGCTGGCCGATTCGTGCACGTGCCAGCCTTCTTCTTCCAGCGCAGCGCGCACAAAGCGGCGGATCTGTGGTTCGTCTTCCACCAGCAGTGCGGTGGGAACTATCTCGGTTTGTTGCGTGTTCATTATTCCTCGATTTCCGGCGGCTGCGGCGGCGTGCCAATCGGCAGCGTGAAGACGAAAGCTGCTCCTCCCAGCGGCGATTTATCCACGGCGATCGTGCCGCCATGGGCTTCCACGATGGCGCGGCAAATCGCCAGTCCAAGGCCAACGCCCGGCTTGGAAGATTCCTTCTCTCCGCGGGTGAATTTTTCAAAGACTGCTTCTTCGCGGCCGCGTGGCACGCCGGGGCCGTTATCGTACACCATCACCCTGACGAATTCGCCGCGCTGCACGGCGTAGATCACGACCGACGACCCGGGCGGTGTGTACTTGGCGGCGTTCTCCAGCAGATTGCACAGCACGCGTTCTATCAGCACGGCGTCAAAGCGCAGCAGCGGCAGGCCGAGCGAGAGCTGGGTGCTCACTTTATGGCCGGCCAGCTGCAGTCGGCTGGCGCGCAAGGCGCTGCCGACCACTTCTTCCAGCGGCTGCCATTGCAGGTTGAATTTCAGCTCGCCGCTTTCAATGCGAGCCATGTCGAGCAGATTGGATACCAGGGCGCTCATGCGCAATGCTTCGGAGTGCAGGAAGTTGGCGAGTTCCAGCTGCTGCTCCGGCAAGGCCGGGCGCGAACCGGCCAGCGATTCGGACAGGCCGACCAGCGACGTGAGCGGGGTGCGCAGGTCGTGCGACAGTGCCGCCAGCAGGGAGTTGCGCAGCCGTTCAGATTCCATATTGACCAGGGCGTCCTGCGCCACCTCGACGTAGTGCACGCGTTCCAGCGCGATGGCCGCCAGGGCTGCGAAGGTATCGAGGTGCTGCCGCTGTTCGGGGATCAGGATCCAGCGCCGCTGCGCCGGTTCGATCGCCAGCACGCCGCGCGTGCGCATGGGTGCGACCAGCGGCATGTAGAACAGCGGGCTGGCGGGCAGCGTCCCGGTGCCCAGGCCGGCGCTTTCGGCATGGTCGAAGGCCCATTGCGCCACGCCCTGGTCCAGCGCTGCAGGTGCAGCGCCGCCCGGCGGCAGGTGCAGCTTGCCTTCGGCATCAGGAACCAGCAGCGTAGCCTTGGCATTGAAAGTGGACTGCACGAAGCGCGCGGTGGTTTCGAAGACCTGCTCCGTCTGCAGCACGCCCGACATTTCGCGCGCAAACTCGTACAAGGCACGGGCACGCGCTTCACGGTAAGAGGCGACGCGGGCCTGGAAGCGCAGGCCTGCGGTCAGGTGACCGGTGATCAGGCCGACCGCCAGCATCACGCCGAACGTAATCATGTATTGCAGGTCGGAGATGGCGAAACTGAAGCGCGGCGGCACAAAGAAGAAGTCGAAACAGGCGACGCTGAGGCAGGTCGCCAGCACGGACGGGCCGCGCCCGTAACGCACCGCGACCAGCAGCACCACCAGCAGGAACAGCATGGCGATGTTGGCCAGGTCGAAGTACGGCAGCAGCGGCGTCGCCAGCAAAGCCATGCCAACACTGGAGGCGGCCGCCACGCCGTAGCCGATCGCGCGCCGCTTGAAGCGAAGCGCGTCCTCCACCGCGTCTTCGGCGGCAGTGGAGCCGCCCCCCGCCGTTGCGGGCGCCGTCTCGCGCTCGCTGCCGGAAACTTCGATCAGGTCAATGTCCGGCGCCCTGGCTGCCAGGTTGCGGATGTGGGAGCGGCGCCATGGGCTGCTGTCATGCGCCCTGCCCATCGCGATCTTGGACAGGTTGTGGCTGCGCGCGTATTCCGCAGCTGCGGCGGCGACATTGCTGGCGGAGAGCACGGCCGTCGTTGCACCCAGGTCTTGCGCCAGCTTGAGCATCTTCAGGATGCGTTCGCGCTGCGCGGCGGGCAGGCGTTGCAAGGCCGGCGTCTCGACATAGATCGCATGCCATTCCGTGCCCAGCTGCCCCGCCAGCCGCGCGGCGCTGCGCACCACCTGTTCGCAGCCAGGGCGCGGGCCAACCAGGGCCAGCACCGATGCGCCGGTCTTCCAGATGGTGTCGATCGATTGCTCGACGCGATAGGCGCGCACGTCGTCTTCAATGCGGTCGGCAGTGCGGCGCAAGGCGAGCTCGCGCAGGGCGATCAGGTTCCCTTTGCGGAAAAAGTTCTGTGCAGCGCGTTCGGCTTGCTGCGCCTGATAGACCTTGCCCCCCTTCAGGCGCGCCAGCAGTTCGTCGGCTGGGATGTCGACCAGCACCACTTCGTCGGCGGCGTCGAACACGGTATCCGGCACGGTTTCGTTGACCTGGATGCCGGTGATGCCGCCCACTACGTCGTTCAGGCTTTCAAGGTGCTGCACGTTCACGGTGCTGAAGACGTCGATGCCCGCTTCCAGCAATTCCTCCACGTCCTGCCAGCGCTTGGGATGGCGCGAGCCCGGTGCGTTGGAGTGCGCCAACTCGTCAATCAGGATCAGCGGGGGCCGGCGCTCGAGCGCCATGTCGATGTCGAATTCGCCCAGGGACTTGCCGCGGTAATCGATCGGTTTGAGGGGCAGAATCTCCAAACCATCCACCAGCGCGGCGGTCTCGCTGCGGCCGTGGGTTTCGATAACGCCGACCAGTACCTGCTGGCCGGCCGCCTGCAACTTGCGGGCGGCCGACAACATTGCATAGGTCTTGCCAACTCCGGCCGAGGCGCCGAAGTAAATGCGCAGCTTTCCGCGGGCGGCCTTGCGCTCTTGTTCCTGCATTTGCGCCAGCAGCGCGTCGGGGTCTGGCCGGTCGTCGTCGAGTGGAATCATGTCAGCGAGTATGCGGGGTTTTTCCGTCCAGCGCCAGATTGAGCGCCAGGACATTCACGCGCGGCTCGCCAAAAATGCCCAGCATCCTGTGCGAGGCGTGCTGTTCGATCAGCTTCTGCACGTACTCCGGCAACATGCCACGCTGCGCTGCGACACGCTTGACCTGGTAGTTGGCTGCAGCCAGGCTGATTTCCGGATCGAGGCCGCTGCCCGAGGCCGTGACCAGGTCGACCGGAACCGGCGCCGTGTTGGCGGGATCGGCCGCCTTCAGCGCATCGACACGGGCTTTGACGGCATCCGTCAAGGCGGGGTTCAGCGGTCCGAGGTTGGACGCCGAGGAACCGCTGGCGTTATATGGCATTGGTCCGGTTGCCGATGGGCGGCTCCAGAAATACTCAGGCGAAGTAAATTGCTGGCCGATCAGCGCGGAGCCAACCGCCTTGCCATCCACTTCAATGATGGAGCCCGCTGCCTGATGCGGGAAGAGCGCCTGGCCAACGCCAGTCACTGCCAGCGGATAGAGCACGCCGGTAGCCAGGGTCAGTGCGCCGAACAGCACCAGGGCGGGGCGAAAAGTCGAAATCATCTTGTTCTCCAGCTTAAACGAGGTTGAACGCCGACAGCAGCAAGTCGATCAGCTTGATGCCGATGAAGGGCAGGACCAGGCCACCGGCGCCATACACCAGCAGGTTGCGGCGCAGGAGCGCGGTAGCGCCGATGGCACGGTAACGCACGCCCTTCAGCGCCAGCGGGATCAGGAAAACGATGATCAGCGCGTTGAAGATCACGGCGGACATGATGGCCGAATTCGGGCTCGCCAGGTGCATCACGTCCAGGGCTTTGAGCTGAGGATAGGTGCCCACGAAGGCGGCTGGAATGATCGCAAAGTACTTGGCGATGTCGTTCGAAATCGAGAACGTGGTCAGCGAGCCGCGCGTCATCAGCATCTGCTTGCCTATTTCCACGATCTCCAGCAGCTTGGTCGGATTGGAATCCAGGTCGACCATGTTGCCGGCTTCTTTCGCCGCCTGGGTGCCGGAGCTCATTGCCACCGCCACGTCGGCCTGGGCCAGCGCCGGCGCATCGTTGGTGCCGTCGCCGGTCATGGCAACCAGGCGGCCGTCGGACTGGTAGTCACGGATCAGTTTCAGCTTGTCTTCCGGCGTTGCTTCCGCCAGGAAGTCGTCCACACCTGCTTCGGCCGCAATGGCGGCGGCGGTCACCCTGTTGTCGCCGGTGATCATCACGGTCTTGATACCCATCCGGCGCAGTTCGGCGAAGCGCTCCTTGATGCCGCCCTTCACAATGTCTTTCAGCTCCACCACGCCCATCACGCGCCAGGAATCAGAGACCACCAGCGGCGTACTGCCGCGGCGCGACACGTCGTCCACGCTGCGCAGCACGTCGGATGGGAAGTCCTTGCCCTGCGCTTCCACGTATTTGCGCACGGCTTCGGCGGCGCCCTTGCGTACCTCGCGGCCGTCCATGTCGACGCCGCTCATACGCGTTTGTGCGGTGAACGGGATGAAGGCAGCATGCACCGGCGACAGTTCGCGTTCGCGGATATTGAACTTCTGCTTGGCCAGCACCACGATGCTGCGCCCTTCCGGCGTTTCATCCGCCAGCGAGGCCAGTTGCGCCACGTCGGCCAGTTCACGCTCGGTCACACCCGGCGCCGGGAAGAAGGCGGAGGCCTGGCGATTGCCGAGAGTGATGGTGCCGGTCTTATCCAGCAGCAGCACGTCGACGTCGCCGGCGGCTTCCACCGCACGGCCGGAAGTGGCGATCACATTGGCCTGCATCATGCGGCTCATGCCGGCCACGCCGATGGCCGACAGCAGGCCGCCGATGGTGGTTGGAATCAGGCATACCAGCAGCGCGATCAGCACTGTGATGGTGATCGGGGTGCCGGATTTTGCTACCTCCACCGAGAACATGGACATCGGCAGCAAGGTCGCCGTCACTACCAGGAACACGATGGTCAGCGCCACCAGCAGGATGGTCAGGGCGATCTCGTTCGGGGTTTTCTTGCGCTTGGCGCCTTCCACCATGGCGATCATACGGTCGAGGAAGGTCTCGCCAGGATTCGCGGTCACCTGTACCACCAGCCAATCGGAAAGCACGCGCGTGCCGCCGGTGACGGAGGAAAAGTCGCCGCCCGATTCGCGGATCACGGGCGCCGATTCGCCGGTGATTGCGCTTTCGTCCACCGACGCCACGCCTTCGATCACGGTCCCGTCAATCGGGATCACATCGCCGGCTTCCACCAGCACGTAGTCACCCTTGCGCAGGTCGGTGGCGGAGCATGGCAGCCAGGCGGTTCCAAGCTTGGGCGTGCTCAGTTTCTTCGACGTGACGCTTTGCTTCAGGCTACGCAGAGAAGCCGCTTGCGCTTTGCTGCGGCCCTCGGCCAGCGCTTCGGCGAAGTTTGCGAACAACACGGTGAACCACAACCAGATTGCGGTGGCCAGGATAAAGCCTGAACTGGCTTCGCCCTTGCCGAAAATCGACTGTACGTACAGCAGCGTGGTGACGATGCTGCCGACATACACCACGAACATCACAGGACTGCGCAGCTGCACCGCAGGATTGAGCTTGTAGAAGGACTCGATCATGGCAGGCAGCACCAGCTTCGATTCGAACAGCTTGAGGCGCTGCCCTGCTTGGGCGACCGGGATCGCATGCGATTGCGACATGATGTGCACTCCTTATTTATACAGTTGCAGGTGTTCGATGACCGGGCCAAGCGCCAGCGCAGGAACATAATTCAGCACGCCGACCAGCAGCACAACGGCGATCAGCAGGAACACGAACATCAGGCCGTGGGTCGGCATGGTGCCGGAAGTCACCTGCAGGCGCTGCTTGCCAGCCAGCGAACCGGCAATGGCCAGCACCGGCACGATCATGGCGAAGCGGCCAAACCACATGGCGATGGCCAGCATGGTGTTGTAGAACGGCGTGTTGGCGGAGATCCCGGCAAAGGCGCTGCCGTTGTTGTTGGCGGCCGAGCTGAAGGCGTACAGGATCTCGGTGAAACCGTGCGCGCCAGGGTTGGCCACGCCGGCCTTGCCTACGTCCAGCATGATGGCGACGGCGGTCCCCACCAGCACCAGGGTCGGCGTGACCAGGATGGCGATGGAAGTCATCTTCATCTCATACGACTGGATCTTCTTGCCCAGGTATTCCGGGGTGCGGCCGATCATCAGGCCGGCGATGAACACCGCCATGATGGCGAAGATCAGCATGCCGTACAGGCCGGAACCCACGCCGCCGAAGATCACTTCGCCCAGCTGCATCAGCAGGGTCGGGCCCATCCCGCCCAGCGGCGTGAAGGAATCGTGGAAGCTGTTCACGGCGCCGCACGAAGCGGCGGTCGTGACAGCGGCGAACAGCCCGGAAGCGGCGATGCCGAAGCGGGCCTCCTTGCCTTCCATATTGCCGCCCGGCTGCAGGCCGCTGGCCGCCTGGTCGACACCCATCGCCTGCAGGGCCGGATGGCTGGACTGCTCAGCGGCCATGATGCCGGCTGCCGCCACCACGAACATGATGCTCATTGCAGCCAGCACGGCCCAGCCCTGGCGGCGGTCGCCTACCAAGTGGCCGAAGGCGAAGCACAGGCCAGCCGGAATCAGGAAGATCGACAGCATCTGTACGAAGTTGGTGAGCGGCGTCGGATTTTCGTAGGGGTGGGCCGAGTTGGCGTTGAAAAAGCCTCCGCCGTTGGTGCCCAGCATCTTGATCGCTTCCTGCGAAGCGACCGGCCCCATGGCTATAGTCTGCGTGGCAGCGGCCAGCGTTTGCGATGGGGCCTGCGGTGTTGCACCAGGCGCGGAATAGGTAAATGGTTCGACCAGCGCGACCTCCTGGTACGCTGAGAAGTTCTGGATCACGCCCTGCCCGACCAGGAACACAGCGTAGACGAAGGACAGCGGCAGCAACAGGTATAGCGTAATGCGGGTCAAGTCGACCCAGAAGTTGCCGATCGATTTGGCCGAACGCTGCGCAAAGCCGCGGATCAGGGCGAAGGCGACGGCGATACCGGTGGCTGCGGAGAAGAAGTTCTGCGGCGCCAGCGCCAGCATCTGGCTCAGGTAGCTCATGGCCTGTTCGCCCACATATCCCTGCCAGTTGGTGTTCGAGACGAAGCTGACAGCAGTATTGAACGAGGAGTCCGGGCTGATGTTCCCCAGGCCCTGCGGGTTCAGCGGCAGCCATTGCTGCGTGCGCTGCACGCCATAGACGAACAACACGCCCAGTCCGTTGAAGGCCAGCAGCGCGACCGCATAAGCCTTCCACCCCATGCCCTGCTTTTCAGTGTCAAGCGGCACGCCGGCCGCGCGGTACAGCAGCTTTTCCAAGGCGCCCAGCCAGCCCAGGCAGGGCACTCTGCGGCCATCAGCCACGCGGGCCAGCCAGCCGCCGAGGGGCCAGGCGGCAGCAATCAGCACCACCATGAAAACTGTCAGCAACAGGAAGGATTGGGTGCTCATGTCACAGATCCTCCGCTTTGAGCAAGGCTACCAGCAGGTAGACCAACAGGCCGGCCGTAGCGAGCGAGCCGATGACGTAAAAGATATTCATTGCTTGCCTCCCAGCTTGTCGCAGCCGGCCGCCATGGCGGCTATCAGTGCGACGAAGGCGACGATTGCGCCGATAAATACGAAGTCCATTTCTTTCCCCGAAAAGTCTTGTTTGCTAGTGAACCAGCTTATCGATCCACGCCTAAAATCGGTGTAAAGACTCCGCAGCCCGCTGTAAACAAGTCGTAAAAATGGCGCCCGCAGGCGCCGTCAGTGCAGGCCTTGCCCAGCTTAGAATGTTTTGCTGAGGGTGAGCTGCAAAGCATTCTTGCCGAGGAACTTGCCGTTGGCCGGCGAAGCGTAGGCAATCCTGCTGGCGTTGGCGCCGACAGCGGCCAGCTGCACGCTGGCGAAGCCGAGGTCCCTGGTCACGCCGGCCTTCCAGTCGGTATAGTTCGCAACGCTGTTGTTGTGCACGCGCTGGTGGCCGGCGTGCAGGTTGAAGGCGTAGCCATTGCCGGCGTTGATGTTGGCGCTCAGGTCCAGGTAGCCGGAGTTCTTGCTGTCGACGTAGCCAAAGAGATTGGTGACGGAGTGCGAATACTTCAGGGTCGCCGGACCATAGCCGACCTGGCCGTAGATCTCCGTCGTGTCGCCATCAGCGAAGCCTGGCACGTGCTTCAGGCCATTGTCAGCATAGACATAGCTCAGTACCCCGACGTCGTAGCTGACGTCCGCTGTGAGCTGGCCGCGCTTGCCGCCGTAGATGTCCAGTTCCACGTTGCCGCTGCCGCCGGCGTCCTTGGTCCACCTGATGGTGGAAGCCCAGGCGCCAATATACAGGCCGGTCGGGTCATTGACGTAATCGATGCCGCCCTGCAGCGCAGGCTTCAGGCGGGTCTGGGAAACGCCTCGGTAGCGGTAGTCCGAGGTGATGGCAGCGTTGAAGCTGGCTTCATTATCCGGCTTCGCATCTTCCGCGCGAGCCGACAGGGTGCAAGCCGCCAGCACGGCGGAAGCAAGAATCAGTTTTTTCATGGTGACGAGTTCCTTCGATGTAGTCGAAGCAAAACTCTATCGACTCGCCCGTAAAAACAGCCTTAAAACTCAGGCCCCCTCAGTAAAGAAGGCGTAAACATTCACGGTTACAAGCGCATGAATTTGCGCAGGACGGCCTGGACCTGGTGCTGGGCCAGTGGCTTGTCCAGCATGCCGGCGGCGCCGGCGGCGTGGGCGCGGGTGCTGTCGTAGTCGTGCGCGGATTGCACGAGGAAGATCACTTCGGGCTGCGATTCCTCGCTGCGCAGTTGGGCGCACAGCAGGTAGTGGTCGATGATGGGGGCGGCGAAATCCAGCAGCACCACAGCTACCGCCTGCTGCCGGCACAGCGCCAAGGCAGCCACGCCGTCGACCGCCCACAAGACCGGCGTGCCGAATTGCTTGAGCGAGAGACCCAGGTGTTCGCTGAAGGTGGCGTTGGCATCCACGCACAGCACGGCCCCTTCGCGGCGCGGCTTGCGCATCTTGTGATAGACGGCGGGGTCGGTCAGGTCCAGGTCGAGGCGTTCGCGGCGCCGCCGTTCGGGAACCATTGACTGGCCGGACGCGGACAGGCTGGCCAGCACCTCTGCGCGGCGCTCCACCAGCCGCTCCAGCTCCGCGTACATGCTTGACCATTGCACTGGCAGCGGCAAGTTCGGGTAGGTCAGCGCGACTCCGGTCGTTCCCAGCACCAGGGCCGGGCGGATCTCGCCGGCGGCCAGCGATGCGATGGCGGCCAGCGCTTTCAGTTCGGTGCCATTGGCGAGATAGATGTCGGGGTCCTGCAGGCTGTCGTCGGACAGGCAGATATAAGAGGGCCCGTCGGCCGGCGCCTTGGCCAATCCCTGTGCGAGCGCACGCGCGGCCTCCGGTGGGAAGCCGACCAGCCTGACTGCGAACGGGCGCCGAACTGTGGTCATAAACCCATTTTACTGCCCCGATTCCCTTGCGCCACACGCGGTTGCGGATAGAATGCGCAAGCATGCGTTCGGTCAAACTTGCGTGAAATGCATCATCAATTCGCAAGTTACCGGAAAATACTGTATATAATCACAGCACTTTGCATTACCAAGAACAAGTATGGCCACTAAAAAACCAGTTTCCGACTACAGCGAATCATCCATCCGCGTCCTCAAAGGACTGGAACCCGTCAAGCAGCGCCCGGGCATGTACACCCGCACCGAGAACCCGCTGCACATTATCCAGGAGGTGATCGACAACGCCTCCGACGAAGCACTGGGCGGCCATTGCAAAAATATTATCGTAACGCAGAATGCTGACGGCTCCATCACCGTCGAAGACGATGGCCGCGGCATCCCGGTCGGCCTGCATCCTGAAGAAAACGTGCCGACGGTAGAAATCGTTTTTACCCGCCTGCACGCGGGCGGCAAATTCGACAAGGGTTCGGGCGGCGCCTACGCCTTCTCGGGTGGCTTGCACGGTGTTGGCGTGTCCGTCACCAATGCGCTGTCCAAACGCCTGGAAATCGCAGTGTGGCGTAAAGACGACGCCGGCAATGGTTTTCACAATATCGCCTTCGAAAACGGTGACCTGGTGGAGCCGCTGCGCTCCGAGCCTGCGCCGAAGGATGGCAAGAAGTCCGGTACCCGCGTCACCGCCTGGCCGGATGCGAAGTATTTCGACTCCCCGCTGATTTCGCAGGTCGAGCTGCAACGCCTGCTGCGCTCCAAGGCCGTGCTGCTGCCCGGCGTATCGGTCACGCTGAAAAACGCCAAGAACGGCGACGAACAGACCTGGATGTACAAGGACGGCTTGCGCGGCTACCTGAATGAACAGCTGGCCCAGACCACCTCCGGCGGCGAAACCCTGATTCCGCTGTTCGAGGGCGAGCAGTTCGCCACTCCGGATGCGGAAGGCTTTGCCGAAGGCGAAGGCGCGTCCTGGGTGGTGGCATGGACCGAGGAAGGCGCCGTGGTGCGCGAGTCCTACGTCAACCTGATCCCGACGCCGAACGGCGGTACCCACGAATCGGGCCTGCGCGAAGGCCTGTTCGGCGCGATGAAGAACTTCGTCGAACTGCACTCGCTGCTGCCGAAAGGCGTGAAGCTGCTGCCGGAAGACGTGTTTGCACGCGCTTCCTTCGTGCTGTCCGCAAAGGTGCTGGACCCGCAGTTCCAGGGCCAGATCAAGGAACGCCTGAATTCGCGCGATGCGGTGCGCCTGGTGTCCACCTTCTCCAAGCCTGCGCTGGAACTGTGGCTGAACCAGCACATCGACTTCGGCAAGAAGCTGGCCGAGCTGGTGATCAAGCAAGCGCAATCACGCCTGCGTTCAGCGCAGAAGGTCGAAAAGAAAAAGTCTTCCGGCGTGGCCGTGTTGCCGGGCAAGCTGACCGATTGCGAATCGGACGATACCGCACGCACTGAAATCTTCCTGGTCGAGGGTGACTCGGCGGGCGGTTCGGCCAAGATGGGCCGCGACAAGGAATTCCAGGCCATCCTGCCCCTGCGCGGCAAGGTGCTGAACTCCTGGGAGACCGACAAGGACCGCCTGTTCGCCAACAACGAGATCCACGACATCGCGGTGGCGATCGGCGTCGACCCGCACAACTACGGCGACGCACCGGACCTGAGCGGCCTGCGTTACGGCAAAATCTGCATCCTCTCCGACGCGGACGTCGACGGCTCGCACATCCAGGTGCTGCTGCTCACCCTGTTCTTCCGCCACTTCCCGAAACTGATCGAGAACGGCAATATCTGCATCGCGCGTCCGCCGCTGTACCGCGTCGACGCGCCTGCGCGCGGCAAGAAGCCGATTCAGAAGCTGTATGCACTGGACGACGGCGAACTGGTCGCGATCGAGGACAAGCTGCGCAAGGACGGCTTGAAAGAAGGCTCCTGGACCATCTCCCGCTTCAAGGGCCTGGGCGAGATGAACGCGGAGCAGCTGTGGGAAACCACGATGAATCCGGATACCCGCCGCCTGCTGCCGGTGTCGCTGGGCGATTTCGACCACGGCTATTCCTCCTCGCGCTTCAATATGCTGATGGGCAAAGGCGAAGCCGCCGCCCGCCGCGCATGGATCGAAGAACACGGTAACGAAGTAGAAGCGGATATCTAAATGATCATCGGTATCGACCTTGGCACCACCAACAGCCTGGTCGCCATCTGGCGCGACGGCAAGCCGCAAATCATCCCGAACGCGCTGGGCGACAACCTGACGCCTTCCTGCGTCGGGCTGGATGATGACGGCACCATCCTGGTGGGCAAGGCGGCCCGCGAGCGCCTGCAGACGCACCCGCATATGACGGCGGCAATCTTCAAGCGCTATATGGGCAGCGACAAGCGCATCCGCCTCGGCGACAAGGAATTCCGTCCGGAAGAACTGTCGTCGATGGTGCTGCGCGCGCTCAAGGAAGATGCCGAAGCCTTCCTCGGCCACAAGGTCGAAGAAGCGATCATCACCGTGCCGGCCTACTTCAGCGACGGCCAGCGCAAGGCCACGCGTGCCGCCGGCCAACTGGCGGGCCTGAAAGTGGACCGCCTGCTGAACGAACCGACTGCCGCGGCACTCGCCTACGGCATCCAGGACAAGGAGCAGGAGTCGAAATTCCTGGTTTTCGACCTGGGCGGCGGCACCTTCGACGTCTCGATCCTTGAGTTGTTCGAGGGCGTGATGGAAGTGCGTGCCTCGGCCGGCGACAACTTCCTGGGCGGCGAGGACTTCACCGACGCCATCGTGGAGTCCTTCCGCGAATACTCGGGATTGAACAAGGCCCTGGGCAGCCGCCCATCGGACGCCCACCTGCGCCAGCGCCTGCGCGACGAAGCGGAGCGCGCCAAGCGCCAGCTGACGGAGCAGAACAGCGTCTGGCTCTCCGTCACCTGGTCGGAGCAGGAATACAAATGGGAGCTGACCGAGGAAGCGTTGAACCGCATCGGCGAATCGCTGCTGGCGCGCTTGCGCACGCCGGTTGAACGCGCACTGCGCGATTCCACCATCCGTGCCATGGACCTCGACACCGTGGTGCTCGCTGGCGGCGCGACCCGCATGCCTATCGTGCGCAAGCTGGTCTCGCGCATGTTCGGCCGCTTCCCGGCCATGCATCTCGATCCGGACGAAGCCGTGGCCCTCGGCGCCGCCGTGCAGGCCGGCCTCAAGATGCGCGATGCAGCATTGGAAGAAGTGGTGATGACCGATGTTTCGCCATACTCCCTTGGCATCGGCATTTCGCGCCAGATTGGCCCTAACCAGTACAGCCACGGCCACTACCTGCCTATTATCGAACGCAATACGCCGGTGCCGGTCTCGCGCACCGAAAACGTGGCGACGATTTCCGATTACCAGAAAGAGCTGCTGGTGCAGGTCTACCAGGGGGAATCGCGTATGGTCGATGGCAATATCTATCTGGGCAAGATATCCTTCCCTGTGCCGCCAAAGAAGGCAGGCCAGATCGGCGTCGACATCCGCTTTACCTACGACATTAGCGGCGTGCTGGAAGTGGAAGCCCACGTGCTGGAGACCAAGGAAAAGCACAAGATCGTCATCACCGAAAATGCCGGCGTGATGACGCAGGAAGAGATCGAGCAGCGCTTCGCCGAACTGGCCGACTTGAAGATCCATCCACGCGACCAGATCGAAAACCGCACTTTGCTGGCGCGCGCCGACCGCATGTACGAGCTGTCCCTGGGCGATGTGCGCAATTACCTCGGCGAACAAATCAACGTCTTCCAGGCGGCCCTTGAAAGCCAGGATCCGCGCCGAGTGGGCGAAGCCCGCACCACGCTGGAAAAAGTACTCGCTCACCTGGAAGCCGACGGAGTATTCTGATGAGGGACGCCTGGGATATCCTCGGCATCGAGCCGACCAGCGACGAGCGCGCGATCAAGCGCGCTTACGCCAGACAGCTCAAACAGACGCGCCCTGAAGACGATGCCGAAGGCTTCCAGGCATTGCGCGGCGCCTACGATCAGGCGCTGGCCGAGGCGCGCTACAACTGTCATACCGCTGAAGAAACCGACGAAGTTGCTGCCGCCGACGGCTCGCCAGTCCCCAGCGCACCGGCTTCGTCATCCGTCGAGACCACGGCGGACGCCGAGCAGGTGCGCGAGGAAATGCTGGCCGCAGCCTGGAAAGAAGCTGCGCAGGTATGGCAGGATTTCCTTGATGTCCCCATCAAAAAGACCGCTGCCAGGTTCGCCGAGCGCGCCAATGAAGCCTCGCTGAGCTTACTCGCGCAGGACGCGCTGGAGGTCATTGCTGGCCGCTACTGCGCGGTTGCCGGCTACGATCGCGAGATACGCGACGCGCTGGTCGAGCACTTCCGGTGGGAAGACGACGCTAGCCACCTTTCCCGCATCGACGGCAATACAGCCTATTTCGCTATGGCGCGCTTCCGTGCGGACAAGGGTATGGACTACATGCGCTCGATGGACAACGGTTTTAACGCCTACCACAAGCTGCAAGCCAAAGTGCCGCCACGCTTCGACAAAGACACGATGAGCCAGAACTTCATGAAGGAAATGGCTGGGCTGCTTGAAGTAATCACCTGGCGCTTTCCGGAAGTCCTCGAATACCATCTCGAGCGCGATGTGGTGCAATGGTGGCGGGAGAAGGTCCGCACCAAGAAGTATTTCATCGAAACGGCCTTCTACTCGTTGGTCGTCGGGCTCGCGCTGGCCGGAGTGGTCGCGGGCAGCTTGATGGCCGATAGCATGGATACGTTGCGTTTCTGCATTCTGATGAGCACCTGCCTGGGGCTGAGCATGGGCGGAGGCGCGCTGCTCGCATTCCGTCCGCCGCAGCAACTTAAGGAAACATGGCATGAGCGCTTGCTGCCCTACCTGTACGACGACGCGACAAAAATGCGGGCGCGCTATGCGTGGCTACTGCCATTTTCGGCCGCCAGCCTGGCCATGTTCTACCCCACGCCATCATTGCTTTTACAGCTGACAGTCGGCCTGGCCATCTTCGCCAGTTCCGGCATGGCGGTGCTGGCCGCCGCCCCCTTCCTGAACAAACAAGGATGGCTGTGGCTTGCTGCGCTTTCTGGCGCAATGGCCTTCTTCTTGAGCAATCTGGTATTCCCGGCCTGGCACTGGACCATCGCACTGATGACGTGCGTAGGCCTGCAATGCCTGATCAACACCTCCGAAATCCGTCATGTGGACTGGGCCCGCATCGGCGGCGGCCGGCTGATGACCATCCGCATCGTCTGGATCCTGGGCGTGATCCTGATGCTCCTGCTGGCATCAGGCACGCCGTCTGCGGCGCCGCTGCAGCTGGTGTTCGCATGGCTGATGGTAGTGACCGGCCTGTTCGTAGCGCAGTTCGACCTTTCACTTTACATCGCCTGGCCGCTGTTCTTCTTTATCAAAGTCATGGCCCTCGGCCAGCTGAAACTTTTCAAGGACGTGGCAGACCAGCGCCTTCCTACCCTGTTCTACTTCCTGCTGATGCTCGCAATCTTCATCGGCAGCTCCATGTATCGCGCGATGAACGAGCGCGATACGGCGACTTACAACTATTGACACACTGAAAACGCAACAATGTCTACTCAAGCAAACCTCTTTGACGATCCAACGCCGGAACTGCCGCCAAGCGGCGGCAACGGCAGCGGCGGCGATGACGGCGGCGAATCGCTGACCCTGTCGACCTTCGCCGAACGCGCCTACCTTGATTACGCCATTTCCGTGGTCAAGGGTCGCGCCCTGCCGGACGTGTGCGACGGCCAGAAGCCAGTGCAGCGCCGCATCCTGTATTCGATGAATGAACTGGGCCTGGGCCCGACCGCCAAGCCCCGCAAATCCGCCACCGTGGTCGGCGACGTGCTGGGTAAGCTGCACCCGCACGGCGACCAGTCGGTGTACGACGCGCTGGTGCGCATGGCGCAGGACTTCTCGCTGCGCTACCCGCTGATCGACGGCCAGGGTAACTTCGGTTCGCGCGACGGTGACGGCGCCGCGGCAATGCGATACACCGAAGCCCGCCTCACCCCGATTTCGCGCCTGCTGCTGGACGAAATCGACCAGGGCACCGTGGACTTCATCCCCAACTACGACGGTTCATACGAAGAACCTGCCCTGCTGCCGGCACGCTTGCCGATGGTCCTGCTGAACGGCGCTTCCGGTATCGCTGTGGGCCTGGCCACCGAAATCCCTTCGCATAACCTGAGCGAAGTGGCGAAAGCTGCGGTGGCGATGATCCGCAATCCGAAGATCAGTCACGCGGAACTGATGGAGCTGATCCCGGGCCCGGACTTCCCGGGCGGCGGCCAGCTGATCACCCCGCGTGCGCAGCTTGACGATATGTACGCCTCGGGCCGCGGGTCGATGAAGGTGCGCGCACGCTGGAAGATCGAAGAACTGGCGCGCGGCCAGTGGCAAGCCGTCGTGTACGAACTGCCGCCAGGCACTTCGGCACAGAAGGTGCTGGAAGAAATCGAAGAACTGACCAATCCGAAGGTCAAGCTGGGCAAGAAAGCCCTGTCGCCGGAACAGGTGGCGCTGAAAGGCCTGATCCTGGGCCAGCTGGACAAGGTGCGTGATGAAGCGGGCCGCGAAGCTGCAGTGCGCCTGGTGTTCGAGCCGAAGTCGAAGAATCAGAACCAGACTGAGTTCATGCACATGCTGCTGGCGCACACCTCGCTGGAGACTTCGGCTTCCATGAACCTGGTGATGATCGGCGGCGATGGCCGTCCGCGCCAGAAGGGCATCAGCGAAATCCTGGGCGAGTGGATCGAGTTCCGCTTCGCCACCGTGACCCGCCGTACCCAGTTCCGCCTGAACAAGGTCGATGAGCGCATCCATATTCTGGAAGGCCGCCAGATCGTCCTGCTCAACATCGATGAAGTGATCGCCATCATCCGCAATTCGGACGAGCCAAAGGCAGCGCTGATCGAACGCTTCAAGCTGTCGGACCGCCAGGCAGAAGACATCCTGGAAATCCGCCTGCGCCAGCTGGCTCGACTGGAAGCGATCAAGATCGAACAGGAACTGTCCGAGCTGCGCAAGGAGCGCGAAGGCCTGCAGGACGTGCTGGACAACCCGGCCACCCTGCGCCGCCTGGTGATCAAGGAAATCGACAGCGACGCCAAGACTTATGGCGACGCGCGCCGCACCCTGATCGAAGAAGCGCAGAAAGCGGTCGTTGAACAGAAGGTGGCCGACGAACCGGTCACCGTGATCATTTCGGAAAAAGGCTGGGTGCGCGCGCGTACCGGCATCGGCCACGATCCGGCGCAGTTCGCCTTCAAGGCGGGCGATTCGCTGTATGGCGCGTTCGAGTGCCGTACCGTGGACACCCTGCTGGGCTTTGGCGACAATGGCAAAGTGTATTCCGTACCTGTCGCTGCGCTGCCTAACGCGCGTGGCGATGGCGTGCCGATTACGACCCTGGTCGACCTCTCTGGCGGTGCGCGCCTGCTGCACTACTACGCCGGCACTGGCGACAAGCAGCTGCTGCTGGCGTCCGATGCGGGTTATGGCTTTATCGCCAAGGCCGGCGACATGGTGTCGCGCCTTAAGGGCGGTAAGGCGTTCATCACGCTGGATGAAGGTGCGAAACCGCTGCCTCCGACCGTGGTGACTGAGGGCGCGAGCGCGGTGGCTGTGATTTCGGAGAAGTCTAACCTGCTGGTTTTCGGCATGGACGAGATGAAGGTGCTGTCCAACGGCGGCCGCGGCGTGATCCTGATGGACCTGGCGGATAAGGAAAAGCTGGTTGCGGCTTGCGCGATCACGGATAAAGGCGTGACCGTGCTGGGTATTGGCAATGCGCAGAAGGCCAAGGAAGACCGCATGGGGCCGACGGCGCTGGGGCCGCACTTTGGCAAGCGCGCGCGCAAGGGTAAGCCGATGCCGGTGCGTATCAAGCCTACGGGTTTGCTGCCGAACACCTGAACCGGTAAATCGCGGCTGCAGCAGACTGGTGTCAGACCCCGTGGGTCTGACACCGGGTTACCGGTTTTCAGCGCGGCGCGTACAAATCAATCGTCTCCTGCACCGCATCGCTGCACACCGCGCAGAAAGCCTCACTCCTATCAAACATCAAGCACTGCTGCTGCGAACGGTAGTAGCCAGTCGCCTCATAATTCGCCCCCTCGAACGCCCCCACCGCCTTGCGGTTAGGCGCCTTCGAAAACAGCGCGTTAGTCCAAGCCAGATCTTCCTTAAACAGCTTGCTCATCTCCGACTCCGGGCGATTATCCTTGCGCAGCTGCGCACGAATTTTCTGGTACTCGCGTGAATGCGCCTCATACTCCGCCTTCGGCCACGCGGTCGGCAGTGCCGTCCCAGGCGTGACAAACTTCTTCCACTTCACGTTCGCAGGATCCTGCAGCGCCGTCACATTCGGCTCCCATGGCTCCATGCGCGCGCCGCCCGTCGCATAGGCAACCGGAGAGGTGTAATACTCGTCCGCCAGGCCCGCGAAATGGTGGCCGAATTCATGCACGAAGAGGTAGTTCGCCCAATCGTTATCCGCCGCCGCAGTACTGAACTGCCCGTAGATGCCGCCGCCACCGTATGTCTCGTTATTGACCAGGATTTCGATAAACTCATACGGTGCATGCTGGGCAATCTCGCGCAAGGCGCGGTTGTCCACCGTCAGCACGTAACGTTCGCTGCCGAAGATGTCATAGCGTGCCCCCAGCTTCGATGAGTGATAGGTATTAGTCGATGGCCGCGACACGCCGCTTTCCTGCGTCGGTACCGCCATCGCCCACACGTTGAAGTCCTTCGCGCGTTCCTTGAACGGCGACACCGTGAACAGGTAGTCGGACAGGCGGCGCGCCGCAGCCTCGAATTTTGCCATATCGGCCCTGGTATAGCCGTCGCCCAGGATCAGCAGGTCCACCTTCTTCTCGCTTGGGCCGTTGACGCGGATCGCGATCGGCTTGGCGGGCGCCGGCTCCTGCTTGCGCACCACGTCCATTGCATCGGTATCGACCTCCAGGCTCCACACGACGGAAAATTCATTGCGCTCATCACGCTTCAGGATGCGTACTTTGACGGGACGGTCCGGCTTCGGGAAGCGCACCGACTCATGGAAGCCGCGCGTCAGCTTGCCCGCTTCCTCGGTCGACTTCCATTCGCCGAAGACGGTGGAAAAGCCGCGGGTGTACAGCAGCTTGCCGGTCTTGGCGTCCGCCACTTCGACCTTGTTCACGCCGCGGTTGGTGGTGTCGATTGTCTTGGACATATCGCCCGGCCAGGGCAGCGGCTCAATCACAACTTGCTCGATCGCGTAACTTTCGTTTAGCGCGTTACCAGTGTGCATATAGTCCAGGCGCACGGTTGCAGGCTGCGCGGCCAGCGCCAGGCCGGCAACGGCACTCAGCGCAGCCCCCGCCAGCAGTCGATTCAGATACGGCATGAAGTCTCCAGTGTGGTTTCGGTGGCGGATATTGTAGCTTTGCTTTGCCGAATACTGTAGACCGCCCTAAAAGGCAGGCATAAGATGGCTCCATGCCCATCGAACCCGATCAGCTAAGCGTCTGGCTGGCAGCGGCCGGCCGACAGGATGCAGCAGCCTTTCGCGCGCTGTATGACGCCGCCGCGCCGAAACTGTTTGGCTTCGCCTTGCGTATATTACGTAAGCGGGAGCTGGCCGAAGAGGCGCTGCAGGAAGGCTTCGTGTCGATCTGGCACGCAGCGCCGGATTACCAGGCCGGCCTGGCTGCGCCCTTGACTTGGATGGCGGCCATCGTCCGCAACAAGGCGCTGGATATCCTGCGCCGGACGGACAATACGCTGGAACTGGATCCCACAATGGACTCCCTGCTTCGCGACGATGCCAGCACGCCGGCGGAGGCGAGCGAAATGAGCAGCGATGCGCGCGCCCTGGCCGGCTGCATGTCGCGCCTGGAGAACCTGCACCGGCTGGCCATTGGCCTGGCCTTCTTCCATGACTTGTCGCACACGGAAGTGGCGCAACGCCTGTCCCTTCCCGTAGGGACGATCAAGACCTGGATCCGGCGCGGCATGGAGAAACTGAAAAATTGCCTGTCGCAGGGAGGAGCGCCATGAAGATCCGTGGCAACGACGCCCTGCGCGACAAGCTGGCCGCAGAATATGTGCTCGGCGCCCTGCGCGGCGGGGCGCGGCGCCGCTTTGAGGGATGGATGTACAGCGACGCGGCCTTGCGCTTGCTGGTCAGGGAGTGGGAGCAGCGCCTGCTGCCGATGCACGAATTCGTGCGCCCCCAAGCGCCCTCGCCCCATATCTGGCGCAATATCGAAATGCGCCTGCACCTGAAGCCGGAACGCAGCCGCTGGCATTTCTGGCGCGGCTTCGGGCTGGGATTGGCGTCGGCCGCAGCGGTGGCGGCGCTGGTGGTGACGGTCAGCGTGCAGCAGCTGCGCGAGCCGTCCTACGACCTGGTGGCGACGCTGACCGACGAGCAGGCGCAGCCCGCCTTGCTGGTCAAAGCCGATACCGGCAAGCGGGTGCTGCAAGTGCATATGGTGGGCGCCGCGCCGGTGCCGCTCGACCGCTCGCTGCAATTGTGGGCCATTCCGAAAGCTGGCCCGCCACGTTCGCTCGGCGTCCTTGGTGAGGACGGAAGGGCCACGTTCTCGCTGGCGGCGGGAGCAACCGGCAGCGACGTGGTGGTGCTGGCGATTTCGCTCGAACCGCGCGGCGGATCGCCGAATCCGAATGGGCCGACCGGGCCGGTCCTGTACAAGGGCCCGTGGGTACGGGCCATGTAATCAGGCGCTTGCCCGCTCCAGCAGCCACACTGTCGCCAACAGGGCGACGCAGGCCGAGCCTCCTTTCACCATCACTTGCCGGTACATCCATGTGCTGCGCATGGCGTAAGCCAGTGGAACGAAGGCTGCGACAATTGCCAGCTGGCCCAGCTCGACACCGATGTTGAAGCTTGCCAGCGCAACCGCGGCAGCGCCTTTGGGCAGGCCCAGGTCTCCCAGCACGCCCGCAAAGCCGAAGCCGTGCAGCAGGCCGAAGGCAAGAGCGGCCAGCCAGCGCTTGCCCCGAACGACCGGCCAGATATTGTTCAGCGCTGCGACGGCGACAGAAGCGGCGATGGCGGATTCAATCAGGCGGCTCGGCAACGCGAGCACGTGCAGGGCTGCCAGCGAGAGCGTGACCGAGTGGGCCAGCGTAAAGGCCGTGACCACGCGCAATACGTCTGCGCTTGCAGGGCGCCAGCCTTTGCCCAGCACGGCGGGCAGCAGCAAGGAGAGCAGGAACAGGATGTGGTCGTAGCCGGTCCAGATGTGCCAGACACCGTGCTGCAAATAGTCGCCGGCCTGGCGCCACAGGCCGCTGGCGCCACGGCCGGCGCCTGGTACCGGGCCGCCAACTGCCTCGCTATCCGCCACGAAGCGCGTGCTGTCGCCGCCCAGCACCAGCGATTGCAGCTGGCCATCGACGGTGATGCTGGCCATACCGCGGTGCTGCGCGTCGATGTCGGCGAACAGTTTGTAGTCGATGGCGAAAGGTGCGCCGGGCTGGCATGCGCCGCGCAGCAGCAGCACGGCATAGGCGCCGTCGGTGTGGCGGTCGACCTGGTTGCCGGCTACCTGGAGGCGGCAGCCAGACGCCAGGCCGAGGCGCGGAACGGCATAGCCAGCGATGTCGGCATGGCGGAAACGGACTTCATCCCAGGTCAGCCGGCCGTCGCCATCAGCGTCGAGGCCCAGGACGAAATCGAGGTCGCGCAAAGCGATGTCCCAACGGCCTTCGATGACGGCTGCACCGCTCGGCCTCACACCGCCAGCGGCGGCCGTGGTGGTGACGCGCAGCGTCAGGTAGCTGTCGCTGGGCTTGTGCGCCTCGGCTGCGCCGGCGGCGAGCAGGAAGAGCAGCGCAGCCAGGCTGCAAACGAAGTGTGATCGCAGGTTCATGCCGGCCCCCCCTCCAGTTTGCCGGCAAGGGCAGCGATGATGCGGTCTTCCAGCCCGCGCTGGCGGCGCCATGCCAGCGCGGAACGTGCGGCGGTAGGGACGCGCGCGGCGAGCGCGGCTTCCAGCAGGATGCGCAGGTCGGCAGGCTCTTTCTGCACCTGCCAATTGGCCAGCGCCAGCCGCAGCGCGGCCTGGGCGTTGTGGCGCAAATACAGCTCGAACCTGGCCTGCTCGCGTTGGTGGATCGCGTCGCCACGGCGCGCAGCGGCGTCGAAGCGTGCCTGCAGTTCGGCGACGGCCGCTGCCGCCGGCGGCGATGAGGCAGCGGCGGCCTGGAGGGCGAGCGCGTGCCGCAGCAACAAGCCGTCGATGCGCAGATGGCTGCCCAGCAGGGCTTGTACATCGGCGTTGCGGCCCTGGTCCAGCAGCAGGTCTGCGTAGGCGCCGAGCAGGTAGCTGTCTGCAGGCGCGAGCGCGAGCGCCTGGCGGAAGCGCGCTTCGGCTAGCGGCGTGTCGCCGCGGCGTGCCGCCAGTTCGCCCGACAAAGTCAGGGCCCAGGTCCGAAGACCGGCATCGGCGACGCTGGCATTGCTGCGCTCCACCGCCAGCGCCAGCAAACGCTCGCTGGCAGCGAGCTGGCCGCTGGCAGCGCGCGCATTGGCCAGGCAGGTCATGCTGGCCAGGTCGCTTGCCAATGACGACAGCCGACCGCAGCTGCGAACGGCGGCATCGTAGTCACCGCGCACCACCTGCACCGTCGCCAGTGTCAGCCAGGCCTGCGCGTTTGCCGGATCGGCGCGCGTCACGGCATCCAGGTCGCGCATCGCCTCTTCAAAGCGGTGGCTTGATTGCAGCAGCGTCGCCCGCAGCAGCAGCACAGGGATCGGCGGCGATGGCGTGCGCCACCAAGGGGCCAGCACGGCCTGTGCATAACCAAAGTAGCGAGGATCGGTCGCCGCACGGCCCATTTCAATGTAGCGCTGGGCGAGCGCAGCTGCAGCCGAGGCATCACGCGGCGCCTCCGACAATTGCGCTCGCTGACGGCGCAGCTCCGCATCTGGCGCAGCGGCCCGGCGGGGGAGCGTCTCCAGCACTTCCGAGCCGGATCGCGGCACGAACGGCGCCGCGCTCGCGGCGACGGCGGCCGCCAATGCGAACGCGAAAAAGACGAGATGTCTCATCGCAGCCTCACTCCACCGGCACCGGTTCGCGGTCATCGGGCCGGGTCGGCGCTACACGCTCAACGTCGTCAGGCTCTGTCGTATCGGAGGTGCTGCCGACGATTGCCACCATGGCGGCGGTGAATACGTCGGCCGAGGCGGACGTCGCTGGCGCGGGCTCCTGGGCCGGCACCGCCGAAGCATCGCCGCCGCCCCCGCCACCACAGCCGGCCAACAGCGCAGCTAACGACGCGGACGACAGCGCGGCCGCGAATGCAGTCTTTGAACGTTTCATGGCCTGGCCTCCTATTGCTGCGGCGAGCCGGGAATCGGCGTTTTCAGGTACGGGAAGGCCGCACCGAAGAAGCTGTCATCCAGGTAAGCGCCATCGGTAAAGCGGATCGCACCCGCCGGCGCATCGGCCGCTGCGCAGCCGATATTCAAGGTACACAGTTTGCCCATCACCACCCGCAGGGCGATATCCACCACATCGTCGCCAGGGCGGCGTCCGTTGGGGAAACCAGCGTTGTCGCCATCGATCACACCCAGCCGCTTCTGCGCCCCCTTCGCCACCGGTGCGATCGCGGTATTCAGGCGCAGCATTTCGGACGCCTTCACGTTAGCCGGCTGGTTCAATCCTTGCACACCGGTCAGGAAAACTTTTACCAGGTCATTGCGCGGGAAATTGGTAGGAGCCTTGGCGCCGGCGCTGCCGAACAGCACCTCCACCAGCGCCGGCAAGGTCGGGTTCGTGACATAGTCCGCAAACTGCGCATCCTGGGCCGGCTTGCTGTGGTTGAAGCGGTCCTTGTCTTTCAAGCCGATCACCACCTCGTTCACCAGCGGCATGCCGAGACGCGAGACCTGCGTCCACGCCCCACCCTCCTTCGAGCCGCCGTTCGGGTTGAGCAGGCGGCCCTGGCGCAGGCTGGCTGTTGTCCAGCCGCCGATCACCGGCTCGGCGCCCGAAGTCAGGCACGAAGCCGCGACTTCCAGTTCAATCGAGGTCACGTTCTTGTCGTCCAGGTCATCGCGGGCATTCTTTTCCGCGTTGGCCAGGAATTCAACTGCAGGAGCCTTGATGTTGATCAGGTCAAAGGTCTCGCCCAGGTTGACCACAAACGGGTCCTTGCGCTGCCCGACAAACATGCGCGCTGGTATCGCGCAGCCGGGAATGTTCACCGCGTACACATGCTTGCCCGCATAGCCCGCGTAATCGGGAATCGATTTGTTGCCGATATTGTCGACCGGCTTGTCGAAAACGGTAGCGCCGCTGCCCGCCATGCGCACCGGCTGGCGCACGCCGCGCCGGTCACCGCGCACCACGTCCACGGTATAGGTTTCGCGCACATTCAGCCCTGCCGGGTTGACGCCGTCGATCGGGCCGCCGTTGATCACCAGGGGAATCGGCACACTTTTGCCGCCGATATTGAAGGCGGCATTCTTGAAGGTATTGGTGAAGCGGAACTGAAAGGTCAGGTCTTCCCGTGCATCGCCATTGTTGTCGATATGGATCTCGTACAGCGCATCCGGATCCATGGTGAAGAAATTCGGTCCGCCGTACGCATCCTGCAGGGGCACGTAATTGGCGATCAGGGTGACAAATTGCTCGCGCCCCGGCTCGTAGCTGCGGAACATGTAGAAGTCGGTTCCGTCAACCTTGGGCTGGCGCGTGATGAAGGGTGCTTCGCGGTGGCTCGATGCCTGCGCTGCCGGCGCCAGGGCCGACAGCAGGGCTATCTGGACAGCAGCGTGCTTGATGAGTGCCATGGTTTCCTCCCTCTAGGTTGGTTGCCATGGCATATACGCAGCGGCGGCGCCGCCGGATTCAGAGAAGCGTCATTTATATTTGTAGAGGGGCCTCGTGATTTCGATAGGCCGGATATCAAGGCGGATATTCAGCACTGAATAAGCCTCCGCCAGGCTCGAGACATAGCCCACGCTGTCGGGCGTCTTGGTGAAGCGGAATTCAAAGCCCACCTCGGTGCCATTCGAGCGCGGATTGCCGCTGGCGATGCCGATAGCCTCGTTCTGGTCGCTGTCGATCAGGCGCTCCATCAAATCAATCACCGCGCTGTTGCCCAGCACGTCGTTGCTGAACACCTCGCCGCGGCCCAGGGTACGCGTGGGGTCGATGCGGCCGCCGGCTTTGTCGTTGGACGGCATGAACATATGGGTGCCGATATTGAACTTGTCGCCGCGATCAAGATAGCTGATCACGGCATTGCGCACGCTGAAGTGCGGCGCATCCTTGTCCCATTCGGCGCGCGACAGGTCGATCAGCAGCGCGCCCTTGTAGCCGATGACTTCCACCTCGCGCTGGGCGTTCACCACCATGGCGCTATCCTCGTCGATGCCAAGCCCGATCTGGTAGCCCTTGGCCAGCATGGCAGGGATCATGCGCGCAAAGCGGCCGCGCACCAGCAGGTGCTGGTCAACGAAGACGTCATCGCCGATGAAACCCAGGCCCGGGCCCAGTTGGCTGCCGTCGGCAATACCGGTCTGCAGCATGGCCAGCACCGCCTTCGGATTGGCGAACATGGTGCTGCTCATGATGGCCGCACCCGCCGAGGAACCGGCCACCACGCCGCCACGGCGGTACACGTCCCACACCGCCTCCAGCACCGCCGTTTGCGAACCGTCTTCACGCAGCAGGGCCTTGGTGATGCGGCCCTGGTCGCCGCCGGCGAAGTAGATGCCGTCGGACTCGCGGATTTTCTTCGCCAGCGCGGCATCATCGGCATTTTTCTTGTAATCGCTGCCCGTCAGGCGCACCGCCACCGGCACCAGGAAAGCGTCCGCGCCCCATTTGCGCAGGTAGGTGATGATGGTCTGGGCGGAACGCTCCGGATTGCCTGCCGCCGAAGGGAAGACCGCGATGCGCGCCCCCTTGCCGCCGGCCAGCTTCACAATCCTCTGCCACACGTCCGCATTATCGCCGCGCAGGCCGCCGCCAATGATGACCAGCGATCCCTGGTGTGCCGTCACGGGCGAAGGCGCGATTGCCGCCCCACCTCCACTGAGCGTGGCGCTGGCGCCGGCCACAATCCGCACCGGCGCTGCAGTCTCGGGTAGCTGGGGCGGCAAGTTGGACGGCGTGCCCGGCGGCTTGGCTGGCGCCTCCGGTGGCGGGGTAGTGCTGGTGCGCCCGCTGGTGGAGGGAACAGGTTTCGTGGGGGGCGCCTCGCGTGCCTGGACCGGAAGGCCGCAAGCGGCTAGCAAGGCCAGGCCCAAACGGGCCAGGCCGGCGGGGGAATACAGCTTCACGATGGCCTCCTGTTCGACTTGCTCACTGGCATCGTTGCTAGACATCGGGATCTTTCCAACAGTGTAGCCGGGCGCAACGGTGGAGTAAAACGCTATCGTGCACCCGTTCTTACTAAATATCAGCGCGCCTTCAGGTAACGCTCCGGAAGTGGCGTTTTTTCCCCTTCCGGTTGCCACAGAAGTTGCGAAATCCACCAGCGCTTGCCGTCATTCACCAGCTGGATGGAATTGATGCCGCGCACAAAAGGCGCATCGGCCGGCGCATGGCGCGCCTCGTAGGTGCTGAACACCTGGGCGATCTGGCCGAACTCCTCGCCTTTGCGCGCCAGTTCGGATTCGTAAAAACCTTCTTTGGCGAATACCGGCGTGACGCGGGTAATGTAGTCTTCCAGCGACAACACGCGGGTGTGGATCACGCCGTCCTTGCCGGCGCTGTGCACCACCATGCGGCCATCTTCGCGGAACAGGGAACGCAGGCGATCCCAGTCGCGCACTTTGCCGGCGGGGCCGGAAATGGTGTCGTACAGGGCGGCCATGATGCCGTCCACGGTCGCCACGTCGGCCGGACGCGCATCGGCCGCCAGGACGCTACCGCTGGCCAGCACCAACAGTAGCAAAGTTGCTAACTTCTTCATTAGTTCTCCTACTAATTTATAATCGTTTGAATTCGACGCCTTAATCTCACAGCAAAATCACCATGACAGATCAATTCTCCAAGAAGGCGGAAGCCTGGTCCGCACGTTTCTCCGAACCTGTTTCCGACCTCGTGAAACGTTACACCGCCTCGGTGTTTTTTGACAAGCGCATGGCCAAGGCCGATATCCAGGGTTCCCTGGCCCACGCCGACATGCTGGCCGCGCAGGGCATCATCCCGGCCGCCGACCTGGCCGCCATCCAGAAAGGCCTGGCGCAGATCAGCGGTGAAATCGACGGCGGCCAGTTCGAATGGCAGCTGGACCTGGAAGACGTGCACCTGAATATCGAAAAGCGCCTGACCGAACTGGTTGGCGACGCCGGCAAGCGCCTGCACACCGGCCGCTCGCGCAACGACCAGGTGGCCACCGATATCCGCCTGTACGTGCGTTCCGCCATCGACGACATCACCGGCCTGCTGCAGCAGCTGCGCGGCGCCCTGGTCGACCTGGCCGAGAAGAATGCGGACGTGATCCTGCCCGGCTTCACCCATATGCAGGTGGCGCAGCCGATCACTTTCGGCCACCATATGCTGGCTTACGTTGAAATGTTCGGCCGCGACGTCGAACGCATGCAGGATTGCCGCAAGCGCGTGAACCGCCTGCCGCTGGGCGCCGCTGCCCTGGCCGGCACCACTTTCCCGATCGACCGCCTGCGCGTCGCCAAGACCCTGGGCTTCGACGACGTTTGCCACAACTCGCTGGATGCGGTGTCTGACCGCGACTTCGCGATCGAGTTCACGGCGGCCGCCTCGCTGGTGATGATGCACGTCTCGCGCATGTCGGAAGAACTGATCATCTGGATGAGCCCTCGCGTCGGCTTTATCGATATTGCGGATCGTTTCTGCACCGGCTCGTCGATCATGCCGCAGAAGAAAAACCCGGACGTGCCGGAACTGGCGCGTGGCAAAACTGGCCGTGTCTTTGGCCACCTGATGGGCCTTCTGACCTTGATGAAGGGCCAGCCGCTGGCTTATAACAAGGACAACCAGGAAGACAAAGAGCCGCTGTTCGATACCGTGGATACGATTGTCGATACGCTGCGCATCTTCGCCGATATGGCCGGCGGGATTACCGTCAAGCCGGATGCGATGCGTTCGGCTGCGCTGCAGGGCTATGCTACGGCGACTGACCTGGCGGATTACCTGGTGAAGAAAGGGCTGCCTTTCCGTGACGCGCACGAAGCGGTGGCGCATGCGGTGCGGGCTTGCGATGATCTGAAGATCGACCTGGCGGAGATGTCGCTCGAACAACTGCGCGCGTTCTCGCCGCTGGTGGGGGAGGATGTGTTTGCGGTGCTGACGCTGGAAGGTTCGGTGGCGGCGCGTGATCATGTGGGTGGTACGGCGCCTGACCAGGTGCGTGCGGCCATCGCACGCGTGCGTTCGCAGCTGGCCTAAACCGGGAAACCAGTGTCAGACCCACAGGGTCCGACACTGATACGCGGCGGCCGCGTGGCCAGGTGTCTGACCCCGTGGGTCAGACACCGGTTTACCGGTTTTCCCAAAGCCGCTAATATCCTTGCAATAACTATTCCAACAATGGAGAAAAGTAATGCAAGGATTCCTCCGCCTTTCAGGCTGGCTGGATCGCATCGGCTACCGCTGCGGCCAGCTGGCCAACCTGATGATACTGGCATCCTGCGTCATCAGCGCATCCAACGCCATGATCCGCTACGGCTTCGACTGGAGCTCGAACGCCCTGCTCGAAATGCAGTGGTACCTGTTTGGCGCCGCCGTCATGCTCGGCGCCAGCTACACCTTCCAGCGTAACGAACACGTCCGCGTCGACCTGGTCTACGGCCACGTCTCCGAACGCAAGCAGCTGTGGATTGACATCTTCGGCATCATCTTCTTCCTCTTCCCCGCCTGCATCCTGTTTGCCTGGCTGTCGTGGGAATCACTGTTCCTGCCCTCCTGGGCCATCATGGAACAATCGAGCAACGCCGGCGGCTTGCCGCGCTGGCCGATCAAGTTCGTGGTTCCGGTCGGCTTTGCCCTGCTCACGCTGCAAGGCGTATCGGAACTGATCAAACGCATCGCCCACCTCACCGGCCAAGCGGTCCTGGACAGCAAATACGAAAGGCCAGTGCAATGATTCCATTGGATTTGATGCCGCCGCTGATGTTCGGTGGCCTGGTGGTGTTCATGCTGGTCGGCTTCCCGGTAGCGTTCTCGCTGCTGGCGGTGGGCCTGTTCTTCGGCTTGATCGCGATTTCGGAAGGCTTCTTCGGCGTGCCCTTCCTGCAGGCGGTGCCGCAGAGGATTTTCGGCAGCGTGCTGGCCAACGACCTGCTGCTGGCCATCCCCTTCTTCACCTTCATGGGCGCCATCCTGGAGAAGTGCCGGCTGGCGGAAGACATGCTCGACTCCATGGGCCGCCTGTTCGGCAGCATCCGCGGAGGCCTGGGCTATTCGGTGATTATCGTCGGCTTCATCCTGGGCGCCATCACCGGCACGGTGGCGGCGCAGGTGATCGCCATGGCCATGATCTCGCTGCCGGTGATGATGCGCTACGGCTACCACATGCGCTACGCCACCGGCGTACTGGCCGCTTCGGGCACCATCACGCAGCTGGTACCGCCATCGCTGGTGCTGGTGGTTCTGGCCGACCAGCTGAAAACCCAGACCGCCGCCGCCGACGTGGGCAGCATGTACCTGGGCGCGTGGGGACCTTCACTGGTGCAGATCGCCCTGTTTGCACTGTACACCTTCGTACTGTCGCGCCTGCGGCCGGAATGGCTGCCTGCGGCGCCGCAAAACGAACTGGGCCCGCGTGGCTGGGCGCTGTGGAAACAGTGCCTGCAAGGCATCGTGCCGGCCGCCGTGCTGATCTTCATGGTGCTGGGCACCATGATGCTGGGCGTGGCTACGCCGACCGAGTCGGGCGCGATGGGGGCGCTGGGCGCGGTGATCCTGGCGGCGATCCGCCGGCCGGAATTCAAGGGACGGGATAAAGTCTTCTTCCGCGTCGGTATGGCAGCGTTGCTGGGCGCAGCCCTGGTCGGTGCTGTTATGCCGGAAGCCAAAGCCGCCGTCCAGCTCACCCTGGCCGTGCTGTACATCTGCGTTGCGTGGGTCGTATTCCGCGCCAGCCATATCACCGAGCTGCGCGAACTGATCCAGTTGAGCTACCAGTCCACCATGCGCCTGACCGCCATGGTGGTGTTCATCCTGATCGGCTCCACCTGCTTCTCGGTGGTGTTCCAAGGCGTGGACGGCGGGCTGTGGGTCGAGCACCTGTTCAACGGCATTCCAGGCGGCTGGATCGGCTTTGTGCTGGTGGTGAACCTGTTCGTATTCTTCCTGGCCTTCTTCCTCGATTTCTTCGAGATCGCCTTCATCGTGGTACCGATGCTGGCGCCAGTGGCGCAGAAAGTGCTGGCGCCGCAGCTGGAAGGCATCATGGGTAGTCCGGAAGCGGCGGCATCGGCGTCGCTGGTGTGGTTCGGCGTGATGTTGTGCGTGAACATGCAGACCTCCTTCATGCACCCGCCATTCGGCTTTGCGCTGTTCTACCTGCGCGGCGTGGCGCCGAAGGAAGTGAAATCTTCCGACATCTACTGGGGCGCCCTGCCCTGGGTCGGCCTGCAGATGCTGATGGTGCTGCTGGTGGTACTGCTGCCGCAGACGGTAACGGTCTTCCTGGACCGCGGCGTCGCCGGAAAAGTGGAGTCGGGCGACCTGCGCATCGAGCAGCCGGCCATTCCCGACGCGCTACCGGCGCAAAAGCCCGATGAGGAACAACAGCCGGAACTGAACTTCTCCCAGCCGGAAGAAGAGAAGAAAAAATAAGCGGCTAGAGCGGCCTGCTTAATCCAGCGGGCCGCAGGAGGCCTTGGTGTAGCTCGCCTCCAGCTTGTCGATTTCGTCCTGGGTCCTGGCCATGGCTTCAAGCTGGGAATTGCGGCGGTTGTCGTTGCGCTGGCCGTACAGTTCTTCGCGGCGAAGGCGCAGCTTGTCGCAATCCGACTTGGCCGCGACCTTGCCGGCATTGGCTTCCTTGGTCTCCTGCGCCTCTTCTTTCTCCTCCCTCGCCTTGCGCTCGCGCTCGACACGGTTGCGCTCAGCCAGCTGGTTGGCGCGGTCGCGGTCTTCCTTCAAGCGATCCTGGGCGGCCCTAACCTGGGCGGGGGTTGGCGGCGGCGGCACATCGAGCATCTCACCGCCTTTGGCGCACGGCATGGACTGGTAAGTCACCTTGCCGTCGGCCTTGCATTTGTACAGCCCTTGCGCACCGGCCTGTGATACCGCCGCAAAGCCGAGGACTGCGAACAACAGCGCTTTCTTCATTTTGCGCTTACTCCCAATGGGTCTGGGTCAAGAATTTGAGCCGGTTCCGGTCTGGGTCGAGTACCGACATGACACGCAGGTCGGGGCCCAGGCCGTTGTTCGGCGCTTCCTCTACACTCACGCCGTACTCGAGGAAATCATCGTACAGCGCATCCACGTCCGCAACATAAAAATGCACCAGGCCGCCGGGCTGGCAATCGCCGGTATGCTCGGTCAGGAAGACTTCCATACCGTCGAAGACCATCGAGGCAAAGGTCGGCAGGCCGGGCTCGAAATGGTGGGTCCATTCCTCGCGGAAGCCCAGCGACTCATAGAACGGCTTGCTGGCCGCATAGCTGGCCACCCGCAATGCCGGCACCACCCGCTGCAGTTCACGCTTCACGCCCATAATCCGCCTCCCGGTTATGTTGCTGGACGGCAATGATAATGTAAGCCAGGGCCATCCGGCAAAAATCAATCGTGCGCGGTCAATTTTACGGCAAAGGAACAACAGATTTGACGCCGCGGTTGCTCCGCCTCAAAAAGTACTCCCCAAATTCAAATTGCGCTTCCAGTACTGGATCAACCACTGGAGGCCAATCATGCCATACCGTTACGACCAAGTTGAGCAGCTTGAAAAGCATGAACTGGTAGGAAACGAACAGTGCGTTGCAGTAGTACAGGTTTTCGCCGGCGCTCCCGTTACGGCCAACTGGCGACAAGGTGAGGCAGTGGTCGGCAACAGACTGCTCAGGAAAGGCACCGCGATCGCTACATTCGTTGACGGCCGCTATCCCAACAGACCGCATGGAAATCACGCAGCACTTTATCTGCGACAAGGTATAGGCGGCATTCACGTGATGGACCAATGGAAAACCAAGAAGAGCCATCAGATAAGCTCTCGCTGCATCCCCTCGCTGAGAAAAGACAAAAACGGCAATTATGTTTCGCCGAGCGACAACGCCGATGCGTTCTTTGTCATTAGATGAACCATGGACCTCATCAGGACAACGGCCGCATTACTTGCAGCATTGGCGCTTACGGCATCGGCAAACCAAGCGCCTGCATCGCTGTCGTGCCCAGCTTCGGTCGGCATTACCGTACCAGAGGTAGCTGGTTGGAAAAGCCAAGCCTCATCTGAGCTGTATCTCAATTCGGCGACGCCGATCAGCGGCCCGCCGGACCGGCGTGGCGATCTGGCCAACTACACACGCAAGCAAATGAAGGATGGATGGAGCGAAACCTATGATCTCGACCGTCCTTTCCCGGACGGGAAATGGCTCGAGTGCGGGTATGGCACGCATAATGAAGTGACCTTATCACGTCCCCTGCCCGAACCGTCCAAAGCCTGCACATTCTTTTACCGTAAAGGCGCGAAGGCCGGCCAGCGCTCGATCAAGATCGAGTGCCGTTAGCTGCCCGGCGAAAGCGGCCGCCCGGGGGCGGCTGCTGGCGGCTCAGTGCTTGTGGGCGATCATGTTGGAGAGGACACTGAAGGCGGCGCCCGTGTGTTCCTTCTCCAGCAGCAGCGTGAGCTCGGTGTGGGTCGAGATCAGGTTGATCAGGTTGACCTTGTCCCACGCCAGCTTCTTGAGGATGGCGTGGTAGATGCCCGGCGTGCGCCACGAATCTGCGGTCAGCTGCAGCGTGACGGCGTTCAGGTTCTCCAGCCGCGCCAGCAGGCGTTCGTTGGCGAAGATCTGCTCCACCAGCCCGATGAACGGCCGGCTGCAGATCACCACCACCTCTTCGCTGCCGCGGGTCACGGTCAGGTACAGGCCGTGGCCGGTGCCGGCGCGTTCCAGCAGCTGGCGGTGGCAATCGTCAATGTGGTCGGACCGGCGGAAGGTGAACTCAACGAGGTCGGTACGCGCGGTCAGCTGGCCCGACTGCTGGGCCAACACAAGCTCCTGCGCATCGCGGTCCGGCAAACGGCCCGCCACGCGGCGCAAGGCCATCACCACGGCCGCCTGGCCGACAGGCTTCCACAGGTCGTTCTGGAGCTGCGGCTGCAGCTGGCGCGCCAGTTCCGACAGGTTGATCAAGCCACGACGCAGACCTTCGCTCAGGAAGGGCGACTCCGTGACGATCCTTTCGACTTTGGTAGATATAGACAACATGAGTGATGCGCCCTCACTAAGTGGTACCTCAACTAAACGACGGGCTAGTGTAAAACGGTAAATTCAACTAGTGCAACACGAGCGTGACAATTTGATACATATTTGTGTTGCGTCCAACACGAATCTAGAGAAAACCCTCTATTTCGTTGCATCCTCCCTACAAAATCCAGCAATCGTGCGCCATCTGAAAAAAATGCGAGTTATGGAAATATTCAGGAATATGTAATCAAATGTCTGAATTTGAACAAAATTTGTCGCAACGACTTTTTTTGCAAATTTTTTGACTAGCTCAAGAAAGAGGCATAACTTCCGGCTCTCCCAATAATCACCAAATCCCACAAGGAGAGACATGAAACTTCGCAAAAGCCTGCTAGCCGCAGCCGTCGCAGCTTCGTTCGCACCAGCATTCGCCGGTGTTCTGCCTGATTCCCTGATGGCCGCTCCAGGCCAGCAGATGAGTGTTGAAGCCAAAGCCAACCTGGTCGCCCGCCTGGACGCACGCCGCGCCGCCGCCGGCCTGGATCAAGAACATGGCTACAAGGTGCGCAGCCAGCACCCTGGCATGCACGGCGAGCGCATCGTGCGCGCCGACCACACCTTCAACGGCCTGCGCGTGTTCGGTTCCGAATCCGTGGTCGTGACCGATGAGAACGGCGAGATCGTCAGCGAGTCCGCTTCCGACCGCCGCAACGGCCTGGACGCTTCGCGCGCTTCGCTGGCCGCCGGCAAGACCCCTTCCACCACCGCCGCCTTCAGCGCCGACGAAGCAATCCGCGTCGCCGTTTCGCGCACCCCGGGCAGCGAGCACCGCTTCAAGCCGGAAGCCGAGCTGCTGATCTGGCCGGTGGTCAAGACCGTGCGCACCGCAGCAGCAGCCAACAAGGCCGAAAGCGCCCTGAACGCGCTGGACGTGCAGGACGTGGTCGACCACTACGAGCTGGCGTACCTGGTCAAGACCAAGATGGTCAAGGATGGCCGCGCTACCGCGCGTGACACCGTGATCAACGCCCAGACCGGCGCCGTGATCAAGCAATGGGATTCCCTGCAGACCGTGACCGGTGTAGGCCACAGCCAGTACAACGGCGACGTGCCGATCCAGACCACGCTGAACGGCTCGACCTACCAGATGCTGGACGCCACCCGCGGCACCGGCGGCACCTACGGCGGCATGGCCATCACCAACGCCAACCACTCCTCCGCTTCCAACCCAAGCGCCGGTTCCATCTACACCAACAGCACCAATACCTGGGGCGACGGCCAGAACTACATCAGCGGCGGCAGCACCACCAACGCCAACGGCCAGACCGCTGCAGTAAACGCGCTGTGGGGCCTGATGAACACCTACGACACGATGAAGAACGTGATGGGCTGGTCCTCGCTGGACGGCAACAACACCGCTACCTACATCGCTGTCCACGTTGACAACAACTACGACAACGCCTTCTTCGAATCCGGCTGCAAGTGCATGTACATCGGCGACGGCTCCAGCTTCTACAGCCTGGGCTCGATCGACGTGATCGGCCACGAAATGGGCCACGGCGTTACCGACGCTACTTCCAACCTGACCTACTCCGGCGAATCGGGCGGCCTGAACGAGTCGAACTCCGACATCAACGGCGAAATGGTGGAAGCCTACGCCCGTAACGGCGGCACCGGCACCGTTGTCCCAGCCGGCAACGACTGGATGATGGGCAAGGAAATCAGCAAGACCGGCCAGCCGCTGCGCTGGATGTGGAAGCCATCGAAGGACGGTTCGTCCAAGGACGCCTGGAGCAGCACCCTGGGCAGCCTGAACGTGCACTATTCCTCGGGCCCGAACAACCGCATGTTCTACTTCCTGTCGCAAGGCTCGAACTCCTCGTCCTCCAGCGAGATGTACAGCTCGTACCTGAACAAGCAGCCGCTGGCGATGACCGGTATCGGCAACGACAAGGCATACCGCATCTGGTTCAAGGCCAACACCACCAAGTTCACCGCATCGACCAACTATGCTGATGCGCGCCTGAAAGTGATCCAGTCCGCTGAAGAACTGTATGGCGTAGGCAGCGCTGAATCGATCGCTGTGAAGCGTGCTTACGCTGCGATTAACGTCGGTTCCGACGTTGACGAAATCGGCGCAAGCGGCGTGTCCATCACCACCCAGCCGAACAACGTGACCGTTGCTCCTGGCGGCACCGCCACCTTCTCGGTTGCGGCGACCGGCGGCACCTCGCCTTACAGCTACGCCTGGTACCGTAACGGCACCCAGATTGCGGGCGCGACTTCGGCTACCTACTCGTTCACCGCGCAGACCGCCGACAACGGCGCCGTGTTCAAGGCCATCGTCACCGACTCCTCGTCGCCTGTGAAGACTGCCACCTCGAACAACGCCACCCTGACCGTGGGCACCACCCAGGCGTCGGAACTGGTCGTCAACGGCGGCTTCGAGTCCGGCACCACGCCATGGGCCGGCACTACCGGCGTGATCGGCAACTACAGCGGCCAGACTGCGTACGAAGGCACCCGCTTCGCATGGCTGGGCGGTAACGGCACCACCGCTACCGAAACCCTGTACCAGACCGTGACCATCCCATCGACTGCAACCACCGCGAACTTCTCGTTCGCCCTGCACATCGATACCGCGGAATCGGGCAGCACCGCCTACGACAAGCTGGTTGTGACCGTGAAGAACAGCTCCGGCACCACCCTGGGCACCCTGGCAACCTACAGCAACGTGAACGCTGCCAGCGGCTACCAGATCCGTACCTTCAACCTGCTGCCTTACAAGGGCCAGACCGTGCGCCTGCACTTCAACATGACTGAAGACTCGTCGCTGCAGACTTCGTTCGTCGTTGACAAGGTAAGCCTGCAGGTTCAGTAATAACGCCGTCATGCGGGGGCCAGTCCTCAGGGGCTGGCCCCCGTTTTTTTGCGGCTAGCGTCATGTAATTCATTGTCTAGGAATTAACAAAATCCGGCAAACTGACTTATTTTGCAAGATTTTTGACTTGCCAAAAAAACAGGCATAACGTCGTCTCTCCCAACCACCCAAGTTCCCAAGGAGAGTCGATGAAACTTCGCAAAAGCCTGTTGGCCGCAGCCGTTGCCGCCTCGTTCGCCCCTGCATTTGCAGGCGTCCTGCCAGATACCCTGATGGCCTCTCCAGCGCAACCAATGAGCGTGGAAGCCAAGGCCAACCTGGTCTCGCGCCTGGACGCGCGCCGCGCCGCCGCCGGCCTGGACAGCGAGCATGGTTATAAGCTGCGCGAACAGCACCCAGGCGTCCACGGCGAGCGCATCGTGCGCGCCGACCACACCTTCCAGGGCCTGCGCGTATTCGGTTCCGAATCCGTCGTGGTCACCGATGAAAACGGGGACATCGTCAGCGAGTCCGCTTCCGACCGCCGCAATGGCCTGGACGCTTCACGGGCCGCCAAAGCCGCCGGCAAGGGCGCTCCCGATACCCATCCTGCATTCGCCGCCGATGAAGCGATCCGCGTCGCCGTCTCGCGCACCCCAGGCACCGAGCACCGCAGCAAGCCGGAAGCCGAGCTGCTGATCTGGCCGGTCATGAAGACCGTGCGTACCGCCGCCGCCGCCAACAAGGCTGAAAGCGCCCTGAACGCGCTGGACGTGCAGGACGTGGTCGATCATTATGAGCTGGCCTACCTGGTCAAGACTCGCATGAACAAGGACGGCCGCCCTGTGTTCCGCGACACCGTGATCAACGCCCACACCGGCGCCGTGATCAAGCAGTGGAACGCCCTGCAGACCGTTGTCGGCGTAGGCCATAGCCAGTACAACGGCGACGTGCCGATCCAGACCACCCTGTCCGGCTCCACCTACAAGATGCTGGATGCGACGCGTGGCACCGGCGGTAGCTTCGGCGGCATGGCCATCACCAACGCCAACCACTCGTCGGCGAACAACCCGAGCCCGGGTGCGATCTACACCAACAGCACCAATACCTGGGGCGACGGCCAGAACTACATCAGCGGCGGCAGCACCACCAACGCCAACGGCCAGACCGCTGCAGTGAACGCGCTGTGGGGCATGATGAACACCTACGACACGATGAACAATGCGCTGGGCTGGAAATCGCTGGATGGCAACAACACCGCCACCTACATCGCCGTCCACGTCGACAACAACTACGACAACGCCTTCTACGACTCCGGCTGCAAGTGCATGTATATCGGCGACGGCTCCAGCTTCTACAGCCTGGGCTCGCTCGACGTGATCGGCCACGAAATGGGCCACGGCGTGACCGACGCCACCTCCAACCTGACCTACTCCGGCGAATCTGGCGGCTTGAACGAATCGAGTTCCGACATCAACGGCGAAATGGTGGAAGCCTACGCCCGTAACGGCGGCACCGGCACCACTATCCCTGCCGGCAACGACTGGATGATGGGCAAGGAGATCAGCAAGTCCGGCCAGCCGCTGCGCTGGATGTGGAAGCCTTCCAAGGACGGCTCGTCGCGCGATGCCTGGAGCAGCACCCTGGGCAACCTGGACCCGCACTACTCCTCGGGCCCGAACAACCGCATGTTCTACTTCCTGTCGCAGGGGTCGAACTCCTCGTCTTCCAGTGAGATGTACAGCCAGTACCTGAACAAGACGCCGCTGGCCATGACCGGTATCGGCAACGACAAGGCGTACCGCATCTGGTTCAAGGCCAATACCACCAAGCTGACCTCCTCCTCCAACTACGCCGACGCACGTACCAAGATGATCCAGTCGGCTGAAGAACTGTACGGCGTGGGCAGCGCGGAATCGATCGCCGTGAAACGCGCATACGCCGCGATCAACGTCGGTACCGACGTGGACGAAGCCAACCCAGGCAGCGTCTCGATCACCACCCAGCCAAACAACGTGACTGTTGCTCCTGGCGGCACGGCAAGCTTCACCGTGGGCGCTGCGGGCGGCACCTCGCCTTACAGCTATGCGTGGTACCGCAACGGCACCCAGATCGCGGGCGCTACTTCGGCTACCTACTCCTTCGTCGCGCAGTCGGCCGACAACGGTGCGGTGTTCAAGGCCATCGTCAGCGACTCCTCATCGCCTGTGAAGACCGCCACATCGAACAATGCCACCCTGACCGTGAGCACCACGCCGCCGCCATCGGAGCTGATCGTCAACGGCGGCTTCGAATCCGGCACGTCGCCATGGGCCGGCACCACCGGCGTGATCGGCAACTACAGCGGCCAGACTCCATACGAAGGCACCCGCTTCGCATGGCTGGGCGGTAACGGCACCACCGCTACCGAAACCCTGTACCAGACCATCACCATTCCGTCGACCGCAACGGCGGCAACCCTGTCGTTCGCGCTGCATATCGATACCAACGAATCGGGCAGCACGCCTTACGACAAGATGGTCGTGTCCGTGAAGAACAGCTCCGGCACCACCCTGGGTACCCTGGCGACCTACACCAACGTGAACGCTGCCAGCGGCTACCAGATCCGCACTTTCAACCTGCTGCCATACAAAGGCCAGACCGTGCGCATCCACTTCAACATGAACGAAGACTACTCGCTGCAGACTTCCTTTGTGGTCGATAAGGTCAGCGTGCAAATTCAATAAAGTTAAGTGATTTGAGCAGTTTCCCGGCCGGTATGCGGCTATCGTCATCCCAAAGTACGATAGCTGCATAGCCGGCTTTTTTGCGCCAGCGCGGTGCTATGATGTTCCCCTTGTTTTTAAAGGAGGCAGCATGGGCATTGGTATTGGCGGCAAGACTATGGAAGAGGCACTGGCATCCCTGTCGGACATGACGGCGGGCGCCACGCCGATCTGCAAGGATGAACACCTGGCGCGCATCGAAAAGGCACAGGCCTTCATGCGCCAGCAAGGCATCGCCGCCATCTATATCAACGCCGGCTCCGGCCTGCTCTACTTCACTGGCACCAAATGGCATCCCAGCGAGCGCATGGTCGGCGCCATCCTGCCCGCCAGCGGCGCCGTGGAATACATCGCCCCCGCCTTCGAGGAAGACACGCTGAAGGACTTCATGCTGGTAGAAGGCGCGGTCAATTGCTGGCACGAGCATGAAAGCCCGTACGCGCTGTTCATCGCGGTCCTGAAGAAAATGGGCATTATGCCGAATGCCGCACAGCCGCCGCGGATCGGGCTGGACGAAAGCAGCGCCTTCTTCATCTTCGACGGCATCCGTCCGCTGGCCGAAGGCTATGTACTGGAGAACGCGCGCCCGGTCACCGCCCATTGCCGCACCCGCAAGTCGAAGGCGGAAATCGCCCTGATGCAGCGCGCCAAGGACATGACCCTGGCCGTGCATGTCGCCGCCGCCAGCATCCTGCGTGAAGGCATCACCACCACCGAGGTGGCTGAATTCATCGACAAGGCGCACCGCAAGGTCGGCGCGCCGGCCGGCTCCTATTTCGTGATCGTGCTGTTCGGCGTAGCCAGCTCCTTCCCGCACGGCGTGTCATACGTGCAGACGCTGAAAAAAGGCGACACGGTGCTGATCGACACCGGCTGCAAGCTGCACAACTATATTTCCGACATCACCCGCACCTATGTGTACGGCGAGCCGAGCGCACGCCAGCGCGAAGTGTGGAATGCAGAGAAGGCAGCGCAGCAGGCCGCGTTTGAAGCCGCCAAGCTGGGCGTGCCGTGCGAAGAAGTGGACCAGGCCGCGCGCCGTTCGCTGCTGTCCAACGGCTTCGGCCCGGAATACAAGCTGCCAGGCCTGCCGCACCGCACCGGCCACGGCATCGGCCTGGACATCCACGAGTGGCCGTATCTGGTGGGCGGCGACAAGACACCGCTGGACGTGGGCATGACTTTCTCCAACGAGCCGATGATCGTGGCGCCGGGCGAATTCGGCGTACGCCTGGAAGACCACTTCTACATGGCGGAGGACGGCCCGCGCTGGTTCACGCAGCCATCCCACTCGATCGACGATCCGTTCGGACTGGAAGCCTGAATTTAAATAGCCTTTTGTGGAAAAGTGTGAGAGTTCAGTGCGGGGGAGTCGATTATCATTTCCCCGCACCAAAACTTGTTATCAACTTCCACATAAAACATGAAAATCCTTCCACTCATCGCTATTTCCGCCTCTTTCCTCGTCACCGGTTGCGCATCGGTCAGCATGGCCTCCAAAGAGGATTCAAGCAAAGCGAAACAATTCAATGCACCTGCCGCCAATAATGCCGGGCTCTATGTTTACCGGAACAGCTTTGCAGGCAAGGCGCTGAAAAAGGATATCTGGGTTGACGGCAAATGCCTGGGCGAGAGCGCTGCGGACGTGTTCTTCTACACCGAAGTTGAGGGTGGAAAAATGATCAAGGTCTCCACCGAGTCCGAGTTTTCCCCCAATGACCTGAACCTGAAGGTCGAATCCGGCAAAAACTACTTTGTGCGCCAATATATCAAGCTGGGCGTTTTCGTCGGCGGCGCTGGCGTTGAACAAATGAGCGAAGAACAAGGTAAAACAGATGTCGCCAAGCTTGAAATGGCCAAGCCTGGCACCTGCAGCGGCGCCAAATCCTGAGCTGGCTCCTGCAGCAGCAATTTATTTGCTTCCTGATCCTTGCTGTGGCGGCAGCGTGCGCAAATAGGCCACGATAGCCGCCATGTCCGCGTCGTTGATGTTGTGGTACCAGTCAAAGGCCATGGGCGGCTTGTAGGGCTTGCCGCTGCGGTCTTTGCCGGTACGGATTGCAGCGGCGATCTGTTCGTCGCTCCAGTCGCGCAGGCCTTCAGCGTGCGGCGTCAGGTTGCGCGAGATGCTGTCGCCCCATGGGCCTTTGATATTCTGTCCTCCCGCGCCCAGGCTCGTCATCACCAGCATGCCCCGCTCATCGCGCGGCGTGTGGCACTCCATGCAGTGGGCAATGGCGACCAGGTAGCCGCCATAAGCCACTTTGTCTTTCGGTGATGGCGAAGCGACGTTCTTCAGCGGTGGGCCGTAGTTCGGCGGCAGCGGGAAGTTGAAGGTCGATTTGGGAACCTGGTTCACCACGGCCGGCTGGGCGCGCAAGTACCTGATGGTCGCCGCCAGGTCCGCGTCCGACAGTGACCGGTAGAACTGGATGGGCATGGGCGGTCCGATCAAGCTGCCATCGGGCCTGATGCCCTCGCGTATGGCCTTTGCCAGCTGGGCGTCGGTCCATTTGCCGATGCCGGTTTCGCGGTCCGGCGTGATATTGGAAGCGTAGGACTTGAACATCTCCTCGGCGAACTCGAAGCCGCCCGCCATGCCTTTTTCGGCAATCACCGCACCGGTCTTGTCGCGCACCGCGTGGCAGTTGGCGCAGGCCAGCACCCCCTCGACCAGGTATTTTCCGCGTACCAGTTTCGCATCCGCCGCAACCGCTGCTTGCGCCGACAGCACTGCGCAAGCGAACAACCAGGCGCCAGTCCTCATTTTTCGCCTCCCCTCGCAAAGCATTCATGCTTGCACAGGATTCCGTTATTGCAATACCATTTACTCAACTGTTGCAAAATTTACCCAAGCAGGCAAACGATGTTTCGACTTTCCCCGGTGGGCCAGGCAGTCCGCCTTGCCCTGGCCGCCGCCTTGTGCGCCAGCCCTTTCGCCATCTTCACCCTGTCCGCCCAGGCCCAGACGCCGCCCGCGCAGCAAAGCGCGCCGCAGGCCGAGCGCTCCTTTGAGCGTGGGGCGCCGCTGCCGGCCTGGGTCGATCGCCTGGCCACCCTGCCGGATGCGCTGCAAGGCGAAACTGCCAGCATGCGGTTTGCGGACCTGCAAATCTACGTGGCCGATACCACCAGCTATTACGTGCGGCGGGCGGCGATTGCGCACCAGCCGTCCGGCCTTGAGGGTCTGGCGCAGATCCCGATCGACTTCCAGCCTGACTACCAGCGGCTGTACCTGCACAAGGTAGCCATCCATCGCGGCGGCCAGGTGATCGACAAGACGGCCAGCGCCGACATCCGCTTCCTGCAGCGCGAACGCAACCTGGAACAGGGTATCTACGACGGCACCGTGACCGCGCAAATCGTGGTGAGCGACCTGCGCGTGGGCGATACGCTCGAATATGAATACACCACCAGCGGCCAGAACCCCGTGTTCGGCCAGCACGTGCTGCAGGACGGCCACTGGGACAACAGCTTCCCCTCCGCCTACCGCCGCATCATCCTGAACATGCCGGCAGAGCGCTTCATCAATTACCGCCTGGTTGGCGCCGCCGAAGGCAAAATGGCGCGCCAGTCCGCCGAATACAAGGATGGCCGCCGCATCATGCGCTTCGAGGAAAAAGGCCTGGAGGCGGTGCTGCCGGAGCAGTACGTGCCGGACGACGTGGAGCAGGTGCGCTGGATGCAGTTCTCCGATTTCAAGGACTGGGGCGCGGTCAACGACTGGGCGCTGGACCTGTTCGGCGCCCGCACCGAAGCGGGCGTGCTGGAAGGGCCGCTGCGCGCCGCGCGTGCCGCCCGAACGAAGGAAGAACAGGTTGCAAAGGTGCTGGAATACGTTCAGAACGAGATCCGCTACCTGTCGGTGTCGATGGGAGAGAATTCCCACCGCCCCTTCCCACCGGCGCAGGTGCTGGAGCGACGCTACGGCGATTGCAAGGACAAGAGCCTGCTGGCCGTCTCCATGCTGCGCGCTCTGGGCATCGATGCCGACCCGGTGCTGGTGGCCACCACCACGCACAAGGGATTGGCCAACGTGCTGCCCTCACCCATCGTCTTCAACCACGCCATTGTCCACGTCACGCTGAACGGCAAGGAGTACTACCTGGATCCGACGCGCCGCGGCCAGTACGGCAAGCTCGATGCCATGGGCCAGGCGCACGCGGGGCGCCAGGTGCTGGTGGTCAAGCCCGGCAGCACGGCGCTCAGCGTGATTCCGCAGTCGGCGCCGCAAACCTTGCAGCATCGGCTCAGCGAACGTTTCAACGCACCATCCTTCGACAAGCCGGCCGACCTGGTGCAAAACAGCGAGTTGCACGGCGTAGCGGCGGAGGAAATGCGCGTGGCGCTGGCCGGCATGAGCAAGCAGGAGATTCACAAGGCGTATGAGACCGTGATGGCGCGCCGCTATGCGGAAGCCCAGCTGCTCGGCGAGCCGAAGGTCGAGGATGACCGCATCAACAATATGCTCAAGGTGGAGCTGCGCTTCAGTATTCCAAACCTGTTTTCCGAAATGCGCACGGGCGAAGGCTGGAACATGTCCTACACCCCGAGCAATATGACGGAGATCTTCGCGCCGCCCGGCACTTCGCATCGTAAGCATTCATTGGCGGTGCCGGCATTCCCGGGCAATGCCGAATACGATATCAGCCTGCGCCTGCCGCAAGCGTTCAATATCACGCGCGGCAATGCGGCACGCGATATCGATGACCACGCCTTCCAGCTGCAGCGCAAGCTCGATGTCGACCGCAACAACGTGCACCTGAACCTGCAGCTGTCCATCAAGGCCGACCGCGTGCAGCCGGCGGACATGCCGCAGCACGTGAAGAACATCCAGCAGTACAACGAGATCGTGTCCGGCTCGCTGAACGCCTTCAAGTCCGACATGATTGGCGCTGCCGCGCAGCCTGCGCCTGCCGCGGCACCGGCGGCTGTCCCGGCCCCGCCACTGCAGACGGAGGAGCAGCGCATTGCCGTGCTGGTGGCGAGCACCAGCCGCGCCATCGCGAACACCGAGGCAAGCGGGCGCGATCCGGTGCCGGCCCTGTGTGAGCGCGCCGTCGCACTGGCCTGGCTGGGCCGCAAGGAAGAAGCCTTGAAAGATGCGGCGCGCGCCGTGCAGCTGCAGCCGAGCTCCAGTGCCGCCTTGCGCTGCCGTGCGGAAGCGAACTTCACACTGGGCCGCTTCAAGGAAAGCGAGGCCGATTACAGCAAGGTCATTGCGCGCGGCGCCGATGACGCAGAGGCCTACCTCGCGCGCGGACTGGCCAGCCTTTACCAGGACAAGCTGGCGCCAGCGCAAGCCGACTTCCGCGATGCCATGGTGCGCTACGAGGACCGCACCGACAAGGCGCGCGCTGCACTGTGGCTGCAGATCGCCGGCGGCAAGCCAGCCGCCGCGGACAATGGCGGCGATGCCGACGCCGCCTGGCTCGGCGACGTCAGCGCCATGTTGGACGGAAAGACCGATCCGGAACAGATGATCACCCGTGCCACGCGCAACGCCGGCAGTGGCATCGATGCGCGGCTGGTCGAGACCTATTTCTACATCGGCCGCCACCTGCTCGCAAGCGGCCAGAAGGTCAAAGCCAAAACTTACTTCCAGCGCGCGGTGAACAAGCGCTTGCTGGACAACCCTTACCACGTGGCGGCCCAGCATGAGCTGGCGCGCCTGTGAAAGAAAGCCCCGACGCCAAATGAAATTGAAATCCATCGCCCGTGAATTGCTGCTGGCTCTCGCCGTGGGCGGCGCGCTGGCTGTACCTGCCTTCGCAGCAAATACGGCCGTCACCGCGCCGCCTGCGGCACTGGCTCCGGCATACGCCAAGGACCTGACCGACATCCTGGACGGCCTGCCGTTCTACGAGGCCATGGTTTATGCCAAAGTGACAGAGAATTACAACCGTGCGATGCGCGATTACTTTGTACGCAGGATTTCGAAACAAGAACTCAGCGCCAAGGTGGCGCCGCGCCTCGCAGAAATCCTGCCCCAGGATCTCGCTGCCAGCGTGGCGGCGTCCGTGCGCCATCCTGCATACCGCCATCGGCTGAAAGCCTATGTCGCAGAATGGGGAGCAACAGGTGAAAAAGTCGCGCCGTTGACTGCGGAAGAAACCAAGGTGCTGCAGCGTATCGATAACGACGCATCGAGCAAGAAATTCGCAGAGCTGATGCCGAAGATTTCGGACCTGCTGCGGTCCACAATGGACAGCATCCGCGCAGAACTGGACACCCAGTTGGCCCTGGAAGCGCTGAAAACCATCGAAACGACGCAGGCCGAACTGGCAAAGGTGAGCGAGACCGGCCGTCCGATCGAGATCCGCACCATCGGTTTCGGCCCTTGGGACCAGATCATCCTGGCCCTTGGCCACAGCACGCAAAGATGGCGCTGACTTTCCATCGCTATAATGCGGAGCTCGACAAGATGGATTTCTTCGAGCAGACCAAGCCGGGCGGCATCGTCACAAAACAGAACTATGACGAAGCGGCCGGCGTGGTGGACAAGGCAGAAGACGCGCTGGCCATCGCCCTGAAAGACCTGGACGGCGCGATTCACGACCGCGAGCAGGATATTGGCAAAAGCGAATTTGCGGGGCACCCTAAGTTCCGCGCCAAGATGGACGAGGTGACGGCCAATCTGTACACCTTTGCCGGCGACCTGGGCGAAGCCTATCGCCGGATGTTCTCAGCGCAGCGGCAACTGATCGCCTTCCTGCAGGCGCATAAAGAGCTGGCCAGTGTCGAAGGCGAGACCATCATATTCGAAGACGAAGCCAACGTCGCCGCCGTGAACGGCCTGCTGGGTAGAATCGTTACCGCCGCCAAAGACGTGGAGGCACTGGTCAATCGCCAGACCGCGCTTGAAAATGCGGAATTCGACAAGGCGCGGAAAGCCCTGAAGAAGTCCTGATAAGAAACTGAAGCGGCTTCACCGCCGCTTCATCTCCAGCGCACACAGGCCCGCTACAGTGCGGGCCATGAATACCAATACCTCCCTTGAACGCGTCACGTACGCCTACCTGCTTGCCGTCAGCTGCGCCACAGTGACTTTTGTGAGCGGCAACGAGTTGTGGGACTTCTTCACCAATGGCGATGCGCACATCCGCTTTCCGCTAGCCACGCTGGTACTGGCCTGGATCATGGCTTTTGCCGCCTCGCTGCCGCCATTTGCAGTGAGCATCGCGCTGGCGATCCGCCGCGGCTACGGCAGCGCGCGGTATTTCATGGGCGGCGCCGTTGCCACTGCGCTTGCCTGGCTTCCCTTCCTGGCCTGCGCGTATGCGCCACGCCACCTGCTTCGCCTTGGCCCAATGCTGGCGCTCGCGGGCCTCGCCGCGGGGGGCGCGTGCTGGCTTGTGCTAAAGTCGGCGCACGATGAAGATACTGTTCCTGCTTTTTAGCGCGCTGCTGGTGGCGGCGCTGCTGATGGACCGGCTGCGCCAGTGGCGCGGCGGCCGGCGCAATCAGCGCAGCGCGTGCGCGTTGTGTGCCGCCGAAATCAGACGGAATAACTATGAGGAGCTGCCGCTCGCCAGTGGCGGCGGCGCGAAGATGCGGGTTTGCCAGCGCTGCCACGCAGTCCACTACAGGGTGAAGTGGACTGCGGTGCTGCTGATAGCACTGGGCTTTGCGGCCGTGGCCTTTATGCTCGCTTGGACACCAGCGTAAGGATGTCGTAGCTGGCCACCAGTTCATCGTTCTGGTTGGTCACCTGCACGTCCCACGCCACGACGCCCTGGCCGCGGCCTTTATCGTCGGTGCGGTTGCGGTCAACCTTGCGCTTGCAGGTCAGGCGCGCGCGGATGGTGTCGCCGATCGCCACGGGAGTGATGAAGCGCAGGTTGTCCAGGCCGTAGTTGGCCAGCACAGGGCCTGGCGCAGGCGACACGAACAGGCCCGCCGCTGCCGACAGCACGAAGTAGCCGTGGGCGATGCGCTTGCCGAACTGCGTGTCCTTGGCCGCGATCTCGTCGAAGTGCATGTAGAAGAAGTCGCCGGAAATGCCGCCGAAGTTGACGATATCCGCTTCGCTCACGGTGCGGCGATGGGTCAGCAGCGAGTCGCCGATCTCCAGGTCTTCGAAACACTTGCGGAACGGATGGATATCGCTTTCCTTGACGGCGCCGCCGCGCACGTATTCGCCGATGATGGCGGTCAGCATGGTCGGCGAGCCTTGCACTGCGGCGCGCTGCAGGAAGTGGCGCACCGCGCGGATGCCGCCCAGTTCTTCACCGCCGCCGGCGCGGCCAGGGCCGCCGTGCTTCAGCTGCGGCAGCGGCGAGCCGTGGCCGGTGGAATCGACCGCCGCTTCGCGGTCCAGCACGTGCACACGACCGTGCGAGGCGGCGGCGATCGGCACGGCGTAGGCGGCGATGGCGGGGTCCTTGGTGATCAGCGAAGACACCAGCGAACCCTTGCCGCGTGCGGCCAGTTCCAGTGCTTCGTCGATGGTGTCATAGGTCATCATGGTGCTGACCGGGCCGAAGGCCTCCACGTTGTGTACCGCATCGTTGCTCAGCGCATCGCGGCACAGCAACAGGGTCGGCGAGAAGAAGGCGCCATTCTCAACGCCCTGCCCCACCAGCTTCAGCACACCCGCGCCGCCGAACAGGATCTCGTTGCCTTGCGCCAGTTGCGCCACGCGTTCGGCCACGTCGCGCTGCTGGTCCTTGGAAGCCAATGCGCCCATGCGCACCCCTTCCACCGATGGATCGCCCACCACGACCTTGGCCAAGCGCTCGCGCAGCTTTTCAGCCACGGCATCGGCACGGTCGCGCGGCACGATGATACGGCGCACGGCGGTACACTTCTGGCCGGCCTTGGTGGTCATTTCGCGCTGCACTTCTTTCACGAACAGGTCGAATTCAGGATCGTCAGGCGTGACGTCCGGTGCCAAGATGGCGCAGTTCAGCGAGTCCGCTTCGGCGGTGAACGGTACGGAGTTGGCAATGAGGTTGCGGTTGGAGCGCAGCTTGGCGGCTGTGTCGGCGGAACCGGTGAAGGTCACCACGTCGGCGCCGCCCAGGCGATCCAGCAGGTCGCCGGTGCTGCCGATCACCAGCTGCAGCGAGCCTTCCGGCAGCAGTCCGGAATCGTTGATCATGCGGATCAGGGCTTCAGTCAGGTAGGACGTGGCGCTGGCTGGCTTGCCGATGCACGGCATGGCGGCCAGGAAGGATGGCGCGAACTTTTCCAGCAGGCCCCAGATCGGGAAGTTGAAGGCGTTGATGTGCACCGCGATGCCGCCGCGCGGCACCAGGATGTGGGTACCGGAGAAGCCGCCGCGCTTGCCCAGCGCCATGGCCGGGCCTTCGTGCAGCACGTTCGACGAAGGCAGCTCGCGGCTGCCCATGCTGGCGTAGGCGAACAGGGTGCCGATGCCGCCTTCCACGTCGACCCAGCTGTCCGGGCGGGTGGCGCCGGTCAGGTGCGAGATCGCATACAGTTCTTCCTTGCGCTCCATCAGGTACATCGCCAGGGCTTTCAGGCGCTGGGCGCGAGTCTGGAAGTCCAGCTTCATCAGGCCCGGGATGCCGGTCTTGCGGCCGTAGTGCACGGCTTCGGCAAAGTCGATCTGCTCGGCGTGGGTGTGATAGATGACTCGGTTGTCCAAGGCGCTGTGCAGCGCGTTCGCTGCCTCCTTGCCTTGCCAGCGGCCGCCGATGAAGCTTTGCAGGGTATGTACCATTTAGGGTCTCCGATTACTGTTTATTGTCGAATGCTTGTTTGTGCAGGTGCATGGGGAGCGACGTGTCCCATTGCATGCGCTGGCGGCCCGGCGCAGCCTCTGTGTCGGGCTGGCACTCCACCATCGTCTGCATGGAACGCACGGCAAGCTCGTGATACTGGCCGGTGCCCAGGGTCTTCCAGGCGATCTCGCTGTCGCTGACCTGGCGCAGGATCTTGGCCGGCGCCCCAACCACCATGCTGCGCGGAGGAATTTCCATGCCGGCCTTGACGAAGGCCGCGGCGCCGATGATGCACTCGGCGCCCACCACGGCGTTATCCATCACCACCGCGTTCATGCCCACCAGCGCATTGCGGCCGATGCGGCAGCCGTGCAGCACGGCGCCATGGCCGATATGGCCATCCTGTTCAACCACCGTGTCGCCGCCGGGGAAGCCGTGCATCACGCAGGTGTCCTGCACATTGGCGCCCTCTTCCAGGATCAGGCGGCCGAAGTCGCCGCGCAGCGAGGCCAGCGGCGCGACGTAGCAGCGCGGGCCGACAATCACGTCGCCGACCAGCACTGCGGTCGGGTGCACATAGGCGGTGGGATGGACCACCGGCCTTACACCATTGATTTCGTAGCAAGGCATGCTCAGACTCGCTCAATGACCAGCGCAATACCCTGGCCCACGCCGATGCACATGGTGCACAGCGCGTAGCGGCCGCCGGTACGTTCCAGCTGGTTCAGCGCCGTGGTCACCAGGCGTGCGCCCGAGGCTCCCAGCGGATGGCCGATGGCGATGGCGCCGCCGTTCGGGTTCACGCGGGCGTCGTCGTCGGCCAGGCCCAGGTCGCGGGTTACGGCGAGGCCCTGTGCGGCAAAGGCTTCGTTCAGCTCGATCACGTCCATCTGCTCGATGGTCATGCCCAGCTGCGCCAGCAGCTTCTTGCTGGCCGGCGACGGGCCAAAGCCCATGATGCGCGGCGCCAGGCCGGCAGTGGCCATGCCCAGCACCTTGGCGCGCGGCTTCAGCCCGAATTTGTCGACGGCGGCGCCGGATGCCAGCAGCAGCGCGCAGGCGCCGTCGTTGACACCGGATGCGTTGCCGGCGGTGACCGAGCCATCGGGCTTGACCACGCCTTTCAGCTTGGCCAGCGCTTCGATGGTAGTGTCCGGGCGCGGATGCTCGTCGGTGTCGACGACCTTGGGATCACCTTTCTTCTGAGGGATGGTGACCGGCACGATCTCGCCTTTGAAGAAACCTGCCGCGTGCGCGGCGGCCCAGCGCTGCTGGCTGCGGATGGCGAAGGCATCCTGGTCGGCGCGCGCCACGGTCCATTGCTCGGCCACGTTTTCTGCGGTCTCCGGCATGGAGTCGATGCCGTACTGCTGCTTCATCAGCGGATTGACGAAGCGCCAGCCGATGGTGGTGTCTTCGATCCTGGCGCTGCGCGAGAACGCGCTGTCGGCCTTGCCCATCACGAACGGCGCGCGGGTCATGCTCTCCACGCCGCCGGCGATGATCAGCTGCGCCTCGCCGGATTTGATGGCGCGCGCCGCCATGCCCACCGCGTCCAGCGAGGAGCCGCACAGGCGGTTGATGGTGGTGCCCGGCACTTCCACCGGCAGGCCTGCCAGCAGGCCCGCCATGCGGCCCACGTTGCGGTTGTCCTCACCCGCGCCGTTGGCGCAGCCGTAGTAGACGTCGTCCACCTGCTTCCAGTCCACGGAAGGATTGCGCGCCACCAGGGCGGCAATCGGGATCGCCGCCAGGTCGTCTGCGCGCACGCCTGCCAGTGCGCCGCCGTAGCGGCCGAATGGGGTGCGAACGGCGTCGCAGATGAATGCTTCGGTCATGTTATTCCTTTGGTCGTTTGTCTATTACTCGTTTGGCCTTGCCGGTCGCGGTGCGTTCGATGCCGCCCGGTCCCAGCAGCGTGACTTTTGTGCTCACGCCGACATTGGTCTTGATACGGTGCTCCAGCTCGCGCGCCACGTCCCCCGCATCGCTGCGGGCGATGCCGGCGCGCAGCTCCACCAGCACTTCCAGCTTGTCCAGGTGGCCGTCGCGGCTGACCACCAGCTGGTATTGCGGTTCAAGCTTCGGCAGTTTGCAGATCTGTTCCTCGATCTGGGTCGGGAACACGTTCACGCCGCGGATGATCAGCATGTCGTCCGAGCGGCCGGTGATCTTGCCGATGCGGCGCATGGAGCGCGAAGTCGGCGGCAGCAGGCGCGTGAGGTCACGCGTGCGGTAGCGCACCACCGGCATCGCTTCCTTGCTCAGGGAAGTGAATACCAGCTCGCCCTCTTCGCCGTCCGGCAGGACTTCGCCCGTTTCCGGGTCGATGATCTCGGGGTAGAAATGGTCTTCCCAGATGACCGGACCGTCCTTCGACTCGATGCATTCGCTGGCCACGCCGGGGCCGATCACTTCGGACAGGCCGTAGATGTCGACCGCGTCGATGCCGGCGCGCTGCTCGATCTCGCCGCGCATGGCGTTGGTCCAGGGCTCGGCGCCGAAGATGCCGACCTTCAGCGACGACTCGGCGCACTCCAGTCCTTGCCGCTGGAATTCTTCCACGATGTTCAGCATGTAGGAAGGCGTGACCATGATGATCGACGGCTTGAAGTCCTGGATCAGCTGCACCTGTTTTTCGGTCTGGCCGCCGGACATCGGGATCACGGTGCAGCCCAGGCGCTCGGCGCCGTAGTGCGCACCCAGGCCGCCGGTGAACAGGCCGTAGCCGTACGAGATGTGCACCATGTCGCCGGCGCGCCCGCCTGCGGCGCGGATGGAACGGGCCACCATATCGGCCCACATGTCGACGTCCTTCTGCGTGTACCCGACCACGGTCGGCCTGCCGGTGGTGCCGCTGGAAGCGTGCACGCGCACGACTTTCTCGCGCGGCACGGCGAACAGGCCGAAGGGATAGTTGTCGCGCAGGGTCTTCTTGTCGGTGAAGGGGAACTTCGCCAGGTCGGACAGCGATTTCAGGTCGTCCGGGTGCACGCCTTTGGCGTCAAAGGCGTCGCGGTAGTGCTTGACGTTCTCGTAGGCGTGCTTCAGCGACCACTTCAGGCGCTCAAGCTGCAGCGCTTGCAGTTCATCGCGGCTGGCGCGCTCGATCGGCTCCAGGTCGTTCGGTGCGGGGGTGCGTTGGACCATCGGTACTACCTCCATCAACTAGCTATGGGTTGGAACCACCTCTCCGGCCACGCGGTGCGATTTGCCGCGGAAGGTGGCGATCATCTTGCCCTCCTGGTTGGTGACGTTGACATCGTAGATGCCGGTCTTGCCGGCCAGCGTGCGCTCGATCGCTTCCGCCGTCAGCAGGTCGTCCAACCGCCCAGGGGCGAGGTAGTCGATCGTGCAGCCTGCGCCAACCGTCGTGTGGTTATGGCTGTTGCACGCGAATGCGAAAGCACTATCCGCCAACGCAAAGATGAAGCCGCCGTGGCAAGTCTGGTGCCCGTTCAGCATATCGGTCCGCACCGGCATGGCCATGCGCGCATAGCCGGGGCGGATTTCTACCAACTTCATACCCAGGGCCTGGCTGGCGGCGTCGCGCGCGTACATGGCCGCGCCGGCGGCTTCTGCCAGGGCCTGTGGATTCGTCTTAGGGTTATGCATGGATCCTCGCTCCGCTCAGTTGGCGGCGGCGCAGCAGGGGCGACACGCGATAGCGGTCCTCTCCATAGCTGCTTGCCAGGTTTTCCAGCACGGTAACGATGTGCGGCACACCGACCAAATCCGCCCAGGCCAGCGGGCCGCGCGGATAATTGACGCCCTTCTGCATCGCCACGTCGGCGGCCTGCGCGCTGCAAACGCCCTGGTTGACGGCATCGGCTGCCTCGTTGGCCAGCATGGCGACGGTGCGCATCACGGCCAGGCCAGGCACGTCATCCAGGCGCGTGACCGTGAAGCCGGCCGCCTGGAACATGCCGATGGCCGATGCCATGGCACGCGGGCTGCACTGGTCGGAGCAGGCGATGGCGATGCGCGGCGACTTGGCAAAATCGAATACCAGGTCGTACACCACCATGTCGTCGTGCTTGTCGTCGCGCGCGCGCTGGGTCGCGGTGCGGCCGTCGGTGAGGTAGATGGCGGCGCCGTTGCAGTGAAATGCCGGCGCTTCAGTCGAACGGTGGCCTTCGGCGGAGTTACGCTTGGTGACGGCGATACCGCGCTCTTTCATGCGCTCGATGATGGTGGTGGCGATGGCCGTGTGTGCGCCCGGCTCAAAACTGTAGCCGATGTATTCCGGCGTCGGTTGCGGCGCTTCGGCACGCGGCTGCGGCGCCGCGGCACCTTCGCCGTAGTCGTAGAAACCGCGGCCCGATTTGCGGCCCAGGAAGCCGGCGTTGACCATCTCCTGCTGCAGCACCGACGGCGTGAAGCGCGGGTCGTTGTAGTAGGCGCGGAATACGGATTCGGTGACGGAGTAATTCACGTCATGGCCGATCAGGTCCATCAGCTCGAATGGGCCCATGCGGAAGCCGCCGCCTTCACGCATCACCGCGTCGATGGTGGCGGGGTCGGCGGCCTGCTCGTTCAGCAGGCGCCAGCCTTCGGCGTAGTACGGGCGCGCCACGCGGTTGACGATAAAACCTGGGGTGGACTTGGCATGCACTGGGTTCTTGGCCCAGGCGATAGAGGTGTCGTACACCGTTTCCGCGACGGCGGCGTCGGTCGCCAGGCCGCTGATCACCTCCACCAGCGCCATCAGCGGCACCGGGTTGAAGAAGTGCATGCCAACCAGGCGCTGCGGCTTGCGCAGCCTGGCGGCGATGGCGGTGACGGAAATCGAGGAAGTGTTGGTGGCCAGGATGGCGTCGTCGGCGACGATGCCTTCCAGGTCGGAGAACAGGCCGCGCTTGACGTCCAGGTTTTCGACGATGGCTTCGACCACCAGCTTTGCATCGGCGACATCGGCCAGGCCGGCAACGCCGTGCAGGCGTGCACGCGCACTGTCCGCATCGGCGGCGCTCATCTTGCCTTTTTCAACCAGCTTGCCGTACACCTTGCCGATATCGGCGATGGCCTTCGCCACCGCCTCCGCACGCGTGTCGAACAGCTTGACCGTGTAGCCGGACGCTGCCGCCACCTGCGCGATGCCGGAACCCATTGCCCCGCTGCCGATCACGGCAACGACACTGCCTTGCGCCAGAGCCGCCATGCTTATTCTCCCTTGAAGTTTGGAGCGCGCTTATTGATGAAGGCGTCCACGCCTTCGCGGTAGTCGTGGCTGTAGCCAAGCTCGCGCATCATTTCGCCTTCCAGTTTGAGCTGGTCGGCCAGGGTGTTGCCGTAGCTTGCCTGCAATGCGTGCTTGGTGAAAGCCAGTCCCTTGGTCGGGGCGCCGGCGAAGTGTTTGGCCATGGCCATGGCTTCGTTCATCAGTTCTTCATCCGGTACCGCTTTCCAGATCAGGCCCCATTGCTCGGCGCGTTCGGCGGACAGCTTTTCGCCCAGCATGGCGAGGCCGGTGGCGCGCGCGTGGCCGATCAAGCGCGGCAGATGCCAGGTGCCGCCGGTGTCGGGGATCAGGCCCAGTTTGCAGAAAGCCTCGATGAAGCTGGCGGATTTGGCGGCGAGGACGATGTCGCAGGCCAGGGCCAGGTTGGCGCCGGCGCCGGCGGCGACGCCATTCACGGCGCAGATGACGGGCATCGGCAGTTCGCGCAGGGCGAGGACCAGGGGGGCGTAGAACTTTTCGACGGATTCGCCAAGGTCCACTGCGGCGCCGCCCGGGGCGACGGCGCGGTCGCCGAGGTCCTGGCCGGCGCAGAAGCCGCGGCCGGCGCCTGTCAGCACCAGGACGCGGACGGATTTGTCGGCGCGCAGTTGCTGCAGCGCTTCGCGCACTTCAAGGTGCATGGCTTGCGTGAAGCTGTTCAGCTTATCGGGACGGTTCAGGGTCAGCTTGGCGACGCCTGCTTCGATTTCAAACTGGATGTTCTCGTAGGTCACTCTTGTCTCCTCTTTTCTTAGACCCTGTAAACCCGGGTCTGACCCAGGTTTACCGGGTTTGGGGTTATTCAGCCTGGTCGAAATCGACAACCACTTTATCAGTCACCGGGAACGCCTGGCAGCTCAACACAAACCCACGTGCAATCTCGTAGTCTTCCAGCGCGTAGTTGACGTCCATATCCACCTTCCCCTCCACCATCTTGCAGCGGCAGGTAGAGCATACGCCTCCCTTGCAGGAGTAGCGCATATCCAGTCCAGCACGCAAGCCGGCATCAAGGATCGATTCCTTATCCTTCTCCATGGTGAAGGACGCCGCATTGCCATCCATGATCACAGTGACTTCGGTCAGGTGCGGCGCCGCATCGGCCACTGGACGCGGCTTATGCGTGTGCTTTGGAATGCTGGCGGCGAACAGTTCGATCTTGATGTTCGATTTCGGCATGCCCGCCTCCTGCAGCGCAGCCGAAACGCCCAGCATCATGTCTTCCGGCCCGCAGATAAAGGCGGTGTCGTAATCCTTGATATCGATCCAGTGCTGCAGGAACTGCTCGGTCTTTTCCTTGGTGATGCGGCCGTTGAACAGCTCAATATCCTGCTGCTCGCGCGACATCACATAGACGATATTCAAGCGCTCCAGGTAAGTATCCTTCAGCTCCATCAGCTCCGTCTTGAAGATCACCGACGACGACGCGCGATTACCGTAGAACAGCGTGAAGCGGCTGGTCGGTTCCGTCATCAGCGTGGTCTTGATAATCGACAGGATAGGCGTGATACCGCTGCCGGCCGCAAAGGCCAGGTAGTTCTTGCACTGCCCCGCGTCCAGCGGCACGTTGAAGTGGCCCATCGGCGGCATGACTTCGATGGTGGCGCCAGGCTTGAGCGATTCATTGGCCCAGGTGGAGAACATGCCGCCCGGCGTGCGCTTGATCGCCACGCGCAGGGCGCCGTCCTGCACGGCGGAGCAGATCGAGTACGAACGGCGCACGTCTTCGTTATTGATATTGGTGCGCAAGGTCAGGTGCTGGCCTTGCTGGTACTTGAAGCTTTCCTGCAGTTCGGCAGGCACGGCGAAGGTGACGGCGATGCAATCGCGGGTTTCCTGCTGCACCTTGGCGACGGACAGTGGATAGAATTTGCTCATGATGTCAGTGGCACTTGAAGTAGTCAAAAGGCTCGCGGCAGTCGAGGCACTTGTACAGCGCCTTGCAGGGCGTGGAACCGAACTGGCTGGTGATTTCCGTGTGGTCGGAGCCGCAGTGCGGGCAGATCACTTTCGGCGCTGGCACGGCGCCGCGCGCAATGCCGGCCTTGAGCGGATCGAGCGGCGCGGCGGCCGGACGCGGCGTACGCAGGCCGCTGATGTCGACCACTTTCTGGGCCGGAGGGGCAATGCCGTAGCCTTTCAGCTTGGCCTTGCCCGAGTCGCTCATCCAGTCGGTGGTCCATGCCGGCGACAGACGGGTGATGATATCGACCTGCTGGATGCCGGCGTCCTGCAGTGCGCTCTGCACCGCATCCGCAATCACCTGCATGGCCGGGCAGCCGGAATAAGTCGGCGTGATCGTGACCGCGCAGGAAGAAGGCCCGGTCACCTGCACATCGCGCACGATGCCCAGGTCCACCACTGAAATCACCGGGATCTCCGGGTCGGACACCTGTTCCAGCAGGGACCAGACACGCGTCGCGTCCATCACCACTCCGAACCAGGGTAGGCGCGCTGCAGGAACTGCATCTCGGCCAGCAGGTAGCCCAGGTGCTCGCTATGGCGGCCTTGCTTGCCGCCCTTCTGCATCCATGCGTCGGCCGGCGGCATGGCCAGCGTTGCCTCGCCAAGGATATCGGAAACGTGCGACAGCCACTGTTCGCGCAGCATGGCGGCCGGCGGCGCAATGCCTTCCGCAACCATGGCTTCATCGACAGCGTCGTAGTTGAACACCTCACCTGTGTACATCCACAGTTCATCAACAGCAGTCTGCGTGAAATGGTGAGAAACATCGGTGCCATCGCCCAGGCGCACCACCAGGTCGCCGCTGCGGCGCAGGTGGTAGGTCACCTCCTTCAGCGATTTCTCGGCAATTTCCGCGATGCGCGCATCGCTGCACTTGGTCAGCGCGCCGATCAGGAAGTAATGCCAGGCATCGAAGAAGAACTGGCGCACCAGCGTGTGCGCGTAGTTGCCGTTCGGCTGTTCGACCAGCAGCACATTCTTGTAGTCCTGCGCATCGCGCAGGTAAGCCAGCTTGTCCTCATCGCGGCCCGCGCCTTCCAGTTCGGCGGCGAAGGTGTACCACATGCGGGTCTGGCCCAGCAGGTCCAGCGACACATTGGACAGCGCCATGTCCTCTTCCAGCGCCGGGCCCTTGCCGCACAACTCGCACAGGCGCTGGCTCAGCACCATGGCGTTGTCGCCCAGGCGCAGCAGGTAATTGACCTTGTTATCCATGTCGCAGCCTTACAGGTTCTTCACTTCTTCCGGCATCGGGAAGAAGGTCGGGTGGCGATACACCTTGCTGTTGGAAGGCTCGAACAGCGGGCCCTTGTCGGCCGGCGCGCTGGCGACGATGTCGGAAGCGCGCACCACCCAGATGCTCACGCCTTCATTGCGGCGGGTGTAGACGTCGCGCGCGTTATTGACTGCCATCTCCGCATCCGGTGCATGCAGGCTGCCCACATGCTTGTGCGCCAGGCCGTGCTGGCTGCGAATGAAGACTTCCCACAGTGGCCATTCTTTGCTCATCTTGTCTCCTCTCAGGCCGCAGCCTGCTCCTTATTGTGTTTGTCGGCGTAGGCTACCAGCGCGTCGCGGAACCATGCGCCGTCTTCGTAGGCTTTGACGCGGGTGCGCAGGCGCTCGCGGTTGCAAGGGCCATTGCCCTTCAGGACCTGGTGGAATTCTTCCCAATCGATTTCACCGAAGTCGTAGGAGCCGCGCTCCTCGTTCCACTTCAAGTCAGGGTCGGGGATGGTCAGGCCCAGGAATTCGGCTTGCGGCACGGTCTGGTCGACCATGCGCTGGCGCAGTTCATCGTTGGAGAACAGCTTGATGCGCCATGCGCTCGATTGCGCGCTGTTGACGGAAGCCGCATCGGAAGGGCCGAACATCATCAGAGATGGCCACCACCAGCGGTTCAGCGCATCCTGCGCCATCGCCTTCTGCTCCGGCGTGCCCTTGGCCAGCGACATCATGATGTCGTAGCCCTGGCGCGCGTGGAAGGACTCCTCCTTGCAGACGCGGATCATGGCGCGCGAGTACGGGCCGTAAGAGCAGCGGCACAGCGGGATCTGGTTGATGATGGCCGAACCATCCACCAGCCAGCCGATGGCGCCCATATCGGCCCAGCTCAGGGTCGGATAATTGAAGATCGACGAGTACTTGGCTTTGCCGCTATGCAGGGCCGCCAGCAGTTCATCGCGCGATACGCCCAGGGTTTCTGCGGCGCTGTACAGATAGAGGCCATGGCCCGCTTCATCCTGGATTTTGGCCAGCAGGATGGATTTGCGCTTCAAGGTCGGCGCGCGGGTCACCCAGTTACCTTCAGGCAACTGCCCGACGATTTCGGAGTGGGCGTGCTGGGAGATCTGGCGGATCAGGGTCTTGCGGTAAGCCTCCGGCATCCAGTCTTTCGGCTCGATCTTGATACCGGCGTCGATGCGCGCCTGGAACTCGCGCTCCTGCGCGTCCATATCTTCTACGGTCTGGACCTTCTTCAGGCCGGTTTCCACCATTTGTGCGTACATAAGGAGGGCCTCCTTGTTCGGGATAGACTCATAATACGATACAAAATCGGATTTGCAAACGAATTTTGTGTGTCATTTAAAAATTCTGTATCCAGATCAATGACAGTGTATAAAATCGGTCTATGCAAAAAAACCAGAAAATCAATGGCTGGATTGAAGAATTCCTGGCCAGCGACCCGCCACGCTCCAAATCGCTGGTCATGACCATCTTCGGCGATGCCATCGTCCCGCACGGCGGCATGGTGTGGACGGGCAGCCTGATCGAGCTGCTGGCCCCCTTCGGCGTGAACGACCGCCTGCTGCGCACCTCCGTTTTCCGGCTGGCGCAGGAAGGCTGGCTGGGCGCCCAGCGCGACGGCCGCCGCAGCAGCTACGCCATCACGCCCGACGCCATGCGCCGCTTCAGCCGCGCCTTCCGCCGCATCTACGCCCCTCTGAACGTGCACTGGAACGGCCAGTGGACCCTGGTGCTGGCCGCCGACGGGCTGGACGCGCCGGCGCGCAGCCAGCTGCGCAAGGAGTTGTTGTGGGAAGGCTATAGCGTGATCGCGCCAGGAATCGCCGGCCATCCCGCCGGCGACATCGAAGCCCTGGAAGCCCTGCTGACGCGCCTTAGCCTGCTGCACAAAGTGTACGTGGTCCAAGCGAGCGAAGTGCCCGGCCTGCGCGCGCGCCCGCTGGGCGAAATGATCGCCGAAGGCTGGGACCTGAGCGAGGTGATCGCAGGCTACGAAAAATTCGCCGCCCAGTTCGGGAGCCTGCCTGCGCTGCTGGACGAAGCAGGAACGGCAGGCATCGACCCCGAGCAAGCCTTCGTCCTGCGCACCCTGCTGATCCACGCCTACCGCCGCGTGCAGCTGCACGACCCGCAATTGCCGATCGAGCTGCTGCCCGAGCCCTGGCCCGGCGCCCGCGCCTACGAACTGGCCAGCCAGCTCTACCGTCAGCTGCAAGCCCCCGCCGAGCAACACATCCTCGCCGCCCTGCAGCGCGAAGACCCAAGCGCCCCGCACCCCGAGGCCAGCTTCTACCAGCGCTTCAGCGGCCAATAGCAGAGCTCGTGTCCCCCTGGGGTCACACCCGAAATGAGACACAAGCCCAACCGTGACCACGGTTGGGCTTGTGTCTCATTTCGGGTGTGACCCCAGGGTGGGACACGAGCGCGGCTGTAGGGGGTGGTGTATCATGTCGGGCTTCGCGCGACGGCGCCCCTTTTTCCGACAGGACACACAATGTCTATCAAAATCAGCAGCCAGTTCGATGCTGGCGCCATCGATGTGGTCAGCGTTACCTCCGCTGGCGATATCGACGTCAATATCCGCAAGGACTCCCACGCGGACATCATCCAGTGGTTCTATTTCCGTGTGCAGGGCGCGCAAGCGGTGCCTCTGACCATCCGTTTCCTGAACGCCGGCAAGGCCGCGTATGCCGAGGGCTGGAAGGGCTACAACGCCGTCGCTTCCTACGACCGCGATAACTGGTTCCGTGTACCGACTTCCTTCGATGGCGATGTGATGACCATCGAGCACGCGCCGGAACATGATTCCGTCTACTACGCCTATTTCGAGCCGTATTCGTGGGAACGCCACCTGTCCCTGCTGGACTCCGCGCAGTTGCACCCGCTGACCGAACTGGTGGACCTGGGCAGCACCGTGGAAGGCCGCGACATGAACATGCTGGTGATCGGCGACCAGCAGGCCGAGAAAAAGGTGTGGGTCATCGCCCGCCAGCACCCTGGCGAAACCATGGCTGAATGGTTCGTGGAAGGCATGGTCGAAGCCCTGCTCGACGCGGCCAATCCATACGCCCGCCAATGCCTGCAGGACGCTTGCTTCTACGTGGTGCCGAACATGAACCCGGACGGCTCCGTGCGCGGCAACCTGCGCACCAATGCCGCCGGCGCCAACCTGAACCGCGAGTGGAACGAGCCGACCATGGAGCGTTCGCCGGAAGTCTTCCTGGTCAAAGAGAAGATGAAGGAAATCGGCTGCGACCTGTTCCTGGACGTGCACGGCGACGAAGGCCTGCCGTACGTCTTCGTGGCCGGCAGCGATGCCCTGCCGAACTTCACCAGGGAGCAGAAGGCCGCGCAGGAAAAGTTCATCGCCGACTTCAAGCTGGCGTCGCCGGACTTCCAATCGGAACACGGCTACCCTGACTCGCCCTACACGCCGGAAGTGCTGACCATGGGTTCGCCGCACATCACCCACCTGTTCGGCTGCCTGTCGCTGACCCTGGAACTGCCGTTCAAGGACAACGCCAACGATCCGGACGAACTGGTAGGCTGGAATGGCGCCCGCTCCGCCAAGCTGGGTGCTGACGTGCTGCAAGCTATCCTGCGCACCCTGCGCAACTTCTAAGCCTTTACGCCGCTTAGCGCTGCAGCGCCCGGAATGCTTTCGGTATCCACGGGCGCGCAGCCAGCATGATGGTCACGGCGCGGCGCTGCTCCCACGGCAGCCGCGCATCATCCTGGTGCTGCAGCGAGAATTCGTCCGCCACCTGCTTCAAACGTTCCAGCAAGGCGCGCGTCGATTGCTGCGACAGCATCACGCTCACCAGCCGCTGCACCTCATGATGGCCGTCGAAACGGCTATCGAAATAGTCGCCATATGCCTCTTCGCGGAAGAAAGCCTGGATCGGGCCATTCGGCAGCCAGCTGAAGGTACGCGACACCAGCAGCTTGACCTTGTTGTTCGGCTTGAGCATCAGGAAGCCGATCTTGTCCAGCCTTAGCAGGCAGGCCGTCGCTTCCGCGGCGCTGATCTTGTAATTGGCCACCACTTCCTCGATCGGCACCTGGTTCAGTGCCAGCACGGCCACCACCAGCAGCTTGGTGTCGCTGATGATTTCCTTTTCCTGCGCATAGGTGAGCTGCGATATCAGCTGCGGCGTATCGGCACTGGCTTGCGCCAGTTCGGCAAAGTCCATGTCCAGCACGGCCAGCACCTGCTCCAGCCGCTCCAGCGTGAAATTGCGGGCCGCGAACATACGCTTGATGCTCGGTTCGGACAGGCCGATTTCCTGGCCCAGCGCGGCGTAGGTAATGCCGCGCGCCTTGAGCTGGCGTTTGAGTGCTTCAACCAGGCGGCTGACGTTGGACATAATGCAATTCCGATAATTGGTATCGGATTATGATACCACCAGCATGGCCGGGCGCTACAGTGCGGACCGCGGTTGCCCCAGGCGCGGGTCCGCGCCAAGATTGCCGCACTTTCATCCACAGGAGTACGAAATGAAACGCGTCCTGATCGCCACCATGCTCGCCATGGCGTGCACCGCCAGCCAGGCGGAAGGCGATTCGCAAACATTGAGCAACGGCGCCAGCGGCCTGTCCGCCGTCGTGGTAGCCGGTTCCGCGCTGACGGTATCGGGCGCCGGTGCGCTGGTGGTCGAATCGGTTGAAGTCGTGGGCGACAGCGTCGTCGTCGTGCTGAAAGCCGCCGGCGATGGCAGCAAGGCCAGCGTGCAGTTCAGCGGCAAGGCGCTGGAAGGCGTTTCTGTCGCAGCCGGAACCGCCGTCAGCGTCGTAGCCATGTCGGCGGGCCACGCGCTCGTCGTGTCAGGCCAGGTCATCGCTTTCCTGCCGAACGAGGCGGGCAAAGCGCTGCTGCACCATAGCCGCGTGAGCTAAGCGATGAAGCGCCTCTTGGCAGCCATGCTGCTGCTCGCCGCGGCGATCGCCCACGCCGGCCAGAACTGCGAGCCGAAACCCATGACGGTGGATGAAGTCCGGCGCTCACTGGACCTTGCCGAGCGCAGCATGCAGGCACTCGATGCCAGCGGCGCGCAAGTGGCGATCATTGCGCGCGCAGGACAGAACCTGTCGCAGTACGGCTTGCGTTATTCCCACGTCGGCCTGGCATGGCGCGATCACCCTGCCGGACGCTGGGTCGTGGTGCAGTTGCTGAACGATTGCGGCACCGCCGATTCCGCGCTGTACAACGACGGCTTGGGCAACTTCTTCATGAGCGGCCTGTATCGCTACCAGGCGCTGGTGATGCTGCCTTCGCCCGAAGTGCAGCAACGGCTGGCGCAGGTACTCGCATCGCGCACGCCGCTGCGCCTGCACGAAGCGAACTACAGCATGCTGGCCTACGCCTTCTCCACCCGCTACCAGAACTCCAACCAGTGGGCATTGGAGACGCTGGCCGCAGCCAGCGCGCCCCCAGGCAAGGTGGAGACGCGCGCCGAGGCGCAGCAGTGGCTTGCTGAAGCGGGCTTTCACCCTGTCGGCGTAGACGTTGGGCTGGGCGCGCGCGTCGGCGCCCGCCTGTTCCGCGCCAATGTGGCATTTGACGATCACCCGACCGGGCCGCGCCTGCGTGGCCACTTCGATACCGTGACGGTAGATGGGATCGAACAGTTCGTGCGCAGCCACGATCGTGGCGCGCAGATTCTCGAACTGTGATTATTTGCGGCTGAGCTTACGCAGGCAGATAAGGTGCTTGCGCCGCAGCCGCTCCAGTTCCCTCGCCTGCGGATAGCCCGGCTGGCCAGGTGAACGCAGGTGGGGCGGGACGCCCGGCTGAGCAAGCTCCGGTTCGCTATTCAGCGGCGGCAGGCGCTCGATTTGTCGTTTGCTGACCATGCTTCATGTTAGCTGCGGCGTTCCGAAGTTGCCAGTTTTGCGCCGCCGCAAGGGCCGTGCTGCGATCTGCGGCGATCACGCGGCTTTGTGGTGGCGAACATGAAGCTAATTTTCATAGCGCTCGCTTGCGGCTTGCTCGTCGGCAGCGCAAACGATACGCATCAACCCAGGCGTTGCCCGAATGGCCGCGTGTGGCCGGCCGCGTAGTGCGCTTTGCGAATGATCTCGTACACCTTGCCTGCATCCGCAATGGTGTCGAAGCGTGGAATCGTATTGTCGCCCGGCCAGGCAGCCAGGCCGGTGAAGCGGGTGCCCGCAGCCGACACGCCGAAAGAAATTGTCCCTTCGCCCTTGTTATTTTCCGTCAAGGCAAAATCGCCCAGCGCGCGCAGTTCCAGGCTTTGCGCGCGGCGGCGCAAAATGCCGGAACGGATAATGATGCGTTCATTGGTCACCACATATTCGGTCCTTGCGCGCTGCCAGGCTTCGATAACGAAGCGGCCGCCGACCATATAAGCGCCCATCAGCACGAAAGGAATGCTCCACAGGCGCAGCACCATCGGCGCATCGGAGCGCATCACCGAGTATTCGAGGAACAGGCTGAAACCGCCCCACAGCAGGCTGAATGGAATCATCAGGACATCTGCGCCGCGCAGCATCAGGCCTTGGCGCGGAACGCCTTGCCATAAAACGCGTTCATTGGTCGAAAGAGCATCCATACCGCTATCTTACCCGGCAGCAAGGCGCTTAAATCTGGCAGATTCTCACTTCCAGAAGAAAAGTACGCGATTCCACCAGCTGCGGCGCGGCCCCGGCAGGTCGCGGATTCCCGGCACGACGGCAAAATCAGTGACCAGTGCGGTCACGCGGCCGGCGCCATCGTAAGCAAAATAAGAAGGATAAAGGCCGGCGCCAACTGAGAATTCGACGCTGCTGTCGCCGCTGGCGAAGCAGGCGCTCCCCGATGCCACGGCGTAGCCGAACATTTCGCCATCATTCAGCGTGCGCGCATCCTGGTCGGCGGTGAGTGCGGGATACCAGTGTGCAGGAGCTGCGCCATCGAGCAGTACGCGTGCATATGCGATGCGCTCTTCGCCATTCTCGAAGCGCGCCAGCGCCAGCGTGACGGGAAATTCGCCATTCGGCACGCACTGCGTGAAAGGTTCCGGCGCGGGATCAGCCTGCGTGTCGCCGGCGGCGATCCTGCCATTGGCGACCGTCAGCCGGCCGGCTTCCACCAGCGCGAACTGCACAGAGGTCTCTTCAAACGAAAAGCGCTCCGCGGCAAAGGCGGAGCGCAGTCCTTCGGGGTTTGGCGCGTAACTCATGCGCCCATCATATTACTTTTGCAGCCGCGCCAGCAATTCCTTGCCCACCAGTGGCGCCGATGCAGGGTTCTGGCCGGTGACCAGTTCGCGGTCCGTCACCATATTGCCCTGCCAGTTGGGGGCTTTGGAGAAGGTAAGGCCAGCCTTTACCAGCGCGGTCTCCGGGTAGAACTTCATTTCGCCGCCACCCAGCTGGCCCTTGGACGCTTCCTCTTCATCGTTGGTGAAGACGGTCACCTTGTAGCCGGAGTAGATCCACTTCGGCTGCGTTGGCGTCGCGCCTTGCGCCAGCTTCATCGTGAAGCCTTTCGCGTCCGGCATGGCCGACAGCAGCGCGATCGGGCCATGGCATACCAGCGCGGTTGTTTTGCCGTCCTGGTGGAAGGCGGCCAGCACCTTACCCAAAGCGGCGCTGGTGAGCAAGTCCTGCATCGGCGCGTGGCCGCCCGGCACGTAGACCGCATCGTATTTGCCGTAGCCCTGCTGCTCAACGCGCGCCAGGCTGATGACAGGCGAGTTGGCGCTGTCGGTCAGGCGCAGCTGCTCCAGCAGTTTCTGGTGCGCTTCCAATGCGGCCTGGTCGCCGCCGAAGAACATGGCGTTGACCGAACCCTTGTCCAGGGTAGGCGCTTTGCCGGTCGGAGTGGCGAAGGTCACGGTATGGCCGGCGTCCAGCAGCATCTTCACGGGCTGCATCAGCTCGTTCAGGTAGAAGCCGGTCTGGAAGGTCTTGCCGGCCTTCAGGTCCAGCGTGGACTCATCGGACAGGACGACCAGCACGTTGCCGGCGTGGGCAGCGCTGGCGCCCAATGCGGCGGCTGCAAGGGCGATTGCGGTGAATTTCTTGAACATCGTTAGCTCCTTGGGAAGTTGATGGTGCTACTTTATTCAAACCTCCAACGGCGATAAACTACCGCCCAGCCAAACCATTTTTCCCTTAAAGGCAATAATGAGCCGGAAATACGATCACCTGAGCGATGTCGAGACCTTTGTCACGGTCGTCGAGCGCGGCTCGCTGACGGCGGCCGCCGTGGCCCTGTCCACCACGCCCTCCGTGGTCAGCCGCGCGCTGGCGCGGCTGGAAAAGCGCCTTGGCACCCAACTGCTGCGCCGCACCACGCGCAGCCTGGGCCTGACCGATGCCGGCAGCCTTTACCTGGAGCAGACGCGCACCGCGCTCTGCCTCATCGACGATGCCGAGCGCGCCGTGCAGGCTAAAGGCGGCGAGGTGACGGGCCGCCTGCGCATCAGCGCGCCCACTACCTACGGCCACTACCGCCTGCCTGCCCTGCTGCGGCAATTCGCCGAGCGCTATCCCGCAGTGCGCGTCGAGTTGAATATCACCAACCGCAACGTCGACCTGGCCGCAGAGAATTTCGACTTCGCCATCCGCCAGGGCGTATTGAAGGACAGCGGCATGATCGCCCGCAAACTGGAAGACGCGGAACTGGTGCTGGTCTGCGCGCCCGCCTACGCAAAGCGGCGCGGCCTGCCGCGCAACCTCGACGCCCTGGCACAGCACGACTGCCTCACCTTCCAGCTCCCAAGCACCGGCCGCACCTTCCCCTGGCAATTCATGCGCAACGGAGAAGAACTCGATTGGCCGCCGGAATCCGCGCTGCAGGTAACGGACGACGCCTTGGGTACGGTATCGCTGGCGGAAGCAGGCCTGGGCATCTGCCAGACCTTCCGCTTCATCGCGCAAGACCGCCTTCGACGCGGCGTACTGGTGGAAGTGCTGCCGGCACTGAAGGGGCGCAGCCGTCCTTTCTCGCTGCTCTACACGCCGCAGCGCCGTATGACGGCAGCGGCGCGCGCGCTGCTGACCTGCCTCGCCGAGCAGGTGTGAGAATCCAAGCATTTTTTCGCCCCGGCAAGATGGTATTCTCGGCTCAGTGGAAACCGGCATTCGGCCGGCAATGGACGATCAACATTGAGGACTCAGCGTGAAACTCCTGTCATTCATCAGCTTCCTGCCTTTTGTGCTTGGCAGTCCGCTTGCCGCGGCACAGGAACAACCTCCAGCGAACTTTGAGAACTGGGGAGTCTGTCCCTTTGAATGCTGTCAGTACCGGGACTGGGTTGCCGATGACGACATTCCGGTGCATCAAAGCCGCAGCGACCAATCGGCGGTCATCTTTCATCTACACCGGCAAGAGAAGTTCTGCGCCCTGACGGGGGTCGTGGTCACTGAAAAACCTGGTGTCGTTCTGATCGACAAGCCCGTTCAAGACGGCTATGTCAAAGGCAACAACAAGCCACAACTTACGCTTAACGCAGGCGACAAAATTTACATGCTGTCTCCCTTGGGAGAAGGCGCCTACCTCTTCTGGTATCGGGGCAAGGTATATTCGAGCGGCACCGGCCTCGCGGCAATGCCCGGCGCAGATGGCAAAGATGCTCGCATGACTTGGTGGAAGCAGGTCAAGAATAAAGCGGGGAAACGGGGATGGACAACGTCGGACAAGTTTTCGAATGCAGATAGCTGCGGGTGAAGGGTGGCCGCGACAGCGTATGACCTGCTCAATTGCCACGCCGGGCGGCATTAAGTGGGGTTTTCCTACACATGAGAGAAGATATCAATGAAGTTCGGGCGCCGATTGTTGCTGGTAGGATCAGTCGTTACGCTGATTGCCGTCAGCGGAGGATATACGATCAGAAATTCCTTCAAGGCCGAGCCATTAATTGGATACGTCAACAATTTCCCGTCTGAAGACAATCAATGGATTGCAACCTTGGAAGAAGTCGACAATGGCCTCGGGTTCGGCCAAGGCATGTTGTACGACGAAATTCATATTCATCACCCAGGAGAAGTAATCGCCGATCATGGTGAAAACGATCGATCGGCAATTTTCTATGCCAACTCGATGGGGCGACAGTCAGACGAACGGCCCCAAATCCAATGGATCGATTCGACTCATCTCTTGATCACATATAGTCCGTCAAGAATCGAAGGCGGGATGCCGGGCAAAGCACTGAAGCTGTATGGAGACATACATGTAAGCTACCTTCACGCACAGTGAAGCGATAGGTTAGATTACCTTGGCTCCTTTTGTCGCTGCGCACCTCCGCGGCCAATTGCGTCAAACGTTAGGGACCACCATGAACCACTTCAAACTAGCTGCATCCCTATTTGCTACGGTATTTGCTTTTAGCGCATTTTCCGCGGATTTCAATTTTAGCGCCTACACACCTAAGCCACTTGCTCAGATCCAGAGTGATTATGATGCAGTCGCAATGGATCTCGAAAAAGGCAAAAGCTTGTATTTACCCGTCCTGGAGAAACGAAATTTTGAAATAAACTATACGGGCGAGTTCAGCGATATCGATGAAACCAGGACAAAATTCATCAGGAATTTTAGCAAATACGCCAATTTGGATTCCGCACATGTAAATCTCTACAGACATGTGTTAAAGGTGAGCGATGCCGGTAAGGATTACTACCTTCCTGTTCAAGAGCCGCTAATCTCTTATATGGTCCGTGAGTTGGCAATCGGCCAAAAAATAAATGTTTACGTACTTTTCGCTGGTAGCGATTCCAACGGCTTAGTGCTCTTGATTAGCGAATTCAAAGATTCCTAACATTTGCTCGCAAGCTCGCTCCACTTCGTTCCGCCGGACGCACTGACGTACGCCACTTAGCTCTACGCTAAACGACCGCCTGCACGCCGCAACGCCGGATGGCGGCTGCGGCGCATGTCCCGCTTATTTGCCTCCGCGGCCAGCCTTGATCAGGTAGTTCTGGATGGTGGACTCGGCGATCGAGGCCCACTGGTTCTGGTCACTGCGGAAGCGCTTCCACGGCTCGTAGATCTTGGCGAACTTGGAGTTCTTGGACGCTTCTTCGTTCATCTGTTCGATGGTGGCCTTGTAAGCCGCATCCATGATGTCCGGCGAGTAGTTGCGCAGCTTGACGCCGTTCTTCAGCAAGCGGCCCAGCGCGGTCGGGTTCTTGAAGTCGTACTCGGCCTGCATCACTACGTGCGCCTCGTAGGAAGCGCATTCCAGAGCGGCCTGGTATTCCTTCGGCAGTTTCTCCCACTCCTTGATGTTGACGTACAGGGTGAACGAAGCACCAGCTTCCCACCAGCCCGGATAGTAGTAGTACGGCGCGATCTTATAGAAGCCCAGCTTCTCGTCGTCGTATGGGCCGACCCACTCCGCCGCATCAATGGTGCCTTTTTCCAGCGCCGGGTAGATGTCGCCGCCGGCCAGCTGCTGCGGCACCGCGCCGAGGCGCTCCATCACCTTGCCGGCCAGGCCGGCGATACGCATCTTGGTGCCTTTCAGGTCGGCCACGGTTTTCACTTCCTTGCGGAACCAGCCGCCCATCTGGGTGCCCGAGTTGCCGGCGATGAAGTTGATGATGCCGTAGTCCTTGAAGAAGGAACGCAGCAGCTCCTTGCCGCCGCCCTGGTCGTACCAGGCGGTCTGCTGGCGCGAGGTCAAGCCGAACGGCACCGCGCAGTCGAAGGAGAACGTCGCGTCCTTGCCGTAGTAGTAGTACGAAGCGCTATGGCCGCATTCCACGGTACCCGATTGCACCGCGTCGAGCACGCCCAGGCCAGGCACCACTTCGCCGGCCGCGAACACGCGGATGTTGAACTTACCGCCCGTCAGCTGGTGTACGCGTTTGGTGAACGTATCGGCCGCACCGTAAATGGTGTCGAGGGATTTGGGGAAGCTGGATGCCAGGCGCCAGTTAATGGCGGGCAGTTCGGCAGCGATGGCTGGTGCGGCGATAACTCCTGCGCCGGCACCGGCTGCCGCCTTTTTGATAAAGGAACGACGTTCCATACGTACTGTCTCCTTAGGGGTTGTTTGGAAACAGTGTATGGAAATATTTAGTTTCCGGCAACCACCATCTTTTCAATGAGGATCGAGCCGGTATTCTTGGTGCCGCGCACCAAGGTGTCGGTGCCGATGCCGACGATATCCTTGAACATATCTTTCATATTGCCGGCGATGGTGATCTCTTCCACCGGGTACTGGATCACGCCATTCTCCACCCAGTAACCGGAAGCGCCGCGGCTGTAATCGCCGGTTACATAGTTGGTGCCCTGGCCCATCAACTCGGTCACCAGCAAGCCGGTGCCCATCTTGCGCAGCATGCCGGCAAAGTCGTCGCCTTTTTTGGTGAGCGACGATGTGATGGTCAGGTTGTGCGAGCCGCCGGCGTTGCCGGTGGTCTTCATGCCCAGCTTGCGCGCCGAGTAAGTCGACAGGAAATAGCCTTGCAGTACCCCGTTCAGGATCACGTCGCGCTTGTGGGTGCGCACGCCTTCCTCGTCGAACGGGGCAGAACCGATGGCGCCCACGACGTGCGGGTCTTCCTTCACCTGGATATGGGAGGGGAAGATTTCCTTCCCCAGCGAGTCGACCAGGAAGGAAGACTTGCGGTACAGCGCACCGCCCGACGTCGCCTGCACGAAGGCACCCAGCAGGCCGGCGGCCAGCGGCGCTTCGAACAGCACTGGGCAGGTGCGGGTGGCCAGCTTGCGCGCGTTCAGGCGGGCCAGCGAGCGTTCCGCGGCGTAGCGGCCGACGGCTTCCGCGCTGGCCATTTTTTTCGGGTCGCGCACCGAGGTGTACCAGTCGTCGCGCTGCATCTTGGCGCCCTTGCCGGCAATCGGGGTCACCGACAGGGTGTGGCGCGAATAGGGATAACCGCCGATGAAGCCGCGCGAGTTGGCCGACACGAAATGCGACTGCTGCACGTGCACGCCGGCGCCTTCGCTATTGGTCACGCGCGGGTCGACCGCGAAGGCGGCCGCTTCGGCGCGCTGCGCCAGGGCCACGGCCTCCTCGGTGGAGATCGCCCATGGGTAGAACAGTTTCAGGTCCTGCGGGTTCTTTTCCAGCAGCTCTTCTTCAGCAAGGCCGGCGCAATCGTCTTCCGCCGTGAAGCGGGCGATGTTGTAGGCTGCTTCCACCGTCGCCTTCAGCGAAGCGGCGGAAAAATCGGAAGTGCTGGCATTGCCGCGCTTCTTGCCGATGAAGACCGTGACGCCAATGCCCTTGTCGCGGTTTTGCTCGATCGTCTCGATCTTGCTCTTGCGGACCGACACCGAAAGTCCGCTGCCTTCGCTGATTTCAACAGCGGCATCGGTCCCTCCCTGCTCGCGCGCGTATTTCAAAACGTCGCGTGCCAGCTGTTTCAACTGGTCCTGGGAATAGGAGAAGGCGGATTCGCTCATGGGGTCTTTTTGGGGGGCTTGGCATTAAAACAGTTATCATAGCAGCCGTTTACTGTTTTTACAGGTAGGGTGTGTCTTCCCCCTACCCCTCTATCATGCCTAATCCAAACCGTGGCTCTGTTGGTTTCCAGTCCAGCGAGTTCGAACAAGAATACGAACGCCCTTCCAAAACCGAGATGAAACGCCAGTCCGACGCCCTGCAGGCGCTGGGTAAAGAACTGGTGGAAGCGCCGCGCGACCGCGTCAAGCGCGTGCCGATGCCGGAAGATGTGCGCGATGCCATTCTGGAATGCCAGAATATCAACAATCACGAAGGCCGCCGCCGCCAGATGCAATTCATCGGCAAGAAGATGCGTACCCTGTCGGAAGAAGAAGTGGCGATCATCAAGCGCACCATCGAGGGCTGGAAAGGCGCCTCCAAGGCCGATACCGCCGCCCTGCACGCGCTGGAACGCCGCCGCGACAAACTGCTGGCCGACGACAAGGCCCTGACCGTGCTGCTGGAAGAAGCGCCGCACCTGGACGTGCAGCACCTGCGCACCCTGATCCGCAACGCGCGCAAGGAGCAGGCCGAGAACAAGCCGCCGAAGGCTTACCGCGAGATCTTCCAGATCCTGAAAGACCTGCAGAAGGCGCCTTCCGCTGAGCCTTCGCCAGGCCCGGATGTCGACGTCGACGCCCCGGACGACGAAGACCATGAGTGACGAAACCCTCGTCGTTGGCCTGGTATCCATTTCCGACCGCGCCAGCGGCGGCGTGTACCAGGACCAGGGCATCCCCGCCCTGGAAGAGTGGCTGCGCAGCGCGCTGACCACGCCGCTGCGCTTCGAGACCCGCCTGATTCCCGACGAGCGTCCGCAGATCGAGTCCACCCTGGTGGACCTGGTCGACAACGTGCACTGCCACCTGGTGCTGACCACCGGCGGCACCGGCCCCGCACGCCGCGACGTGACCCCGGAAGCCACGCTCGCCATCGCCACCAAGGAAATGCCGGGCTTCGGCGAGCAGATGCGCCAGGTCAGCCTGGCCTTCGTGCCGACCGCCATCCTGTCGCGCCAGGTCGCGGTGATCCGCGAAACCGCCGGCCATGCTGCCCTGGTGATCAACCTGCCTGGCCAGCCCAAAGCCATCAAGGAAACCCTGGAAGGCTTGAAGGATGCCGACGGCAAGCAGATCGTCGGCGGCGTCTTTGCAGCCGTCCCCTACTGCATCGACCTGATCGGCGGCCCTTACGCCGAAACCAATGACGCGGTGTGCAAGGCATTCCGCCCCAAATCCGCCATCCGCAAGAAGGACAACGCATGACCCACCTGCTGGACTCCATCGTCATCGACACCGCCCCCAATCCAGAATATTCCGTAATCTGGATGCACGGCCTGGGCGACAGCGGCGAAGGCTGGGCGCCTATCGTCAATGAGCTGGACCTGCGCGGCCTGCCGGGCATCCGCTTCATCTTCCCGCATGCGAACACCATGCCGGTGACCCTCAACGGCGGCTATGTCATGCGCTCGTGGTACGACATCATCAGCATCGAACCGAGCGAGCGCCGCGAAGACGAAAAAGGCCTGCGTGAATCGCAGATCCTGGTCGACGCCCTGATCGAGCGCGAGATCGCGCGCGGCGTCCCCGCCAAGCGCATCGTGCTGGGCGGTTTCTCGCAGGGCTGCGCCATGACGCTGCAGACCGGCCTGCGCTTCCCGCAAAAACTGGCGGGCCTGATGTGCCTTTCCGGCTACCTGCCGCTGGCCGACAAGGTCGCCGCCGAGCGCCACGCCGCCAACCAGGACACCCCGCTGTTCATGGTGCACGGCAAGATGGACCCCGTGATCGATATCAGCCGCGCCATTGCCTCGCGCGACCTGCTCCAGCAACTGGGCTACCAGATCGAATGGCACGACTACCCGATGCAGCACTCGGTTTGCGCCGAAGAAGTGCGGGACATTTCGGCATGGCTGAAGAAAGTGTTCGCATAAGCCTGTGCCAGGTACGCGCCGGCCTGGGCGCGTGGCTGCTCGCCGCCGGCACAGCCTGCGCCGCCAATGCCAGCGTCGCACCATCCCGGCCATTGCCGGCGGCAAGCAGCGCGGCCGCCGCCCCCTGGTGCGACAGGATCTCCGCCCGCCTGCCGACCGTCTCAGCTTCCACCTGCCGCCAAAGCGCGGTGGTGCCAAGCGGCGCCAAATCGAATAACGGATTCCCCATCCTGGAACGCGACATCGGCGCCAGCGCAGGCAGTACGGCGCCGCGTGTGCTGCTACTGGGCGGCATCCATGGCGACGAACTCACCGCCTCGGCCCTGGTCTTCCGCTGGCTGCAAACAATCGACACGCCCGCCGCCCAAGGCCTGAACTGGAAAGTCGTCCCGCTGCTGAATCCCGACGGCCTGCTGGCCGCCAAACCCCAGCGCGTCAACGCCCACGGCGTGGACCTGAACCGCAATTTCCCCACACCCGACTGGCAGCGTGAAGCCCCGCGCTACTGGGCCAAGGTCACGCGCAGCGACCCGCGCCGCTTCCCCGGCAAGAGTCCGTTGTCGGAACCCGAAAGCCGCTGGGTACATCAAACCATCGAGAACTTCCACCCCGACCTGGTCGTCTCCGTGCATGCGCCCTTCGGCGTACTCGATTTCGACGGCGATGCCGAACCACCGCGCAAATTCGGCCGTTTGAATTATCGGAAAGTGGGGGTCTACCCAGGCTCGCTGGGCAACTACAGCGGCCAGCACAAGCAGGTGCCGGTGATCACCATCGAACTGCCGCACGCCCAGGCCATGCCGTCGGACGCGGAAATCCAGCGCATCTGGCTCGATATGCTGGAATGGATACGCACCAACCTTAACTGAGGTTGCGGCTCAACTTGTCCAGTCCCGCCGCCAGCCGCTCGACGTCGCCGGCCGTGATGGCGCAGGCTTCGGCAATCTGCTGGCTCACCTTCCAGCCCTCGGCGCGCAATTTGCGGCCCTTGTCGGTCAGGGTCAGCACGCGGTTCCGCTCGTCGTTGGGATCGCGGTCGCGCACCAGGTAGCCCTCCGCTTCCAGCCGCTTGACCAGGGGCGTGATCGAACCCGGATCCTGCTGCAGGCGCTCAGCCAGGCCTTTGATGCCCAGCCCCTCCTCTTCCCACAGCACGACCATCACCAGGTACTGCGGATAGGTCAGGTTGAGGGGCGCGAGGATAGGCTTGTACAGCTGCGTCATCTTCAGCGATGTCGAATACAGCTTGAAGCAGAGGTGCTGGTCCAGCGTAGGGGGCGTGCGTTTTTCCATGGCGCGTACTTTAGCATAGCCCCCTCACGACCAATCAGCGCTTGGCCGCTTCCAGGATCACTTTCGCCACAGCTTCCGGCTGCGACGCCATCGGCACGTGGCTGCTGGCTACCGTCGTGGTGGTGGCGTGGATCTTGGCGGCGAAGGTCTTCTGCAGGCCAGGATCAATCATGCGGTCCTTGGACGCGACGATGTAGTAGCTTGGCTTGTTCTTCCATGCCGCCACGTCCACCTTGTCGCCGAAGGCGCTGGCTTTGATCGGGCCCTGGGTCACGGTCATCAGGCTTTGTTCGGCCTTGCTCAGGTCCGGCGCGAAGTTGACCGCCATCGATTCGGCCGAGAGATAGATAAAGCCGTTATTGTCAGGCTTCAGTGTCGCGATGCCAGGAGGCAGGGGGAAATCCTTGCCCAATTCACCGATCGTCTCGCCTTCCGACGGCGCGAAGGCTGCAACGTAGACCAGCGATTTCACCTTGTCGCTGGCGCCGGCTTGGGTGATCACGGCGCCGCCCCAGGAGTGCCCCACCAGGACCACCTTGCCGCTTTGCGCATCGATCACACGCTGGGTGAAGGCCACATCGTCGGCCAGGGACGTCAGCGGGTTCTGCACCGCTACCACTTTCAGGCCCTGCTTTTGCAGCAGCGGAATTACCTTGTTCCAGCCCGAACCGTCAGCGAAGGCGCCGTGTACCAGCACGACGGTGGTGTCCTCGGCGGCATGGACTTGGGCGGCGCCTGCCAGCAGGGAGGCAGCGATCAGGGCGGATTTGATGGTCTTGGTCATGGCATTTCTCCTTTGATTAGTTCGTTAATGATTAGCGCGCTAAGCTACTGGATTGAAATATAACGCACTATTCGTTAGTGTGCAAATTATTTTTACTGAACGATCGTTCGCAAGGAATTCATACCTAATGTTCCGTGCAATTAAAGTCTGAGACATGTAATTAAAGTCTGAGACATGTAATTAAAGTCTGAGACAGGGGCTCTTCCATAACTAAGACTGATTGTCGTTGTGCCGGTAACCCATCCAAGGTCAACGATGACATCCTAATGAACCGTCGATCCACACGGATCGGCGTTTTTTCTCTTCGCCTAGTAACTCTTACATTCGGTCTCCCGGCCAGTAGTCGTCGGCTCGCACGAGCTTCCATTGGCCATTCGCTGAAAATGAGTTCAATACGCGAAGCTACATTTCGTCAACTTCAGACTTGAAATATTTCTAATAAGGCATATATAGTTCTATAAAGTCATCCTGATTTCCTAGACTATGCCAGCGGACACTACCTCTCCCGGATCCTCGAACACTACGTCGCAAAGCTCCGCTTCGCTGAGTGGATTCGACGACGCACGTCTTGCTGAGTGGCTTAACGAACGGAGGGTGGCGAAGAAAGAGGTTGTACTTGTGCATGCTGGGACTACTTGTAAGGTTTACGAGAAGGCTGACAACCGCGGTGTCCTATATTCTGTCGACCCAGAGGGCAAATCGAAGACTGCCTTTAAGGCACTGGCTCGGCAGAAGCGACTCTTCACTGTCGAAATTTCGCCGTCCGAAATGGCCGTTGCCGCGATAACTTCTACAGCATGGGTACCTCAACAAAAGTCCGAAGAAAACATCGAAGTTTTGCTCGAGGAGCGCAAGGTCCACCTGGGACGTGTGGATGGGCGCGGAGAACCCGTCAGCCTTCAAACTGCGAATCAAGTCTGGGCCGATGCGGGCGGGTGCTGCATGTTTAAAGGTTGTGGAGACGATTTGAGCATTGTTCCCCTGTACAACAAAGGGGCGCGCATCGCCTACCTGGCTCACATCATTGCTTCGGACCCCGACGGACCGCGCGGGACAATGGAAGAATCACACGTCCTATCGAATCGCCCTGACAATATTATGTTGATGTGCGACGCACATCACCGTCTGATTGACTCCTTCGCACCTGACTTATACAAGGCTCCCCGGTTGCGTGAGATGCGGCGCGAGCACACGTTGAAGGTTCGTAGTTATCGTGCGGCAATGCGGTATCCCGAAGCACAAGTACTTACACTTTTCGCGGATCTCGGCAATATTCCAACTCATTTCCCCGATAGTGAATTCATGGAAGCGCTCCTTGCCGAGGAATTTTCCATGCATTCTGACGTGAAAAGACATCTTACGTATCAGAACCGCGATGACCGAACCGCTCCCGACTTTTGGGGAAACTATCTCCGGGAGATGGAGTTACCCATCCGCAATATGGTTCAAGACCTCGGCAGGCGATCTGCGGCAGAAGCACTCGCAGTGTTTCCTCTGCATCACACCCCCACTTTGGTACTTGCTGGCCGAATTGTAGGGGAAGCCCGAAAGGTGCACGTGTTTCAGCGCTCTCGCCAACGCCAGTCTTGGCAATGGAATCTAAATGCTTCGAAACATCCGGTCGGCACGTTTGCAGTATCTGGGCTAACAAACGCCCAGGTGGATGAAGTGCTATTAACGGTCGAATTGACTGCTCGTATTGATGAGCAGGCCCTTCCGGACGGTATTATTAAGGCGGTGGCCAATGGCAATTTGCCTTGGATTCGACTCACGACGGGTGATCCCAATGCAGAGTGCATACAGAGGAAGGAAGACCTGGAGCAAGTTATAGATTCCGCTCGATGTGCAATCAATTCCATCCAAGACAAAATGCACGCTAAGCGTGTGCATCTCATCGTCGTCTCTCCGGCCAGTGCTGCCTTTGGCATCGGTCAGCTCATGCAAGCAGGACATCACGCGGTGTTCACCCTGTACGACCGCCCGAATGGCCAGCAACTGTTCAGAGAAGCATTCACCATTAATGGCCATAGTGTCGTTCCTCCGGCAGGGTCGACACAGCCCCCTATTTCCATTCGCTAAAGGAACCCTCTATGGCACTGACCAAAAATGCTATGCTCGTTGAGGCCGCAATTCAGCGTCGCGGTGGCGTCGCTGAACTGTCGAAGTCTTTTTCCTTTGCAGTAGAAGGGCTAAATGTTAGCGTATTCGATAACGTCGAAGGCCATGCAGGTCGTGTACGCGTTAAGCAAAAGCGGGAACCATACGCTTACGCGTTGAGCCTGGTAAACGACCACATTACAGTAAAACAAGAGATAATTGACGAGGCTTCCGCTGCCTACAGCGACATCGCAAATCGTTTGGCATCGAAACTGAATTGGCCACTTAGCGCTATCAAAATTTTTCCTCAGGGCTCTGCAAGCACGAAAACGCTGATTCGAACAATTGGGAATCGCAAATTTGACATTGACGCGGTGTGCGAAGTGGACATTTCTGAGCTTCAAGCTCAGGACCCAATGGCGTTCTTTAATGCCTTTGGGAGTGCTCTGGACGAATTGAATGCGGAACCGAAAAGGCGCTGCTGGAACATTAACCTTACTGACAAGCCGTTTTATCTCGAATTCACCCCTTCAGTTCCCTTAACCACGGTTCCTTTGACCTCGCGTCAGCAGCGTGGACTCAAAAATCCCGAGCTCGAGTTCGCGGCATCCGCTTTGGCAGTGGTCGATACCCCTCTGCAAAATTGGAAGACTTCGAACCCTGCCGGTATTAGGGAGTGGGTCAACCGCGCTTCGGAAAGAACCATCGTATGGGAACTTGTGACTGAGGCGTTTGACAGCGTCCGTGCAAGCATTGAACCGGTTGCTAAGCAAAGTGTTGAAGTTGAAGAGACGCTTCGAGTGGCGATCCGCCTGTTCAAGCGCCATCGCGATATGTGTGTCCATCGCGGCCATCTTTCAGCGGAAACTCAGCCGATCTCCATCATCCTGGTGACCCTTCTGACCACTTGCTATGAAGGCCTCGCGGACTTAATTGAAGACGGAACGCGAGTACCTTTCGCCCATGTCGTAGATGCCCTTATTGCTTTGGCAGAACTGCTGCCAGAAATGATTCCACATTATCCGGACCTAGGTTATTACCTGGCTAACCCCACAGTAGTCGATGAAAACTTTGCAGAGCGCTGGAACACTGACGGAGGCGAGCGCGCAGAGGCGTTCCGGACGTGGTGTGGACTCTTGCAAGCGGACCTCGCAATAATCGCAGCTCAGACGGACATTGAGAAAATTGCGACAAAAACTCTCGAAGTCTTCGGTTGCACTGCTGCAGGCAGTCCGAAGGGTGGCAACGGCAATTCCGGTCCAGGCGTGACTCCGCCGCCGCCGTCGCCAGCTCCTCGAACATCTGGTCTTGCTTAACGCTCCTTGCATGAGCACTGAGCCTCCTTCGCTTTCCAGTACACTCGCGGCAGTACTGATAGAACCACCAACCATTCGCAGGAATGATGGCGCCATCGTATATCGAATCAAGCTTCCGGAACTTCAAACTGGACGCTTGATTGCGTTCGCTGAGCTTATATTGCCGAAAGGTTTTCCTGAAGAGGCTGTTGCGCGAATCCGCCTCCCTTCCGACGCGGTACTGCGAGTGCCTCATGTTGAAATCGACGGACTCCTTTGTATAGATGGCGACCCGGGGCCCGGCCGAGGGCTCGACGGAACTCAACGTTTGCAGACGCTACTCTATAAGTTTTACACTGAGTTCCTCGATCCGTGGAGCAATGGCGATCTCGACGGAGATTTTTCAAAAGAACCTCAGAACTATTGGGCCGTCAACGTAGCTCAAATTAAAACAAAAGACGACTCCGCTCGCAAATTGTGGACCGTAGATGATGTCCCACGAAAGGCACGAGTTCGCGAAGGGCTCTTGCTACTTCCTGGGCGGCTCATCGTAGCTGGTGATGGTGAGAACCTATATGTGCAGCGCATTATTGCATCGCTCGGAAATCGGGCGAAGCAGCGTGTGCGTGTAATCATCGCCGACATTCCAATCTCATACTCTTTCGTGCCAGAGACTTGGCCGCGAAATGTTGACGCATTACTGAGTGTTCTGCGAGCACGTCTGAAGCCCCCAGAGTATCGCCGTTTTTTTGAGCAACGTCTTCGTCAGCGGCGTTCGAGAGAACATCGAGTAGCTCTGTTCCGAAATCACGACGGAGGCTTCGCGTTTCTATTACCGGGCGGCCCCCCCGTTATTCATCAAGAGTTGGGTCGTCACCGCGCGCGCCGTCCGCCCGCGAAGATTCAACCGCTATTGGTAGAGCGCATTGATCCTGAATGGACTGTAGGTCGCGACCAAATTTCACAAGTATCCACTCGACAACGGAAGCATGTGGTGGTGCTTGGCGCCGGTGCCCTCGGTAGCCCGGTCGTTGAGCAACTGGCGAAGGCGGGCATCGGTCAAATCACGCTCGCCGATCCTGACACTATGGAAACGGCAAATTTAGGGCGTCACCTTCTCGGCATCCAACATGTGGGCTTTGCTAAAGCAGAGGCCGTTGCAGATCATTTAAAGCGCAAATATCCGTCTTGCATTGTCAAGCCTTATTACGGTAGGGCCGAACAATGGCTGAAGTCCAACACGCTGAAAGATGTCGAAGCTGTTTTGGATTTAACTGGCGAGCCCGAGGTGCGATGGCATCTGAACGAGGCCCGGCGAAAACATCCATGTAAATTGGTTGTCGGCTGGATGGAGCCGTTCGTTGCGGCAGCACATGTTTGCATATTGAGGCCTGATACGCTCTGGTTCTCTGAAGAGGCGAGCACAGAGGACCGACTCAACCGGCTCGAAGCGGTCGATTGGCCTGCGGACGTTGTTCGACAAGTCCCTGGGTGCAGTAGTCGCTTCCAAGCTTACACTTCTGCGAACGCAGCATATGCGGTTGCATTGGTCTCCGAAAATGCACTTCGGGCGATCGATGATGAAGTGGACAATTCCAAAGTTCTTAGTTGGGTGCGAGGCCGGCAATTCCTGGACAAGCAATGGCCGAAGCTGAGATATCGGGAATGGGCGGCTGACGCCGCGCAACACCTTGGAGTCACGATGGAACGGCCATTCCAATGAAGTATCGTACTTTCTTTTCGCCTGACAGGGCCCGCTATATTTTGTTTACTGAGAGCGCGCTTCGTCATATGTATGGCTACGCGCAACGAAAATGGTATCAAAATGAAGCTGGTGGCGAAATCTATTCGCCGACACCATACTCATCGAGCCTTCTAGTCGATGTCGTGGTAGGGCCTCACCAAAGAGACCGCCGAAGCCGACACTCATTCAACCCAGATGTTGAGTCTACAACGCAAGCGCGCAATGAACAGTTTGAGAATGGCCGACACGCTATTGGCTTATGGCACACTCATCCTGAGTCTCAGCCCCATCCATCTGGGCCGGATAGAAAGACCACAGAAGACTATCTTCGGGCATTTGGCAATAACCGCGAGCGATACTTGACTGTCATCATCGGGAACCGTGGTGAAGTTCCGGCAATAACGGTCTGGTCTGCGGAAAAATGCGGAAACTGGCTACGTTGGGGCGAGCTCCACGACCACCCGGCCGAGTTATTAATGGCAGAGCTTTCGATGAGATAGCACTAGACAGAATCGCCGGGTATGTTGCCTCTGAAGGGCGCCTACTCTCGGCAAAGACGGAGATTCGAATGGAAGTTCGGAATGAGGTTTTTATATCGGTGGACATTGAGACGTCTGGTCCAATCCCTGGCGTGTACAGCATGCTCTCAATCGGCGCTTGCCTAGTCGATAGGCCTGAGACAATTTTCGAGTGTACGTTAAAGCCCCTTAACCGGAACGCAGACTTGGAAGCGCTAGCAGTAACAGGGTTCTCACTTGCGGATCTCGAACTGAGCGGCGCGGAACCCCGTCAAGCCATGACTGAATTCGATATGTGGATCAAAGCAGCCCGCGGCGAAGGGGGGACCGCAGTGTTCGTTGGCCTAAATGCCCCCTTCGACTGGTCCTTCATCAACTATTACTTCCATAATTTTTACGGCGAAAACCCCTTCGGGTTCACTGCACTGGACATCAAAGCCTACTACATGGGCGTAACTGGATCGTCCTGGACGGAGACCCGTTCTAGCGTAATGGCGAGTCGCCTGGGCCCTGCACACAAAGCGAACCATAATGCTGTACAAGATGCCGTCTACCAGGCTGAGCTGTTCCGTCTAACTCGACAGCTCGGGCGGAAAAGCAAGCTCTGAGCATTTGTGGGCCAACGTTTTCGTTCAGTCGCTGAGAGAAGGCAGCGAACAAAAGGGCCAAATGAACATTAATTAGCTGCGGAAACAAGAAAAGCGCCTTCGACCGAAGGCGCTTTTTCCGCGGCTACGCACGGTTAGCGTCTATTCGCAGAGGCGTGACCAAAATTTCTTCAGACACCTGAAATCTACGCGCCTGGTAACGGCGTGCCATCCCTTTTGCAATTGCACCTTCAACTTAATGAACGATATTTGTTCGCGTGACTATTGTCTGTGGACTTTCTCCTCTCAAGTGCGAATATGAGAATTAGTACAGCCACAAGTCTACATATATCGAACTCAACGTCATTAACTAACGGAGGCAAGGACGGGGAACTAGCTTAGAAAAAAAGCACCAGGTCGGCAAACCGGGCGCTTTTGCTGGGATTGACCCAGATTTCTAATTGACACTTGAAATCTACACGCCCCCTCAGGGCGCGTCAATCCCCTCTCTTACACGAAAAACGACACGGGTCAGTGGCGATGGATTCGCTCGCCCAAAAGAAAGGGAAATCATGCGCAAAGGACAGAGATTCACACCGACAAAAATTGCGAACTGGGAGACGCAAGGCCGCGGCGCCGGCGTCTTCGCAGAGTATCAACCATGGCATCAGGTAACGCGAGGAGATCCTGCAAGCAGAGGCAGATCCCACATTATGCAGTGGGCAGCGAGCCAGCGTAGCCATCACTTCTTATCGGATGGCGAGGCTGACGTCTTTGCATTTATCACGATGCTGCCGGACATCGTTGACGTGCGAGAGCAGGTGCCTCTGGCTTTGGATTGGCAGGGTCCTCAGATCGCGGCATACAGCATGTCTCATCCAAATCACCTAGTGCCGGGCACGTTGGCATGTGCCGAGCTCATTGGAGTCAAGCATCCGCAGCTACGCGCAGAGGGTTCAGTTTGAACCGGACCGGAAATCTGGGAGGCTCCAACATTTGAGAGAATGGAGCTTATGAAACGCAAATCTACCAAGTTTTCCCCAGAGGTGATGGAGCGCGCGGTGCGCATGGTCGAGGAGTCCGCTGGCC
>NZ_WNKX01000049.1 GCF_009720745.1 Massilia eburnea | reverse complement strand
CCAGCGCGCGCCTGGCGGCCGCCGTTGGCGCGGGCCTGACCTCGGTCCAGGCCGGCGTGGCAGTGCTGGCGTTCGGCCAGGCGGAAAACGCGGCCAAGGCGGGCGCCAGCGCCACGCTGCAAGCCACCGCCGCGGCCCAGGGCATCGCCATCGGCTACATCAAGGCCGACATCCAGGCCAAGAAAGTCGAATCGCCATTCGTGGTCGCTTCCGGCAAGGCGGCCGCGCTGGCGCCTTACTTCCGCAAGTTCCTGATCAACTGCGACCAGTGGGACGGCTACAACGCAGAACGCAAGGCCCTGATGTCGCACCTGAAGACCAATGCCATCGGCAACGTGGTGGCGCTGACCGGCGACATCCACTCCTTCTTCGCCGGCACCGTCAACGACGATTACGATGCAGCGGGCGGTGGCACGCCGGTCATGGTGGACCTGGTATCGGCCGGCGTCAGCTCCGATTCCTTCTTCACTTACCTGCGCGAAGCTGCTGCAAGCCTGGGCGACCTGGGAACGCTCGTTTCCTGGCCGCTGCAACTGCCGGTGCCGAACCTGGGCACCGTCGACCTGAATCTCAACCTGCTGGACTACACCATGGGCAAGGCCGCGCCGACCGCCGACACGCTGGCCGCCTCGCTGGCAGTGCAGCTGCGCGGCGCACTGGGCGCGAAGGGCGTGCCGGAGGCGTCGCTGGATGCGACTGTGGAAGCCGTGCTGGCAGGCCTCAAGGCCGATGCCACTTTCAGCGGTCAATTGCTGCCATTGGCGCAGCAGCTGGCTGGCTTGAACAGCAACCCGCACCTGCGCCACCTGAACACGGATGCACAGGGCTTTACCGTGGTGACGCTGACGGCGGGCTCGCTGACGGCGCAGTTCAAGCAGGTCAACAAGCTGGTGGGCGTCAATGCACCGGCCAATGTGATCGCCAAGGTGACGACGGCCGCGGTGACTGCTGGGCAGGCGTCCGTCAACGTGTACTAAGACCGGCACTTCGGTGTCTGGCCCGCGGGGCCAGACACTGTTTTGCCGGTTTTGGAGGACCGCCAGCAAGCCCGCCAGCTTGCCGCTACAATGATGGCATGGAAATAGCCACTCAGGAAACGCAAGGCAAACGTACCGCCTATTTTGGCGGACTGGCAATCGCAATCGGCGGGGCCATCCTCTTTTCAACCAAGGCCATCGTGGCCAAGCTGCTATACCGCTATCACCTCGACGCAGTAACGGTGATCGCGTTCCGCATGTTGTTCTCGCTGCCGGTCTTCGCCGCTGTCGCGCTGTGGAAGATGCGCAGCGAACCGCCATTGAGCCGGGCCGACGCCTGGCGCCTGGTTGGCCTGGGCCTGGTCGGCTACTACCTGTCTTCCTTCTTCGATTTCCTCGGCTTGCAATACATCACGGTGGGCCTCGAGCGCCTGATCCTGTTCCTGACCCCGACCTTCGTCCTGCTGGCCGGCGCGGTCTGGCTCAAGCAGCACATCAGCCGCGCCCAATGGCTCTCGCTGTTTACCGCCTACGCCGGCATTGTGCTGGTGTTCTTCCACGATCTCCAGGGCGGCATGAGCAATGTGGCGCTTGGTTCGCTGCTGGTGCTGGGCTCCGCCATTGCCTACGCCCTGTATCTGCTGGGATCGGGCGAAATGGTCAAGCGCCTGGGTGCGCTGCGCCTGGTGTCGTACGCCATGTGCGTATCGAGCGCTGCCTGCATCGGCCAGTTCTTCGTGCTGCGCCCGGCCGAAATGCTGGTGCAGCCGATGGAGGTCTACGGCCTGTCCCTGATCAACGGCATCCTGTGCACCGTCATGCCGGTCTTCATGACCATGACCGCCGTGCAGCGCATCGGCGCCGGTGCGGCCTCGCAAGCGGCTATGATTGGTCCTGTCTCCACGCTGTTTTTTGGCGCCGTCATCCTGTCCGAACCCGTGACCAGCTGGCAGCTGGCGGGAACGGCCCTGGTGCTGGCCGGTATTTATCTGCTGTCGAATGTGAAAGGTAACGAGAAATGACGCCCCGCATTGCCCTGATTGCCCACGACAAGAAAAAAGACGACATGATCGCGCTGGCCCGCGAGTACGCCGACTTCCTGCGCACCTGCAAGCTGTGCGCGACCGGCACCACCGGCGGCCGCCTGATCGCGGAAGTGGGCCTGACGGTGGACCGCAAGCACTCCGGCCCGCTGGGCGGAGACCTGCAGATCGGCTCCATGCTCGTGGAAGGCAATATCGACGCCATCATCTTCCTGCGCGACCCGATGACCCCTCAGCCGCACGAGCCTGACATCAACGCGCTGGTGCGCGCCTGCGACGTGCACAACGTCACGTGCGCCACCAATCTCGCGACGGCCCACCTGGTGCTGTCGCAATTGCAGGCAGTCTCCCGGTCGGAAGGAGCAGCATGATGGCCAAGGCAATCCGCATGTCCCGCACCGGCGGGCCGGAAGTCATGGAATATGTCGATGTTGAAGTCGGCGCGCCGGGCCCCGGCGAAGCGACCGTGCGGCATGAGGCAATCGGCCTGAATTTCATCGACGTGTATTTCCGCACCGGCCTCTACCCGCAGCCGTTGCCCGCTGGCCTGGGCCAGGAAGGCGCCGGGGTGGTGGAGGCGGTAGGCGAGGGTGTCAGCCACGTTCGCGTGGGCGACCGCGTGGCCTATGCCGGCCGCCCGAACGGCGCCTATGCCCAGCTGCGCAATATGCCGGCCAGCCTGCTCGTCAAGCTGCCCGACGCGATCGGCAGCGATACCGCCGCCGCCATGATGCTGCAAGGGATGACGGTGCAGTACCTGCTGCATTCCGCTGCGCCGGTCAAGAAGGGCGACACCATCCTGTTCCATGCCGCTGCCGGCGGCGTCGGCCTGATCGCCTGCCAGTGGGCGCGCGCCATGGGCGTGAACCTGATCGGCACCGCCGGTTCGGACGAAAAGGTGGCGCTGGCCCTGAAGCATGGCGCCACCCACGCCATCAACTACAACACGGAAAACTTTACCGAGCGGGTGCGCGAGATCACCGGCGGCAAGGGCGTCTCCACCGTCTTCGATTCCATCGGCAAGGACACCTTCATCGGTTCCCTCGATTGCCTGCGCCCGCGCGGCATGATGGTCAGCTTCGGCAATGCATCGGGCCCGGTGGCCAATTTCTCGCTGGGTGAACTGGCGTCGCGCGGCTCGCTCTACCTGACCCGCCCGGCACTCGGCAACTACACGGCAACGCGCGCCGACCTGGAAGCCTGTGCCCAGTCGCTGTTCGACGTGGTGGAGCGCGGCGCTGTCAGGATCGACATCAACCAGCGGTATAATCTGGCAGATGTGGGGCAGGCGCACAGTGACCTGGAAGCGCGCCGCACTACCGGTTCCACCATCCTCTTGCCATGAATTGATTATGACCGACCAGAACCGCCCAGCCGATGACGACGACGGCAACCCGAAATTTGGACGCCTGCTCATCGTCCTGCTCTCCGCCGTGGCGCTGATCGGTCTTATCACATTCGCCAGCGAAGCTTACTACCGCTGAAGTCCCTATGCGGCGCCGGATGATGTCCCTGCTGCTGCTGATCCCCGCTGCTTATCTCGTCTTGTGCGCGCTGGTGTTCTTCCGCCAGCGCAGCATGCTCTATTTCCCGCAGCGCTTTGACGGCGGCACCATGTTGATGCTGGGCGGTGGTGCGCGCGTGGGTGTCACTCTTCACGAACAGCCGGGCAGCAGCGCCGTGATCTATTTCGGCGGCAATGCCGAAGCAGTCGGCTACAGTTTGCCCGAATTACAGGCTGCCTTCCCCGGTCAATCGCTTTATCTGATGCACTACCGCGGCTATGGCGCCACGCCGGGCGAGCCGACGGAGGAGGGCTTGTTTGCCGATGCGCAGGCGCTGTACGAATACGTGCGCGCACGGCACCCGCAGGTGACCTTGGTCGGCCGCAGCCTTGGCAGCGGCATCGCCACACGCTTGGCCAGCGTGCGCGCTATCGACCGCCTGGTGCTGGTCACGCCCTACGACACCCTGGCCCGAGTGGCGGGCTACCATTTTCCCTGGCTGCCGGCGCGCTTGCTGCTGCGTGACCGCTACGACTCTGCCAGCTACGCAGCGAAAGTCAACGCACCCACCACCATCCTCGCCGCCGAACGCGACGAAGTCATTCCCCGCGCCAGCAGCGAAGCCCTGTACCGCAGCTTCCGTCCAGGCCTCGCCACATTCCAGGTCGCCCCCGGGGCCGGCCACAACGATATCTCGCTCAGGCAATTGCAAATTCATTGAACTTGCTCCGATCGCGACGGTCGAAGCATCTTTCACTGTCCTTATCGGGAGAAGAATATGAACGGTACTTCCAAGCAAGTTCTTGACGATGAGGAGGCGGTGCGCGCCACACGCGAGTGCATTTCCGCCCTTGCGATGCTCGTCGCCGCCATAAATCGATTGATGGATGAGCACCCGGAGTTCAAAGATCAATTGATGCCATCGGTAACGCAGCTTGGCGGGGCCTTGTCGCGCGCTGCGAAGTTCCCGAGTATCGGTTTTGACGCTCTTGAATCTCGCTTAAATGCGGTCGAAGCTGCGGTAACGCAGTTGCAGGTTGACGTGGCGCAATTGAAGGATGACGTGGCGCAGTTGAAGAGCGACGTGGCACAGTTGAAGAGTGACGTTGCACAACTCAAAAATGATGTTGCCGGTCTCAAAACAGACATGGCGCTTGTCAAAGCGACCCTGATTGAGCACAAGGAAATCTTCCTGACGAAGGAGGAATTTCACAAGGAAATGCACAAGATGACATGGCGCATATATAGCTGTATGGCGGCCTTGATGGGAGCCGTCTACTTCATCGCCCGTTACGTTCACTGAATCGCTGCCAGCTTGGCGCGAATGTCGGGGCCGGCTGAGAGTTGGGGGTTGGAGTAGCCGTCATCCTTGCCTGCATCGATTTCGCGCTGGCGGATGATTTCGCGCGCTGCGGCGTGGGCTTGTTCGAAAGATCGCGTCTTGCTGCGCAGCTGTTCGTCGAACATGGCGCGGCCGAAGAAGGTCAGCTCGGATTTGTAGCCGCAGCCGTAGGAAGTATGGTGGGCATCGGCCGCGGTCAGTACCATGGTCGAGTCGCCTTTCAGCGCCGGGATCCAGCTGCCCGAGAAGCAGGCCGAAATGGCGATGACGCGGTTCCTGATCCCGGCTTCATCCAGCGACTTGCGCAGCATGGCCGGCGTCAGTTCGGTCAGTTCGAAGGGCCAGAAATTGGCCGCCAGTTGGCCTTCGCGCGCGCCGTGCGATGTAAGGTAGATGAACAGGATGTCTTCATCCTTGTCCATGATGTTGGCCACGCTGCGGATGGCGCGCTGCAGGTTCAGGGTGGTGGCCCAGGGCAGGGAATCGGCGGTCTGGAAGTGGTTCACCAACTGCACCGTGCGGCCGGCGGTATCGAAGCGCGCGGACATCACGCCCGCCACCATCTGGCTCTCGCGGCGGAAGACATCGTCGCCGTAGGGCGCAAAGGTGAGCGCATACATATCGACCTTGCCGGGACGCTGCGGCGCCAGGGCTGCCAGCTGGCGCGCCAGCAGGACCGGCTGGGCCTCCAGCAATTCAGGCGTCAGCTTCAGGAAGCGGGAAGGCTGGCTCTCGCTGTCCGCTGCTTCCCTCTCCGGATACCAGTATTCCGGCTGGCGCGCGGATACGCCCAGCGCCACGACGCCGACCATCATGCCCGCTGTAAGCGCCAGCGGCCAACGCCGCCCGCGGCCGCCGCGCGCCAGCAGCGTCAATTGCGACACCAGCGCCAGCAGGACTGGAATGGCCCACATGATCCAGCCACCCCAGCGTCCCAGGAAACGTACCGACCATTGATCGGATCCGCTGTAGAGCAGGCCGCCAAAACACAGGCTGAGGAACAGCTCCAGCCAGACGGACTGCGCCAGCATCAAGGTCACGAGCAGCGCCATATCGGGCGCTGCGCCGGGGCGGCCGCTGGGGCCGGCCCCGCGTGTCAGCAAGGCGTAAAACGGGAGCAGTGCGAATGACAGCCAGCCGTAGGCAATGGCCTGCCAGTAGAAAACCGCCGGCCCTTCGATCGTCAGGCGCTGGAACAGCACGGCCTGCGCCAGCAGCATCAGCACCAGGACCGTGACCACGCCCGGCGCGGTGGCCAGGCCTTCCCAGCGGGGCGAACGGAAAAGGGCGGCGGAAGCGCCTTCGCGCAACCACCGCCCCAGCGATTGGAATAAGTTATTGGAGCTCAAGGTCTACGCGCTTGGCCTTGCCGCTCTCGCCCGGGAAGCCGGTAAAGGCGCTTTGCACCAGGGCCGGCATCACCATTGGCGTCGACTGTTTGCGGCTGGTGTTTTGCACCGTCACGTCATACAGCTTCTTGCCCTGCAGGTTGTTGATGGTCACGCGCAGGTTGCGGTCGTAGTTGTGCTGGATGGTTTCGCGGTATTCGATCGGGCCCCACATCCACGGATCGTAGTACGGGCGGTAGAAGCCGTAGTAGCCGTAATAGCGATGGCGGTAAGGGTAGCCCCAGCGCGGACCGTAGCCCCACGGGCCAGGACCATACATCCAGGGATCGGTCGCCGTCAGCACCTTGACCGGATGGTCGATTGTGCTGAACTGCATGCCGACGCGCAGGTTGGCGTCCTTGGTACTGGCCGCCTGGGTAAAGCCCAGCTTGGCCAGTTCGCCGCTCACCAGGTTCTGGTAGCTGCGGTATTCCAGCGTATCTTCGCCCGGAGCGGGCGTTTCAAAGGTATATGATTTGTCCTGCAAGTCGCCTGGCCACTCGTGGAAAACGGTGACGTTACTGTGCAGGGTAGTGGCACAGCCGCTCAGCAACAGACTGGTGGCCGCCACCAAAATGGCTAGCGCTTTCATGGCAGGACTCCTTATTTACCGTATAAGCCAGTTTAATCCGGCAACATACATTTCACCTAATTATTACAGAATGTTACTGCCGGAAGGACAAGGGAAAAGAATCGGGCGTGCCCCTTGCCCGGTATTGGTAAAATAGCCTTCTTTGTCCCGCTCGCCCAAACCATGCGTACCGACAGCCCAAAAACGATTTATCGTAAGGATTACACCCCGCCCAGCTACCTGGTGGAGACTGTGGAACTGGGCTTTGACCTCGATCCGGCCTGTACCATCGTCGCCAGCCGCGTCCAGCTGCGCCACAACCCGGACAGCAAGAGCCGTGACCTGGTGCTGCACGGCGAAGCCATCGAACTGGTCGCCCTGCGCATGAATGGCCGGGAGTTGAATCCGGATCAATACATTATTGATAATAATATCCTGACCATCCGCAATGCGCCGGTCAATGTATTGCTGGAAATTGAAACGACCTGCGTGCCGATGGAAAACACCACGCTGTCCGGCCTGTACACCTCGGGCAGCGGTTTTTACACCCAGTGCGAAGCGGAAGGCTTCCGCCGCATCACCTACTTCCCCGACCGTCCGGACGTGATGGCGCGCTACACCGTGATGCTGCGCGCCGACAAGCAGCAATACCCTGTGCTGCTCTCCAACGGCAACTTGCTGGAGGAGGGCGACCTGGGCGACGGCCGCCATTACGCCAAATGGGAAGACCCGTTCAAGAAGCCCTCCTACCTGTTCGCACTGGTCGCCGCGCGCCTGGTGTGCCAGGAAGAGAAGTACAAGCTGAAGTCCGGCCGCGAAGTGCTGCTGCAGGTGTGGGTGGAAGAGGGCAACCTCGATAAGACCGACTACGCCATGCAGTCGCTGAAAAACTCGATCCGCTGGGACGAGGAACGCTGGGGCCTGGAGCTGGACCTGGACCGCTTCATGATTGTCGCCGTGAGCGACTTCAATATGGGCGCGATGGAAAACAAGGGCCTGAACATCTTCAACACCAAGTTCGTTCTGGCCAATCCGCGCACCGCCACCGATATCGACTACTCCGGCATCGAGGCCGTGGTGGGCCACGAATACTTCCACAACTGGACCGGCAACCGCGTGACGTGCCGCGACTGGTTCCAGCTGTCGCTGAAAGAAGGCCTGACCGTGTTCCGCGACCAGGAATTCAGCGCCGACATGATCGGCACCGATAGCGGCCGCGCCGTTACGCGTATCGACCAGGTGCGCACGCTGCGCCAGGCGCAGTTCCCGGAAGACGCTGGCCCGATGGCGCACCCGGTGCGTCCCGACTCCTTCGTCGAGATCAACAATTTCTACACGGTGACCGTGTATGAAAAAGGCGCCGAAGTGGTGCGCATGTACCAGACCTTGCTGGGCCGCGAAGGCTTCCGCAAGGGCATGGACCTGTACTTCGAACGCCACGACGGGCAGGCCGTGCAGTGCGACGACTTCCGCGCCGCCATGGCCGACGCCAACGAGCGCGACCTGAAACAGTTCGAACGCTGGTACAGCCAGGCCGGCACCCCGGTGGTCAGCGTCAGCGGCCATCACGACGGCGCCAGGCAAGTGTACGAACTTACGCTGCGCCAGTCCTGCCCCGCAACGCCGGGCCAGAGGGACAAAAAACCATTCCATATCCCGGTCGCCGTGGGCTTGCTGGGCAGCGACGGCAAGGACCTGCCGCTGACGCTGGGCGGCAAGGCGCTGGGCACAACCGCTGTGCTGGAACTGACCGCCGCCGAGCAGACCTTCCGCTTCGAAGGCGTGGCGCATGCCCCGGTGCCGTCGATCCTGCGCGACTTCTCGGCGCCGGTGGTGCTGGAGTATCCGTACAGCGACGAAGAACTGCTGCACCTGTTCCGCTACGACAGCGACCCGGTCAACCGCTGGGAAGCCGGCCAGCGCCTGGCCATGCAGCGCTTGCTGTCGCTGGCGCAAGCGGTGCTGGACAACAAGCCGCTCCAGCTGGACGATACCTACGTCGCCGCCCTGCGCGCCGTGCTGACCGACAAGGAACTGGATGCCGCCTTCCGCGAGCAATGCCTGATCCTGCCGTCGGAAACCATCATCGCCGAGCAGATGGAAGTGGTGCACCCGCAAGCCATCCACAGTGCGCGCCAGTTCATGCGCCACGCCATCGGCACTGCGCTGCGCGCCGAACTGCTGCAGGTGTATGGCGACAACGCCACGCCGGGCCCCTACAGCCCGGACGCCATCTCGGCCGGCAAGCGCGGCCTGAAGAACGTGGCGCTGGCCTACCTGCTGGTGCAGCCCAATACGGAAGCGGTCAAGCTGGCTGGCGAGCAGTTCGCCGCAGCCAGCAATATGACCGACCGCGCCGCCGCGCTGTCGTCGCTGATCCACAGCGGCGCCGACGCCGGCAAGCAGCTCGACGCCTTCTACACGGACTTCAAGGGCGAAGCGCTGGTGGTGGACAAATGGTTCGCCATGCAGGGCTCGGCGCCGCACACCAACGTGGCCAAGGTGCGTGAGCTGATGAAGCATCCGGCCTTCACGCTGAAGAATCCGAACCGCGCCCGCAGCCTGCTGTTCAGCTTCTGCAACAACAACCCGTCGCAATTCCACGCCGCCGACGGCAGCGCCTACGAATTCTGGGCCGAGCACGTGATCAAGCTCGATGCACTGAACCCGCAAGTCGCCGCCCGCCTGGCGCGCAGCATGGACCGCTGGCGCCGTTACGCGCCCGCGCTGCAAATCCATATGCGCCACGCGCTGGAAAAAGTCGCCGCCGCCACGCCGCTGTCCAACGACGTGATGGAAGTGGTCAGCAAAGCACTCTCCAATTAATTAGTACAAACCTAGGGAAACAATGAAACGTATCAGCCTGACCCAATATCTCGTTGAAGAACAACGCCAGCACCACAGCATTCCAGCGGAACTGCGCCTCCTGATCGAGGTGGTGGGCCGCGCCTGCAAAACCATTTCGCACAGCGTCGGCAAGGGCGCCCTGGGCGAAGTGCTGGGCGCGCTGGAAAGCGAAAACGTGCAGGGCGAAGTCCAGAAGAAGCTGGACGTGATCTCCAACGAGATCCTGCTGGAAGCGAACGAATGGGGCGGCCACCTGGCAGCCATGGCGTCGGAAGAGATGGAAGACATCCACCCGATCCCTAACCGCTACCCGAAAGGCGAGTACCTGCTGGTGTTCGATCCGCTGGACGGCTCCTCCAACATCGACGTCAACGTCTCGATCGGCACCATCTTCTCGGTGCTGAAAGCGCCGGAAGGCATGACCGAACCGACCGAAAAGGACTTCCTGCAGCCAGGCGCCAAGCAAGTGGCCGCCGGCTACGCCCTGTACGGCCCGCAGACCCTGCTGGTGCTCACCACCGGCAACGGCGTGAACTGCTTCACCCTCGACCGCGAGATGGGTTCCTGGGTCCTGACCCAGCGCAATATGCAGATTCCTGCCAAGACCAAGGAATTCGCGATCAACGCCTCCAATCAGCGCCACTGGCATGCGCCTGTGCAGCGCTATATCGGCGAACTGCTGGCCGGCAGCACCGGCCCGCGCGGCACCGACTTCAACATGCGCTGGATCGCCTCCATGGTGGCTGACGTGCACCGCATCCTGAACCGCGGCGGCGTCTTCATGTACCCTGCCGATAACAAAGACCCGTCCAAGCCAGGCCGCCTGCGCCTGATGTACGAAGCTAACCCGATGGCCTTCATCGTCGAACAGGCGGGCGGCATGGCGACCGACGGCAAGAAGCGTATCCTCGACATCCAGCCGGAAAAGCTGCACCAGCGCGTGCCGGTCTTCCTCGGCTCCCGCGACGAAGTAGCCCTGGTCACCAGCTACCACCAGGAAGCAGTGTAATTATTGCAAGCTGCGCTTGCGCACCCTTGAGCCCGAAGTTATAATCCGGACTCTTTGCCGGTGTAGCTCAGTTGGTAGAGCAGCTCATTCGTAATGAGAAGGTCGGGAGTTCGATTCTCTTCTCCGGCACCAGGACGTACAAAAACCCTGTCAGGTCATTGATCTGGCAGGGTTTTTTCGTTAACCGCCCGCAGCCGGTGCGGTGAGCGCGTGCCTTATTTCACATTGCGCCCGAGGAAAGTGCGCATCAGCTTGCCGATTTGCTGGCCGTCTTCTTCAAGCGCGAAGTGGCCGGTGTCGAGCATGTGCACTTCGGCCTGCGGCAGGTCGCGCAGGTATGGCGCGGCGCCGGCTGCCGGGAAGATCTTGTCGTTTTTGCCCCAGGTGATCAGCATCGGTGGCTGGTGTTTGCGGAAGTAGGCTTGCCATTCCGGGTAGTGGGCAGGGTTGCTGCCGTAGCTGTAGAACAGCTCAAGCTGGATATCCTTGTTGCCTGGGCGGTCCATATAGGCCTGGTCCAAGGTCCACGCATCGGGACTGATCCTGCTGGCGTCGCGCGCGCCGTGCGTGTACTGCCATTTGGTCGCGCCGAGTTCGAAGAACGGTGTCAGCTTGGCGGCATTTGCCTCGGTTTTGTCAGCCCAATACACTTTGAACGGCGCCCAGAACTCATTGTCGATGCCTTCGTTGTAGGCGTTACCGTTCTGGACCACGATGGCCGAGACGCGTTCAGGATGGGCGGCGGCCAGGCGGAAGCCGATCGGGGCGCCGTAATCCTGCACGTACAGGGCGTATTTCGATGCGCCGACCAGGGTGGTGAACTTGTCGACCACGTTTGCCAGGTGGTCGAAGCTGTAGACAAATTGATCGACAGCCGGCGCATCGCTTTGGCCGAAGCCGGGGTAGTCGGGCGCGATCACGTGATAGCGGTCGGCCAGTTGCGGAATCAGGTTGCGGAACATCTGGGACGAGGTAGGGAAGCCGTGCAGCAGCAGCACGGTCGGCGCGTCTTTCGGGCCGGCTTCGCGGTAGAAGATGTTGACGCCATCGACCTTGACTGTGTGATAGCTGACGTCCGTCGGCGCGGCGGAGGCAGCAGCGGCGGCAAGGGCGAAGGCCAGGGATGCAGCGATGCGGGCGGTGTTCATGTTCGCTTCCTTCAAAATTGGTTGGGATGGGATGGATTGTAGGAAGCGGCTCAGGGCGCAGGAACTACGCGCTGCGAAACAATCCATTTCGCTGGGCGGCGTTTCGCCGGGCCTGAGGCGCCGATAGAGTGGGGCTATCGACAACCCACTGGAGAACAGGATGAAAACTCTCATCGCATCAGCTGCCATCGCACTTGCCGGGGCCGCGCAAGCCGCGCCGCTCGCTTATCGCACAGTTGCCGTGGACGGCGTCAATATCGCCTACCGCGAGGCCGGCGACGCCAGCAAACCGACCGTCCTGCTGCTGCACGGCGTGCCGAGCTCCTCCCGCATGTACGACGGCCTGCTGCGCAAACTCGGTGACCGCTACCACCTGGTTGCGCCGGACTATCCCGGCTTCGGCAACAGCGATGCACCGGACCCGGCGAAGTTCGCCTACACCTTCGACAACCTGGCGGCAGTGATGAACAAGTTCACCGATGCGGTTGGCGCACAGCGCTACGTGCTGCTGATGCAGGACTACGGCGCGCCGGTCGGCATGCGCATGGCCCTGGCGCGGCCGCAGGCAGTCCAGGCGCTGGTTTTCCAGAACGCTAATGTGTACGAAGAGGGACTGGGGGCGATGTGGGGCAAGCGCAAGCCGTTCTGGGAAGACCGCGCGGCGCATGAGAAGGACGTGATCGCCGTGCACCAGTCCGTCGCGGCGACGCGCGCACGCCATATCGGCAGCGACCCCGCAATCGAAGCGTACGACCCGGACTTGTGGATGGACGAATATGCCTACCTCAATCGGCCAGGCCAGGCGCGCATCCAGGCCGATTTGATATACGACTACCAGCACAACCTGGCGGCGTATCCGGAGTGGCAGGCCTGGCTGAAACAGCGCCAGTTACCGACACTGGTGGTGTGGGGCAAGCACGACCTGGCGTTCACCGTGCCGGGAGCGCACGCGTTCAAACGCGACAACCCGTCGGCCGAAGTGCATGTCCTCGATGGCGGGCACTTCGTGATGGACACCAGGCTGGATGAAGTTGCCGCGATCACCGGCGCCTTCCTCGGCAGGGTCAGTTCAGGTGCGGGTGCGTCCGCAGGTGCTGCGCCAGCAGGTCGATAAACTTGCGGACTTTGGAGGAGCCATATTTGCTCTCGCGGTGCAGGATGTGCACCGGCCACGGCTCCTCCTCAAATTCCGGCAGGACGACCTTCAGCTTGCCGGCCGCCAGTTCGTCGGCCATCTGGTAGGACAGCAGGCGGCAGATGCCAAGTCCTTCCACCGCGGCGCGGATGGCAGCGTCGTTGCTGGTGACGGTGAGGCGCGGCTTCATCCGGACTGTGATCGCGTCCATCCCTTGGCCGAACTTCCATTCGACGCGCGGCGTTATGTTGCTGGCGGCGATGATCGTATGCTGCAGCAGCTCTTCCGGATGCCGGGGCACGCCATGCCTGGCCAGGTACTCGGGCGAGGCGCACAGCACGCGGCGCATCTGGCCGACGCGCAGCGCCTTCATGCTGGAGTCGGGCAGAGGGCCGAGCCGCACCGCGACATCCATGCCCTCCTCAATCAGGTTGACCACCCGGTCAAGAAAGTAGGCGGAGACGTCAACCTCGGGATACTGTTTCAGGAACTGCACAATGCAGGGAGTGACGAAGTGCTTCCCGAACAGGACTGAGGCAGTGACGGTCAGGTTGCCTTTTGGCGTCGAGTTGACGCCTGCCGCGGCGCCGTTGGCTTCCTCGATGCTGGCGAGAATATTGCGGCAGTCATCCAGGTAGCGCTGGCCTGCTTCGGTCAGGCGGACGTTGCGCGTGGTCCTTTGCAGGAGTTGCGCGCCCAGCTTTTCTTCGAGCGCGGTGATGGCGCGCGTGATTGCCGCCGGCGACATATTCAGGCTGCGTGAAGCGCCTGCAAAGCTTTCCTGTTCGCCCACCGCGACGAATACGGTCATCAAGTGCATCTGGTCCATGCGAATCCTCCTTGCAGGATCGTACACTTATTGCCGTCCGGCGGGCTACTGCCGGCGGCGATCAGCTAGCGCGGACCGAACTTGTTCTGCAGGATGTAAGCGGAAGTTTTGGCGCCTAATTCAGTGCCGGCTGCGAGCGAGGTGCGGAAATGCATGCCGCCCATGATACGTGCTGATGTGACCTCCTCAATGAATGCATCGGTCGTGGCATACGTACGGGTGGTATTGGTCGCCTTGCTGTCCCACGCAAAGCCGACCGACCTGGTGCCGTAATACTGGCGCAGCACTTCGGCCAGGCTACCGGCGGTGCAGCCATGGGCGGCAGGATATTCCGGATGGGGCGGCGTGGGCAGGGCTGGAGCCCAGTCGGGCACGGCATCGGTCATGTCGTTGCCGTCCGTATCGGCGAGATTGATGGCGCTTTGCGGCCGCCAGCGTTCATAGAAATACTTGGCCTCGAAGCAGGCGTCAATCGCATCGGCGCTGGCAACGTAGATGAGGGCCAACAAGCGTGCCGCGTCGGCGGTGTTGGCGGTGGTCCTGGCAAACCAGCCGAAATTGCGGGTCAGGAAAAAGGGCGGTGGCTCGGTGTGGAATCGCGCCATCTCCAGTTGTTCGGGAGTGCGGCCGATGCTGACGATGCCGCCGTAGGCTCTGACTTCGTTGAAATCCGTGGCGTAGGCGGTGCTGGCGATGGCAGGGGGCGGCGGTGGGCGGAACTGGTCGTTGCTGCTCAGGACAAACGGCCGGATCGAAGGCCGAAAACGGTCAACCGGATTGCTGCCACGGTATTTGCCTGGGTCAGTGCCCGGCATGTAAGGCGCGAGTGCGACCGAGCGGCCATCGTCGGCACGCAGCGCCACGATATTGCGCGCTACTTGCGTGCCAAGCGCTATACCTTTGTCCCTGGCGTCGCCTGTCGGCAAACCGGCGAGGAAGCCGACATAAGCGTTGCTGTACTGGTCACTGCGGTTGGGGAACAGGGCTTGCAGCACGCTATATGCCGCAGCGCCGACAGCTGCATCGATTGATGCGCCGCTGGAAGTGGCGCTTTGCGCTGGACCGAACAATTTGTAGCGCCCGTCGATGGCAGCGCTGGCGTCGTACATCGCCAGGCTGACCGTGGCCATGTCGACGTTGAAGATAGTGCGCTGTTCCTCCGGCGTGGCGGCAGCAGCGCCGCTGGCATTAACGGTGGCAACGGCGACGTCGTGCCAGTACGAGACGGCATTGGTGTGGTTCGCTGCCAGCGCCACCGGCTGGATCGGCACGTTCGCGGCGACGATGGCGCTATCGCCGCCACTGCCGCCGCCGCAGGCTGCGAGCAGAGCCAGCGCAACGTTGCTGGAGAAGCGCGCGCAGCGGGAAGCAAGAGAGAGAAGGGACATGATGGCATCTTTCGAAGAAAGTGAGACCATGTCCAAGGTAGTGAAACCGGCGCCGGTGCACCAGCGTTTCCGGACGAAGGCCGGTTTCAGCCGGACGAAGGCGGCGGAGCTCCGACGAAGCCCATGTTCTCAGAACTCCACCCACTCTCCGGCTTGGTCTTTGACCACGGCTGCCTTGGCGCGGCTGCCCGATGCGAAAACAGGCTGGGCGGGAGCCGGTTGCGGCAGGGCTGCATGGCCGGCGGACTTGGGCTTGGCCGGCGCGGGCCGGTTTTTTGCGGCCACGGCAAGTGCGGGCTTGCGCGGCTCTTTCGCGGCGACGGCGATGGCGGCGCTGGCCGATGCCTTGTGCAGCGTGAAGACGGCCACCAGGGAAGAAAGCTGGCTGGCCTGCTCCTGCAGCGACTCGGCAGCGGCCGCCGCTTCTTCCACCAGCGCGGCATTTTGCTGGGTCACATGGTCCATCTCGCCGATGGCCTGGTTGACCTGGTCGATGCCGGTCGATTGCTCGGCGCTGGCGGCGGTAATCTCCGACATGATGTCGCTGACGCTGGTAATGCTTGCCACCACCTCGTCCATGGTGCGGCCGGCCTGGTCAACCAGCTTGCTGCCGCTTTCGGCGCACGCCACCGAATTCTCGATCAGGGACTTGATTTCCTTTGCAGCATCGGCGGACCGATGCGCCAGGCTGCGCACTTCGTTGGCCACAACGGCGAAACCGCGGCCCTGGTCGCCGGCACGCGCCGCTTCCACGGCGGCGTTCAGGGCCAGGATATTGGTCTGGAAGGCGATGCCGTCGATGACGGAAATAATGTCGACGATGCGCCGCGACGCTTCATTGATGGAGCCCATGGTGTCCACCACTTGCGCCACGACCGTGCCGCCGCGTGTGGCGACTTGCGATGCATTCGCCGCCAACTGGTTGGCCTGGCGCGCATTGTCGGCATTCTGTTTCACCGTCGTGGTCAATTCTTCCATCGAAGACGCCGTCTCTTCCAGCGAGCCGGCCTGCTGCTCGGTGCGCGCGGACAGGTCTTGATTGCCGGCGGCGATCTGCTGCGTGGCGGTAGCAATGGTGTCGGTGCCGGCGCGCACCTGGCCGACGATCTGCGCCAGGCTGTCGCGCATGCGACGCATGGCAAACAGCATGCTGGACTCGTCGTGCGGCCTGATGTCGATATCGACGGCCAGGTCGCCGCCTGCAATGCGGGCGGCGATCTGCGCCGCATCAGCCGGTTCCCCGCCCAGCTGGCGCAGCAGTCCGCGCGTGATCCAGATACCCATGCCCAAGCCCGCCAGCGCACTGCCGACCACCAGCATGATCATGAAGTTGCGGCTCGATTCATACAGGACCGTGGTCTCTTCGGATGCGTCGGCTGCATTTTTTTCCTTGACGCGGGCCAGTTCGGACATGCGGTCATCGACCGCGGTTGCCCTGCTTGACATCGCCCCCATCACAAAAGATGCCAGCTCATTATTCGCCTGCAGTGGTTCCTTGCGCGCCCGGCGCAGCACATCCTGAACGTCGTTGTCGTATGCCTCCAGTTCACTGTGCAGCTTGCTGAGCAATTCGCGGCCGGCTGCGGAGGCGAAGCGCTTGTCGGCTTCAGCGAGGTTGCTGCGCAATTCCTTGCGTGCGTCTTCGATGCGCTGCAGCGACTTGCTACGCTGCTCTTCGGTCGAAGCCAGCAATACGCTGCGCAGCGAGCGGCCGATGTAGATCAGGTTGATATTGGCTTCCTTGATATAGGACAGACCGAGCAGCTCGCGATCATAAATGCGGTCGCCCATATCGTTGATCTTGCTCATGTTGGCAATTCCCAGTCCCGCCACGATGGCGCCAGCCAGGGCAACGATGCTGAAGGCGCCGAGCAGGCGCGTGCCGACTTTCATCTGGTTCAGTTTCATTTTGTATTCTCCACAAGATCTCAGGCCGCCATGGGGAGCTTGGCCGGGGCAGTGATATCGGACAGCAATTGGCTGAGATCAGCCAGCTGCAGCATGCGTTGGTCCAGGGTGGCAATGCCGGTCAGGTAAGCGTTGCCGAAATTGGCGCCGCCGGGCGGCGCTTTCACCTGCTCCGCAGTCAGGCTGAGCACATCGGAAACGCTGTCGACCACAATGCCAACCTGCTGTTCGCTGAGCGCGAGCACGACGACCACGGTAAATTCGTTATAGACGCCATTACCAATGCCGAGCTTGATGCGCAAGTCCACGATGGGCACGATCACCCCGCGCAGGTTGATCACGCCCTTCAGGTAAGCAGGGGCTTCCGCCAGCTGTGTCACAGCGCTGTAGCCGCGCAATTCGCGCACAGCCTGGATGTCGATGCCAAATTCTTCATTGCCGAGCCGAAAAGCCAGTACTTCAGTTGCGTTGGCAGCCTGGGCTTGCGGGCCGTTCAATTCTGTCGAATTCGCCATGGTATTTCCTCATCGTAGGGGCGAGCGCGTGCGGGCGTGGCCTGTCGTGGCTCGCGATAGCTTGGGGTTGGATCTGGTCGGCGGAGGCGGGGCCGATTGAAGGGGGTGCTCGGGCCCGGACCGAATAGCCGGGCAGCAACAACAAGATGGATTCTAGTCCGCAAATTGGCCGGGATAATCTCCAATTGTCACTGTGGGGTAATGGCCACAGTTGGCGGCAGTGCGCTGCAGCGGCCAGCCGACTGGGCTGGTCGCAGAGCAGTTATGGCAATTTCTTAGTAGCTCGCAATCGCAGCCGGCTGGCCGTTCTTGAAGGTGAAGATCGTGACAGGCGAGGACTTCATGTCGCCCTTTGCATCAAACGCATAGGCGCCCGATACACCCTTGTATGTGCCGGCCGAAATGTCGGCGCCGACCTTGGCCGGATCGATGGAATTCACCTTCTGCATCGAGGCCGCGTACATCAGCACCGCATCGTAGTAGGCGGAGGCGTAGACGTCCGGCTCGGCGTTGAAGCGCTTCTTGTATTTGGCCTTGAAGGCCGGGCCGGAAGCGGCCTTGTCCAGCAACGTCCCGCCTTGTGCGCACAGCACATTCTCACCGACGGCATCGCCGCCCAGCTTGCCCATTTCCGCGGTGCAGATGGTGTCGCCGCCCAGCAGCTTGGCCTGGATGCCCAGCTGCTTCATCTGGCGCGCCATCGGGGCGCCCTGCGGCGCATAGCCGCCGAAGAATACGGCCTGCACATTCTTCGATTTCAGCTTGGTCAGGATGGCGGTGAAGTCGACCGCCTTGTCGGTGGTGTACTCGTGGCCCGCCACCTGCAGGCCGGAGGCGCGCGCCTGCTTCTTGAATTCTTCCGCCAGGCCCTGGCCAAAGGCCGTGCGGTCGTCGATCACCGCGACGTTCTTCACCTTCAGCTCATTGGCGGCGTACAGCGCCATCTTGGAGCCGAGCTGGGTGTCGCTGGCATTGATGCGAAAGATGTTCTTGTACCCTTGTTGCGTTAACTTGGGGTTGGTCGCTACCGGTGCGATCAGGGCGCCGGCTTCGTTGTAGATGCGCGAGGCGGGAATCGCGACGCCGGAATTGTAAGGGCCGACCACGTATTTGACGCCGGCATCGGCCAGCTTCTGCGCAACGGAGACGCCGGCTTTCGGGTCGCCCTGGTCGTCTTCCGACATCAGTTCGAACTTGAGCTTCTTGCCGCCGACGGTGATGGGCTTGGCGTTCAGTTCTTCGACGGCGAGGCGGGCGCCGTTTTCATTGTCCTTGCCGGAAAACGCCTGTGCGCCGGACAGCGGGCCGCTATGGCCGATCTTTACCACGACGTCCTGGGCGCAGGCGCCGGCGGCCATTGCCAGCAGCGCCACTGCGCTTACCGAGTGCTTCAGCTTCATCGAAGGGTCTCCATGATGTTTTCGATTGCGTGATTATCCACAATCCGCGCGGCGCAGCAAGACGCAGCGCATCAAGCGGGGTGCATTATGCCGAAGTGCCTTCTAAAGCGGCACAGCAGAAAGCGATGCGGGCGGCTCAGGCCTCATTGTCGATATGGCCGCCGGGCCGGGCGCCGTCCTGCGCGCTGGCCTGTCCGCCAGGGGGCGCCTGGCCGCCGGGTGTGCGGCCGCCGCCGGTGCGTGCGCCAGGACCGGCTTGCGCTCTGGCGCCGGCGCCGGTATTCCTTCCGGCGGCCGCCTCTGCGGGGCGCTGGACAGGGTGCATCTGGACCGGCGCGACTGGCGCCACCGCAGGGACGGCGACAGGGGCGGGCACAGGTTCCGTGGCCGGTGCGGGCGCAGGCGGGCGGCCCGAAGCGGCGGCAATGTCGCCAGTGCGGTAGGCCGCCACAGCGGCAGCGATGGCGGGATCGGTGGCTTGCAGGCGCTGCGCCTGGGGCGACGCCGGCGCGCTGGCGCGG
>NZ_WNKX01000048.1 GCF_009720745.1 Massilia eburnea | reverse complement strand
GCTGGCGGACTGCGGGCACGCTGGCGCGCTGCGAGCGGCGACGGGCTCCCGGGCGATGCGGACGGGCTGGAGGACACAGCGGACCGTTGGCGCGACGTCGGGCAGGATGGCGAACGCCGCGCGCCGGGCAGCCCGATGCGCGCGCCCATGGGCTTAGCGGAATGGGCGGCTGACAAACGGCGAGCCGGCCAGGCCGAAGCGCCAGGGCACGTCAACCGCCTTTGAGATCCCGATACGCGGCCCGGCAACGACCTGCACCCGCCCCTTGCGCGGCAACAGTTCGAACGGCGGCGCCGCCAGCGGCATCGCGTTGTACTCGCGCGTTACCCCCAGCGCCTGCGCCAGCCGCCCCGGCCCGGAGCACAGCAGGCGCACCTCGTCCATGCCGCGCCGCGCCTGCATCTCTTCGATGCCGTACAAAGGCTCTATGGCGCGGATCAACACCCCTGCGCCGTGCCCATCTTCGCGGCAGACAAAGTTCATGCACCAGTGGATGCCATGCGAAAGATAGACGTACACATGGGCCGGCGGCCCAAACATGGCGAAATTGCGCGCCGTCTTGCCGGAAAAGCTATGCGACGCCGGGTCTTCCCGGTCGTAAGCCTCCACCTCGACAATGCGCCCGCCCACCCCATTGACGAGCACTGTGACGCCAATCAGGCGGCGCGCCACTTGTGGCGAGGGGGCGCTGAAATCGATATCGGCCAAAATGTGGGAAGACATGCTACGGATTGTAGCAATGCTGCCATTTCGGCATGAAAAAAAACTCATTCGTGCCCCCGGCCAGGCCCGGAAAACAGGCGATAATGTCCGGGCATTCCCAGCAGAACAATTCCAGAAGCAAAATGACAACAGCAGCAGCCCGGCTCCCGGCCCAAAACACGACCGCAGAAGACGCATTGTTGCGCTCTATCCGCATCCCGCCGCGTCCCAGCCTGCTGGTCGACCTGCAGCGCGAACTGGCGCAGCCCGACCCGTCGCCGCGCGCCATCGCGCGCATCATCGGCAACGACGTCGGCATGTCCGGCGCCCTGCTGAAACTGGCCAACTCGCCCTTCTATGGCGCTGCGCGCAAGGCCAAGTCGGTCGAGCAGGCCATCAATTTCCTCGGCATCAACCAGTGCGCCGCCATGCTGACCGGCATCCTGGCGCGCGAAGCGGTGGGCGCCAACAACCCGGCCCTGAACCAGTTCTGGGAAGTATCGTCCTGCCGCGCCCAGGCCCTGGTCTTCATTGCACGCAAACTGCGCCTGGCGCCGCCCGACATCGCCCACACCTTCGGCCTGTTCTGCGACATCGGCATCCCGATCCTGATGGCGCGCTTCGAGGACTACGGCCAGACGCTGGACATCTGCAACAGTGCCGCCGCGCGCAAATTCACCGAGATTGAAGACGTACGCCATACCACCAACCACGCCGCCATCGGCTGCCTGCTGGCGCGCAACTGGGGCCTGTCGCCGGACGTATCCTGGGCCATCCTGCACCACCACGATTATGAAGTGCTGGGCGACGACGCCACCGACGACGCGATCCGCTCCCTGGTGTCCGGCGCGGTGCTGGCCGAACGCGCCATCCAGCGCTACCACGGCAACAGCGCCTCGCTGGAGTGGGAAAAGGGCGGCGAGGCCGCCTGCCGCCACCTCGGCATGAACGAGGACGAAAGCGCCGACCTGCTGGACGAACTGCACGAAACCTTCCACATTGAACACTGAGCCGCATGCCAAAGACCAACAACAAGCGCCCAGCACCACGCAAGCCGAATACTCCTCCCCCCGAAAAAGATGACCTCCTGAGCCAGCAACTGTGCAGCCTCGCGCTGTCGCAGGATGAAGAGCTGCGCCATGCCATCCGGCGCTATCTGCGCCAGGGCAAGGATGCCGTGCTGTACGGCGCCATCGAACTGGCGCGCGGCGAAGACGTCGACGCTTACCGCCTGCTGAAGGAAACCATCGAGGAAGACGCCGGCACCGTCGTGCTGCGCAAGGGCGACGGCCCGGAAATGGAAATCAACGCCTTCGCCATTCCCCTGTTCGTGCAAAGCCAGGGCGGGCTGCGCGAAACGGAAGGATTCCAGGACGAGGAAGCCTACGCGGCCCTGCTCGACAGTTTCACCAGCGCCGGCCTGGAAGGCCCAAAAGCCAAAGTCGTGCTGGTGCAGCACGCCTATGACCTGGCCGAGATGGAGCGCATCAGCGCCAGCCAGCTCAACGCCATGGTGCACGAGGCAGCCGCCGCCTTGCTGGACAAGAAAGTGGCCGAAGCCCCTGCCCTGCTGCGCAGCATCGCCGGCTGGCAGCCGTCCGCCTTTGGCGCCGAAGACGAGGCGGTCGAGCTGCGTTTCCTGCTCGGTTTCGCCCTGAAGCGCGTGGACGATCCGTTCTACGCCATGCCGTCCGCCGGCAAGAAGCAGGACGCCTGGTTCGAAGCGCGCATGCAGCGCTACCAGGACTGGACGGTGTCCGCCGCGCCCCTGGTGCAGCGCTGCCTGGCCAGCGCCAGCCGCGCCGCCGGGCTGCGCCTGAACTTCCAGTACCAGGACCTGTTCTATGGCGCCCTGCAGCAAGGCAAAGCCGAGCACTGGATGCTGGCCATGATGGCCGAATTCGGCGCCGCCCTGGACGCCGGCGGCGCCGCCCGCGCCGTCATCACCCTGGTGGAAACCGAAGAAGATGCGGCCCTGGGTGTGCAGCTGTTTGGCGCCGCCGGCGCACTGGCCCACGCCGACCGCCGCCTGGATGTGGGCGACGACGTGGAAGCCGCGATCGAGGACTTGCGCGACGCCCTGGCGACCCTGGGCATCGAGGATATTACGGTTGAATTGACAGCCCCCTAGTAGGCGCACATACTAGTTTCATGAGGGGGAGGAGACGCCGCCATGAAACTACTGTCAATATTGATTTTCTCGGCAATGCTGGCCGGCTGCGCCAGCACGCCGCCGATGCCCCTGTCCCCTGAACGCGCGCTGTATGACGACGCAGCATTCAGCAAACCGGCAGACATGATCACGCCGGCGCAGATCTTTGCGCTGACGCCGGAAATGAAAGCCTATGCCGAGAAGATCCGGCAACGCGGCCAGATTGCGGAACGGCACCAGGCGCTCTACCGCGCACTGTACGAACGCGATAAGCTGCAGCTTGAATACGACTCAGCAATGACGCGCACCGCCTCCCAGGCGTTCGAAGCGCGCACCGGCAACTGCCTGTCCCTGGTCATCATGACCGCCGCGTTTGCGCGCGAACTGGGGCTGGACGTCAAATACCAGCGCCTCACCAGCGAAGACACCTGGAGCCGCTCCGGTTCGCTCTACTTCAGCAGCGGCCACGTCAACCTCGTGCTGGGCAGGGACGGAGAAAAAGTCCCGACGCTCTTCGACCGCTCCCGTGCGGTCGTCATCGACTTCCTGCCGCCGCCGGATGCCGAAATGATGCCGACCGTGGTCATTTCTGAGAACCGTATCGTCGCCATGTTCATGAACAACCGCGCCGCCGAAACCATGGTGCAGGGCAAACTGGATGATGCCTATTGGTGGGCGCGCGCCGCTATCGAGAACGATCCGGCCTTCATGCTGGGCTACAACACCCTGGCCACGGTCTATCAGCGCCACGGCGACCTGGCGCAGGCCGACCGCACGCTGCGCTTCGCCCACCAGCACGAACCGCTCAACACTGTCATCCTGTTCAACCTTTCCGAACTGTCCGCCGCCATGGGCAGGACCGAAGATGCAGCCAGGTTCAAGGCGGAACTGGCAGCCCTGGAACCTTATCCACCGTTTTACTTCTTCAACCAGGGCCAGCAAGCCATGAAAGACGGGGATTACCAAAAGGCGCGCTCGATGTTCGTGCGCGAAGTCCAGCGGGCGCCGTACTATCATGAGTTCCACTTCTGGCTGGCCAAGGCCGCGTTCGAACTGGGCGACTTGAAGGAAGCCGACAAGCATATGCGCCTGGCGCTGATGAACAGCACCACACGCAGCGACAGCGACATTTATGCTGGTAAACTCGCGAACCTGCGGTTGTACGAAGCGCGAGTGCGTCTTCGACCATGAAAAAAAATAACCCCGGTGCCAGTGCCTGGCATGCGCAGCATGTTGGGCCCTGGCACTGCACTTTATAAGGCACTATGCTGAACCGACTAAGCCCCCTCGCCCTTTCCCTTGCCCTGGCCTTTGCAGGCACCGCCCACGCTGCGACGCCCGATGAAAAACCGGACCTTCGTTCCGCCTATACCAAGTACGAATTCCGCATCCCCATGCGCGACGGCGTGCACCTGTTCACGGCCGTCTACGTGCCGAAGGACGCCAGCAAGGCCTATCCCTTCCTGATCGAACGCACGCCCTACAGCGCCGGCGTGAACGTCGACGGCAAGCTGCAATACGGCGTCGACTTCTTCCCGCGCCGCCTGGGCCCATCGTCCGATTTCAGCGACGCCGGCTACATCTTCGTCAAGCAGGACGTACGCGGACGCTATATGTCCGAAGGCAAGTGGCAGGAAATGACCCCGCACGCCAAGACCGCACTGGAACCGGGCGAAGGGAACGAGAGCCGCGACATGCACGACACCGTCGACTGGCTGCTCAAGCACGTGGCCAACAACAACGGCAAGGTCGGCATCTACGGCATCAGCTACCCCGGCTTCTACACCGCAGCCAGCATCATCGACTCGCACCCGGCGATCAAGGCCGCCTCGCCGCAGGCGCCGGTCACCGACCTGTTCATGGGCGACGACTCCTACCACGGCGGCGCGTTCATGCTGGCGGCCAACTTCGACTTCTACTCCTCCTTCACGGAAGAAAAGAACCCGACCACGCTGCCGAAAACCTGGGGCGAATTCGATTACGGCACCACCAGCGGCTACGACTACTTCCTGAAGCGCCTGACGCTGTCGAACATGATGGCCGAACTGGACCCCAAGCAGCAGGCTTACCTGAAGCCGACCGTCGTGCACGACACCTACGACGAGTTCTGGCAGTCGCGCAACATCGCCCCGCACATGAAAAACGTCAAGGCGGCCGTGCTGACCGTGGGCGGCTGGTTCGATGCGGAAGACCCGGCCGGGCCGTTTTCGATCTACCGCTCCGTCGGCAGGAACAACCAGGGCAATTTCAACGGCCTGGTCATCGGGCCGTGGTCGCACGGCGGCTGGGCCGGCGGCGAAGGCAAGCGCCTGGGCCACGTGAAGTTCGACAGCAAAACCAGCGAGCATTTCAACAAGAAGTTGCTGTTCCCCTTCTTCGAAGAGCAGCTGAAGGGCGTAAAACCGGCGCAGCCGATTGCCGCCGTCAACACCTTCGAAACCGGCACCAATGTCTGGCGCCAGTACACGGCCTGGCCGCCGGTGCAGGCGAAAGCGAAAATGCTGTACCTGGGCCCGAAAGGCACCCTGGCCTGGAACCAGCCGGCTGCCGGCAGCGCCTTCGACGAATACGTGAGCGACCCGCGCAAGCCGGTGCCTTATATCGGCTACCCGGCAACCGGCGTGCCGCGCGAGTACATGGTGTCCGACCAGCGCTTCGCTTCCTCGCGCCCGGACGTGCTGGTGTACCAGAGCGAAGTGCTGGAGGATGACGTGACCATCGCCGGCCCGGTGACGCCGAAGCTGTTCGTCTCCACCACCGGCACCGACAGCGACTTCGTGGTCAAGCTGATCGACGTCTACCCGGCCGACTATCCGCAGGAAAAGGAAGAGCACAAGGACGCCGATGTACCGACCGTGAAGATGGGCGGCTACCAGCAGCTGGTGCGCGGCAATCCGCTGCGCGGCAAATTCCGCAACAGCTTCGAAAAGCCCGAGCCTTTCGTGCCAGGGAAAGTGGAGCCGCTCAGCTACCAGCTGGGCGACGTGCAGCACACCTTCCGCCGCGGCCACCGCATCATGGTGCAGGTGCAGAGCAGCTGGTTCCCGCTGGTTGACCTGAACCCGCAGACTTTCACCAGCATCCCGCAGGCCAAGCCGGAGGACTTTGTGAAGGCCACCCAGCGCGTCTACCATGCGCCGGGCACCGCCTCCGGCCTGCAGCTGATGGTGATGCCTTAAGCGGCGCAGCGGGGGCGATCAGCAGTTCTCGTACTTCCAGTTGCGCTTCTTGCCCTCGGCAATCCATTCGACCGCCTGGGCCATGCGCTTGTCGCGCGTGGCCTCGGTCTTGGCCTCGGTCAGCCAGTCGCAGTATTCGCGCTTGGCGCTGGTGGAGAAATTGTTGAACACTTCATACGCGGCCGGGTTCTCTTCCAGCGCCGCGATGAAGTAATCCGGCACCACCAGTTCGCGCGGCGCCGCCTTGGGCCGCGCCACCTTCACCCCCGCCTCGTTCAGCGTCATGGCCTTCTTAACGTAGGCCGTCAGCACTTTCTTTGATGGCAAGTCCTTCACCGATGTAATGCGGCCGAACTGGCCCATCGCTTCCTTGCCCTTGTCGTCTTCCTGCGCCAGCAACAGCTCGGCTTTCCAGAAACCGAAGGCGCAATGCTGCTTGAAGGCGGCGAAATTGCACAGGATGCCGTGGTAGTCGAAGCAGGGCATGCTCCACTTGATGGTTTCCTTCACCTCGGGGCAGGCGGCGTGGATGACTTCCCGCAGGTGGCTGAGGATGGGCTGGGCGAATTCGGCAGCGTTGGCAATGTAAGCGTCGACGCGTGGATCGGTGGTGGGCATGATTATCCTTATAACTGTGTTGCCGCAATCTGACATTGGTGCGTTGCTTAACGCTGTTTGCTCAGCATTAGGAGCATACTAAACCCCATGAGCAATTCACGCAAAATGGCCGCCGCTGCTGGCGCCGTGGGCTTGGCCTGGGCTGGAATGACGGCCCTGCTCATGGCCGGCCAGCGCAAGCTGCTGTTCAATCCCACCGTCAAGCGCGAAGTGCAGAGCCCGCGCAGCAGCGGCCACCGCACGCGCGCCATCGTGCTGCGCGGTGAGGACGGGACGCGGCTGGCGGGCTGGCTGATGACGCCGCGCGAGCCTGGGGTGCGGCCGGCGGTGGTGTATTTCGGCGGCCGCTCGGAAGAGGTGTCCTGGCTGGTGCGCGACGCCGGCAACCTGTTCCCCGGCATGACGGTGCTGACCCTGAACTACCGCGGCTACGGCGATTCGCACGGCGAGCCGGGCGAGGAAATGATGATCGCCGACGCCTGCATGCAGATCGACTGGCTGTGCAAGCACCACAAGGTCGACCCGACGCGCGTTGCCGTGGTGGGACGCAGCCTGGGTTCCGGCGTGGCGGTGCAGGCGGCCATGCTGCGCCGGGTGATGGCGACGGTGCTGATCACGCCTTACGATTCGATCCTGGCGCTGGCGCAGCGCAAATTCCCTGCGCTGCCGGTATCGATGCTGCTGCAGCACCGCTTCGAGTCGGTCAAGCATGCCACGCAGCTCTCTTCACCGACCTATGTGCTGCGCGCGGCCAGCGACGACATCGTGCCGCACTCGCATACCAATGAACTGGTCAGCAAGCTGGCCTGCCTGCACCACGACGAAATCATCCCAGATTCCGACCACCTGAATATCCCCTACCTGCCGGCGACCCAGCAGAAGATCGCCAGCTTCCTGCAAGCGCAGTTCACACCGCAGGCTTGAACACCGTGCGGAAGGCGCGCATGGCGGCCGGGTGGCCGATGGTCATATGCGATTCGTCCAGCATCTGCACCATTTTCCATTGCAGACCCTCGACCTTGACGGCCGACAGTGCGCCTTCCAGCTGGCCGGCCAGTTCCGGCTGCCCCTTCTCGCCGCTGGTAGCGATGAACAGCGTCTTGTCCAGGCGCTTGCGACTGCGCAGCGTGTCGGCTGCAGTCTTGACGATGTGGCGCTTATTCCACCAGATCGTCGGGTCGATGGCGATGAAGGTATCGAACATTTCCGGCGCCTGCAGGAAGGTCTCCAGCACGAACAGGCCCGCCAGCGATTCGCCGATCAGGGCGGTCTCGCCGGTGGTCTTGTAGCGTTCTTTCACCAGCGGCATCAGCTCTTCGCGGATGAAGCGGCGGAACGTGGCCGCCTCGCCGACCGCCGGGGCGATCTTCTTGTCTTCGGGATCGTCGGTGGGCGGCGTCATGTCGCGGCGGCGCTGGGTGTTCTCGATCCCGACCAGCATGAAGGAGCGCATGGCCAGGCTGGCGACCGAAATCTGCAGCAGGCCGGCCGTGTGCACGAAATCTTCCGCTACGCCGCCGTCCAGCATGAACAGCACGGGCAAGGGCGCATCCGGCTTCACGTCCCAGGCGCGCGCCGAGTAGACGTTGATACGGCGCGTTTCGCCCATGACCTTCGACTCCAGGGTGAAGGTCTCGCCGATCGCCAGCGGCGCCGCTGGCGATGCGCCCGGCGTTGCTGCCGCACCAGCCGCCGGCTCCCCGGCCCGCGCCACCGCAGCCCCAAATGCCGCTGCCGCCAAACCCAGTACCTGCCTTCTGCTTGCCATACCCTTCTCCTCCAGGACACCAGCGGCGAGCATCGCATCATATTGCAAAATAATCAATCAGCATCGACGCGATGCGGACGGTGTTACCCCGGGTTCCGGTATAATCCTGCCCCATGAACGATACTACCCGCCCAGAACTCCCGGACCATCTGTCGATCGACCCGCGCAGCCCGCACCACGTGGCAGCCGTGTTCGAGCACGACATTGGCATCAAATTCAACGACAAAGAGCGCTTTGACGTTGAGGAATACTGCATCAGCGAAGGCTGGATCAAGGTCCAGCACGCGACAGCCAAAGACCGCCGTGGCCAGCCGATGCTGATCAAGCTGAAAGGCAAGGTAGACGCCTTCTACCGCTGATCGCAGCAAAGTAATTCCGGGCCAGCCTTCGCTGGCCTTTTTCATGGGCGGCCGCTGTTTCCCCCGGCCCCTGTCCCGCTTCGCACCTCAATCTGCCGCACTGCCTGTGCAACGCCATTCTCCTGCCGCATGGCTTCTCCAATGCGGCGCGCACGCTCGCCCATGGCCGGCGTATCGCGCACCTGGCGGATCAGCGCTGCGAGGCTGGCCGCCGTGGCACTGCGCCGCTTGGCAGGCTTGCCGGCGATGCCCAGACCCTGCAGCTCGCGTCCCCAGTGTTCCTGTTCGCTCAAGTTGGCGACAACGATGGAAGGCTTGCCTGCCTGCGTCGCCGATTGCGTTGTACCGGCGCCGCCGTGATGCAGGACCGCCAGGCATTGCGGAAAAATCTGGTGGTGCGGCGCCGCCGGCACAAACAGGATCCGCTCATCGGAGCGGAATCCGCAAGCCTCCCAGTCGGTGCACTGGATGATCGCGCGGCAGCCCGCTTCGCGCGCCGTATCGGCCAGCAGGCGCAAGGTCGCCGTTTGCCCCTCCAGGTCTTTCGGCATCCAGCTGCCAAAGGTCATATAGACCGGCACCTCGCCCGCAGCCAGGAAATCCGACAGCGCGGGCGGCAACACGCCCTCCAGTTCGCAGTTGGGACGGTCCAGGAAGCCGCAGACCTGGATCGTTTCCGGCCAATCGGGCTGGCGCGCGCAGATCTGCGGGCTGACCGCCACCAGCGCAAGGTAGGGCGACACCCATACCTCTGAAACGAGGTCGCGCATGGGCGGCATGCCGAGCTGGCGCCGCAGGCGGTCCGGGTAGTGCTTCGCCGTGCGGTTCAGCAGCTTGCGCGTCAGCCACCACAGCAGGCGGTTGCCCGGCTTGCCGAACATCGACAGCCCGGTCGGGTTGACGTAATCGCTCGGCACGCCGGCATGCGACAACAGCACGCTCACATAGGGCAGCCCGGCATGTTCCGCCGCCACTTGCAGCGGGTGCATGAAATAATGGCCGACCAGCAGGTCCGACTCGGCGCACAGGCGCTGCGCCGCCTCGAACATTGCATCTTCAGCAGGCGCAAAGGCCAGCCGCAGGATCGCCGCCATCTGCTTCATGGGATCACGGATAGTGTAGGCAGCCTGCCCAACGGCCCGCGCCTGTTCCGCGCTGAACGTCAACGGGGTAAGCACCGTGATCCTTGCGCCCGCTGCCGACTGCACCTGATCGTAGGTGCCGGCCTCCAGGCTGAACACGACCAGGTGGACCTGATGGCCGGCCGCTTGCAAGCCGTCCGCAAGGGCGAGGAAGGGACGAATGTCGCCATGACTGCCCCAGGTCAGCATGCCGATTCTCATTCAGCTACCGACCCCGTTGAAAACACCGACAGCGTACGCCATCCCAGCGATTCGTACAGGGCGCGGCCCTCCTCGGTGGCGACCAGGCGCTCCGGCTTCGCCGCATCCAGCTTGGCCTCGCGCAACGTTGCCATCAGAAGCCGGCCAAGCCCGCGCCGCTGGTGCTCCGGCGCGGTGACGATGCGGTCATAAATGAAGATGTGCTCCGTTTCCGCCGCGTAGCCACTGGCTGCAAGGGAGCCCTCTGCGGACATGATCCGGACCTCGGTAACTGCGCCTGAACGCGCGACCTCGACCGTGTACGACGGCGGGCAAGCGGGCAGCGCAGGCGCCAGGCCGGGACCAGCCATGAAATATCCCGGCGCATGCACCTGCCAGCCTGGCGGCAAGGCTGCGCGCAACTGGTCGTGCGACGCACAGGCCTTGACCAGGTAGGCGGGCCGGCGGATGCTGCGCGCCAGGGCGGCCAGGTCTTCGCTCACTGCGGGATAGACCCAGCGCTGGATCTCATCGGGCGCGTTGACGTCGACCCGGTAGCCGCCAGAATCGGCGACCGGCGCCTGCAAGCCGCGCGCGAGGGAACGCGCTGCCAGCCAGGCAGCGATGGGAGGCAGGGCCGGCGCACTCATGCGGCGGGGATCTCGGCCAGGTCGTGATAGACCAGCAGGCCGCGCTTGCGGGCCGCTGCCGCCATGGCGTCGGCGCCGGCGGATGGGCCGCCCACGCGCAGCACCGCGTCGCAATGGCCCAGCAGGCGCTCGCAATGCGGATGGAAGATTTCCTCGTACAGCGCATCGCCCACCTTCGTCGAGCCGGCAGCATGCAGCACGGGCAGCGCCAGCCACTCGCCCAGCACCGGCGTATGGCCGCGCTGGTACAGCGGCAGCACGAAGGCCTCCATGGCCGCCACGTTGGCAGCCATGCGTGCCGGATCGTCGCCGGTGCCGGAGCGGTAGGGACCGGCGATCAAAATCATCATGCTGCGCGGCGGCAGCAAGTGCAGGTGCAGGTATTGCAGCAGCATGATGGTCTTGCCGTCCATGATCTCGCCACGGACGACCATGTCCATCGCCTGGTCGGCATCGAGCTCCAGCACCTCGATGTCTTCGCCCTCGTGTTCCAGGCCGCCGCCGCTGCCGATCTGCGAATCGGCGTCGTATTCGCCGACGAAGAAATGCAGGCGCTCGGTCACCGAGCCTGGGCTCATGAAGACGTCGAACACCTGGCGCAGCTCGGCCACCTTGTGTCCGGTCTCCTCTTCCAGCTCGGCGTGCATGCGTTCCTCCGGATGGGCCTCGTCCAGCATGCCGGCCGGCGCCTCGATCAGGTAGCCGTCGTGCTGGTTCACGTACGCGGGAAAGCGGAACTGGCGCGTCAGCAGAACGGTGCGCCGCGCGCGGTTGTACAGCAGCGCCACCGCGCCGTTGCCCCGGTCATAGGTTTCGCGCGACATCGTCTGCCAGCGGCCATCGCGGCGCTTCAGGTCGAAGGTGGTTTTCTTGAGGATGTACCAGTCGTCGGACAGGAGCTGCACATTCTTGATGCGGACATACTCTTGCATGAATTCCTCCGTAAGCCAGCATGATGCCATAGCGCGCGAAATCGAGTATCGAATGCTGATACTTGCCGAATATAAATTCGGGGATCTCCGGCATATAACTTCGATAGTCAGCCGCCATTGTCCACAATGAGGACATACAGACTTCACGAAAGGACATGACCATGGGATTCCACTTGCGGCTGGGGCCAGCCTGCTTCGCACTCATCTCCGCCCTGTTCGCGCCAGGCGCGTTCGCCGCTTCGAGCCTGCCTTCAATGACGGAGGCGGCACTCGCCAGCCAGCTTCGGGTCGGCGACCTGGTGTTCATACGCGTGTCGGCCCTGCCCTTCCGCAAAGTATCGGAAACCACTGGAAGCTGGACCAACCACGTAGGCATCGTTGTGGAAACCAACGGCGCTGAGCCCATCATCGCCGAAAGTACATTCCCGCTGTCCAAGCGCGGCAGCCTGGCACGCTTCCTTGGACGGTCCGAAGGCGGGCGCGTAGCAGTCAGCCGCCTCAATCCACCACTGAACGCGGCGCAGCAGCAAACCCTGAAGCAGGCCGCGCAGAAACGTCTAGGCATTTTCTACGACACGGGATTCGACCTCCATTCAAGCCGCGAGTTCTGCTCGCGTTTCGTTCATGAAGTGGTGCAGGAAGCGACCGGAATCGAAGTTGGCCAGGTCGAGACCTTCAGCTCTTTGCTGGCGCGCAATCCAGACACAGAGCTCGGCTTCTGGCGTCTATGGTATTTCGGCAGCATCCCATGGAAGCGCGAGACAGTGACCCCGGCAAGCGTCTTGAATAGTCCGCAGATGCATCCCGTGTTCGACGGTTACGTGGCTGCCGGCAAAGCTGGCATTTCACCGGCTCGTGCAACCCCGGCCGGCTAAAGCCGGCGCCATACTGCGTAAAACACCAGGGCACCGACGAGACCATGAAGGCCGAAAAACAGGACGTCTTCACCATAGGTGGCCCACGCGTAGTAAGTCGGGTTACCGTTGATATAGAGATCAACATACTCGCCGTGCCAGTTTTGCCCCGAAGAGTAACCCTGAAGCTTTTTTGGCCACATCAGCGCAACCGGCAATGCCCCCGATACGAGCCCCGCAGTCCCTACTGACATCCAGCCCACACAATCAAGCTTGCGCAGCAATAGGAACGCAGGGATGCCGAGGACAAGCACCGCAGCTGCGCTGACGCCAACAACCGCAACGAGCATCAGTCCGATACCGTAGAGAGGATCCGGCGAAGCCAGAAAAACAGGGACCAGCCGCAATGCGAATAAAAAGGGCTGAACCGCAATCGCAGCTAAAGCGGCAAAGAAAATTTTCATCAGGCGTTATGGTTTGAAGCCTACACTCTTCCAAAGCGGCGCCGCGTCGTACATTACGCCGTTGGCGATGACCTTGTCCACGCTGCGAATGTTCTTGATTTCCTCCAGCGGGTTGGCATCAAGGATGATGATGTCGGCACGCTTGCCCGCCTCGATGGTTCCGGTCTCTTTGTCCATGCCCATGACGCGCGCAGGAACCGAAGTGGCCGACTGCAGCGCCTCCAGCGGCGTAAAGCCGGCCTTCACATACAGCTCCAGCTCTCGATAGATGGAATGCCCAGGAATGGCCTGGTCGGTTCCTGCAACGATATCGATGCCGGCCTTGTGCAAGGCGCCGACGATTTCCAGCATGCGCTGGAACGCCAGCTCCATTTTTTCCTTGTCCTCGGCTTTTTCCTCGGCTGGCGGTGCAAATGACACCGACAACTCCGGCGGGAGTTTGCTGACGCCAGGCTCGAAACTGGCAATCGGCGTGGATGGCCAATTCCTTGTGACGACTTCCCATAACGCCATGGTCGGATCAACGACAATGTGATGGGCTTTCATGAACTCGATCGTCTTCTGTGCTTCAGGACTGGCGACGGAAAACGATTTGAGGTCTTCCAGCTTGATTTTCCTGAGTCCTTTCGACATGGGGCTCTTTCCTTCGGCCTGCATGGCGTCGTACAGGTAGACGATATGGTTCACCTGGTCCATGCCGGCCTCCACCCCTTCCACCAGGCCCATGGTGCTTGGAATATGGCCGGTGACGCTCATGCCAAGCTGGTGGGCATAACGTGCGACCGACGCCACGTTTTCCCGGGTCATCGAGCTGTAGACCTTCATTTGCCGGAAGCCTGCGTCGTGATATTTTCTGACCCACTTCTGCGCATCCGCATCGCTGTCCACCCGCTGCACGCCGAGCGATTTTTCACCGGTGCCGTCAACCAGTCCGGCCGGCAACAGCTGCGGGCCGATCCCGTTCCCCTTAGCTAATTCGTCGCGCACAGCGGTGATGAATTCAAATTCGTTGCCGCAGTCGCGCACGGTGGTGACGCCGGCTGCCAGGTAGATCGGGCCCCATTCCACTTGCTCGAAATGGGCGTGCATATCCCACAGGCCCGGCATGATGGTCTTTCCGGTCGTGTCGACGCGGGTCGCCCCGTCTGGAATGGCAACCTGCGCGCGCGGTCCGGCTGCGACGATACGGTGGTTGGCGATTACCACCACGGAATCGGGGATCGCAGGTTTGCCGGTGGCGTCGATCAGGGTACCGCCCACCAGCGCCAGCGTTTTGGAAGGATCGCTGCTGGCCTTTCCTGCGAACTCCTTCATGCTGGCCATTTCGTCTTCACCAGCTTTGCTCAGGAACGATGGCAGCAAAGACTGAAAGCCCTCGCGAACTGATTCAAAGTGATCGAATTCGGCGTCAATGGACACCAAGGCAACCAGGTTGTTTGACTGGTCCAGCCAGATCGTCTCGCGCCCCCAGATCAATCCGGTGACAAGGTAGCGATCAAGCAGGACTGGTTTGCCGTCAAGCGTAAAGCGGTCCTGGCCGCGCTTGGCGATCTGCACGGTTCCCGACGGAAGCGTGCGCAGGGCCGCGGGCTTGCCGTGATTGATCCAGTATCGCATCAGCATCAGCTGCTGCGCAGTCGGTGCGTAGCCGGCGATGGGGAAGAACGCCTTTGGCTTTTCGAGAGTCCTGTCCGCGCCATCCACCTGCACACGAACCGTATTGGCGTTGACCAGTACCTTCTGATCGATTTCCGATAACCTGGAATTCTTGCCCTTGATGTTGAACGACTGTGGCGTGCCAGTTTTATCGTAGGCGAACTTCATGGTCAGCGGCACCGGCGTACCGCGATCCTTGAACTCGAACTTGTCGGTCAGCTGATACCCGCCAGGCTGTCGCGTGATTTGCCAGGTTTCCAGTCCAATCGGCTGGGCAAATTTGTGGAGGATGAATTTACCTTGTTCGACGGCAGCTTCAGCGACCGGCGCTTTCGGCCTGGCCAAAACGGATAAAGGAAGCAAGCAGGTAATGCCAACGATGCTGCAGCGGGTAAGCAGGGTACGGGACATGGTCGTTCAATGAGGATTGGCTGGGCAGACATCATGCCACGAAAACTTTGCATCGTTGATGTTCGATTCAATTTCCGGCTCGGCTAATCAAGCAGCAAATCCTCTTGCCGGCGATAGCCTTTGCGGCGATTTGGCGTTTCGAGCAGCGCATTATCCGCCGCCACTATCTTTTGAATGTCCGGCTGAAGGCCGTGAGACGCCTTCGCCCAGGTGCACGATGTGATCGCCAATCACTTCAGCATAGGCAAATCCGGTGCGATTCCAGGCGCGTAACTGAGTGCCTTCCGGCAGGAAGACTGTTTTCCATTGATAACCATGCCTACGGATGCGGGTTGCGCTGACGCCCTCGGCACGCGCGAGCCATTTCTCGATCGCGATTGCGGCGAGTTCGCCGGCACAAGGTTCAGCTTGATGGGCATTCGCATATTGCAAGAGCCGGCACAAGGTGTTGGCGGGTATCGCCAAAGTCGCTATGTCTTTCATGCTGTTTCCTCCGCTGTTTTGCGCTGAAACGCGCTGTTTTCCGCTGTTTTTTCGTTTGGATCACTTTGCGTGCCGAAGGTTCCCCAAAAAACAGCGGCCCATTTCAGCGGAAACGACATACGCAGTTTGGCGGACTACCAACTACCTCGGGCTGCCTGAACTTGTCGTCGCATTAAAAGGATCTCAAGCCGCTGACGCACAAAACGCAGATGCAGGATTGGATAGATATTGACGAGGAATTGAAGCAGCAGGAAGATCGACGCCACCTGCGTCTGCCCGATCAGGTAAACGAAGGCGATGTAGGGGGTGAACAGAACGGCCGCCCAGAAATGGATAGCCTCGCCGGAAGCGATGCGGCGATGCAGGCTCTGCAAGTCCATCGAATCAACGTAGACATCCGGGTTGAGACGACGAAGGGGTGAACTGCGAAGAATCATGCCAAATCGATGAACCGCAAGCCACCGGTAGATATTTCCAGACTTCTCCCACTGGCGAATGGCCCGGAATGGCACGGGCAACCGGAGCACAAATAGTGGTTCCGCAAGCTTGGCAAGCGCCATCAAGTAAAACATCAGAAGCAACATGAGCCAGGGCGAAGTAAAACCGATGGCCTGTGCGAGCATGATCTCGCATCCAGTGAACGCGATGGCAGCGCAACTCACTTTCGTAATGGCGCCCATGGATCCTCCCTCCTGGCCGCTAGTGAACGATTCAGATTTCGGATGTATCCCAACCTTCTATGACTAGGCAATGTAGCTCTGTGGAGCTTCACCATGACTTTCTGCATCGTCCTCATCAGGCCCAGATACGACTTCTTTTCGCATGGCATAAGGCTTTGATGTTCAGCGGCTGTTTCGGGCCGATTGTACCCGGTCTTCCCGTTCCAGCGATCGAAGAAGCGCTGATAGCGATGCGGAGCATTGGCGAGCGAACTGCCCTGATCGCTGTAAGCTTGACATCATCGATTACAGATGTAATCATAATTCACCGATTACAAATGTAAATGATCATGAACGAAACCAATCCTCGATACATGAAACGACTTATGGCTCACATGCTCGTTACACTATTGCTTGCCGCTGCTACGCAGGCCTCCGCACAAGTTCCGCCGGCAACCGGCGCGCTGGATGGCGCAACCCGTCATGCCGTCGTCAAGCAATTGGCACAATCCGTCGAGGACAATTACGTGTCTCCGGAAGTGGCAAAGAAGGTGGCTGCGCACTTGCGCGAAAGAGATGCGAAGGATGCCTATGCCAGCGCCGGCAAGGCCGCTTCCCTGGCGGAGATGCTGACAGCAGATATGAGAGCGACCGGAAAGGACTTGCATCTTGGCGTGCGTTTCGACCCGGAGTTCAAGTCCGCGCCGGACGAAGCTGCACCGAGCACCGAGGCGCTTGCCCTGCAGCGCCAGGAATCGGAACGCCTGGCAGGTGGCGTGTTCCGCGTCGAGCGCCTGCCGGGCAATATAGGCTATCTGGACATGCGCGGTTTTGAGCCGGTGGCGTTTTCTGCTCCTTCCATTGAGGCGGCGATGGCGCTGTTGAAGCATACCGAGGCGATCATCCTGGACTTGCGCAAAAATGGCGGTGGCGACGGGGAAACCGTTGCTTACCTGATGAGTCACTTTTTCGCCGAGGGCGACCGGCGGCATTTGAATGACATGGTCTTCCGTAAGAATCAGCGAAGTGAACAGTATTGGACCACGACGGCAACTGCCGTGCATTACACCCGCCCGGTGTATGTTCTGACTTCCAAACGGACTTTCTCGGCGGCAGAAGAGTGCGCCTATGATTTTCAAACGCAGAAACGTGCAACTCTCGTCGGGGAAATAACCGGCGGCGGCGCGAATCCGGGAGCCCCCTTTGCGATAGGTGGCGGCTTGGTCGCGTTCATTTCGACCGGACAATCCATCAACCCGATCACGCACGGGAATTGGGAAGGTGTGGGCGTCAAGCCGGATGTCCCGACGCCGGCGGATCGGGCATTAGACGTCGCCAACGCCAGAATCCTGCGCGAGATTATCATCCCGAAAATCGGCGACGACCGAGCCCGCGCGCAATTGACCGCAGAGGCGGAGCGCTTGGAGAAAGGCGAAGTGAAATAAGCGCGATCGATGTTCTCACCGCGTCCCAGCTGCGGGACGCGAATCAAGCGGACCGCCGTGGCCTCACAATGGGCTTACTTTTGCAAGTGCAGCCTGTAGGGACGGCCGAATCCTAGCGTAGATTCCGGTCGCCGCATCACTACATTGTCCGGCTGCTTCCGCACCCTTAGCGGAAGTTCGCTTTATCACCACAGGGGCGAGCCGCTTTAATGAGAGCCTGCGTGTCCGAGTATTGGGCCAAAAACGCACGCTGAGCGTGTTTGGGAAGATTGATAAGAATTGTCGCGCTACTATCCCAGCAAGCGATTTCAAATAAGGCCCCGTTCAATTGAGGCGCTGAGTCTCTGCCATTCCAATAATCTGGATTGCCCTCAACGTATGGCCGCTCCGATACGGTTGGACGAGAACCTTTGGGCACGGCACTAAAGACAGCCCAAATGAATTGAATGTCATGCGTGGAGATGAGGGACGCCAGCTCTTCACCAAGCATCCATTGGTCACCCGCGCCGAATCCTTCGGGCGTGAAATTGGTCTCAATATCGCTGACATACCAGTCGTAATCCTGAGGTGCGATTTCCGCAGCCGCAAAGACTTTCCTCATGTCAGTGAAGAAGCGAACCTGATCAGTTTTTTCGAGAATTAAATTCATAAGAAATGGAGCAAGCTGCTCGCGAATCTGACTGCTTCACACCGGATACTGCCAGCCTCCAGGATGTCGATGCGGGCCCTTCGCGGACACTGACGTTTTTACAAAGTGCTCGATCAACCCGCAGCTTGAGTTGGTTTAGGCGTGGGCTCGTTCACGCTTGAGGGCTTCATACCCCTTTCCCTCAACGATCTCACCGTCCGCAGGAATCCCGCGCTTCCAGTCATCCTTCGTAAAAGCTGGAGCGCATAGTTCTGGCTCAAAGACCGTTCCTGCACAGTTGATGTCAATTACGTATCCGGCATCTTTGTGTCGAAGAACTTCGAACTCCGTGCATGGGAATTTCCGCAGTTGATTTAATTCTGGATCATCTGAGATAGGTTCAAAGTCATACAGATACTGTCCGCTGAGGAATAGAACCCTCCCATCTAGGAGTTCGATGAAGTAATGCAAACCTTCATCTTCGAATTCCGCTACGCCGAACGCGCGCACCGCCTGGAATTGTTGCCGTATAAGACGGCCTTGGCCCTCCAGTTCGGAAATCTGTTCTGCCAGGGTCTTGCGACTCAAATTTGGCCTGAAGCCGCTTCCGTTAAATATAAATAACGAGGCAAACAACGCGCTCAGCATCACAACAGCAGGCGCAAACTTGGCCCACAAAGGCCAATGCCCATTATCAAAGTGCGAACTTACCATAGCAACAGTGCCGAGCATCGAACCGAATACGAATAACGCTGCAAAGACAACTCTCATAGCCACCTACCAAATGCAAATCCCATACTCCCTCCACCCCACAATTGCTGACCAGGCCATTCTTTGTCAGTCGGCTTCGGGCCGGTCACTGCCGATGGTACTCGACGGCTCTCCGGCCCAGCAGATTCAACGGTTGCCAACCTATGCAGGCCGTCAAGGCATCTGAAAATAAAGTCGGACCGCCTCTATTTCTCCTGCAGCTAAATGCTCCCACAACAGGGCTGCTTTCTCCTGACTAAGCGCCTCAGCTTCTTTCACGGGGCACAATTCGATCTCATAGTCCTGGTCAGCCCACTCTTCCAATCGCGCAGTCCCATGACGTGTAATTTCAAGAACGTACATTGGGCCATCGTCGTAGCCATACCGTAGCGAACCAGCACCGTGCTCTTCGTAATCGCCCTCAGTCATGCCCGGCAAGTTCTCTTCGTATAGCTCTTTTATAGCTGCCGAGATTTCATCGCGTGTTGGCTTCCCTTTTTCCTCGCCATACCTGGTAAGCAGATAGCACCACGAATTACTCATAGTTGTCCTTTTTGCTTTCCATTGTTGAACCTCGGCCCATAACAGGTAACGTCCGCTCATGATTGAACTGGGGGCGCTTGTTGAATGATTGCTCCCGGCCGAACCCAGCACGATGTATAAATCAAGTCATTGCAGTGACCGTACCCCAAAATTAGTACCGGTCTTAAGTAGAAATTACCGGCTGTTGACCGTACCCCAAAATTAGTACCGGTCTTAAGTAGAAATTACCGGCTGTATTGCTGAGCCAAAATCGGCCTTTTCCCTGGCCTGACGGGCGAATTCGGATGGGGTGGCCCACTGCAATGCGGAGT
>NZ_WNKX01000047.1 GCF_009720745.1 Massilia eburnea | reverse complement strand
CTGCCGCCGCGTGCGCGCGTGCGAGCGCTGCGCGGGCAGGCGCCGGGCGCAGCGAGCGCATTGCCAGTTCTGCTGCGGCCAGTTCGGCCACGGCCGCCAATGCCGGCGTCAGTGCGCGCATATCGAGACGGGACAATTCCGCAGCGGCTGCATCGAGCCGGCCAAGCAGCAGGTATTTTCGGGTGGCGATCAGGCGCGCCTGCAAGGCATTGCCGTAGTCGCCATGCGCCTCCAGGGCTGCCAGAGCGGCGGCCAGTACACGCGGTGGGCTGGCGAAGTCGCGCATGGCCAGCGCCACCTCTGCCTCCGCGACCACGCAGCGCGCGCGGGACAACTCCTCATGCGAACCGAAGCCTTTCGCAGCGCGCCGCAGCAGCTCGCGCGCACGCGGAAAGTCGCCCAGGCGCGCCATGGCGATGCCACGCAGGGCCAAAGCCGGCGGGTCGTCGCGCAAGGAGACGTGCTTTAGCGCGCCAAGGACATCGCCGGTGGCGAGGCAGCGCGCCGATGCGGAGATCAGGGAATCCATCAAGCCCGGAGGACGCGGGAGGCGGCGGCGCGCAGCAGGATGCGCGAATACAGTTTGTGGAAGCCAAGCAGCGCGCGGAAGGCGCCCCCCTGGCTCCTTCGCACCACGGCGGAACCGAAGTAGAGCCGCGTGCCCGCGCCGCCCGCCGGAGCCGCCATCAGCCAGGAGCGCGTGCTGCCTGCAAAATCGCACATCAGCAGTTGGCCAGGCGCACGCGCCTCGACCGACCACGCAGCAAACATCTCGCGCTTGCCACCAGCCAGCTCGCGCGCCTCGGCATCGTTCGAAGGGCGCGACACGAAGAGCGCCAGCAGCAGGCGCTCAAGCTTGAAGACGGAGGTCGTGTAGAAAGCTTCGACAAAGGCCGCATGCGCCACCTGGCCCGGCACGTCGATCGCAAAGCAATCGGTGTAGGCGCCCCGCTCGCGGTAGCGCTGCAATAATGCGTCCGCAGGCAGGTCGGCGATCACAGGTACTCCCAGCTGTCGGCGCCATCGAAGCGGCGCACTTCCAGCGCCGCCACCACGCCAGGCTCGAAATTGGCCATGTTGACACCCATGCGGCCAAGATCGTTCGCCTTGAGCGCCTTCCAGTGCGTGACGCAGCCGCAGGAACGGCAGCGCACTGTGCGCAGCGACTTCTCCCCCCAGACATAATCTTCAGTCTGCGAAGGCTCGCCATCGATGCGCACGGCATCCTCGGGGTAGAACGCCCACAGCGCCCGAGTACGGCGGCAGATCGAACAATTACAGTCGATCATATACGCCGGCGCGCCGGGCACCTCGATCGTGATTGCACCGCAGTGGCAGGTTCCTTTGATCATCTGGCAAGGATAACACCCCGCTCGCCGATTTGCAGCCGGTCGGGATCGGTCCCCAAAACGCGTTTCAGGTTCTCGCGCGCGCTGTTACGCAGGTTGGCCGCCACGTGCTCCGGCTGCACCTTTTGCTGCTGCGACTTGTAGGCCAGGGCCATGAAAGCACCGACCATCGCACTTTTCTCGTACAGATTGCGAAGTGCCTCGGCACTTTGCTTTTCGGCGAGCCGGCGCGCGCCGCCGCCGCGCCGCAACTGCTCCGCCACCGCCGCAAACTCCGCGTCCTGCACTTCGCGGTTGGCAAAGACCATGTAATTGCCAACGATGAAGGCCGCCAGGGCGCCTTCCAGGTCGTCGCGCTGCCAACCCATTTTGGCAGCGACTTGCTGGTAAACGTCCATGCTTTGCTCAAAGCCTTGCGTCATCTTGGCTCGGCTCGCCGCCGGAAACATCCTGGCCAGTTCCTGCGCATTGCGCTGCACCGCGGGCCGCCCCATCATGCGCGCTGGCCGCTCCACAGCGGAGGCGCCAGTGTTCATGGAATTGTTGTTCATCACCGCCATATTGGCGAAGTTGATCAGCGGCGCGGTGGTCGCTGGATAGTCCATGCCTAGCCCGACCAGGCCTTGCGCACGGCTTGACGGCGCGGCAGCCAGCGCGGCCCACAGCAAGAATACGGTGTACTTCATCTTCACCTCCTGGAATCCTGAGAGTCGGCAAAGAGCGTCTCACGATGCGCGCCGTTCGACGAGCAGGCGCAATGGGTCCGGCAGCCATTCCCGCAAGCTGGCGCCGATGGCGGCCTCCCGGCGCTGCCAGAACACGCCGGCTGCGATAATGGCGATACCGATGGCGGTCAGCGCGACGGGGAACATCAGGCTGTCGCGGAACATGTGGTAGGAGACGTTGCCCAGGTAAAGGGCCACGCCAATACCGCCGAAGACGGCGAACACACGGCGCGACAGGGCGGCGCCGATCCCGATCATGCCGACGTTGATCATGCAATACACGAATTTGCCTAAATCGCTGCCCGAATCCATCGAAGTCAAAGCGCCCCAGAACGTGATGACGCCCCAAATGTACAGCCAGAATGCAAAGTCCTTGCTGCTGCGGTTGCGCAGGTCGATCCACAATGCGAGCAAGATCATGGCCGCACCGAATACTGCGGAAATAACCTTGCCTTCGTCGGAAAACAGGCTGTACTGGCCAAGCAGCATTTCCGTAACGTCCATGCTCATGTACCACAGCGTCACAGCGAGCGGCATTACCGTGAATGGCATGCGGTAGCGCCACAGGATCACAGCACCGGCTGCGAGCGTGCCAAGCTCCATGTAGATCCAGCGCCAATCGATGTAGTAGTGGTAGTCGCGGTATCCACCGCCATGACTCCGCTCAGCCCAAAGCCCAAGCGCATGCTGGAGGCCGTAGATGGCCAAAGGTACCAGCACCACGGAGAAGGCGGCCAGGATACCGGCCGGCAGCTGCAGTCCGCGCGCCTGCAGCCATTCGACACCGCCAATGGCCGCCACCATATAGAGAATGGAAATGAGCAGCAGCCCGGTGCCGCCGAACGACTCCCAGCCCAGGGTCATGAACAGCGACATGGCGCCGATCGCAATCATCCCGCCCAGGTAGTACAGGATGTGCGCCGGCTTGAAGCCTGGCGTGTGCTGGTCGCGCTCGACCAGGAATTGCCACAGGCGCTCGGCCTGGCCGGCATCCAGCAGCTCCTGGCTTGCCGCCTCGTCCAGCATTGCGCGCGTCAGCTTCATTTGCTCTCCCGATGAGTAGTATCGGGAGATTCTATTTCAAATGATTGCAAAAAGGCTATTTGTTCTGCTCGTCGCGATGGAAGAAGGCGATGACCTCGGCCGCTTCACGCGTGCGTTTGAAAGGCGGCAGGCTTTGCCAGATGCGGCGGCCATAAGGCTTGGAGATGACGCGCGGGTCGCACAGCATCAGCACCCCGCGATCGCCTTCGTCGCGGATCAGGCGGCCGGCGCCCTGCTTCAGGTTGATGATCGCTTCCGGCAGGGTTTGCCCCATGAAGCCGTTCAGGCCCTGGCGCTCCATCACTTCGATGCGGGCGGCCAGTACGGGATCGTCCGGTGGTGCAAATGGCAGCTTGTCGATGATCACCAGCGACAGCGCCTCGCCGCGCACGTCCACGCCCTCCCAGAAGCTTTGCGAACCAATCAGTACGCCGTTGCCGGCCTTGCGGAACTGGTCCAGCAGCTCGGTGCGGCCACGGTCGCCCTGCACGAACAGGGGGAATTTCAGGCCGCGCTTGTCGAATTCATCGCGCAGGCGGTCGGCGGCGCGCTTGACGGCGCGCAGCGTGGTGCACAGCAGGAAAGTGCGGCCGCCAGCGGCTTCGATGATCGGCAGCGCGGCATCGAGCACGGCGTCGGTGTAGCCCATCGAGTTTGGGTCGGGCAGGCCTTGCGGCACATACAGGATGCCCTGCTGTTCGTAATTGAACGGGCTTGGCCAGTTGCGCGCGACTTCGTTCTCCAGCCCCAGTTGCTGGGCGAAGTGAGTGAAGTCGTTTTTCACCGCCAGCGTGGCGGAGGTGAAGATCCAGCTGCGCGGCACGCCTTCGCGCTGGCCATTGAAAATCGGGGCGATCGACAGCGGGGTCTTGTGCAGCTGCAGCGAGCTTTGGAAGGCCTCCACCCAGTACACGGCTTCTTCGCCGGGCGCCACCTTGGCTTTGGGATCGAACTTCCAGGCTTCCAGGCGGGCCGACAGCTCTTCGCCCCGCACACGGCATTGTTCGATGGTCTCGGCGCGCTCGGCGTTCTTTTCCAGTACGGCGACCATGTCGATCATTTCGTCCTTCAGCGTCTGCAGCGCCGGGAAGAAGTCGCTGGATGGGGCGATCTGCGGCAGGGACATGCGCACGATGTCCTGCGAGAAGGTCAGGCGCAGGTCGCGCGCCGCTTTCTCCACCGGGGTGACGACCTTAGCCCATTCGGCGCCGTCGCGGGCGTGGGCCAGGCCCTCCGCCAGCACGTCGCGGCACAATTCAAGGATCTGCGAAGTGGAGATGGTGTCGCCGAAAAACAGCGTGGCGGTGTCGGGCAGCTGGTGCGCCTCATCGAAGATCACGGTGTTCGCTGCCGGCAGCAGCTCGGCCACGCCGGTATCCTTCAGCGCCACGTCGGCGAAGAACAGGTGGTGGTTGACCACCACCACGTCGGCCTGCTGCGCCTCGCGGCGCGCCTTCATCACGAAGCAGTCCTGGTAGTACTGGCACTCCTGCCCCATGCAGTTTTCACGGGTGGAGGTCACCAGGTTCCATACCAGCGCGTTTTCCGGCACGCGCGCCAGTTCGGCCTTGTCGCCGGTATTGGTCATCTTCAGGAAACGCGAAATCTCGCGCAGGTAGCCCACGTCCTCGCGCGAAGTCATGCGGCCATTCTGCAGCGTGCGTTCCAGGTGGTAGTGGCACAGGTAGTTCGAGCGCCCTTTCAGCAGCGCCACCGACACCGGCGCCTGCAGCGCGGAACGGATGGTCGGGATATCGCGCAGGAACAGCTGGTCCTGCAAGTTCTTGGTACCGGTGGAGACGATGGTCTTGCCGCCCCACAGCAGCGCCGGCACCAGGTAGGCGAAGGTCTTGCCGGTTCCAGTGCCGGCTTCCGCAATCAGGGTCTGCTGCTTGGCGATGGCGTCGGCAATCGCCTTGGCCATCTCCGTCTGCGATTTGCGCGGACGAAAACCGCCCACCGCCGGGCCCAATGGGCCGCCGGGTCCAAACAAGCGCTCAATGTCGGCGTCGTGCGCCCCCGGAGGAAAAACCGGATCGTTCGGCGCGCCGGGAGCGGCGGTCGGCTGTTGTGAATCTGTCAAGTTCGTCTAAGGTGAGATTGGCCTGCTCAGGCCGGTACGTCGGGCACCAATTGCATTTTCAGCAGGGTGATATAGTCTTTCAATTGCAACTTGCGCTTCTTGAGGCGGCGCAACTGAAGTTGATCGTGATGACCGTCCAGGGTCAACATTTCAATGACTGCATCCAGGTCGCGGTGCTCGACGTCGAGCTCAACGATGCGGCGCTGAATTTCTTCTTTGTTGATCATAGGTGGAAAGTCACGATTACTATTAACGTTTGCTTACAGTTTCGTATGGACAACAGGCTATACTTGCAACAAAACTGCAGTCAGGTGCATAGTTTAACTCAGGTAGTCAATGGAAAGAAGCTGTCAAGTCCCTATGAGCACGTATAAGATCGAGGCCGGAACCGCGCAACACATTGGTAGCCGGCCCCAGCAAAATGACCGTGTAGCGCTGTTTACCGCGCCCAAAGCACCCGGCTACGTGCTCGCCGTGCTGGCCGACGGCATCAGCGGCGGCGCCACTGGCTCCGAACAGGTGCTGCATACGGCCAAAACACTATTTGACGAATACCGCGCGTCCGAGACCGTCAGCCTGCCCCGCCTGGAGGAGTTGCTGCGCGAAATCGCGCATGACGTGCACCAGATCCTGGTCATGGATCCCCGTACCGGGGCCAGCGAACCGCAGTCGAGCATGGTGCTGATGGTGCTGACGCCCGATCGCCAGGCGGCATGGGCCGTCGTCGGCGACTCACGGCTGTATCGTTTTGACCACAAGGAATGCGTGGGGCGCAGCGGTGATGCGGAATATGTCGCGCACCTGATGGAAACCGAAAAACTGCCGGAGGAATCGGCGCGCAAGCACCGCCAGGCCAAGCTGCTGAATAATGTGCTGGGGAATAAGCACCGGGAGCCGTTCGTGGTGTTCGGCGTGCAGGAGAATTTGAAGGCAGGAGATGCTTTCCTGCTCTGCTCGGATGGGCTGTGGTCTTATTTCGCGGACGTGGAGCTGGCTTCGGTGATCGCCAAGAAGTCGCCGCGCGAGGCGGCCGAAATGCTGATCAACAAGGCGCGCGAACGGGCGCAGGGCAAGGGGGATAACTGCTCGATGGCGATTATCAAGCTGGTAGCGCCGCCTAAGGAAGAGGTCAATTACACGGTGCAGAAGATGCGCAAGGCGATCTGAAACCCGGCAAGTCTGGGTCTGACCCAAGGGTCAGACCCCGTACGGTCTTGAGCCTGGCGACCGGGTTTAAGGCTGTTGATCTTCGGCGAAGATCAAAGGCGTACAACCAACACCGTTCGCTGTGGCGTACTGGGTCTGCCCCTTGGGTCAGACCCTGGATTACCGGGTTGGAGCCTCCGCCGCCTTTTTCTTCTTAGCTTCCTTCTCCGCCAGCTTGGCCTTGACCTCTGCCTGGCGCTTCTCCGACTCCACTTTTTTCCTCTCGAATGCCGCCGCATTGGCCGCTCGCTTCGGCGCATCAGCGGCTTCCTGCGCTGCGCGGGCGCGCTCCTTGGCGTCATGCTCGGCCTGGCGCTGTGCCACCGACACTGCGGCCGGCTTCGGCAGAGGCTTGTCTTCCGGCGCCACCTTCGGCGGTTTCGGATGCTCGGCGTGGTAAGCCGCTTCCGCCGCATCTTTCTGCGCGCGGTCTTCCAGTTCGCGGTCACGCACTTCCACCGCATTCTGGCGCTTGAAGTGGCTCGCTTCCACCTCCACAGCCCGCAGTTCGGCCAGGCGCAGGCGGCGTTGTTCCTTGGCCTTGTCCAGGCAGGCATTGACGAAGAACTTCTCGTAGCACAGCGTTTCGCTGGCGCTGAATTCAGCCTCCACCACCTCGCGGTCCTTCTTCACCTGCAGCAGGCGCGCGTCGGCCTGCTCGACCGAGTGGGTTTCGGGAATGCGCGGGGCGCCAGTCGTTGCCGGACGGCCGATGTCTTCCTGCGCCAGTACAGCGCCAGGCAGCACCAAAGCCAGCCAGATCCAGTTCTTCAAATTCTTCTCCTTGTCAGGACAGCTTTTCGGCGGCGCCGCGCTGTTCCTTTTCCATATACTCACGCGACTGCATCTCGACAATACGCGACACCGTGCGGTGGAATTCATTGGATAGTACACCGCTTGTGTACAGCTCTTCCGGCTCCACCTCGGCCGACATGATCAGCTTGACCTTCTGGTCGTAGAACACGTCGATCAGCCATGTGAAGCGGCGCGCTTCGGACGATTGTCCAGCCGACATCATCGGAATACCGGACAATATCACGGTATGGAAGCGGCTGGCGATTTCCAGGTAGTCGTTCTGCGAGCGCGGGCCGCCGCACAAGGTGGCGAAATCGAACCAGATCGTGGTGCCGGCACGGCGCAGGGCTTTCAACTCGCGGCCTTCGACGTGGATGCGCGGGTCTTCGTCGGCCGTTTCCGCAACGCGGGCGAAAGCTTCGCGCAGCTTATGGTCGGTGTCGGCGTTGAGCGGCATGTAATAAGCTTCGACCTGTTCCAGCGCTCGGCCGCGGTAGTCGACGCCGGCGTCCACGTTCAGCACGTCCATCTTTTCTTTCAGCAGGGCGATGGTGGGCAGGATGCGGTCGCGGTGCAGGCCATCCGGGTACAGGGTGGACGGCTCGTAATTGGAAGTCATGATGAAGGCTACGCCGTTGTCGTACAGCGCCTTCATCAGGTTGTACAGGATCATGGCGTCGGCCACGTCCGATACGTGGAATTCATCGAAGCAGATCAGGCGGTACTTTTTCGCAATGCGTTTCGCTACTTCGTCCAGCGGGTCTTCCACGCCGCGCAGTTCGTCCAGCTGCATGTGGACATCGCGCATGAATTCGTGGAAGTGCAGGCGCGTCTTTCGAACCAGCGGGATCACCGAATAGAACGAATCCATCAGGAAGGACTTGCCGCGCCCTACCCCGCCCCACATGTACACGCCGCGCGGAGGCGCCGGGCGGTTGATCAGGCGTTTGAAGGAGTTGGAGCGCTGGGACTTGTACTCGACCCATTCGTCGTAGCACTGCTGCAGGCGGTCGACGGCGCGCTTTTGGGCGGCATCGGCTTTGAAGTCGCGCTGTTCGAGCGCGTGCTGGTAAAACTCTTGGACGTTCATTCTTTTAACCCGGTAAACCAGGGTCAGACCCAAGGGTCAGACCCATCCACTTCAGGATGCGCTGACTGGGTCAGACCCTTGGGTCTGACCCAGCCTTACCGGGTTTAGAAGTTCAGCGTACGCTTATCAACCGCCAGCGCCGCTTCCTTGGTCGCTTCCGACAGCGATGGGTGTGCGTGGCAGATGCGCGCGATGTCTTCAGCCGAAGCCTTGAACTCCATCGCCACAACCGCTTCGGAGATCAGCTCGGAAGCCATCGGGCCAACAATGTGCACGCCCAGGATCTCGTCGGTGGTCGCATCGGCCAGGAACTTCACCATGCCGTTGGTATCGCCCAGCGCACGTGCGCGGCCGTTTGCCAGGAACGGGAAGGTGCCGGCCTTGTACGCCACGCCTTCAGCCTTCAGCTGCTGCTCGGTCTTGCCCACGGAAGCGATTTCCGGGTGGGTGTAAATCACCGATGGCAGGGTATTGAAGTTGGTGTGGCCATGCTGGCCGGCGATACGCTCGGCCACGGCAACGCCTTCTTCTTCCGCCTTGTGCGCCAGCATCGGGCCGCGCACCACGTCGCCGATTGCCCACACGTTCGGCAGGTTGGTCTTGCAGTCGTGGTCCACGGTGATCATGCCGCGCTCGTCGACCGCCAGGCCCACTTTGTCGGCGCCCAGGCCGATGGTGTTGGCGGTACGGCCGATCGACACGATCAGCTTGTCGAAGGTTGCCTTCTGGGCTTCGCCCTTGGCGTCGGTGTATTCAACGGTGACGTTGTTCTTGCCCGCTTCGACCTTGGTGATCTTGCAGGACAGGTTGATCGACAGGCCTTGCTTGGTCAGCAGCTTCTGTGCTTCCTTGGCGATCTGCTCGTCGACTGCGCCCAGGAAGGTCGGCAGGCCTTCCAGCACGGTGACTTTGGAGCCCAGGCGGCGCCATACGGAGCCCAGTTCCAGGCCGATCACGCCGGCGCCGATCACGCCCAGATTGGCTGGCACTTCTTCGATGGCCAGCGCGCCGGTGTTCGACAGGATCAGTTTCTCGTCGAACGGTGCGCCTGGCAGTGCACGCGGGTTGGAGCCGGTAGCAACGATGATCTGCTTGCCGGTGATGGTCTCGGTGGTAGGACCGGAGATGGCGATCGGGTAGCCTTCAGCGCCAGCGGCGCCGGCGAATGCGCCGCGGCCGTGGAAGAAGGTGACCTTGTTCTTCTTGAACAGGAACAGGATGCCGTCGTTGTTCTGCTTGACCACGGTGTTCTTACGCTTCAGCATCTGCGCCACGTCGAAGGACAGGCCTTCCACGTTGATGCCGTGCTCTTTGAAGCCGTGCGATGCGTGCTCGAAGTGTTCGGACGATTGCAGCAGTGCTTTCGATGGGATGCAGCCTACGTTGGTGCAGGTGCCGCCTGGTGCAGGCTTGCCGGCTTCGTTGCTCCACTCGTCGATACAGGCCACGGAGAAGCCCAGTTGCGCTGCGCGGATGGCGGCGATGTAACCGCCAGGACCGGCGCCGATAACTACTACGTCAAATTGTTTGTTGCTCATGTTCTTTCCCAATCATTGGTCGTCCGTGGGGACGAAAATCCACATAAGGATGTAAATCAGTCCGCCGAAGCCGGCACATGTTGCGACGAGAGCGAAGATCAGGCGCCAGATCCAGGATTCGATGCCGGTTTGCCTGGCGATACCGCCACACACGCCGCCTAGCCAGCGGTCGGTGGTGGATCGGCGCAGCTTGCCGACTTCGGCGGCGAAATCACCGCTTGGCTGCTGGCTTGCACCGCCGTCTTGCAGCAGTTTTTCCTTGGCACGGGCGAATTCTTCATCGCTCAGGGCACCGGCCTGGTGCAGTTCGTGCAGACGCTTCAGTTCTTCGGAGACGCTCATGTGACCTCTCTTCGATTTTTAGACCCGGTAAACCTGGGTCTGACCCAAGGGTCAGACCCATCCACTACCGGTGGCGCTGACAGGGTTTACAGGTCCAGCAGCAGGCGCGCAGGATCTTCCAGCGCTTCCTTCATTGCCACCAGGCCCAGGACAGCTTCGCGGCCGTCGATGATACGGTGGTCGTAGGACATCGCCAGGTAGTTCATTGGGCGAATCACGATTTGGCCGTCAACGACAACAGCGCGGTCCTTGGTGGCGTGCACGCCCAGGATTGCGGATTGTGGTGGGTTGATGATCGGGGTCGACAGCATGGAGCCGAAGGTACCGCCGTTCGAGATGGAGAAGGTACCGCCGGTCAGGTCTTCCAGGGTCAGCTTGCCTTCTTTAGCCTTGGCGCCGAATTCGCCGATCTTCTTCTCGATCTCGGCGATGCTCATCTGGTCTGCGTTGCGCAGGATAGGCACCACCAGGCCGCGTGGCGAACCCACTGCGATACCGATGTCGAAGTAGCCGTGGTAGACGATGTCGTTGCCGTCGACCGAAGCGTTCAGGATCGGGTACTTCTTCAGTGCGTGCACAGCGGCCTTCACGAAGAAGGACATGAAGCCCAGCTTCACGCCGTGTTCTTTCTCGAACTTGTCCTTGTACTTGTTGCGCAGGTCCATGACCGGCTTCATGTCCACTTCGTTGAAGGTGGTCAGGATGGCGTTGGTGGATTGCGATTCAACCAGACGCTCGGCGATACGTGCGCGCAGGCGGCTCATTGGCACGCGCTCTTCCGGACGGTCGCCCAGGTTGGCGGCGGCTGGCGCAGCAACCTTCTGCAGTTGTGCCTTAGGAGCGGCTGGAGCCAGCGGTGCCGGAGCAGCTGGTTTTGGTGCGGCAGCAGCGGCCAGGGCGTCGCCCTTGGTCACGCGGCCATCTTTGCCGGAACCGGCAACGTCGGAAGCGGCGATGCCGGCTTCGGACAGGATCTTGGCGGCAGCTGGCATGGCCACGCCGGACTTGTCGGCGGAAGCGGCAGCTGGAGCGGCGGCGGCAGGAGCAGCAGCGGCAGCAGCTGGAGCCGAAGGAGCAGCGCCTGCAGCGGCTTCGGTATCGATGATGGCGATCACTTCGCCGGCAACCACGGTGGCGCCGTCGTTCTTGATCACTTGCACAACCACGCCGGCGGCTGGTGCTGGCAGTTCCAGGACGACCTTGTCGGTCTCGATGTCGATCATGTTTTCGTCGCGGGCCACTGCCTCGCCGACTTTCTTGTGCCAGGTCAGCAGGGTCGCTTCAGCGACGGATTCCGACAGTTGAGGAACTTTGACTTCGATTTGTGCCATTTGTTTTTTACTCCGAATTTTGTGTATTTTTAGCGCCGCCCGCACGCAGCGGGCGGCTCACCCGCTTGATGCGATTACTTGGTCAGGATGAAGCCCTTCAGCTTCGAGAACGCGGTTTCCAGCAGGTCTTTCTGCTGCGCGTAGTGCTTGTCGTAGTAACCCACGGCAGGCGAAGCGGAGGCTGGGCGGCCGGCGTATGCCAGCTTCTGGCCCGACTCCATCGACTCGAAGATGTTGTGCTGGATCTGGAACCATGGACCCTGGTTCTGCGGCTCGTCCTGCGCCCACACCACTTCGGCCAGGCTTGGGAACTTCTTCAGTTCAGCAGCGAAGGCTTTGTGCGGGAACGGATACAGCTGCTCGACACGGATGATGGCGGTGTCGGTCACGCCGCGGGTCTTGCGGGTGTTGACCAGGTCGTAGTACACCTTGCCGGAGCAGGCGATCACGCGCTTGACCTTCTTGGCGTCGATCGAAGCATCGACTTCGCCGATCACGGTCTGGAAGGCGCCCTTGGCCAGTTGCTCCAGCGGGGAACCAGCATCCTTGTTACGCAGCAGCGACTTAGGAGTCAGGATCACCAGCGGCTTACGGAACTGGCGCACCATCTGGCGGCGCAGCACGTGGAAGATCTGCGATGCGGTGGTCGGCTGCACCACTTGCATATTGTTGTCGGCGCACAGCTGCAGGAAACGCTCAGGGCGGCACGACGAGTGCTCCGGACCCTGGCCTTCGTAACCGTGCGGCAGCATCATGACCAGGCCGGAAGCGCGGCCCCACTTCACTTCGCCGGAGCTGATGAACTGGTCGATCACAACCTGGGCGCCGTTGACGAAGTCGCCGAACTGGGCTTCCCAGATGGTCAGGGTGTTAGGCTCGGCGGTCGAGTAGCCGTATTCGAAGCCCAGCACTGCTTCTTCGGACAGCACGGAGTCGATCACGGTGAACGGCGCCTGGCCTTCTGCGATGTTCTGCAGCGGGATGTAGGTGCCAGCGTCCCAACGTTCGCGGTTCTGGTCGTGCAGCACGGCGTGACGGTGGGTGAAGGTGCCGCGGCCTGCGTCCTGGCCGGTCAGGCGCACTGCGTAGCCGGAGGACACCAGGGAGGCGAATGCCAGGTGTTCGCCCATGCCCCAATCCAGGTTCATCTCGCCCTTGCCCATTGCGGAGCGGTCAGCCAGGACCTTCTCAACCAGCGAGTGCACCTTGAAGGTTTCCGGCACGGTGGTGATGGCGGTCGCCAGGCGCTTCAGCTCAGTCATCGGCACGGCGGTATCGGCCGCGTCGGTCCACTTGCGGTTCAAGAATGGCAGCCAATCGACAGCGAACTTGTTCTTGAAGTTCGAGATCACCGGATCGATGGTGTGCTTGCCCTGGTCCATCGCAGCGCGGTAGGCGGCCACCATGGCGTCGCCGCCGTCGGCCGGGATCACGCCCTGGGTGATCAGCTTGTCCGCGTACAGCTTGCGGGTACCTGGGTGCTTGGCGATCTTCTTGTACATCAGCGGCTGGGTCAGCGCTGGGGTGTCCTGCTCGTTGTGGCCCAGTTTGCGGTAGCAGATGATGTCGACAACGATGTCTTTCTTGAACTGCAGGCGGTAGTCCAGGGCGATCTGGGAAGCCAGTACCACGGCTTCAGGATCGTCGGCGTTCACGTGCAGCACAGGCGCTTCGATCATCTTCACGACGTCGGAGCAGTAAATGGTGGAACGTGCATCGCGCGGATCGGAAGTGGTGAAGCCGATCTGGTTGTTGATCACGATGTGCACGGTGCCGCCGGTGCCGTAGCCGCGGGTCTGCGCCAGGTTCAGGGTTTCCATCACAACGCCCTGGCCGGCGAATGCCGCGTCGCCGTGCACCAGGATCGGCAGCACTTGCGCGCCGTGGACGTCGCCGCGGCGGTCCATACGGGCTTTCACGGAACCTTCGACAACCGGGTTGACGATTTCCAGGTGGGACGGGTTGAACGCCAGCGACAGGTGCACCGGGCCGCCTGCGGTGGAGATGTCGGACGAGAAGCCCTGGTGGTATTTCACGTCGCCGGCTGGCAGGTCGTCGGCGTGCTTGCCTTCGAATTCTTCGAACAGGTCCTTAGGCGCCTTGCCCAGGGTGTTCACCAGCACGTTCAGGCGGCCGCGGTGGGCCATGCCGATCACGATTTCCTGCACGCCTTTTTCGCCGGCGCGCTGGATCACTTCGTCCAGGGACGCGATGAAGGTCTCGCCGCCTTCCAGCGAGAAGCGCTTCTGGCCGACGTACTTGGTGTGGAGGTAGCGTTCCAAGCCTTCAGCGGCGGTCAGGCGCTCAAGGATGTGCTTTTTCTTTTCGGCGGTGAAGGCCGGGGTCGAACGGATCGATTCCAGGCGCTCCTGCAGCCAGCGCTTTTCGGCCGGGTCGGAGATGTACATGTATTCCGCGCCGACGGAGCGGGTGTAGGTGTCTTTCAGCAGGTTGGTCAGGTCGCGCAGGGTCGCGGTCTCTGGGCCGAAGTAGGTGTTGCTGATGTTGAAGACGGTGTCCTGGTCGGCATCGGTGAAACCGTAGAACGATGGCTCGAGTTCAGGGATGTTCGGACGTTCCTGGCGCTGCAGCGGATCCAGGTTGGCCCAGCGAGAGCCCAGGTAGCGGTAGGCTGCGATCAGCTGGGTAGCTGCCACGCGCTTGCGGCCCATTTCGGCGTCGGACGAAGCGACGATGGTGCGGATCGGGCCAGCTTTCGCGCGCTCGGCGAAGGAGGCGATGACGGACGAGTGAACGACGTCTGGCTTGGCGCTGCCGTCAACGGCAGGCACATTCTGCATGGCGTCGAAGTACTGGCGCCAGTTATCTGGCACGGAGCCAGGATTCTCAAGGTACGCCTCGTACAGTTCTTCTACGTACGGCGCGTTCCCACCAAACAGGTAGGAATTGGACGTCTGTTGTTGCATCATTTCTTTGCTCACCTTTCTTCGCGCTTCGCGAGGAATTAGCGGGTTGTTCAAACCTTCCGCGACACGGCCTGACCGGTTAGCGGATTGCACATCAAGTTGTGGGGAAGGGCTCTGTTGTTTCCAGATTTTCCAAAAACGGTCGCCTAGCATAGCATTGTCATTGAACTGAAACAACTAAAAGGCGCTGCAGTACGTAGTCTCCCGCAGGCGGCTTATCATTCAGTTAAGCTGCGCTAAGCCAACCGGGGTCGGTGGCGAACCAGTCCGCCAGGTAATCGAGCATGGCGCGTAGCACTGGCGGCATGTGCTGGCGCGAGGTGTAGATGGCATGAATGCCCAAGGATTGCGGTTGCCAATCAGACAATACTTCGACCAGCACGCCGGTATCGATCATCGGCTGCGCCGCGAAGCGCGGCTGCATGGCGATGCCGGCGCCCTTCCCTGCCGCCGCCAGCAAGGCCATGGACTCGTTGGCGCTCAGGTTGCCGCCCACAGGCACTTCTACCGCCTCAGCTGCTGGCGCCGGCGCCTCGCCCTCCCGCGTGAATTGCCAGGTGCTCTTGCCGAAATAGCTATAAGTCAGGCAGTTGTGCCGCGCCAGGTCCTGCGGGCCGGAGGGCAAGCCATGTTCCGCGATATAGCTTGGCGCGGCGCACAGCAAGGAGCGGCACTCGCCAAGCCGGCGGGCAATCAGTCCCGGCTCGAGTGCGTTGGTGATGCGGATCGCCAGGTCGATGCGCTGCTCGACCAGGTTGACCGCGCGGTTATCGACCTGCAGGTCGACCCTGGCGTTCGGGTAGCGGCGCAGGAAGCCCACCATGGCCCCGGCCAGCGCCGTCTGCGACAGGAACTGCGAGCAAGCCACCCGCAACAGCCCGCGCGGCTCGCCTGCGCCAGGATCGCCCGCGGTGGCGACTTCGCCAGCCAGTGCCAGCAACTCGCGGCAGCGGCTCAATGTCACCTCGCCTGCCGACGTCAGGCTGAGGCGGCGCGTCGTACGGTGAAAAAGCCGCGCCCCCGCCCACTCCTCCATCTCGGCCAGGTAGCGCGTCACCATGGCGCGCGACATATCGAGCGCCTCGGCTGCGCCCGCCAGGCTGCCACGTTCAGCGATGGTGACAAAGACATTGGCGGAGGTAATGCGGTCCATATGATCGATTTATGCAATAAACAGTTTCAATATACCCTATTTTTCGATCATGTCAGGCGGCCTAAACTGGCGTCATCCAATCAACGAAAGGAATTCAGTCATGCTCAAACACACTCTCGCCGCCGCTGCCTTTGCCACCGCAACCGCCGGCGCCTCTGCCGCCCCGCTGACGCTGGAAGTATTCAACCCTGGCGAAGCAGCCATCTTCCCCGTCTCCTCAGTGCTGGTGAAAGGCGAAAAAGACGCCGTGCTGGTGGACGCCCAGTTCTCGCGCGCCGAAGCCGAAAAGCTGGCCGCCCAGATCAAAGCCAGCGGCAAGCGCCTGACCACGATTTACGTCAGCCACGGCGACCCCGACTTTTACTTCGGCCTGGACGTGCTGAAAGCCGCATTCCCGCAAGCGCGCATCGTCGCCCGCGGCACCACCATCGCAGCGATGGAAAAGAAAGCGCAAGCCAAGGTCGCCTACTGGGGCCCGATCCTCGGCGCCAACGCCCCAAGCGGCGTAGTGATGCCCGAGTTGCTGCAAGGCGACATCGAACTCGAAGGCAAGAAGCTGGAAGTCAAAGGCCAGGGTGACCGCAGCTATGTGTGGATTCCATCGATCAAAGCCGTGGTGGGCGGCGTGGTCTTGTTCAAAGGCCTGCACGTCTGGGTAGCCGACACGCAAACGCCCGAATCGCGCGCCCAATGGCTGTCCGTGCTGGATGAAATGGCCAAGCTGAAGCCGGAGACCGTCGTCCCCGGCCACTTCGCCCCCGGCTCCACGATGACCCCAGACGCCATCGGCTACACCGCCGACTACCTGCGCCGCTTCGAAGCCGCCACCCCAGCCGCCGCCGACAGCGCCGCCCTGGTCGCAGCCATGAAGTCCGCCTACCCCCAAGCCGGCCTCGAAAGCGCCCTGCAGTTGAGCGCCAAAGTCGCCAAAGGCGAAATGAAGTGGTAATCCCACAGCCCAGCCCGTGTCTCACCTTGGGGTCACACCCGAAATGGGACACGGGCGCGACTGTGCCATGCACGAGCCCGTGTCTCGAAACGGGTGTGACCCCATGGTGGGACACGGACTCTGCCGGTGAAAGTCTAGACTTTCGTGTCTAGATCATTTATTCTAGATCCATTGATGTTCATCCTGGATCTGCCATGACTTTGCCAAAACCTACACCTAGCGAACTGGAAATGCTGCGCCTCTTGTTTGCATTGGGGCCGGCAACGGCGCGGCAGGTGCATGAGGCGGCAGTGGAAACACGGCCGGATATGCAGTACGCGACAGTGCTGCGCCTGCTGCAGGTCATGCACACCAAGGGATTGCTGAATCGCGATGAGAGCCAACGTGCGCACGTCTATTCTCCAATCGAGCAGCAGGATTCGATCCAGACTTCCCTGCTGAAGGACTTGATCCACAAAGCCTTCGCTGGCTCCGGCAAGGCCCTGGTGCTGGCTGCGCTGAAAGGCGGCACCGTCAGCGCCAAGGAGCGCGCCGAAATCCGCGCCCTGCTCGACGAAGAGAAGTAATCCCCGATGCACACACTGGAACAACTGCGCGCCGGCGAACTGACCGGCGCCGTGCGCCTGCAACTGCGCTGCGGCCTGACCGAATTCCCGCGCGAGATTTTCGAGTTGGCCGATACGCTGGAAATCCTCGACCTTTCCGGCAACAGCCTGACCTCTTTGCCCGACGACTTGCCGCGCCTGCACCGCCTGCGCATCATCTTCTGCTCCGACAACCCGTTCAACGAATTGCCGGAAGTCCTGGGCCGCTGCCCCTCGCTGACGATGATTGGCTTTAAAGCTTGCCAGATCACGAAAGTATCGGCAGCCGCTCTGCCCGCCCACCTGCGCTGGTTCATCCTGACCGACAACCGCATCGAACAGCTGCCAGCCGAAATCGGCCACTGCACCGACATGCAGAAGCTGATGTTGTCCGGAAACCGTCTGCGCGCCCTGCCGCTAGAACTGGCAAATTGCAGCAAGCTCGAACTGCTGCGCATTGCATCGAACCTCCTGCCGGAGCTGCCGGAATGGCTGCTGGCCATGCCGCGCCTGACCTGGCTGGCCTGCGCCGGAAACCCATTCAATGAAGCGACTGCCGCAGCGTCCCCACAAGTCCGCAGCATCAGCTGGAACGAGCTGCAAATCCAGCACAAGCTTGGTGAAGGCGCCTCCGGCATCATTCATCAAGCCACATTGGACGGAGCACCTGTCGCGGTAAAAGTCTACAAAGGCACGATGACCAGCGATGGCTCTCCCGAGCACGAAATGGCCGCCTGCATCGGCGCCGGCCAGCACCCCAACCTGATTCCCGTACTCGGCACGATTCCCGACCACCCGCAGCACCTTCCCGCGCTGGTCATGCCGCTGATGGATCCAAGCCTGCGCAACCTTGCCAGCCCACCCAGCTTGGCAAGCTGCACGCGCGACGTCTACGCGGAAGACCAGCAATTCAGCCCCGCGACGCTGCTCGGCATCGCACGCGGCATCGCGTCCGCCGCCGCGCACCTGCATGCGCGAGGCATCATGCACGGTGATCTGTACGCCCACAACATCCTCAACTGCGGCAAAGGCAACGCGGTACTGGGCGACTTCGGCGGCGCATCCATGTTCGAACCCGGCACCAAACTCGCAGCCGCCTTGCAGCGCCTGGAAGTCAGGGCCTTTGGCTGCCTGCTGGAAGAGCTGTTGGTGCATTGCGATGAAGGCCTCCCGCAGCTACACAGTCTGGCACTTGAATGCCTTCAGCAAACGCCAACTATGCGCCCCGACTTTGCGGAAGTCCTGTTACGCTTGGGAACAGAGCCTTAACCCCTATTAAAGCAAAGTTGGCGAAATGCGGATTGCTTCGCGCGACAGGTCTTCAAGGCGCTCTGTCTGTGATCAGGCAGCGCTTGTGCAGCCAAAGACTTGGCTGGTGAGCGCTTTCATTCTTTGGGCAGGAGTTGCAAGAGCTCGTGGTCTTTCGGCGCGATCACTAGCGCCAGGCCCAGGCCTTCCAGCACCGCCAGCAGTTTGTCAGTCCGGATTCCACCTGCGCCATTCTCAAGCCGCGACAGCAGGTCCACGGAAACCCCGTTCAGCGCTGCGGCATCGTCAATGCGCAGGCCTTGCTGCTTACGGTGGGCGCACCTGCCGACCGAGGTCGGCCAACTCCTGTACAAGCTGCACTGTAGGCGGGGTGGCGATGTCTGCTTTCTTCATTTCGGAATTTCAGAAAGTTATTCTGACTGAAGCAGTACAGTCCAATTATTTCTGATATTCCGAAATTTTTCTAAGACATCAGTATTCCCAAGGTCCGGCCGCGAACTCTACCTCGCCGCCTTTGAATTCGCGCACACAGGTATCGCGGAATTCTTCGCCGCAGGCGCGCATACTGAATTCGACATCGGGGTACAGTTTGGCGATCTCTTCGGCCAGCTTAGTGAACTCCACTGCCCAACCACCGATATCTGCCCGCCCATCCTCAAACAGGTCACGCAATTCTTTGAGCGAGTAACCGGCCTCCTCGGCAAGTTCAACTAATTCAAGCCTCGCATCCACGTCAATCTTTTCGTCGGAAACATAGCCAATCTCAACAAGCAGGTCGTAGCTCAAAAAGTATTCTCCTAAATAAAATCGGGCATTGGTTCGCCCATTACGTCATAAAGCGATAACAAGGTTTGCATCGGGGTCAATTCCGGCGAACCGAAACCGTAAACCAGTTTTAACCAAATCGCAGGTTCCTTATACGCGCCGTTATACAACCATTCGCTATCCACGTAGGATCGCAGCATCTTCTTGCCGGCCTCGAATAATTCGTCTTTGCCGAATTCACCGCGCAGGTGGTGCAGGCACAGCGCGTATGCGAACTCCCTTGGGCGCCAGACTTTTTTTAGCTCCAGTTTCTTTGCGCCGCAAAAGCGCTCGAAGTCAGCAACTCCCCGCTCATATTCGCCCGCGAACACGCAGGCCGGCAGGAACTGCTCGACGTAATCCGTTGCCGGGTTGCCTCGGGTAGGCCCACACTCCTCCATTTTCAACGAGTACTGAACAACCGCCCCTTTCCAGGCGTCGACGTCATTCTGCGAATGCGCCAACCACTTGCAAATGGCTTTGGCCTCGTACAGATAGGCGAGCTGGTACCTGCTGGCCCCACGGTCATCCTTCTTCTCGATTGCGTAATCCAGCCAAGCCAGCGTATTAGGGAAAATTGGCTCAATCTCCTTGGCTAGTCCGCATAGCCATAAGCTAACAGCAGTATTGACATTGCTCAGGGCCGAATTGCCCATCAATGAGTTGGAGTCAAATTTCTTTTTCAAGTAGAACGAGATCAAGGAGCCTTCATCGCGAAGAAAGGACTCTCTTCTTCCAGCCGCATTCCATTTCATAATCAGATCCAATAGTTGAAAAAAAAAGGTTCATCACGGATTGCTGTGATGTAGTCCTAAAAACAGGAAAGCGGTGAAGAAAAGTTAGACTTGTTGTGCGACCAACAAAACTCAACTTTACCCACCGCTTTCATGCAAGATAATAA
>NZ_WNKX01000046.1 GCF_009720745.1 Massilia eburnea | reverse complement strand
TTTCGAGATTACGTTTAATATATTTTGTGCGAGCGTTATAACGTATATTTTGAGCATCAGGCCCGAAGGCCTGGGCATATCGTCAAACGCCCACACTTATCGACTGTTGATTTTTAAAGATCGCTGCCTTGTTTGTTCGACGAAGCGTTGTGTTCGTCAGCAGCAGAGAAGCGAGATTATGCGGTACAGCGTGCAACTCGTCAACCCCTTCTTTTTTCTCGCTGCGCTTACCGTTTTGACAGTGTTGCGTTGCGAGGGACAGAACTATAACCAAACAACTGGCGTTTTGCAAGTACATAGTTAGCCAAGACAATGACGCATGCGATCCAGGCCGACCAAAGCGTGTGCGTGAGGAAGTGCGCGCCGCGCAATTGCTGCACGAAGCCGACGCTCAGGGCGAAAGCCATTGTCAATGTGGCGACACCAAAAGCCTTGCGTGGCTGACCCGGCATCCAGAATGCTGCCAAGGCAATCAGCCAAAGGGCGCTGGACGCGTGACCGCCAGGTAAACAATGTCCCGAGCTGATACCCGACGGCATCAGCTCGAGCAAGCGTATATATGGCGCGTCTCCGCCGTAGCGGGCGACATCCCATGGGCAATGGGATGTGCTGCCGCGTTTCAGGAGGCTGATTATCAGCGGCACGCTAACGGCGGACAGGCCAAGCACGCGCACACCGAGCCGGCGCGACGGCGCCCAATTCAAGTGCGGGCGCCACGCATCCCAGACTGCCACGCCAACCGCAGCACAGGCCAGGCATGTCAGCACGACTTTCAGGATCTCGTGGTTGAACTTCTCCGCGAACCAGGCGTGCTGCAAAGGGAAAACGCCGCGCGCACGGTCGAAGGACATATCGGCCAGATGCAGGTCGATATCCGTAAACTGGCCAATCCAAAGGATCAGCGCGGCCGACGCAGCCAGCGCCAGCAAACACCAGCCTGTTTTACGAGTCATGGATGCAGGCCTGGAACAAGTCGAGCTTAGGGTTGTACACGGCCGTATTCACATTCAGCATACCGAGCGTGGAATGGAATACGTTATCGTGGGAGAACTGCTGGCTGCTGCGCGCAGCCAGGCAGCTGCGGTCAACGTGGAAGCGCTTGCTGAAGCTGTCGGACATCCACAGCATCATCGGCACCTTGCGCTGCTCTTCCGGCGCGAAGATATAAGGCGCACCGTGCAGGTACATATTCTTCTCGCCCAGCGATTCGCCATGGTCGGAGAAGTACAGCATGGAGGCCGGCACGCCAGCATCTTTCAAGACCTTGATCGTCTTGTCCAGGAAGTAGTCGGTATACAGGATCGTGTTGTCGTAGGCCGCCGTGATCGCATCGCTGCTGCACTTCTCCAGCTCATTGGTCTCGCACACCGGGCCAAATTTCTTGAATTCCGGCGGGTAGCGCTTCCAGTATGCCGGGCCATGGCTGCCCTTCTGGTGCAGCACGATGACCAGGTCCTTGTCGGCATTGCGGATCATTTCCGGCAGGCCTTCGAGCAAGTGCTCATCGAAGCACTCTTCGGTATTGCACAGCGGGTTGCCGGCAACAGGCTTGGACATATCCTCGAAACGCACGCGGTCGCACACGCCCTTGCAGCCCGAATTGTTATCGCGCCAGATCACCTCCAGGCCGGCGTGCTGCAGTACGTCCAACAATCCCTGCTTGCTGCGCGCCTTGTCTTCCGAATAGCCATCGCGGGTCAGGTCGGAGAAGACGCAGGGAACCGAAATCGCCGTCGCCGTCCCGCAGGAGCTGACGTTGCTGAAATTGATCAGGGAACGCTCCTGCGACAGGCGCGGGTTCGTTTCGCGCCCATAACCGTTGAGCGAGAAGTTCATGGCGCGCGCGGTCTCGCCGACTACGATGATGGTCACGGTGTGCTGCTTGTCGCCAGCGGCGGCCCACAAGCTGCCCTTGGCGGCATCGGTGCCAAGGGGCGCTACCACGGTCGGCGTGGCCCACTTCTGTTTCAGGTAGCCATTAGTCGCCTGAAAGACGTTGGTCGGCGTCAGCATGAAGCGCAGTTCGCGGTGCTCGCGTACCGCTGGCGCCAGGGTCTTGAACAGCAGGAACAGCAAACCGGTGGCAAGCAGCAGCGAACCAGCCACCAGGCCGATGTTCACCAGGACTTCGCGCTGCAGCGAACCATAGCGAACCGGCAGCCGCCAGACCAGCCAGGACGGCAGGACGCCAAACAGCAATACCGATTGCACGAGCTTCCAGCTGAACAGCTCACCTGCCTCGCGCACGTCGGTCTCCACCACGTTCTGCACCATCGACGAATCGATCACGATGCCGTATTGGGACATGAAGTAGGCGGTCATCGACGACAGCAGCAGCAGCGCGATAAATATCGGCTTGAAGATGTGGCGATAATTAACCAGCGCCAGCACGCCACTGAATATCAGCATCAGCAGCAAGGCGGAGCCAAAATAGACGGGTAAATTGGATGCACTGAAGCCGCCAGTGGCGGCCATGAAGCTTTTCCAAAAACTGATGTTGTAGATCAGGACCAGGAAGGAAGCAGCTGCGTGCGGGAGGAAAGCGGAGCGAATTTGAGGCAGTTTCATCCCAGCACGATAGCTAGATGCAAGTAAAGAAGGTGTGAAGCTCGCGTTAAGATTGTGTTAAATCGGGAGCATCAATCCGGAAACATGACGTCAAATCGGGTCCCGCCGCCCTCGCGTTGTTTCACATGCAACTCGGCCCCCAGGTTGGCGCAGATGCGTTGCACGAGTCCCAGTCCGAGTCCGCTGCCGGATGAGGCGCCATCCCCGTCGGGCATCGGCTCGCCGAGCAAACGGGCCAGGGCGGCGGGTGGCAGGCCTGGGCCGGTGTCTTCGACAATGATCGAATGCTGTTCCAGGCGCAGGACCACCTCGCCTTGTTCCGTGTAGGCGCAGGCATTGCGCAGCAGGTTGCCGATAGCCGCCTGCAGCAGCTCACGCGGACCGTGCACAGTGAAATCCGTGCCGCCTAGATAGCGCAGGACGACCGGTTTCCCTGCCACCTGCGGCTGGCAGCGCGCGATTTCATATTGCGCCAGTTCGGCAGCCGACTGCTCGGGCGTGTCCTGCCGCTGTGGGGAGCGCGCCAAGCGCAGCAGCACGCTGGCCACCTCATTCGCCTCGCGCGCAGCACGGTAGATTCGTTCGGACGGAGCGTGCAGCGCGGCTTCGCCCTCGGTCTGCGCCATCAGCAGTTCGGCCGCCCCGCTGATTACGGTCAGTGGAGTGCGCAACTCATGGCTTACGTCGCCAGTAAAGAAGCGCTCACGATCGAGAAATTGCTTGAGTTCCGCCGTACGCCCCGCGAAGGCCCTGGCCAGGGTGCCCAGTTCGTCGTTGCGCTCCAGGCAGGGCAAGGCGTCTTCGCGCGCTTCCACCGCCCGCGACAGCGAGGTAATCGGGTTGACGATCCGGTTAGCCAGGAAACGCGCCAGTATCAGCGAGCAGCCGACAAAGGCAAAGAAGCCGGCAGCGAACATCGAGTAGACCACGATTTCGATCTTGTCGTATTCGCTGTCATGGTCGACCACCACGTAATCGCCCTTGTCGTCGTGGCCTGAATAAACGTGCAGTGTCGTTCCGTCCACCTTGATGTCGACCACCCCGGGCGGCAGCCCGCGCAATGAACTCGGAATGTCGGCGCCATAATGGAAGGTCAGGCCGGCCGGCATCTGCACCGGCATGCCGCCAGCATGGCGCGGCGCCGCCCATTCGGCAACGTCGCGCAAGCGCTCATCGACCAGCCTTCCTTCGATCCCCTCCACCGCTATCGCGGCAATGACGGAAAAGACCGCTGAAACCACCACCGCGAACGTCGTGTACGCGACGATGATGCGGCGGCGAAGGGAGTCAGCTTTCATCATCGGAGTTCACCAGCTTGTAGCCGATCCCCGGAATGGTGCGCAGCATGGCAAATGGATAGGGCTTATCGAGCGCCTGGCGCAGTGCATGGATATGCGTGCGCAGCGCATCGCTATCCGGGGGTTCGTCGCCCCACACGTCATGTTCCAGCGTATCGCGTGTGACGATGTGCGGCGCATCCCGCATCAGGCTTTTGAGGATGGTGTAGCCGGTACGGGTCAGGGTCACTGGGCGGCCGGCGCGGCGCGCTTCATAGTTGACGGTATCGAAGGTGAGATCACCAAATTGCAGGACCGGGGCCTTGGCCTGGACGCCGCGGGCCCGCCGTATCAGGGCGCGCAGGCGGATCTCCAGCTCCACCAGCGAAAACGGCTTGACCAGGTAGTCGTCGGCGCCGCTTTCGAAGCCGGCCACCTTGTCCTCCAGCGTGTCGCGCGCGGTCAGCATCAGCACCGGGGTGGACTTTCCCAGTTCCCCGCGCAGCTTGCGGCACAGTTCCAGTCCGTTCAGGCCGGGCAGCATCACATCCAGGACCACGGCGTCGTATTCATGCTCGGTGGCCAGCGCCAGCCCGCCGTAGCCGTTGGCAGCGGTATCCAGCACATAGCCCTTGGGCTCGAGAAAGCCGAACAGGTTGGCGACAATGTCCTTATTGTCTTCAATGATAAGTATCCGCATACGGGCATTATAATTCCGCGATGACTATCCCACACATCTCCCCCGTCAAGGACGAATCGCTCGCGGCCCAGCTGGACCGTGCCATCAACAACAAGACCAAGCCGCTGGGCAGCCTTGGCGCCCTGGAGGCGCTGGCGCACAAGATCGGCATGATCCAGAAGACGGCCAGGCCGGAAGTGCGCGAGCCTGCCGTCCTGGTATTCGCAGCTGACCATGGTGTTGTGGCCGAAGGCATTTCCGCCTTCCCGCAGGATGTGACCTGGCAGATGGTCGAAAATTTCCTGGCCGGTGGCGCTGCGATCAACGTCTTCGCGCGCCAGAACGGCTGCTCGCTGCAAGTGGTTGATGCGGGCGTCAAGCACGATTTCGGCCAGCGCGAGGGCCTCGTCAACCGCAAGATTGCGCCGGGAACAGCCAATTTTGCGCAGCAGCCGGCCATGTCGGTGCCGCAGTGCATGGAAGCGATCGAATGCGGCATGGACCTTGTGGCCGAGCTGCCTGGCAATGTACTGGGCTTCGGCGAGATGGGCATCGGCAATACCACGGCTGCCGCGGCGCTGATGCATCGCCTGACCGGCATTGCGGTGGCCGATTGCGTTGGTGCGGGCACCGGCCTGACGCCGGAAGGCGTGCTGCACAAGCAGCGTGTGATCGAAGCGGCGATGGCGCTGCATGCCGACGCCCAGGGCGGCCTGCAGGCGCTGGCCGCTTTCGGCGGGCTGGAAATCGCCATGATGGTTGGCGCCATGCTGAAGGCCGCCGAACGCCGCATGGTGCTGCTGATCGACGGCTTCATCGTCACCAGCGCCCTGCTGGTGGCGGCGCGCGTTCAGCCGGCGGTGCTCGAATACTGCGTATACGCGCACTGCTCCGACGAGAATGGCCACAAGCGCATGCTGGACTTCCTGGGAGGACGTCCGCTGCTGAACCTGGGCCTGCGCCTGGGCGAAGGCACCGGCGCTGCGCTGGCGGTGCCGCTGCTGCGTGCCGCCGTCAATTTCCTGAACCAGATGGCCACTTTCGAGTCGGCCCAGGTCAGCGAGAAATCCGAGTAAGCGCCCATGCAGCAGCTGCGCCTGTTTTTCATCGCACTGCAATTCTTCACGCGGTTGCCCATTCCCCGCTGGGTAGGTTTTGAGCCGGCCTGGCTGCACCACGCTTCACGCTACTTCCCGGCTGTAGGCCTGGTAGTGGCGGCGATAGCGGGTTCCGTGTATGCCGCGGCGGCGCAGGTGCTGCCGCCGGCGGTTGCCGTGCTGCTGTCCACTGCCGCTAGCATTTACGCCACCGGCGCCTTTCACGAAGACGGCTTCGCCGACAGCTGCGACGGCCTGGGCGGCGGCCACACGCGCGAGCGGGTGCTGGAAATCATGAAGGATTCACGCATCGGCGCTTACGGCGCGATCGGCATCGGCGTGATGCTGGCGACCAAAGTCGCGGCGCTGGCCAGTTTGCCGAAACTGGCCGCACTGGGGGCGCTGCTGGCGGCACATCCGCTTTCGCGCCTGATGGCGTGTTCCCTGATCTGGCGCATGGAATATGCGCGCGCCGAAGGTAAGGCCAAGCCGCTGGCGCAGGAAATGCGCGGTGGTGAATTCGCCATCGCCGCGTTCACGGCAGTCCTCCCCGCCTCCGCAGTGGTGGCTGCCGGCTGGCTGCCAGCCTTCTCCCTGGCGGTGGGCCTGGGCTGCATGCTGCTGGCGACGGTCTGGTTCGCGCGCAAATTCCAGCAGCGCCTGGGCGGCTATACCGGCGATTGCCTGGGCGCCGTGCAGCAACTGACGGAAGCCGTGTTCTACCTCGGCGTGCTGGCCTGCCTGTGGAACTGATCCTCGTCCGCCACCCGCAACCGGAAGTGGCGGCGGGCGTCTGCTACGGCAGCAGCGATATTCCCGCGTTGGCGAGTGCTCTCGCTGACGGCCATGCATCCCTGGCCGCACAACTGGGGCCAGCGCTGGCGGCGGGCGCCCGCCTTTATTCAAGTCCGCTGCAGCGCTGCACCATGCTGGCATCCGTGCTGGGCGATTTCACACCCGACGCCCGCCTGGTGGAAATGGATTTCGGCGCTTGGGAGCTGCAGCCCTGGTCCAGCATCCCGCATGAAGAAGTGGACGCCTGGGCCGCCAACTTGCTGGACTATCGTCCCGGCGGCGGTGAAACGGTGCGCGAAGTGGCCGGCCGCGTGCAATCCTTCCTCGACCAGTTGCAACACGATGCGGTCATCGTTTGCCATGCCGGCACCATGCGGCTGATCGCCGCCATCGCCGCCGGCGAACCGCTGCAGCAGGCCGCCGCAAAGCCGAACCAGATCAAGTACTGCGAAGCCCTGCGCTTGTCCTGGTCCGCGAAGTCCGTATAATGGCGGGGTTTTGGTGCTCGCATTCGAATTCTCGAACGCAGTTAAACGGGAAACACGGCGCTGTCTTTGACAGCCAACGTGTGCTGCCCCCGCAACGGTAAGCAAGTGCCGCCTTGAATGAGCGGCAGCGACCTCACAGCCACTGTGCAAGCGCATGGGAAGGCCAGGCCGCCAGACTTGCCAGCCCGGATACCGGCCAGACCAGGTGGGAACGCGCCCTGCGCCCGTTCCTGTTCATGCCGGCTTACGGGGACGTGGGCCGGCGGCTCGTTAAGAAAGTTGTCATGATCTCTCCCGCCACCAGGCAAGCGGCTCTCGCGTCGCTGGCATTGGCCGTTGCCGCTCCTGCAGTCCAGGCGCAGGCCCAGTTTCCCGTACTGAATGCCGTCCTCGTCACCGCAACCCGCACACCGCAGCCTGCGCGCGACATCATCAGCGATTCGCTCAGCATCGGCGCGGAGGAAATCCAGCGCAGCGGCGCCGGCTCCATCACCGAACTGCTGCAGCGCCAGCGCGGCATCGAAGTCGCCCGCAATGGCGGCCCTGGCACCAACTCCAGCATCTTCCTGCGCGGTTCGAACGGCAATCAGGTGGTGGTACTGGTGGACGGCGTGCGCATTGGTTCGGCCAGCAGCGGCGCGGCGGCGTGGAATGCGATTCCCCTGGGCGCGATCGACCATATCGAAGTGGTATACGGCCCATTGAGCACGATTTACGGCGCCGACGCCATTGGCGGCGTGGTCCAGATCTTCACCAGGAAAGGAGAGGGTAGCCTGGCATTGGACGCCAGCGTGCTGGCGGGGAGTTACGGAACGCGCGCCGGTACTGCAAGCATTTCCGGGAAGGCAGGCGCCTTCAGCTATGCGCTCGGTGCAGGCAAGGAGCGCGCCGACGGCTTCTCCGCAACGCTGCCCGGCAGCGCCAGCTACAACAAGGATGATGACGGCTATGACCGCAAGCACGCCAACGGGCAGTTGTCCTGGCAGCTCGCGCCGGGCCAGGAACTGGGCGCGCTGTTCCTTCACACCGACCAGCAGGCCGATTTCGACAGCGGCGCCACCGTGCGCGCCTGGAGTACGCAAAAGATCGACACCGTCGGCCTGTACTCCCGCAATCGCCTGAACCGCGACTGGCAAATGACGACACAGGTGGCGCAATCGCGCGACAAATCGGGCAGCTTCACCTCCACCGCCAGCCAGATCGACACAACGCAGACGCAGTACAGCTGGCAGAACGACATCGCACTCGGCTCGGACAGCCTGCAGCTGCTGGCCGAACACCGCAAGGAGGAAGTGGCGTCGAATACCGCAGCGCTGGTGCGCGAGCGCAGCACCACCTCCTGGGCCGCCAGCTACAACATGAAGCGCGGCGACCACCTGCTGGCCGCCGCCGCCCGCAACGACGACAGCTCGCAATATGGCTCCCGCAGCACCGGCTCGCTGGGCTATGGCTACCGTTTTTCACCGGCGCTGCGCCTGAATGCCAGCTACGGCACCAGCTTCCGCGCCCCTACCTTCAATGAGCTGTACTACCCCGGCTACGGCCTGCCGGCGAACCGTCCGGAGCGCGGCCGCAACAGCGAGATCGGCCTGCACTACGAACAGGGCGGCACCACGCTCGGCGCCGTCGCCTACCGCAACCGCCTGAGCGACCTGCTGGTGAATACCACGCCATGTCCGGTGCCGGGCTTCCGCTTCGGCTGCGCCTACAACGTCAACCAGGCCACGCTGGAGGGAATTTCCCTGTCGGCGCGCCAGCAACTGGGCAACGCATTCACGCTGTCGGCCAGCGCCGACCTGCAAAACCCGCAAGACGACAGTGCCGGCAAACAGCTGGCGCGCCGCGCCAAACGCCACGGCAACGTGGCACTGGAATATACTGCGGGCAGCCTGAGCGCCGGCGCCGAATGGCAGCTTTCCAGCGATCGCTTCGATGATGCGGCTAACCGCAACCGCTTGGGCGGCTACGGCTTGCTGAACCTGTACGCGGCGTGGGACTTCGCCCCGTCCTGGAGCGCCACCCTGCGCTGGAACAACGTGGCCGGCAAACACTATGAACTGGCGCGCAATTACGGCACCGCCGGTTCCGCCGTGTACGCCGGCCTGCGCTATAGCTATAAATAAATGAGATAAGCTGCCCGCTATGCATCCACTTTCCGCCACGCTGCGCCTGCGCGCCGTATCCATCATCATCCTGCTGGTGCTGTTGTCCCTGGCCAGCCTGGTGGCGGCCGGCATGATCGGCTCGGTCAGCATTCCGCTGGCGGATATGCCGGGTGCTCTGCGCGAGTTCATCAGCGGGCAGCCGGCCTCCCTGCCTGGCCACTTGCTTGACCTGCGCCTGGAACGTGCCGCCACGGCGTTCGTCACCGGAGCCTCGCTGTCGCTGGCCGGCGTGATGATGCAGGCCTTGCTGCGCAACCCGTTGGCTGACCCGTATGTCCTGGGTATTTCATCCGGAGCTTCCGTCGGCGCGCTGGCGGCGCTGCTGTTCATGTGCGCCGCCTGGATGGTCGACGCCGCCTCCTTCGCCGGTGCGGTCGTGATATCGATGATGCTCTACTTACTGGCGCGCCGCGACCTGCGCGGCGGTACGGCGGCGGAGGGTGGCACCGCCCTGCTGCTGTTGACCGGTGTGATCCTTTCTTCCGCCTGCATCGCGCTGGTAACGCTGATGCTCTCGGTTGCGCCGGAAAGCCGGCTGCGCACCATGGTGTTCTGGCTGATCGGCGACCTGGCCGGTTCCCCCCTGCGCTGGCTGCCATGGCTTGTGCTGGCCGGCGGGCTGGCTTTCGCCCTGCGCGCGGCCCGGTCGCTCAATGTCATGGCCTTGCATGCAGAAGCCGCTGCAACGCTCGGCATCCACGTCAGTGCGCTGCGCAAGGGCTTGTTCTTCTGTTCGGGCCTGCTGACTGCCAGTGCCGTGACCACTGCGGGCAGCATCGGCTTCGTCGGCCTGATCGTGCCGCATGCCTGCCGCTTCGCTTTCGGCCCCGACCACCGCCTGCTGGTGCCAAGCGCCGCGCTGGCGGGCGGCGCCTACCTGGTGCTGGCCGACACGGTTGCCCGCACAGTCATCGCGCCGCAGCAGCTGCCGGCCGGCGTGGTCACCGCCCTGGTCGGAACGCCGGTCTTTCTGTACCAGTTGCACCGGCTGAGGAAATAATATGATCGCCACCCATCAACTGCGGCTTGCCATGGGCAAGCGCACCCTGGTCGAGCGGCTTGACTGGCAAGTCGAGGCAGGAGAATGCTGGAGCGTCATTGGCCGCAACGGAGCCGGCAAGAGCACCTTGCTGCGCGCCCTGGCCGGATTGCGCCAGCCGGAAGCCGGCCATGTCAGCATCGAGCGCCGCGCACTGAGCGAGTGGCCCCTGCAGGAACTGGCGCGCAAGCGCGCTTTCCTGGCACAGGCGCGCAACGACGCCTTTTCGTATTCCGTCATCGAAACCGTGCTCTCAGCACGCCATCCCTATCACGACAACCGGTATTGGGAGAACAGCGACGACCACCACGCCGCCGTTGCGGCGCTGGCCTCAATGGAAGTGGATCACCTGGCCGCACGCGACGTGCGCACCTTGTCCGGCGGCGAACGCCAGCGCGTGGCGATTGCCGCCATGCTGGCGCAGGATACGCCCTTGCTGCTGCTCGACGAGCCGGCCAATGCCCTGGACCTGGCGCACCAGGTGAGCGTGATGTCGCTGCTGGCCAGACTATGCCGCGAACAGCATAAGACAGTCGTGATGGTCGGGCATGACCTGACGCTGGCGCACAGTGTTTCTTCCCACGCCCTGCTGCTGATGGGCGATGGCCGCTGGCTCGCCGGGTCCGTCGAAGAAGTCATGCAGCCCGCCGTGTTGACCGAATACCTTGACCATCCAATCGACATCGTCCGTCACGGCGAGCGCACCATTTTCATTCCAGGGAGTTTCCCAGCATGAGCGACATCAACGAACGCCATCGCGACCGTATGGCGCGCAAAAAGGCCATCATCGACGCCAAAATCGCGGCGGCCGACAAGAATATTGGTGTCCTGATCGTCAATACCGGCAATGGAAAAGGCAAGAGCTCAAGCGGCTTCGGCATGGCCATGCGGGCCATGGGGCACGGCATGAAGGTAGGCGTGGTGCAATTCATCAAGGGCGCCATGTCGACCGGCGAAGAAATGTTCCTGCGCCGCTTTCCCGACGAATGCAGTTTCCACGCCATGGGCGAAGGCTATACCTGGGAAACCCAGAACCGCGAGCGCGATATCGAGAAGGCGCAGCAGGCCTGGGAACAGGCGCGCACCTTCCTGCGTGATCCCTCCTACGGCATGGTGGTGCTGGATGAACTGAATATCGCGCTGAAGTACCACTACCTCGACGTCCACGAAGTGATTGCCGACCTGCTTGACCGCCCGGAAATGCAGCACGCCGTGGTAACCGGCCGCGCTGCGCCGCAAGAACTGATCGATGTCGCCGATACCGTGACGGAGATGACCGTGGTGAAGCATGCCTTCAAGGCCGGCATCGCCGCGCAGCCGGGTACGGAATGGTAGCCCGCGCAGTACTGATCGCCGCAGTTGCGTCCGGCCAGGGCAAGACCACGGTCACGGCCGCCCTGGCACGCAAGCTGGTACGCACGGGCCGCCGCGTCCGTGTATTCAAATGCGGACCTGACTTCATCGACCCGATGGTGCTGGCGCGTGCTTGCGGCGCACCTGTGGAGTCGCTCGACTTGTGGATGGTGGGCGCCGAGCGTTGCCGCGCCTTGCTGGCCGAAGCGGCAGAACAGGCCGATGCCATCCTGGTCGAAGGCGTGATGGGCCTTTACGACGGTACGCCGTCCGCCGCCGACCTGTCGCGCGAGTTCGGCCTGCCGGTGCTGGCCGTGATCGATGCCGGCGCCATGGCGCAGACGGCGGGTGCGCTGGTGCATGGCTTGCGCGATTACGGCCCGGTCGACATGGCCGGCGTGGTGGCAAACCGGATTGCCAGCGCCGGGCACGCAGCCATGGTCGCCGCATCCTTGCGCGACATTCCCCTGCTTGGAACCTTGCCCAAGCAGGCCGCATCGCTGCCGGAACGCCATCTGGGCCTGGTGCTGCCGGACGAAGTCGCGGGTCTCGACGAATTGCTCGACAGCCTGGCCGACCAGCTGGCGCTCGACCTGGACGCATGGGATGCGCTGCCGGCCGCACAAATCCCCGCGCCGGCTGCCCCCGACGGCGCCGCAGGCCGGCCTCTCGCCGGAGCACGTATCGCCGTTGCACGCGACGCAGCCTTCATGTTCCTCTATCCGGCCAATTTGGCGACGCTGGAAGGGCTTGGCGCGCAGCTGGAATATTTCTCGCCCCTGGCAGACGAGCCGGTGCCGCATACGGCGACCGCAGTCTACCTGCCGGGCGGCTATCCTGAACTGCATGCCGCAGCCTTGTCCGCCGGCCAGCGCTGGCAAGCATCGCTGCGCCGCGCACACGCCGATGGCATACCCATCGTGGCGGAATGCGGCGGCATGATGGCGCTTGCAGAATCACTGCAGGACAAGGAAGGCCAGGAATGGCCCATGGCCGGCCTGCTGCCCGGCAAAGTCGTCATGCAGACACGCCTGGCCGGGCTGGGAGCGCAGGCCATGCCGACGGCCCACGGCCCGCTGCGGGGACACACCTTCCATTACTCACGGCTCGAGACCGTCCAGCCAGCGGCAGCTGTCACGCAAAAGCACCCCAGCGGCGGCGCAGGCGAAAACCTGTACTGCCTGGGATCGCTGCAAGCTTCCTACTTCCACGGCTATTTCCCGTCCAATCCCGCCGCCGTCGCGGCCATGTTCTCGCGGAGCGCAGCATGATACGCACACTCTTCCTCGGCGGCGCACGTTCCGGCAAAAGCGCCCATGCCGAGCGGCTTGCCGCAGCATCCGGCAAGGAAGTGGTCTATATCGCGACCGGTGCCGCGGGAGATGCGGAAATGGCGGCGCGCATTGCCCATCACCGCAGCCAGCGTCCATCGCACTGGCGCACCGTGGAGGAACCCATGGCGCTTGCCGCCGCATTGGCTGAATGGCGTTCGCCGCAGCGCGCGGTGCTGGTGGACTGCCTGACCCTGTGGCTTTGCAACCTGCTGTTCAGTGACGGCAAGGAATATCCCGATATCGGCGCCATCGAGTTGCCCGACCGATTCCAACAGGAGCGCGCCGCTTTCCTGGCCGAACTTGCCGTCGACCGCGGTGACGTCACGCTGGTGTCGAACGAAGTAGGCATGGGAATCGTTCCATGGGGCGCCGTCTCGCGCTGCTATGCTGACGAAGCCGGCCGCCTGAACCAAGCCGTCGCCGCCGCCTGCGAACGCGTCGTTTTCATCGCGGCAGGCTTGCCGCTGGTGTTGAAAGGCGCGTGATGCTCTCGAGCCTCGACTGGAGCGCTTTGGCCGCTGCCCTGCTGGCCGGCGTGCTGCTCGATGCGCTGCTGGGGGAAGTGTCGCGCCTCCACCCGCTGGTCGGCTTCGGCCGCCTGTCCAACGCGATCGAAGCCCGATTGAACCAAAGCGCAGCGGGCCCGATGCGCTTTGCGCGCGGCTTGCTGGCGTGGGCGCTGGCCGTGCTGCCGCCCGTCGTGCTGACGGCGTGGGTCCTCACCCGGTCCATGCCCCCTGCGGCGCAAATCGCCCTGCACGCGATTCTTCTCTATTTCTGCATCGGCTTGCGCAGCCTGCGCGACCACATGCTGCCTATCGGCCATGCACTTCTTGCCGGCGACCTTGCGGCCGCGCGCGCCCTGACAGCGCGCATCGTCAGCCGCGATACACAGCACGCCTCCGAATCCGATCTCGCCAAAGCAGCCACGGAATCGATGCTTGAAAACGGCAATGACGCCGTATTCGGCACCCTGTTCTGGTTCGCCGTCGCAGGCGGGCCGGGCGCCCTACTGTTCCGGCTCGCCAATACACTGGACGCCATGTGGGGCTACCGCAGCGAACGATTCAACCTGTTCGGACGCAGTGCCGCGCGCATCGACGACGCCCTCAATTTTCTTCCCGCGCGCCTGACCGCGATCAGCTACGCCCTGCTGGCGCCCGGCGCGGCCGGAACACGCCGCGCCCTGGCCTGCTGGCGCCAGCAGGCCCCGGCCTGGGACAGCCCCAACGCCGGCCCGGTCATGTCGAGCGGCGCCGGCGCGCTCGGACTGCAGCTGGGCGGAGCCGCCAGCTACGGCGGCGAGATCGAACTGCGTCCACCGCTTGGCACCGGATCCCCGGCACTGGCGGCCGACATCCCACGCGCGTGGCGCCTGGTCCGCAATACCACCTGGTTATGGCTGGCCGCAATGGTGGCCATCGCCTACGGAGCACACCATGCTTGAACACGGCGGCAAACTGCGCGAAGCCGCGCAACGCTACGGCCGCAACGACTGGCTCGACCTGTCCACCGGGCTCAATCCCAACGGCTATCCAGCGCTTGCCGTGGCGCCGGACGCCTGGCATCGCTTGCCGGAGCACGATCCCGCCTTGCTGGATGCCGCGCAGTGCTATTACCGTGCTCCGCGCATGCTGGCGGTCGCCGGCACACAAGCGGCAATCCAGGCACTGCCTCGACTGCGCGTCCCCTCACGCGTGGTGGTCGCAAGCCCGAGCTATGCCGAGCATCTCCACCATTGGTCGCAGCACGGCCATTGCACCAGCGCCGTGCCGTATGACGAACTGGATGCAGCCATCGACACGTCTGACGTGCTGGTCGTCTGCAATCCGAACAATCCCACCGGCGCAACCGTGCCGCGCGACACCCTGCTCGAGTGGGCGCGCAGGCTGGCGGCCCGCGGCGGCTGGCTCGTGGTCGACGAAGCGTTCGCGGATACAGACGGTGCTCACAGCGTCGCTGACGCAGCGCAGACGCCCGGGATGCTTGTGCTCCGCTCCGTCGGCAAATTTTTCGGACTGGCCGGCTTGCGCCTTGGCTTCGTCGCCGCGCAGGAAGACATCCTGACGCAGCTGGCAGACCTGCTCGGACCGTGGGCGGTCAGCGGTCCGGCACAGCAAGTTGCTCGCGCCGCACTGGAGGACGACGCCTGGCAGCAGGCAACGCTGGCGCGCCTGCATTCGGCCGGCAAGCGCCTGCGCGCCTTGCTGGCTGACCACGGCATTGCCAGCCATGGAACGGCACTGTTCCAATGGTGGCCTGAGCCCCATGCCGAAGCCTTCCACGAGCACATGGCGCAGCGTGGCATCTGGGTGCGCCTGTTCCGTGAAGCGGCGCGCGGCATCCGCCTGGGCCTGCCGCCCGACGAAGCGGGCTGGCAACGTCTCGAACTCGCATTGAACGAATGGACCGATCGATGAAGAAATACCTGCTGATTCCTGCCCTGTGCGTAGTACAGATCCACGCGCACGCCGCCATCACCGTCAATGACGACGATGGCAAACCTGTCACCCTGCAAAAGCCTGCGCAGCGCGTCATTTCCCTCGCGCCGCACGTCACCGAATTGCTGTTCGCAGCCGGCGGCGGCGAGAAAGTCGTCGGCGCGGTGAACTACAGCGATTACCCGGAAGCGGCAAAGCAGGTCCCGCGTGTTGGCGACAACCGCCAGGTCGACATGGAGCGCATACTGGCCATGAAGCCGGACTTGCTGGTGATCTGGCGCCACGGCACATCCGAAAGGCAAATCGAACAATTGCGCCAGCTCGGCATCCCGATGTTCCACAGCGAACCCAAAAAGCTCGACCAGATCGCCGACAACCTGGAAAAAATCGGCAAGCTGCTGGGCACCGAGACTGCCGCCAACGCCGCGGCACGGGACCTGCGCCAGAAGCTGGCCGCGCTGCGCACGCAATATTCGACGCACTCGCCGGTCCGTACTTTCTACCAGGTGTGGGATAAGCCCCTGTACACCCTGAACGGCGAACACATCGTCAGCGATGCGCTGAAGGTATGCGGCGGACAGAATATTTTCGCCGACCAGAAGGTGACCGCGCCGGTTGTGAGCGTGGAAGCTGTTCTGGAGGCCGATCCGGAAGCGGTCTTCGCCACCGCCGAAAAAGACTATGGAGGCGTCAATCTCTGGCGTCCTTACAAATCGCTGAAGGCGACGCGCCAGGATAATCTGTTCACCATCGATGGCAACCTGATGAACCGCGCCGGTCCGCGCATGATCGCAGGCACCACCGTGCTGTGCGAAAAACTGGAAGAAGCCCGCAAGCACCGTCCCGCAAAATGAGTTTCCCTTACCGCACCCTGATGGTCCAGGGCACCACCTCCGATGCCGGCAAAAGCACGCTTGTGGCGGCGCTGTGCCGCCTGCTCAAGCGGCGCGGCGTGCGCGTTGCCCCCTTCAAGCCGCAGAACATGGCGCTGAATAGCGCCGTCACCATCGACGGCGGCGAGATCGGGCGCGCCCAGGCGCTGCAGGCCATCGCCGCCGGCATCCCTGCGCATACCGATATGAATCCCGTGCTGCTCAAGCCAAGCAGCGACATCGGCGCCCAGGTCATCATCCACGGCAAGGTGCGCGGCGACATGAATGCGCGCGACTACCACCGCTACAAAACGGTCGCCATGGGCGCCGTCCTGGAATCGCACCAGCGTTTGCTGGCGCAATATGACACCGTGGTGGTGGAAGGCGCCGGCAGTCCAGCCGAGATCAACCTGCGCGACCGTGATATTGCCAACATGGGCTTTGCGGAAGCCGTCGACTGCCCGGTGATCCTGTGCGCGGACATCGACCGTGGCGGCGTGTTCGCCCATATCGTCGGCACCCTGTCCTGCCTGTCCGAAAGCGAGCGTGATCGCATTATTGGTTTTGTCATCAACCGATTCCGCGGCGATATCAAGCTGCTGGAACCGGGCCTTGATTGGCTGGAGGCACAAACCGGCAAGCCTGTCCTGGCCGTCGTTCCCTACCTGCACGGCCTTTATCTCGACGCCGAAGATGCGGTGCAACCGGCGCAGGACCAGCGCGGCACTTTCCGCGTGGTCGTGCCAAGCCTGCCGCGCATGAGCAACCATACCGACTTCGACGCCCTGCGCGCGCATCCTGAAGTTGACTTGCGCTTTGTGCGCAAAGGCGAAGCGATTCCAGCGGCAGACCTGATCATCCTCCCCGGCAGCAAGAACACCCGCGCCGACCTCGCGGCGTTGAAGGAAGGCGGCTGGCCACAAGCCATCGAACGCCACTTGCGCTACGGCGGCAAAGTGATCGGGATTTGCGGTGGCTTCCAGATGCTGGGCGAATGCGTATCCGATCCGCAAGGCGTAGAAGGCCATGCCGGAACAGAGCCAGGACTTCGCCTATTGCCGATGGAGACGACCCTCACGCAAGAGAAACGCCTGGAACAGGTAAGCGGAACTTGCGCCTTTGCCGATGCAGCTGTCAGCGGCTATGAAATCCACATGGGGATTTCAAGTGGCGCCGCGCTCGAGCAGCCGGCGTTCCGCATCGATGGCCGCGCCGAAGGTGCGCTCTCGGCGGATGGACAAGTCATGGGAACCTACCTGCATGGCCTGTTCGACCACCCGGAAGCCGGCCAGGCGCTGCTACGCTGGGCCGGCCTGGATACGCAGCACGCCGTAGACACCTCGGCGCTGCGGGAAGCCAGCCTGGATCGGCTGGCCGACGCCTGCCAACCCATCATCACCGCGCTGCTGCGCTGACGTCAAAGGAACCCGACGTTGCGCGTGTTGTAGTTGGCAAGGTTGGGGAGCAACGTCAGCAAGTCGCTATCCGAAGCCCCCAGCCATTTGCCCAGTGTCGCCGCGTATTGGTCCACGGAGGTGCTGGGCAGCAAACGCCCCTGTCCGACATCATCGGCGCCGTTGTTGGCAACCACCGGAGCGGTGCCATACAACTGCGCGCCTTTGACAGCATCGCCAACCACGAAATGCATGCTTCCCCAGCCATGATCGGAGCCATCGTTGTTGGCGACCAGCGTGCGGCCGAAGTCCGACGCCGTAAATGCCGTCACCTTGTCGGCAACGCCCAATTCCACCGTGGCCTGGTAGAAGGCAGACATGGCATTGGCCAGCTTGGTCAACAGCGCGGGGTGAGTCGTGGTCAGGTTATCGTGGGTATCAAAGCCCCCCATCGACACGAAGAATACCTGGCGCTTGGCGCCCAGGTTACCGCCAACCGAAATCATGCGGGCGACCATCTTCAGCTGGTCGCCCAACGAATTGGAGGCCGGGAACGGCGTATTGATCGCCGGCGCCGTGGCGAAAGCAGACGTCAAAGCAGCATTGGCATCGATCGAACGGCGGCTGATGCGGTTGTATTCGTTTTCCAGCGTGTGGCTGCGCTGCTGCGTGATCAGCGTGCGCAAGGCATCCGTGGCCGCGCTGGAACCAAACAGCGGCGACTTCAGACCATTGAATTGCATCGAACCGTTGGCGGATACCTGGTACTGCACCGCGGATTTACCCATCATGAACACCGCGTTTCCCGACACGTTCACACAAGTGAAAGTGGCGTTGCCATTGCCCGCCTCGAACAAGTCGCCAAGCCGGCCGCCCCAGCCCGACAGCGCTCCTTCAGGTGCGGACGACTGCCAGATCGATTGCTGGTCATTGTGCGAGAAAAGCTTTGGCGGCAGCGGCACGGACTTAGCCACGTATTGCGCCTTCGTCGTCGGCTGTACCAGCGGCCCCACGTTCATCATCACACCCATATGGCCCGCATTGAAGATCGGCAGCAGCGGCGCGAGTTCAGGCGCCAGCGCGTATTGACGCAGAGCTCCGGCCGAATCGGTTACCGGCGCGGTGGGCGTCAATGCGGTTGCAGTCAGCGCGTCGCGGGCATAGGCCAGAGTAGGACGGAACTGCTGGTATAGCGCGTAGTTTGCCGTGTCATATGGCACCAGCGTATTGGCATAGTCGTTGCCGCCATAGAGGAAAACGCAGACCAGGGCCTTGTAATCGGTGGCAGTTGCCGCCGCCGCCTCAGCGATCGACAGCAGGTTGATTGCCCAAGGCGCTGCCACGCCCGCCATGCCCAGGGCCGAGGCGCGCTTGAGGAAAGCGCGGCGTGATGCTTGATTCGTCATGTCGGTTTCCTCATTTCTGGACGATGAATTCGGGCGACGCCATCACAAGCGTCAGGGCGGCATAGACGCGGTTGGCCCGCGCTGCATCGCTACCTGTGGCCATGCCGGCAACGGCATTGCGGATCAGTGTGACGGAGTCAGGTCCAAGCTGGCCGGCCGCCAGGACGACGTTGATCTCATCGACCAGGGCCGGCACGTTGTCAGCCATGGGCAGCAGCGCTGCATAATCGGCCTTGACGTCGCCTACGCCTTTGCTGATCGCATTCTGCATATAGTTGACGTAACCGACTACGCTGGACTCATTCACGATCTGGAATTCCGGCGCCGCCACGCCCAGCGCGGGCGGAACGTAGCCTGGCCGGAAGAAATTGAACACGCTAGGCGAACGGAGTGGACTTTGTCCGAGCCTTGTCGACGGGTCGGTCGTATTGCCGATGGCCCAGGCATCGCTTGGCGAAGCGGCGTTATAAGCACGTGCCCAAGCCGCAAAGCGCAGGATAGGTTCGCGCACTTTGCCAAAGCTCGTCGAGGTTGCGCCAGTTGCAGAACGCGCCTCCTGGTCAAGCAAGATGGCTTTGACGACGGCCTTCAGGTCGCCCTTCACGCCCTTGCCATTATTGTTGAAGACTGCGGCAACGCGTGCCACATAGGCAGGCGCGGGATTGCTCGTCACCAGGCGCTGGATCAGCTGCCGCGAAATGAAAGGCGCAACATTCTGGTGCGCGAAGATAGCGTCAAGCGCTTTGGACAGGCATGTCGCAGCATCAGTGCCCGCCGCGATCGTCGTGCCAAGGAAGACCTTTTCGCCAGCCTCGTATTTGCTCGCCACCTGTGTCATTGGCCGCTGTTTATAGTCCGGCGTATCGGTCGTGCCGCCTGCAAGATCCTGGTCCCAGCCAGTGAACACGCGGGCAAGGCCTGAAATATCGGCCTGCGTATACGTTTCTTGCGTGGTCGCCGTACCGTCGGCATTCAGCATCACAAGGCCGATGGTGAACAACTGCAGGATCTCGCGAGCATAGTTCTCGTCCGGCATGGAGCCGGTTTTGGGATCCGCCTTTGCGTTGCGGCGATAAGTCAGGTATTCGCCCATGGAGACCGACAGCGTGATTTGCTGCAGCAGCGTGCGATAGTTCCCAAAGGCGTTCACCTCCAGGATATCCATATAGGCCGCGCCGGTGAAGGCACTCCACGAGCCAGTAAATCCATCCAGTGACGCGACCACGATTTCCGACAAAGCCAGCGTCACCCGTTGGCGCAGCGTATCTGGGGAAGAAAGCAGCTTCCGCCAAACCGCCGAATCAATACCGGCCTGGCTATTCTTGTTTCCGATGGCATTGAAGCCTTTGGATACCAGCCAATCCCAGCGCGATTGCGTGGCCGGCATGGCTATCTGTTCGTCCAGCCAAGCGCTATAGCCAATGGCCTGGACACGCGCGATGGCCTCGCGCGTCGCTCCCATCGATGCCTGCGCCAGGAAACGCGAAGCCTGGAGAGAAGAAATCGTTTCGCTCGGCTGAGAAGCCGTGGGCTCCTGCGAAGAAGTCGTCGCACCGCCGCCGCCGCCGCCACAGGCTGTCAACAGGCTGGCCGACGCCAGTAAGCCGGACACCGCCGGCATGCTTGCAGACCGTTCAATCGTGTCTTCCATAACAGCCCTTCGGAAATTTCCTGAAGGGAAGATTGTAGCGGAGCGTGATGGGAAACAGCGTCAATCGTGCGCGACAATGACGAAAATTACCCATTTAAAGAATTATTGCCTCATGAACAATTAAACGGCGTCGGCGTTGGTGTCCAGTTTTCTCGTGCGCAGCGGGCATTTCCCCTGCTGGAGATGCTGCGTGCAGCCAAGTCTGGCGGCTAGGATATTGTCTGGGGAGTTTGACGCCAAACCGGTAAACCTGCCGGATGGCCGCCCCGTCAGACCCACAGGGTCTGACACCGTCTGCGCAACCCTCTCGGCTTAATTTAAGCCTGCGTCCTGGAGACCGTAGAGGGTCAGACCCTTGGGTCTGACCCAGGTTTACCGGGTTTAGAAAAGCAAAAAGCCCGC
>NZ_WNKX01000045.1 GCF_009720745.1 Massilia eburnea | reverse complement strand
CTCTTCAGTTCAATCTCTGTTTTTCGGTATTGCTACCGAGGTCACTCACTCAAAATACTGACGAATCTCTTTCGAGATTACGTTTAATATATTTTGTGCGAGCGTTATAACGTATATTTTGAGCATCAGGCCCGAAGGCCTGGGCATATCGTCAAACGCCCACACTTATCGACTGTTGATTTTTAAAGATCGCTGCTTGTTTTGTCGACGAAGCGTTGTGTTCGTCAGCAGCAGAGAAGCGAGATTATGCGGTACAGCGTGCAACTCGTCAACCCCATCTTTTTCTCGTTTCGCTTCGCTGTTTTGTCAGCGCTGCGTTGCGAGGGACAGAACTATAGCAAACCGAATTCACCCTGACAAGGGCTACACGTGAAAAAGGTTTGGGATGCAAACTGAACAAGCTCGCCCCCGTCCGCCAACCGTCCTGGTCGTCGACGACTCGCCGACCTTGCTGCTTGCCCTGCTCGACCACCTGAGCCACCATGGCTTTCTTGTGGTGCTGGCGCACGATGCCCGCGAAGGCATGATGCGCGCCGCACTGGCGGAACCTGACCTGATCCTGCTCGATATCGTGATGCCCGGCCTGGATGGCTTCGAAGCTTGCCGCCGCCTGAAGGCCGATGCCCAGACGCGCGACGTGCCCGTGATCTTCATGACGGGCCTGAGCGACGCCAAGCAGATTGTCAGCGGCTTCGCGGTTGGCGGCGTCGATTACATCACCAAGCCGTTCCAGGTTGAGGAAGTTCTGGCGCGCATCAACACCCATATCGCCCTGCGCCGGGCAAACAGTGAACTGAAACAGGCTTACCAATCGCTGGCCCGTGCGCAGGAAGACCTGGTCCATCAGGAAAAGCTGGCGGCCCTCGGCTCGCTGGTGGCCGGCATCGCCCATGAATTGAATACACCGATCGGCAACAGCCTCATGGTGGCCAGTACCTTCGAAGCACAGACCGGCGATATCCGAGAACACTTCAGCAAAGGCGAGAACATGCGCCGCTCGGAACTGGTGGGCTACCTCGATAATGCCTGCACCACGACGGAGATCCTGATGCGCAACCTGCAGCGCGCGGCCGACCTGGTCACCAATTTCAAGCAGGTCGCAGTCGACCAGACCAGCACCCAGCGCCGAACCTTCCTGCTAGCCGAAGTGGTAGCAGGGAATGTGCTGACGCTCCTGCCATCGATCCGGCGCACGCCTTTCGAGGTGGTGCAGAAGGTTCCGGATGAACTGATGATGGACAGTTACCCCGGCCCGCTGGGACAGGTGATCGCCAACCTGGTGAACAACGCCATCATGCACGCCTTCGATGGCCGCAGCGAGGGCGAGGTCGAACTGGTAGCGGAGTATGAGAAGCCGGACTGGGTCGCCCTCCATGTGCGCGACAACGGCAACGGCATCAGTCACGCCAACCAGGAACGCATCTTCGATCCTTTCTTCACAACCAAGATGGGCGTGGGCGGATCGGGCCTGGGACTGCATATCGTGCACAGCATCGTGTCCGAGATCCTGGGCGGACGCATAACGGTCCGCAGCGAGGAGGGCCACGGGACCTGCTTTACTTTGTCCCTTCCACTTGAGGCTCCACGCCGCTAGGGTGATACGCCGCCAGGTCGCGCATGCGCTGGCGGCTATGTTTATACCACTCGACGAATTCGCCGCTATCCATCGCTGCTGCGACCAGCGGGCCCTGCCCCGTGGCGCATCCCGTCTCACGCATCAACGCCCAGTCGTCGACGTTCTCAAGACCGTCGGCACAAACCGGTACGCCCAGCTTGCCCGCCGTGGCCAGCAAGCCTTCAATCAGGGGCCGCCGATGGCTGCGCTGGGCCGCCTCGTGCACGAACAGCGGGTCGATTGCGATTTCCGACAAAGGGAAGCATGCGAAGTCGCGTGTCGCCGCCTCGTAGCGCCCGCAATGTACGGCGCCGAGGCCATACCCCCGCAGGTTCAGGCGCTCGATATTGTGCAGTACCTCCGGCTCGCAGGCGGCGATCACCGCCTCGCTGATCTCCCAGCACACGCTGCCTGGCTTGACGTCCTGCGCCTGGATGCCGCCAACCAGCCGGCCCAGCTCGCCCAGGTCGCGCAGCAATTCCGCCGGCAAGGGAATCGACAGCTTGATGGCCGAGAGTCCCATTTCGAGCCAGGCATGCAAATCCGCCGCGGCCTGGCTGGCCAGCGCCAGCATGATGGAGCCGACTGTTTCAATATCACCATCCAGCGCAGCGAGAATGCCGGCGACGTCCATATCCTGGCGCCCCGGGTGGCGCCATATGCCGCGTACCGCAATGCCGACCAGGCGTCCGCTGTCGAGCGCCACGCGCGGACAATATTGGGAAACGAATTCTCCGGATGCCAGGCCGGCTTCGATTTCCATGATGCTCGCCCCATCGACCACTTCGTCGCGTTCCAGCTCGGTCAGCGCCAGCATTGGCGCATGGTGGAGCAAGTCCTGCAAGGCCTCCAGCCGCACCGGCTTCGAAATAGTCGCCAGCAGGCGCATCGCGCCGCCGGGCGGCAGGCTGCGTACCGCCTCTTGCAGGCGCGGCTGGTTGGCGGAAGCGGCGATCAGGTTGGCGGACCAGCGCCCTTTGGCCAATTGCTGGATCAGCTCCACGCCATCCATGCCCGGCATATCGAGGTCGGTCAGCACCAGGTCCACCGGCGCGCCGCGCTGCTCCAGCGTGCGCAGGGCGTTGATACCGTCATTGGCAAGCAATACCGTGCCAAAGCCAATCTGGCGCAGCAGGCCGGCGACGTGCTCGCGCTGCACGGCGCTGTCCTCCACGATCAAGGCGATGCTTGCGCTGAAGTCCCTCATTCATCCTCCGTTGACACCGCCATATTGCAGGATTTCCCGGCTGATTGCATCAAGTGCCACGCTGCGTTCGGCGGCGCCGCGCCGGACGGCCTCCCTTGGCATGCCGTACACCACGCAACTTTGCTCATCCTGGGCCAGCGTGCGGGCGCCGGCCTGGCGCATTTCCAGCAGGCCGACCGCCCCATCGTCCCCCATGCCAGTCATGATAATCCCGAGCGCGCTGGCGCCCGCGCTTTTGGCGACGGAGCGGAACAGCACATCGACCGATGGCCGATGGCGATTGACCAGCGGGCCGTCGACCACCTCGACGAAATATTGGGACGGGCCGCGCCGCAACAGCATATGGCGCCCGCCCGGTGCAATCAGCGCCTGCCCCGCCAGCACCGGATCGTTGTTGCGCGCTTCCCGGACGGTGATCTGGCACAACCCATTCAGGCGCTCGGCGAAGGCGGCGGTGAATTGTTCCGGCATATGCTGCACGATGACGATGCCGGGGGTTTGCGGCGGCAGTTCGGTCAGCACCCGCTCCAGCGCCTGCGTGCCGCCGGTCGAAGTACCGAGCGCCACCACGCGCCCATTGCCGCGCCCTGGCGCCGGCGCGTCTCCCATCGGCGCCAGGATTGCATCGGCCGTCAGCTTGGCCGCTGGCACAACGGGCGGAGCCGGCGCACGCATGGAGGGAGCCGGCTGGACACGGGCCAGGGCCGCACTGCGCACGGCTGCGACCAGCTCGTCGCAGCCCTCGTGCAGCGACTGGCGCAGGTCGAGTTTGGGCTTGCTCACCACCGCCACCGCGCCCGATGCCAGGGCTTCCATCGAAGTGCGGGTGGATTTCTCGGTCAGGGAAGAGCAGATCACGACCGGCGTCGGCCGCTCGGCCATGAGCTTGCGCAGGAAAGTGAGTCCATCCATGCGCGGCATTTCGACGTCCAGCACCACCACGTCCGGCCATTGCAGGCGCATGCGCTCACTGGCCAGGATCGGGTCGGCCACCGCGTAAGTGACTTGCATGTCCGGCTCCCTCCCCAGCAGGCCGCTCAGGACCTGGCGCACCACGGCCGAATCGTCCACCACCATGACCTTGATCTGCTTCATGCTCCTCCCGTATCCGCCGCTTCGCTCTGCCGCACCCAGACATCGCCCGTCCCCACGTCGAACAGGATATGCCGGTGCCCGGTGCCGAACAGGCTTTCCGACACCACGGGGATGCCGTATTCGGCCAGCAGCTTTTCAGCCGCCACGCCGTTGCGGTGGCCGATTGCTTCGTGCTGGCTTGCCTCAATCGAAGGAAACATGGTGCCGCCGCCGAAAATCTTGGCTTCGCACTCGCGCAAGCGCACTCCCCGCTCCTGCAACTGCGCCACCATCAGCGCCATGGCATCCCTGCCATAGCGCCCGCTCAACCCGGCGCCATGCTCGCCAACGATCCCGGGCTCGCGCTCGGACAGAAGGAAGTGCGACATGGCGCCAATCCGCAAGCGCGGGTGCCACAGCGTGATCGAGACGCAGGAGCCCAGCACCGTGCGGATGCGGTAGCGTGCATCGCCGACGAAATACTCACCAGGCAGCAGGTAGACTTCGAAGGAGTCGCCGGTGCGCATATCATTCCTTGCGATAGATGGCTGGGGCGGCGCCACGCAGCGGCAAGCCCATGTCATGCAGGCTCTCCGAATGCCCGATATACAGGTAGCCGCCCGGCCGCAGGCAGTCCAGCACACGCTGCACCACACGGCGTTTGGTCTCGCCGTCGAAGTAGATCAGCACATTGCGCAGGAAGATCACGTCGAATTTACCCACCGCCGGCAGCCGCGCCGCATTCAGGTTGATCTGGGCGAACTCGACGCATTCACGCAGCACACGCGATACCAGCAGCGTGCCCTCCTCCACGTCGATACCTTTCAGGCAGAAGCGGCGCAGGTAGTCAGGCGGCACCTGGGCAGCGCGCGCCATCGGATAGTGGCCCCGGCGAGCCGCCTCCAGCACGCGCGAACTGATATCGGAAGCCAGCACTTCCCAGCCTTGCGGCGGCAGCATGTCGGCCAGCACCATGGCGATCGAATAGGGTTCTTCGCCGGTTGCGCAAGCGGCGCTCCAGACGCGGAACGGCCCGTTTCCAGGCTTGCGCTCCTTCAGCAGGGACCGCAGGTGCTCGAAATGGCGCGCCTCGCGGAAGAAATAGGTTTCATTCGTCGTCAGCAAATCGATGGCAATCTGGGTTTCCTCCGGCGCCTGGCCGCTCGCGATCAGCTGGAAATAGGAACTGTAGCTATTGAACTGCAGGTGGTGCAGGCGTTTGGCCAGACGGCCCGACACCAGCGGTTTCTTGGCGTCGGACAGGGAAATCCCGGCCGCATCATGGATGAAGCGCTGAAACTGCACGAATTCGCGGTCTGTCAGGGGCGACACCGGTTGCATCAATTGATTTCTCCTGCCATGGCGGCGATTTCCGGCACGTTGAGCACGGCTTCCAGGCTGACAAGGATGATGAACTTGCCATTGACCTTGCCGATGCCCGCGATGAAGTCATTGCGCAGCCCGGCGCCGAAACCCGGCGGCGGTTCGATCTGGGCGGCGTCGATATCCAGCACCGCATTGACGCCATCGACCAGCAAGCCCAATACCTGCTGTTCCGGCGGCGCGCCGCTTTCCACGATCACGATGCAGCTGCGCCGGCCGATCGGACTGGGGCCGCGGCCCAGGCGGCTGGCCAGGTCCAGCACCGGCACCACCGCGCCGCGCAGGTTGATCACGCCGCGCACGCAGGCCGGCATCATCGGGACGTCGGTCACGCCACCGTACTCGATGATCTCACGCACCGCAAGTATGCCGAGCGCGAACGTTTCTTCGCCCAGGCGGAAACTCAGGTACTGGTGCTCGGCATCCATTTCCATCCTCAGAAGCGGGTGAAGTTGCTCTCGTCCACTTGGGGCAGGCGCGAAAGGCGTCGCTGCGCAGCGCGCGGGCCGGAAGGCCGCAACGGCTCGGCGGTGCGCTTGGCTGGAGAGCTGGCCGGCGCCACCCGGAAGAAGCGTATCAGATGCTGCAGTTCCTCCGCCTGGCTGCTCATTTCCTCGGCGGTCGATGCCAGCTCCTCGGCGCCGGCCGCGTTTTGCTGGGTGGTCTGGCTTAACTGGCCCATCGCCATATTGATCTGGCTGACGCCCGAGGCCTGCTCCGCCGACGCCGCAGCGATCTCCTGCACCAGGCGCGATGTCTGCTGGATGGCCGGCACCATGGCGTCGAGCAGGCCGCCAGCCCGTTCGGCCACATCCACGCTGCCTCCTGCCAGGTCGCCGATCTCCTGGGCTGCTACCTGGCTGCGTTCCGCCAGTTTGCGCACTTCCGCCGCCACCACGGCGAAACCCTTGCCATGCTCGCCGGCGCGCGCCGCTTCGATGGCGGCATTCAGCGCCAGCAGGTTGGTCTGGTAAGCGATATCGTCGATGATCATGATGCGCTTGGCGATATCACGCATGGCGCTCACCGTACTGCGCACCGCTTCGCCGCTTTCTCCCGCCTCGCCGGCAGCCTTGGACGCGGTGGTATCGGTGACCCGCGCATTGTCGGTGTTCTGGCCGATCGACGCGCTCATCTCCTCGACCGAGGCGCTGGTTTCCTCGACGCTGGCGGCCTGCTCGCTGGCGGCCTGCGACAGCGATTGCGCCGTCGCGCTGACTTGCTCCGAAGCGGCAGCCAGCGCCAGCGCGCCGTTGCTCACCTCCGACGCCACGCCGGACAGCTTTTCCACCATCTGCTTCATCGATGCCAGCAGGCTGCCCTTGTCGCCCGTCTTCAAGTCGATCTGCACCGCCAGGTTGCCCTGGGCGACCTCCTGCACGATGTGGGCGGCGTAATCCGGTTCGCCGCCCAGCTGGCGCAGGAGGTTACGGATCATCCACACGGACAGCACGATGCCGGCCAGGATGCCGCCGCCCAGCAGCATGGCGTTGGTGCGCATGGTGGCCGCAGTTTGCGCCGTGGCGGATTCGTATTCCTCGCGCGCCACGCGTTCCTGCAAGTCGACCAGTTTTGTCATGGCTGCCAGTACGGTGCGGAACTGCGCATCGGCCGCGCGGGCGTCCACCAGCGCCTCCTTATGCTTGCCTGCCCGTGCCTTCTGCAGGATGGCGCTGTGCGTGTCCTGCCAGGCATTCCAGGCCGCCGTATATTGCGCCGCCAGCTGCTGCTCCTCGGGCGTGAGCTGGGTCGCCATATAAGCGCTCCAGTTTTTCCGGATCTGCTCCAGGTGCGCGGCGTCGCCTTGCTGCGCAACTTCCACTTCCGGCAAACTGGCCGCGGCGGCAGCCATGATCATGCGATGCCGGCTACGCAGCATGTATTCGCTGGTCTTGCCCAGGTAGATCAACGCCAGCGTCCGGTCTTCGTAAGTCGTTTTCAAGCGCGCATTGCTGAATTCCATGCCGCGCATGCCGGCATAGCCTATGCCCGCCAACATCAGCACCAGCACCCCGACCAGCAAGCCAAGGCGCATTCCCACCGTGAGTTTTCGCTGCATCGCATCGCTCCTATGCTGCCAGGTTTCCCGATGGCCGCGCCTGCAATTGCCTGAGCAGGGCCGGAATGTCCAGGATCAGCGCCACCTCGCCGCTGCCAAGGACGGTCGATCCGCTCAGGCAGGAAATGCCGCTGAAAACAGGGCTGAGCGGCTTGATCACGGCCTGGCACTGGCCCTGCAGGCTGTCGACCACCAGGCCGGCGCGCTGCCCGGCGTGGCGCACCACCAGTACGCTTTCCCGGCGCAGCGCGGCATGGGGCAGACGGAAAAGTTCACGCAAGCAGGCCGTAGGCAAGACTTCGCCGCGCAGGTCAACAAAACCGCGCCCACCCTCGCGCTCATATTCGACGCACTCTTCGATCGCGCCAAGCGGGATGGCAAAGCGCGAGGCGCCGACCGTGACCAGCATGCAGTCCATGATGGCCAGCGTCAACGGCAGCCGCACGCGCACGGTCGTGCCGCGTCCCGGCTCGCTTTCGATAGTGATGCTGCCGCGCAGGGCTTCAATGCTGCGCTTGACCACGTCCATGCCGACGCCGCGGCCTGACAGGCTGGTGACCTGCCCCGCAGTCGAGAACCCCGGTTCGAAGATCAGGGCAAACACCTCGCTGTCGCTGGGCTGATGCTCCGGATCGAGCAGCCCCCGCTCGATGGCGCAGGCGATGATGCGTTCCCGCTGCAGGCCGCCGCCATCGTCGCCGACTTCGATTACCACGCTGCCGGAATCGTGGAAAGCGTTCAGCGATACGGTGCCCTGCAGCGGCTTGCCGCGCTGGCGACGCAGCGCAGCGGGCTCGATGCCATGGTCGATGGCGTTGCGCACCAGGTGGGTCAGGGGATCGCCGATGCGCTCGACCAGGGTCTTGTCCAGTTCCACGTCTTCGCCACTGAGGACCAGGCGGATGTCCTTGCCGATCTCGCGCGCCACGTCGTGCACCACGCGCTGGAAACGGTTGAACGTCGCGCCGATCTTCACCATGCGCAGCTGCAGTGCGCTGTCGCGCACTTTTTCGACCAGGCCGGCCAGCGCCGATGTGCTGTCCTGCAGCTCGCTGTCCTTGATGCGGCTGCCGATCATTTGCGTGCGCGCGCTGGCGGTGATCAATTCGCCCACCAGCGTGATCAACTGGCCCAGGCGCTCGGCATCGACACGGATGGTGCGGCTGTCGGCTGGCCGGGAATGGGCCGTCCCCTCGGCAGGGACCGCACGCAAGGGCGTAGACGATGCCGTCAAAGGCAGTGCAGTCGCAGCAGGCGGCGCAATGTGCCCAAGCCCGCTCGCCTGCAGCACTTCCGCAATTGCCGCGCCATGCAGCGGAAGGGCGCCGGCCAGGCGCTGGTAATCGTCGTTGCTGCTGCCCGGCGGCAGCAGCCGCAGCGTACATTCGTCATGCAGGAATTCGAAGACCTTGCTGATCTCCTCCGCATCGGCGGCCGTTTCGAGAACAAGTTCGAAGCCGAGGTAGCAGCTCTGCGGGTCCATCTGATCTGGCGGCGGGAGGCCTTCTTCCACCGTGGCGAGCGCTGTGATGCGGCCCAGGCGGCCAAGGTAGGCGATGAACGATGCGGGGTCCATGCCTTGCCGGAACACGTCCTGGCCGAATTCCAGCGAGACCAGCCAACTGCCGGCTGGGCGGGCCTGGGCGGTGTCCAGCGCTGGCGGGGAAGGCAATTCCGCCGCGGCGGCAGGCGGCGCCAGGTATGCGTGCAGCGCTTCCAGCTGCGGCAGGCAATGCTCGCCAAGGTCGCCGGTTCCGCCACGCTCCACATCGCGCACCATGAGGCCAATCTGGTCGGCGCAATCGAGCAGCAGCGCCACCAGTTTCTCGTCGAGCGCCAGCGCGCCATTGCGCACCTCTTCCAGCACGCTTTCGACCGCGTGCGTGAACAGGACGATGTAATCCAGGGCAAACAGGCCCGCCGTGCCTTTGATGGTGTGTGCTGCGCGGAAGATGGCGTTGACCGCTTCTTCGCGCGCGCCGGGATCGCCCAGGTTCAGCAGGCCGGCTTCCATTTCAGCCAGCAATTCCCCCGCCTCGGTGACAAACGCCTGCAAGCCTTCGTCCAGGTCCATGGGGTGCCTTCCTAGCGGATACGCAGCAGTCCGAACAGCGCGGCGACTGCCGGACTGTATGCAGACAGCCGCAAGTCCTTGCCGCTGGCTTGCGCGGCACGCCGCGCCATCAGCAGTAACTGGACGCCGGCTGTGTCGATATCGGTCACCCCGGCCAGGTCCACTTCCAGCGCCTGCGACTGGGCCAGGCGTGCCAGGAGCACGTCTTTCATTTCCTGCACGCGACGGATGGTGAGATCACCTTCTATGAAGAGCAGCGCCATGCAGCCATCGTATGCCCATGCCAGATGACTGGCAAGCCTGCCGTGTGGAGTTGCATTGCGTCACTATTCGCGCATCCGCTTGCGCAAACGCAATCGTGCGCAGGTTCCAATCTGCTAAGATTTTTGACAAATGCACCCGCCCCGGGTGCATTTTTTTTTGCGCAAAGGAGCAGACATGAAGAGATTCACCCCAGTAGTACTGGCCGCAGGACTCTTTGCAGCCAGCGCAGCACATGCAGCACCCGGCACCTGGATCACCCTGGGCGACGCGGCATACGCCAAGTTGCAAGCCACAGCGCCCCAGGCCATCGCAAAACAGAGCAAGCAGGGCCAGGGCAAGGAGAAGGTCCACCTGGTGCAGGTCGACGACGAGATCATGTTGAAGCTGTCGGCCGCCATCCACAAGGAATTGAAACGCTGCGGTGGTTTCATCGTGCATGCCAGTGAAGAGGAAGGCCGCCGGGCGCTGGCCAAGGCTGGCGCCGTGCAGCCGCTGGCCGCCAGCCGCCCGAGCTACACCATTGATAACCAGGCGGCCGTCAATGGCATCCTGCCAACGCTGCAGGCATCCAATATCGCGCAGACGATCACGGATATGTCGAACTTCGCCAACCGCTATTACCGCACCACCAACGGCGCCAATGCCTCCAACTGGCTGGCGCAGAAGTGGACCTCGATGGCGGCCGGCCGCAGCGATATCAGCGTCAGCCAATTCACGCACTCGGGCTATAGCCAGAAGTCCGTGATCATGACCATCAACGGCAGCGACAATGCTTCCGAGATGGTGGTGATGGGCGGCCACCTGGATTCGATCAATATGAGCGGCAATGGCGAGACTTCGCGCTCTCCCGGCGCGGATGACGATGCGTCCGGCGTCGCCAGCCTGACCGAGGCCGTGCGCGCCATGATCGCCGCCGGCTACAAGCCGCGCCGCACCTTGAAAATCATCGGCTACGCGGCTGAGGAGGCGGGCCTGCTTGGCTCTAAGGACATCGCCGCCAGTTTCAAGGCCAGCAATGTGAACGTAGTCGGCGTCCTGCAGCTGGACATGACCAACTACCACGGCTCGGCGAAGGACGTCTGGATCTATACCGACTATACGGACAGCCAGCAGAACACCTTCCTGGCCTCCCTGCTGTCGACCTATATGCCGGCGACCACCGTGGGCTACAGCTCTTGCGGCTACGCCTGCTCCGACCACGCTTCGTGGCAGAACCAGGGCTACCCGGCCTCGATACCGTTCGAAGCGCTGATGGGAGAAGACAATCCGAACATCCACAGCGCCAACGACACCCTGGCCAACTCCGACAGCACCGCCAACTTCGCGCTGAAGTTCGCGCAGCTGGCGGCTGCCTATGCGGTGGAGCTGGGGAGCGACGGCCCCGCCGTCACCGTGCCCGACTCGGTGGAGAATTTCAGCGGCAGCCTGACCGTGGGCCAGAAGAAGACTTTCGGCCCCTTCCATGCCGGCGTGGGCACCTTCAAGGCTGAAACCACCGGCACCGGCGACGTCGACCTGTACGTGCGCAAGGGATCGGTGCCGACCACCAGCAGCTACACCTGCAAGTCGGACGGTTCGACGGCAACCGAAAGCTGCAGCACCAGCGTGACTGCCAACGGCGATGTCTACGTCCTGCTCAATGGCTACACGGCATCGACGTACAACCTGAAGGTGAGTTACCACCCGCAGTGATCAGCGCAGGCTGACCGTTCCGCGTTTCCAGGCCGGGTCCTGCCATTTGTAGAAGGTGGACAGCGATTCCGGCCTGTCGGCGCTGCGTTCGGTCGCCAGCGAAGCCATGTCCAGCAGTTCAAAGCTGCGGCGGAACCTGCCTTCCGCGCGCACCTCGCGCGCCGCCAGCATCTTGGCGGTGCCGGGGACCCAGCCGGCGAACTCGGCGTAGCCGATATCGGGATCGCTGGATGCCGGCGGCGGCACGTCCACCGTCCATCCGTCGCCCTGCCGGTGGAACAGCCACAGTTCGCGCCAGCCATCCGTTGGCTGCACCGCCAGCGCCAGGGCCGTGCCCTGGGGATTGACGCGCGCCGACGCCAGCCAGGCCACGCCCCAGGTGCAGCGGTTCAGGAGCTGCTTGCCCGCGCCCTGCAGGACAACACAGGTTTCGCCAGTGCGGCCCGCCACCGCAGCCACCGCCAGTTGCGGCGCCGCCTTGCCCTGTGCCGGAGCCGCTGGCGCAGCTTCCAGCGCCCAGCGTACGGCGCCAACGCGCACGCCCGCTTCCGCGTAGGCAGCATTGTCTTCATCTGCCAGCTCGGTCTTGTTCACTGCAGCCAGCGCCTGTTCCGCGCGGCCGGCCGCCTGTGCGGCATCCTCGCCCTTGCGTGCGCGCTGGAAAGCGACGCTGGACCATACCGCCGCCCGCCGCATATGGATGCGGTTCTTCACATGTTCCGGCAGGCGGGCCATGTCCACGGTATCGAGCAGCTCTGCGCGCCAGCGGTCATGTTCGATACGCTGTACGGCGCCCATTGCCGGATCGATGCAGGCGCTATTGCTCAGCGCCAGTGCGGCACGGGCGCGCTGCTCGGCATTCGGCGCAGCAGCCAGCTCGCGGCGGAAGGCGTCGCCGTCATAGCACACGCGCACCTTGCCATCCTGTTCGTAGCTGCGCATTGCCAAACCGTAGCTGGCGACCACTTCCAGGTGCGCGGCCAGCGCAGTTTCGGCTTGCGGCGTCAGCTTGGCCGAGGCGCGCGCCGCCAGCCGCTCGGCCATGCCGCCGATGGCGTCGAATGGCTCGGCGTCAATGGCTTGCGGCGCGGCTGCCTTCAGGTAGGCAGCGCCGTAGCTGATACCGAGCGCCTCCGCCCCCGGCGTATCGCGCAGGAAGCGCATCACAGCCAGCAGCTCCGGCGCAGCGGCGGGCTGCAGATCCACTTGTCGCACCCGCGCGGCGCGCACGTAACCTGCGCGCTCACGCCGGTGGTCATACACCTGCAGAAAGTCACCGCGGGAACCGCGCACCTCCAGCGCGTCGCCCTGCCAGAGCACGGCCTGGGCCTGTGCGGATTCACGTGGCGCCGCGCGCAGCGGCAACTGGTCCTGGGTAACGATGGCCAGGGACACTGCGGCGGCAAGCATCGAGATGGCCATGCTTATTCCCCGGAGTTGGCGGCAATGCGCTCGGCGTGGGCGGTCTTGGGGGCGCCAACCAGGGTCGAGCCAATGAACCCGCCGTCAGCCGGCGGCGGTGCGATGATCACCGATACCTTGTCCGACAGCTTGTCGGCCATGGTTTTCTGGATCAATAGCGGATGCTTGGTCAACAGCTCGCCGTCGCGTTCCATCTGGGCGCTGGCGACCTTGCCCACCAGTTCCTGGCGATAGGCTTCGGCGTCGGCCAGCTTGCGGCGCGAGTCCGCTTCGCCAGCCGCTTCGATGATGCGGGCCTGGGCATTGCCTTCCGACGTCTTGATGCGGGCGGTCTTTTCCGCTTCCGCCTCAAGTTCGCGCTGTTTGACCTGCTTTTCCTTGAACGGCAGCACGTGGCGCATCGCTTCCTCCTGCGCCTTGGCGGCGATGATCTGCTCGGAGGCGGCGGCTTCGGCCTCCTTTTCGCGGCGCACTTTGTCGGCATCGGCTTCCAGCGCAGTCTGGCGCACCTGCTTTTCTTTCAGTTCCAGCGTGTAGCGCATTTTTTCGGACTCCAGTTCTTCCGCCAGCAGCTTTTCCATGCCGGCCTTGAAGTCTTCCGGCAGCACGACCTTGCCGATGGTGACGCTGCGCAGCACGATACCGTCGGCCGCCAGCTTGGGCTTCAGTTCAGCTTCGATGGCTTGCTGGATTTCGGCCCGTTTGGAGGAGAAGATTTCACGCACCGTGTAGCGGGTCAGCACTTTGTAAATCACGCCCTCCACGTCGGGCGCCACCACGTCGCGCGGGATATCGGCCGGGAATTTGGGCGCAAACTGGGCAAGGCGCAGCTGGTCGAGGCCATAGCGGATCGACATGTCCAGGCCCAGCGACAGCCCTTCGCCGGACTGGAAGGGCGTTTCGCCCGCAGCCGCCGGGCGATAGGTCTGGTCGCGCAGCGACAGCGTGCGCATTTCATGGATGCCCGGCAGGGACAGCACCAGGCCTTCCGGCAGGATCGTGGTGCCGCCGGTCAGGTGATTGGTGCGCACCGCCACTTCGCCGCGGCCAACCGTGCGCATTGGAGGAAATTGAACCATGCCGTAAGCAACGGCGCCGGTGACGCCGAGCAGCACAACGCCTTTACGGACATTGGCAGGGAAATGAATGCTGCTGGCAGCACGGCCGAGCGTCGAGCGAATCGCCTGCAGCATCGTACTGATCCGGTTGTTCATGATGATTGCCTTTCTGGAGAGGTTGGCCCGGCACAGCGCCGGTACAGCAATCTTCCCGCCACTAGCCGCGAAGGTTCAACGCTGCCGCCCTCCCACTCCCTTCCGGCCTGTGAAGAAAAATTCACGCCGGCGGACGGCCTTTTGGGACATACTTCCGGCATGACCCGTGTAGCCATCATTGAAGACGATCTCCCCACCAGCAACCAGCTCGCAGGCTGGATCGCCGCGGCCCGCCCCGGCATCCAGGTTGACCAGTGGTTCAACCGCGACGACGCCGAGGCAGCCATCGCCCGCGAACACTACGACCTGGTAGTGCTGGACATTGAACTGGGCCGCGAACGCCATGCCGGCGTCGCCATCATCAACGCCATCAACAAACGCCATGCGACCCCGGTGCTGGTGGTGTCGGCCATGCCGGCTGCTATCTACCGCTCGATCATGAAGGCGCTCGACGCCTGGGACTACCTGCAGAAGACCACCTTCGAGGAAGCGGATTTCATCGACACCTTCCTGGAAATCCTGCGCGCGGCCAAGGACAGCAAGCCCGCGGCCCCGGCTAGCGACCTGGCCATGGATCCGCTGCGCCAGCGCACCCCCACCTGGCGCGGCCAGCGCATCAACCTGCCTCTGACGGCGCAGCGCATACTGGCTGCATTGTTCGAAAAGCGCGGCCAGGTCGTATCCTATGAAGACCTGTTCGAGGTGGTGAAGAGCGGCCGCAACCGCGACAACATCCGCAAGCACGTGAGCACCATCCGCGACGCCTTCCGCGAAATCGATCCCGGTTTTGAATGCATTGAAAACATCCCGATGCGCGGCTTCCGCTGGACCGACGGCGCATGAATCCCTTCACGGCGCTGACGCCTTACCGCCTGCGCATCGTCCTGCGCATGGCATTCCCCCTGCTGGCTGTGGCCACGCTCGGCCTGGCGGTGTCCGTGCTGCAGCAGGAAAAACAGCTCAGCTACCAGGCTTACGAACAGTCGTTCTACAAGACCCGCGAGCAGATCGCCGCCACCCTGCGCCATCCCACCGGCCAGCTCGCCCTGCTGAATCCCCGCGCCGGACAAAATCCTGGACTGCATCCCGTGCTGTTGCCTTTCGCTGCCCTGGATTTCGATGACCAGACCAAGGTGCAGCAGGCGATCGCCATGGCCGGCTGCGCGGCGCAGTATGGCGACAAAGGCACGCTGTGCGTGGGCATCGGCAACAATCCCTGGGCCGGCGGCTTTATCTACGTCGCGGGGACCTTCAATTCCGCCCCGCTGGCGGCGCATCCACTGCGCGAGATCGCGATCGACCAGGCCCACCGCATCGACGTGAAGATCAGCCTGCGGGGACAGGAATACCACTGGATCGCGCCCTTCGAGCAGACCGGCGACCCCGCCAGCGGCGGCATACGCGGGCGCCTGACCGGCTACACCGCAGCCGAGGCAGGCCAGCCGCGCGCCCGCCCGGTGAAGGATTTCCGTGGCTGGATCTGGCAAAGCCCCGTGTGCACCCCGGAAGGCGCGCCCGATTGCTCGCACAACGCTTTCTTCTCGGTGCGGCTGCCGGTCGGCGTACTGCAGGATGCCCTGTTTGCCAAGAGCAGGCCCGCATGGCCGCCGGAAGACCTGGCGAACATCGATGTCAGCGTGGCGCTGCTGCCGCCCGGCGATGGCCCCGCCCTGCTGGACACAAAGCGCGACCAGGCCACGCCCCTGTTCTCCTTGCGCGACCTGCAAACCCTGCTTCTGCCCGGCGAAACCCTGAGGGTGCGCGATGCGCAAGGCAAGGAAGTCCTCTCGCTCTCGGGAGCCAGCGGCAGCGGCGACCAAAGCTGGCACGCCCTGCTTACCCTGGTGCGCCACCTGCCAGTCGACACCACCATCAAAGCGCTGGAAACCCGCAGCAGCGTACCAACGCCGCTTGGCAATTTCGAGATTGAGCTGAATGGCGACGCGCGCAGCGTCAGCGATACGCTGAGCGTGGTCGCTACCCGTGTATCCTGGTTTGTCGGCGCTATCCTGGCCGCCTTGCTGGTGGCCTGGCTGGTGGTGGAGGCAGGCATCATCCGCCCGATCAGCATTCTCACCAGGCGCGCCGACAAGGTTGCGCGCTCGGTCAAGACCGCCGGCGCACTGGATGAATTCGACCTGTCGGACTTGCGCGGACGCGACGAACTTGGCGTGCTGGCCACTTGCCTGCACGACCTGCTGCGCCGCGTACGCGAAGACGTGGAAAAGGAAGCGATCCGCGCCGAGCAGGAACGCGATATGTGGCACGCCGTCGGCCACGAAATCATGTCGCCATTGCAGTCGCTGATGGCGCTGCACGGCGGCGAGCAGGATCCGAGCGGACGCTATATCCACCGCATGCAGCAGGCAGTGCGTGTCCTCTACGGGCAAGCCTCCCCGAGTGAAGCGTTCCAGTCGACTACGCTGCAGCTGGAGTCGCTGGACCTGGATGCCTTCCTGCGTGACGTCGCAGCCAACGCTCCTTGCGTCGGCATCGAAGGCGTGAAGTATGAGTGCGGGGCGCCGGCCACGGTCAAGGCTGATCCGTATGCGCTGGAAGACGTGGTAACCCACATCCTGAACAATGCCAACCGCCACCGCCGCCCTGGCACCCCGATCACCATAGCGCTGACCTCGGACGAACGGACTGCCAGCCTGTCGATCCGCAATGAAGGCGCATCCATTGCTCCCGAGCTGATCGACAAGGTGTTCGAATATGGGGTCTCCGGCCAGGAAGAAGGCGCCAGCCGTGGCCAGGGCTTGTTTGTGGTGAAGACTTATATGGCCAAAATGGGCGGCACCGTCTCTGCGCGGAATGTTGCGGGCGGTGCCGAGTTCACCCTGACGCTGCACATAGCCGGTAGCTGACCATTGTTAAAAGCCATGCTCGCCCGCGGCGAATTGCGGTAATATCAAGTCTCACTCAAAGCAGCAATGCCCGCACCGACAACTTACGCCGCCCTCCGGCGACGTTGACCAATATCGAATCCACTATGCGCTTAAGACTTGCCGCATTCACCATCCTTACCTCCATTGCCTGCACCGCCGTCGCCCAGACGCCCGGCTACGACGAACAATACCAGGCCGCCCGGGCCCTGATCGACGCCGAACGCTACCCGGAAGCAGTCCAGGCCTTCAGCAAAATGCTCGAGGCGTCGCCCAGGAATTCCGACTTGCTGCTGGGCCGCGCAACTGCCAATATGCGCATGAAGAAATGGGCCGAGGCGGAAGCCGACCTGCGCCTTGCCCATGAAGCCTCGCCTAATTACACCGATGTAACTGTTGCGCTGGCCAATGTCCAGAGATGGCGCGCACCTTCGCCGGAGCTGGCGACAGCCGCCGGCTATACCTGGTCAGCCGGGCTGTCCGCCTCGCGCACCCACGTGGGCGATCAAAACTGGCGCGACTACACCGCCAGCATCCGCCACTACTTCACGCAAGGCTCGCTCGGCTTTGAAGTGCTCGATGCCCGCCGCTTCGGTCTCACCGACAAGGCCTATGCCCTGGATGGCTACACGCCGCTGTGGTCCAGCGCGTACGCCAATGTGCGCTACCAGCGCGGCCCGAACAGCCGCCTGTTCCCGGCAAATTCCTGGCGCGCGGAGGTCTTCCAGAGTATCGACGGCGGCTGGGAACTGTCCGGCGGCATTGACGATCTTGGCTTTGACGATCACGTCAAACTGTATTCGGTGGGCGTGGGCAAATACACCGGCAATTTCTACCTGCGCTGGCGCCACCAGAATATCGTATCGACTGGGTCCCATTCCAGCAATGACCGCCTGATGGTGCGCTATTACGACCAGGGCGACGCCGACAATTACATGGAAGTCAATTACAGCAATGGCCGCAGCGGTGAACAGCTCGAGCTGTCCACCGGACGCCAGACCACCAATTCCTACGGCGTGAGCATCGTCCGCTACGTGACTCCGGACTGGAGTGTCAAAGCTGGCGCCAGCCTGTCGCGCTCCACCAATGCGCCGAATGAGCGCAGTATCAGCGTCGGCCTCTCGCGCCGCTGGTAATGGAACGGATGATGCAGATGAAGGCCTTCACAGCGACAATTATCCGCTTCTTCACTTACCTGCCGGCCCTGGTGATGGGCATGGCGATCCTGCGCCTGGTCGAGCTGGGAACACACGCCAGCCAGATCAGAGCCCTGCTTTTCCCTGCAATTGGCAACGATCTGCTTGCGCTGGTCCGCTACCTGCCTTTCATATTCCTGCTGTCGCTGCCTGGCCTGGCCATGCGGAACCGTGTTGCGCGCCTGGCCTGGATTGGCGTTACCTGGTCGCTGCTGCTCATCGTACAGGGTGCACTGATTGCTTATCAGCGCGCGACCAGCGTGCTGCTTGGTTCAGACCTGTTTGGCTATTCGTGGAAGGAACTCCAGCTCATTCTGGCGGGCCATCGCGACACCGACCTGCTGATGGCAGCGAGCATGGTGGCCGTGATCGCTCTGATGCTCTATGTGCTCGTGCGCAAAGACCGCATTGAAAACCCAGGCTGGAAACCGCCTTACGCGATTGCAGTACTGGCGCTTTCGGTTCCGGCATTCTTCCTGCTGCCGAACCAGTTGGAAGCGGATAGCGACGGACACCAGGACCTCGGTAGCATCACGGCCAATAAAGCCGCCTTCTTTGCCGATGCCAACTTGAATTACCTGCTTCGCCCGGTACCTTCAGCTTCCCCCGGCAGCGTCGCCGATGCAGCCTATCCTTTCGTGCATGCCGAAACCACGCCGGATACGCTTGGCCCATATTTCAACCAACAGCCAGCGCCGCCAAACCTTGTGCTGATTATTGTTGAAGGATTGGGTCGCTCGTTCTCGGGCCCCGGCGCTCGGCTGGGCAGCTTTACGCCTTTCCTGGACGAGCTGGCGGGCCAAAGCCTGTATTGGGACAATTTCGTCGCGCCGCAAGGCAGGACATTTGGCGTGCTGCCTTCGCTGCTCGGCTCACTGCCTTATGGGGAACATGGCTTTTCTTCCATGGGCAAGAACATGCCCGCGCACGCATCGCTGGTGAGCATATTGCGCAGCCAGGGCTATCGCACGCGTTACTTCACGGGCACCAACCTCGAATTCGACAACCAAGGTCAATTCCTGGCGCGCCAGGGCACCGACGTTATCTCAGGCTTGGGGCAGTTCGATCCAGGAGTGAAACGGGGGAACGAATGGGGCTATGCGGACCGCGAGCTGATTGACCACGAGCTCAAATTCGCCGGCAGCGATACCTGCAAACCCTGCCTGACCGTCATTCAGACGGTCACCATGCACGACCCCTTCACATTCCCTGAATTGGATGAATACAAGGCGAAAGTCACGCAACGCCTCGATCAGCTGAAAATCGCTGCCGACAAGCGCGCACCTTACCAGGCCGATGCAAAGATCTTCGCCAGCATCCTGTATACCGACGACGCCCTGCGCCACTACTTTAACGAAGCCAAAAAACAGGCTGGCTACGACAATACGATCTTCATCATTACGGGCGACCACCGCTTGCCGGAACTGCCGATGTCGCATCATCTGGAACGTTATCACGTGCCCCTGATCGTCTATTCGCCCTTGCTTAAGGCGCCGGAGCACATCCGGTCGATTTCCTCCCAGTTTGACGTGACGCCCTCGCTGCTGGCCTTCCTCTCCCACCAATACGGGCTGAAGACGCCTGCGCAGGCAAGCTGGCTTGGTTCCGGCCTGGACATGGAGCCGGGCTTCCGCAATGTACACGCGTTCCCGCTCAAGCAAACCAAGACCGACTTGAATGACTACATTTCGGGCAACGTATTGTTGAGCCAGGGGAGGCTTTTCAGCATTGCCGATGGCATGGAAATCGATCTCCTCGACAACCAGGGCGCAAAGAAAAAAGCAGCTGCGCAATTCAGCGCATTCAAGGCGATCAACGCAGCGCTTGAACGTAACAAGAAGCTGGTGCCTGCCGCGGTGCTCGAAGCGCCGGCACTAGGCTACGAAGAGACGAAGCGAAAGCTGCAAACCGCTGCGCTGGCAGCGGACCTTGGCAATCTCTGGGTCTCGAAAGCAAAGGCCGAAGTCGTTGAAGACGAATTGCGGCTATCCGCCCAATTCGCAAATCGCGCTGATTCCGACTCGCCTGAATTCGTTCCCCTGCTTGTCGTCACCGATGCTAACGGCCGTGAACTTGGCGAGTCCTATGGCAAGGCGACGAAACTGGCATCTAATGCAGGCGCGGAAGTGAAACTGCAGATGAAGCTCAAACTACCAGCAGGGAATTACTTTGCCTCTGTCATTGTTTCCCATCCCGACACAGGCAAGCCGATTGGACAAGGGCAGTATCACATTCCATTTACGCGCTAAGTGAAACCAGGACGCCACGCTCTGAGTCGTTCACTTGCCGCGCTGCTGGTAGCGGCTTCACTCAACACGCAAGCATCCGCCGCGCCGGCGCCGCGGGCCATCTGGACGTGGGAAGAAGACAGCTACGCCATGCTGGACCGCCCTTCAGCGGTGGAGGAAGCACTGGCGTTTTTCAAAGCGCACGGCATTACAACGGTATACCTGTATGCCGACTCCTTCAGGGAACGCAACGATATTGTCGATGACCCGCGGCGCTATAAGGCCACCATCAAGCGGCTGCACGGCGCCGGCCTGCAGGTGTATGCGCTCCTGGGATCTGGCTACCTGCAAACGGAACGCTACATCCTGCCGTCATTTCGCGCCCTCGCTATTGCCATGGTGCGCCGCGTGTTCGACTACAACGCCAAGGCGGAGGCCGACGAACGCTTTGATGGCATCAACCTCGATATCGAACCGCACATCCTGGACGAATGGTCGGCGAAGAAGCTCGAACTGCTTGGCAATTTCCTGGACATGAGCGCCGCCATCATGGCGGAGAAGCGGCGCTATGGGCAAGCCATTGATATTGGCCCCGCAATGCCATTCTGGTGGGACGGTATTGAATTGAGCTGGCAAGGCAAACGGCGCCGCGTCAGCGAACACACACAAGACCTGTACGACTATGTGGCGTTGATGGACTATCGCGATCACGCGCATGGCCCGGACGGCCTGATCAGCCATGCCAGCGATGAAATGGCTTATGGAATGAAGGCGGGAAAGCGCGTACTGCTTGGTGTTGAGACGACGCCGAATGAAATCCAGAAGGTGTCGTTCAACCATCTGACCGAGGCTGACATGGAGCGCGAACTGGCGGCGGCAGAAGCGCACTTCAAGAATCAGCAAGCGTTCGGGGGCTTTGTCGTGCACCACTATCGCGGCTACCGGCGGTGGCTGGAAAAACAGACCAAACCAACCCGGTAACCCAGTCGGATGGCCGCCCCGTCAGACCCGCAGGGTCTGACACTGTCTGCGCAACCCTCTCGGCTAGATTTAAGCCTGCCTCCTGAAGACCGTAGAGGGTCAGACCCTTGGGTCTGACCCAGGTTTACCGGGTTTAGAAAAGCAAAAAGCCCGCTGGCACATGCCTAGCGGGCTTTTCTAATAAGAGCCTGACGATAACCTACTTTCACACTG
>NZ_WNKX01000044.1 GCF_009720745.1 Massilia eburnea | reverse complement strand
TGTCAGCAGCAGAGAAGCGAGATTATGCAGTATTTCGTCTATCTCGTCAACCCCATCTTTTTCGCTTCGCTGCTTCGTCGTTGACGTTGCTGCGTTGCGAGGGACAGAACTATAGCCGACCGGCGCCCGATCCGCAAGGGCTATCTGGCATCTTGTTTGCTTGTATAACTATGCAACGCACCTGGCCATCGGTTTTTGTTCACTTTTGACACAGGTGCTACATTAAAGAAAGCCGCAAAGGCTGCCGGGGGAGACATGCAACAGGAAACTGTTCCAAATTTGAACAACTCGATTATCGAGACCGCTCATCACCGTTCGCGGACTTATGGCCTCGATCCGTGCAGCGACGTTGACCTGTCGCCCATCGACCGCCGCTCACTATCCGGGCTGATCGAGCAGAACCGCCTGCTGCATACCCATGCGGTGCCGGCCATGGAAACGCTCTACCAGCAAATTGTGAACACCCACAATATGGTGATCCTGACCGATGCCAAGGGGGTGATCCTGCACTCGCTGGGGGATGACGACTTCCTGGAAAAGGCCAACCGGGTCGCCTTGCAGTCTGGCGCTACCTGGTCCGAAGAGTGCAAAGGGACCAACGCTATCGGCACAGCCATCGCCGAGGCTAAGCCGGCGCTGGTGCATGCTGACCAACATTTCCTGCAAGCCAACCACTTCCTGACCTGCTCCGCGGCGCCGATTACCGACCATGCGGGCAATGTGATCGGGGTGCTTGACGTCTCGGGCGACCAGCGCTCCTTCCATAAGCACACGATGGCCCTGGTGCGCATGTCAGCCCTGATGGTGGAAAACCAGCTGTTCGCAGCCGCCTTTGAGGATGTCATCACCCTGCACTTCCATGCACGTGCTGAATTTATTGGCACACTGATGGAGGGCATTGCCTCGTTCACGCCTGGCGGCCGCTTTATCGCCGCCAACCGTGCTGGCCTGTTCCAGCTCGGCCTGACATTCGCCGCCCTGCAGTCGCATACTTTCAGCTCGCTGTTTGGGCTCCCCGTGTCTGCGCTGTTCGATCATTACCGGACTGCGGCGCCCGGCCTGCTCGACCTGTGCCTGCATAGCGGCGTGCGTGTCTTCGGCCGCGCCCAACTGCGGCTCGCCAATAACCACTTTCAGCATCCGATCATTTCCGCGCGCGAGGAGAGCCATCCGGCGCAGACCAATCCTGCCCATTCCGCGCGTCGCCTGTCCGGCCTGCGCTATCTGCGCACCGGGGACCAGCAGCTGGAAGCGGTAATCGACAAAGTCACCCGCGTGCTGGGCAAGGACATCCCGATCATGATCATGGGCGAAACCGGCACCGGCAAGGAGTTGCTGGCCCAGGCGATTCATAATGATTCGCCGCGCGCCCAGGGACCATTCGTACCGGTCAACTGCGCGTCGATCCCGGAGACGCTGATCGAATCCGAGCTGTTTGGCTATGAAGACGGGGCTTTTACCGGCGCGCGCAAGAAAGGCGCGATCGGCAAGATCCTGCAGGCGAATGGCGGCACGCTGTTCCTCGACGAGATCGGCGACATGCCTTTCCCTTTGCAGGCGCGCCTGCTGCGCGTGCTGCAGGAGCGCATGGTGACGCCGCTAGGCAGCGGCAAGTCGATCCCCGTGAACGTGGAAGTCATCTGCGCCACCAACCACAACCTGCGCGACCGCATGGCCCAGGGCCTGTTCCGCGAGGACTTGTACTATCGCCTGAACGGCCTGGTGGTAAAACTGCCCCCGCTGCGCGAGCGTACCGACCTGGAAACGGTCGTCAACAAGATACTGACGACGGACGGCGGCAACAAGCGCTATACCGTTGCGCCGGAACTGATGCAGCTGTTCCTGCAGCATAAATGGCCAGGCAACTTCCGCCAGCTGACCAATCTTCTGCGCACCGGTGTAGTGATGGCCGGCGACGAGAGCGAGATCGGCCTGCAGCATATGCCGGATGACTTCCTCGACGACATGCGGGAAGTGCAGGCAGCCGCTCCCGCAGCGGGAGAGATAGCGCCGGCCAGTGGCGCCATCACCGGTTCGGTCACGCCCTGCACCGGCGCGCGGCTGGAAGACATGGAGCAAGCCCTGATCGTGCGCACACTGGAGGCGCACGGCGGCAACGTCTCCGCCACCGCACGCGCCCTGGGCGTATCGCGCAATACGATCTACCGCAAGCTGCCCCATCTCAAATAGCCCGGCTTAGAAGAACAGGATGCCGCCGAAGGAGGCGCCCTTCATCTTCGCCTCGCCGCCTGCAAAGGACTTGGAACGGGTTTCGCCAACTTCGCCCACCAGGGTGATGGCTCCCGTCAGCGCGTAATAGGCGCCGACGGTGAGATTGGCATTCGACTTCAGGCCGTTCGTGCCGGCGGTGTTCTCTTCGTTGCGGCTGATGCCATAGCCAATGCCCAGCTTGAGCTTTTCGCTGGTCTTGAATGTCCCCTGCAGCAGCCAATGCTTGCTGCGCACGTTGCCCTGGTCCGCATCGGACAACACACCGAGCCCTTTGCCGCCCTGGTAGTTGGCCAGAAGGCCGAATGCTCCTTGCTGGAACGATGCGCCGGCCTCCCAGCCATTCATGGTGAAATCGGCCGCGCCGGCAGCGACACCCTTGAACTTCTGCGACTTGACGCCTACCCACGCCTTGAACGGCCCTTCCGCGTAACTGAGCTGCCCTTGCAGTTGCGGATTGGAGCGCGAGGAATACTGGGCGGCCGACACGATAGGCGAATCGCTCACCGGATTGAATACGCCGGCATCGATGCTGAAGCCGGACATCTTCGGCGAGGTGTACGCCATCTGGCCGTAGTAGCCGACATAGGCATACCCGGCGCCGATATGGCCCAGCGTGACGCGGCCGCGCTGCGTGGCCTGCACCGGTGCACCGGCGCCGATCAGCGTCATGTCGCCGAAGATGGCGTTGGCGCCGAAGATCCCATTGTCGCGTCCCAGCTTGAACGTGCCGATCTCCGCATTGCCGAAGCTGAAGTAGGCCTGGCGTACGTCGACTTCACTGTTCTGGGCGATCGCGCTGTCGGTTGCCGTGGCGTGATAGATGCCGATCAGTGCCTTGACGTCGAACCCGGATTGTTTTGTCGTGGCCGACGTTACGAGGCCATTCGGCAGCAGGCCATTCCCGATGGTGGTGCGGCTGTCCTCTCCGCCGCAGCCGATTCCGACGCTGGCAAGCGCCAATCCTCCGACGGGATCGCCGCTGCACGAAACATGCGTGTAGTAGGCATTGACGATACCGCCTACGTTCACGTTCCAATCGCCGGCTTTGATGTCGACGGCATGGGCTGCTGGGGCAAGCAAGACGCTGGCGGCGCTGGCAAGCATGATCTTTTTCATTGTTGTCTCCTTGGTTTGATTAATGGATGGTGCACAAGGGACAGGGCAATTTGCGTGCCGGTGACGTACGCTAGGAAAACGGTATAAATCGTTGTTCAACTTGCGCCATATCGGATCAGTACTGTTCAAAAAAAAGGCGGCCCGCAGGCCGCCAACGCAACACATGGAGATCGTTTATTTAGGAGCGAGCTTGAAGACCCACACAGAGCCGCCCTGCTCCAGGAAGTTGACCTTCTTCGCCACTTCGCCGCCCCACAGTGGTACTGCGCCACCCCAGCCGGAAACCACGGCCACGTACTGCGTGCCGCTATCCTGCCAGGTGATCGGAGGCGCAACCACGCCGGAGCCGGTCTGGAACTTCCACAGCTCCTTGCCGCTTTGTGCGTCAAGCGCCTTCAGGTAGCCTTCCGGCGTGCCGTAGAACACCAGGCCGCCCGCCGTAGTCATGACACCGCCCCACAGCGGCGCATTGTTCTTCACCTCCCATTTGATCTTGCCGCTCTTTGGATCGATCGCACGCAGCGCGCCGATGTAATCGTCGAACAATGGACGAATGGTGAAGCCTGCACCAAGGTAAGCGCCGCCCTTCTTGTAGCTGATAGGCTCGTTCCAGATGTCCATGCCCCATTCATTGGCTGGCACGTAGAACAGCTTTGTCTGCGGGTTGTAGGCCATTGGCTGCTGGTTCTTGGCGCCGAGGAAGGCCGGTGCTGCGAACACGGAAGCGCCTTCCTTGCCTTCCTCGCCCTTGGTCGGGTCGCCAGGGCGGCCTTCAACCACGTAGTTCGGGCGCCCGGTCTTCAGGTCGATGCCTGTCGCCCAGGTGATTTTGCGTACGAACGGGAAGGCGTTCTGCAGCTTGCCGTCGTTGGCGTCGATCACGTAGAAGAAGCCGTTGCGGTCGGCTTTGCCGCCGTAACGCTTGCCGTCCATGTCGAAGGTGACAAACTCATTGGCGCCGTCGAAGTCCCAGGCGTCATTCGGCGTGTTCTGGTAGGCCCATTTGATGATGCCGGTCTTCGGGTCCAGCGCCACTGTGGACGAGGAATAGAGGTTGTCGCCAGGGCGCAGGTGGCTGTTCCAGGGCGCTGGGTTGCCGGTGCCAAAGTAGGCCAGGCCGGTCTTGGGATCGTAAGTGCCGCCCATCCAGGTCGAAGCGCCGCCGGTCTTCCACAACTCGCCCGGCCAGGACTTGTTGACCGTGCCGGTAACCCCCGTCTCGGTTGCCTTGCCATCGCTGTCATACTTGTAGCCCATGTGGCCTTCCACCGTCGGGCGAGTCCACAGCAGCTCGCCGGTCTTGGGATCGCGGCCTTCGACGCGGCCAACAATGCCGAACTCGCCGCCGGAAACACCGGTCAGCAGCACCCCGTTGGCAATCAACGGCGCCGCAGTCATCGAGTAGCCGGCGGCATAATCATCGACCTTCTCCTTCCATACCAGCTTGCCGGTGTCCTGGTCCAGCGCGACCAGCTGTGCGTCCAGGGTGCCGAAGATCACCAGGTTGTCGTATAGCGCGGCGCCGCGGTTGACGACGTCGCAGCACGGCATGATGGCGTCCGGCAGGCGGTGCTCATACTTCCAGATCTTGTTGCCGGTCTTGAGGTCGATGGCGAAGATGCGGGAATAAGATGCGGTGACAAACATCTTGCCGTTGTAGATCAGCGGCTGCGATTCCTGGCCGCGCTGCTTTTCGCCGCCGAACGAGAACGACCACGCCGGTACCAGGCGGCCGACGTTCTGCGTGTTGATCTGCTTGAGCGGCGAATAGCGCTGGCCTTCCGAGCCCATGCCCGAAGAAAGCACGCTGCCGGTGTCCTTCGCTGCGTTGTCCAGCATGGTCGTTGTGACGCTGGAAGCCTGCGCCAGCGTTGCTGCACCCAGCAGCATTCCGATGGTGATGTATTTCACGTCCTGTCTCCTTTGTTATGGTCTATCTGTCCTAGCGCTGTGCATTCTTCGTCGGTGAAAAGGCGCGAGCGAAGCAGGAAGCGTTTGCCAGTGCCGTTATCGAGCGAGAACATGCCGCCGATTCCGGCCACCACGTCCACGATCAGCTGGGTGTGCTCCCAGTAACCGTATTGCTCAAGCCCGATATAGAAGGGCGCGCCGCCAAGGTTGCCGAGGTAGACGTCGGTCTCGCTGACGTCGAACTCGCCCGCGGGATAGCACATCGGTGCGCTGCCGTCGCAGCATCCGCCCGACTGGAAGAACATGATCGGTCCGTGCTGCTGGTGCAGCTGGTCGATAAATTCCAGTGCGGATTCGGTCGCCGTGACCCTGGCAATTGCGTTATCCATGCTTCGCCTCGCCTTTTCGCCTTAGAAGAAGCCCAGTGCGTTGGGGTTGTAGCTGACCAGCAGGTTCTTCGTTTGCTGGTAGTGGTCGAGCATCATCTTGTGGGTCTCGCGGCCGATGCCCGACTGCTTGTAGCCGCCGAATGCTGCATGGGCCGGGTAGAGGTGGTAGCAATTGGTCCACACGCGGCCGGCCTGGATCGCGCGGCCCATGCGGAAGGCGCGGCTGCCGTCGCGGCTCCATACACCGGCACCGAGGCCGTACAGGGTGTCGTTGGCGATAGCCAGCGCTTCGTCTTCATCCTTGAAGGTGGTGACGGAGACCACCGGGCCAAAGATCTCCTCCTGGAAGATGCGCATGGAGTTGTCGCCCTTGAATACGGTAGGACGCACGTAGTAGCCGCCTTCCAGGTCACCGGACAGTACCTGGCGCTCGCCGCCGGCCAGCAGCTGCGCGCCTTCCTGGCGGCCGATGTCCATGTAGGACAGGATCTTCTCCAGCTGCTCCTGCGAAGCCTGGGCGCCGATCATGGTGGAGTGATCCAGCGGGTTGCCCTGCTTGATGGCCGCGACGCGTTTCAGCGCGCGCTCCATGAAGCGCTCGTAGATCGATTCCTGTACCAGCACGCGCGATGGGCAGGTACAGACTTCGCCCTGGTTCAACGCGAACATGGCGAAACCTTCCAGGCACTTGTCGAAGAAGGCGTCGTCGGCCGACATCACGTCTTCGAAGAAGATGTTGGGCGACTTGCCGCCCAGTTCCAGCGTGACCGGAATCAGGTTCTGCGCTGCATAGCCCATGATCAGGCGGCCGGTGCCGGTTTCACCGGTGAAAGCGACCTTGGCGATGCGCTTGCTCGAAGCCAGCGGCTTGCCTGCTTCCAGGCCGAAGCCGTTCACCACGTTCAGCACGCCCGGCGGCAGCAGGTCGCCGATCACTTCCAACAGCACCATGATGGAAGCCGGGGTTTGCTCGGCAGGCTTGAGCACCACGCAGTTGCCGGCAGCCAGCGCCGGCGCCAGCTTCCAGACGGCCATCAGGATCGGGAAGTTCCAAGGGATGATCTGGCCCACCACGCCCAGCGGCTCATGGTAGTGGTAGGCGTAGGTTTCAGCATCGATCTGGGCGACGCTGCCTTCCTGCGCGCGGATGCAGCCGGCGAAGTAGCGGAAATGGTCAATCGCCAATGGAATGTCGGCGGCCATGGTTTCGCGGATTGGCTTGCCGTTGTCGATGGTTTCCGCAGTCGCGATCAGCTGCAGGTTCTGCTCCATGCGGTCAGCCATCTTGTTCAGGATGTTGGCACGCTCGGTCGGGGAAGTCTTGCCCCATGCGGCCTTGGCGGCGTGCGCGGCATCCAGCGCCAGCTCGATGTCTTCCGCGGTGGAGCGTGCGATCTCGCAGAATGGCAGGCCGGTGATCGGGGTGATGTTGGCAAAGTATTCGCCCTTCACCGGCGGAACGAATTTGCCGCCGATGAAGTTGTCGTAACGGGTCTTGAATGGATTGGCGACGCCCAGTTTGCTGATGTCGGCGAGATTCATGTCATCCTCTATTGAGTGGTTGTGGGTACTGCCTTATTCGCAATTGCCGTGCCAGCGGTTTTCGCGCCTGGCGGCGCAGGCGCTGCAACAACAACTGCTCCAAACCTGAACACCTGTTGCTGATCTCAACGGATCACCACACCCCAGGGCAGTTCACCAACCGGAATGTCCGCTACCTTGCGCGCGCTGGCGGTGTCGATTACGGACACGCTGTTGGAACGGCCGTTTGCCACATACAGCTTGCTGCCGTCCGGGGTGATGGCCATATTCCAGGGACGCTTGCCGACTGCAATCGTGGCGTTGACGGTATTGCTGGCGGTGTCGATGCGCATCACGCTGCCATCCATGCCGTTTGAGACGTAGACGCTGCGCCCGTCGGGATGCACGGCGATGCCGTTGGCGTTGCGCCCGGCCGGAATGGTGGCAAGCGTTTTCAAGGTGCCAGGATCGATGACATAGACGGCATTGGCCATTTCGCAGGCGACGTAGACGCGGCTGGAATCGGGCGCAAAGCCGATGCCGCGCGGGCGCAGTCCCACGGCAACGGAGCCGGTCTGGCGGCGCTGCGCAACGTCGACCACGTCTACTTGCTCCGCTTCCTCGGCGCTGACGTAGAGATAGCGGCTGTCCGGGCTGAATACCGCATGCTCCGGATTGCGGCCTTTTACCGGGATATCTGCCAGCCGCGCATGGGTAGCGGCATCGAACAAAGCCACGCTGTTGCCCTCCTCGACAGCCACCGCTACCAGCTTGCCGTCCGGAGAAACGCTGACGCCCTCGGGCGATTTTCCCAGCGCCAGCGACTCGCTGCTGCCCGCGATGCTGTCGATGGCCAGGAGCGTTCCATTGGACGCATCGCTGACGAAAATCTGGCGCCCACCGGGACCGCTGCCAATCCCGCGCGGCCTTTTGCCCGCATTGAGCTGGCGCACTACGCTATCGGTGGCCGTATCAATCACGCTGATGGTGCCGGACTTCTCGTTCGGCACGTATGCGAATGGCGCGGCGATGGCGATGCTTGCCGCGCCGGCAGCGCACAAGGCCGCGATCAGGTTTGCCTTCATGATGTCTCCTTTGGTATGGTGTGTATCCACTTGTCATGCAAGCGATATGCCAGCAAAGCGCGTCCCGCAAGCGGCTTGGCAGGCATATTGCTTATGTGTTCAGGAGACCCGCGCAGCGGGCATGCTGAGTACACCTGAGGAGACTGAAATGCACCCGATCCGTTTGAATGCCATGGCCGCCATACTGGCCGGCTTATTTACTCCGATGCTTGCGCAAGCCACAACGGAAGGCATTCCAATTTCCGACGTTGTCGTCATCAGCGGCAGCCGCAGCGAACATTCAAGTTTCGACCTGCCGGCGGCCGTCGATGTGCTCGATGCGCAGCGCATTCGGGATGGCCAGGTGCGAGTGAATGCCTCCGAGGCGCTGGCAGCCGTACCGGGTGTGGTGGTGCAGAACCGCCAGAACTATGCGCAGGACCTGCAAATTTCTTCCCGCGGTTTCGGCGCCCGCTCAGCCTTCGGCGTGCGCGGCGTGCGGCTGGTGACCGACGGCATCCCGGCCAGCATGCCGGATGGCCAGGGCCAGGCGGCCACCTTCAACCTGGACATGGCCGACCGCATCGAAGTGCTGCGCGGCCCCTACTCCGCCATTTACGGCAACCATGCGGGAGGCGTGATCCAGTTGTTCACACGCGATGGCGAGGGCGCACCGACTGTAGAAGCCAGTTTCGCGGCAGGCAGCGATGGCTTGCGCAAGACCGACATGAATGCCCAGGGCAGCGCAGCCGGCATCAGCTTCGTACTGGACGCTTCGCGCTTCGATACCGATGGTTATCGCGATCACAGCGCTGCACGGCGCGACCAGGCCATGGCCAAGCTGACCATGCAGCCGCTGCCTGGGGCGCGGCTGGTCCTGGTGGCCAACGGATTGCGGCAGAAGGACACCCAGGATCCGCTGGGCGTGACCTGGTCCACCTGGCAGCGGGACCCTCGGGCCGGGGAAATCGACGCCAACGACACCCAGGTGCCCAAGCGCACCCTGGCTGAGCGCTATAACACGCGCAAGAGCATCGATCACCAGCAGGGCGGGGCAAGCTGGGACCAGCGCTTCGAGTCGGGCAGGCTGCACGTCAGCGTCTGGGGCGGCAACCGCCAGGTGACGCAGTTCCAGGCCTTTTCCAAGGCTTTCCAGGCCCCGGCCAGCCATTCAGGCGGCGTGGTCGATTTCGACCGCAATTTCTACGGCGCCGACATCAACTGGCAGGACATGCGGGAAATCGCCGACGGCAGGCTGACCACCACCGTCGGCGTTGAATACGGCCGCTCCAGCGACGACCGCAAGGGGTATGAGAACTTCATTGGCACGACCTTCGGCGTTCAGGGCAAGCTGCGGCGCGACGAGCAGGATGTGGTGTCCAGCACCGATCCGTACCTGCAGACAGAATGGCAGGGAGAGCGCTGGCAATTCACTGCGGGGATCCGGCACAGCCAGATGCGCGTGTCCGTCGATGACCGATTCCTGAGCAACGGCAATGACAGCGGTGACTTGCGCTACAGCCGCAGCACGCCGCTCCTTGGGGTGTTGTATAAGCTGACGCCTGAAGTGAACCTTTATGCCACGGCAGCGCGCGGCTTCGAAGCGCCAACCCTGAATGAGCTGTTCTACTCCGGCACCGGTGCAGGCTTCAATTTCCAGCTGCGCCCGGCCCGCAGCACGCATGTCGAAACGGGTATCAAGGCGCGCGCCGGCGATACGCACGTCAACGCGGCGCTGTTCCAGGTGCGCACGCGCGACGAACTGGTGGTGGATGCCTCCAGCGGTGGCCGTACCAGTTACCGTAACGCCAGCGAAACCTTGCGCCAGGGCGCCGAGCTGTCCCTGGACAGTAAGCTGGGGACAGGATTCAGCGCACGGGTTGCGGCCACGCTGTTGAAGGCGACTTATGAGAAAGCGTTCGGCAATGTGCGCGAGGGCGCTCGCCTGCCGGGTGTGCCGCGCGCCAGCCTGTTCGCTGAGTTGGCCTGGAAGTCAAGCGGCGAGCGCTTCACCGCGGCACTGGAATCGCTCACCGCCGGACGGGTGTACGCGGAGGACGCAAATGCCGATGTACCGGCGCCAGGCTACAGCATCCTGAACGTCCGCCTGGTGGCGAAACAGTCATGGGCCGGTTGGCGCTTCAGTGAGTTTGGACGGCTGAACAACCTGGCGGACCGGCACTATATCGGCTCCGTGATCGTTGGCGACAGTAACAAACGCTATTACGAAGCGGCGCCGGGCCGCAACTGGGTGGCAGGCGCCAGCGCCCAGTATCAGTTTTAAAAGTTGATGTGCAGTCCGGCCGTGACCGAACGCGGCGCGCCGGGCGCCACGAAGCGGGCCTGTTGCGCCTGTCCGGCAGAGAAGATGTCAGTGCCCACCGCACCAAAGGTCTCGTAGCGGCGACCGGTGGCATTATTGATGCGCAGCAGCCACTCCCACTGATCATTTGGCCGATAGCTGGCCTGCAGGCCAAGCAGGGCATGGCCTGCGATACGCCAGCCTGGCTGGTATCCATCCTCATTGCCCAGCACAGACATTCTGGAATTTGCGTGCAGGTTTGCGCCTACTGCCAGTGCGTCCGTGACGTGCCAATCTGCGCCAAGCTTGAATGTGTGGCGCGGCAAACCAGCGATGCGGGTTCCGGATCGCACGGGTACAGCACGGGCGCCGGTGAACAGGCTGCCGTTTGCGCCGTACTCGGCATCCAGGAAACTGTAGGCGATATTGAGCTGCACCCGGCCGGCTCGCATGCTGGCGGTGAAATCGGCGCCCTGGTGAAGGGTGCGCGGGAAATTTGCGAAGTAGCCGTGCTGCGCGATGCCGGCTGTGCGAAACAGGATATCGTCCCTGTTCTGGGTGCGATAAATGGCCAACGTCGCCTGGTTTTCGCCTTGCCTCCAGCGGGCGCCGGCTTCGAAGGTGCGCGAGACGACTTGTTTCAGGTAGGGGTCGGACTGCAGGCCGACCGGCAGGCGGCAAGGCTGTTCGGGATCCGCGCAGCCCAGTTCAATGACGGTCGGTACGCGGTTGCTTTGGGAAGCGTTGGCAAACAGTGAAACGTCCGTCGCGGGCAGGTAGGTGAAGCCAAGCGCAGGATTCAGTTTGCCGTAGCTGAAACGTTCATGCTGTACCGCCGCGTCGTCGTGCTGCAGGTTATTTGTGATGCGCGACGACCCGTAGCGCGCGGAAGCGGTCAACGACCAGCGCTCGGAGAACGTCCAAGTATCGCTGGCGAAGATAGCGGCGCTTTGCGCGGTGCCGTCGACCATTGCTTCCAATTCGGGCTCGCTGCCAGCGGCTGCCGTTGCTTCGCGCCGGGCATTGAACAAGCCGGGCTGGCTGTATTGGGCAAAGGATACGCTGCTGCGATCGTATGCTGCGCCCAGCGCCAGCCGATGCGCTCCCGCCGGGCGCTGCCAACTAGCGTTCGCCCCCTGGCCTCGCTGCCTCGTCGAGGCGGTGTTGAAACTGGCCGCCACCTGCCCTGAATCGCCTCCCTGGCTCGTGTCGTCTGCGATATCGCCATTCACGCTATCACGCCGGCTGTTGCGGGCGTATGCGGAGATGGAAAGATCGGAGCCGCGCTCAAGCCGATAACGCAGGCTTGCATGGATCTGGCGCAACTGGTTGCGGCTGCGGTCAGGGCTGGTGTACACCGCGCTCCGGTTCTCCGCATACAGGCCGTCCGGCAGCAAGCCGTTGCCCACCAGCCGGCTGCCGCCCGCGAGCACCGACAAGTCCCACTCCAGGGCATCGCTGCGGCGGCCAAGCTTTGCGAACAGGCGACCGAGGCGCCCCGGCGAGTCGGCTCGCCAGCCACGGTCATGGAACAAGGTCGCTGCGGCAAAAGAATGCCAGCCTTCTCCATACTGCGCACCATGCGACAAATCCACCTGGCGCCGGCCAAGGCTGCCCCCTGTCATGCTGATGCTGCCGCCTGGATCGTCCAATCCATTGCGCGTGGCCAGCACCAGCGCGCCGCCCAGCGTGTTCAAGCCGTACAGCGGATTGGTTCCCGGCGCCAGCATCGTTTGGCCGATGGCTGCCTCGGGCAGCATGTCCCAATTCACTACATCGCCGAACGGCTCGTTCACCCGTACACCATCGAGATAGACCGACAGCCCTTGGGCCGTCCCCAGCAAAGGCGAGGCGCGGAAGCCGCGATACGTCACATCCTGCTGGTAAGGGCTGCCGGATACCTCGTTCAGGTTGACGCCCGCCAGCGTGCGCGCCATCGATTCAGCCAAGGTTTCGCCCTGCTGCGGCGCCGCGCCGACCTGCACTGCATATGGCAGAAGCCGGCGCGCCACCACCAGCGCGCCCGCCGGCGCGATGCCGACAATTTCCACGGTCGGGATGCCGGCGCCTTCGCCGCGCGCTGCAGCTGCCAGCAGCGCCAGCAAGCCGCCCAGCGCGCGGCGCTTCACGGCTTCGCCAGCTGCACGCCGTGGCGCGCAAAGATTGCCTTGAGTTCACCGCTCGCAGCCAGTTCATTCAGCGCCGCCTGCAGCTTGCGCGCCATTTCGGTATTGTCTTTTCGTACCGCCATGCCAACCGCCCAACCCTCGCGCGGCAGCCGCTGGAAATCGACCCGCTCCACCGGGAATGCGGGGTCGCCATGCAATTCCGCTTCGATCTCCGAACGCGTCGCCAGCACGGCATCCAGCTGGCCTGATTTCAACTGCTGCAGCGCCTCGGCCGAACTGTGGAACAGGTGTACCTGGTCGCGGAAGCGCCCGTTGCCCTCACCCAGCATCACCATGCCGGCCAGCGAAACCTGCTCAACGCCGATGCGTTTGCCCGCCAGCGAATCCAGCCCATCGAAGACCGGGATGCTGCGGGTACTGCGCACCAGGCGCACCGCCTCCACATGGTAGGGAGCAAAGATCTCTACCTTGTCATTGGAGGCCATCAGGGCGCGGTCTACCGGCACGTGGAGCATGACGTCCGCCGGACCATAGCCAAGGTAGTGGCCCTTCCACACCATATTGCGCAAGTCGTCGTTCAGGTTTTCGCCTGCAGGAAAAGGCAACAAGCTCAGTTTGAGCGACAGCTTGCGCGCCAGGGCGGCGGCCAGGTCAATATCGATGCCCTCGCCATTGTCCGAAAATGGAACAAGGTCTTTGTAGACGGCTACTTTCAGGGTGCCGGTATCAGCATGGACCGTCAGCGCAGCGAACAGCAGGGCGAAGCCGATCAGCAGCATGGCGCGGAGGCCGCGCAGGCGCAGGGTGAGCATGGCGGCCTCGCATCAGTTGGTGGCGCGGCGGGATTCCAGGTAGGTCTTGATGGCCCACATGGCTTCCTGGTTGAAGACACCCTCAAACGGCGGCATGTAGACCGCGCCATTGCGCACTTTGCCACCGCGGATCGAAGACAGGAAATAGCGGTCGATCTCCTTATAGCAGGCCTGCTTCTTTTTCTCGTTGCCCATGCCCACGCAATCGCGGTCGAGCAGGCGCAGGTCCGGCGCAATGCCGCCGGAGATCGCTTCCAGCCCGTGACAGCGTGCACAGTTCTGGTTGAAGGCTGAACTGCCGATCTTCAGCGCCAGCTTATTGTCCTTGTAGGGATTCTCCTCGCGCCATTTATCGCCCAGCACAGGCAGGCCCGTGGTATCGACGGCTTGCGGTGTCACATTGCCGTGGGCGAAAGCGAACAGGGAAGTGGTCACGGCAGCCGCGGCCGCGGCAAAAAGGATAATGTGTTTCATGGATGTCTCCTGCATGATGTGGTTGTAATACCCATGCAGGAGCAAACCGCGTGCCATGCACCTTCACCCGCCTGCGGGACAAAAGTGATCCACTTTGGAACAACTGTCACATGCGCACTGCGCAAAAATTGAGATCGCCCCGCTTTTCGAACTGAATCGATACCGGCAGGAAGAGCGCAATGATTTCCGCGTTGGTGCGGGTGTGCTGCGACACTACGTCCATGGTGAAGCTGCCGCCGCCGGCCAGGGCCATCGGAATCAGCAGCTGGTCGGCGAGATGTTCGCTGACCGCCGCTCCGGACGCGATAAAGCGCCGGGCCTGGGCTACCGCGTCGCGCGCCACCTCCTCCGCACGGCGAGCCTTTTCGCCGAAGGCGACAAAGACTTCCGTCACGTGTTCGTGATCGAGCGTGATCAGCAAGGCGTTGCCGGGGCCCCAGTTATCCGGCAATGCCTGGAAACGCAACTGGTCGCCGGACCAGCCCATGGCGCTTGCCACAGCATCCAGTTCGCGCTTCGCCACGCCTGCCGGAACGGCGGCCACCAGGCTTTCCGCATACGCTTCGCGCCGTTCACCGCGCGCTTCCAGCGTCAGTTGGCGCCAGGCTTTCAGCGGCTGCACGGTAGCGCGTACGGCGCCGCCGCCGGCCGGATAGAAGCCCGCACGCTCCAGCTTGAATTCGAGCTGCGCGCCCATGCCGGCCATGGCACGGCCATATGCACGCTGCAGGAATTCCGCCGGCGGCGCCTTGGAGTTATGGGTGCCTCCGCTCACCCGCACCACGGACTGCCCTTGCGAATACAGCAGCGCCGGCACAACCGTCTGCAGCACCAGCGTCGAGCTGCCGGCGGTCCCGATCTGGAATTCGTACTCGCCCGCCTTGATCGCGCCAGGCTCAAACGTCAGGGCGGTCGAGCCCAGCGCATCGCCCACCACTTTCGCTCCGGAGATCTCGGCGGCCGCCTTGACCGACGCAAGGTGCTGCCGCATCAAGCCCGGTTTCGAGCGGTTGGCGCGAATGTTCGCAATACGAAACGGTTGCTGGGTAATCATCGAGAGCGTCAGCGCAGTGCGCAGCACCTGGCCGCCGCCCTCTCCTTTAGATCCATCAATTTCAATCATTCTTATCCTGCTTTTATTATCCTTTGACGCACACCACCTGCTTCAAGGTGTGCACTACTTCAACCAGTTCTTCCTGCGCTTTCATGACCGCCTCGATGTCCTTGTAGGCCATCGGAATTTCGTCGATCACGCCTTCGTCCTTACGGCACTCGACGCCCTCGGTCGCCTTCACCTGGTCCTCAAGGGAGAAACGGCGCTTGGCCTCGTTACGGCTCATGGTACGGCCAGCACCGTGGCTGCAGCTGTTGAAGCTCTCAGGGTTACCTTTACCGCGAACGATAAAGCTCTTGGCTCCCATTGAACCCGGGATGATCCCCAACTCGCCTTCCCGCGCCGATACCGCGCCCTTACGGGTCACCAGCACGTCCTTACCGAAGTGCCGCTCTTTCTGCACATAGTTGTGGTGGCAGTTCACCGCTTCCACGTGCGTCTGGAATGGTTTGGTGATTACGGTGCGAACGGAGGCGATCAGGTTCTGCATCATCACCTCGCGGTTCATGCGCGCGAATTTCTGCGCCCAACCCACCGCTTCCACATAGTCGTCGTAGTGCTGGGTACCTTCTTCCAGGTAGGCCAGGTCCTTATCCGGCAAGTTGGCGATGTGGGTGCGCATATCCTTCTGCGCCAGTTCGATGAAGTGGGAGCCGATGGCATTCCCCACCCCGCGCGAACCCGAGTGCAGCATGAACCACACCGAACCTTCCTCGTCCAGGCACACTTCAACGAAGTGGTTGCCGGAACCAAGGGTACCAAGGTGGCGATAGTTGTTGGTGTTTTTCAGCTTCGGCGTTTTCTCGCAGATCACGTCGAATTCATCCTTCAACTGCCCCCAGGCGACATCCACTGCGGAGGGCGGGTTTTCCCACGAACCGCGGTCGCGGCCACGGAATTTCGGGGTCAACCCGTGCGGGATCGCTTTCTCAATCGCGCTGCGCAGGGGACCCAGGTTATCCGGCAGGTCGCGCGCATTCAGCGTGGTCTTGGCCGCCATCATCCCGCAGCCGATATCCACACCCACCGCAGCCGGGATAATCGCACCCAGGGTGGGAATCACGCTACCGATAGTCGAACCTTTGCCAAGGTGGACATCCGGCATGACAGCAATATGCTTGTAAATGAAGGGCATCTTGGCCGTATTGGCGAGCTGCTGGCGCGCTTCCGATTCAACCGGCACCCCCTTGGTCCACATCTTTACCGGGCTACCACCCGACACTTCCATTACTTCGAATTCTTTATCTTTCATCATAAGTCTCATCTTCTAACGATTAATCTGCGCCGACAAGGGTGGAGACCACGCCATTCCACACCGTGCGGCCTTTGCCTGCGAGCGGCTCGTCATGCCAGCTGACGGTGGTGTGGCGGCGGCTGGTGGAAATACTCATCGCCGCGTTCACGCCGCCGAAGCTGCGCTTTACGGGTTTCCTGCCGACTGCGCCGGCACTGATGGTCCAAGCCTTGATTTGGGATTCCGCCATTTTGATCTCCTTTTGTCTTTGCGTATCCCATCTATTGCAAATGGTGTGCCAACTTGTTAAGTCGTTGATAAATATAGATTTATAAAAATCGATCCCTATGTTAGATTATCTCTACAGATAAATTCTTATCCATGTAATGAAAAAGAAAATCGTCATCCTTGGCTTCCTCGGCACGCAACTGGACGGCGGACCGCGTACCGCTGGCCGCTGGGAGAAATGGCGCCCCAGCGTCTCCCTGCTCCAGCATGAAGACCTGATGGTCGACCGTTTCGAACTGCTGGCAAGCGCCCTTCACGACGGCCTGGCGCGCCAGATTGAAGAGGACATGCAGGCCGTCTCCCCGCAGACTGTCGTGCAGCGCCATACATTGCCGATCAGCGACTGGTGGGATTTCGAGGACGTTTACAGCCAGCTGTTCGACTTCGCGCGCAATTACCCCTTCGACACGGAGAATGAGGAGTACTGGGTACACATCACTACCGGCACCCACGTCGCGCAAATTTGCCTTTTCCTCATGACAGAAGCGCGCTACTTCCCTGGACGCCTGCTGCAGACATCTCCGCCGCGCCGCGCGGGGCCAGGCAATCCAGGCGAATACGTGCTGATCGACCTGGACCTGTCGCGCTATGACCAGATCGCGCAGCGCTTCTCCAACGCGCAGCGCGAGGGGGTGGAGTTCCTGAAGTCCGGCATCGCTACACGCAACCCGCACTTCAACCTCATGATCGACGAGATCGAACACGTGGCTGCCCGTTCGCGCGCCCCGATGCTGCTCATGGGGCCAACCGGTGCAGGCAAATCCTTCCTGGCGCGGCGCGTGTACGAACTGAAAAAGGCGCGGCACCAGGTCGATGGCGCTTTTGTGGAAATCAACTGCGCCACGCTGCATGGCGATGGCGCCGGTTCCACTTTGTTCGGCCACGTGAAAGGCGCCTTCACCGGCGCGGCGTCGGACCGCCCAGGCTTGCTGCGCACTGCGCACAAAGGCCTGCTATTCCTCGACGAGATTGGCGAACTGGGGCTCGATGAGCAAGCCATGCTGCTCAAAGCCGTCGAGGAAAAGCGCTTCCTGCCGATGGGCGGCGACCATGAGGTGCGCAGCGACTTCCAGCTGATCGCAGGCACCAACCGCGACCTGGCGCGCGAAGTAGCGGCTGGCCGCTTCCGCGAAGACCTGTTTGCGCGAATCAACCTGTGGACCTACGCACTGCCCGGCCTGGGCGAGCGGCCGGAAGACATTGAGCCGAACCTCGATTACCTGCTGGCGCAGTTCGGTGCGGAGAATGGCGCCATGGTGCGCTTCAATACCGAGGCCCGCCAGCAGTACATGCGCTTTGCCGCCTCGCCGGACGCTCTCTGGAACGGCAACTTCCGCGACCTGTCGGCCTCCGTCACACGCATGGCGACGCTTGCGGACACGGGCCGCATCACGGCCCCTATCGTCGCGGCCGAAATAGCGCGCCTGCAGCGTCAATGGCGCCCGCTGGCGGAAGGCGCGCGACCGGCGGCGAGCCTTGACAACTTGTTCGACGAGGAAGCACTCGAACAAATTGACCTGTTCGACCGGATGCAGCTTGAATCGGTGATCAGCGTCTGCCTCCAGTCGAAAACCATGTCCGACGCCGGCCGCAAGCTGTTTGCCGCTTCGCGCCTTGGCAAGGCAAAGCCGAACGATGCCGACCGCTTGAAAAAATACCTGGCCCGCTTCGGCCTGGAGTGGGACCAGGTCAGTTAAATCCTGGTGCGCACGTGGCAGGTGTTGAATCGCTCGCCCTGCTCGAAGCTGACCGTCACCGGCAGGAAATGCGCAATCACTTCCGCATTCGTGATGGCATGTTGCGACACATGATCCAGCGTATAAGCGCCTCCGCCCGCGAGCGCCATCGGCAACATCACCTGGTCGCCCAGGTGTTCGCCCACCGCTGCGCCTGAAGCCAGGTAGCGGCGCGCCTCCAGCGCCGCTTCACGCGCAACCGCCTCCGCCCGCACGCCGCGATCGCCGATTGCAGAAAATACTTCCGTCACTGACTCGCTCTCGACGGTCAACAGGATCGCATTGCCCGGGCTGGCCGAAGTGGGAGACAGCACTTCGCGCATTTGGTCGGCCTCCCAGCCCAACAGGTTGCGTACTGTCGCATATTGTCGTTGCGCCACCTGTGCCGGCAAGCGTGCTGCAATCGCTTGTGCATAGGCCTGCTGCAAGGCCCCGCGCTCGAACAAGTCAATGCGGCGCAACTGCTTGCATGGCCACACATTGGCAGAAATGGCGCCGCCGCCCGCCGGATAGAATCCGTATCGCTCGATATCGATCTCGACGTCCGCTCCCATGGCTGCGAGCAAGCGGCAATAAGCACGCTGCAGGAATTCAGCCGGCGGAGCCTTGGGGTTATGCGTCCCGCCACGCACTGTCACAACAGTCGGCTGCTCAGCGAACAGCAAGGCAGGGATAAGGGTTTGCAGCACGAGTGTGGTACTGCCTGCCGTGCCGATGTCGAACTCGTATACGCCACCGCTCACACGGCCGGGCGTAAACTCCAGCGAAGTCGAACCTGCTTCCGCATCAGTGACGCTGGCGCCGCAGGCGACAGCCGCAGCGCGTACCGCCGACAGGTGCTGGCGCCGCAATCCCTGAGGCTGGCGGTTGGCGCGGATGTTCCGGATGCGAAAAGCCTGGCCGGTAATCATGGACAAAGTCAATGAAGTGCGCAGGATCTGCCCGCCGCCTTCGCCCGTCGAACCGTCCAGTTCAATCATCGCGCACCTCCTGCCGGCATTATGATGCTGCCGGCACGGAGGCGGCGCACGAACTTAGTAAGTGCTCAGCGCCTTCGAGAACTTGATCAGCCAGAGACGGCTCGGGCGCTCGCGGTCATCGCCGCGGGCAACGCGGATGGTGTTGGCCGCATTGCAGCCAGCTGCGCTGCTGGTGATGATGACGCCGTTGGCATCGACATTGCATTTCGTGACATCGGCGTCGGCCACCGCTTCGCCGGATGGCGTGAAGATTTTAGTCTTCAAGCCGAAGTCATTGTCGTTTGCGAGTGCCAGCGTATTGCCGTCGACGATGGTCAGGCCCTCAGCCTTCTCGGCTAGCCAGCCGATGGCGTTCAGGTCCAGCAGCAAAGTTTTCTTCAGCGTGACAACCTTGGACCAATCGGCGCCATTCACTGCCACCGCGCCCATCGAGCTTTTCTCCAGGTCAGATGTAGCGGGGTTGAAGGCCGCCGCATTGATGTCGGTAGCGCTGCCGATTTCCACCAGCATCAGTTTGTTCAACACCTTGCCACCGGGTGCGGCGCCCTGTTCGATCACGATGAATTTACCGTTGCCCAGTGCGACCATGTCACCCAGCTTGGCATTGCCGGTGCGACCGTCAGCATAATCGGCGCCGTTCAGGGGGTAGGCAAACATGCGGCCGGTAGTACCGGTCACCGGGTCGAATTCGATCCAGCGCGTGAAGCGGGCGAAGCGTTCGACCTGCTCGTTCTTGCCGGTCACCGAGTATGGTGCGCTGCCATCGCTCAGCGGACTTTGCAGGAAACCATGCAGCTTGTCGGTTGCCGTGTCGAGCGCCATCCCTTCCATGCCGCGGTTGGCGCGGCGCTTGGCGAAAATTGCAGGCAGTCCGCTGCCCGGCGCATAACGGGACTGGATCACGCCACTCGCCGCATCGATCTTCACGATGAACGGGCCGTATTCATCGGACACCCACAGCGCATTGCGCTTCTTGTCGAAGGCGATGGCTTCGGTATCAAGGCCATTCGCGCTATATACAGCCTTGCTGGAGGCGTCGAATTTCATCGCATCGAAGACCGGCACTTCGGCGGAGTTGCCCAGCGTGCCCGCAGGAATGGGCAGGCCGGAGCTGTTGGTATTCGCCGAAACCTTGATCGGCAGCGTGGAGTTCAATACAGCGCCGCCCTTGCCAACAGTGATGACGCCGATCGATGGCGTGAAGCTTGGCGATGGGAAGATCTTGGCGCCCATGGTGCCGCTGCCGCCAGGATTCGGCACGTTCGGGCCATCGCCGTTCGGGCCGCGGTCGGTCAGGCCATAGAATTCAAGGTCGCCGTTAGCATTCGTGCCCTTCAAGGCCAGGGCCGAACCATAGGACGGAAGGAACCCCAACGGGAATTCAGCCTTGACCTTGGCGTTGCTGCCTTCGTAAGGAATGTAGAAGCTGTTCGCTGCCTGCACCTGGTAGCGCGTCACGGTACCGGTGACAGCGCCTTGGCTGAATGTTTCCTGCACCGGCGTGCCAACCTTGGAGGCCAGCGTGTCTTCGAAGTGTTCGCGCACCAGCTGGCGGCGGTCGTCATCGACGCCGCGTGCAGCATAGGCAGTGCCGGCGGCGACCAGGTTCGCAGCCATGGCCTTGTTGAAGTCCGCCGCTGCGGCGCCGAAATCGAGCGTCTTGCCCGCCAAGGCAGACTTCACTTCGGCAGTGATCTTGATGCCGTTGGAAGGATCGCTGTCTTCATCCAGCAGCTGCAAAGCCAGCAGGCGATTGACGACCTTCGCATCCTTGACGTCGGCCACGCCGGCCAGCTGCAGCGGAGTGATCATCGGCGCACAAGCTGCGCTGCCCAACGCCATACCGCCCACACTGAAACTGACGGTGTCGCCTTCCTTGCAGGTGAATTCGCCCTTGGGGCCGGTCACCGCCTTGGCGGCCGTGCCTGCCACATAATCCGCCCCCTCAACGGCGCCGTCGACGAAACTGCCGTTCACCGAGGGTTTAACGGGTTCATTGCTGCCGCCACCGCCGCAGGCGGCAAGTGCGAGTGCTAGGGGAAGAAGCGATAGTGATTTCATGCTGGCCTCTGGAGATTAAAAGCCGCAGCTTAATTACCGGAAGTGACATAGCGATGACACAAAAGCAAAAGGCCCGCTTTTGAGCGGGCCTTTTGGCATATTACTTAGTCTGACGATAACCTACTTTCACACTGGTTGCAGCACTATCATCGGCGCAGAGTCATTTCACGGTCCTGTTCGGGATGGGAAGGGGTGGGACTGACTTGCTATGGTCATCAGACTGACCGGTACAAGGTTCGCGCGGAGCGCGTCACCTGGAATTAATAGCTTGACGATAACCTACTTTCACACTGGTTGCAGCACTATCATCGGCGCAGAGTCATTTCACGGTCCTGTTCGGGATGGGAAGGGGTGGGACTGACTTGCTATGGTCATCAAGCATGACTTGGTAACAATCTGGAGAAGTAAAAGCGGGGTAGTGTTCTCAAACACGGGTAAGTGCTACATAACCGTCAAGGTTATAGGGACAAGCCGTACGGGCAATTAGTATCAGTTAGCTTAATGCATTACTGCACTTCCACACCTGACCTATCAACGTC
>NZ_WNKX01000043.1 GCF_009720745.1 Massilia eburnea | reverse complement strand
GCCGCTGCGAGCAGCGCGGCCGCGGCGGCGGCGCGCACGGCCAGGCGGAGGTGGCGGCGCGCTGCCATCAGATTGCCATGCGCTCGGCGGCGCGGTTCAGCACATGCACCACCATGGCGATCGAATGCGGGATCATTTTCCTGGCCACGACCACGCGGTCGCCGTAATCGGTCGACGACAGCACGATGCCGCCATTGGCGTATGAGTACGTTCCGCCTTGCGTGAGCAGCGGGCGGATATCGGTGCCGGTCGGCGCCACAGGCGTGAAGTCGGCCATCGCCGCCGCCACCAGCGCGGAGTCGTTCAGGTGCTCGCTGTCGTAGTAGTCGTACACCCACTGTTCCCAGCCTGCGTGGTCATGGGCGGAAGTGGTCCAGGTGTGGTGCGGCTGCAGCAGGTCGGTCGTGTGCAGCACGAAGCCGAGCGACTGCGCGGTCGGCTGGGCCAGGAATTGCGAGAACCAGTATTGGCCCAGGTTGTCGATCGGCTGGAACGGTGCGGACTCGAAGTCGGCGTACATCGCGTTGGTGGAGTAGCCGCCCAGGCGGTAGTGCGCCTCGGTGATGCCGTAGGCATTGTATTTGCTGCCGTCGCCGAACCAGCCTTTCAGGCCGCCCGCGCCGTCGTCAAGGTAGTCGCCGTACAGCCAGCTGGCGGCCATATTGTCGATGTCGCCGGCCACGGCCAGCTTGGCGTAGTTGTAGCCGCCGAACGGGTTGCCGTGCACGTCGCTGCCGGAAGTGTGGTTCTGGAAGTGCCAGTACGAGGTGTACTTGACGATGCTGGCGCCCGCGCCCCATACCGGCGCCAGCTGGCAGTTGCCGGTGGTGGCGCCGCAGATGTAGGTGTCGGCGAAGTCGTCAACGTCATATGCTCCCTGGCCCAGCGCTGCGGCAAATTGGTCCATGGTGTAGCCGGCACGCGTAACGGCTGCCAGCAGTTTGTTGTAGTTGGTGGTACCAGGATTGGCCTTCATGTAATTGACGGCATCCAGCACGATGCGGCGGTGCGTCTCCTGCTGCCATGCGTGGGCGGGAAGGCTTACGACGGATGCTGCCAGCGCGAGGCTGGCAGCGATGGTGCTCAGTTTCATCTGGTTCTCCTGGTTGAAAAGAAACCAGAAGATAGCGTCGTTTTGTGACGGATAGATGAATCGCGCTTAAAGTGTGCGCTCTAAAATTTTTAACAAATCAGAACTGTTCCCATTCGTCGGCGGCAGCCGCATTGGCCACCTTGCGCCGCTGCGCCGGGCGCACCGCGACGGAAGACGAAGCCGATGGGCGGCTGGCATTGCGCAGCGCCGGCGCGGCCTTGAAATGGGCGGCGTCGATGCGGAAGGCGCTTACCGCGCGCGCCAGGATCTCGGCCTGGTCCTGCATGGCTTGCGATGCGGCGGCGGTTTCTTCCACCAGGGCGGCGTTCTGCTGCGTGACCTGGTCCATCGAGGTGATCGACTGGTGCACCTGGGCGATGCCGGCATTCTGTTCGGACGTGGCGGCGCTGATTTCGGCGACGATGTCGGAGACCTGTTTCACGCTCGCCACCACTTCGCTCATGGTGTCGCCTGCACGCACCACCAGCTTGGTGCCGGAATCGACCTTCACCACGCTGTCGTCGATCAGCACCTTGATTTCCTTGGCGGCTGCGGCGGAGCGCTGCGCCAGGTTGCGCACCTCGGTCGCCACCACGGCGAAGCCACGGCCCTGCTCACCGGCGCGCGCCGCTTCCACAGCGGCGTTCAAGGCCAGGATATTGGTCTGGAATGCGATGCCGTCGATCACGCTGATGATGTCGACAATCTTGCGCGAGGAGGCATTGATCGAATCCATGGTGACGATCACATCCTTCACCACTTCACCGCCCTGCACTGCAATCTGCGAGGCATTCTGCGCCAGCTGGTTGGCCTGGCGCGCATTGTCGGAGTTCTGGCCCACGGTGGAAGTCAGTTCCTCCATGCTGGAGGCGGTTTCCTCCAGCGCCGCTGCCTGCGCCGAAGTGCGGTTATTCAGGTCGCTGGTGCCCGCGGCAATCTGGCGCGAGGCCGTGCTCACCGCCTCCGCCGCCGAACGCGCCGTGCCCACCACGCTGCCGATTTCACCCAGCAGTTTGTTGAACGCCACGCCGGCGTGGCCGATTTCGTCCATGCGCTCGACGTCGACCTGGCGGGTCAGGTCAAGCGAGGTGCTCACCTCCTCCATGCTGCCCTGCATTTTGTTCAGCCCACCCGTGATCACGCTATACAGCTGGAAGCCCATATATCCCACCACCAGCAGCACCGCCACTGTGACGGCGACCAGGATGGTCAACGCCTTGGAGTAGTCGGCGTCGCTTTCCGCTTTAACCTTCTCGATCAGCTTCTGGTTGTAGGCGACGTGGTCGTCCAGGCTTTTCTTCACACCGGCCGCGCCCAGCGCCAGCGGCGAGCCGGCCACCAGGGTGGCGCGCACCGCATCCATATCGCCTGCATGCGAAGCGGCCAGGAACGGCACCAGCGCCTGGCGGTAGGTTTCCATGGCCGCCTTGTCCTGCTCCAGCATCTTGCGGTCGGTGTCGTCGAAGATATTGTGCGCCGCGTAGTCGGCCAGCACCTTGTCGAAGTTGGCGTGGGCGTCGTTGTAGGCCTTGTCCAGCGCGCTCTTGTCGGCCAGGTTGGAGAACACCGACAGGCGGTAGCCGGCCAGGCGGCTATCGCTGACCGCAGCCTTGGCGGCATTGATGGCGGAGACGCTCGGGATCAGCCGGGTTTGCACCAGTGACATGCGCTGCTGGGCATCGCGCAGCTGCCACAAGCCTTCGGCGCCGACAAATAGCAGGCCGACCAGGGCGATCGCCAGGGTAACGATCAGTCGATTGCTGATTTTCATGATGGGTCATCCAAATTGTTGAGGGATTAAGCAATATTGCCTACTTACTATCGCTTATGCAAGTATATTGTGTTGCACCACAACAAGTTGCTGCTAGCGGGCGTGCTGCACCAACGATTCGTGGAATACCGGCGGCTGCCCGGCTGCGCCGAAAGCGCGGTCCAGCTCCTGCAGCGCACGCTGCGGCAAGGCCTGCAGCTCGGCCATGGCCGGCGCCCAGCGCGAGCCGCCCGCGGCTTCGAACTGGTCCACCAGACCGGCGATGGCGTAGCCGCTCATGGCGTTGACCCGTTGCTGCGCCTGGGCCTGCGCTTCGCGGATCGACAGCACATAGCGTTCCACCGTCAGGCCGGTGGCCGCCGCCTTGCCGGTTTCCTGCTGCAGACGCGCCAGTGTATCGCCGTGCAGCGCCAGCAGCTCCAGCAAGCCCTTGCTGGGTTCAGCGGTCATCACATCGTGCTCGCCGCGCACCAGGTAGGTCGCGGCCTGCGCCTTGTGGTTGCAGGTGATGACGCGGATATTGCCGCCCACCAGGGACATGATGCTGAAATAGATCCCGTCGCGCATGCGCTCGCGGCCAGCGACCGGGAGCAGCTTCAATTGCTGGATCTCGATCATGGTGCCGCCTTCGGCGTCGGTGAACATGGCGGCCACGCCGATCAGCGATGCGGGCATCGGGTAGGCAGTGAAATCGCCCAGCGGGCGGAAGCCGCGCGCTTCGAGCTGGACGGCGTAATCGTCGATCACGCTCCAGTCGACCTGCTGCTTTGCCAGCGGGCTGTCGCGTTCAATGCGGATATAAGAGGCCAGCTGCTGCAGCGGCGCCAGGGTGAGGCGCCGAATCCTGGCGGCGCTGCGCAGGAAGGTGACCAAGGCCACGCCCGCGGCCAGCACGGCCAGCCAGAGCAAGCGGCCCGGTACTTCGGTCATGCGAGCGATCACGATGGCGGCGGCGACACACAGGCCGCTGTTGATTGCCGAGTTCCACACCATCGATTTCTTCAAATGCAGCGCCATACACTCTCCCAAAAGATGGGGAAAATTATAGCGATCTGAAGGGGCTTAAAAATGCACGCATTCTCACCGCCCGTTGCCGAAATTCAGATCAGTTGACGTCCTGTCAATTTACTCAGCACTGCCAGCGGGCTGCGTTCGGGGCGGTATTGCGCGGCGACCGGCAGGTGCATGGTTTGTTCCAGCATGAACTGGCCGGACATGGCGGCATGCGAGGTCTGGTCGGAAAAGCACACCCAGGTCGAGCCGCTGGCAAACGGCACCGTCAGCTGGTCCGACGATTTCTGGTATTCCAGGTCGCCCTTCATGCCGTCGTGCAGCTGCAGCATCAGGTGGTCGTATTCGCTGCGCAGCGATTTGGTGATGTGCAGGGCAGCCAGGGCTTTGGCCTGCCATGCCACATATGGTTTGGCGCGCGGCAGGAAGCGTTCAGCCACCACCGGGAACGGCTCGCCTACGCGCCATACGCGCGGCACGCCGTCCGGATTGATGTTGGTGAACACGCGCAGGATGCGCTCGCCGTAGTTGGGGCGCGACGGGAAGGCGTCCACGTGCAGCCGCTTGTCGTCCGCGCGCCAGGACTGGGTGCGCGTCTCCACCACCGTCGGGCGGTAGCTGGTCGGCGCCCAGCGAATCGAGGGCATGTACTGCGGCAGCAGGCTGCCGATCAGGGCTTCGGCATCGGCACGGAAGCGTCCCATCATGGCAGTCAGGCCGGCCTGCGTGGCGCCATCGTCCAATGCGCCCTTCAGGCGGCCCTGCGCATCAAGGCTGATGTTGCGCGACTTGGGATTGAGCACCTCGGGACGCAGGAATTGGCGCTCCTGCTCTTGCAGCGCAAACGCCAGGTTGGGGAAATGCAGGACTTTGCCTTCTTCCAGGGCGTCGATCCATTCCTGTTTGGTGGCAGGCAGTTGCCAGGTCGAAGAATCGATCTCAATCAAAGACTGTTCCATAGGTGATTTAGCAAGTCAGAAATGCGCAAGTATAGCCGCATTCCTCACTCGCCGAGATGCTGGCTGAACCAGTCCCGCGCCAGCCGGGCTACCTCTTCCAGTGCCCCGGCTTCCTCGAACAGGTGGGTGGCGCCAGGGACGATGTCGATGCGTTTTTGGCAATGCAGGTTGAGGAAGGCGGCTTGATTGAGCTCGATCACGCCCTCATCCCGGCCGCCCACAATGAACAGGGTTGGCGCGGTGACGCCCTCCAGCGCCACCTGCCCGGTCAGGTCGGGCCGGCCGCCGCGCGAGACCACGGCGGCCACGCCATCCTTGCGCTCGGCGGCCAGCTGCAGCGCGGCCGCAGCGCCAGTGCTGGCGCCGAACAGGCCCAGGGCCAGGCCGCGCGCGGCCGGCGACGCGGCCAGCCAGTCGGCGGCCAGGCCCAGTCGTTCAGTCAGCAGCTTGATATTGAAGCGGGTGCGGTAAACCTCGTCTTCAGCGGGCGTCAGCAAGTCCATCAGCAGCGTACCGATGCCGGCATTGCGCAAGGCGCCCGCGACAAAATTGTTGCGCGGGCTGAAGCGGCTGCTGCCGCTGCCATGGGCAAACAGCACCACGCCGCTCGCGCCGGTGGGCAGGTCCAGCGTGCCTTCCACGGCGCCGGCGGGAGTATCGATACGGACTGTTTCGTGCTGCATGGCGGGCCTTCCTCCTAGGCCCACTATACCGCCGGCGAAAAACTCAGCGCGCGCGGATTGCTTTCAGTTCGGCGGTCAGCCAGGCCTTGCTTTCAACCGCAGCGGCTGCGCCGCATTTGACCATATACGCCTTGCCGCTGGAGCTGCTGGCTGCCGCGCCCAGGTCAATGAACTGTTCGGCGTTTTTGACCATGTCCTTTCTTTCCAGGTAGTCCAGCTTGCGCAGCAGATGGTCTTTGGCTTCGGCGCCGCTGTACCAGCTGCCGTTGCGGTTGAACTGGCAGCCGGATGTCTGCAGCCGGGCCAGCAGGGCGTCCACTTCGGCGCGCGCCGGTGCGGGCAGCGGCGCCGCCTGGGCCGCGGCGGCAGCGCAGGCCAGCGCCAGCGCACCGGCGGCGGTGAGCATTTTCCGCATTTACATCTCCTTCTTGCGCACGTGATAAGGCGCCAGAATATTACCGCAGCGGACATTGCCGGCGGCAACGCGGGCGTTAAAGGCGTGCAGTTCCTTTTCCAGGCTGGCGCCCTCGGTGTTCAGGCTTGCGGCCTGGGCGTTCAATTCATCCTGCCGCGCATTGTAGGCGGCAACGGCCGCACGGTCGGTACGATTGAGATGGCCGGCGGCCGCTTCGTGGGTGGCCAGCTCCAGGGAGGCGCGCTCCAGGTTCGCCTCATGTTCGCGGAAACGGCGCGACAAGGCCTGGCGCTGGGGACGCAGCTCGCCCTCTTCCGCCATGCAGGCCTTGTAAGCAGGGGTGTTCGGCTGCGGCGGCATAGGCTGGGCCTGGGCCGGGACGGCGGCGAAGGTGGCGCCAAGGGCGGCCGCGGTGGCCGCGGCGAGTATCATATATTTCATCTGTGGGGCAAGGACTTTTCGGGCAACAACGCAAATTTACAATCCTACAACAACCCACGTCAAACCCGTGTGCTAATATGCGGCAGCCTTTTTTTGGCGATCCCAAAAGAGAAGAGATTGGAGAGATAAGTGAGCATTTTTAGGACTAAGAACCTGGACGACATGGTAGCAGCCACCCGTACCCCGGGCGGCCTGCAAAAAGTGCTGGGTCCGATGGACCTGGTACTGATGGGCATTGGCGCCATCGTCGGTACCGGCATCTTCGTCTTGACTGGCACTGGCGCGCTGACCGCCGGCCCGGCCCTGACGATTTCCTTCGTGGTGGCAGCACTGGCCTGCGGTTTCGCCGCCCTCTGCTACGCCGAATTCGCCTCGACCGTTCCGGTTGCCGGCTCCATCTACACCTACAGCTACGCCACCCTGGGCGAAGTGGTGGCATGGATGATCGGCTGGGACCTGATGCTCGAATATGGCCTGGCCACGTCCGCCGTGTCGGTGGCCTGGTCCGGTTACTTCCAGTCGCTGATCGCCGGTATCGGCATTCACCTGCCTGCCGCGCTGACTGCGGCGCCAGGCGCCGTTCCAGGCGTGACCACCGTATTCAACCTGCCGGCCTTCGTGATCATGATCGTGCTGACCGCCATGCTGGGCTGGGGCGTGCGTGAATCGGCCCGCGTGAACAACATCATGGTCGCGATCAAGATCGGCGTGGTGCTGCTGTTCATCGCCGTCGGCGCCGGCCACGTGCATCCTGCCAACTGGCAGCCATTCGCTCCGTTCGGCGCCACCGGCGTGATGAGCGCGGCGGCGCTGGTGTTCTTCGCCTTCATCGGTTTCGACGCCGTGACGTCCGCTGCGGAAGAAGTGAAGCGTCCGGAGCGCGACCTGCCAATCGGCATTATCGGCTCGCTGGCTGTCTGCACCATCCTGTACGTGATCGTGGCTGCGATCATGACCGGCATCGTGCCTTACAAGCAGTTCCTGGGCATCGACCACCCTGTTTCGCTGGCACTGCAATACGCTGGCGAGAACTGGTTTGCCGGTTGGGTTTCGCTGGGCGCGATCCTGGGCATGACCACCGTGATCCTGGTGATGGCTTACGGCCAGACCCGTATCATTTTCGCCATGTCGCGCGACGGCCTGCTGCCTAAGAAGCTGTCCAACGTGCACCCGAAATACCACACCCCGTTCTTCGCTACCTGGATGGTGGGCCTGATCTTCGGCTTCATCGCCGCACTGGTGCCGCTGAACGTGCTGGCCGAACTGGTGAACATGGGCACCCTGGCTGCGTTCTGCCTGGTGTCGCTGGCAGTGATCATCATGCGCAAGAAGCGCCCGGACCTGCACCGCGCCTTCCGCTGCCCTGGCGTGCCGGTGGTTCCTGGCCTGGCAATCATCTTCTGCCTGTCGCTGATGGCCTTCCTGTCCCTGATCACCTGGATGGCTTTCGGCATCTGGCTGGTGATCGGCCTGGTGGTGTATTTCAGCTACTCGCGCCACCGTTCCGAACTGGGCAAAGCGAAGTAATCCGCCCCGCCTCCGAAAAAGCCCGCAGCTGCGGGCTTTTTTTATTGTTGCGCGCTTGCCACGAAAGCTTTGCGCGCAGCGCTTCAATCTGTGACACTCACCCGAACAACAACAGGGAGGGCTAGCGCATGAAGAAGATCTGTCGTGCAATCGCAGCACTTTCAACCGCAGGCCTGGCGCTGCAAGCCGGCGCCCAGGAAAGCGGTCCCACCGTCACCATCAGCGGCTTCGGCACGGCCGCCCTCACCAGCAGCGACACCGACGATGCAGAATTTGCCCGGCCCAACCAGGCCGCCGGGGTGAAAAAGAATTGGCGCACCGGCGTCGATTCGAACTTCGGCATCCAGGCCACGGTCAAGGTCAACGACTGGCTTTCCTTCACCGGGCAGGGGCTGGCGCGCAAGGATGCGGTCGACGATTGGGGCGCCGAGGCGGCGTGGGCCTTCGCCAAGTTCAAGGCCACCGATGAATTGAGCGTGCGCGTGGGCCGCATGGGCGCGCCGATCTACATGATTTCCGACTTCCGCAACGTGGGCTATGCCAACACCATGCTGCGCCCGCCAGCCGAAGTGTATCGCCAGGTTACCCTGGATTCCTTCGACGGCGCCGACCTGCTGTACCAGCATAGCTTCGGCGACACCTCGCTCAGCGTGCAGTTCGGCGCCGGCCGCGCCAACAAAGATCTTGTGACGGGCAGCATCGAATTCCGCGACATGCTGATGCTGCATGTGGTGGCCGAAAACGGCCCGTTCACGCTGCGCTTCGGCCGCGCCCAGGCGAAATTCACACTCAAGGATAATCCCGGCCTGAACACGCTGGTGGGCACGCTGCGCAAGGTCGGCCTGGCCCCGGTAGCGGACATGATGCCGCTGGACGACGTGAAGGGCACCTTCACTTCCGTCGGCGGCACCATGGACTGGAAGAACATCGTGCTGCAAGCCGAATACGCCCAGCGCCGCACCGACACGCTGGTGGTCCACGACACCAACTCGTGGTACGCGATGGCAGGCTACCGCTTCGGCAAATTCCTGCCCTACTACTACCACGGCAACATCACGCAGAAGTCGCCGCGCGTTGTGGCCGGCCTGCCCAGCACCGGGCCGCTGGCGCCACTGGCATTCCTGATCAATGGCCGCGGCGGCGCGGCCCAGGCGGCACTGCAATCGGCCGACGCCATTGGCGTGCGCTGGGACTTCTACAAATCCCTGGCCTTGAAGGTGCAGGTTGACCACATCAAGCCGAAGGATGGTCCCGGCGCCTTCCTCAACCCAACGCCAACGTTCACCGGCCCGGTCAATGTGTATGCGGTAGCACTCGACTTCGTGTTCTGAGGAGGCAGTCATGGACAAGCGAATCAAGCCGCTGCTCGCCGCAGCGATGATGTGCGCCGCCCTGCCCGCGCTGGCAGCCGAGATCGTAGTGATCGTCAACCCGAAGAATCCGGCCTCGCGCATGTTCAGCGAGCAGGCGGCCCAATTCTTCCTGGGCAAATCGACGCTGTTCACGCCGATCGAACACACCGAGGGCCCGCTGCGCAATGAGTTCAGCCAGAAGGTGCTGGGCAAGGACAGCAGCCAGGTCAAGACCCAGTGGTCCAAGCTGGTCTTCACCGGCAAGGGCACGGCGCCGAAGGAATACAGTTCCAGCGCCGAAGTGAAAAAAGCCGTCGCCGCCGACGTGCAAGCGATCGGCTACATCGAGAAATCCGCCGTCGACGACACCGTCAAAGTCATCCTGACTGTGCAGTAAATTCGGGGTTTGCTGTCGAAAAAAGGGGACGTACCCATTAAAGGGGTACGTCCCCTTTTTTCGGCCCCGACTTTCATGCGATGATCCGGTGATGCGTCATCCGATCTTCACCTACATCGCCGCCATGCTCATGTTGAGCACCCTGGGCGTCTACGTCCAGGAGGCGGGCCTCGATCCTGTTACCACCGTTTTCTTCCGCTGCGCCATTGGCGCCGTGGCGCTGGCTGCGTATTGCGGCTGGAAGGGCATGTTCAAGCGCGCCAACATGCCGCTGCCGGCGTTCCGGCTGGCGGCATTCAGCGGGGTGCTGATGGTGGTGAACTGGGTGATGTTCTTCGAGGCGATACGCCGCATCGGCATCGCCGTGGCGACCATCGTGTTCCATGTGCAGCCCTTCATGGTGCTGCTGCTGGGGGCACTGATCCTGCGCGAGCGGCTGGCCGGGAACAAACTGGCCTGGGTGGCGTTGGGATTCGGCGGGCTGGCCCTGGCTTGCGGCGTGCGCTTGGATGCGCCGATGGACCGCAATTACCTGCTCGGCATCGCGAGCACGCTGACCGGTGCGCTGGCGTATGCGGGCGTGACCCTGACCACCAAGTCGATGCGCGGTACGCCGCCGCATCTGACGGCCCTGGTGCATTGCATGGCCGGCGCGCTGCTGCTGGGGGCTTTCAGTACGATCCCGGCAGGCGGATTGAGCGCGGCGCAATGGGGATGGCTGGCTACCCTGGGACTGGTGCCGACCGCCATGGCTTATGTGATGATTTACGGCGCAACGCCGCATATGGAGACTGCGGCTATCGCGGTGCTGACCTTTATCTATCCCGCTGCGGCGGTGTGCTGGGACTATGCGGTCTATGGCCACTTGATCAGTCCCTGGCAACTGGCCGGCTTCGCGCTGATCGTGCTGGCCAGCCTGGGCGTCAACCTGGACTGGCGGCTCAGGCCCGTGCGCCGAACATCGCCTCCGCCCGCTGGAACAGGATCCACGAAGTAGCCACGTATTTGTCGCCGCTGCGCGATACATTCCCCTTGTGCGTGTGGGTAAAGCCTGCCGGCGCGATGATCAGACGGCCCTGGCGCGCCGCCACCTTGCGCTGCTGGTAGTAGAACTCCGTTTCGCCGCCCTCTTCCACGTCGTTCAGGTAGAACTGGAACAGCAGTGCGCGGTGCAGCGTCTCGCAGCTGGCGTTTTGCGGGTAGACCTCGGAATGCCAGTGGTGGTAGCCGCCGCTGCCCTGCAAATACTTCTGCACATTGAGCGGTCCGGCGCGGTACATGGACTGGATCAGCTCCGCCAGGTAGGGCCGGCCGCAGCGTTCGAAGTTGTCGATGGTGAGTGTGACCGGCTGGCCGCTGTCAGGATCCGCTACGCGCGGCGACAAGGCGCCGGTGAGCAGCATGCGGTACTTGTCCATATAGGCCGACAGGTGGGTCAGTACGCTGGCCATCATCAGGTTCGATACGTCGTTCCACTCGGCGTGCTGGCTGATGGTCAGGTCGTAGCTGTCTTTCTTGGCCACGTCCACGCCCTGCCCGGTCTTGCCGCGCACCGCTTTGCCGCTGGCTTCGAAACGGGCCAGGATGTGCCGGCACTGTTCGGCGCTCAGGGCGCCGTCGTAGATTTCGATAAAGTCGTCCATGCGCGGCAGCATACGCCAAAACCGTTTTCCGCTTGTTCAATTTGAGACACTTTTCTACAAAATGTCCCAGATGGGACGCATCCGTATCGCATCGTTAACACCGGTCTATACAATTGATTACATTTTGATGGATCTCCACCAATTTTATCCCTACACTCCCTCCCGTCGGGTGCAAAAACCTTTGCAGTACGGCAAATCATAATTGCGCCGAACAACGGCGCGGGGATACAACCTTACACAGGATTGGGAGAGATACATGGTTCACAAGCAATTCCAGGTTTCGAAGATCGCAGCCGGCGTCAAGCTGCTCGCCGCTGTCGTCGCAGTCGGCGCCGCCGGCCAGGCTTTTGCCGCCAATGACACCACGCGCGTTATCGTTCAATTCCAGCCAGGGAAAGGCGCCGCCGTGAAGTCGGCCGTAGCCGCCGCCCATGGCAGCATCAAGCATGAAATCTTCGGCATGGACGCCATGGCCGTCGAAGTGCCGGCCCAGGCGGTGAAAGGCCTGGAACACAACCCGAACGTGCTGCTGGTCGAAGAAGACGTCAAGCGCACCGCGCTTTCGCTGACCACGCCTTCCACCGGCACGCCTTACCAGCTGGGCCAGTCGGTCCCTTGGGGTATCAAGGCGGTGCAGGCGGACCAGCTGTCCGATGCCAACACGTCCAACCGCAAGGTTTGCATCATCGATTCGGGCTACGACAATTCGCACGAAGACCTGTTCGGCAATAACGTCACCGGCGAATACGATTCCGGCACCGGCTGGTGGTACACCGATGAAAACCATCACGGCTCGCACGTGGCAGGCACTATTGCCGCCATCAACAACAGCGGCGTGGGCGTGGTCGGCGTAAATCCGAACAAGAACCTGAAACTGCACATCGTCAAGGTATTCGGCGCATCGGGCTGGGCTTACTCCTCGACCCTGACCACGGCCGTCAACAAATGCGTGACCGCCGGCGCCAACGTGATCTCCATGTCCCTGGGCGGCGGCGCTTCCAGCAAGACCGAACAGCGCGCCTTCGACTCCGCCCAGACCAAGGGCATCCTGTCGATCGCCGCTGCCGGCAACGATGGCAACACCGTGATCTCCTACCCTGCCGGCTATTCCAGCGTGATGATGGTGGCCGCCGTCGACGAGAACAAGGCATGGGCCTCCTTCTCGCAGTACAACACCAAGGTCGAAATTTCCGGCCCTGGCGTCGGCGTGCTGTCGACCGTGCCGATGGGCGCCGGTTCCGAATCGCACCTGACCGTCGGCGCGACCACCTATACCCCTGGCGACATGACCGGTTCGCCAAAGACCACCGCGACCGCAGCGCTGGCCGACTTTGGCCTGGGCGACGCCGTCAACAGCGCCGTGTCCGGCAAGGTCTGCCTGATCCAGCGCGGCACCGTGGACTTTGCGACCAAAGTGTCGAACTGCCAGGCCTCGGGCGGCGTGGGCGCGATCGTGTACAACAACGTCGCCGGCGGCTTCGGCGGCACCCTGGGCACCACCGTCACCAACATCCCGTCGGTGACCGCGAGCGATACCGATGGCGCGGCGATGAAAGCGCAGCTTGGCCAGTCCGCCACCGTTCAAGTGAAGGCGACCAACTACGCTTACTACGACGGTACTTCGATGGCAACGCCGCACGTATCGGCCGTGGCTGCACTGGTGTGGTCCTACTTCCCAACCTGCACCGGTTCGCAGATCCGCTCGTCCCTGACCAAGTCCGCACTGGACCTGGACGCGGCAGGCAAGGATAACAAGACCGGCTACGGCCTGGTCCAAGCCAAGGCAGCCTACGACCGCATCAAGTCCCTGGGCTGCGGCAACTAAGTTTCTGCTTTCTCCAAGCACGAAGGGCGCCTCGCGGCGCCCTTTTTTTTATTCGCATTTGACGCCCTTGACGGGCGGAGGATTAGCCTGCAGGTAGCTCGCCAGCTTGCGCACGTCGATCGCGTAACGTGGCAGGAAGCCGCCAGGAACCGCGCGGAACAAGTCCGGCCGCTCCACGGCAGGCAGATAGTCCGCACCCCGCGTCTTCGGTGTTTCCTGCACCTGGCCACTGTCGAACTCTTCCCGCAATTCCAGCACCGAACATGGCAGCCAGGGCGAAACCTGCTTGTCCCATATCGGCAGGAGCAGGCTGCCATCCAGTCGGGACAGCAAACGCTTGTAGCCGTAGCGGCGCAGGATGTACTGCCGCCCGTCAGTCAGGAAGAACGCCAGCTGCGGTTGGGGCGACATCGGCTGCGGTCCCCAGTGGCTTGTGGTCCCGGCATACAAGACCCTGGGTACTTTTGTCGCGCCATAGATGGTTTGAACAACTTCGGCGCGCACCCAATGCGGCGGCGGGTCGAGGTTGATCGTGACGACGCCGGGCTTGGCCGGCGGCGCTGGAAAGTCAGGGAGATATTCCCCCGCATCCAGCTCCGCGACCACGACCAGCGGCTGCGGGTCAACCAGAACGGGAAAAGCCTCGGGAGGCCGAGGCTCCAAAGCGCAGCCGGCAAGCATGAGCGCCGCTGCGCCCAACAGGAGATTATTGGAACCGTTCATTCCCTACCATTGCGATATTGCGCACGCCCAGGCGCCGGGCCGAGGACAGCACGCCGGCCACCACCTTGTATGGCGCCAGGCCGTTGGCGCGCAGGTGGATGCTGTCATCGCCTTTCAGCGACGCCAGCTTCTCCTCCAGTGCGGAACGGTTGGCGAGCTGGGCGCCATTCCACCACAGCGTGCCATCGAAATCAACTTCCAGGTTTTGTGCGATCGACTCGGCGGCGCCGCCGGGACGCGGCATGTCCATGCCGACTGAGTGATTGGCTTTGGGGATGGTGACGATCAGCATGATGATCAGGACCAGCATGACGTCGATCAGCGGCGTCATATTGAGCTCGAGCATCGGGACGGCGTTGGCGGAAGATGCGGATTTTGCCGACAGTACTGCTTTGCGTACATGGCGCATGGTGCCTCCTCAGGTTAGTCGAACGAAAAACTCCGGAGTGAGGCCAATATACCGTGGAGAAACTGCAACAGCGCAAAGATTAGAAGGAATCGTCTAGTTCGACCCAGGTCGGTGCATGGTCGCTGGGCTTCTCACGGCCGCGCACCACGCGGTCCACGTCGGCGCCGCGCAGGTGCGGCGCCAGCACGGGATTCAGCAGCAGGTGGTCGATGCGCAGGCCGGCATCGCGCCCGAAGGCGTTGCGGAAGTAATCCCAGAAGGTGTAGATCTTTTCGTCGGGGTGCATGGCGCGCAGGGCGTCGGTCCAGCCCTGTTCGACCAGCCTGGCGAAGGCGGCCCGCGTTTCGGGGCGGAACAGCGCGTCGTCGAGCCAGCGTTCAGGCTTGTACACATCGAGCTCGGTCGGCATCACGTTGTAGTCGCCGGCAATGATCACGGGATGTTTGGAGGCCACCAGTTCCGCGCCGCGGGCTATCAAGCGGTCGAACCATTTGAGCTTGTAATCGAACTTGGGGCCGGGCGCGGGATTGCCGTTGGGGAGATACAGGCAGACCACCATCAGCTTGCCGACCATGGCTTCGATATAGCGGCTTTGCACGTCTTCCGGGTCGCCGGGCAAGGCACGGCCCAGTTCCACCGGCGTCGCGCCGCGCGCCAGGATGGCGACGCCGTTCCAGCTTTTCTGGCCATGCCAGATGGCGCCGTAGCCGGCATCGTTGATCGCGGCTTCGGGGAATTTTTCATGCGGCGCCTTCAACTCCTGCAGGCAGGCGACATCCGGCTGGGTTTCATTCAGCCATTGCAGCAGCGCCGGCAGGCGGGCGCCAATGCCATTGATATTGAAGGTCGCGACTCGCATGGCGACCATTATGCACAGAATTGCTAGCGGGAGGCGCGGCGCATCACGATGGCGGGCAGCGGCGCAGCGGCGTCCTGCGATGCGAAATAGCCTGCGATTTCGCCGATTTCAACAAAGCCTTCAGCGCGGTAGATCCGGCGCGCCGTGGTCCATTCTGGATTGACGATCAGGATGGCGCTGCGCAAGCGCGGGTGGCTGGCGAACATTGCGGCCAGCGACTCACGGAACAGACGCCGCCCCCAGCCGGTTCCGCGTGTGGCGGGATCGACCGCCATGGAGGAGACGTAAATTTCCTGGCCGTCGGCGCAGTGGGTGTCGGCGGCCGCGTGGTCGCGGGCGAAGCGGGCGGCATCGAAGGCATCGTGCAGCGGCCAGAATTCGGCGCACAGGTAGCCGTACAAGCGCCCTGCTTCGCCGGCCAGCACCCAGCATCCTTCCGCTGCCGCGGACAGGCGCTCGGCGAAGGTCGCCTCGGTTTCCTGGATCGCTTCGGCGAAGCCGGCGCGTTCGAGCCGCATGATTTCGGCCATGTCGGCCGCCACGGCTGGCCGCAACTGCAACATCATCTCTACTGCTTAGGGCAACCCTGCGCTACGCTGCGCACCTTGAAGGAGGCAACGGTATCGCCCTCGGTAACCACCTTCAGGCAGACACCGTCGTAGGACACGAAATAGTGGGTGCAATAGCCGCTGGCGCCGTCGCATGAACGCAGTTCGGGAAATTGGCCCTGCAGCTGGCGCTCCCATTCTTCCGCGGCGTTTTTGTGGTCTGGACGCCAGCCCGCATCGATCACCTCCTTGCGGGCTTTGGCGTACTTCATGCCAACCAGGGTATCCCAGGTGCCGCTTGGCTGGGTCGTTGCAACTGCCGCTGCGGCAACAAGGGCCATCGAAGATGCCACAATCAATCTGATCACATTCATGAAATATTCAGGAATATTGTTAAGAACTAAAATAATTATGCCATGCAGAAACTAACCCGGCCAGCATTTACTGTCATATTTATCAGCTAGTTGCAACGCGCACCACGACCTTGCCAAAATTGCTGCCCTGCAACAGGCCGATCAAACCTTGCGGCGCCTGGTGGAGACCATCCAGCACGTCTTCAAACAATTTGACTTTGCCGTCCACCACCCAGGCCGCCATATCTCTGGCAAAGTCGTCAAAACGTGTTTCATAATGGTCAAGTATGACCAGGCCCTGCATGCGGATACGCTTTTGCAAAATGGCTGACATGACAGCGGGCAGGCGGTCCGGCCCTTGCAGCGCACCATTGTGGTTATATTGCGCAATCACGCCGATCACCGGCACCCGCGCACCGATATTCAGCAGGGGCAGCACGGCGTCGAACACGGCGCCGCCCACGTTTTCAAAGTAGACGTCGATGCCGTCCGGCGCGGCCTCGGCAAGTTTTTGCGCCAACTGCGGATCGTGGCGGTCCAGTGCAACGTCGAAGCCCAGCTGCTCGCGCGCGAACGCCACCTTGTCGGCGCCGCCGGCAATGCCGATCACGCGCGCGCCCTTCAATTTGGCGATCTGGCCGACGATGGCGCCCACGGCGCCGGTGGCCGCCGCGACGACAACGGTGTCGCCGGGCTTGGGCTGGCCGATGTCCAGCAGGCCGACATAGGCGGTGAAGGCTGGCATGCCAAGCCCGCCCAGTGCCAGCGACGGCTGCGCCATCTCGCCCAGCTGGCGCAAATCGCTGCCATCCGACAGCGCATAGTCCTGCCACCCTGCGTTGCCCAGCACCAGGTCGCCGGCCTTGAAATCCGGGTGGCGCGAGGCCACCACGCGGTTGACGGTGCCGCCCACCATGTGCGAGCCCAGTTCAACGCGCGGCGCATAGGCCGGCGGCACTTCATCCATCAGCTGCCGCATGTAGGGGTCGAGCGAGAGGTACAGGGTACGCAGCAGGACCTGGCCGTCGCCTGGGACCGGCATCGGCGCTTGCTCGAGGCGGAAATCGGCGGCGGCCGGCGCGCCTTGCGGGCGGGCGGCGAGGACGATGCGGCGGTTGGTGGTGGCTGATTGCGTCATGTGCTTCTCCTTGTTGTATTAGACCAGTCGTCTAGATTGAGCGACAAAAAAAACGGTGCTACAGGGCCAGGCTTAACACTTGCTGCGTGCCCGCCATTGCCGTATCGAGCGGCGCGCGGTCATGGTTGATCTTGGCCAGCAGGCTGGCGCCCACCCAGCTCTGGTACAGCGCCACGGCGAGCACTTTGGCATCCAGGCCTTGCGCCAGCGAGCCATCCTTCACACCGCGCTCGATGCAACGTTCCAGGCGCGAAGTGATGCCGTGCGTACCGCGATGCAGCGCCGCGCGCAGCGCCTCCGACAGGTCGCTGACTTCAGCGCCGAGCTTGACGGCCAGGCACTGGCTGCTTTCGCCCAACTGGCATTCGCGCCAGTCTTCAAAGTAATTCAGCAAGCCCCGGCGTCCAGTGGCGCCTTGCGCCAGCAAATCGTCGATGCGTGCCAGCGTGCGCTGGAAATAGTCGTCAATGACGGCTGCGCCAAACGCTTCCTTGGAGCCGAAGTAATGGTAGAACGAGCCCTTGGGCACCTTGGCCGCAGCCAGGATCTCGGTCAGGCCAACGCCGGTGAAGCCCCTGCGCATAAACAGCGGCAGGGCGGCATCGATGATGCCCTGGCGAACGTCGGAGTATTGGGGAGAAGTCATAGGGAATAGTCTAGAACGAATTAGACCAGTCGTCTAGAACTATTTTTGACCCAGGTCATTTCTGCGCGGAGGCGGCCCATGGCACCATGGCTGCATGAAGATCAGACAAACACTCCTGGCCGCCCTGCTGGCCATGCCGATGCTGGCAATGGCCGCCACGCCCGTCATCAACGTCTACAAGAGCGCCACTTGCGGCTGTTGCGAAGGATGGATCAGGCACCTGCGCGAGAACGGCTTCAAGGTCGAGGCGCACGACGTCGCCAACCCTTCCGATATGCGCGAGAAAATGGGCATGCCCGACAAGCTGAGCTCCTGTCATACCGCGGCGGTGGAAGGCTATGCCATCGAGGGCCACGTACCGGCGGCGGACATCAAGCGCCTGCTGGCCGCCAAACCGAAGGCCAAAGGCCTGGCCGTGCCGGCCATGCCGCTTGGTTCGCCGGGCATGGAAGGGCCGCGCAAGGATGCGTATGACGTCTACCTGGTACTGCCCGACGGTTCGCCCAAGGTCTACCGCCACTACAACTGAGGCGGGCTACAGCACCAGCAGCAGCAAGGCGACACCTGCCACCGCCAGCAAGGCGTGGCCGACCATGATGCTCTGCGGGATCAGCATATTGCGCTGGTGCCGGCCGAGATTCATCCATACACCGCCGGCGGCCGCCAGCAACAGCAGCAGCAGGCTGTAGTGCGCCTTGTCGGGCACGTGGGCATAAATCGACACGTAGGCCAGCAAGGTCACGCCGGCAGCGGCGAGGAAGCCGTGCAGCATGGCGATCCAGTGCGGAGGGTTGGTCTTTTTCCCCATCCGGATCAGCGCCATGACGATACCGCCGGCAGCGGCGACTCCAAACAGCACGCAAGCAGCGAATAAAATAGTTCGGGGATCCATGCAGGCATTCTGCTCCCGCCCCGCGCCCGCGCTCGGTGCGCTGACTCACCTTAGGCCGGAGGCACTATACTGTCGGCCCCTGCGTGCAATATTGAATTATGAAAGCAATGCCTGAACTCCGCAGCAGCGCGCTGCAGTGCCTGGTCGAAACCGATCCAGAGGCCAAGGTCGCCGCCGTCGGCGCCATGGCTGAGGCCTGGTCTGGCGGCACGCTGGTGCTCGACACGGCGGCCGTGCTGGCGGCGCCCGCAGCGGCGATTCCCGGCCGCCCTGCCCGTCCCGAACTGGTGGCGCCGCGCCTGGTCGGCCGGCGCTCGATGGCGACCGTGGAAGGCCGCGCCATGCTGGTGCACGCGCTGGCGCACATCGAGTTCAATGCCGTCAACCTGGCGCTGGATGCGATGTGGCGCTTCCCGGCCATGCCGGCACAGTTCTACGCCGACTGGCTGCGCGTGGCGAAGGAAGAGGCTTACCACTTCTCACTGCTGTCGGCCCATTTGCTGACGCTCGGCTGCGCTTACGGCGACTACAGCGCGCATGGCAGCCTGTGGGAAATGGTGGAGAAGACCAGCGGCGACGTGATGGCGCGCATGGCGCTGGTGCCGCGCACGCTGGAGGCGCGCGGGCTCGATGCGATTCCGCCGCTGCGCGCCAAGCTGGCGCAGGCCGGCGACGGCGCGGCTGCAGCCATCCTCGACATCATCCTGCGCGACGAAATCGGCCATGTTGAAATCGGCAACCGCTGGTACTGGCACCTGTGCGGCCTGCGCGGGCTGGACCCGGTTGCCACTTACGACGAACTGGTGGTGCAATACAAGGCAACGGTGCGCGGCCCATTCAATATCGAGGCGCGCCGCAAGGCCGGCTTCAGCGAGGAAGAATTGCGCTCACTTGGTGGGTAGCCAGGCCGGTTTGTTTTCCACGAACCATTCGTACTGCACCGGCAGGTCGTACTCCGGCTCCATGGTGGCGAGCGTGATCGCGATACGGTCCGGCGTTTGGGTGCTGCGCCAGGTCAGCGTGGAGCCGCACACCTTGCAGAAACCGCGCCGGCCGTGCTCCGACGAGTGGTATTCGGTCACCAGTTCGGCGCCTTTCTCGAAACTGAAAGCGGCGCTGGCGACGTTGGTGTAGCTGCCCGATGCCGCGCCATGCTGTTTCTGGCACATGGTGCAATAGCAGTGGCTTGCCTTGCTGACTGTGGACTTATCGGCTTTGTATGCAACGCCGCCGCACAGGCAGCTGCCGCGCAAATACTCCGTCATCACTTGTCTCCGCTGGAAAGTTGCGAGGAATGATAATATATTCTGACCCAAGGGAGACGCTCATGACAAATGAAGTGATGCCTTTCCGGACCCTGCTCTACCGCTTCATCTTCTTTGACTGGCTGTTCAAGGATGTCAACGCGGCACGCAATGTGATCGAGCGCCACGCGGCCCTGCAGCACAACAAATATATGAGCCGCTACCTGCCGATTTACTTCCGGCGCTGGACGGTGATGGCTTCCTTCGACTTTGTCCTGGGCTGGCTGTTCGAGCGCGCACTGCAGGCCACCGTGCTCTCGGCCTACTTCTTCACATGGTCTTGCGTGACCATGGCGGGGATGGTGGTGATCGCGGCCGCCTGGGTCTTCCTCACGTTTGGACGGCTGAGTTGACCGAAAATTGTGCAATCAGTTTATTCTGTTTAGAATCATCAGCTTGGCGCGCGCTGCCATTCCTTGTTAACAGAGTTTTCCACAGAAACCGTTAACAACTCCACGGCTACGCAAGCCTGATGTCGCTTGCACCCGCAGCGGCAAGCCGCGCCAGCAAATCTTCCAGCGCCTCTGGCGGCGCCGAACCCAGGTCCAGGTTTGCGGCGACCATGCCGCCCTCCTCGCACGGGTCGGAGAGAAAGTGCACCACGCCGAACAAGCCTTCCTGGTTCTGGCGATTGGTATCGTGCGGATCGAACCATTCCATGAACCAGGGCGCCAGCACTGCGCCTGCCTGCTGCGCCGTCATGCCCGAAATCCGCAGCGATATGCAGTCCCACACGAACGGCGCAATATACAAGGTGGCGGGCGGCATCGACACGGCGTGTACGCTGAACAGCATGCGCTGCTCGGAATCGATCGACAGCGACTTGCCGGCCTGCGCGCCGCGCCGGGGAATCAGGTCGATCCGCATTGGCAGGCCAAACGCGCCCTCCAGCGCCAGGCTGCCATCGGCATTGCGCAGCGCCGCTTCGACGTGCGCATCCGCCGCCGAAGCAACGGCATCGGCAAACGTAGCGGCATAGGCCATGCGGATGACCGTGAAAAGCTCGTTGATCGAATTCACAGCATGCTGGGCAAGGCGATGTAGACCAATCCGCTTAACAGCAGCAGCGATGCACAGGCAACAAGGCGGTTAAGCGATCGTTCCCACGCGTGGTCGCGGGTGCGCTCCATGCGCGCATCGGCGGCAGCCCGGATGCGCTGGAACTCTTCTTTCGTCACGGCGGTGGCGACGATGTGCAGGGGATTTCGCAGCAGCTGCACCGCGTCGTCGTACTGGTGCGCGAGCCAGATGCAAAGCATCCTTCCTTCTTTCGAAGGCCGGGAAGGCTCGAAAACGGGGATTCCCGCGCGGGACAGGCGGTCCCGCGCAGCGTCGTATTCAAGATCACTATCGGTAACAAACACCTGGCGCATAAGGCGGTATGGTAACCGCCAACGGGCCTCCAGAAACTCTCAGAATTTCACTAATCAATTACTTTTTTCGCCATCGACCAATAGCCGGTGAACGTAGCGATACTGCGGCCGGCGAACAGTTGCGCATCAAGGAGATCCTTCTGGGGCTGACTGGGGCGAGAACCTTAGGTCTCGCCGCAATTCAAGGATTAATCGTTCCCACTCCATAATCAGGTATGACACAAACGCATCCGTTACCACTCGATCGATGGCTACCTCTCTGCGAGCTTTGAGTTGCTGAAGCCCCTCCTCCGAGGCTCGTACGAACGTGCTATAACAAACTGATTCTACGTCGTAGAGACAAATATAGTCCATGCCGAATTCATCCAAATCCTCATAACATTGCTTTAGAATTCCTGTTCGTTAGTTGGAAATTGGACTCGTGTTCCCTCGACGATGCACTCAAAAGTAGTTGTCTGATATGCGAACCCTAGTGTCAGGCCGCTGTCGCCGTTGTGGCCTGCGCTCGTCAGGTTGCCGCCGGCGCCGCTGGAGCCGGCGTTGCCTGCCAGGTTCGCATGCGCGCCCACAGCGCTGCCGGAAGCATTGCCTCCTGCACCTCCGCCATTGCCGCCACCCGCACTGGCATTTGCACCTGCGTTGGATGCAGCGTTTGCGCCGCTGCCGATCACGTTGACTGAATCACGGATATTGCCAACCGTGCCGGCGGTGACGCCCACGTTGCGGAAGCTGCGCGCGTTGATGTGACCCTACCCCATTAAATAGTACCGTTTAAAGTTAGAAATTCCGGCATGATTTTCACCTCAAGAAGGGAGGCATGCCGTGAAGAGAAGCAAGTTTACTGAACAGCAGATCGCGTACGCCCTGAAGC
>NZ_WNKX01000042.1 GCF_009720745.1 Massilia eburnea | reverse complement strand
TTTGAAGCAGCTTCATGAAGAACTAAGGGAGTTAGGCTTTGAAGGGTCTTACGACCGGGTCGCGGCGTTCGCGAGGGTATGGCGGGCGGGTCAAACTGATAGGGTCAATTCAGCTAGCAAACGCACAACAACTTGTTTGCAATTTCCGCAATTTTCGCTGTTTCCCCGGCCACGCTACCCCCTTAAGTTGTCCTTAGCAGTAAGGCATCATTCCATCGCGAAATTTCACTAATGTCAATGACCTTAGTTGTCAAATTGAACTGAAAGTTGATTTGGAAACAAAAAAGCCCACGCAGTGCATGGGCTTAGAAGTTGTTGCCAGGTAGTGGTTCCCAAAATGCCAGCTTTTGGGGCCTACTACACCATTTTATACGTCGATGTTCCCTGCGCGCAGCGCATTGGTCTCAATGAAGTTCCGTCGTGGTTCCACATCATCACCCATCAGCGTGGTGAAGATCTGGTCGGCGGCGATCGCGTCTTCGATCTGCACTTTCAGCAGGCGGCGGACGGTTGGGTCCATCGTGGTTTCCCACAGCTGTTCTGGATTCATCTCGCCCAGACCTTTGTAGCGCTGCTTGCTCACGGTGCGTTCCGCTTCGTCGCGCAGCCACTGCATGGCGTGGTGGAAGTCGACCACGGCGCTTTCCTTGGTGCGGTCGCCTTCGCCGCGGCGGATCACGGCGCCTTCGCCAATCAGGCCGGTGAAGGTGGCGGCGGCGTCGGCCAGCACTTTGTAGTCGGCGCCTTGCACGAAGTCGGCGTCGATCGCGGAAACCTTCACGTTACCGTGGTGCAGGCGTTCGATGCGCAGGGTGTGCTTGTCGGTCAGTTCGTCGGTGGTCACGGCAACCTTGACGGCGCTGTCATTGATGTTCGCTTCCAGCGCCTTGGCCGATGCCTGGGCGGAGTCCAGCGTGTCCAGGTTCAGCGTTACGCCGGTCATGATGGCGGTCAGCGCGGCGCGGTCGATCACGCGGGTCAGGCGGGTCATGATGGCGTTGGCCATGTTGTAGGTGCGTGCCAGTTCGCCCAGCGCTTCGCCCTGGATGATGTCGGCGCCTTCGCGCGGGGTCAGGGCGGCGGTGTTCAGCGCTACGTTCATCATGTAGCCGGCTTCTTCCAGGTCGTCCTTCAGGTAGCGCTCGTCGCGGCCGGCCTTTACCTTGTACAGCGGCGGCTGCGCAATGTAGATGTGGCCGCGTTCCACCAGCTGCGGCATCTGGCGGTAGAACAGCGTCAGCAGCAGGGTGCGGATGTGGGCGCCGTCGACGTCCGCGTCGGTCATGATGATGATGCGGTGGTAGCGCAGCTTTTCGATATTGAACTCGTCGGCGCCAATGCTGGTGCCCAGGGTGGCGATCAGCGTGGTGATCTGCTCGGAAGACAGCATCTTTTCGAAGCGTGCCTTCTCCACGTTCAGCACTTTGCCTCGCAGCGGCAGAATCGCCTGGAACTTGCGGTCGCGGCCCTGCTTGGCGGAGCCGCCTGCGGAGTCACCCTCGACGATGTACAGTTCGGACAGGGCTGGATCTTTTTCCTGGCAGTCGGCCAGCTTGGCGGACAGGCCCAGGCCGTCCATCACGCCTTTGCGGCGGGTCAGGTCGCGGGCCTTGCGCGCTGCTTCACGGGCGCGCGCTGCTTCCACGATCTTGCCGCAGATGATCTTGGCGTCGTTCGGCTTTTCCATCAGGAAGTCGGTCAGCGTCTTGGCGACGATTTCTTCCACCGGGCCGCGCACTTCGGACGATACCAGCTTGTCTTTGGTCTGGGACGAGAACTTCGGTTCCGGCACTTTCACGGACAGCACGCAGGTCAGGCCTTCGCGCATGTCGTCGCCGCTGATTTCTACCTTGGCCTTCTTGGCGAAGTCGTTTTCGTCGATGTACTTGTTGATCACGCGGGTCATTGCCGCGCGCAGGCCGGTCAGGTGGGTGCCGCCGTCGCGCTGCGGAATGTTGTTGGTGAAGCAGAGTACCTGTTCGTTGAAGGCGTCGTTCCATTGCATCGACACGTCCACCGAGATATTGGTGCCCTGGTCGGACTGGCGTTCGCCGGTGGCCTGGAAGACGGTCGGGTGCAGTACGGTCTTGGCTTTGTTGATGTATTCAACGAAGCCGCGGGTGCCGCCTTCGAAGGCGAACACTTCTTCCTTGCCGGTGCGCTGGTCGGTCAGCTTGATGTTGACGCCGTTGTTCAGGAAGGACAGTTCGCGGATACGCTTGGCCAGGATCTCGTAGTGGAACTCCACGTGGGTGAAGATCTCTTCGTCGGCCCAGAAGTGCACGTCGGTGCCGCGCTTGTCGGTTTCGCCGATTACTTTGATCGGGGAGACGGCCACGCCGTCGATCATTTCGATCTCGCGGTTCTGGGCGACGCCTTTGACGAATTCCATCTGGTGCACTTTGCCGTCGCGGCGGATGGTCACGCGCAGGAGCTTGGACAGTGCGTTCACGCAGCTGACGCCCACGCCGTGCAGGCCGCCGGAGACTTTGTAGGCGTTCTGGTCGAACTTGCCGCCGGCGTGCAGCTCGGTCAGCACGATTTCGGCTGCGGAGCGTTTTGGCTCGTGCTTGTCGTCCATCTTCAGGCCGACGGGGATGCCGCGGCCGTTGTCGGTGATCGAGATCGAGTTGTCGCTGTGGATGGTGACGTGGATCTCGGAGCAGTGGCCGGCCAGGGCTTCGTCAATCGAGTTGTCCAGCACCTCGAATACCAGGTGGTGCAGGCCGGTGCCGTCGGACGTGTCGCCGATGTACATGCCGGGACGCTTGCGGACTGCTTCCAGCCCTTCCAGGATCTGGATCGAGGAGGCGCCGTATTCTTCTGCTTTGGCCTTTGGTTGTTCGTTGTGGCTTTCGGACATGGACTGCTTTCTCTTTTAACGAATTACTTTTCTGCTCTTTTCTAAACCCGGTAAACCTAGGTCAGACCCAAGGGTCTGACCCTGTCGGCTCTACGGCCTGGGGCTTCGGCACACCGGGGGTCTGACCCTTGGGTCTGACCCCGATTTGCCGGGTTTAAATGCGCATCGGCATTACAACGTATTTAAAGTCTTGGTTCTCTGGAATCGAGATCAGCGCGGAGCTGTTGCTGTCGCCCAGTGCCACATTGACTTGGTCGCACTTCAGGTTATTCAGCACGTCCAGCAGGTAGGTCACGTTGAAGCCGATGTCCACGCTGTCGCCGCCGTAGTCGATTTCCAGTTCTTCAACCGCTTCTTCCTGGTCCGCGTTGGTGGACGAGATCTTCAGCGAGCCTGGGGTGATGATGCAGCGCACGCCCTTGAACTTATCGCTGGTCATGATCGCGGCGCGCTGCAGGGAGCGCAGCAGCTCTTCGCGGCCGATGGTGAAGTTGTTGGTGTAGCCCTTCGGGATCACGCGGGTGTAGTCAGGGAACTTGCCTTCCACCAGCTTGGAGATCAGCTCGATGTCGGCGAAGGTCAGCTTCACTTGCGATGCGGCGATATCCAGGGAGACTGCGTCGTCCGATTCTTCCAGCAGGCGTTGCAGCTCGATGATGGTCTTGCGCGGGATGATCACTTCTTCGCGGGCGAAGTTCTGGTCGGTCTCTACCTGGCAGAAGGCCAGGCGGTGGCCGTCGGTCGCTACGGCGATCACTTTGTTACCGTCCAAAACCAGCAGCAGGCCGTTCAGGTAGTAGCGGATGTCCTGCTGCGCCATCGAGAAGTGCACCATGTTGAACAGGTGCTTCAGGGTTTTTTGCGGCAGCTGGAACGATGCGGTGAAGCTTTCTGCTTGCTGCACGGTCGGGAATTCTTCGGCGGCCAGGGTCTGCAGGGCGAAGCGCGATTTGCCGCTTTGGACGGTCAGGCGCTTGTTCAGCAGGGTCATGGTCACGTCGCCGGCTTCCGGCAGCGCGCGCAGGATGTCCAGCAGCTTACGCGCGGCGACCGTGGTGCCGGTGACGTCGGCACCCGAGCCGATGTTCGCGTTGGTGGTGATCTGGACTTCCGTGTCGGTGGAGAGGAAAGAGACGCTTTCACCTTCCTTGCGGATGAGGATATTGGCCAGAATCGGCATAGTGTGCCGACGCTCGACAATACCGCTCACAATCTGCAGTGGCCGGAGAAGCGTGTCTCGGGTGGTTTTGACCAGTTGCATAAATATCCTCAGTTAATGGGTTGGTACGTTGGTTCTTTTGTTAACTCGACAGTATAGCAGTCTGGAACCCGGTAAACCTGGGTCAGACCCAAGGGTCCGACCCTGTCGGCGCCACATGTAGTGGAGGGGTCTGACCCTTGGGTCTGACCCGGTCTTACCGGGTTTAGCCTTTCAGCGTTTGTTCCAGCACATGCAACTCGTGATTGCACTCCGGGTTCTTGGTCCGATCCATCGCAATCTTGCGCACGGCGTGCAGCACGGTAGTGTGGTCGCGTCCTCCGAACAGTTCGCCGATTTCCGGCAGCGATTTCTGGGTCAGCTCCTTGGCCAGGTACATGGCGATCTGGCGCGGGCGAGCGATGTTGGCTGGGCGGCGCTTGGAATACATATCCGCCACCTTGATATTGAAGAAGTCCGCCACCGTCTTCTGGATGTTTTCCACAGAAATCTGGCGGTTCTGCACAGACAGCAGGTCCTTCAGCGCCTCTTTCACGATATCGATCGAAATATCCTTACCGTGGAAGCGGGAGTAAGCCAGGATCTTGCGCAGCGCGCCTTCCAGCTCACGCACGTTGGAGCGCAGGTGCTTGGCCACGAAGAAGGCGACGTCGTCGTTCAGGGTCACGCCTTCGGACTTGGCTTTCTTCAGCAGAATCGCCACGCGCATTTCCAGTTCCGGCGGCTCAATCGCCACCGTCAGGCCGGAGTCGAAGCGCGAGATCAGGCGGTCATCCATGCCGGTGATCTCTTTCGGATACGTATCCGAAGTGATGATGATCTGCTTCTTGGCCGCGATCAGCGCTTCAAACGCATAGAAGAATTCTTCCTGCGTGCGGGACTTCCCGCCGAAGAATTGAATATCGTCGATCAGCAGCATGTCCAGCGAGTGGTAGTAATGCTTGAAGTCGTCGAAACCCTTGCGTTGGTAAGCGGTCACTACGTCGCGAACGTACTGTTCTGCGTGGATGTAGCGGATGCGGGCGCCTGGCTGGTCGGCCATCACCTGGTTGCCGATTGCGTGGATCAAGTGGGTCTTACCCAGGCCCACGCCGCCGTAGAAGAACAGCGGGTTGTACGACACGCCGGGGTTGTTGGCCACCTGGATAGCGGCGGCGCGCGCCAGCTGGTTGGCCTTACCAGTCACGAAGGAGTCGAAGGTCAGGTCCGGGTTGATGCGGCTGTTTTCGCGGGTCTTCGGGTTCTGGTATTCGGCAGCGGCGGTCGGCGCGGCGGCGGCGGCCGGGCTTTCCGGGCGCATGTCGCTCAGCGGGCCGGAGACCACGGCGGGTGCGGCAGGCTTTTTCGGGGCGTGGGTACGCGGATCGAGCACGAACTGCACGTCGATCTGGGTTTCCCAGTACTGGCAGGCCAGGGCCGTGATGCGGCTCGCGAATTGGGTCTTTACCCAATCCAGCTTGAACCGGTTTGGCGCAGCAACGCGCAGCTTGTTGTCCTCGAAATCGAGGGGCACAAGCGGCTTAATCCAGGCGCTGAATTGTTGCGGCGTCAGCTCAAGCTCCAGCTGCTGGGAGCAGGACTGCCAGAAATTTTCCATGAATCTATCTATATGCAAAAAGTGTGGGAGGGCGTTCGAATCGCCACACGTAACGCGCTATTCTAGCCGCTAAGTCGGAAGTTATCCACAGGTTAACCGGAAATTTTGCACAAGCGTGCGGAGGTTGGTGTTTTTGCAACCAAACCCGGCACCCCCGGGTCAGACCCAAGGGGCAGACCCCTCCAGTGCAGGCCGCGCAGACAGGGTCAGACCCTTGGGTCTGACCCAGGTTTACCGGGTTTGGTGGTTGACACCGATCCGAAAAATCCTGATAATTCTGGGTTCCCCGCCCGTAGTCCGTGATTTTTCAAGATACGACGCGCGGATTTAGCGGGCAGTGAGATTGGCGCAGTGCGCGAAATGTCATTGGCACCAACATTTTTAGGGACACCATTCCCGTCCCGATTTTGTATTTTTAAGCGAGACCAACATGAAACGTACTTACCAACCTTCCGTTGTGCGTCGCAAGCGCACCCACGGCTTCCGCGCCCGTATGGCTACCCGTGGCGGCCGTCAAGTCCTGAACGCACGTCGTGCAAAAGGCCGCAAGCGTCTGGCCGTAGTTTAAGCCCGCTTGTAAGCTGATCGCGTGGAAAGCTGTCCTAACAGCTCGACAGGCGAAGGCAGACACGACTTCGCTCGCGCTCGGCGCATCATAAAAACGGATGAATTTTCATCCGTTTTTAGTTTGCGCCCAACGCAGAAGAGCGCGCACTTCGTGCTCTATACCCGCCAGAACCAGCTGCCGAATGCGCGGCTGGGCATTGTCGTTGCCAAACGCTTTGCACCGCGAGCAGTCACCCGCAACACCATCAAGCGCGTCACGCGCGAACTGTTCCGCGTTACCCAGCTTCCTTGCATTGACTGCGTGGTGCGCCTGTCGCGCCCCGTCAACAGCAAGGACGGCCCGGCCACCACGGCCAAACTGAAGGCCGAACTGCGCCAGGAACTGACGCGCCTCTTTGCACAAGCGAACAAGGGCAGGCCGGCGAAATGAAAACGCTGCTCACGATCCTGCTGCGCTTTTACCAATGGGTCATCCGTCCGCTGATGGGTGCACCGAGTTGCCGCTTTTACCCTAGCTGCTCCAACTACGCGCTCGAAGCTGTGCGCGAGCATGGTGCGGCTCAAGGCAGTTACCTGGCATTGCGCCGGGTATGCCGCTGCCATCCCTGGAACGCGGGCGGGGTCGATCCCGTGCCGCCCAAGCACTTCAACCACTCCTGAAGAACCGAATGGATATCAATAAACGCTCAATCCTGTGGATCGTCTTCGCGGTCTCGCTGGTTATCCTGTGGAATAACTGGATGATCTCGACCGGCAAGCCTTCCATGTTTGCTCCGGCTCCTGCCAAGCCTGTGGCTTCGGCATCGGCATCGGCGACTGCCGCCGGCACGCCTGCCGCTGTCGCCGCTTCCGCCGCCGCGGCAGCGACCACCGATGCAGTCGCAGCGCCGGTCAAGACCGAAATTGTGACCATCACCACCGATGTGATGCGTGTCGATATCGACACCCTGGGCGGTACCATCAAGCGCCTGGAACTGCTGAAGCACAAGGGCAGCAGCGATCCGGGCTGGATGAACGGCTGCTGGGGCCTGTTCGAGTTCTGCAAACCTAAGGGTGGCGAGCAGACCGAAGTCCTGTTCACCGAAAACGGCAAGCACACCTACCTGGGCGAAACTGGCCTGGTGAATGCGCCTGGGGTTGTGGGCCCGGCCCTGCCGAACCACCAGACCGCCTTCGTCGCCAAGCCTGGCGCGCGCATGCTGAACGATGCGAACCAGGTGCAACTGGTGCTGGAAGCAGAGCAGGGTGGCGTCAAGCTGACCAAGACCTTCACCTTCAAGAAGGGCGACTACGTGGTGGACGTACAGCACACCGTCACCAACACCAGCGCCGCGCCAGTCGCACCGCAGCTGTACCTGCAGCTGAAGCATGACGGCACCCAGCCTCCAAGCTCCGGCTTCATGAGCGCGGGCGGCTTCATCGCTCCGAGCATGTACACCTCGGAATCGAAGTACAAGAAGTACGAGTTCAAGAAGATCGAGAAGGATGCCGAGACCCAGAAGGAAAATCCGGGCAAGCCATTCACGCCAGATCATGTGACCAAGGCGGACGATGGCTGGGTCGCTATTGCGCAGCACTTCTTCGTATCGGCCTTCGTGCCGCAGGATAAGCTGCCGCGCGATATCTTCACCAAGAAAGAAGGCGAGAACCTGTACTCGATCGGCGTCGTGCAGCCGCTGGGCACCCTGGCGCCAGGCGCCTCCGTGACCAACAACGCCAAGCTGTACTCCGGTCCGCAGAACACCGAAGCCCTGAAGCAAGTGACCGAAGGCCTGGACCTGGTCAAGGACTACGGCTGGCTGGCAATCGTTGCACGTCCGATGTGGGCCGCGATGGATGCGATCCACTCCGTGGTTGGCAACTGGGGCTGGACCATCATCGCCTTCACCATTGCGATCAAGCTGCTGTTCTTCCCACTGTCCGCTGCTTCTTTCCGCTCGATGGCGAAGATGAAGACTGTGACGCCGAAGATGACCGCGATCCGCGAGCGCTACAAAGGCGACCCGCAGAAGATGAACCAGGCCATGATGGAGCTGTACAAAACCGAGAAGATCAATCCTCTCGGCGGCTGCCTGCCTATCCTGGTGCAGATGCCTGTGTTTATCGCCCTGTACTGGGTGCTGAATGCGTCGGTCGAAATGCGCGGTGCTCCATGGGCGCTGTGGATCACCGACCTGACCCAGCACGACCCATGGGCGATCCTGCCGGTGCTGTATGCGATTTCGATGTACATCACTACCCGCCTGAACCCGCAGCCAGCGGATCCGGTGCAGGCAAAGATGATGATGTTCATGCCGATTGCGTTCTCGGTCATGTTCTTCTTCTTCCCATCCGGCCTGGTGCTGTACTGGGTGGTCAACAATCTGCTGTCGATTGCACAGCAGTGGGTGATTACCAAGAAGTTAGAGGTTGGCGTAGCCAAGTAAGTGATAAGAAGCCCGCGCCAGCCGCGGGCTTTTTTTCAACCCCGGTAAACCCGGGTCAGACCCAAGGGTCAGACCCTGTCTGAGCGACGGCCTGCAGCTTCTGCCGGTCGGGTCAGACCCTTGGGTCTGACCCAGGTTTACCGGGTTTAAGAATAAAATCAGCAAATGAACCTAGACTCCTCCCCCATCGCAGCAATCGCCACCGCCCCCGGCCGCGGCGGCATTGGCGTCGTCCGCGCCAGCGGCAAGAACCTGCGCGCACTAGCAGAAGTCCTCTTCAACGGCACCGAACTAAAGCCCCGCCATGCCACCTACATCCCCTTCACCCAAGCGGATGGCACGGTCATCGACCAGGGCATCGCGATCTACTTCAAAGCCCCGCACTCCTACACCGGCGAAGACGTCATCGAGCTGCAAGGCCACGGCGGCCCCATCGTCCTGCAAATGCTCCTGCAGCGAGTCCTGGAGGCCGGCGCGGAGCAAGGCCTGCGCCTGGCCGAACCCGGCGAATTCACCCGCCGCGCCTACCTGAACGACAAGCTGGACCTGGCCCAGGCCGAAGCTGTCGCCGACCTGATTGACGCCTCCACCGAAGCCGCTGCCAAATCCGCGTCAGCGTCCCTGTCCGGCGCCTTCTCGCAAACCATCCACGCCCTGGTCGAGCGCGTGACCCACCTGCGCATGCTGGTCGAAGCCACGCTCGACTTCCCCGAAGAAGAAATCGACTTCCTCGAAAAATCCGACGCCCGCGGCCAACTGAAAGGCATCGTCGAAGCCCTCGACCAGGTCTTCAAGCAAGCCAGCCAAGGCGCCCTGCTGCGCGAAGGCCTGAACGTGGTACTGGTCGGCCAGCCCAACGTCGGCAAGTCCTCACTTCTGAACGCCCTGGCCGGCGCCGAAGTCGCCATCGTCACCCCGATCGCCGGCACCACGCGCGACAAGGTCAGCGAAACCATCCAAATCGAAGGCATCCCGCTGAACATCATCGACACCGCCGGCATCCGCGGCCACGATGAAGCGGTGGACGTGGTGGAACGCATCGGCATTGAACGCACCTGGGGCGAAGTAGGCAAGGCCGACGTCATCCTGCACCTGCTGGACGCCGATCACGGCCCCACCCGGCATGACGAAGCCATCGTCGCCAACTTCCCGCAAGGCGTACCGGTGCTGCGCATCTGGAACAAGATCGACCTCTCCGGCCACAAGCCCTCGGTCGACGAAATGCCCGATGCGACCCACATCTACCTCTCCGCCAACGAGAAGACCGGCATCGACCTGCTGCGCGCGGAACTGCTGCGCATCGCCGGCTGGCAGCAGACCGGCGAATCGCTCTACCTCGCCCGTGAACGCCACCTGATCGCGCTGCGCAACGCCTCGCGCCACCTCGACTACGCCGGCCAGCACGCCGCGCAGACCGATCAGTCACTGGACCTCTTCGCAGAAGAGCTGCGCCTGGCGCAAGTCCAGCTGTCCACGATCACCGGCGAGTTCTCTTCAGACGACCTGCTGGGCGTCATCTTCTCCCGCTTCTGCATCGGCAAGTGAACGAAAAAGGGGTACGTCCCCTTTTTCCGGAAAAGGGGACGTACCCCTTTTTCGAGCTTGACTTTCTATTTCGGTATTTGGCAAAATACAAAACATGGATAAGGTATTCAAAGCACTGGCCGACCCTTCCCGCCGCCGCATCCTGCAGTTGCTGCGCGAGCGGGAAATGACTGCCGGCGAAATCGCGGATCATTTTGATCTCTCCAAGCCGACGTTGTCGGGCCACTTCGCCGTGCTGCGCGAGGCGGGCCTCGTACTGGCCGAAAAAAACAAGACGACGATTACCTATCGCTTGAACATGTCCGTTCTCGAGGAGGCCTTGCTTGGGTTCGCGGACACCTTTGAAATTGGTCGCCAAACGAAAGGGAAGAAGCATGCTTAGTCATCGCGCCAACGTCACTGCATCGGCGCTTCTTGCCGTCATGGCCTGCGCTGCGGCGCGCGTGTTGTTTGAAGTGCCGTTCACCACACCGCTCGCCATCCATTTCGATGCAGCTGGCAATCCCAATGGCTGGGCGCCCGCCTGGATCGCACTGGCCCTCATTCCGCTGATCGCGCTTGGCTTGCTCGGCCTGGCGGCCTTACTGCCGAAAATCGGTCCGCGTAGCGCCAACCTGTTTCGCTCCCAGTCGGCCGTGCAGACCATTTTCCTTGCTGTGCTGGGGCTTCTCACCGCTGTGCAACTGGTGATCGTCGCCCAAGCGCTGCATGTCGTGATGATTGTGGCGCGGATCATCCCTTGTGCGGTGGGCCTGCTGCTCGTCTTCACAGGTAACGTCCTTGGCAAGATGCGCTGGAATTACACGATCGGTATCCGTACACCCTGGACGCTGGCCAACGAGCGCGTGTGGGATCATACCCATCGCTTCGCGGGACGTCTGTTCGTGGCGATTGGCGCCCTGGTCGCCATAGGCGTCTGGTGGAAGCCTGTGCAGGGACACGAAGCGGCATTGATGATGACAGGCGCCGTTGCCATCGTTGTCCTGCCGGTGCTGCGTTCGTACCAGCTGTGGAAGGCACACCAGGCATGAAGCCAAGGCTGATTGCGGGAGGCTTTGCCGCCGGTCTTCCCGGTGTGATTGCTGTCAACCTGATGATCGTGCCTACCATGCTGGCGGGGAAAGCGCTCTCGGTGCCAATGTGGGTCGCGCAACTGGCTTCCACGCTTCAGAGCTGCGTCATGCTGGCGATCGCTTTATGCGTGGGCGCCTTCCTCGCGCCGAAGGTCGGCTTGCGCACGCCGCTGCTCACGGCCTGGGCCTCGCACACGCCGCTCGTCAACGCGGGCAAGCCGTTGGTCGTTCCAGGACTGGCAGGTGGTGCGCTGGGCGCCGCGCTGATTTTGCTGATTGCTCAGTTCACGCCGCCGGAGATGAAGACGGATGTACAGATCCCCGCGCTGGCGCGCGTGCTGTATGGCGGCATCACCGAAGAGCTGGTGATGCGCTGGGGCTTCATGACCCTCGTCGCCTGGATCCTACGGCGCCTGTTCCAGTGCGGCGTTGCCAAGCCGTCGGCCGCGGTCATGATCGCAGCGATCATCCTCGCTGCGCTGATGTTCGGCGCCTTGCACCTGCCTGCGGCGGCTTTGCTGGTCAAGCAGCTCACGCCCGGTGTGATCGCCTGGGTCATGGTGGGCAATGCGTCGTTCTCTCTGATCGCGGGATGGTTGTACTGGAAGGCCGGCCTTGAAGCGGCGATCATCGCGCACATCACTACCCACATCGGCGTCCTGCTCTTCACCATGTGATGTCACGGAACTAAGTCCTATCGCGCCTGCATATCCAATAAGAATATTTTTGTTTCTTTTGGTGCGCTGGCGCACGTTGCGCCCCCCATGCCTCGGATTTAATCCTGCTATTATTTTGTTGAGGCAGGTCATGCTCCTGTCTGGGCAATGCAGTAACCTTGAAGCCAAGGCCAGTCTGTAAAGGGGAATACCGTGGAGACGCAACAAGAAATCCCACCCGCTGAAAGTGTCGCGACGGCCAAGCGCCCGAGCGGCGTGCGCCAGTCATTGCCGCCGAAGGGCTCGTGCTGGTACTGTGAAAAACCGTTGGATGCCGTGCGCCGCTTCTGCGGCAAGGAATGCGCGGATTCCTTCGATGAAGAGGCGCATTACACCGGCTGAATCAGCTCAGAGTTCCATCTCCAGCGCATCCAGCGCCGTTTCGAAATCGAAGGCATGTGTCGCCGCCGCCAGCATCTGGAAGGTAGGCACACCCAGCGCAGCCGCCAGCACAGGCGCCGATTTCTCCACCAGGTCGATCGCCGCACCATCGCCGTCACGCAGCAACTCCACCAGCTCTTCGATCAGTACGCGCAACTGCGCTGGATCGATCGCGGCCGCATCGCTTGGCGCGACATGGTCGCCATGTTCGCGTAACAATTCGTCGATGCTGGCGCAGGTTTCGCCAAGCAGCACATTGAGGTGTTCGAGCAGCGTGGCGATATCAGCGCCGCAGGCAATGGCGTTCTCCACCAGCACCGACTGGTCGTGCACCAATTGCGCTCCGATCAGGCCCGCAGAACCTTTCAGCGAATGCGCGGCCAGTTGCGCCTGTGCTTCCAGGCGTTGCGACAGCAGGGTGGAAATGCGCGTGCAGGAATCGCGATGGTCTTGCAGGAAGCGGCACAGGATTTGCAGATAGAGCGCGCGCTCGCCCATCAGGCGATCCAGTCCCTCCTCGACGTCGAGGCGCAGGCGTGTTGGTGCGCTGGAATGTGAATTGCTCATCAGGACAGAATTTAGCACTCTGTCCTGATGCGGGCTAGTGGACGGACTCTATTTTGTCGTAAATGACCAATTTTTCGAGACCGGAAGCTTGTCGACAGTGCCAGTGAAGCTCACGTCATACGTCGTGTTGGAGGTCAGTGGTGTCAGCGGAATAATGGCCACTGCGTGCTGCGTCGTTCCACCTTCGTCGGTGTTGGATACGGTGCGCGTCAACATATTCGTCCCATTGTGCGGACGGACGGTGAAACTGGTCACCGTTATGCCGGTGCCGCCGATGTCCGAGTGCACGCTGATCGGATAGCCCACCGTATTCTGGTTGGGTACCGGGTCTGGCGATTCGGTATCGCTATCGAAAGAGGTAGGCACTGCAGTCTGTTTGTCAGCCGGGTAAGCCACAATATTCCCGACCCCCAGGCCTGGGCCGGCACCATTGGTGTAGGCCATGTCGGCGGTGAAGTAGGTGTAGCCGTCGCCGCGCGTCGAAGCGCCGGTGCCCATTTCCCTGAATTGCGGTTCAAAGATCACGAAGCGGTGATAGATCGCTGTGATCAGTTCTTCCGCGTGGTAGAAGCCTGATTTGTCGCCGGCGGCGGAAATCACTTCGCCATAGGCCCAGCCACCGCTGAAGGTGTAGCCGGCGGCCTGCATGCGTGCTTTCGGATCGACGCCGGTAAAGCCAGCGTTGCCGGATACCTCGTCGTGCGACACCGTGTTATTCAGCCGCAGGTAATTAGAGTGCGCGACGGCTGCGACATTGAGGAACTGATTACACGTCAGCATACTCAGGCCAATCCCGGAGCGGCGGTAATTGAACCAGTTGAAGCCATCAATCGCTGTATCGCCCGTAGCGACAGGAAGGCCAGCCTGCGAGACGACGCAGTTGGACGGTGGGGGTGTGACCGGCGGCTGGTTCGTTACAGGTGGCGAACTGCTGCCGCCACCGCCTCCGCCGCCGCAGGCGGTGAGCAGTGCAGCGGCCAGCAAGGCGGGTAACTTTCGGTTCAAGGTATCGAACGAATACATGTTGGGCTCCTTCATGCGCCGATTCTATGCCAATTTCAAGCAAGATGTGTTTCTTTTACGATTCGCTGGTCGAGGTAAAATAGCCATTCCATTTTGACCATCATTGCTTTAATTTGAATACTCAACGCCAACAGCGACTGCAACGTGCAAAATTTGCATTACCGAGTTCGGTGACGCTGCTTTCGATCGCATGCGGATTTGCCAGCATTGTGATCTCAGTCGACAACGCCCATTTGGGGTTCTCCCAGGATTACCGCCTGGCCGCCTTCCTGCTGGTGCTGGCCGGGATTTTTGATGCGCTGGATGGCTTTGTGGCGCGCGCCACCGGCACCAGTTCGGATTTCGGCGTGCAGCTTGATTCCATTGCGGACGTGATGAACTTCGGCTGCGCTCCTGCGGTGCTGCTGTATTGCTATGGCTTCGTGCAAATGGGGCCGGCGGATCCTACCTTGCTGCGCATCGGCGGGATTGCGGCGTTCTTCTTTGTCGCTTGCGGGGCTTTGCGCCTGGCGCGCTTCAATGTGAATGTGGGGCGTACCGATCCTAAGTATTTCGTGGGGATGCCGATTACTGCCGGTGCGGCGTGCGTAGCCTCGGTGGTGGTGGCGTGGCCGGACTCGCCGGATACGCGTCTTGAGGGGTATTACATTGTGGCGCTGCTGTTTGTTGTTGGCAGCTTTATGGTGTCGACCATTCGTTTTCCTAGCTCGAAGCAGAAGAAGTCGGCGGCGGCGCTGGTGCTGCTGGCGGTGAATGTGGGACTGCTGGTTTGGCTGCGGGCTTATTACTTTGTGCTGTTCTTTGTGGTGTATATCGCGTTCACCGTTGGGCTGAACCTGGCTTGGCGGAGCGGGTGGAAGGGGATTGCGCCGCCGCAGACGTTTCCGGACGATTGAACCCCAAACCCGGTAAACCTGGGTCAGACCCTGGTTTACCGGGTTTCAGGCCACCTCATGTCCGCGCGCCGCACGCAGAATCTCAAACCACTGCGGCCGGCTCAGCGAAAATTGCGTCGCCTCCACCGCCACCTCGATCGATTCAATCCGCCCCGACCCGGTCAAAGGCACCGGCCTGCACGGCAACTGCATAATCCACGCAAACACCACACTGGCAAACGGACGATTCAATTCATCCGCCACTTCCTTGATCTTCAAGCGCAGGCGCTCGCCCTGCTCATCACCCGCAGTGAACAGGCGCCCGCCGCCCAGCGGTGACCAGATCATCGGCTGCACACCCAAGTCCTGCAGTCCATCAAACGTCTCATCAAACATCGGATCCAGATGCAGCGGCGAAAACTCCACCTGGTTGGTCACCAGCGGCACGCGCTTGTTAAGCGTCTCAAACTGATGCCGTGAAAAGTTCGATACCCCGAACTCCTTCACCTTGCCCTCGGACCGCAAGCGCTGGAACGTATGCGCCACTTCGTCGAAATCCATCAAGGGATCCGGACGATGGATCAGCAGCAGGTCCAGGTAGTCCGTGCGCAGCTCTTTCAGCGAATTTTCAACCGACGCCACGATATGCGACGAGCTGGTGTCGTAATGCTGGATGGTATGCGTCGGGCGGCGACCGGAAATCAGCTTGATGCCGCATTTGCTCACAATCTGGATCTGCGAGCGCAGCGAAGGCTTCAAGGCCAGCGCCTCGCCGAACAGGCCCTCCACGCCATAGCCGCCGTAAATGTCGGCATGGTCGAAGGAAGTCACGCCCAGCGCGATGCACTGCTCAATGAAGGCCAGCCGCTGCTGTGGCGTCATGTCCCATTCGGTCATGCGCCACATGCCCGCGACGATGCGGGAAAGCTCCAGCTTCGCCATTATTTCAGCCACAGGCGCACGGAATCCCATGCGCGGCCGAAGATCGAAGCCTGGTCAACCTGCTGCAGCGCCACGACTGGGAGTTCCAGCAGCGGCTTGCCGTCCACCATCATCTTCAGGGTGCCGACCTTGGCGTTGGCCGGAATCGGCGCGACCAGCGGGTCCTTGCGCTCCAGCACAGGCTTCATCTTGGCGGCCACGCCTTTCGGCACGGTGACCAGCACGTCGCTGGTGAAGCCGATCTTCACGTTCGACTGCGAGCCTTTCCAGACCTCCGGCGTGTCGATGGCCTGGCCTTTGGAGTACAGCTTCACGGTGTCGAAGTTCTGGAAACCCCAGTTCAGCAGCTTCTGGCTTTCGGCAGTACGGGTACCGTCGGAATTGGTGCCCATCACCACGGAGATCAGGCGGCGTTCCAGGTTGCCGGCAGGGCGCTTGGCCGAAGCCACCATGCAGTAGCCGGCGGATTCGGTGTGGCCGGTCTTCATGCCGTCCACGGTCGGATCGAGCCACAGCAGGCGGTTGCGGTTCTGCTGGGTGATCTTGTTGTAGGTGAAGCTCTTCACCGAGTCGATCTTGTAAAACTCCGGGTAGTCCTGGATCACGTGGCGCGCCAGGGTCGAGAGGTCGCGCGCGGTGGTGTAGTTCTCCGGCGATGGCAGGCCGTGCGGGTTGGCAAAGTGCGAGTTGGTCATGCCCATGCGCTGCGCTTCGCGGTTCATCAGGGTGACGAAGGCCGATTCGTCGCCGGCGACGGCTTCCGCCAGGGCGACGGCGGCGTCATTCCCGGATTGGACCATCAGGCCGTACAGCAGGTCGCTGATCGAGACCGGGGTGGCGGGATCGATGAACATCTTCGACGAGCTGGAATCGACTTTCCATGCTTTGACCGAGACGTTCACCTTCTGGTCCATGGACAGCTTCTTGTCCTTGATCGCCTGGAAGGTCAGGTAGGCGGTCATGATCTTGGTCAGGGAGGCCGGTTCGACGCGCGAATCCGGATCCTGGGCGGCGATCATTTGTCCGCTGGTGGAGTCCAGCAGCAGCCAGGATTTGGCGGCGATGGTTGGCGGCGGCAGGGTCTGCGCCACGGCGGAACTCATGAGCAGGACACTGGTTGCCAGTGCAGCGATGATTTTTTTCATAGTGATTCTTTAGGGAGTTGCAAAGCTATTTGTTATTCCACAAGGCGATCACCCAGTTCTTGATGTGACCGAGCTTGCGGTGGAAGAAATGGTCCGCGCCGGGGATCACGATCACAGGAATGTCCTGCGGGCGTGCGTAATCCAGCACGTCGATCAGCGGGATCGTGTCGTCGTTCTCGCCGTGAATCAGGATGGTGTCCGCCGGTACGTTGGCGATTTCCCATTTGGCAGCTGCGGTGCCGACCAGCACCAGGCGCTCGGCCGGGGTGCCGGCAGCGGCCAGGCGCTGCGCCAGGTGCGACTGCACAAAGGTGCCGAACGAGAAGCCCGACAGCGAAACCGGCAGGCCAGGGTACTTCTGCACCATGTGCTGGTACAGGATCATCATGTCGTCGGTTTCGCCGTGGCCGTGGTCATGCACGCCCTCGGATGCGCCGACGCCGCGGAAGTTGATGCGTGCCGCCACATAGCCCAGCGTCACGAAGGTGCGCGCCAGCGTCTGCGCTACCTTGTTCTCCATGGTGCCGCCGTACAGCGGGTGCGGGTGGGCCACCAGGGCGATGCCTTTCGGCTCGCCGGCCGGCAGGTCGAGCAGGCCTTCCATCAGGCCGGCGTTGCCCTGCAGCGTAAACTTCTCGGAAAACTTGTTCATCATTCTTTAATCTTCAATCTCTCTACTTCTACTCCGTTGACCAGGTGGCTGTCGACGATTTCGTCGATGTCGGCGGTGTCAACGTAGGTGTACCAGGTGCCTTCGGGATAGACCACGGCCACCGGACCGTGCTCGCAGCGGTCCAGGCAACCGGCGGAATTGATGCGCACTTTGCCGGCGCCGTTCAGGTTCAACTCCTTGCAGCGCTTCTTGGCGTGCTTCTGGGCGGCTTCCGCGCCGCGCGGGCCGCAGCTTTCGCGGCCGTCATCACGGTGGTTCGTACAGAAGAACACGTGATGCTTGTAGTATTGGTTGTCGCTCATCTGAAGCCTCTTTTTCAATGCAGGCGCTTATTTTACAGGCGTTTCGCGCGTTTCCTTGTTCAGCTTGTGGGATGGCAGGCAAAGGAACCATAGCGCCGCCAGCGGCCAGGCCAGCGACAGGAACTGCGCCGCGCCGTAGAAGTTCAGGAATTTGCCTTGCGCCCAGTTTTGCAGCGTTTCGCTGAAATAGGGGTTGGTCGGGGTGGTGTTGACGATCAAAAGGCTGAGCAGCAGGGTGGCCACCGCCAGCCGGCGCTGCGCCACGTGGGGCGCGAAAATCAGGCCCCCCAGCATGATCACCCCGATCAGGAAGCCGGCTTGCGCGCCCGGGGTGACCCAGGCGAAGGCAGCTTCGGGGCCGAGCTGCAGCGCGGTCGACAGGGATTTCACCAGCACGGCGGCGGCTACCAGCAGGACCACCAGCGGCGCGCGCGGCGCCGGCTTGCGCAGGATGCACAGCAAGGTCAGGGCCGCGCCCACCATGCCGCAGGCCGTCACGATGGTTTCGGACAGCCAGTACTGTTCCACCGTCAGCGACACGTCCGGCCGCACCATGGAGCCCAGGTCGATTTCCATATCCAGCAATTCGCTGAGCCACTCCGACAGGATGGGCAGCAGCTGGCCGAGGCCGAACAGGAAACCCTGCGGGTAAATCTGGGTCAATGGCCAGAGCGCCGCCAGCACCATGCCCTGGCTGGCATGCTGGGCGAACCATTGCTGCCGCAGCTTGTAGGCATTGCTGCTGTCCATCAGCTTTTTCGCAGTCAGCACGCCGATGAAGGCGCCGGCGACCGAACCGAGCGTGTTGGTGTAAAAGTCCAGGTTGGACGAGACGCGCGTCGGCAGATAGGTTTGCACCGCTTCCATCGTGCCGGAGAGCAGCAGGCCGGCCACGCTGGCAAGCAGGAAAGCCCAGAAGCCCGTCACCTTCGGCCGCATGGCGTACACCAGCAGCATGCCGAAGGGGATGTAGCCAAGCACGTTGATGCCTGCGTCGAAGCCGGTCCAGTAGCGCGGCAGCCTGGTCGTTTCAAGGAAGATGAACGGCGACAGCCCCTGGTTCTGCCAGCCGGAGAAAGGGAACCAGCTGGCATACACGATCAACACCGTGTAAGCCAGCAGCGTTGCGCGCGCTACCGGCGAGCCCCTGCGCAACGCCGGCACGGGAGCCGGCGCGGGCGTTGGCGTATGGGCTGGTGCGGGCGCTTCTTCGCTCATGACTTACTGCGGCATGGATGCCAGCCAGGCCAGGATATCGGCGGCGATGCCGTCCGTGCATTCGGCCAGTGCGCTCGCGCCGCCCGCTGCATCGGCGCTTGGCGCGCGCACGGTGCGGGTGAAGGTGCGCTGGTCGACCAGCTTGTGGTTGCGGAATACCGAGGCACGCATCGAGATGCTGGCGCTGCTTTGGGTGGCGCTGTCAAAACTCTGCGAAAAATCGTCGGCCTCCATGCGCAGCAGCGGCAGGCCGCCGGCGGAATCGGTAGTGGAAACAACCTTCACGCCGGCCTGCGCAATGCGTGCTTTCAGGCGCTGCGACATCATTTGCAGCGGCGTGACCGCCCAGCTGTTGTAGGCGTAAGGGCGCGACTGCAGCGCGTCGGCATACATCAGGCGATAGTACATGCGCTGCGAATCGAGCGATGCCGGACCGCTGACGTCGGCGATCACGATGGCTGGCATGGCCAGGATCCTCGCACCGTCCGTGCCGCCGGTGGCCGTGCTGGCGGCAGGCAGCGGGGCGCCCATCGGGCCGAAGTCGTAAGTGGTAGGTTGCGGCCCCTTGCTGGCGCAGCCTGCCAATGCGGCGGCGGCAACAATGGCGATCAGGATGATGTTCTTCTTCATTGCTGGTCCTTATTTGCCGGAAGGGTCAAAGCCTGGTTCGCCCGGGCCTGGCGGAGTAGCCGGTGCGCCAAACAGGATGCTTTGCGGACGGTCGCTCAGGTTGTTCATGGTGCGGCGAACCGCCCGCATCGACGACTTGGTTTCATCGGCCAGGCCGGTCACGCCGGGCAGCGTCTCCAGCTCAACCCCGCTGGCCACTGCCTCGACCGAGGTGGTGGCGCGGTCAACGGAGGTAGTCAGGCGCTGCACGGCGCCATTCGGACCTTGCAGCGAAACCACAACTTTGTTTGCTTCGTTGGCCAGGGTGTCCACCGACCGCAAGGCCTGGTCGCCGTGCTCCATCAGGGCCGGAATCTTCTGCACCGCCGGATCGAGGCGCGCCGCCAGGTCCCGGTACGATTGCGCTGCATCGCTGACATCACTGAACGCGCCCAGCATCTTTTTCTGGTTATCGTCGTTGAGGAAGTTATTGAGCTTCCTGGTTACTTCTTCTGCTTGCCCCAGGATCGCCGTGCCGCGTTTTTCCAGCTGGTCGAACAGGCCAGGACGCAGCGGGATTCGGCTTGGGTTGCCTTTGCTGGTGGCGAGCTCCGGCGAGCCGGTGGCCTCGTCATCCAGCTGGATATAGGCGATGCCCGTCACGCCCTGGTAACCGAGGGTCGCGTAAGTAGTCTTGGTGATCGGCGTCGCAGGGTCGATGCTCAGGTGGATCAGGATCTGGCCCGCCAGCTTGGGATCGAAGTCGATGTCGTCGACCTTGCCGACTTCCAGGCCGCGGTAGCGCACCGCCGCTTGCGGGTTCAGCCCCGGCACCGACTGGGAAGTCGCGATCAGGTAAGGTTCGTATTTGACCCGGTCCCGGTTGAACCATATGCCGAACAGGATGGCCGCGATCAGCAGCGCGATCGTGAACAAGCCTGTCATCAAAGCGTGAGATCTGTTTTCCATGCCTTGCTCCTTATTCCAGGGCCTCTAGCGCGCGCTTGCCGCGGTCGCCCAGGAAGAATTCCTTGATAAACGGGTGATCGGTCTTGATCACCTCGCGTGTTGGCCCGATGGCCAGCACATGTTTTTCCGCCAGCACCGCGATGCGCGTCGAGAGCGCAAACAGCGTATCCAGGTCGTGCGTCACCATCACCACCGTCAGTCCCAGCTCGCGGTGCAGGGACTTGATCAGCGAGACGAAGCTCTCCGATAAATCCGGATCGAGGCCGGCGGTCGGCTCGTCCAGGAACAGCAGCTTCGGCTCGAGGGCCAGTGCCCGCGCCAGCGCCACGCGCTTGATCATGCCGCCCGACAGGTCGCTCGGCATCTTGTTCGCGTGTTCCGGCCCCAGGCCCACCATATTCATTTTCAGCAGCACCGCATCGCGGATCAGCTGCTGGGGCAGGGTGCCCAGTTCCATCATCGGCTGCGCGATATTCTCGAACACGGTCAGCGCCGAATACAGGGCGCCCTGCTGGAACAGCATGCCCCAGTGGTTGCGCAACTCCTGCAAGTGATCGGAGGAGGCTACCGTGATGTCCTCGCCAAAGATGCGCACGCAACCCTTGGTTGGGCGCTCCAGGCCCAGCATCTGCCGCAGCAGCACCGTCTTGCCGGTGCCCGAGCCGCCCACGATCGACAGGATCTCGCCGTTCTCGATGGTCAGGTTCAGGTCATTATGGATGACGGTGCGGCCGAATTTGGTCTGCAGGTTGGTGATCTCGACCACCGGCACGCTGCCGTCCAGCGTCAGCTTGCCCTCGGTTTCGGGGCAGGCGCAGCTTTCTTCCGGTACCTGCGGCTGGTCGTTCATCAGTAACCCACTCCATTGAAGACGATCGCGAACACCGCGTTCGCCAGGATCACCACCGTAATCGCCGTCACCACGGACGTCGTCGTGCCATGCCCCAGGCTTTCCGTATTCGGCTTGATGCGCAGGCCAAAGTGGCAGGACACCATCGCAATCAGCATGCCGAACACCGCGCCCTTGAACAGGCCGATGTAATAGTTAGCTATCGGCACCACCTGCGGCAGCTTCATGATGAAGTAGCGCACCGACAGGTTCAATTCCACTTTCGCCGCCAGCATGCCGCCGATCAGCGCCGCCGCATCGGTCCAGATCACCAGCAGCGGCATCGAGATCGCCAGCGCAATCACCTTCGGCAGGATCAGGCGGTAGCCGTGGGATATGCCCATCACCAGCATCGCATCCAGTTCTTCGGTCACGCGCATCACCCCCAATTGGGCCGTGATTGCCGATCCGGAGCGGCCCGCCACCAGGATCGCCGCCATCAGCGGCCCCAGTTCGCGGATCACCGACATGCCGAGCAGGTTGACCAGGTAAATATCGCCGCCAAAGTTACGCAGCTGCTGCGCCGACAGGTAGGACAGCACCACCCCGATCAGGAATCCCACCAGCGCCGTAATGCCAAGCGCCTGGAAACCTGCATGGAAAATATTCGCCGAAATCTCGCGCCACGGCCCGCGCACCGGGTTTGCCGCAAAACGCGCCGCATCCTGCACCACCGAGCCAATCAGCTGCACGAAGCCGCGCATATGTTCGAGGAAGTGCAGGATGCCGAAACCCAGCGCGGTCACCCAGCCGAAATGCTGCTTGCGGGCGCGCGGGAATTCCAGCCTGCCGGCCGTCTCGATGCGCTTGAAGATTTCTTCCTGGCCGTCGGCCAGCTTCAATTTGGCGGGACGCTTGTAGTCCCATGCTTGCCACAGCCACTGCGCGCCGACGTGGTCCAGCATTTCAACGCCGCTCAAGTCCCATTCGACCGCGTGAATATCCTTCACATGGTCAATGCAACCGGAAATCGCCTTGATCACTCGTTTGCTGGCGAGCGCACTGACTTGCCAGGTCCCCGCGGCGGAAACCGTGTGCCCGTCTGGGCTGACAGATAACGTTGGCTCTTGAGCAATAGGCATGCCGCCAGTGTAAAAGAGTTTCGCCTGTCGCGCCACCCGAGACGCCGGGTGGAAGCGGTCAGGCAGCGAGGTGCCGCACCTGCCGCGCCGGCGCTGCGGAAGCTGGTGCCGCCGCCTTCTGCTTCACCCCATGCCCGTCGCGCGCCAGCAGCTCAGTCACCGTTGCCGGCGCCATGCCGGTCTCGCCCAGCCAGCGGCCTACCATCACCGCCAGGCGATCGAGCGCGATGCGGTGCGTTGCATCGGTATTGGCATAAATCCAATCCGAAAACGCCATGAACGACTTGAAGGGCGTTTCGCCCAGCAGTACCGGCACCGTATGGGTAAATCGTCCCGAATTCGCCACAAGATCCCAATAGCGCGCGAATCGCACCAGGCGCTGCATGGTCGAAAAATCAATATCCCGGTTTGCCAGGATCGTATAAGGCGGGTAGGGGTCATACACCATGCCAAATTCCTGGGTATGACGAATGATCGGCGTCCCGCGCAAGCGCTTCAGGATACCGAACTGGATTTCATGCGGGCCGAGGGCCCACAGCTTGTCGAAACCTTCGGCAAAGCTGTCCACCGTTTCGCCCGGCAGACCGGCGATCAAGTCCACATGCATATGCACGTCCGAGTGATCGCACAGCCAGCGGATGTTGTCGGCAGCCTTCGCGTTATCCTGCTTACGGGAGATATTCGCCTGCACCACCGGGTTGAAGCTCTGGATGCCGATTTCGAACTGCAGCGTCCCCGGCGGGAATTTCGCAATACCTTCCTTGAGTGCATCCGGCAGATGGTCCGGCACCAGCTCAAAGTGCGCATAGACCGGATCATCCGGCGCCGCCGCCAGCTTATTGAGGAAGAACTGCATGATCTTCAGGCTGGTCTTGATGTTCAGGTTAAAGGTCCGGTCGACAAACTTGAAGGTACGCGCCCCGCGTGCATGCAGCGCCTCCATCTCCGCCAGGAAGGCGTCGATATTGAACGGCCACGCGGTCTTGTCCAGGGCGGACAGGCAGAACTCGCACTTGAACGGACAGCCGCGCGAAGCCTCTACATATAAGGTGCGGTGCGCGATGTCCTCGTCCGAATAGAGCGTGTAGGGCAGGGTGATCTCCGCCATCGGAGGCTGCACCCCCGCATGCACCTTCATCAAAGGCTTCGGTCCATTCAGGATCTCGCCGCACAGTCTAGGGAAGGTCACGTCGCCCCAGCCGGTTACGACATAGTCGGCGAGCCGCGCAATTTCCTGTTCGCCCGTTTCATAGGAGACTTCCGGTCCGCCAAGCACGATAACAAGGTGGGGCGCCACGCGCTTCAGCGTCGCGACCAGGCGGCAGGTCTCCTCGACGTTCCATATATAGACGCCGAAGCCAACGATCTTCGGCTGTGCGGCCAGGATGCGCTCCACCATCTCGGTCGTCTTCGCACCGATCACGAATTCCTGGATGCGCGTCTGCGCCTGCAGCTCGCCCATATTGGCAAGCAGGTAGCGCAGGCCCAGCGAAGCGTGGGTGTAGCGGGCGTTGAGTGTGGAGAGAAGGATGGTCATGGCGGCTGCAGTAATACGGTATTACGAAACCATGCATTTTACCCTTGCGGAGTCGGCGCCGGTCGGCTATAGTTCTGTCCCTCGCAACGCAGCAACGTCAACGACGAAGCAGCGAAGCGAAAAAGATGGGGTTGACGAGATAGACGAAATACTGCATAATCTCGCTTCTCTGCTGCTGACAAACACAACGCTTTGTCGAACAACGCAGCGATCTTTAAAAATCAACAGTCGATAAGTGTGGGCGTTTGACGATATGCCCGGACCTTCGGGTCCGATGCTCAAAATATACGTTATAACGCTCGCACAAAATATATTAAACGTAATCTCGAAAGAGATTCGTCAGTATTTTGAGTGAGTGACCTCGGTAGCAATACCGAAAAACAGAGATTGAACTGAAGAGTTTGATCCTGGCTCAGATTGAACGCTGGCGGCATGCTTTACACATGCAAGTCGAACGGCAGC
>NZ_WNKX01000041.1 GCF_009720745.1 Massilia eburnea | reverse complement strand
GCCTGCGCCAGGGCGGGCGCCAGGGTGTAGCCGGCAATGTCCAGGGCCTGGCCGCCGGCCAGGGAGGCGCGCAGTGCGGCGGTGCCGCCGCTCGCGCCGCCGTCGCCCAGCATATCGGCCGCCACCAGCAGGCGCAGGAATTGGGTCAGGTGGGCGCTGCCTTGCAGCACCGGCTGCCACAGCAGCAATTGGGAGACGGCCGGGCCGGCCGGGCGGCAGGCATAGTCCAGGGCCAGCAGGGCGCCAAGGCGCAGCCCCCACAGGCCGGGCGCCTGCGGCAGCGCATCGCCCAGGCGTTCTTGCAGCCACTGCAGGCCGAGCGCGGCGTCGGCGCGCCAGCTGTCCCAGCTGGCGTCGGCAAAATCGCCCGCGCTGTCGCCGCAACCGTGCAAGTCGAGCTGCAGCACGCCCCAGCCGGCGGCCGCCAGGCGGCGCGCTTGCAGCGCGGCCATGCGGCGCGCCTTGTTCATTTCCTCGGCGAAAGGATGCAGGTAGAGCAGGGCGCCCCGGCAAGGCTGCTGCGGCGCATGGTACAGCGCAAAACGCGCAGCGGCGCCCTGCGCCAGGAAGATGGGCTGGGGCGCCGCTGCGTTCATGCGGTCAGCTTATGCTTCACGAAGGCCGCCAGGCTGCCCAGGGTGGCAAAGGTGGCAGCGCTGATTTCATCGTCGTCGACGGTGAAGCCGTACTGTTCTTCCAGGGCGCCGATCAGCTGCACCACGGCCATCGAATCGAGTTCCGGCAGGCTGCCCAGCAGGGCCGAATGTTCGTCCAGGTGTTGCCCGGCCGGGCCCAGGGCCAGCACGTCGATCAGGATAGTCTTGATTTCTTCCAAATACATGTATTACTCCATGACGGGGGTGGTCGCCGGCCTGCCGCGCAAGCGCTCGAGCAGGAGGTGGCGCTGCTTGGCCAGGGCGTGCAGGCGCTGCAGGCCGGGCCAGCGGTAAAAGCTGACATGGTACATGGTCCGGATTTCATTGGTCCAGCGCGTATGCCATTCCATCAGGCGGCCATAGAATTCCAGCCGCGGCAGGCGCTGCTCCTCGAACAGCAGGCGCATGCAGTCTTCGCGCATCAGCAGGCTGGGCGAGAGCGCGGCCGGCACCGTTTCGTCATAGGCGGTTTTCAGCACCACCAGCATGTCGTCGCTCTCGATGCACAAGTCCATCGCCACCAGCTGCGTGCCGAACCAGTAGCGGAACACGCGCGCGCGGTCGCGCCGGGCGAAGCCTTCCAGCATGGCGCGGTAGAAGCTGCCCTGCGGGGTGCCGGCGCACACCGCGGTGCCGCGCTCGCCCTTCCAGCCCGCCATCTCCAGGCGGCCGAAGTCGGCCACCGCGGCGGCCATGTCGGCCTCGCGCCGGCTTTCCTCCAGGCGCGTGTCCAGGCCCTCGCGCTGCAGGCGGGAGCGCTGCTTCTTCAGGTTGCTGCGCAAATTCTTGCCGCGCGCCTGCCAGTACTCTTCAAAACTGCCGGCCAGCGAAATGCCGGAAGTCTGGATATAGTCGTCCACTGCCAGGCCGGCGGTCGGCGGCGGCGGGCTTTCCAGCATCGGGTCGCGCTGCGTCAGGCTCAGCACCAGCGGCAGGCCGGGCAGGCTTTCCTGCAGGCGCGCGCAAAGCCGGTCCAGCGGCAAGTCGGCACGGTGCATCCAGAAGCCCAGCGGCGCCTGCGACGGCTGGAAACTGGCCCACACGCCGTGGCGCGTCGGGGTCAGCACGGCCATGGCCGCCACCGCCCCATCGGCGCGGCAGATGGCCAGCAGCTCTTTGCCGCTGGCCAGGTGATCGAGCGCCGCCTGCACCAGCTCCGGCGCCAGCAAGGGCGTGGCGAGGGTGGCCTGGTTACAGGCTTGCCAGGCCGCGGCATAGGCCGGGAACTGGGCGGCTGGCAGGATCTGCCATTGCAGGCTGGATTGGGAGGTAGCAGTGCTCATGGTCCATGGTGTGTCGAGGCCCCTCCGCTGCGGAGGCAAGGTTATGCCACCCGAAGTTGTCATAATTCTACGTATGTTGTCAATTAGGGAATAACTTATGCGACCCGTTCTGTGGTAAGGCGGGTACGCGCAACTGCGTGTGCAGCCAGCCCAGCAGTTGCCAGCGGTAATGGGTCAGATGGTACATGGTCCTGACCTCGTCGGTCCACCGCAGATGCCATTCCATGGTGCGGCCGTAAAATTCCAGGCGGCGCGGGCGGCCCTCGGCGAACAGCTGGCGCAAAGTGTCCTCGCGCAGCAGGAAGGCGGGCGAATAATGGCCTTCGAGCTGCTCGTCATAGCTGGTCTTGAGCACGATCAGGCTGTCGCCGTCTTCAATGCACAGGTTCATCGCGGCCAGCTGCTCGCCAAACCAGTAGCGCAGGATGCAGCCCTGGCCGCGGCGGCAGAACGCTTCCAGCATCTTGCGGTAGAAGTGGCCCTGCGCGTTGTCGGCATGCACGGCGGTGCCTTCGCGCCCTTTCCAGCCGCTGCTTTCCAGCCGGCCGTAATCGGCGATGGCCTGGGCCACGGCGGCTTCCTCGCGCACCACTTCCAGGCGCGGCACAATGCCCTCGCGCTGCAGGCGCTTGCGCTGCTTGCCCAGGTTGTTGCGCAAATTGCGGCTGCGCGCCTGCCAGTAGTCGTCGAAGCTGCCCTGGATGGTCAGGCGCGCGGTGACCAGCGCGTCGACGCAATGCAGGTCGGGCTCCGCCGGCCGCGCCACCAGCGCCGGGTCGAACTGCGTCAGGTTGCACACCAGGGGCCAGCCCGGCAAGGCGCGCAGCAGGCCGTGCAGCAGCGCCGCCAGCGGGGCATGCGGATGGTGCAGCCACAGCGCGAGCGGCTGCTGCGAGGGCTGGAAACTGTTCCAGCGTCCGCCGCGCCGCTGGCGCAGCAGGGTCATGGCGACGATATTGCCTTCCTGCTGGCAGATGGCAAGCCAGTCATCCTGCGTGGCGAACTGGTCGACCAGCGCCTGCACGAAGTCCGGATGCAGCAGGGCCGAGCGCTGGCTGGCCAGGTTCAAGGCTTGCCATTGCCCGGCATGGCGGGCGAAAGCCGTGGCCGGATAGAGCTGCCAGTTCATGGCGCCAGCACCTCGCGCACGCTGCGCACGACCAGCGCCAGCTCGTCCGGGCGCAGTTCCTGGTGGCAGGGCAGCAACAGCACGTGCTGCGAATAATGGCTGCTGACCGGGCACACGCTGGCGTCGACCCCGGCCCACAGGTACTGGGCAAAGCGCAGGGCCGGCACGCCTCGCTGCTTGAGGTGGGCAAACAGCGTTTCCGGTTCATCCACCAGGAGCGGAAAGCCCCAGGGGTAGACGCCCTCGGGCAGGCTGGCATGCAGCGGGCGGGCGCCGGGCAGCCCCTGCAGCGCTTGCTGCAGCTGGAGGTAGTTGCGCCGGCGCAGCGCCCCCATGCGCGGGCGCGAGACGCAGCGCAGGAGCATGCGCGAGAACAGGGCCGAGCGCTTGTCCAGCCAGGCCGGGTCGAAGCTGAAACCGCCGCCGGACGAGTCGGGCCCGCTGGCAATCACGCCGTCGGCGGCGCGCGACTTGATGTGGCCCCACAGGCGGTTTTTCAGGGCCAGCGGCCAGGACAGCAGGGTGCGCATGCCGCCCAGGCGGCCGTGGGCGAAACTCTTTTCCAGGGCGTTGATGGCCATCTTCAGCTCGAAGCGCAGGCCGCCGCGCTGCAGGCGCACCGCATGCAGCGGATGGCGCGCGGAAATCAGGGCGCCGCCTTCGTAGAGGGGGAAGAACTTCATGCTGCTGGCGATGGCATAATCGCCCCAGCTGCCCAGCGGACGGCCCTGGTACTGACCGAGGAAGGCGTGGGCGCAGTCTTCCAGCAGCAGCAGGCCGTGCGCATCGCAAAAGGCGCGCAGGCGCTCCAGCGGCTGGGGGAAACCGAAGTAATTGGCGGCCAACAGGACCTTGGCCGAACCGTCGAGCTTGCGCGCCACATCGTCCAGGTCGACTGCGGTGCGTTCATCGATGCGGTAGAACACCGGCTGCGCACCGGCCCATTGCACCGGCTCGATCATCGAGGCGCAGTGGTAAGCTGGCACCAGCACCTTGTCGCCCGGCCCCACCCCCATCTGCCGCAGCGCCAGGGCGATGGCGACGCGGCCGCTGGTCACCAGGCGGCGCGCTCCGGCGTCGAGCACCGAGGGCACCGGCGGGTAACCGGCATGCAGGAACGATGCGCCCGATAATACCGGGCTGCGCGGCATGGCGATCTCGCCTTCAAAGGTCTTCATTACACTAGCATCTGGACGCAATAATGTTTCATTTTTTTCATTGAAATAGTATAACTTAGTTGTCTTGATCTTTCGCAAGCGTGCGCGAAAATTTTACAATTGTTGAGCGCCTATAGACAGGACCGCCTTGCCCACGTAGTATCGCAATTGTCAATTTGTAATTGGTTTACGCCTTCATGAGCTCTCTTATCCACGAATTCATCAGCGCCAGCGCGCTGCGCCAGCCGCACGCCGAAGCGCTGGTCTATGGCCCGCAGCGGCTCGATTATGCCGCGCTGGAGGCTGCGGTCAGCCGCACGGCCCAGGTCTTGCTGGGCCAGGGCCTGGCCGCCGGCGAGCGGGTCGCGGTCTATATGGAAAAGAATGTGGAAAACGTGGTGGCCATGTTCGGCGCCGCCGCTGCCGGCGGCGCCTTCGTGCCGGTCAATCCCCTGCTCAAGCCGGAACAGGTGGCGTATATCCTGGCCGACTGCAATGTGCGCGTACTGGTGACCTCGGTCGACCGCCTGCGCCTGCTGGGCGAGGCCCTGGCCTCCTGCCGCGACCTGAAGCTGGTGCTGGCGGTGGGCAATGGCGCGCTGCCCCAGCTGGCCGGCGTCGAGGTGCTCGGCTGGCAGGCGGCGCAGGATGGCGCGCCCAGCGGCCTGGCGCCGCACCGCGCCATCGACGGCGACATGGCCGCCATCTTGTATACCTCGGGCAGCACCGGCAAGCCCAAGGGTGTGGTTTTATCGCACCGGAATATGGTGGCCGGCGCCACCAGCGTTGCCAGTTACCTGCAGAATACGCCGTCCGACCGCTTGCTGGCGGTGCTGCCGCTGAGTTTTGACTATGGCTTGAGCCAGCTCACCACCGCCTTCCACGCCGGCGCCACGGCCGTGCTGATCAACCATTTGCTGGCGCGCGACGTGCTCCATGCCGTGGTGGCGGAAAAGATCACCGGCCTGGCTGCCGTGCCGCCGCTGTGGATCCAGCTGGCGCCGCTGCCCTGGCCGGCCGACTGCACGCTGCGCTACCTGACCAACTCGGGCGGCGCCATGCAGCGCCCGACCCTGGACGCCTTGCGCGCCGCCCTGCCCAAGGCCAAGCCCTACCTGATGTATGGCCTGACCGAAGCCTTCCGCTCGACCTACCTGCCGCCGGAAGAGCTGGAGCGCCGCCCCGATTCGATGGGCAAGGCGATTCCCAATGCGGAAGTGATGGTGCTGCGTCCCGACGGCAGCGAATGCGCGCCGGGCGAACCGGGCGAGCTGGTCCATCGCGGCGCGCTGGTGTCGCTGGGCTACTGGAACGATCCGGCCAAGACCGCCGAACGCTTCAAGCCGGTCGCACCGCGCCACTACGGCCTGCCGCTCACCGAGCTGGCGGTATGGTCGGGCGACACGGTGCGCAAGGATGAAGAGGGCTTCCTGTACTTCATCAGCCGCAACGATGAAATGATCAAGACTTCCGGCTACCGCGTGTCGCCGACCGAAGTGGAGGAAGTGGTGTATGCCCGCGAGCAGGTGGCCGAAGCGGCCGCCCTGGGCGTCAGGCACCCGGTCCTGGGCCAGGCGATCGTGGTCGTGGCCTGGCCGCGCCAAGGGCTGGCGCTGACCGCCTCCGACCTGCTGGCCGCGCTCAAGCCGCACCTGCCGGCCTATATGCTGCCGCAGAAAGTCGTGATTGCCGACGCCAGCCTGCCGCGCAACCCGAACGGCAAGATCGACCGCAAGCTGCTCTCGACCCAGTACGAGAACGTCTTCGTGGAGGGCGCATGAATATGGAGGCTGGGCGTCCGCGCCCGCAGCACGCGCCGCTGCTGCAGTTCGCCGTCGAGGATGACTGCCTGCTGATCGGCGGCATTCCGCTGCCGCGCCTGGCCGCGCGCGTCGGCCAGACCCCGTTTTACGCCTATTCGCGCGCCGCCATGACGCAGCGGGTGGCCGAACTGCGCGCCGCGCTGCCGCGCGACGTGCACCTGCACTACGCGATGAAGGCAAACCCGATGCCGGCCGTGGTGCAGCACCTGGCCGGCCTGGTCGACGGCATCGACGTCGCTTCCGGCGGCGAGCTGCGGGTGGCGCTCGACACCGTGATGGACCCGTCCAGCATCAGCTTTGCCGGCCCGGGCAAGGGCGAGGCCGAGCTGTCCTGCGCGATTGCGGCCGGCATCGTGCTGAACCTGGAATCGGAAGGCGAGATGGAACGCGCCGCCGCCGTCGGCCAGCGCCTGGCCATCGTGCCCAAGGTGAACGTGCGCGTGAACCCGGATTTCGAACTGAAGTCGTCCGGCATGAAGATGGGCGGCGGTCCCAAGCAGTTCGGCGTCGATGCCGAGCGGGTGCCGGCCATGCTGGCGCGCATCGGCGCCCTCGGCCTGGATTTCCACGGCTTCCACATCTTCAGCGGCTCGCAGAACCTGAAGGCCGCCGCACTGCAGGACGCGCACGAAAAAACCTTCGCCCTGGCCTTGCGCCTGGCCGAGGCGGCGCCGCGCGCGCCGCGCATCCTGAATATCGGCGGCGGTTTCGGCATTCCTTATTTCCCGGGCGAAGAACGGCTGGACCTGGCGGCGGTCGGTGCAAACCTGGCGCGCATCATGGATGGAGTGCGGCCGCGCCTGCAGGGCGCGCAAGTGGTGATCGAGCTGGGGCGCTACCTGGTGGGCGAGGCCGGCGCCTATGTCTGCCGCGTGGTCGACCGCAAGGAGTCGCGCGGCCAGGTCTTCCTGGTGACCGATGGCGGCCTGCACCACCACCTGTCGGCCTCCGGCAATTTCGGCCAGGTGATCCGCAAGAATTATCCCGTGGTCATCGGCAGCCGGGTGGCCGGCGGCCCGCGCGAGCTGGCCTCGGTGGTCGGCCCGCTGTGCACCCCGCTCGACCTGCTGGCCGACCAGATGGAACTGGGCCAGGCGCAGCCGGGCGACCTGGTGGTGGTTTTGCAATCGGGCGCGTATGGCGCCACGGCCAGCCCGGCGGCTTTCCTCAGCCACCCGGCCGCGGTCGAAGTCTTCGTGTAAAAAGGGAAGCGTATGGGCGGGATCTGTGGATGGATTGGGTTTGCCGGCGCGCCGGAATTGCTGGACACGATGGCGGCGCCGCTGTCCCGTTTTGACCGGAGCCCGGTGCAGGCCCGCCGCGGCCAGCGCAGCGGCGTGGCGGTCGCCGCCCAGGCCGGCAGCGCGGACGTCTTCCAGCGCGATGGCTTGCTGGTGGCATTGTGGGGCCAGCCGCGCCTGGACGATCCGGCGCTGGCGGCCCAGGCCGCCGCGCAAGGCGTGGCGGCCACCGTCGCCGGCCTGTGGCCGCAAGGCGCGCAGCGCACCTGCGCCCAGGTGCACGGCTGCTTTACGCTCGCCATCATCGATGAACGCAGCGGCGAAGCCTTGCTGGCCACCGACCGCATGGGCGTGCAGCCGCTCACCTGGCAGCTGGCCGGCGAGACCCTGGTGTTCGGCAGCTCGGCCGACTGTCTGCTGCGCCACCCGCTCACGCCGGGCGTGCTGGACCACCAGGGCCTGTACAACTACGTCTACTTCCACATGGTGCCCTCGCCCGGCACCGTGTACCAGGGCCAGCAGCGCCTGCTGCCCGGCCACTTCCTGCATTACCGCCAGGGCCGCGTCGAAGAGCAGGCCTACTGGCGCATGCAGTTCGAGGAAGACGGCAAGCGCTCCTTCGGCGAACTGAAGGAAGAATTCCTGTCCGTGCTGCGCCACAGCGTGAAGGAAGCGGCCGGCGAGCGCAAGGTCGGCGCCTTCCTGTCCGGCGGCACCGACAGCTCGACCATCGCCGGCATGCTGACCCAGGTCGGCGGCGTGGCGGCCGATACCTACTCGATCGGCTTCCAGGCCCAGGGCTATGACGAAATGGACTACGCGCGCCTCGCCTCGCGCCATTTCGGTACCAGACACCATGAATACTATGTGACGCCGGAGGACGTGGCCAACGCCATCCCGCAGGTGGCGGCCGTGTTCGACCAGCCATTCGGCAACGCTTCGGCGGTGCCGGCCTTCTACTGTGCACGCATGGCGCAAGCCGATGGCGTGACGCGCATGTTCGGCGGCGACGGCGGCGACGAGCTGTTCGGCGGCAACGAGCGCTATGCCAAGCAGCATGTGTTCGAACTGTACGAGCGGGTGCCGCGCCTGGTGCGCAAGGCCCTGCTGGAGCCGGCCGTGTTCAATTTCCCGGGCGGCGAGCGGGTACGCCTCTTGCGCAAGGCGCGCAGCTATATCGAACAGGCCTCGGTCGGCATGCCGGCGCGCCTGGAAACCTACAACCTGCTGGGCCGCTATGGCGCGCAGCAAGTGTTCACCGACGACTTCCTGGCGGCGGCCGATATCGGCAACCCGATCGCCACGCTGGAGCGCAACTATGGCCGCAGCGAAGCGCGTTCCCTGATCAACCGCATGCTGGCGCTGGACTTGCAGGTGACGCTGGCCGACAACGATCTGCCGAAAGTGATGAAGGCTTGCGAGCTGGCCGGCGTGGAAGTCGCCTTCCCCTTCCTGAACGACAAAGTGGTCGCCTTCTCGGCCGGCCTGACGCCGCAGCAAAAGCTGAACGGCACCCAGTTGCGCTGGTTCTTCAAGGAGGCATTGCGCGGCTTCCTGCCCGATGCCATCATCACCAAGCAGAAGCACGGTTTCGGCCTGCCGTTCGGGGTCTGGCTGCAGGAACACGCGCAGCTGCAGCAGCTGGCGGCCGACAGCCTGAGCGACCTGAAGGCCCGTAAGGTCGTGCGCGGAGAATTCATCGAACAGCTGGTCGGCACGCACCTGAAAGAGCACGCCGGCTACCACGGCACCATGGTATGGGTGCTGATGATGCTGGAACAATGGTTCCGCGCGCACCGCAACGTATAACACCGAACTACCAAACACGAGGGACATCATGGCACATCGCGTAACCCGGCTGGCCGTCGCCGCCACCCTGGCCGCCAGCGCATTGCTGGCCGGCTGCAAATCGGACACCCCGGAAAGCCTGCTGGCCGACGCCAAGCAGCAGCTGGCGAAAGGCGACCGCAAGGCGGCCCAGATCCAGCTCAAGAATGCGCTGTCCAAGGACCCGAACAGCGGCGAGGCGCGCTTCGAGCTGGCCAGGCTGTCGCTGGAAATGAATGACCCGGTCTCGGCGGAAAAGGAAGCGCGCCGCGCGCTCGACCTCAAATACAAGCCGCAAGAGAGCCAGCGCCTGCTGGCCGACGCCTTGCTGCGCATGGGCGACTTCCAGAAGATGCTGGATGATACCGACAAGTTCGAACGCACGCCGGCCCTGCTGGCCCTGCGCGGCGAAGCCCTGATCGGCCTGCGCAAGCTGGATGAGGCGAAAAAGGAATTCCAGGTCGCCCTCGACGCCCAGCCCAATAGCGCCGACGCGCTGACCGGCATGGCGCGCCTGGCCGCCATCGGCAACGACCTGGAAGGCGCGCGCGCCCTGGCCGACCAGGCCATCGCCAAGGACGCATCGAATATCAATGCCCTGACCTTCAAGGGCGAGCTGCTGCGCGCCCAGGAAAAGCCGGAAGAGGCGCGCGCCGCCTTTGCCGAAGTGCTGAAGCTGGACCCGACCAACAGCAGCGCCAACCTGGAGCAGGCTTACCTCGACATCGTGGCCGGCAAGCTCGATGCGGCCCAGGCTGCCGTGAACCAGGCCAAGAAATCGGCGCCGCGCAGCCTGCCGACGCTGTATACCCAGTCCCTGATCGACTATTCGCGCGGCAATTACAAGGCCGCGCGCGATAACCTGCAATTGCTGGCCAAGAGCGCGCCCAACCATCTGCCGAGCATGCTGCTCTCGGCCTCGGTCGACTACCACCTCGACAACCTGCACGCAGGCGAAGCCAAGCTGCGCACCTACCTCGACGCCATGCCGGGCAATGTCTATGCGCGCAAGATGCTGGCGGCGACCCTGCTGCGTGAAAGCCAGCCGGCGGAAGCGCTGACGGTGCTCGAGCCTGCGCTGCAGGACAAGGTCAGCGACGGCAGCCTGCTGGAACTGGCGGCCCAGGGCAATATGATGGTGCGCGAACCGGGCAAGGCGGCCGCGCTGCTGGAACGGGCCATCGCCATCAATCCCAAGCGCAGCCCGACCTATATCGCGCTGGGCGGCGCCCGCATTGCGCTGGGCGAGCGGGAGCAGGGCATGGCCATGCTGAACAAGGCGCTGGAACTGGAGCCGGATTCGCTGACGGCCGCCCTGGCGCTGGCGCGCGCCCGCCTCGGCGTAGGGGAATTCGACCAGGCCATGGCGGTCCTGGCCAAGCAGGAAGCCAAGCATGGCAAGGAGGCCGAACTGCATATCCTGAAAGGCCATGTGCTGCTGGCCAAGAAGGACAAGGCCGGCGCGCGGGCTGCCTTCAACAAGGCGGTGGAGCTGGCGCCGGCGAGCTATGCTGCCGTGATCACCCTGGTCCAGCTGGAACTGATGGAGCAAAAGCCCGAGGCGGCGCGCGCCCACCTGCAGAAACTGCTGGAGCGCGACAAGGGCAATGTCCTGGCCATGACAGCCATGGCCCAGCTGGCCGAGCGTGCCAAAAAGCGCGACGAGGCCACGCAGTGGCTGGAAAAGGCCGCTGCCGTCAACACCGATGCGCTGGCCCCGGCCCTGCGCCTGGGCGGCTACTACCTGCAGACGCGCCAGCCGAACAAGGCGGTCGACTATCTGCGCAACGTCCTGGTGATCCACCCCGATTCGCCGATCGTGCTGGAATTGATGGGGCGCGCGCAGCAGATGTCGGGCGACTTGCCTGGCGCCGATGAAACGTTCAGCAAGCTGGCCGGCGCGCTGCCGAAAGCGCCGCAGCCGCAGCTGTTCCTGGCCAGCGTCAAGGTGCAGCGCAAGGATCTGGCGGGCGCGCAAGCCAGCGTCAAGAAAGCCCTGGCCCTGGCGCCCGGCTTCATCCCGGCCTACCTGATGCAGGCCGACCTGGCCTTGCTGCAAAACAAGCCCGAGGAAGCGCTGGCCGTGGCGCGCGGCCTGCAGAAATCCCAGCCGAAGCAAGTCGCAGGTTACGTCATGGAAGCCGAGTTGCTGGTGAAGACGGGCAAGCCAGCCCAGGCGGTGACGCCCTACCAGCAAGCGTTTGCCATGGAACAGCGGCCGGAACTGCTGATGAAACTGGCCAGCGCCCTGCGCGCGGCCAACCGTTCAGCGGAGGCCGATGCCCAGGTCGCCGCCTGGCGCAAGGCGCATCCGGACGAGCCGCTGGGCATGCTGTACTCGGCCGAGCTGAACATTGCGGCCAAGCAATACAAGCAAGCCATCGCCCAGCTGGAAGCCGTACTGGGCAAGACGCCGGACAATGTGATGGCGCTGAATAACCTGGCCTGGTCCTACCAGCAGGAAAAAGACAAGCGCGCCTTGCCTACGGCGGAAAAAGCCAGCCAGCTGGCCGGCGATAATCCGACCGTCATGGATACCCTGGGCTGGATCCTGGCCGAGCAGAACCAGCTCGAGCGCGCGCTGCCGTTCCTGAAGAAGGCCAGCGAACTGGCGCCGCAGGCCAGCGATATCCGCGGCCACTATGCGGCCGCGCTCTGGAAGAAGGGCGACAAGGCTGGCGCGCGCAAGGAATTGCAGGCAGCCATGGCCGACGCCCGTTTTGCCCAGTCCGACGAAGGACGTAACTTGCAAAAGCAGTTTGAATAAGTAGCAACATCCTGCCCCCGCGCCGTCAGCTGCGCGGGGGCAATCTCCTCTCAAGCCGTTGTTTAATTGAAAACAATTGAGTCTTTTTCGCAATAAATGCGCAAGGGGTATTGAATGTCGGGCGCAGCCGTGCCAACATGGGATTTGTTAGTATTTTTTACATAACTCCCTTGCATTTCGATACATTTTCGCCTCGGCATCAATCGTGCGCGCATTGCCCACTGAATTGGAATGCACTATATTTCGCCGATGAGCCCGGTGCACGCGCCGCTCGCCGGGCTCTTGGTATAGGCTCGCCGCAAGGCTAGCGGGTGCCAAAGGAGGATAGAGCCATGAATGGAACAGCTGTCCCAGTGCTGGAAGGTGCGCCCGTCAGGGCCATGCCAGCCGATTCCCATGCCCATGCGCGCGCCACGCTCGAGGACCTGCTTCCGGAGAATATGGAAGATCTGGTTACCGACGAAAAATCTTTTGGTATCCGCATGATCGATACGCTCGAAGGCCGCAGCAAGGCCAGCCTGCTCATAAACAAGATGTACTCCTGGCGCGGCTACGCCGGGACCCATAAACTCACCGATGATCCGAACCGGATCACGCTCACCGCCAGCGACAAAGGCGAGGTGGTCGGTACCCTGACCCTGGGCCTGGACTCCCCAATCGGCATCATGGCCGATGAAATTTTCAAGGAAGAAGTCGATAGCGTGCGCATGCTGCCGGGCGCCCGCGTGTGCGAGATCACCAAGCTGGCGTTCGACAATGGCGGCAGCAAATCGCAGATGGCTTCGCTGTTCCATCTGTCGGTGATTTATGCGCGCGACTTGCACAACTGCACACATATCTTTATCGAAATCAACCCGCGCCACCGCCGTTTTTACGAAGCCATGCTCGGCTTCAAGCGCATGGGCGAGCTGAAGACCAATCCGCGCGTCGACGCCCCGGCTTACCTGCTGGTGGTGGAGTTGGCCTACGTGACGGAACAAATCGAAAAACTGGGCGGCCTGGGCCTGGAGGCGGCCACCACGTCGCGCTCGTTCTATCCGCTGTTCTATTCGCCGCGTGAAGAGCGCGGCATCATCAACCGCCTGAAAAATATCCAATAACGGGAGCCATATGGCAGACGCCTTCTCATTTTCCTATGACCTGGCGTTTTCTCGGAATATTGGTTGGGTGACCCCGGATGAGCAGGCGCGCCTCAAGAACAAGCGGGTCGCGATCGCCGGCGTGGGCGGGGTCGGCGGCGTGCATCTGCTGACCTTGGCACGGCTGGGCGTGACGCGCTTTCACATCGCCGATTTCGACGCCTTTGATATCGCCAACCTGAACCGCCAGGCGGGCGCTTTCATGTCGACCATGGGCTTGCCCAAGGCCGACGTAGCGGCGCGCATGGCGCGCGACATCAATCCCGAAGCGCAAATCGACGTGTTCGGCCAAGGGGTGGACGCCAGCAATATGGGGCAATTCCTGGACGGCGTCGACCTCTACATCGACGGGCTGGATTTCTTTGCGTTTGATGCGCGCCAGCAAATGTTCGCCATGTGCGCGGCGCGCGGCATTCCGGCCGTGACGGTGGCGCCGCTGGGCATGGGCGCGGCCTGCATGACCTTCATGCCGGGCGGCATGACGTTTGAAGAATACTTCGGCTGGGGCGACCGCCCCGAGCTGGAAAAGGCGCTGCGCTTCATGGTGGGCGTGGCGCCGGCCGGCCTGCACCGGCCCTACCTGGTCTGGCCGGAAGCGGTCAACCTGGCCGAACGGCGCGGGCCCTCGACCATCATGGCCTGCCAGCTGTGCGCCGGCGTGGCGGGCACCCAGGCCCTGAAAATCCTGCTGGGGCGCGGCAAGGTGCTGGCCGCCCCGCGCGGCTTCCAGTACGACGCCTACCGCGACACGCTGGTACGCACCTGGCGTCCTGGCGGCCACCGCAATCCGCTGACGCAGCTCGCGCTGCAGGTGGGCAAACGCGTGTTTGCCAAGGCTTTGCTCAAGTAGGGCAGCCGTCCGGGGCAGTTGCTCCCTTATCGCTAGCCGCATGTCGGAAAAATTGACAATGCTGTTTTGGTGACATCGACGGCGGAAGCTAAATATTTGAAATTTAACCGAATATTTAAGCTGGCCCGATTAATGCTTATTCAGTAACAGCTCACAGATCCATCAAGATAAAGCGCCTTCCCATTCACATGGAGATACATATGTTCAACTTTAAGAAACACCTGCTGGCCCTGACGTTGGCTGTCGGCAGCGCGCCAGCCTTCGCAGGCTACGTCGGCGGCATCAATATTGGCGATGCCGGCACTCCGCACTTCGAAGCCGCCGAGGTTTATGAGCGCTTCGTGTCCGATTACAGCGGCGGCACCGCCCCTGGCGCGACGACGCTGGGATCGGGTGGCACCCCATCGTTCGCAGCGGGTTCGCAGATCGCAGGTTATGGCCGCGTCAATTCGATTAACGGCAACCTGAACTTCTGCGCCGGCGGCGCCGGTACTTGCGAACTGACCTTCCGCTTCTATGGCTTCACCGCCAAGCCGGGCGGCAGCGCGACCAATATCGACTTCACCGGCGGTTTCGTGAACTTCTACGTCGGCACTGGCGCGAGCATGGACTTCAACCCGTTTGCCGACGTGTCTGAAGCCCAATTGCTGAACCAAGCAACCAACGGCACCCTGTGGCTGTCCTTGTCCGGTTCGGACTTCCTGGACATCGTTACCGGCCGTACCGGCAGCCTGCTGGCCACTGGTACCAACTTCGGTTCGGGCACCACCGATTCCGGTACCGGCATCGGCCAGTTGAACATCATTGGCGGCCTGGCGGCTGTCATGGCAGCGCTGGATACCAACTCGGTGGACAACCACCTGGGTTGCGTGCTGGGCTCGACCTGCTCCGACTTCGACCTGACCACCTCCTTCAGCCTGGTTGGCCGTCCGCCTTCGGGCTATATCCCGCTGGCAGGCGTGGCATCGCTGGCCGGCCGTGTGGCTGCGGTTCCTGAACCAGCAAGCCTGGCCCTGATGGGCCTGGGCCTGATCGGCATCGGTACCCTGCGCCGCCGCCGCGCCAAGTAATCCGCCGGCGCAGCTGTTCCAAAGCCCGTCTTGCGAGTCGGGCTTTTTTCATTGGGAGAGAGAATGACGGCAACAGCGGATTTCATTGTGCGGCTGGCCGAGACGGGCGCCATGGCGCCGACCGCCGACAATGGCCAGGCTTGCTACATCGATTGGGACGGCCGCACGCTTGGGCTGGCCTATGCGCAGCGGCATGCCGCCAGCAATGTGTTCGGTCCCGACAGCCATGGCACTTTGCTCGGCATTGGCGCGGTGGCGGAAAATATCAGCGCTGCGCTGGCCGCCAATGGCCTCGATGCGCCGTGGCAGTGGGCCGAGGCGGGCGGCCAGCCGTATGGCACCTTGGCACTGCCGTCACTGCCCGGGCAATTCGCCGCGCCTGCCGGGCCGGCGGCGCGCCACACCAATCGTTTTCCCTATCGTAAGGCGGCCCTGCCGCCGGCCCTGCTGGAAAAGCTGGCGGCCGGCAGCCAGGGCGGCAACCGCGTGACGGTGTTGAGCGATGCCGCGTCCATCAAGCGCCTGGTGCGCCAGGTGCGCACCAGCGCCGAGGCGCGCTTTTGCAATCCCGCCCTGCATCGCTGGCTGTTCGACTGCCTGCGCCGCACGCCGGAAGAAGTGGCGCGTGGCGACGGCCTGGATATGCGGACACTGGGCTTGCCTCCGGGCGGCGCGGCGCTGCTGCGCTTCATTGCGGACTGGGAGCGGATGGCCGCCCTGAACCGCTTCGGCATGTACAAGCTCATGGCCCTGGCCGAGGTGGGCCAGATCTCGGCCGCGCCGGCCCTGGTCTGCATTACGGGCGGCGGCGCCCGGCGCGACGTGCTCGAGGCCGGGCGCTTGCTGGTCCGCGTGTGGAGCGAGATCAATCTTGCCGGCGTCGCCGTGCAGCCGTTCTATGTGGTCTCGGACCAGCTGAACCGCCTGCACGAGGGCATCCTGCCGCCGGGTTTCGAGCAAAAGATCGGCGCCGTCGAAGCCGAAGTCGGCCAGCTGCTGGCGCTGGCGCCGGGCCAGCAGCTGCACATGATCCTGCGCGTGGGCTACCCGACGGTCGAGCCGGTCCGCTCACGCCGGCTGCCGCTCGACCAGGTATTGCGTCACAAGGCTTTCAGCAAGGACTTGGCATCGTCCAGCTGAGGGAACTCCTTGTTATCGGCCAGCAGCTTATCGAGTTCCTGGCGTGCCGCCTTCTTGTCGCCCGCCTGGTTCAGCGCGTACGCCAGGTGATAGCGGGTTTCCGTCGCCCTTGGTTCAGCCTCCACCGCCTTGCGCAGCAGCGGCACGGCGCGCTGCAGGTCGCCCTGTTGCGCCAGGATCCAGCCGACAGTGTCGATCACGCCGGCATTGGCCGGCGCCAGCTTCAACGCCCGCTCGGCCGTCGCCAGCGCGCGCGGGTCCTTCTGCGCCTGATACGCCAGGGCCAGGTTGTTGAGCACGGCCGCGTTGCCCGGGTCGGTCTTGAGTAAGGATTCGAACAGCTCGGCGGCAGTCTTGTACTGCTTGTCCATCAGCGCGCTCTCGCCCAGGTAGGTGACGATGACGGCATCGCTGCCATGCTCCTTCTGCCACTGCTGCAGCCGGGCCTCCGATTCCCTGGCCTTGCCCAGCGCCTTCATCGAGGCAGCCAGCCGCACCGCCAGCAACGGCGTCTGGGCCAGGGTGAATGCACGCTCATAGGCCTTGAAGGCCGCATCCGGTTTTTTCTGCGCGGCCAGGATGGTGCCTTCGAGTATCACCGGCTCGGCAGCTTTGGGCGCCACCTCCTGGGTCTTGCGCGCCAGCGCCAGCGCTTCGTCCGTCGGCCCCTTCATCAGCGCCAGGTCCAGCTGGGCATAGCGCGCCGGCAGGGAAGCCGGATCGATCGACAGCGCCTTCTTCAATTCTGCTTCGGCAGCCGGCAGGTTTTCCAGCTTGGCGTGGACCGCGGAAAGGCGCAGGTGAGGGTCGGCCGACTTCGGCTGTACATTGACCAGCTTGCTGTAAGTCTCGAGCGCGGCTTGCGCATTGTTGGTGGCGAGCTGGGCCTGGCCCAACAGGTCGAGCACTTCGGCGTCGGCCGGATGCTCGGTCTGCACCTTGCGCAACAGCGTAAGGGCTTTGCCGGCGTCCCTGGTGCGCAGGTAGTGCGCCGCCAGCATGCGTGCCGGGCCGACTGCTTGCGGATTCGCGGCGTAAGCCTTTTCCAGCCAGGCCCTGCTGTCGTCCGGGCGATTCTGGCTCATCTCCAGTTGCGCCAGCGTCACCATGGCGTCGGTGTTTCTCTGGTTTTTCGCAATGAAGGCGGCCAGGCGCTGCCGTGCCGCATCCGGTTTCTTGTCTTGCACATCCATGAGCGCCAGGTTGCGCACCGGCGCCAGCAGGTCGGCCTGCAGGCTGGCGGCCTTCTCGAAGCTGGCGCGCGCCGCGGCGCGGTCACCCTTGCCGATGTAGACCCCGCCCTCCAGGTTGCGCGCGGCGGCACTCTGCGGCTGCGCCGCGATGAGTTTCTGCACCGCCGCCAGCGCCTTGTCGTAATGCTTCAGCGACATTTCGGTGCCGACCAGGGCGGCTGCCGTGCTTTCCGATGCCGGATCAAGCGCGGTCGCCTGTTCCAGCTCGGCGATGCCGCCCTGCTGGTCGCCCTGGCCCAGTTTGCTCAGCCCGAGCGAGGTGTGCAAGGTGGCCGTCTGCGGCGCCAGCGAACTGGCTTTCTCGAAGTACTGCCTGGCCTTGGCAAAGTCGCCCGAGCGCATGGACGATTCGCCGGCCAGGGCCAGCAGCTGGGGATCCTGGGTGCCGTCGTTGAGCAGCGGCGACAGGGTGGCGGCCGCATCGAGCGGCTGGCGGTTCTTCAGCTGGATCTGCGCCAGCAGCTTGAGCGCATATTTGTTGTTGGGGAAGCTGGCCAGGTAGAAACGGGTATGCATCTCCGCCTGTTCCCAGGAGCCCATCACCGCCAGGGTCGAACCCAGCAGCAGGATGGATGGGAGATGGTCCGGCACCGCGCTCAGCACTTTCTGCAGCGACTCGCGGGCCGCCGGGTAATCGGCCTGGGTGAATTCCAGCAGGCCCTGGGCGAACATCGCCATCGGCGAGGTGGGCGCGAATTTCTGCACTGCGTCGATATCGGCCTTGGCCGCCGCATAGTCCTTGGCGCCGATTTCCAGCACGGCGCGTTCGATGCGGGCATTGATATGGTCTGGCTTGAGCTTGATGGCCTCGCCGAACGTGGCCAGCGCCTCCTGCTGCTTGCCCTGGGCGCGCAGCAGCCTGGCCTTGAAGAACGGTACCGAGGCATCCTTGGGATTGGCGGCGGCGGCCTCGTTGGTGAAGCCGATCGCGCTGTCCAGGTCCTTATTCAATGCCGCGACGCGGGCCTTGCCGATCAGGGCTTCGGCGTAGCCAGGCTGGGCGGCCAGCGCCCGTTCGAACGATTCCTGCGCCTTGGCCGGCTTGTTCAGCGCCAGCCAGGCGTCGCCGCGCCCAGCCAGCAGTTCGGCGCTGGGCTTGTCGATATCGCTTTCATCGATCGCCTTCTGCGCCTGGCCTTGTGCGTTCAGCGCCTTGACCAGTTCCGGCGCGGTGCGCGCGCTGTCCATGCCCAGGCTGGCAGCCCTGCGGATTTCCTTCTCGGCCGAAACCGGATCGCCCGCCAGGTTGTACAGCTGCGCCAGCCGCAGGCGCACTTCAGGGTCCTGCGGATTCCTGAACGCTGCGTTCTTGAGCTGGATCAGGGCTGCCTGGATATCGCCCTTCGCCTGGTATTGCTGGGCGTCCGCCAGCAGCGCAGCGCTGGTATCGGATTTTTCGCAACCGGACAGTCCGGCGGCCAGCATCAGGCTGGCGAACACAAGGGAGACACGAACAGCTGGGCGGACGGAACGACGCGGCATGACTCAATTCCTCAGTGTGGCGCCGCGCTGCGGCAGGCAGGCGGCAAGGTTGGCACAACTTGAATAGTTGTTAATAATATCTCAAGGAAGGGCTGATTTCCCGACGATTCCCGCTCTGTTGCAAAAAACGCTACTGGTAGCCGGAAGGCGCCGGGTATTCGTGGAAGGCGTGCCGGTACAGGCGCTTCACCTTGAGCACATAGTCGCGGGTTTCGGCGTAGGGCGGGACGCCGCCGTAGCGCAGCACGGCCTGTTCGCCGGCGTTGTAGGCCGCCGCCACCAGGCTCACGTCGCCGCGGAAATTGGCCAGCAGCCAGCGCAGGTAGGCCATGCCGCCGCGGATGTTCTGCTCCGGGTTGAAGCTGTCGCGCACATTGAAGCGCTGCGCGGTCGCCGGAATCAACTGCATCAGGCCGCGCGCATTCCTGTTCGAGACCGATTGCGGATTGAATCCCGACTCGACGGCGATGATGGCCATCACCAGCTCCGGGTCGAGGTCGAAGGCGGGCGCCAGCTTCTCGACCAGCGGACGGACGCGTTGCGCCGCTTCGCCCGGGAACAGGGGGGGCGCAGCGTCGTCCAGCACCAGGGCCGGCTCGGGCGCCATGCAGCCGGGCAGGGCGGCGCTGGGGGCTGCCGGCAGCAGGGCCTGCATGCGCACCCCGGCCGCATAGCCTTGCTCGGCAGCCAGGCCGAACAGGCGCCAGGCCACGCCGTCATCGTGCGCCACGCCGCGGCCGTTGGCATACATCCAGCCCAGGGCGTACTGGGCTTCGGGAGCGCCCAGGCGGGCGGCGCGGCAATACAGCGCGGCCGCCTGGTCCAGGTCGCGCGTCACGCCTTCGCCGTGTTCCAGGCGCTGGGCTTGGTCGAACAGGGTGGCGGCATTCTGCGCACAGGCAGCGTGGGCCAGCAGGGTGGCCGCCACGGCAGCTGGGAATCGCATGCAGGCTCCGTGCAAAGCGACGACCCAGCCATTGTAGCGGTGCGGCGCTGGCAGTTGCTGCCGTTATGCGGCCGCGCCTTGCGAGTTTTTGGGTGTCAAAAATGCCTTGTGGAATAGGTGGCGCGCCAGGCGCAGCGGCGGCATGCGCAGCCAGTTGCCGCGCACATACAGCAGGAAGTCGGCCAGCTTGCCGCCGGCGCCGCGGCAGCTGGCGTGGTGCGGCAGCAGCGAACGCGTGAACAGGGCATCCATCAGGATTTGCAGCGCCGCCCCCGGAGCGGCGGGCGCCAGGGCGGCCAGCGTGGCGGCCGGCACCTCGGTGCCGAGCAGCATGCGGCTGTAGCGCAGGCCATAGAACAGGAAGCGCTGCAACTGCATCTGCTGCGCGCGCGCCGGCAGCGCTTCCCAGAAGCCCGGCTCCTGCTGGCCGAAATGGGTGAGCAGGCGGTGCAAGTCCCACAGGTCGCGCAAGCCCTTGTCGAATTCGCCGTCCGCGAACAGGTGGGTGGCGCTGTGCAGCACCATGTCGAGCGGGGCCAGCACGGCGGCGCCCGGCGGCGCGCCAGGATCCGTGAGCGGCCGCGCGGCAGCGCGCAGCAGGCGCGCGTCGGGCCGCTGCGCGGCCGTGCGCGGCAAGATGGTGTGGTGCACGTCGATCGACGTCTGGCGCAGCATATGGCTCATGGGCGGCAGCTCATGCATCCATTCGCGGTAGTAGCGCTGGTCGTAGGCGTCGTGCAGGGTGCTGACCCAGCCGTGGGCCATCAGGGCCGCTTCCACCTGCGGCAGGCTTTCTTCCGGCACCAGGATGTCGATGTCGGAGAACATGCGGCCGGCGGCGGGGGGCAGGCCGGCCGCGGCGTAGGCGCCGCCCTTCAGCAGCAGCAGCGGCAGGCCAAGTCCCGCCAGGGCCTGGCCGATGTGGCGCAGCTCCCAGTAGGTGGCCTGGCTGTGGCGGCGCGCCTGCACCGCATTCCACCACAGCTGCTCGCGCGCCTGCGGCAAGGCTTGCTCCAGCATGCCGTGCTGCGCCAGCCAGTAGTGCAGGGCGGCGCCGAGGTTGGCCGTGTCGGCCTGGCGTAGCAGCAACTCCCATGCGCGCGGCGTGAGCGCGGCCGAGCGCTGCGGGTCGCGCAGGATGCGTAGCAGCAGGGGCAAATCAGCGGATAAAGTCATCGAGGCGGGCAAAGGTGTCCAGGGCTTCGTCCAGCGCACTATAGCGGAAGCGGAAGCCGGCGGCAGCCTCGATCACCCGGCCCAGGGCGTCGAAGCCGGCCGCGCCGAGGATGCTGTAGTTGAAGCTGTTGCCTGCCAGTTCCATGAAGGTGGCGGCGCGCGGCAGCGCTTCCAGCGTGGTGGCGGCGCCGGCCTGGTAATGCGGGAACACGATCCAGGCCGGGATGGCGCTGTCGCCGGCGCGCTGCACGGCCTGGCCGGGCGCGCGCATATGGGCGACCGTGCCCTTCTGGGTATCGCGCACCGGCTCGCTCAGCACGGCGTCCGGCACGTAGGCGCGGATGATGTCGATGGAAGCGTTTTTCAGGCTGATCGGGCGCGGGTTGGGCACCACCAGCCCGCTCTCCAGGTCTATCATGGTCAGCTCGTCCGACAGCAGGCGCCAGCCGCCTTTGCCGGCCAGCGCGGCAGTCAGGGTGCTCTTGCCTGAACCTGGCGGCGCCGGCAGGATCACGGCGCGCCCGCCGCGCTCGAGCACGGCGGCATGCACGATCAGGTAGCGGTGGGCGCGGCCCGAGACGCACCAGTTCAAGCCCCATTCAAAAATGGGAAAGGCATGCTGCAGCGGCATCGGCTGGTAGACATCGTAGCCGTCGCATTCCAGCCGCACCTGCGGGCGCAGCCAGCGGCGCGGCGACAGCGGGCGTACCAGCTTCAGGTTGAAATCGGTGAAATCGGCTTCGTCCAGCAGCGGGTAGTCGCCATAGAGCTGGCCGATGCCGGCCGTCACGCTGGCCACGTCCGCCTGCAGGCAGACGCCAAAGCGGCCCGTGCGCAGGCGCAAGCCGGGACCGGCCAGGCGTGCATGCAGCGCGCCGGGCGACAGGGAAGCCACGGTCAGCAAGGGTGCACCAGGTAGAGTTTGGCGAGCTCGGCCAGGGTTTGCTGGAGGGCCGGATCGGCCCAGTCCTCCGCTTCCAGGCTGCCGTCGCGCAAGGCGAGCAGCAGCTCGAGGACTTGCTCGTCGAGCAGGTGGGTGGCGCCCGATACTTCGTTATAGAGAACGCTTTGTCCGTTCCAGCTGCGGCTGCGCAGCGACTGGCCCGGTACGATACACCACTGCTGCGCCATCAAATCATCGTGCTGCTCAGGTATTCGACCACGGCCTTGCCATTCCAGTCGACGCCGGCGGTCGGGTGGAACACGCCATAATCGCGCAGGTTGTTCCAGATATTGACCAGCATGAGTTCGGTCTGGAAGGTGGAGCGGCCCGACAGGACGTTCAGGTAGGCGGCGCCGATGTGGGCGCCCAGGTTGTCCGGGTCGAACACGGGGTCGTTATTGTCCAGCACGGTCTCGAACGAGGCCTGGCCGATCGGCTTGCTGGTGGTGAAGACCGAGCCGAATTTCTTGTTCGGGTCGATAGGCCAGGCCACATGGCCCGGCGTGTTGTGGTTTTTGCCGCGCGGCTCCAGCGCTTGCAGCCATACGCCGGGGCTGCGGCCGGAGCAGCTCAGTGCATCGGGATTGCGGGCGCTGAGCAGGGCCGAAGCATGGCCGGAAGGCGTGGCGCAGACAATCGCAGCCATGCCAGGTTGGCTGTGCAGCGTCAGCAGAACGCCCGATGCGGCAGCACCGGTGCGGGTAAAGCGGCGGCGCGCAGCGCCTTTAGCGCTTAATTGCTTGCCTGGCTGTTGTTCGTTGGCCACGTCGTCGTCCTTGCGAATTGGTATTGGGCGCAACAGGCCCATGATACTTAGTGAACAAGCAAGTACCGTTCCAGATACCAGTCAGTTTCACGGATTACCTGACAAATCAGGCGTTTAGATGAGCTAACTCAAGCACGGCCCCTGCCTGCCTGACTATCATAGCTTGAGTTGTAAGAATTTTCGACACCTGCAGGACACAGGCGATGCCTTGCGGCATCGCTTTTTAAGTGCAAGTTACAGGCTTCAGAAGAAGCTTTCCGGGATTACCAGCACGTCGCCCGGGCGCATCGGCACATTGGCTGAAATATCGCCGTCCTTGATCAGGTCGTTCAGGCGCACGGTGAATTGCTGCTGCTTGCCGTCGACCATGCGGATGATGCTGGCCTTGTTGCCTGCGGCAAATTCCGTGACGCCGCCCACGGCGATCATCACGTCCAGGATCGACATATCGCGGCGGTAAGGCAGCGATTGCGGCTTGGCGGCCTGGCCGATCACACGGATCTGCTCGCCATAGGTGCCGACGAAGCCGGTCACGATGACGGTCACCACCGGTTGCTGGATGAACTTGGCCAGCGCCTTTTCGATATCGCGCGCCAGTTCGGTGGACGTCTTGCCGCTGGCTGGCAAGTCTTCGACCAGCGGGGTGGTGATCTTGCCGTCAGGGCGCACCGGCACCACTTGCGACACTTCCGGGTTGCGCCAGACGATGATGCTCAGGTTGTCGCCCGGGCCAATCAGGTAATCGCTTTGGGGCACGACGCCGGCATCGGCCGGGGCGCCGCTGTGCGGGGTGGCGCAACCGCCCAGTCCCAGCAGACCGAGGACGACGGCGCTGGCGGCGAGCTTCTTGAAGGTCATCACATTATTCTCCTTATTTGCATTTTAGCATTGCCTGTTATACCACGACTCTTGTCATCCTTGCCGCTATTTTTGTGGCGTGCCCTGTTGCAGCAATTCCAGCACATGGCGCACCGGGATCGCATAGCTGATGCCGCTGGGGTCGGTGATCGCGCTTTCCTTGGCGCCCTTGACCAGGGTCATATTGATCACTCCCACCACGGTTCCCGTTTCCGGATCATACACGGGGCTGCCGCTATTGCTGGGGTATGCGGTACCGTCCAGCTGGTAAATCGTGAACGGCGCGCCACGCTGCAGCTGCAGCACGGCGCGCGGATTGAGGCCGCGCGACGTCGGCGTCGGCAGGATGGCCGGGGTCTGCGCCGCCAGCAGGGCGCGGTGGGTGACCGGATTCAGGCCCAGCAGGATGCCCAGCGGATAGCCGGTAAACACCAGCTCGCGGCCTTCCTCCAGCAGTTCGCTGCCGCCCAGGTTCAGCGCCGGCAAGGGGGCGCCAGTCAGGCGCAGGTGCGCCAGGTCGTGGGCGCGGTCGATGGTGACCACGGTCGCTTCGCGGAATTGCAGCTGGTCGCCGTGGCCGGTGACGATGCCCAGGGTTTCCAGCTTTTCCGTATCGAGCGCGGTCACCGCGTGGGCGTTGGTGATAACCGATAGTCCATCACCCACCACAAAGCCGGTGGCATGGAATACGATGGCAGGACTGCGGGTGCGGTTGAAGGTGCCGATGCCGACCACGCTCGGCTTGACCGCCGCAATCGTGCGCGGCAGCGGCATGGCCCCCGCTACAGTGCCTGCGCAGCACAGGCAGGCCGCCAGGAATAGTGAAATCAGCTTAGCCATGGGGCCTCCGCAAGGGTGAATTTCCAGGGGGAAATGTTAAATTCTTTTAGTCAGCTGCACGCAACAAGCATAAATTAATAGTAACAGGCAGCGTGTTCTGCTGTATGATAGAGATTAGATGTTATTTAGGCAATATTAGATGTGGGCACTGCGATAGTTTGCCTGCCTAACCCAGGGACGAAAGATCAAAAATGGCAGAATTAACCGCCTTGCTGTTGACCTTTTTAAAGGCAATCGGAAAATATCGTTGGCATGCCGTGGCCATTGCCTGGGTGGTGGCCCTGGTTGGCTGGGCCGTGGTCTACCACCTGCCGAACGACTTCCAGGCTTCGGCCCGGGTCTACGTCGATACCCAGAGCATCCTCAAGCCGCTGATGTCGGGCATGACCACCACGCCCAACGTGGAGCAGCAGGTCATGTTCATGCGCCGCACCCTGATCAGCCGCCCCAATGTGGAGCGCGTGCTGCGCATGGTGGACCTGGACATCAAGGCCAAGGACAGCAAGGAGCACGAGAAGCAGGTCGACGAGCTGATGGCCGCCATCAAGGTCACCGGCACCGAACGCGACGATATCTATACGATTTCCTACAACAACGAGAACCCGAAAATCGCCAAGGACGTGGTGCAGTCGCTGCTGACCATCTTCGTTGAAGGTTCCTTCGGCGGCAAGAAGCAGGATTCGGAAAAGGCCGTGCAGTTCATCGAAGACCAGATCAAGATGTACGAAGAGCGCCTGGCCGCCGGCGAGAATGCGCTGAAGGAATTCAAGATCCGCCACATGGGCCTGCTGCCCCGCCAGGGCACCGATTATTCGACCAACCTGGGCGAACTGGCCGACAAGCTGGCCCAGGCGCGCCTGGAGCTGACCGAATCGGAACAGGCGCGCAATGCCATCAAGCGCCAGATTTCCGGTGAAGACATGGCGCCGGTTGCCGTCGAACAGCAGGTAAGCAATCCTGAAATCGATGGCCGCATCGCCGCCCTGGAAAAACAGCTCGATGGCCTGCGCATGCAGTACACCGAAGAGCATCCGGACATCGTCTCGGCCAAGCGCCTGATCGCTTCGCTGCAGCAGCGCAAGAAGGAAGAAGCCAAGAAGGCCGCCAAGAGCGGCGACCCGGGCGCCAACTACAGCCCGATGCTGCAGCAGATGAACGTCGCGCTGTCGGTGGAAGAAGCGCGCGTGGCCTCGCTCAAGGCGCGCGTGAACGAATACGCAACGCGCATGGAACGCATGCGCTCGCAAAGCACGGCGGCGCCGGAAGTGGAAGCGCAACTGGCCCAGCTCAACCGCGACTATGCGATCAACAAGGAAAATTACGAGAAGCTGGTGCAGCGCCGCGAATCGGCCAAGCTGTCCGGCGACCTCAGCTCGGCGACCGACATGATGAGCTTCCGCGTGATCGATCCGCCGAACGTGCCGCAGGTGCCGATCGGCCCCAACCGGCCGCGTTTCTATTCGCTGGTATTCGTCGCCGCGCTGCTGTCCGGCCTGGGCCTGGCATTCCTGCTGAGCCAGATTCGTCCGACCTTCCTCAGCCAGCACAGCCTGCGTGAAGTCACCGGCGCGCCTATCCTGGGCAGCATCGGCATGAACTGGACCGAACAGCAAAAATCGTCGCGCCGGCGCCGCCTGTACGCCTTCGGCCTGGCCGTGGCCTCGCTGCTGACCGCATTTGGCGGTGTCGTCACCGCAACCTTGCTGCGCGCTGGCTGAGCGCCGCAACACTTAGGGAGTTCATCAAGTGAGCATTATTGAAAAAGCAGCCAACCGCCTCGGCCAACCGCGTCCTGCCGACGCCGCCGAGGCCAGCGTGGCGCCTGCCGCCGCGCCGGTCGCAGAATCCGTCCAGCCGGCGCCGGCCGCCGCCGCCGCGCCTGCCCC
>NZ_WNKX01000040.1 GCF_009720745.1 Massilia eburnea | reverse complement strand
CGGGCGCCGCCGGCCGTTGCGCGTCCGCCCGGCCGCACGTGCGCGCCATCGGCGGCGAGTGTGCCGCCTGTGCTGCCTTCCTCTCCCAGCTCGAACACCGCCACCGCCTGCGCCAACCCGCCCGCCTGTTCCTGCAGGCTGGCGGCCGCCGCTGCGGCTTGCTCGACCAAGGCCGCATTCTGCTGCGTGACATCGTCGATCTGCCCCACGGCCTGATTCACTTCGGTGATGCCGCGCGCCTGCTCAGCACTGGCCTCGCTGATACGCTTGATGATACTGCCCACCTGCTGAACCGACGCCACGATATCGCCCATGCTGCCGCCGGCCACGCCAACCGAAGCCGCGCCGCTGTCGATGGTCGCCACCGAAGCATTGATCAGCGCTTTGATCTCGTGCGCCGCCGTGCCGCTGCGCTGCGCCAGCGTCCGCACCTCCGCCGCCACCACCGCAAAGCCGCGCCCCTGCTCGCCCGCCCGCGCCGCCTCCACCGCTGCATTCAAGGCCAGGATATTGGTCTGGAACGCGATCCCGTCGATCACGCCGATGATTTCCACGATCTTGCGCGAGGAAGCGCGGATGGCTTCCATGGTCTGCACCGCGTCGGACACCGCCGCCCCGCCGCGCGCAGCCAGCTCATTGGCATTGGCGGCCAGCTGGCAGGCTTCGCGCGCATGTTCCGCGTTGCTGCGCACCGCCGCCGCCAAGCTGTCGACCGCGCTGGCGGTTTCTTCCAGCGAGCTGGCCTGCAGTTCGGTGCGCGCGGACAAATCCAGATTTCCGGTGGCGATCTCGCGCGAGGCCACGTCGATCTGCTGCACCGCGCCCCGGATCGCACGGATGGTGCCATTCAGCTGCGCCACGCTGCCGTCCAGCGCACGCGCCGTGTCGGCAATTTCGTCGCGTCCGCGCGGAGGAGGACGCGGCACCAATTTGCCCGCCGCGAGGCTGCGCACGCCGTCCCCGATCGAGCGGATATCGCGCAGCAGGGCGCGCCGCACCAGCATCGATACCGCCAGCGACAGCGCCACCGACAGCAGCAGCAAGCCCCCCATCGTCATCCCCAGCAGGCGGAATTCATGGCGCGCCGCTGCATATGCTGCCTCGCTGAGCGACTTTTCCAGCGCTGCCAGCTGCGACAGCTGTACGTCCAGCGCCGCGAACTGGCGTTCCGCCTTGGCCATGGCATTGGTGGCGATCGACTGGTCCACCTGCGCCAGTTCGATGGTTTCCTGCACGGCTTTGCGGTAAGTTCCCAGCGCCTGCTGCGAGCCCGCCAGCAAGCCGCGTTCATCCGCCTCCGCCGCACTGGCCAGCTGCTGCAGCCGGGCGCCGACTGCGCCATGCCGGTTGCGGATCTGCGCCGTCAGCGCATCGAGCCGCGCTTGTGCGAAGCTGCCATTGATCCACGCCAGCAGCTGGTAGATGTTGGCGTGCGCCATGCGCGCTTCGCCCGCCACATCGGCCACCGCCTGCAGGCGCGCCGCGCGCAGCTGCACCAGGTTCTCCATCGAAGCGTTCTGCCGCACCATGCCGAACCAGGCGCATGCCGCTGTCGCCAGCAGCAACGCCAATACCACGCCCGGCGCCAGCAACAGCTTGGGTCCAATCCGCAGTCGGTTCAGCATGGCGGCCTCCTACTTTTTGTAAATGCCCGCTTCCAGCACTGCATCGCCGACGCGCTGGATGTAGGTGGTTTTAGGCTCGATCTTGCCGGTGGTGGGGTTCTTGTACATGTAGTCGACCCAGCCCTTGCCCTTCCTGGCGGCCAGTTCGATGATCTCGCGCCGGTACTTCTTGCCGCTGGCGTCGGGCACGTCGGTCAAGTCTTTGCCGACAATGGTGGGATTGACCGGATGCGCCAGCACGATGCCGCTTTGCAGGTCGCGGATGTCGACGTACAGCGCGCCCTGGACGAAGTCGGGATCCCTGGCCGAGATCTTCTCGATGAACTTGTCCTTGCCGTGCTGCTTGATGAAGGCGGCGCCTTTTTCCACCATGGCGACGGCGTCTTTTTCGGTGGGCTCGCTGGCTTGGGCGGCTGCCATGGCCATGAAGAACAGGGGGGCGGTCAGGATGCGTTTCATGCCGGGCTCCTTGCGGTGGGGGAAGCCCAACTTTACGTCTGCACACCTGGTTGGGAATTGCGCAAACGCAAGCTCGTAGGATTTTTCCGGTTAAGTATTGAGATACGGCAATAGGCGCTTTCTTAACCGGACCATCATGAAGTCCTAGCCCACCCATCAGGAGTACGCCATGACCGCCGATGCCCACCCCAAGTTCAAGCCATACACCCGCCAGACCATCCGCCAGGCGCCCCAGTGGGCGTTGCTGACGCCGGAGCAGCAGGAGGCGGTGCAGGTCATCTCGCATGTGCTGCCGTTCCGCACCAACCAGTATGTGCTGGAGCAGCTGATCGACTGGAACAATATTCCGGACGATCCGATCTACCGGCTGGTGTTCCCGCACCGCGACATGCTGCCGGCGCACGAGTACTGGCAGCTGCGCGACCTGGTGCTGGTGAAGCAGGACGAAGCCGGGGCGCAACAGCTGGTGCGGCAGATCCGCCAGCGCATGAATCCCCACCCTGCCGGACAGATAACGCACAATGTGCCGCGCGTGAACGATGCGCCCTTGCGCGGCCTGCAGCACAAGTACAAGGAGACGGTGCTGTTCTTTCCCAGTGCGGGACAGACCTGCCACGCTTACTGCACCTTCTGCTTCCGCTGGCCGCAGTTCGTCGGCATGGACGACATGAAGTTCGATGCGCGCGAAACGACGCAGCTGGTGGAGTACCTGAAGACGCACAAGGATGTGACGGACGTGCTGATCACAGGCGGCGACCCGATGATCATGAATACGCGTTCGATGGAGGAAATCATTGCACCCTTGCTGGCGCCGGAGCTGGCACATATCCAGAACATCCGGATCGGCACCAAGTCGGTGTCGTACTGGCCCCAGCGCTATGTCAGCGACCGCGATGCGGACGATCTCCTGCGCCTGTTCGAGCGCGTGGTCGCTTCGGGCAGGAATATGGCGATCATGGGCCACTACAACCATGCGGTCGAACTGCGGCAGGAAGTGGCGCAGCAGGCGGTCAAGCGCATCGTCGGCACGGGCGCCACCTTGCGCATGCAGGGGCCTTTGATTCGTCATATCAATGAAGACCCGGCCAGTTGGGCGGAGCTGTGGCGCACCGGCGTGCGGCTGGGCGCGATCCCGTACTACATGTTCGTGGAGCGCGATACAGGGCCGCGCGAGTACTTCCAGCTGCCGCTGGCGCGGGCGCACGAGGTATTCCAGCAGGCGTACCAGATGGTGTCCGGACTGGCACGCACGGTGCGCGGTCCTTCCATGAGCGCCTTCCCGGGCAAGGTGGTGATCGATGGTGTGGCCCAGATCGGCGGCGAAAAGGTGTTCGCGCTGCAGTTCCTGCAAGCGCGCAATGCGGACTGGGTGCGCAAGCCGTTCTATGCGAAGTACGACCCGACGGCAACCTGGTTTGACCAGCTGCGGCCAGCATTCGGGCGCGAGAAATTTTTCTTTGAGGAGAGTGAGCAGGCGGCGCCGGCCACCGTGCCGGTGCTGTCGCGGCGCGTGATTCCTCTGGTGGCGTGAAGGCCACGCCATGCGCGCGCCCGCCACCACATCCGAGCCGCCCGGGGCCACCGCCGAAAGTACAACCGCGCACCCGGGGCGGGCGACGTCGCTGCTCCGGCGTTGGTGGCGCGGACGCGAGCGGGTGCCGGGGACCTTGTCCGGTCCCGCGACGCTGTTCCTGGTCTTTATCCCTTATGCGCTGGCGCATTATGTCTCCTGGCTGCTGCGCAGCCTCAATGCCGTGCTGGCGCCGCAGCTGGTAGCGCAGGCGAACCTGACGCCGGCGCAACTGGGCATGCTGACCAGTACCTACTTCCTCGCCTTTGCCGCCGCCCAGCTTCCGGTGGGCATCGCCCTGGACCGCTATGGTCCGCGCCGCGTGCAATTCGTGCTGTTGCTGGTGGCGGCGCTTGGTACGCTGGCATTTGCCGGCGGCCGGGATTTCACCGGCCTGGCGGTAGCGCGGGCGTTGATGGGATTCGGGCTGGCAGCCTGTTTCATGTCCGCCATCAAAGCGCTGACCACATGGCTGCCTGCGCACAAGGCGCCGTCCGTGCAGGGCTACCTGATCGCAGCGGGCGGCTTGGGCGCCGCCACTTCCACCTTGCCGGTACGCCTGGCGCTGCACCATATGAGCTGGCAATGGCTGATGATCTGGCTGGCCTGCGCCTGCGTGGCGGTTGCGCTGCTGATCCTCTTGCTCGCACCGACGCCGCCCGCTGCGCCGCCGCGCCCGTTCTCGCGCAATGCCCTGGCCGAAACCTTCTCCCATCCGGTTTTCCGCGAGACCGCAATGCTGCTGCTCATCCCACATACCGTCTTCTTCGGCGTGCAGGGACTGTGGATCGCGCGCTGGCTGGCGGACGTGCCGGGATTTGGCGAGCAAGCGATTGCCTGGCTGCTTTACCTTGGCATGGCCGCGGTGATTTTCGGCTCCATTGGTGTCGGCATGCTGACCGAATGGGCGACAAAGCGCGGGTGGCGCACGCTCGATGTGGCGGCGGCCGGCGTGCTGCTGTTTGTCGTGTTGCAGTGCCTGTTTGTGATGGGCTGGCGCTCGGCGCAGCAACTGCTGCCGGTGGTTTTCATGTTGCTTGGCTGCGTCACCGGCATGGAATATTCGATCATCGCGCAAGCCATGCCGCCAGCATTGACGGGGCGCGCTTCGACTTGCCTGAATCTCCTGATCTTCGTCGGGGCCTTCGCGGTGCAGGCGGGCTTCGGCCAGGTGATCGGCTGCTGGCGGCCATCACCCCTTGGCCACTATCCCGCCGTTGCCTATCAATGCGCCTTCGCTTTGCTGGTGCTGATCCAGTTGCCGGGGCTGTGCCGCTACCTGCTCCGGCGCTTCCGGTAAAATGTCGCCTTCAACAAGAAGGAACATGAAATGAAACTGGTTCGTTATGGCCGTATAGGCAAAGAAAAACCTGGCCTGATCGATGAATTTGGCAAGTTGCGCGACCTGTCCGCGCATGTCAGCGATTTTTCGGGCGCCAACCTGTCCGACAAGGTGCTGCGCAAGCTGGCCAAGATCGATCCCGAAACGCTGCCGGTGGTACGTGGCAATCCACGCTTCGGTGTGCCGGTTGCGAAGGTGGGCAAGTTCATTGGCGTTGGCCTGAATTACGCGGACCATGCCAAGGAAGCAGGCCTGCCGATTCCGAGCGAACCGATCATCTTCATGAAGGCCATTACCTGCCTGTCCGGCCCGGACGATCCGATCATGCTGCCGAAAGGCTCGAAAAAGACCGATTGGGAAGTGGAACTGGGCGTGGTGATTGGCGCCCGCGCGCGCAATGTGAGCGAGGAAGATGCTGAAAAATACGTCGCCGGCTATTGCGTGGTGAATGATGTGTCGGAGCGCGAGTTCCAGCTGGAGAACGGCGGTACCTGGGACAAGGGCAAGGGTTGCGATACCTTCGGCCCTGTCGGCCCTTGGCTGGTGACGCGCGATGAGGTGTGGGACCTGGACAAGCTTGATCTTTACCTGGAGGTGAACGACAAGCGCATGCAGACCGGCTGCACGGAGACCATGATTTTCAAGGTGCCGCAGCTGGTGGCTTATATTTCACGCTTCATGACGCTTGAGCCGGGGGATATTATTGCGACCGGCACGCCGCCTGGTGTGGGACTGGCGCGCAAGCGCTTCCTGAAGAAGGGTGACTTTGTGCGCCTGGGGATTGCTGGCCTGGGCGAGCAGCAGCAGGATGTGATCGGGTACCAGGAATTCTAAACCCTGAAAAGCGGGTCAGACCCTTGGGTCTGACCCGGATTTACCGGGTTTAGGCCGGCCGCACGCGGGCGAACGCCCGCTCCAACCCATCCGCCAACCGCGCCACGATCTGCTGCAAATCCGCCTCCGTCGCAATAAACGGCGGCGCCAGCAGCACATGATCCCCCCGCCTGCCATCGATGGTTCCCCCCATCGGGTACACCATCAGCCCGCAGTCCATGCAGGCCTGCTTCACCACCGCATGCAAATGCAGGTCCGGATCAAACGGGCGCTTACCCTCGCGCTCCTGCACCAGTTCCAAAGCCAGCAGCATGCCGCGTCCCCGGATATCCCCCACATGCGGATGCATGGCGAACGCCTCGCGCAGCATGCGCTTGAACGCCGCACCGCGTACGGTGACCGCGCCGAGCAGTGAATCGCGCCGGATCACCTTCTGCACAGCCAGCGCCGCCGCAGCCGCCACCGGATGCCCTACATATGTATGCCCATGCTGGAATACCCCGCTGCCCGACCGCAGCCGCTGCACGATATGGTCGCGCGCAATCACCGCGCCAATCGGCTGGTAGCCTGCACCCAGGCCCTTGCCCAGGGCGACGATGTCCGGCACCACGCCTTCCTGTTCAATCGCATACAAGGTACCGGTACGCCCCATGCCGCACATCACCTCGTCGGCGATCATCAAGATGCCATATCTGTCGCACAGGTTGCGCACTCCCTTGAAATAGCCAGGCGTCGGCGGCACCGCGCCGCTGGTGGCGCCCACCACCGTCTCGGCGCAAAAGCCGATCACATGCTGCGGCCCCAGGTCGATGATCTTCGCTTCCAGTTCCTGCAGCAGGTTGGCGGTATATTCGTGCACGTCCTGGCCGGGACGGCGTTCGCGGTATTCAAAGCAGGGCGAGACACGCGCCACGTCCATCAGCAGCGGCTCGAAATGGCGCCGCCGGTATTCGTTGCCGCCCAGGGCCAGCGCGCCGAGCGTGTTGCCGTGATAGCTCTGGCGGCGCGCGATGAATACGCGCCGCTCGCTTTCGCCATGTTCGACGAAATACTGGCGCGCCAGCTTGAGCGCGGCCTCGATGGCCTCGGAGCCGCCGCAGACCAGGTAGGCATAGTTCAAGTCCCCCGGCGCATCCTGCGCCAGCCGTTCGCCCAATTCCTCGGCTACTTCCGTGGTGAAGAACGACGTGTGGGCATACGCCGCCACCTTGAGCTGCGATTGCATCGCCGCCAGCACATCCGGATGACCGTGGCCCAGCGACGAAACAGCGGCGCCGCCGCTGGCATCGAGATAGGTATTGCCATCCTTGTCGCGCACTTGCATGCCGAAGGCGCAGACGGCGGCAGGGGGCGTGCAGCGCAGGTCGCGGTGGATCAGGTGGGTCATGGCGGCTCCTCGCAGGTTGGTCGTCCAAGGACATTAGCGCGCGCTCAAATGCCGCGTTTTGATTTTTGTCCTGTCCTGTGCGACCATTTGTGGCTATGAGTGAACGTTTAGGACCAATCCCCCCTTCCGAGATGACAGCTGAGCAGCGCGCCGCGGCGCAGGCTGTCATCGACGGCCCGCGCGGCGCCCTGTACGGGCCATTCGTGCCTTTGCTGCACAGCCCCGAACTGATGGCATGCACCCAGCGCCTGGGCGAATACCTGCGCTACCGCAGCGCCATCGGCACCCGCCTGACGGAACTGGCCATCCTGGTCACAGCCCGTCATTGGGACCAGCAGGTCGAATGGGCCATCCACGCGCCGATTGCCGCCGAGGCCGGGGTGCCGCAGCAAGTGATCGATGCCATTGCCGTGCGCGTGGCGCCGACCGGCCTGGCGCCCGATGAGCAGGCCGTCTACGATTTTTGCCGGGAACTGCACAGTACCAAGCAAGTCAGCGACGCCACCTGGGCCGCCGCCGCACTGCAGTTCGGTGACAAGGGTGTGACGGACCTGATGGGCATCAACGGCTATTACGCCTTGCTGGCCATGGTGATGAACGGCGCGCGCTCGCCGGCTCCGCCCTCTACCGCTGCGCCGCTGCCCGATTAATCCTTGTGTGCGCGGGCTAACGGAAGCCCGGCACGGCGCACGGCAAACTCGTTGGCGGACCTATTCCGGGAGCGAACGATGCCTGACCGCCGAAGTTTCCTGCAGTCCGCGCTGGCCGCCGTGGGCGCCGCGCAAGTGCCGGGCGCCGTGGCCGCCAAGCCACAGCACACAGCGGCACCATCCAGCGCGCCAGCCGCGCCGGCCCAGCCGGTCCACCTCAACATCAATGGCCGTGACTACAGCCTGGTGCTGGAACCGCGCGTCACGCTGCTCGATGCCCTGCGCGAACATATCGGCCTGACCGGCACCAAAAAGGGCTGCGATCGTGGCCAGTGCGGCGCCTGCACCGTACTGGCGGATGGCCGCCGCATCAATGCCTGCCTGACGCTGGCCGTGATGCATGAAGGCGAGCGCATCACCACCATCGAAGGCCTGGCGCAGGGCGACGCCTTGTCGCCGCTGCAGCAAGCCTTCCTCGAGCACGATGCCTTCCAATGCGGCTATTGCACACCGGGCCAGATCTGCTCGGCGACGGCGCTGCTGGAAGAGGTGCGGGCGGACGGCGCCGGCTTTACCGACGACGAAATCCGCGAGCGCATGAGCGGCAATATCTGCCGCTGCGGTGCTTATCCCAACATTGTCGCCGCCATTCGCGAAGTGGCGCTGCGGCGCAGCTGAGGAGGGCGTCATGCAATCGATCTTCTACCAAAGGGCGCGCGACGCTGGGGAGGCCGTGCGCCTGGCGCAGCAGGACGGCGCGCGCTTCATCGGCGGCGGCACCAACCTGCTGGACTTGATGAAGGGCGACGTCGAGCATCCGTTGCGGCTGGTCGACATCACGCGCGCAGGACTGGACCGCATCGACGAGCTGCCAGGCGGCGGCCTGCGCATCGGCGCCGGCGTACGCAATGCCGACGCGGCGCGCCACCCGGCCGTACGCCAGCACTACCCTTTGCTGGCGCAAGCCATGCTGTCCGGCGCCTCGGCCCAGTTGCGCAATATGGCGACCATGGGCGGCAACCTGATGCAGCGCACCCGCTGCCCGTATTTCACCGACACGGCTTTCAGCCATTGCAACAAGCGCGAACCCGGCTCGGGTTGCGATGCGCGCCAGGGATTCCAGCGCATGCATGCCATTCTCGGCGCCAGCCCAGCCTGCGTGGCGGTCAATCCATCGGACATGAGCGTGGCGCTGGCGGCGCTCGATGCGGTCGTGCTGTTGCGGAGTGCGCAAGGCGACCGTGAAGTGGCACTGGCCGATTTCCACCGCCTGCCAGGCGACACGCCCCAGCAGGACACGGTACTGCGCCCTGGTGAACTGATCATGGCGATCGACTTGCCGCCATCGGCCATGGCGCGCCACAGCCATTACCTCAAGCTGCGCGACCGGGCCAGCTATGCCTTTGCGCTGGTATCGGTTGCCGCCGCGCTGGACATGGATGGCCGCATCGTGCGCGACGCACGCCTTGCCCTGGGCGGCGTAGCGCACAAGCCGTGGCGGCGCCGCGAAGCGGAAAGTGTGCTGCAAGGCCGCCCGCTCGACGAAGCGCAATGCCGAGCCGCCGCGCAGCACCTCCTGGCGGGCGCGCAACCGCTGGAGGGCAACCGCTTCAAGGTGGAACTGGCACAGCGCGCCATTGTGCGTGCGTTGCAGATCGCCGGGGAGGGTGCATGATCCAGATCGGACAAGCCATCCCGCGCACCGACGGCCGCCTGAAGGTCACAGGCGCCGCGACATTCTCCGCCGAGCATCCCCTGCCGCGCATGGCGCATGCTGTGCTGCTACAGAGCACCATCGCCCGGGGACATATCGCCAGCATCGACACGGCGCGTGCCGCCGCCATGCCCGGCGTGCTGGCCGTCATGAGCCACAGGAATGCACCGCGCCTGCCGCGCGAAAAGCCGGGCGGCGAGGAACAGAAACCGCCGCCGCCCAGGCTGAACCTGCTGCAGGACGACGAAGTCAAATACAATGGCCAGCCGATAGCTGTCGTCATCGCCGACACGCTGGAACAGGCGCAGGATGCCGCCCGCGCCATCAAGGTACGCTATGCAGCCCAGCCGGCGCGGCTGGACTTCAAGGCGGCCAAGCTGCGCAAGCCTAAAGAACAGCCGGACCGCCCCATGCAGACCTCGCGCGGCGACGTGCAGGCTGGCCTGGCCCAGGCAAGCCAGCGCATCGACGCGCTGTACACCACGCCGGTCGAGAACCACAACCCGATGGAGCCGCACGCCACCATCGCTTCATGGGAAGGCGACCGGCTCACGCTGTACGACGCTACGCAGAACATCTCCGGCGTGAAAAAGAATTCGGCCCGCGCGCTCGGCATCGCACCGGAAAAGGTGAGGGTAGTGTCGCCCTATGTCGGCGGCGGCTTCGGCTGCAAGGGCAATATGTGGTCGCACGTGGTGCTCGCCGCGATGGCTGCGCGCATGGCGGGCCGTCCGGTCAAGCTGGTGCTGGAGCGCACCCAGATGTTCGCACCGGTGGGCGCGAGACCGATGACGGAACAGCGTTTCCGCGTCGGCGCCAATGCGCAAGGACGCCTGCTGGCCGTGGTGCACGATACCATTTCGCATACTGCGACGCAGGACGACTTCACCGAGCCATGCAGCTCGCCCACGCGCATCCTTTACGCCAGCGACAGCCTGCAGACCACGCAGCAGCTGGCGACGCTCGACGTTGGCGTGCCCACCTATATGCGGGCCCCCGGCGAGGCGAGCGGCAGCTTCGCCCTGGAATGCGCTATTGATGAAATGGCCTACGCGCTGAAGATGGATCCGGTCGCGCTGCGCCTGCAGAACTATGCGGAGCAGGACCCGGAAAAGAACATTCCCTTCTCGGCCAAGCAGCTGCGCGAATGCTACAAGGTCGCTGCCGAGCGCTTTGGCTGGTCCAGGCGCACGTCGGCGCCGCGATCGATGCGCGCCGGGCGCACGCTGGTCGGCTGGGGCATGGCCACCGCCACGTATCCCGCCAACCGCATGCCGGCCAAGGCCTGGGCCAGTATCGCGCCGGACGGTACGGCCCAAGTGCGCAGCGGTTCGCATGACATAGGCACCGGGACCTACACCATCATGACCCAGGTAGCTGCCGATGCGCTTGGCCTGCCGCTGGAGAAGGTGCGCTTTGAACTGGGCGACACAGCCATGCCGGAGGCGCCTGTCTCGGGTGGTTCTATGACAGCCGCCAGCGTCGGCCCCGCCGTGCACCGCGCCTGCACCGCGGCGCGCGACAAGCTGGTGGCGCTGGCCGTGGCCGACCAGTCCTCGCCGCTGCACGGTTTCAATGCCTCGGAAGTCGAGGCGGCGGGCGGCTGGCTGCGCTTGCGCGCCAATCCGGAACGCGGCGAGCCGATGGCTGCGGTGATCGCCCGCAACGGCGGCCAGGCAGTGAGCGCGGACGGCGACGCCAAGCCGGGCGAAGAGAAAAAACAGTATTCCATGCATTCTTTCGGCGCCGTATTCGTGGAGGTTCATGTCGACCCTGACCTCGGCACGGTGCGCGTGCCGCGCATCGCTGCCTGCTATGACGTGGGCACCGTGCTGAACGCCAAGACAGCGCGCAGCCAGTTCATGGGCGGCATTGTCTGGGGCCTTGGCATGGCACTCATGGAAAAGACGGAGATGGACTGGCGCTATGGCCGCGCCGCCAACGCCAACCTGGCTGATTACCACGTGCCCGTGAACGCCGACGTCGGCGAAATCGATATCGTGGCTTTGCCGGGCAATGACACCCATTTCAACGAACTGGGGGCGCGCGGCATCGGCGAAATCGGTATCGTCGGCGTGGCCGCCGCGGTGGCCAATGCCGTGTACCACGCTACGGGCAAACGGGTGCGCGACCTGCCGATTACCCTCGACAAGCTTGTTTAGGTGATCCGTGCAATTAAAGTCTGAGACAAAAACACAGCGCAAACCGAGGAAACGCGTGCGAGTCACTTCTATTAAAGTCTGAGACAAAACGTCATTTGTTGACGTTGCAAATTTTCAACTTTTATTAAAGTCTGAGACAACTTTGCGGCTCATAAGCTGGATGATTTGCTGGCCACAGATGTTTGTGATTTTGCGTCGAACGAGATGATTAGCTGCGCATGCGAACTAGCTAGGAATCTTCAGCTGGTTTGCCAATGCCGTGCAAGGTAGATGTCCCGCGATTGAAGCTGAGCAAGCACGCTAGCAGTGTAGTTCGCTTCTTTTGGGCAGGCAGTCTATGTTAGATCCTGGAGCCATATTAGCTGTGCAGCTAATGTGGCTCCAGGATCTAACATAGACTCCGAATTTAGCTATGCAGCCAATTTGAACACAAGGCCCGTTCCTGCCATCGAAGAATCGGGATAGCTTATCGTCTAGTGTTTCGTTCTCAGACGAAGGAGATGGGAATTATGCAACCGACTTGGGGGCGGTTCCGTTGCAACCTTCTAGGGCAAAGTGACGCTGGAATCATAAAGTTGCCGGGCTCGGATCGATAACTTTGCCATGATCAGAACGGAAGCATAACGTTGCCGCTCCCGAGAAAGTGGGCGATCAAAAAACTACCCCATGGGCGTCAACAGCCCGTTCCAGGCGGGTAATGGTAGACTACCTAAAGGATACCTTTCACGAGGAATGGTAATGAGTGATAAAAACGCAAAAGACGCACTGGCAGTCTCGCTGTATAAGACCGCTGCGGCATTGCGTCGTGCCGAACGCAAACAGCAGAGCCATCCCTCTGCAGACACCACGGCCACGTCCGGCAGCGGTTTGGTCGTGCTTCGCCTGGAGCGCGGCGCCAAACCCCTCTCCGCCCTTGGCGGCGTGCAGAAGGTTCTTGGCCCATCACGCATCCATATCGCAGAATACAAACTGCACCGAGGCTGATCCCTCATCAATTAAGTGGCCTTCGGGCCGTTATTCTCTTCTTACCTGATCGACTTGATCGTTGGTTGCGTGCTTTGGATCTGCGATCATGCACACTCACCGCGTTACCGCCTCATGCCTTGGGTCTCACGTAAGTTGACGCGCGAATCTCGAGATGAGGCGCTCGCGCAGCTCGATCCGATTTCAGAGGCTGTGCTCGACTGGATGCCTGGCGAAAGCCTATACAGCCTAATTGCAAGGAATCATTTCTATTTTGGGTATGGCGCTCATTCACAGATTATCCGTGAGTTTTTCGGAGCACGCGATGGCGTGAGTCTTCAGCCGGACATGACAGAGGTTGAAGTCTTGGTGGCGAGAACCAAGGGCATACTCGGTAGCCCCCGGCATATCCTGGAAGAGAGAACATTGCTGCGCTTTTACCGGATTTTCATGTCCCGGTATGAAGAGCCCCTCCTTGAACCTGGTCAAAGAAATCCTGACTCGATGCTGAAGTTCCCAATGGCATTGAGAAAATCCCAGTTCAAAGCCAAACATCCCTTAAAGGTTTGTGTACGCTGCAAGGTACAGGACGTTCAGCAATCCGGAATCCCGTATTGGCGTCTTGAACATCAGTTCCCAGGCGTGTGGGTTTGCCTGGAACATGATCACGGCCTGCAGGAAATCGCAGTCAAGCCGCTGGCCAGTCACAAGTTCTTTTGGCAGACTCCGACGGAGTCTTCGTTCTTGCCAATGTCTGAAGCACTTGGCGAAACCGAGACCTTCACGCTCCTTAGTGAGATGGCCAGATTTATCGTGACGATTTCTTCCGATAAGGAGCAAGGCACTCGACATGTAGCGGAGAGTGCCGAATGCTTTCGGCACTACTTGGCTGAAGCTCATCTGCTGCTTCCTTCGGGCCGGCTCAAAGTCGCTTACAAAAACAAGGTTGCCCTTCTTTGCGAGCACTTCGTCAAGTTCGCAAGAAAACTGCGACGTCATCCTGGATTCTCTGTCTTACCGGACGATCAGGATCTGGCATACCGACTTCTTTCACGTTTCGTGAGCGGACGCGGGATGGTCCTTCCGTTGGAGCGTCTCGTAATTACGGCGTGGGTCGAGCAAATGTTGGAACATCTTTGAACGAAAGGTTCTGTACTAATAGAGAAGGAAAATTCACGGATGGGACCAGGCTTGTTATCAAAGTTCATCAACGGTCCTTACGCTTTGGTCGGCTCGGCTGACGCCAACTGATCGAGTATGTCGGCAATTCGGCGCAGATCGTTTGCTGAGTAGCGTAGATGGTTTGCGCGGCTTGCTGACTCGCACTCCTCGGCCTCGGCGCGAAAGAGCCCAAGGAGATCGTATCGATTCACAGTCTGGCCGGCCACGACCATTTCTATCTCCACGGTATCGCCTGCACTTGCCGCAAACAGTGCGTGGAGCATGAGGCTCAATTCGTTATTCATGCATGCTCTACGTTCGCCAGCCTGGCTACTCGAATCGGTGGGCCATTTGCGTCCAACGTGGGCGAGTTCGCCTGCGATCTGGATGACCTCCGCGCTGCCCATGCTGGGGCCTGTGAGCACACTATGCACGGACAGTGAACAAAGCTGGTCAACGGTGTGAACGCCGCGATCGTCCAAAAATCTACGAACGCGTGCCGACAAGCGGAGCTGCTCGAGCTCATTTAAGTTTTTTGTGATCATGTTGATTGAATCCCTGTCGATGAATATTTGCGAGTATGTCATGAGAAGAATTGAAGCTGGTCAATCCTGTCGCCTTATTACAGGCTTAGTTTCGATGCGCCGAAAGGTAAGCGTCCTCCGCAGTGTTGACTTCTTCAGCGACTAGATCGTTGCCGCGTTCTGATTGGCCGATCTGTCTTTGTTTAACATCGGGTACTGCGCCGAATAGTTGAGAGGCGAAATAGCTCGAGTAAACGCATCAAACCCGCCCTACGCTAGCATCGAGATGCCGCGCCACCTAAAGTGGACCCGTCAGTCAAGACACTTTGGCAATTGGGATGAGTCGTGCACGTCTGGCCGCTGGTGAGTGGTTGAAGGAATCACCGAGATCAGCGATTGTTTGGGGTGCGGATTCAACTGGTCGACGCAACACACTAAACTGCTTAGGCAGGAGGAGTGTTGCTATGAAATGCAAACCACGAATCTATTATACGGATGAGCAAAAGGCATTGATGTGGGAACGTTGGCGTAAAGGGGAATCCCTGCAGCATATAGCTCAGCTTTTCGGCCGAAGCCATGGCGCGATTCAAGGAATTCTCATTCGGACTGGTGGAATCAGTCCTGCGCCGCGCTGTCGCTCAAGGCTGGCACTTTCCATATCTGAGCGCGAAGAGATCTCGCGCTCTTTGGTCGCTGGGGCATCGCTTCGCGCGATTGCTACTTCGCTCGGAAGAGCTCCTTCAACGATCAGCCGAGAAATCAAACGTAACGGCGGCAAGACACGTTATCGAGCCAGTCAGGCCGACAAGCATGCATGGGATCGGGCCCGTCGCCCTAAGCGCTGTAAACTGGTAGAGAACCCAGCGTTGGCAAGTATCGTGGCGGACAAGCTGCAATTGGAATGGGCGCCTGAACAGATTGCTGGGTGGCTTAAGCACACCTACCCAGGCGTCAAGGACCAGCAAGTGTCACACGAGACCATCTATCGCAGCTTGTACATCCAGGCTCGTGGCGCCTTGAAGAAGGAGTTGGTTGAGCATTTGCGACGCACTCGTGTGATGCGTCGTTCCCGTCACCACACCCAGAAAACCGAGGATCACGGCCGAATCGTGGATGCCGTTTCGATAAGCGATCGGCCAGCTGCTGCAGAAGATCGAGCTGTGCCTGGTCATTGGGAAGGCGATCTTCTGTGCGGCAGCCATAACAGCCAGATCATAACGCTGGTAGAGCGCCAGACGCGCTATGTGATGCTGGTGAAGGTGGCGCGCAAGGATACCGAATCGGTCGTCAATGCCTTGATCCAACACGCGATGAAGCTGCCGCAAGAGCTCTACAAATCGCTCACATGGGACCGAGGTTCCGAACTGGCTGACCACAAGCGTTTTAAGCTGGCGACCGATATTCAGGTGTTCTTCTGCGACCCGAGAAATCCCTGGCAGCGAGGTTCAAACGAGAACACGAACGGCTTGCTGAGGCAGTATTTTCCAAAGGGGCTGGATCTTTCCAACTACTCGCAAGGCCAGCTCGATGCAGTTGCCAATCGCCTGAATGAGCGCCCGAGAAAAACGTTAGGCTACGACTCGCCGGCTCAACGGTTCTATCAATGTGTTGCGTCGACCAGTTGAATCTGCAGGTCAAAGCCGCCTGACCGGCGGGTACCGCCCCTTTGCTGACATTGGCGCTTTATCGTAACCCCTGTGGTCGCGATCTACTGAGAGCCGGAGTGATGGTTTAGAAATTTGAATGCAACACGGCGTATGGAACTTCGTCGGCATTCTCGGTGACCGCTCGAAAGTAATAGGTCACACCTCTGGATGAAATTTTTTTATGGATGAACGCACCGTCAACCATGATTCGATATGATGCTGATTCCAAGAACGAGATTTCGCTCTCTTTCAGGTTTCGAGTCAATTCAGCGTAGCTCCTCGCGCCATTAGGAAGTAAGTAATGAGGCGGGATCGCAAGCTGAAGATCGTCGGCCTCGATTCTTGAATACCAAACCCGCATCGCTGCTCCCCTTGATGCGGCCCAGAGAATGGCGTGTATCCGAGTTTGCGCCGCGTCATTCTCATCTTCAGAGTCAGCCAGAACGACAAAAACGCCTTCCCCGATATCCGCAAGTTCGTCGTCGAAAATCACAGCACTTGGAAACACTTTTAGCAACGGCTGGCCAATTGATTCCTTAAGCCTATTAAGGCGCTCTGCTTGCATATGTCTGGTCAATCTGAAGGTTAGGCTTGGGAATCTTTTATTGGAACCAAATTGCGCTTAAAGCGTCTCCTGTTGGCCGTTAATCGTCGGAAGGAACGTGTACAGCGCTCCGGCCATCGAGCATACCGACCCGCTCACGTCGAGTTTGTTGACGCTCTAGGAAGGCACTCAGCGGACGGTCTGCAACCTTCTTGAATCCATTTATACGCTGTACTTTTGCCGTGGTGTCCGAAGCGACTTCCGCAGCAATCATTTGATCTTCGGAGCTATGGGTACCTATCGAGGCAAGGGCTTGATTTGACGTCCGCCTCTCTTCTTGATGCTGATTTTGTTTGCCGCGCTTGATATTCTTCCGACTAGCGTGTGGACTTTCGCCGTACATGTTGCGGCGATCCCTTTCCAGGCTAAGGCGTTTTTTCTCTTGTGGCGACTTTATCGTACTCATAAAAGCACTCAATTAACTTGATACAAGGAGTCATCCTACATTATCCGAAGGCCGCTGTTGGCCGGATTCGGCTACCCGAAAACCTTGGTGTACCAATACATCTGCGGGGCTGCAAACCATTTTTCATTTCTCGACGTTCTGAACTGAGCTAATTGTCTCATGGGTATTTGATATCGAGAAAAAAGAGCAAGCAAGTCCCTTAAAGATGCTTGGCTGAGGCTCGTTGATTTCACCACAAGCGTATCGTTCTCCCACCGCAGAACTCCAGGTATTTGCATGGCTCATTCGAACATATGTCGCTCATCAAGCTGAGAGCCGAACATTACGCCAGAACAGTCAAGTCGAATTACCAATTCCTTCTTTTCCTTTTTCTGTATCGTCAGAGGCTGCTACTGGCCGAATCCGGCTACGTTCAACGTATTTCCATCATTTTCAAGAACCGCTGATGACTCTCCGAAAATTGCTCGTCGCTCTGGAATTTTTTAAGGTACTCATTTAGCAGACTAGCTTGCGCAGCCTCATCGCCTTCGATTGGTCGTTCCATCCTGAGTTCATCTGCCATCCAGTTGTAGACGTCCGAAACACCACCCCCATGTCGAGTAGCGCCGTAAATGAATTTACCGACGCGGTCATATTTAACTTCCGGATTCATAAAATTCTTCTTAAGATAAAAATTCCTATTACCTTCGATGCCTAGTTTGAAGGTCCGCTGCTGGCCGAATTGGGTCGGGACTTACTTGATTAGAAAGTCGCCTTTGTTCTTGCCCGCCAACCACAGTGGGGCGCGTCCTCGTCCCGTCCAGGTATCGCCGCTCTCTGGATTTCGGTACTTGGCAGGTACTGGCTGGCGTGCTTTCGAGGCTTTCGTCCGAACGCCTCGCAGGTCATCGAGCGTAAGCCCATGTGCAGCCATGATCTCAGCAATTTTTTCCTTCGCGCCGGCAAGCTCCGCAGCACGTGCTTCTTTTGCCTTAGTTTCCAGTTCTGCGATTTGGGCCTGAATCTCTGCATAGGTGCTCATTCTTATGGTCTCCGCATTTAAGTAGTGGAATATGAATCTACCACGCTAACCAGCTGGAGGCGAGCCGCATGACGAGTATTTGGGAATTCGGCGGTTATATTTCGCCAGTCGCCGGGAGTATTGCGGACATTTAGCAATGGAAATGTTCGCCGATACACCGAGGCGGCTGGCGCGATTGTAACTCGACCCACAGTCTAGAAAATCACTGCAAAGAACCGATTTCAGGCATCAGTCTGTTCGGCCATTTCGAGTGCATCATCAACTTCTATTCCGAGGTAGCGCACGGTACTTTCAAGCTTTGTATGTCCAAGCAGCAGTTGCACGGCGCGTAAGTTATGGGTACGTCGATAAATAAGCGTCGGCTTCGTGCGTCGCATGGTGTGGGTGCCATATGCCGTGGAATCGAGTCCAATCTCCTCGAACCATTGATGAACAATTCGAGCGTACTGCCTGGTTGAGATGTGGGGCGAACCTGTGATGCGGCTTGGGAACAGGAAATCGCCGTTCCTGAGTCCCGCTGTTGCCATCCAACAGGCGATACTTTTTCGCGTGCCATCGGTCAGTTCGAATTGGACAGGTTGCTTCGTCTTCTGCTGCACAACGCTTGCTCGAGCCGCAACTTGACCACCATGGCAAACATCGATTACGCGCAATCGGACCAAGTCGCAGCCACGTAATTTGCTGTCGATGGCCAGGTTGAATAGTGCAAGGTCACGAAGGCGCCCGAAGATTTCGAGCCGGACGCGAATTGCCCAAATTTCGCTGATTCGAAGTGGGGCTTTTTGCCCTACCAGTTTCCCCTTGTTCCAAGGGACATATGGTGCTGATGTTTGCGCTAAAGTGTTCATAATGGACCTCCTTGTTAGGAGTTCCACTATGCGCTGGTGCTCTGTCATATTACGCGTCCGAACTTGCAGCTTGGCGCGTGAGAATGTGTGATTTTTCCTTCAGGACAACATGCTATCCTCAGCGGCTGGGCCGATATCGGCCAAAAACGGACCATCAAAAACGAACCAAATCTGAACTCTTTAAAATGCGACGAGAACCAGCAAGCGTTTTGGCTGCCTTGGCATCGACGGTACCTGGTTGGTGCGTTTCGATTTTCGGCGACAGTCAAACGCAATACATCACGCTCATATTGTTTGTGGCGCTACCATTCTATTGCATGTTTGTTGTAACAGTTCTTGCTATCGTGCCAACAATAGTTAGGTGGCTTGGGTTTTCTTCAATGCGCGCCTATATTGTGTCCGGATGTTTCGCCGCACTCTTATTAGGCATGGCGCTTGTTGAAGGGGGTGTCGATTGGGCTGGCGGAGCTGCCGCAGCAGTCAGCTTGCTTTCGGCATTTTTGCTGGTCCCATTTTTTGAAAAGTTGGGCCAAACGTCTGCTTCCCAATAGCTGACGGCCATATGCGACGGTCGTAATCTGTTAGATAGGAATAGATTTGGCATCGACAATGCGAATGCTCCCCATACTTATTTTGGCCCTAGCTACTTCCGCAAATGCCCGCGATGGTCAGAAAGAATTCTTTAGCCGCTTCGTGCCGCAATGGCAAGCGATATGCCAGATTCCAGGGCACCGCTTCCAACTTCAATTTAGTTCCAAAGGCGGCGATCCTACAAACGACGATATGACAGCCTCTGTTTCGTGGGATAACGGCAGTGCCTCGGAGCTTCCGATTAAACCAGCCCTTTTCGTTGCTGATGCTCCTAAGGTTAAAGAACCAAGTCAATGTGATCACGTTAGCGCGTTTCTTCAAGAGACAGGAAATGTCCTTGTCGTGTTGAGGCGAGACGACAGGCCATCTTCTGATCGATATTTGGCCGTCCTATTGGACGGCAACGATGGAAAAGTTCATGATGTGTTACCCGATCTTGGTGCAATACGAGATGACTCCTTGATCAAGGTAGATAAGCATGGCGTCAGCATTCACTTAGGCCGAACACAAGCCGGTAATTCTGACGCAAATCGTTCAAGTGAATGGGTAAGGATCGAAGAGGTACAGGGGCGACTGAGCGTGAGGTTAGGTCCTCCGGCAGATCATTCTGGAAAATAGCGGCCAACAGAGGACAGCGTAGATCCAAGTTAGAAGTGGGGCTGCGCTAATTTGGCGTTTCGTGAAATGGGAAAGTCTTGAGAATGAACTTGCGACTTTGGCAGTTACAACTCAGCATTTTTCTTGCCTGGCTGACTTGCATCGTTGGCTATGGCTTTCTGGAAGTAGCTGGGCAAATGAATGAGCTACGCATTACGCCGTCCGCAGACCTTTACGCGAACGGGCTCGGCTTTCAGGTGCTTGCGTTTGTGCTTACAAAAGGGTTGGCATCGATTCTCGTGCTTGGTATAGCCTTATGGGGTAGTGCCTATACATCTCGATCTAGACAATCACGCAGCCAGGCGCGTTAATTGTGAGTTCTCATTCATGCCAGCATCCGTCTCAGACGGTTCCCGGCCAATTGCGGACTTTTCAGATAAAGTTTTATGTTCCGATAGTTTCTCTGATCGCCACCTCTAACCACAGACATGCTTTCATACCTTACAGCTCAGTTGAAATACCAAGACATGCCGCTGGCGTTACGGGTCAGGCCATACGCAGAAGATGATGAAATTTGGCAGCGACTGCCACATCTAGTTACCCTGACGCACACGCTCGAGGAAGTGCTTAGTGACGGCATGCCCATGCCCGACTACAACGACACGCTCTTCGAATTTGATGGGGACGTGCATGATGCGGTTCTGGCGGACGGGGAAGTGTTCTTGGTGGAGACCTTTAACGGTAGGCGTACGTACTATGCCTGCGTATCCTCCACTGCACGCGCAGAGAAAGCGCTACAGGGCCTCATCTCAAGATACGCAACCCACGACCTGCAAATGGGCGGTAAGCGGAATCACGCACAGAAGTTCTATCAGCGTTACCGCCAAGACTTCAAATGGCCAATTGCAGGTGACACCTAAATTCAGCGTTGAACGACCGCTATGTAGAATCGCAATGGTCCGCAAAGGGGCGGAACCCGCCGGTCAACAAGTACCCTCACGGACATAGTGTTCAAGTCGCCGAACAGAAAGTGCCAACGACGCCAAACAGGCTGCCTAGTGACGATGAAATAAGCAACAGGTCCAATCACTAAATAGCGAACCGCCGCGCAGCGAACTGCTGATTGACATTGACTTGAAGAGGGCTAGCCGTGGTCATCTAACGGTGCCGCAACACCCTTCTTGAGTTGGTTGGCGATTTGATCGATGATGGCACGCTTGGGAAGCAGCTCTATCTCAGATGGACGCTGTATGCCAACATGTTGGCGCATTCCTTGACTCGAAATTTCACTGAAAATCGCATTTTCAGCAGTCGCTGAAATGGGCTTTTTTAATGAAAATTTGCCCGACCCATGAGCCGCCCTCGCAAGAGAGTGGATGCTGGTCTACACTACGCGTCCTTTTCTCTGAGTTCCTTCAACTTTGAATATCCATATTCCTCGACCCGAGTCAGATGAACTTGATCTCGGATTTCTAGGGCGAATTCGGCGCCTGAATGACTTTAAGGACCAGGCAGAAACCATTGCTGCGTTGGGGGAATCCTTGGATCCCACTACCGATCCGCGCGCAAGTCATGTAGTCCCCTTGGCAAGAAGTCTAAACATGTCTTTGGGCCAGTTCGCGCGCCAACATACCCTGGATTCTTACCATAATGCCTACACCAGCGAAGCTGTTTCGCACACAGACACAGCTACCCAATCCCTTTACGTTTGGTATGGCCGCCGAGGCCCCATCATCGAAGCAAATTTTTGCCCAGATTGCGTGCACAAAGATGAAACGGAGCTTGGATTTTCTTACTGGCGAAGAAGGCACCAGCTACCAGGCGTGACGTGGTGCGTGCAGCACATGTCCGCATTGAAAACTGCATCAAGAGTTCATCCATACAATGATTCTCCCTTTCTGCTTTCTCATTCCGTAATACGACCTCCATACCCGACAGAGATTTCGGATTTCGTTCGTCAAAGTCGTGTCGGAACAAAGTACGCCGAGATATCTCTTCAATTGCTGGAACGCCAGAGCTCGGAGCCACTTGACCGTGTGACTCAGACCATACGCGAAGGACTGACGACATTGGGGGTACATGTCGGCAAAAGCCGAAGCAGCCGCTACCGTACCTTGGCCGATTTGGCTGCTGAAGTATTGCCGCGCCCCTGGCTCATCCAGCATTTTTCCCCTAAAGGTTATTCGAGGGGCCAAGATTCATTTGTGGGTCCATTGAATAAGACCGTCGGGTACATGGGCTCGTCAGGAGTTAACCACTATGTTCTGGCGCAAGCGATCCTTGCTGAGTATGGCTTGGAACCCTTGTAGTGACTTCTACATTTCGAGCGAACTCATGATGTCTTCGTAAATGAGAATACGATTAGGGTCATTTGACATTAGCGCATTTACAGCCGGTACTACGGGAGCCAAGTATGTCCGAAGTGCTTGCTCAAAGTCGCCTTTCGAGATAGATCTTCCTTCACGCTCGAGGGCGCACCTTTGTGCATAAGTCCAGAGGAACATCAATATTCGTGGTATCCCCGCGCTCTTTTCATAAAGCAGCTCCTGAAGCTCCGGACTTAAGGGCAACTTTTCGTCGAACCATTGATACTTAAAGAGGATAGGGAGCAAGTATCTCTTATAGTACCGATCCTCAGGGCCCTCCATGGGCAACAGTTTGTGAAAGCCGCCGGTCGTCATTCGCTGCGCCGTGCTGAATCGTGAAGCGAAAGCCGCCATGCCGTCGGGAGTTCCCGACGCAACAATTGCGATACGTGATGTGTTCGCTAAAGTAAGGATGAACTTAATCGTCTCATCGTCAATGATGCGTAGAGGTTCCCTGCGCCTCGCATCGCCTAGCTTTTGCCGATTCTTCTTTGTGGGGAGTTTGAAAAAGTTCTGCACTTCATCCAGGACGAGAACTCCCAGGAAATGCGCCGATGCCTTTTGAAGCCAGGCGCGAAGCAGAGCGGGTCCTGGTCTGCGAGAACTTTGCAGATCTTTCTCGAAATAGTTTGTGCCGAGCGCTACGTCGGTCCACATCATTAATTGATCTGCCAAGTCAGCAGATCGCCCACTGCCAGGCACGTCGACTTTTAGCCACACGAGCTGCTTAAATGGGCCGGCCATGTAAGGGAAGTTTTCGTGAACGACGACTTGGTCGTATAGCGATAAACTTCGCTCTATGGCGCGTGACTTGCCAGTTCCAGACAGACCAAATGCCGAAACCACCAAAGGTCGCGAAAAACTGTCTGGCTTCAGAAAGTCTCGAGCGTAAATTCGACGCCAAGTTTCAGGTGCGTCTGGTCTGCGATGCACGTAGCTCTGACGCAAAACGAAGTCGATACTTGTAGCGAGCTTAATGCCTTCTTCGGTGGGGACATGAAGTGTGGCCAAAGAGCCCAGCTGGTGCAGCCTAATATGGCGAGGAGTTGTAGCGATGTTCTGCGGAGGCTGAGGTGAACAAGCCAGTTTCTTCAAAAGAATTCGTTCGTCAGGAATTGATCCGCACGCATCAATTAATCGATTATTCGCGTACTCTTCCACGTACGTTGTTAGCAGTGCGGTCATTTTCCTCCTCCCACTTCTGAAGCAAAGAGTTCGTCCATCACGATTTCGTAAGGGGAGCGGCTGGAATCTTGTAAATCCTCCTTGGTATCGGGGGTGTCAATGACGTACTCGGCTCCGTTGTGCTGAGCGAAAAGTTCGATAGACTTCGCATCCCGCATTGTCGGAAGTAAGCCGTCATAAGCCTCATCCGCTTTCTTCGTTTCCTCTTTTGCCCGCGCAATTCGCTCTTTGGTACGACGAAGATGCTGAAGCGCGCTAATATTTCGCCGATGCTCGATTTCGGCCTTCTTTGTTTTCTGAACCGCATACGCATCCAGCCATTCATCAAACGAAAGACCTGCTGGCGCCAGTGCGGATGGCGACAGCGCCAATGATCTCGTCTCACCGCTCTGTGGATCTTGCCACCAGATTTTCTCGTTACTCCCGGGGAAGTAGGACATTGGTACCTCCATGACGCCAAAATTCCGCGCATTTGCGGTCCACATTTTTTCGTTAACGAAGTCGGCTTCATATCTAAGCTTGCCAAAGTAGACCCCACCTCTACTTACTATGGCATTTCTTGATGGGAGCAGTTCTGACACCAATCTTTCCGGCTTTTCTTCCTTTCGATATCCGATACCAACCTCATGCCCAAATTGCCAAAGGCCTGCCGGCGTAGGGTCAACGCCTAGGGAGATCATCTCGGAACTTAGCCGATGATTCCGATCGGAGAAGAAGTTGTACTGTGCGAAAATCTCACTCAGGTATTGAACGTATTCGTTGAGCGTAAAGATTCCATCGTGCGGCTGCGCCCTCAGCTCAATCTCCTTTTTCCTTGCATCGATTGCGCCCGGCACGAACTGGAATTGCTCATTTTTGGCGATTCGGTGAAGGACCTCTACTATTCCCTTCAAATCTGGCCGATATGATGGGTTGTACTGCATGTTGATACCCAATCGCTCACCCGTCGCCTTCGCCCCTTTCGACAAGTATTCGCCTCGATCACATAGAAACGCGTGCGGAAGGCAAGGTGCAGGGGTTAGCTGCGCCATTGCATCAATGCCCCACATTTCAGATAGAGGTGCGACTGAATTCGTAGTCGATAAAAGTGCTACCTTTGCTGTCTCCCACGATGGGCCAGATAGGCAGACGTGAAAACCCACGACTGCCGTCGACCAAACGTCGACAATGACATAGACAATAGGTCTTCCGATGCTCCAAGCGCGGTCCACCCGGCTTCTCAAGTAGATATCGGCAACGGTAGAATCAATTGCATAGACATGGCCAGGGCCAGCTACGCCGTCCCACGCGAAACCAACTAGGCCTCGGTGATTTCGTTTGAAGAATCCAGGCGTCGTTCTTGATAGTATGCGAGTGAGCTTGTTTGTTTCTTGATTGATGATTCGCCTGACTTGGGCTTTGTTCGGATAGCTTCCTTGAGCCGGCGCAATTGCTACCACGCCAGAATCACCCATCGAATATTCTCTTGCGAAGCAAAAATCCAGGATCATGGTGAAGATTGCGTTGAAACTAAGCTTGGGGTCCTTGCGAAAAACCTTATAGGCAGCGAATATTTTTTGTCGTGCCTCACTTGTCACTCCGACTTGAGGGAACGGTTCATGAATTCCCAGCCGCTCTTTTTGCGTTTTTCTCCCAACTTTGCTTTTGCCTTCGCTCCAAGGACGAAGGACCCCTGGTGCTCCACATCGATCTAGCCGAGGGTTAAGCGAACTCAAATTAAAGCCGTGTGTGCAGAGCAAATCCCACATGCGGTAGCAGGTCGCTCTTGAGATATCATTACTTTCCCGAACTTGAGTGATGAGTTTTCCGATTCCTCGTCGCGAGAGTAGGGCGTCGCACACCAATTGATGATTCATAAATGGCCCCGCGGCATTACGGCGGGCTTCATAGATTGCCTGCTCCCGGTTCGTCAAGGTACAAGCATCGCGCAAAAACTTTGGATGAGTTTCTAAGGAGACTTGTTCAAGTTGATGTGCTTCAACAAGGATCTTGGTTACCTCTAACGGGATCTCAGTGATCTTTTCGGAACGACAAGTGGATACCTGGAATCCTGATACATTTTGATCGTCGATTGCGTCGCTTTCGCCAGGGCAATGTAACCGGTAGAGAAACACAACGTCGGATCCCGCCGGAGTAGCAATGATGCGGTAGATTCCGTCGAGTGATCCATCAGTTATCCGAATCACAGAATTTACAGTCAAAGACATGCTGACCTCCGTACGGCAATTGGATTTTGAGCGAGAAAGGCTGCGGGTTCCAGAAGCCGGATGGGTTCGGAAGGCCAGCTTGAACGAAGCAAACTCAAAGGGATTTGGCCCGCCCACACTGCTTGCCAAAATGTACGCTGCGCGCTTTCCATCGGTATCGCAAGACGGTTCTGTATCAGGACGAGCGTATCGGTGAGTGAGATGCCATTAAATTCCGAACATAGTTTTGTGCATTCGTTCAACCGTTCGATTGGTATGCGATCAGATGGGAGCTTAGGCACTCCCCATGGCATTGCTCCGCGTATGGTATTGCTGACCGCTTTCTGGTATTCGCTCGGCGTTATCAACAGCCACTGCACCTTCTGTTGTTCCCAAAACATACGCTCCAGGAGCAACAGATTTCGGGTGCGGTTCTTGTCCAGTCCCCCCTGAGGTTTGACGCTGACTGCGATAAGCTCATACTCACCTGGAGTGCGCTGCAGCGTGACAACGAAGTCCGTACTCATTACCCAGGGATGAACTGAACCGGACCGGGATTTTGAGAGGCGCCTTGGTTTGAGTCATGCCGGGATGGCTTGACTCGATAGTTGACGATAATAGTTCATCTCGGCTTCGGCTGGTGGGATATGGCCGATGGGCTCCAGC
>NZ_WNKX01000003.1 GCF_009720745.1 Massilia eburnea | reverse complement strand
CGACGAATTCTGGGAAAAGTGCAATTTGAACCGCTGAAGGCTGGGCGATTGATTGCGCAGACCATCTTAGCCTTTCAAGCATCGCACTCTCCTCTAAAATATTCCTGTGACGGTCCGCAATTGGCCGCATGCCGTCAAGTTGGCCGCTACTTCCCGCCTTGATCAACCCAATCAAGGAACCCGCGTACAACTGCGCAAAATGTTCCGACTTCCACTTTCATGCTTTCTAAAGCGTCATCGCCCCTTTTAAAAAGCAATCGTACACTGCCACCGTCTCGAACTATGAAGGATTTCGAATTGTCGAATGACTCACCGCCGTTAGTCAGAAAGTCGTATCGGGAAAAGCGTTTAGAATCCGCGACAACTTCTTCAGTTGAACGGTCATCGTCAAGGTAAAGCGCCTTGTCGATGAGGTCCCATGATAATGCATCGCTCTGTTCCTGGAAAAGTGTGCAATCCATCTGTGGAAGATGCTCCAGGACAGCCTGAAGGTGGCTCGCAGTCACGTTCAGCATGCAGGCCGGCTCGTCAAAATCACCTAGTACCTTATCGCCTGCGCGAATGCACATTCTGCCAAACACGTGGCGTGGCTCACTTCCAAACGGTTCATGAGCGCAAACAATGGCGAATTGGGTCTGGTCCCCAAAGTGCCTATAAATCGATACTTCTGAAGTCATTCGATTGTCGTGAGTTTAAATCCTTGGGAGCCAATTGCGAGCGACGGCTTCTGGCCGATTGTACTCGGTCGTCAGGCTGAAGCATTCGCCCCATAGCCGCCTGTCGCGAATTCATGGCGTGAAAATAAATTTCATTCTTTCTGCTCGGTAGATGGCATGTGCTCAATTACCGAGAGCAGCGAAACTGGTGCGCCAGACGGAAGCGTTTTTATATATGTGTTCGCACGAAACACGTGCCATCCCTGCACATCGGTTTGTAGGTCAAAGCTCTGCAAATCTCTTGAATAATTCAACTCGCCCTGCCAACGCTCACCGCTCTCAACCTTCATCGAATAACTCACGTTCAGGCCATCGCGTCTTATGATCCCCTTGAACTTAGGGATGTTATTAGCATGGGCCTCAATGAAATCGGGAACATCACTTTCATCAAATTCGATATCGGTGCCGCTGGAGACTGCACACGGCCCCATCATTCGAGGCCACGCTGCATTGGTCATGGGTGGCTCAACCAACATCGAAACTTCAGCAAAATCGGAGGGCTTGGGACGGTCGCGGCCGAATGTCAGCCGAATCGAGTCGGCATGATTCTTAGGAAAAATCTCAATCATGCCAGACTGAACGTTACCGATGTCTACATGGATTACTGAGGCATTCAAGAAAGCTTCAATTTTGGCGCTCTCAATTTGACCATCTCGCGTAATTTTTCGTTCTGCATAAGTTGCATCAATCCACTTTAGCTCTTTAGGGCAAGTAACCTGCGCCTGCGAAAAAAATGGAGTAACGGTAATCATACCGAGCAACCACCGTGAAATACGCTTCATAGCTTCATTTCAATAGATATTGAGACTGTTTCTGGCCGAGCGCGGCCGACCGCAGCCAGAATAGCATTTTGCTGTTGTGGAAAGTGCGTGCTTTGTTACCGGATTCAATCGCACGTCCGGCGTGTCAAGACTACCCGCCTCTTGTCAGCCGCATAAGGCGGAAAGTCCCAAAAATTTTCGACGGTCCCCTCAAATCCATCTTTGGTAGGTGTCAAAGTCATCTGCACACCAGAAAGGCCATTGCTACTCCAAGTTATCGAAAGCGTCTTCCTCTCCAGTGCCCAGTATGCCGCTGAATAGTTGAACCTATCCGAGGAATGCGCAGGTATCACTCGAAATTCCGAACTTCCGGTCCACGGCGCGTTTTCATGTTCGGACATGAGGCGAATATCCTTTGCAGGAACGAGATGTTCTGGCTGTTTGAGCTGCGAGGTAGATTCGTCCACGGCCGCAGTACGCACCGAATAGCAGCCAATCACATCATCGTTGGCTTGGGCCAGAATGCAAGTCCCTAGAAGAAAAATGTGCGCAAGTGCTTTCAACCTCAACTCCAAAAAAGGCGGGCGTAGCTGACCGCTGGACCAGACGAGACTCTTCAAGGTCCGCTTCTGGCCGTCAGCCGAAAGAGTCATCTCATCAACTAGACGATGTTTGATTCATATAATGGTCCGGCCAAAGCTCATGAAGATACGTTACCAAAGGTTGGCCGTCCACATCAACAAGACTGACACCGGAAATCTCTTTCAAAGATCCGGAACCATCAAGTCCAGCGAGAATGCTGTGCACGACGCCAGCCGAGATTTGATCAATGAAAGATTCAACCTGCTCCTGGCAATTGGCCGATTTGATCGCCGCCTGCAACTGCCGAATTCCATCTTCATTTTCAAAAGCAAACAGATCCGCCGACTCATCAGTGAGAACTTGCGTCGCAGTCTTCACCCAATAGCGATGGATTTTCGCAACCTCAATCAGAAAGAGTTCTTCTGCTTTCAATCTTAATCACTCCATCTTTACAGTTAGCGTCAGCAATTGGCCGTTACCGAACAAATCGCTGTGTCAGCGACCGAAAGTCTTCTGCGATGCGCTTCGCGCAGTCAGGTGCCATGCCAATCAGGGGCAACATGAATACTGCACCGGTAGCGTCAAACGCCAAGACCTCACCGCCGCCATTACCAGCAAAGGCAACGAAGCCAGCAGCATATTTTTCTATCTCTATGTCTCGATTGTTCCCATGGATTGCATCTAGCGGCCAAAGTTCGACATAGCCTGGTTCTGTCTCATCTGCAGTGAGTCCCTCAAAGCAGCCATGCTCCATGACGTACTGCGTATATTCGTTGGGGACTATTACTCCCATTGTTGTTCCTCGCAAAAGGCTTTCAAACGTCCGCATCTGGCCGTTAGCGTGTCTTACTTGCAGGGAAAGAAGCGCTCCAGGAATTTTGTGGCCTGCTTTTTTGAAGGCACGTCGTCGAACTCCAAAGTGGTCTCAGCATTGCCTTGGCTCGTAAAAGCCTTAGCAATTTTCTGGACCTTCTCTTTAGGTGTTCCAGACAAACAAATATTCGAGCTGGAAATCGAAAGCGAATGGCCGTAAATAGTACCCTCGATTATCCCTACCATTTCGGCATATGCCCCAATTTCGCGCCGCCCACGCTCATACTCGGATGAGCAAGGAGCTTCATCTGCCATGGTGTTGGCCAACAGGGTCATTGAAAGTACGAAAAGTATGGTTTGCCGCATCGAATCGTCGCTTACGTTACATATCGTAAATTAGCAATATAACATGAGCGTCTGCAATTGGCCGTATGCAGTATGCCGCTTGCGCTGAGCTATTTTTTCGATGCCTGAGATGCCTCATTCACGATCCGCTCTTGCAATCCTTCGAGACACGCAAAAAGTGGTTTTTGCTCTTCATCCTTCAATGATCCTGAGAAACTGACAACGGTATCAATACCTTGGTTCTTGTAACGCAAGGCCATTTGCATCCGCTCTCCCTTCATGATCGCCAAAATCGTTTCCCAGGATTGCACGAAATCGCCTCCAGCAAGAATGAACCCTGGGGTTTCTGCCGGGATGACCGACGTCGGCATCAGAGGCTTTCCATTAAGTTCGTTGGCAATCCAAAAGGCGACGGGCGCGGGCACAACGGCCTTAGAGGAGGTGATCCCCCTATTGAAATCTTTGAGTGTTGTCGTCGATTTACCTGCCTTGATCAGGCCGTCAAACATGTCGGCACGGAGATTGATCGAAAAATCGTAGGCTTCAATCACAGTGGGCTTCTTATCAAGTACCAGCGCCCGTACTCCACAGAGTTTGAAGCCATCAGCATCGCGTCCAATTTGAGGCTGGAGAGCTGTATGTGCAGCCTGAACCAACACTTGCGCGTCAACTTGAAAGGACCAAGAGCTTAGGAAAAATGCTAAAACTAAAGATTTCGTCATATCGCGTGTATTAGAACTGATGTTGAAATCGTCCGACAGATGCTGGCCGTTAAGGCACGTCACAAGCTTTCATGGTTCGATGATCTGGATCGACGGCGAATGGGTTAGAGCCTCGTCAATGAACAATCGCAGCGCGACTGAGGCAATCTCCCGATTCACCAGATGGTCGACAAAATAGAATCCGTCCGATTCAACCGCGTAGTTGTAAATCTCAGCCATAGCAGAGCGCTCAATTGGGCTCGGCAACTTTCTGAGCAATGCCGACGGGTCGAAATCCATCGGCATGACAAACTTAATTTTGTACTCAATTCCCACGAACATTGATCCTTCTGATGTTTCAAAATCCGGCCGCGACGCCTGGTCTTGGCCACACCTCGCCTCAACCCGTTAGCATATCATGTTGCTCATTTGAAAAATGCGCGAAATCTCACGCTCCGCAAGTGCAGTAGAGCCCAAAATTTCCGGAGACGCATTCGGCGATTAAGCCCCCATACATTCAATAATGGTCGCCAAGCTTCGAGTTCACCGGATTTGCATATGCACGTCGCGCACCAACCGCGAAAGCCCCGGTTTTGGCGTACCCTTTTTGGGTGAATCGGAGTCTTGGAGTGAGTATGCTGAAATCACTTCGAAAACATCCAACCGGAAGCGACATGACTACAGCGCATTCAATTACCGATCTTCCTCAACTCCGACAGGTGATTGCGGGTGATCGGCAGGGCGATTCTCATCGCCGTGGAGAGACGGTCGCTACACGCGTATGGATCGAGGAATTTCGGGCACTGGAGGGTTTGTACAGTGCTCCGGAAAATTGTTCTCCGAAGCTTCGCTACCCGGACTTGATCAGCGGGTGCGTTTCGCTGGTCTTCGACGGCCTCGATCCTGTCAATCGCGTCTTCACGTTCTTGCACACGAAGCTCGTGTTACGTGACCAGGAGACAGCAAGGCGACAGGAGGCCATCTGGCGCCCGCAGTATTTGCTGTTGCTGGCGCTGCAGAAGTCGGAGCAGAATCGCCATCCGCACCCGCAATTCAAGTTGGACCACTTTACGACGGCGTGCGTGGCGTTGGCGCTTGAGGAGCCCCGTGCCGCTCAAAAAGTATTCGAATTTGCCCGGCGCAATATCGCTCAGCGCGCCGCGGCAAGCTTGCTGTAGCTGTTGATTTCAGCCTGCGCCGATAAAGCGCGTGGCCCCCATGTAGTTACCCCGCTTGGCAGACCAGCCAGGCCTACCCGAAGACCACCAGTGGCCCCTCGACACCGTGAGGGGATTGATCGTCCATTTCTGGGTATGCCTCCCGTTTGCCATGAATGCGCACCTCACCATAGTTGCCGTAGCAGCTTCGCTCCTGCCTGGTCATGCCAGTGCCTGCTGGGAGCAAGCTGCCCAGAAGTATGCGGTTCCGGCACCGCTTCTGATCGCCGTCGCCCAGGCCGAATCGTCGCTCAACCCTCGCGCCGTGAACCGGTCGCACTTCAACAGGACGAAAACGATCGATATCGGCGTCATGCAGATCAATTCCAACGCACGGATGCTCAGCAATCTGGGCGTCAGCCAGGAACAACTGCTTGATCCATGCACCAACATCGAAGCTGGGGCACGAATTCTCGCCGAGAAAATGGCGCGGCACGGGCGCACCTGGGAGGCGGTGGGGGCGTACAACGCGTCATGCGCCGCTCTGACGCCGCAGCAATGCTTGCGTGCCCGCATGCGCTACGCGTGGCGCGTCTATCGATTCCTATCCGGAGCCTTTGGTGTCAATACAGCCGCGAAGGCGCCACCGCCGAGCGCGCCAATCGTTCACGTGAGGCTGGGATGAAGACCATTGTCATGCGTCGGAGCGCGCGCGTGTCTGCATTTGGCTTAGCTGCGTGTCTGGGCGTGGTCTCGGGTTGCGGGACGTTCGCGACGCGGCATGAACCACAGCTGTCGCCGCGGCATGAGTTCAGTGGCGTGATCATCGATCGTACTTACGACATTCGGCAAGTCGGCACGCGTGACGCCGCCTATTTTGCGCGCTGTATTCAGCCGGCGTGCCCGCATGTGACGCCGAAAACCATTGCTGTCATCTCTCAGGCGCCGCAGGAACCTGCTGCAGGGACAGCAACTGCGGCTTCCGCCGCTGAATCAGAGAAGCCGTCTCGCGCTCCGGCTGAAACTGCAGTTGTACATTTCGCAACTGGTTCGGCAGGACTGGATCGCCAAGCCCAGGCCACGCTGGCGCAATTCGCTGCTATCGCCAGGGAGTCGCAGCGCATCGTGGTCAGCGGACGGACCGACAACACGGGCGGCGACGATGTGAATCGCCGGCTAGCAAACGCCCGTGCGCGGGCGGTCGCGTCATACCTGCGCCGGAAAGGTGGTGCCACCCAAGGTCGCATCGAGTTCGACGCGCAGGGCCGCTGTTGCTACGCCGCTGCTAACGAGGCGGAAGCAGGGCGCCAATTGAACCGTCGGGCAGAGGTCTCCTTTTTCCAAGCGCTAAGGTCAGCGCAATGAACGCTTGGCACACATTGCGGCAGGCGGCCGCGCGGTGTCCGTGGCTGGCGAGGGCTCCGCCTTTGGAGACAGTTTATCGGCTGAGTTGGCGCCCGGCCGGATACGTCAGACAGGCGCGCAGTCTTTTGGAAGCTGGAGGTATGTATGAACGTTATGAAACTGCCCATGGGGGCAAAAGGGGCAGCAGCGCCGCCCAAACGTGTCGCGAACGCGGTGGCGCTGCTTGCTCTCATCGTACTCGGTCTGTGCGCGGCATTCCCTTCGCACGCGATCGACCTGGTCGCCTTCGGCGGCATCACGGGCCCGCTGGTGTCGGCGCTCACGCAACTGGCGGCGCTGGCGCCAGGTGTCAAGGCGCTGGTGGGCTTCATCGGCTTCGTGGTGGCCCTGATCTCGCTGGCCGCGCTGCGCAATTTTGGCCCGGTCCTGTTCTACATCGGCCTGGCCATTTTCGCGGCGGTAGGCCTGGTGATCGCCGGCGCCATCATGGGTGCGGTCATTTGAAGACCGCTGGAAGGAGGACGGGATGCTTGCCGACACTTACATACCTCGCAGGCTGGACGATCAATGGAAGATCGGGTTGTGGGATGTGGACGTCGCCGCACCCGTCCTTTTCATGATGTTTGTTGGGTACCTGGGCGGCTCCAAGCTGGCATTTTGCCTGGCCGTCTCGGTGGGTTTCTTTGCTAGCCGGTGGCTGGCACGCATCAAAAGCGACAAGCATCCCGCATTCGCCATGCATTGGCTGTACTGGCATCTGCCCACCAATCCGGTGAGCGCCATGCGCGCGACGCCGCCTTCACATATCCGCCGCATGGTGGGCTGAGGAGAACACGATGGACGACGGAAAGTACCAAGAGGACTTGAAGAGCAACCGGCGACTCATACGGAGCCAGCGCCTGACGATCGGAGGGTTGGTTGGATGCCTTTTCGTGGCCCTGCTGATCATCTATTCGATACTCGGCGCCCAGAAGGTGATCGTCACGCCGCCACATGTCACCGAATCCTTCTGGGTGTCCGGCGAGAAGGTCAGCAATTCCTACCTTGAGCAGATGAGCGGCTATGTCGCTTGGCTCATGCTCGACGTGACGCCCGGGACGATCAATTGGAAGAAGGACGCTTTGCTCAGTTTCGTGGAACCGGCGGAGCACGGCAAACTGAAAATCCGGCAGGAAGTTGAAGCGGAGCGGCTCAAGAAACTCAACGCCAGCACCTATTTCCTGCTGCAGCAGCTGGAACCGGACGAAGAAAAGCAGCAGGTATTCCTGACAGGCCGGTTGCGCACCTACATCAATGGACAGGAAACCTCAGTGGCTCTCAAGCGGTACGTTGCCCGATTTGTCTATCGTGGCGGCCGCACCCATCTGAAAACGTTCGAGGAGGCCCCCAATGAACCGAAAAACGTTGCCATGGCTAGTGGCGCTGTGCGCTAGCGCCATGTGCTCCGCGGAGCAGGTACGCCCCGCGAAGGATGGCGCCACGATTGAAGTGGCTATCGCGAAAGACGCCCCAACGCGCATCCGCATCCAGGGTGATCGGATAGTCGATGTGGTGGGTAACGTGCAGAGCAGCACAGGTTGCGATCCACGGCCACCGGATGCGGGAGCTGCGGGGGCAGTAATTCCTTCCACCCCGGCACCCGTGACGAGCGCGCGTGGCGACGTGATGTTGAACTGTGACCTTGAGCGGGGCGAGGTCTTTATCAGCCCAGTGGGAGCGGGCGATAAGCCAATCAGCCTGTTTATATCCTCGGCGCGCGCGACGTACACGCTGCGCTTGCGCCGGGCCGACATCGAGGCGGACACGATTGTAATCGACGACCGTTCCCCTCGGGCGAGTTCCGCAGCGACGCGACCCCAACGCTCGGCCAGCCATGTGCGCGCGGCAAAGGGCATGTTGGTTGCCATGGCGTCGGTCCGGCCAGGTGCCGCTTACCGTGTGGAAGACATGGAGCGCCCGATCGCGCTGTGGAAAGAGGCGGATTTCAAGCTGGTGCGCAAAGTGGAAGGGCAGGACTTGGTCGGCGAGTTGTACTCGCTGACAAATATTAGCGCCACGCCGATGGTACTCGCGGAGCAGGAATTTGACCGTGAGGAAGGTGGCGTGGTGGCTGTCGCCATCGAACACCACAATCTGCAGCCGGGAGACGCGACCAGCGTATTCGTGATTCGGAGCCAGGAGGAGAGGCCATGAAAATCGATACCAAATGGCATACGCTCCTCGACCGGATCAGCCCACGCCAAAAGCAGTACCTGCTGGCCACAGGCGTGATCGGTGGCGGGGTGGGCGTCTTCTGGGCTTTCCTGGCGCTTTCTTCGCAACCGGCCGCCGCGCCGGCCGCTCCGCAGTCGCATGGAACGACTGTTACTAGTCCCGAGTTGGCTGGTGGCGTCGTTCCGATGCAGGTCGCGCCGGTAGACCAGTGGCTTGGTACCGCCGGTAAGGAACTAGCGCAGTACAAAGTTGATCGTGAAGGCCAGGAGAAATTCAATGCTGATCGCAAGGCAAACGAAGCACAGATTCTGCAAAGGCTCGCCGAGCTGGAAAAGAAGGAAGCGGCACCGCCAAGCGTCGCACCGCCAGCGGCCCCGGAAATACCACCTGTACCGGCAAATGTCCCTCGTTCCCCGGTTCCTTCCGCAACGCCAACGGCGTATCCGCCCGAGGTACCCGCAGTGGTTGGCAACACGAGCCCCGTATCTGGCGCGCCCGGCGGCACGCGAATCGACGAACCCGCGCCCGCCATGGTCAGGGTTGTTTTGGGAAACCCCGGGCGCGCTGCGGTAAAGGATCAAGGCGTCGGCAACGCGGATAGCGGTACTGGCGAGGCCCGAGGCAAGGGCGAGCGGCTCGAGTCCTATCTGCCTGTCGGGTTCATGCACGGCGAACTGCTTGGCGGCATGGATGCGCCCACGGGTGGCCAGGCACAGGGCAACCCCTTGCCAGTGGTGATGCGGCTGACCGACAACGCGGTGCTGCCAAACCAGTTCAGGGCGGAGGTCCAGGAGTGCATGGTGATCGGATCGGGATTCGGGGACATTGCCTCCGAACGCGCCTATATCCGTACCAGCAACCTGACCTGTATCCGGCATGACCGGAGCGTCATCGAGGTCAAGATCGAGGGGAACGTGTATGGCGAAGACGGCAAGCTTGGCATGCGCGGCCGGCTCGTGAACAAGCAGGGGCAGTTGCTGGCGAACGCGTTGCGGGCCGGAATTGCGAGCGGCATCGGCCAGGCTTTTTCGCAGGGCGGATCGACCTACACCGAATCCGCATTCGGCCGCCTGGTCACGGGACCGGAAGGTACAGGGGAGCAGATGCGCCGCGGCATTGGTGGGGGCGTGGGCCGTGCGCTGGACCAGCTTGCCAACTATTACATCCGTCTCGCCGAGCAGACATTCCCGGTCATCGAGATCGACGGGAAGCGCGCAGTGGATGTCGTATTGACGCGCGGCGTTCGGTTGCCGCTGCCGCTGCCGGGCAGTGAGCGGTTGGCGGACGAAGGCCCGGTTCAAGACGGTGACGGGGGTGACGATGAAGCCCGCCGCTAATCCTATTGTGGCGGCGGTGCTCGGCCTGGTGCTGCAGCAGGCACACAGTGCGCCTGACGAAGAGCGCGTGCTGGCTGCGGTACGCAAAGCGTATCCCGCGACGGTGCTCGACCGCGCCGTGCGCACGCCGATTCCGGGCGTCTACGAGATCTGGATGGGCGCGAACGTGGCTTTTGTATCGGCCAAGAACCCGCGCTACATGGTTTTCGGTCGCCTTGTTGACCTGAAAACGATGCGTGACCTGACGGCGACACGGATGGCCAGTTTCGGCGCGAAGCCACCGGGCAACGCCAGTCAAGGACGCGAAGCAGCGTCCTACACCGGCCCGATGCCCGTCGCCGATGCGATTACCGTCGTGCGTGGCGATGGGCGGCGCGAATTGTCGGTATTCACCGATCCGGCGTGCGGCTATTGCCGGGAGCTGGAGCGCCACCTGCGCGAGCTGCCGAACGTCACGATCCGCTACTACCTGCTCCCGTTCCAGGGAGAGTCGTTGCCGCTTGCGATCTGGTGTGCCAAGGACCGTCCGGCGGCATACGCGGCCGCCATGGCGGGCTCCGTAACTCCCTCGGATGCAACAGGCACTTGCGCCCATCCGCTTGAGCGCAACAGGCTGCTGGCCTCAAGGTTGCGCGTCGGCGCCACGCCGACCCTCCTTTTTGCCGATGGAACCCTGGTTCCCGGCTTGTTGACGGCCGAGGAATTGGAATCGCGCCTGAGCGCCAATCAATCGAAAACCCAGCAGATGGAGGAAACGCATCATGCGACGTCAATGCCTTGAAAATCGAGTAAAAGCCTGCTGCGGCGCGGTGTTCGGCCTGCTGATGGCTGGTTGCGGCAATATGTCGGGCCTGGGCGGTTCGGAGCAGTATGGCTGTAAAGCGCCGGCCGGTGTCCAATGCCAGTCCGTTTCCGGCAACTACTACAACTCGGTGCGCGGCACGACCCGGCTACCGGCAACGGGGACAGGCGCCCAGCCTGTGCCGTCGGTGCCCCTCATGAACGCGTCATTGAACCGACGCGCAAATCTTCCGATCGATCACGCGGTGGCGGGGGAGGCTGGTTACGAGCCACAGCCGTTGCGTTCCTCGCCGCGCATCCTTCGCTTGTGGATCAAGCCCTGGGAAGACGCGGATCACGACCTGGTTGACCAGTCCTACGTGTACATCCGGGTCGACCAGGGCAAATGGATGCTCGATCACGTCCAGCGGCAGGTCCGTGAGGCATACGCACCGCTGCGTGCGCCCTCGAAGGAGCCAGGGGTGACTGCATCCGCCCAATCACCTGCGCCCGTTGGGCTATCCGCTGGATCGACACAAGGACTTCCCATGGCAGCGCAGCCACTTGAAGCGGGCGCTGTGAGCGGTCAAATGAGTGGTCGCTAGCCGAGGGAGCCATCATGCACGCATTCTTTGAAGAACGCAGCCAGCCGGGAGGCCTACGGCACATCATGGACTGGCTTGGCTTGCAGCGCGAGCCGGAGACGCCATCGGAACAGTTCGCCTCGTGGCTGCCGTACCGCGCCTACTCGCGCGAAGACAAGATTTTCATCAATCGCCAGGGCAGCCTGGGATTTATGCTGGAAGTGATGCCGCAGAGTGGCGCCGACGAGCCGATGGTCGAGGTCTTGCAGAGCCTGTATTCCTTCCCGAAAAACACTGGCATCCAGATCCATCTATTCGGTTCACCACAGGTGAGGAAGATCCTGACCGCATACGCCAACCAGCGTATGGAGGATGAAGACCAGTACGAGCGCAGCCGGGAGCACGGTCGTCCCGCACGCAATGAAAACCTGTTCCGCACGCTGGCCAGGCAGCGCGTCGGGCACCTGATGAGCGGCACCAAGAAATCGCTGACCAACGGTTACCACTTCACGATCAAGAATTTTCGTCTGATGATCAGTGTGTGCTTGCCAGGCCGGGGCGACGACGAGGCGCGCTGCCAGGAACTGCGCGAGCTGCGCGACTCGATGTCCGTGACCCTGAATGCTGCATCGTTCCCGAATTCGGTGTGCGGCGTCGATGACCTGATCAACTGGTGCGCCCAGTTCGTAAATGCCGATCGCCTGACGCGCGAGGATCAGGTCAAGGTCAACTACGACGACGGCCGTGAAATCTGCGACCAGATCGTCGACTTCGACACCGTTCAGGACGCGCACGCGGAAGGACTTCTCCTGTCCCGGCTCGGGGACGAGGCGAAGATGGAAGCGCGCTTCATGTCGATCAAGTCCTTCCCGGAGCGGTTTGGACTGTGGCAGATGGGCGGCCTGATCGGCGACCTGATGCAGCCAGCGCTGCAATACAACGCACCGTTCCTGCTGACGATGGGCGTGCATATCCTTGATCCAATCGAGACCAAAGCGGCGGTGACGACCAATAACTTCCGCGCCACTCAGAACGCCGGCAGCAAGATGGCCGCCATCATGCCGGACGTGGAGAAGAAGCACAAGGACTGGAAGGCGGCAGCCGATGCCTACGATGTGGGAGGTGCACTGGTCTCGATGTACCACCAATTGGCGATTTTCACGACACCGGAAAAGGCGGCCAGCGCCTGCGAAACAGCGCGCGCGATCTGGCGGGCCCGGGGCTTCGAACTGAACGCGGACATCTACATGCACCGCCAGGCACTGCTGGCGAGTTTGCCGATGACCCTGACGCCGGACTTTCACCGCGACCTGAAGAAAATGCGCCGGGTGACGCGCAAGTCGATGTCCAATGCCATTCATCTGGCGCCGCTGATCGGTGAATGGCGAGGAACCAAAACGCCAACGGTGATCATGGCCGGCCGCCGCGGTCAAGTCACGACGCTCGATCTGTTCGACAACGATCTGGGCAACGCGAATGCGGCGGTGATCGGCGCCCCGGGTTCCGGGAAATCGGTCTTCCTCAACGAGTTGGCATGGTCCTACCGGTCGGTCGGGGCAAAGGTGTGGATGCTGGACTTGGGGCGTTCGTTCGAAAAGCTGTGCCGGAAGGCCGACGGCACATATATCGAATTCACGCCACAAAGCAAGATTTGTTTAAACCCATATTCGCGGATCAACGACATCTGCGACGACATGGACATGCTGGTGCCGGCGATCGCCAAGATGTGCTCCATGCAGCATGCCCTGGAAGAGGTGCAGTACAAAGCAATCTCGACCATGCTGCTCACGCAATGGAAGATGTATGGGCGGGAAATGACCATGACTTGCCTGCGGGACGCCTTCATGAAGGGGTCCATCCGCGACCTCGGGATCGTCAACGACCAGCGTATCAAGGACCTTGCGATCATGCTCAATCCCTACGCCAAGGGCGGGCAGTATGAGCGCTTCTTCGAAGGCGTCAACAACGTCGATTTCAGCAATGACTTCATTGTGATCGAGAACGAGGAACTGAAGCGCCGGCCGGACCTGCACGCCGTGGTCAACATCCTGCTGCTTTATCAGATCACCGGCGAAATGTACTTGACGCGCAATCGGCGGAAGGTGCTGTTTATCGACGAAACGAAGCAGCAGCTTGGCGAGATCGGCTGCGATGATCCGATCAAAGCCGCCGTGGTGGAAGAAGCGGCTCGCCGCGCCCGGAAATATGGCGGTTCCCTGGTCACCGCCACGCAGGGCGGTGATGACTACTACGGTTCGGCGCAAATGGAAGCCGCGTTCAACTGTTCTGATTGGGTGTTCCTCCTGCGCCAAAAACCGGAATCGATTGAGCTGTTGGGGCGCAAAGGCCGGCTCCTGATGGACGAATCGAAAAAGCGCCTACTGAACTCGTTACGGACCGAGGCCGGGGCGTTTGCGGAGATCTACGTCTCTTCGCCTGTCGGGGAGGGCGTCGCCCGGCTGGTGCTCGACCCGGCGACACACCTGCTTTTCTCGAACAAGATCGAGGATAACAAGCCGATCGATGAACTGCGGGCGCAAGGCTACAGCATTGACGAGGCCATTCAAATGGTGCTCGCGGCAAGGGGGCAATCATGCATCCACTGATTCCGCAACTGGCCATGTGCATCGCTTCGACGCTGGCCGGCATCGTGGTCTACGACCGCCTGATTGTTCGGCCAGCCACGGCGATCGGCGTGGTGGATGCGGTCCAGGTCTACCGCGAACAGGAGGCGCGCCTGGTCAACGCGCTTTCCACCGGGGCCGGAGACGCAGAGCGGGCGCAGGCCGCAATCGACGTCCGTAAGTTCGCCGAACGGATTTCGACTGAAATGGCAAAGCTGGGCCAGGACTGTGGATGCCTCGTGGTCGACCGTTCCCTGGTGGTTGGGATGCGGCCGGACGTGCGGGATCTGACCCCTCTGCTTCGTCAAAGGGTGCTGCGATGATGCGCAATTTCCTGACTCATGCCCGGCAGCGCTGGTATCTGTACCTGCCGCTCGCCCTGATCTGGGCGCTGGCGGCGGCGCGCATCTTCATCGACCCGGTCCCGCATGTTCCGCTGCTATTCAACGTGACGCCCAGCTTACCCTACACGGTGGCCTTCATAGAGCGGCGAACAGGCGTGATCGCACGTGGTGACTATGTCATCTATGCGTTTGGCGGCGCCGCGACCAGGCATTTCCCCGGTCTTGCACGGCAGCCGTTCTTCAAGCGCGTGGCAGGTATCGAAGGCGACCAGGTGCGCGTTGAAGGGCGGCGCGTGCTGGTCAATGGCATTGACGTCGGTCAGGCCAAGCTGTTTGCGATGGCAGGCAAGCTTCCATTGGAGCCGATCGAACCCAGCGTCATCCCGCCGCACTACTTTTACATGCAGGGGACAAGTCCGGATAGCTTCGACTCGCGCTATCGCATCAGTGGACTGGTGCATGCCAGCGATGTGATCGCGGTGGTACACCCGATTTTCTAGGGGATAGCGATGAAACGTTTGTCGATCCTGTGCCTCTTCGCTTTGGGCTGCGGGGGCGTTTGTCGCATGGCCTGCGCCGAGTCGCTCGGCGTGGTCGGACCGACCTATCCCATCGCCGAGGAACACTTGTTGAAGATGATCGAAGCGCGCCTGCGTGCCAAGGAGCAAAGCGGGGAGCTGGCGCGTATTCAAGAGCAGATTGTTTCACGTGGAAAGCAGTCCGTTTTGGCGCCACCACCGTTGCAGCTCCCAGTCGTGACCATGCCGCGGACGTTCTATGTCGATCCGACCTATGTGCTGGACCGGAATATCGCTGATGGCAGTGGACGTATGTTGTTTGCCGCGGGAACACGTGCCAATCCGCTCGATATTGTTTCAATGAGCCGCAGGCTGTTTTTCTTTGACGGTCGCGATGAGCGCCAGGTCGCATTGGCAGAACGCTTGGCAAAAGGGGAATCGGCGCGGATCAAGCCGGTGCTGGTCGGTGGCTCGTATCTCGACCTGATGCGGCGCTGGAAGATACCCGTGTATTTCGACCAGCGGGGCGTACTGGTGAAGCGCCTGCGGATCGAGCGGGTGCCGGCCATGGTGTCGCAGGAGGGGCGGCGGTTGCGGGTTGACGAACTTGTCCCGGCCTCATGACAGGGAAGGAGAGACGCGATGAAGCTGCCTTTGTTTGGGACGAAATTTGGGGGAATGACCATGCTCTCGCGCGCACTGGTGCGGGTGGGGGCGACGTTGCTGCTTGGCCTGATGGCGGCCACGGCCAATGCTGCCGGCGTGACAACATGCCAAGGGCGATTCCCAAATCCGATTACCGATATCTGCTGGAGTTGCATCATGCCGATCTCCCTGGGTGGGGGCACGCTGGCCAGTATCGGTGGCCAGGAAGACATTAGGAATCCCGCTTCACCCATTTGCAGTTGCGGCGTCAATCCAACTGTTGGCTTGTCGATTGGGTTCTGGGAGCCGGCCCGGCACGTGGAGGTGGTGCGCCGTTCGTTTTGCCTGGTCTCGCTGGGTGGTGTTGACCTGAATCCTGGGATCGCGGCGCCGGATGCCGGTCGCTATACCGATGGCACAGGTGATCAGAACAGCTTTTACCAGGCCCATTTTTATGTGAATCCCGTGCTGTACTGGCTGCAGGTGGTGGCGGACTTTCCATGCCTGGAGCGCGCATCGTTCGATCTGGCCTACCTCACGGAGGTTGACCCGCTGTGGAATGACGATGAGCTGACACTGATTCTCAATCCCGAGGCCGCGCTGTTTGCCAATCCCGTCGCCCTGGCAGCCTGCGCGGCCGATTGCGTCGCCGCCACGGCGGGGTTTGCACGGTCGGAATTGTTCTGGTGCGCCGGGTGCCAGGGTAGCCTTTACCCGCTGGACGGGCACAACATCTATCACCTCGGTGGTGTACGGACGGCCGAATTGCTGATGCAGCGGCTAACCGCCAAGATGCACCGCGAACTGCTGGCCTGGGGAAGTCATGGTGCGGCCGGTCTGTGCGGTCCGTACTTCCTCCCGGTGATGGACAAGGCTGCCTACAAGACCCAGCTGACCTTCCCGATTCCCAGCACCGGCAAGATCCTTGGGCGTTGTTGCCAGCCGTTCGGGCGAACCACCGTGCTGTGGGGCGCAGGCAAGGAATATCCGGTCAAGGGCGAGGATTTTGCATTCATACTCTTCAGAAAAAGGAACTGCTGTGTTGGCTACTAACGCAATCTCCCAGAAATCCTGGAAGGCGCTGCTGGCGGTCCCTGTTGCAGGCCTATGCCTCGGTGTGGCGCAGCCAGGCTTTGCCGGGAACGGGGCTGCAGGCGCCGCGACACCAGTGCAGTCAGGCGCACCGAAGTCAGGCCAGGTTACCGGTGCCCCAAGGCTCGACCGCTTGCCGAAGCCACTGCAGGGCGCGCCGGTCGATGTGGCATCTGTCGCACGCGGGTTCGAGGCGGCGGGCATTTCCGCCGACGGCCGTGTCCTAGAGCACGGACCACAGTTGCTCGTCTTCGTCAGCCTTGCGATGCCCGAGGGGGCGCTGCGCAAGTTGATTGAACAGGGGGAACGTACGCGGGCCGTCCTCGTGCTGCGAGGCTTGAAGGACGGTTCCATGGTCAAGACGGCGCTGGCTGTGCGCCAGTTGCTCGGAGAGCGCAAAACTGCGCTGCAGATCGATCCGCAAGGATTCGACCGTTTTGGCGTGAGCCAGGTTCCGACGTTCGTGCTCTTACGTGACGGCACGCAGGCTCAGAGCTGCGCGGATGCCAGCTGCGTACCTGTGTCTTCCTACGTCACGCTGGCGGGTGACGTGACTATCGCCTATGCGCTCGAATGGATCGAAACCCATTCGTCCAGCGCGCAGCGCGAAGCCCAAGTGCTTCTCCAACGCCTTCGGGAGTGATCATGCGTCGGATTGTCGCCCTTGTTGTCGCCTGCAGCTTCCTCTCGACACAAAGCCACATGGTGCTGGCCCAGACGGACGCGGATCTTGCCGCGGCGCGCGCGGCGAACGCAGTGGTGCGTGGCGGGGTCAACGCAACATCGGCCTCGGCGGTGGTTCCCGGCTACACGACGGTGCCTCCGGAGACGGCATTGTATGGCCGGACCGACCTGGCGACGGAGGCAAGGGCCCGGCTGATGCTTTGCGCGGCCATGCCTGGGGACCCGATCTGCGAGGGACAGCGCAATGCCGCGACGTCGGCTGCTATCCCGCGCCCGCCTGTCACGCCGGGAGATCCGCAGGTGGCGGGCGCCAGTGCCGTTGCGCGAGATCCGCTGACGGCGGAATCAGGGTTGACCGCCATGTACTCAGGGTGCCCGGCCAGCGGCCCGTGCACGCCGACCGCGTTCTGCCTTGGAGCCCGTTGTTTTGACACCTCCAGCATGAATGATCCCGACTTTGCCAAGGCGATGAGCTACCTTGAAGCCGCGCGCGAGGCCGGCGTGTATCTCGATCCGGCGACGATGCGCGTGTTCAGTGGGGAGGATAACCGTTGCCGTGACCGGTTGCTCAAGAACTGCTGTGGCACCGACAGCGCCGGTGCCGGGTTCCACAACCAGTCGCTATTCGGAACCGGATCGCGGCTGGTATTCGACATCCTGATGAACTCGAACAACCGGAGCTTCATCATGCAGGGCTTCAAATCTTTGTTGATGGGGAGTGGATTTTCGGGTGCATTCTCGACCTACGGCGTCACCGTGGCCGTCAATGGCGCGGCGCTGCCGGCGGGCTCTGTCACCCTCATGGCAGGCGATTCCATCGTCATCGCCATCACGCCCTGGACACTGGCGATCGCCGTGATCTTCTATGTGGTGATGTCGATGATGTCCTGCAATGAGGAGGAAGGAAAGCTCGCCATGAAAGAGGGCGCCCGGCTGTGCCGGTCGATTGGTACCTGGTGCTCGAAATGCATCCGAGTCCTGGGCAAATGCGTCAGTTGCATCGAGCACACGACATCGAAGTGCTGTTTCAACTCGAAATTGGCGCGCATCCTGAATGAACAGGGCCGTGCGCAACTGGGAATCGGGTGGGGCGGAGCACAGAACCCGTCCTGCTCGGGATTCACGGTGGCGCAATTGCAGGCGCTGGACTTTTCGCGCATGGACCTGACGGAGTTTTACGCCTCGATTGTGCCGACCATTCCGGCGGCGAGCGCAATCCAAGCTGCGGCCAGCGCGCGCGCCCCGACTTGTTATTTTGGGAGGGGGAAATGCTGAAACCTGTGCTTTGTGGTTTGATGGCGTTAGCCAACTTTTCCGCGCTGGGACAAGGCGGTGGAGTGTATCGGCGGCCTGTAGAGGAAGTCCGGCCACTGCTGATTGAGGCCATTGATGCTCCAGCTGGTGAGGCCCATGGACGCCTTACCGGCCAGATTGCGGACGCCATCGGACGGCAGTTCAAGACCGCTGATCCAATTAACGTCGACGTCACGACGCTTATCCGCTATGCGGAAGAGGGATGTCGCCGCCTGTCCGTCCTGTTTTGGCAGGACGGCGTGCAGCTGGGGCAGGGCGCGCCCGCCAAGCGACAGACGGTCGAATTTGGCATCAACTACTGCAGAACAGGGATGCCTCCGCGCAGCTTGGAAAGGCCGGAGCAGCCATGAAGCTCACGATTTTTGCCTGGCTGGCCTGCCTGCATGCTGGAATAGCTCTGGCCCAACCCGGAGAAGAACTGGCCCGGCAGACCGCTTTCGTTGGCATTTCCTCCGAAACTCCAAGTCGGCGCGGTTGGCACTTCTACGATGACCCATTGGCCGACTTGCCCGTGAAGCCGCTTCCGAAGGTCAGCCCGCGAAGTGCTCTAGCGACTCCGGCGGTTCGGCCGGAACTTGAGCGATTTCGTCAACTGCAGCGCGAAGTCGAGGAAGTCCGCGCGATAGCCATTATCCGTCCCACGGAGGAGAACGTCCGGCGGTACATGGAGCTCGAATCGCGGGTGGTCCGCAATGCATCCCAGTTTGCCGATCTGGCACAACGTATCGCCTGGGCGAACCCCGACCTTGATCCGTCGACGCGGGGCCGGCCGGTCAATGCCAGCGCGTTGGAAGCCTATGAAGAGAGTCAGGCGCGCACACGCGGAAGCACCCTTGCGGCACTCGCCAATGACCATGCGCTGATCTTCTTCTTCCGTGGCGACTGCGGGTATTGCCACAAGATGGCCCCGTTATTGAATGCTTTCCGCCAGCGCTACAGCTTTCCTTTGATCGCGGTCAGCGTCGATGGTGGTTCGATTCCTTCGCTGCCGATGGCACGGGCTGATAACGGAATTGTTCGCGCACTGAAGGTGGCACAGGTACCCGCTGTTTTTCTGGCAGAGCCCTTCACAGGCCGGATATTACCGGTGGGTTTTGGGGTGCTGTCGGAGTCCCAGTTAGTGGAACGGATCATGGCCCTAACAGACAGACAGCGGAGCATGGCATCGCAGGCAGGCCTGTTCTGGCCGAACTAAGGAGGTGGAACGATGGACACTTTGAATAACGTACTTGCGGCTGCGGCATTTGTCGGCACGGTGTTGCCTGGAGTTAGTCTGGCTGGTGACCTCAATTCGGAAGTCAATAAGATGTTCAACGACTTGGGAGCGATCGGGAACTACACTGCGCCAGGTGCCTTCCGGGGGCAAGTGTATAACACGTATACCGGCGGGAGCATGATGCTTCGCACGCAAAACAAGACGTACCAGTTGGTTGCGATTGACTTTCCCGAGGCGCGCGCCGGCTGCGGGGGCATTGACGTATTCGGTGGTTCTTTCTCGCATATCTCGGCCACCGAGTTCAAGAATATGCTGAAGAACATAACCGCTGCGCTCCCGGGCGTGGCCTTCCAGCTCGCGCTCGAATCCGTCTCTCCGCTCTTGGGTGGGGTAACGAAATGGACCAAGAACCTGGAGAGCATGCTGACAAACGCAAACATCAGCACGTGCAATACAGCCAAGTCTCTCGTGAGTTCGGCGATGGAGGCCACTGGGGTCAGCACGGATAAGGTCTGCGAGGATCTGGCCGTTGCGATGGGGTTGGAGTCGGATTATGCAGCTGCCCGAGTGCGCTGCCAATCGAACAAGAGCTCCGTAATGAGCAGCGCGCGGAGTTCCAGCGATCCGCTGGTCCGGAACAAGGCACCATTTGTTGGAAACCTTACGTGGAAGGCGCTAAAACTGGCCGGAACGAATCTCGATGATCAAGAGCGAGAGATGATCATGAGCATGGTGGGGACAGTGATCTATTACGAAGGACCGCGCGACCCTAATCCCATTGCGCCGACACTTACATCGATTAACAGGCTTCTCTATGGCAGCGCCGATGCTCCTGGCGGTGGCGTTAGGCAGGAGATGCTCAGGTGTAACAACTACACCGAGTGTGACGAAGTTTCAATCGATGCCAGTTACGTCCATACGCCGTTCACTGTGAAGGTGGAGCGTCTGATGCGCTCGATTTCCGAGAAGATCATGACTCGGACTCCTATCCCGAATGACTCGCCGGAAATCGGGTTCGTCAATCAGACCACTGAACCGGTCTATCGAATGCTGTCGGTAGGAGCTACCGTGCCTGCGGTAAGCGTGACCGACAACCTAATCATGCGATTTCGTGATGTTATTGCCGCCGACTACGCGTCAGTGTTTTTGGAGCGAAATCTGCGGATAGGATTGAACGCCCTTGAAAAGGACTTTACGCTTAATTCGTTACAAGCAGCGCGATCGCGCGAACTCCGGCGCCGTGTGCAAGACATGATGGCTCAGCTAACTCTCGAAAAGACGGCCTTATATCAAAAAGTAGGGTCAATCGGCGTTGTTACGACAAGCATTGAACAACTCGAACGCCAGCTTCGTACAAGCATGCCTCAGCAAATCCAGGACCTCTTAGGCCGTCGTGCGGCCTATTTACGGTAGAAGAAGCGAATTGGAGTTTTCTTATGTGGGAAATCTATGCATACCAGAACAGCGACAGTCTGTTTGGGATATTAAATGCTGTCGCTGCAATTGCTGGCGCAAATAACTTTAAGGGCGCGTTAGCAGTTGTGGGATTCTGCGGATTCGTTTCGGCAGTCTTTGCTTATGCAGTTGCTCCCCAAAAGCTTCAAGGGTGGCAATGGCTTGCCTCGGTAACCCTGGTTCTTTCCATCCTCTTCGTTCCACGCGTAACGGTGGGAGTTGTCGATAAGACGGGTTCAAGTGCTGTGGTGATAGTCGATAACGTACCGTTTGGACTGGCCGTCTTCGGGTCACTATCCAGCACGGTTGGCAACACGCTGACCGAACTCTATGAAACAGCAATGCAGCTGTTGCCTGGGCGCGCAAATCTTCCTGTCGAACTAGCCTATCAGAAGAATGGACTCTTGTTTGGCAATCGTTTAATTCGAGAGGCAAGTCGTGTCGTATTTCAAGAGCCAACCTTTCGCACGGACTTAATCAATTTCATCAACAACTGCACTATGTACGACCTCGCTTCCGGCGACATCGATCCGGAAGCGTTCGCGACTTCGGGTGACGTTTGGCCGCTCATGTCAAATCCAAATCCCGCTCGATTTACACCAATTTCTGATTCTTCGGGAACTCCTACAATTGCACCGTGCCCTCAAGCGTTTCAAGCGCTTAACGCACGATTGCCCGCACAGGTGAATAGGATTCAGGCCTTGCTCGCACAGAGAATGAATCCCACGCTGCCTGGAACTGTCGCCGCATCGTTAATTGCTGGGCAGGTGGAGCAGGCGTACATTCGAAATGGGATTGCGACTGCAGCAGCTAGCGCTGCGGATCTGATCCGCCAGAACGCACTTATCAATGCAGTGAACGACACCAGTCTGCTCGCTGGCCAACGGGTCAATGATCCGGCCTCAATGCTGTTGGCCGTTGGCCGCGCACAGGCTGTTGCACAAACAAACGCAGCCTGGATAAACAATGGAAAATTGGCGGAACAAGCGCTTCCGGTCATAAGAAATACTATCGAAGCAATTGTCTACGCCATCTTCCCAATAGTGGTTCTCTTGCTTCTCATGACCGGAGGCCGCGAGACGATGATGGGGCTAAAGAACTACATTTCGGTTCTCATCTGGATCCAGCTTTGGCCTCCTCTTTACGCAATTCTGAACTATATGGCGATGGTCCACTCTTCGCGAGAGCTTGAGGCGGCCGCAACAGTTGGTGGTGGGGCTACAGCTTTGTCGTTGATGACTTCTTCGTCGATCTATTCAGACGCCATCTCGGGTGAGGCAGTTGTTGGCTATCTGACGTTGAGCATTCCGGTCATCGCATGGGCGGGCCTGAAGCGCATGGAAACGTTTGGAAGTGCTTTAATTGGAAGTGTCCCGGCCTTTCAGAGTCTCATTGGAAGTGCCACAACACCGGCGGCAAGCGGAAACGTGAATTTTGGGAACACGAGCATGGACCAGGTGACGGTCTCACCTATGAGGTCCTCAGCATTCTTCGGCTCACGGCAGGACGATTCATCCGGCAATACGTACACAAGCAATGTATTGAGCGGGCTCACCGCCATGAAGGCGCTCGCTAACGAAGGACCGGTATCGAGAGTGGTTGATACCAAGGTCACGCAGCAGCATGTGATGGCAGCAAACAGATCGGTGTCAGCTGCTAAGACCGAGTCGGCTGCTGCTTCTAATGAAAAGGCTGCTGCATTGAGCGAAGTTCTGATGAATGCTTCTATGCGAACATCTAGCCATAACGCGTCGGCAATGGCCGTATCAGGAAGCACTGAAAGTGAAGGGGAACGTATAGGAGAACTGCAGCAAATCGCGAAGAATGTATCCAAGGCGACCGGTGCAACCGAGCAGCAAGTGGCGGCAGTCGCATTTGGTGGAAGTGCGCACTTTGGTGGTGGTATTCCAAGCGCAATTTCTCCAGTTGACGGAGGAGCCATGATATCGGCAATGGGTCGTAAGAACTATTCGGCGTCGATCCAACAGCAAGATCAACTTATCACAAGTGCGCTTAGTAGCGAAGACAAAGCTAAATTCAAGGCGTTTTCCGACACGGTCACGAAAAATACTGGGATGGTTGATTCCCTTGTGTCGGACTCCAGAAGTGGGCATGAGCTATCCGCCAAACTCGCTCGGTCGGTAAGCAGGTCTGAACGAGCAGACGCAAACCTGAGAAAGCAGATCGAGTTCTCAGAAAGTGTTTCGGGAGCATATCAGCGAGGCGAGTCTATCAGTAAGGACGTGGCGAAGGATCCGCGGAACATAAGAATGTTCGAGGACCTGCTTCGATTGGAGCGCGCAGGAAGCGCGGCGGAATTGATAAAGATGGAATCCTATATTGGGAACATCACCTCTGTTCCGCACCAACTGTCAGCGAGCAGCAGTCTTCCGCAAAGTTTCGATGACATCGAAAGTTCACACAAGCGGAACGTTAATCAACTTCCAGCGGATACCGTCTCCGATCAATTCAAAAAGGATGGCTCTCATGTCAAGAACGGGAAATCTGGACCATCTTCTTCTGGAACTGCGTCGCATCCTGACCAGTCTGCTTCAATGCGGTCGGAAATCGCCAAGGTAGGGGGCGACACCAAAGATTTGGTCCGTGAAGCAGAGAGAGCTTTCCGTTCGAAGGCCGGCGTGGAGGTCGATAGGGATGGTCATATCTTTACACACCGGTCGTTGTTTGGTGAGGCAAATGAGCAAGTCAAAAGTGACCCAGATGTCGTTGCAGAGAAGGCGAAAGAACTAGCGCTGCGGCTTGCCAAGATGGCGAAAAAAGGAGAGTGACAGAGAATCTACCGACCGCCGCGCCAGAGCCAAGAATAAATCATGAGCTTTCCTTCTGCATCAAAGCCGTTTAGGCTCCGACGCATGTCAGATTGGGACGGCTCAAAATCTGAGTGGATGTTTTCTCTTTTCGCCAGCTTGACTATGAATAGTACCAGCATGAAGATTATTGAAACTGCGACAGCACCAAGCACGCCGGCAGCCATGATTACGGGGAACTCGCTTTTGATAGCAAGCAGCGCTGCTAGAAAAAACGCTATCGCGGCCGTGAAGACCCACAACTTGAGATATCGCATTCTCTTAGCCCTTCAACCAGTTGCATTTGAATAGTAGGAGAAATCATGAAAACGCTTTTTGCTATTCTAATCTTTCTTCTCCCTTTTATCAGCACCCAAGCGGTGTCTCTCTCTGGGCGTTCGACTGATGAAACGGTTTGTGACCTCTCGCCATCCACGTCCTACAACTTAACCAAGAATGTTCTGTTCGTTGAGGCCGGCACGCGGGACGAGGCCGAGATCTACACGCGTATTGCGTTGCGCTTTATTACGTCTAAATGCCGCGATGGACAGGTCCTCATCATGCACTCGGACTTCGGAGATTCTCTGGATGATCGGTTCTTCAGAGACGTCTCGGCTCAAGTATGCAGTGCTTCTAAGGTACAACGGGATTCGACTAGCACTACGGAAGCACCCCAGTCATTCCAGATCAAGTGCCCGATCAGTAAGCTGAGGGAGGCAGCATCGCACTTGAGCGCTATCGAGCGAGAGAAACCTACCGAAGCGAAGATTGCTGAAGGGGCGCCAATTCATCGACCCGACAGCGGAAACAATAATCAGCCAAAGAAGGACTGCAAAGGAAGTCTGAGTTTTGGCCAAGTTGTTTTGGGAATGGGTGGAAAGTGTTCCGATTGATGAGATCTGCAAGTGAAGGAGTGGAGTGATGAATACAAATGTCAATTCGACTGTGGAGGGGAATTCCGATTCAATAATCATCCAGTTGTTGGCGGAGATGCGGGAGCAACGGAGCGCGTACCGGGAAGAGCAATTGCTGGCGGCGAAGGAACGGCGGGCCGTGCATCGATGGAATCTGGCCTTGAAATCAGTTCTGATCATCGGACCGCTAGCGGGTGCCGCTATGTATTTCGCGACGGCGGCTGGCTTTTCGTTCGGCCCATTTCGCGACGTCATCGGCGTGGTGGAAATCAAAGGCGAGATCAAGGATGGTGCGTTGGCCTCGGCCGACAAGATTGTGCCGGCGATAGAAGCGGCATTCAAGAGTAGCCGGGTCAAGCAAATAGTCTTGAAAATTGACAGCCCCGGCGGAGCGCCTGTTGAAGCAGAACGAATCATCTCCGCACTTGTCACCTATAAGCAGAAATATCCGAAGCCTGTAACGGCGGTGATCGGGAATCTCGGCGCCTCTGCAGCATACATGGCGGCCATGCACGCCGATCGTATTGTGGCTGGCAGGTACAGCCTGGTCGGATCGATCGGCGCCATCCTCGCGCCATGGCAGCTGGATAAGGCGATAGGGCAGCTCAAGGTATCGCAGCGGGTCTATACCTCGGGTCGACTGAAGGCATTTCTGAATCCTTTTACGCCGCTGACAGAGGAGTCGGACGCGAAGGCTACGGAGCTCGTGAACAAGGTCGGTGGCGCGTTCGTGCGGGATCTGCAGCAGCAAAGGGGGAGCCATCTGAAGGCAGACGTGGATTACGGTACCGGCGAGGTTTGGAGCGGCATGGAGGCGAAGGCGCTCGGGCTCGTCGACGAGATCGGAACGATCGAGACGGTGGTGGGGGCTCAGACGACACTCAAGGAGTTCAACTTCGGTCCACGCGATGAAGGGTTCGCAAATCTCGGCGGCCGGTTTGTGGGAGCGATCTTTTCGGCCGTCAGCGATGCCCGGACACGGGCGGCTATTGAACTTCAATAGCGTTGCCGGCCAGTGCTTAACAGAAGTAGTCTCGATCTGCCAAAACTGACACTGGGACCGCTAAGACGTTGGGATGCGGAACATGACTATTAATGTTAAGCGAGCATCAACTGAAATCATGTCCGACTTGAAGCTCGCGCACTCACCGCTTTGCGGGCGTTGCTTCGAGAATTGTGTGATTGCTGTCCTGGGGCTATCGAAGACAGCGCGACTGCATTACGTTCTGGGATTCGTCACACCCCCAGGATACAGGACGGTACCACATGCGTGGCTTCTTGAAGTTAGCGATCAGGTACCAGCATATCTCGATCCAACACTGCAAGATGGATCACATCTGTGGCAATCCAGGAGCGGGGAGTTCATCTACGACGAACGCTTCCGTTTTACAAAAAACGAGCTACTTGCGTGGTTCCGAATAAAATACGCAGACAGAGCTTTCGACGAGATTGGTCTCCCGGAAGGGCTAATTCGTGGTCCCATTATCAACGCAGAAGGGCACCTAGAGTAACCTGGAAAAACATGGCCGTTGATCTGGGCCTTCCGAAAAGGTCCTGGCACGACTGATACAAGAGGCTTGATGCCGCACACTTCAATGCATCGAGCAGCGTTCTGCGAAGAGGGGGCGATTGCGGTTGAGGAAGGGTCCCGATATAGTGATGTCTCGTTTGCGCATCGGCGCTGCTTGATCGAATCTCAGACTGCTTCGCTAAGGATCAAAGATTCATCAAGGACCAAATCGTCATATGCAAACTGCGTCGAGGTGCAAGGTTTAGGATTCTTTGTGAAGTTGAACTGCGATAGCCCCAACAAGGCGTAATGCTTTTCCGAGTTGAATCCCTCGGTTCTATTCACTTTGGGCGCGTGGAAGCGGATCATGTAGCGGACTCCTGATAGTGAAATTCGACTACTCTGGCATTGCACATCGATGTCAACTAAGTCACCCATGCGAACGACGCTTGCCGAAGCAAAACCGTGCCGAGTCATGCAATGGAAAAGCATTGAGACCTCCCTTGCTGGAATAAAAATAGTACCATGACAAATACAACGGCTCCTAGGTTGTTCGCTACTGTCTGGTCGATGAGTGCATCTCGCCTCGCGGACCGTTTGCAATGTCTCAGCCAATGATGCCGCCTAACCAACGTTTGAAGGAGTGAAATGACGGATCTCGCCAATGCCTTGAAGACTGAAATCACCCGGCTCGCTCGCAAAGAATTGAAGGCGCAGTTGGAACCGTTAAAGAGATCGGCCGCGCAATCCAAGGCCCAGCTGGCAACGCTGCGCGATGAGGTTGGCGCGCTCAAAAGGCAGATAAAAGCGCTGGAAAAGCATTCGCGACAGCCGACTGACAGATCGGCCGACGCGCAGAAGCCATCGCGGCAGCGCTTCACCGCTAAAGGCCTCGCGACCATGCGTCGACGTTTAGGACTATCCCACGCAGAGATGGGACGACTCATTGGCGCATCTGACCAGTCCGTACGCAAGTGGGAAGATGGCGCCGCCGTTCCGCGTTTGAAATACCACCAGGCGATTTTTGCATTGCGTGGTGCCGGCAAGCGAGCGATTGCTGAGCGCCTCAGTACCGCGTCCAGCTGACAGCTGCCGCCATAACGGGACGCACAACTTAATTAAGCATTGAGGCATGAAGAAGACAGCGTTGGCTGCTTTTTTCATTTGGTCCGAGTGACCGCAATGGCCAAAGCTAGGTCCATGGTGTTTATGTGAGCCTCTACCCACTCAGGCAGCGAGCGGATAATCTCGCGCGAGCCGGTTTCATCGCCGATGGCGAGCAAGCATTGTGCTCGGTCGATTTCGGCGAGCAGGCTGTTATGAGCAGCTTGGTGGACAACAGCTGGCACGTAGTTGATGTCTCGCATTAGCCGGTTTTCCTCGGTCAAGTCTGCGGCGAGTTCGGTTGCCAGCCGCCGGCACGCGTCATCAAAGGCCGGACGGGGCAGACACTGCATGGCTTCAAGCAGGTTGAAGACAATACGGTGAGACTGGTCCATTACAGGGATGCTGAGTGCCAGGTCCGGACCAAAAATGATGGAATCCTTGGACTTCTCCGAAGATGTGGTTCACGAATTGTGCTGTACGGAAAGTCGACGGCACATGATCTAGGTCAAATTTGCTGCCCGCGACGCACGCTGGTCTGTCGTGCACGCGGCATCGTACATTGGTAAGCTGTCCAATCCTCGGGTGTGAAAAAGTGTGAATCTTCCCTGGCGGCAAGGTGTTATCCTGAGCGAAGTCGGCCGAGTACGGCCATGAGCGGTCGGTTTCATTGAGCCCTTAGTTTTCAAGGCAGGAGTTGGATCGAAGTGATAAGAGCATTGCTGTTCACGTTACTTTTGAGCCTCGCAGGTGTGGCGAGATCGGCGATTGACTTGCCGGTCGAGGCACGTGAAAGCCATTTGAAGTTCCGGAATGGTGGCGAACTCATCGTGAAGAGCGATGGGGAGAATATCGTTTCACTGAAATTGTCATACGATGGCGTAACCCGAAGCCTGTCGGGAATGGTTCTCCAAGGTATCGGGCAACCTGACTTGACGACTGTCAGACTGAAATTGGTCGCGGGAGGGTGCAAATCGGGAACAGGTCATTGCTTCAATTACTCGTTGCCGCTAGTTGAGCTATCTGTTGGCCAAATTCCTGAAGATAGCGAGTGTCCTAACGATTGCTTGGTTCACTTTCTCTTCGAAGATGGCGCAGTAATTCGCAGGACATTTTCGGGGAGAGGTGGCGCGATGGCTTACCATCCGCCGAAAACGTTCCCTATCACTTCAGACTAGACAGCACGCGGCCAGATGCAGACACTAAGGCTTTGCGCGCACTTTGGCCAAATGATCTCTCGTGGAATGCGAACTGAAATATGAATGACGACAAAGATAAGACCGAAGTTTTCGAAATGGCGAGTGGCGACATCAGCGTCTGGGTTGAAGGCGGAATTCACCTGAAGGTCAACACGACTGGTAAAGACCCTGTTGAGCTCGGAGAGCGGGAAGCGCTGGAACTCGGGCAGCTCCTCATTCGCCTAGCGCGTGAATAGCTCGATACGCCACGAACGGACGCTGGGTGTTAGTTCAATCGTTGAATAAATTTAATGCTAATCTCTTTCTCTTATAAGGTAGTCGCCGTCGCACTGATGGCCACCTTTACCTCAGTGAGCCAAGCCCAAGAGGTCGGTAGCCTGTGGCAATTGCATGTTCAGGACTTGAAGCGTGTAACAAAGGTCGAGGCCACCATCCGATTTGCCAATGATGCTGATGCTGAGTCCTGTATGGCTGGGAAATGGAGCAAAATCGTTGTCGAGGCGACCGCCGTTAAGGATGAAAAATTCTTCCCTTTAGCCGAGCCATTGGCCTATAAGGTCAATCAGGGCGAAGTCACGCTTGGCCGAACGCAGGTATGTGATGGATATTTGTTCTTGTCAGGTAAATCAGATGCTTCCGACATTCAGGGCGCATTTAACGCTGTAAGTATTATGGGAATTCAAAGGCTTGGCTACTTCTCGTTGAAGCGAGTTCGGTAACGACCAGCAGCGGCCGGCCACGCACCGCGAACGAAAAATAACGATGTGCTATTAGTTATGGGGCCTTTGATCAATGACGTTCTCTGACGACAAAATAGCAGACCTTGCGTATTCGGAGCTACTAATTACGTGCCAGGTAAATGGCTGTTTGAGTGTATTTCAACGAAGCCTGGACGAGCCTGCCGTGGAACCTGTAGAGGATTGGGCCGCGATGATGGCGAAGTTGGCTCGAGAGGCTAGATGGACTGTTAATGCCTGTGGTCAGGTCGCATGCCCTATTCACGGTCAGCCTTCCTGATTAAATGACTTGCAGCGCTAACGGCCAAAAGCCGTCACAGCACGATAGGCAGCCGGATCCATTCAAATTAATTATTAGCCGATGCGTGACTTAATAGAAAAAAAGCTGTTGGTGATAGTCGATGAGCCGGTTTGGGCCGTCGGACGTGCCGCAGCTATGCTTTGGATACAAATCGGCGAGCGGCGCATCGTACCCGCGTGGGGCGGTGGTACCAAGGAAGTAGGCAAATACGCACTTCATATCGATTGTTCGTGGTACTGGAAGGATGGTGCGACAATAATTGCCGACCAGGACTCTGCCTTGAACCAATTGGATAATAGACTGAAATTTTCCATTTCATGTCAAAGTATTACCGCCACAGACGATGGTTCGATAGAGATCACGTTCAGCGATCAGAGTACGTTGAACGTCAAAGTGGAGATGCCTGATGAAAGTGAGGAGAACGAAGAAATGTGGCGCTTCTTCCACCCAGCAACAGACCAGCCTCATTTTGTAGTTGGGTCCCAAGGCATAATAGCGTAGAGCTTGCTTTTAGTCTGCCATCGCCACAAGCGGACCAATCAACTCAGAAAGTCAAATTATTAACATGCATGAAAGCCAAACCTCTCATTTTTATCTTGTCCGCGTAACTGAAAATTCTGAGTTCTCTAAATTTCTTGCGGAACACTACAGCGAGGATGACGATGAGCCAATTTCCGAGTTTTACGGGTCCCAAGGGGAGAAATTTTGCGACCATGATTTTATGGAAACTGGTTTGCGGAAACCAAATACTTCGTTGCAAGAGTTTCTTGCACCGCATTCTTACGCTGACGAATGGTCGGAGGCATTAATCCAAGAGGCTCACACCAGGGGGCTCGAAGACGCTAATGCCCTGATATTTATAGATAAGAGGGAGATTGATTCGCCTAGGTCAGTTAAGCGAAAGGGGGTCGAACTTTTCTATGTCGGGACTTTTGAGTATCCCATCTAAATTTTGAAACCGTCGCTGTGGATTTTTGGCAGAAAATTGAGGTCTGTTTCACTACAATTTCGTTTGCAGCAAGACCGAGGCCTGCAGGCGGCCAAGGGCGGACGTCATCAATTTAAATGTTCCCACCCTTAGAGAATTTTCGTCGAAGCAAATGAAAGTTAGAAATTTGGAAGTTTCCGATACTGGGAACGAGTTGATCTGCAACGGTCTGTTGATTACAGAGATTGAAGCATTTGAGCAGCTTGTTAATCTAGTTGATGAGTACGCTGAGAAATTCCCGAAGAGCTCGATACTCGTGTCCCTCGATGACCTTGGGCAAGCTCAATATACGTCCATGCACTCGACAATGTTCCATAATTTGGATGATGTTGAGGGCCACGATCTATCGAATGTTTCCACGAGCGCATTTGAGAATGGTGAGCATGTCGGCTTTTTGTCCACCACTTCTGAATTCTTCATTCGAGAGGACAATTTCAAAAGTAAGTCTGCTGATGCGACGTTTGACGATGCGTGCGCACGAGGACTAGATCTGGAAGACGATGAGCTTGAATTTTTAGAGCGCGTTCATTCGAGTCCCAGAGAGTTATTGGATAAACGCGTAGTGTTGTGGATTGTTCCCATCAAAACATCTGCAACAGCATTGGCCGCCTGCCCAAATGGGTATTTCAGTTCAGATCTTAGTCCGTTCGAAAACCATGCGTTGGCAGAGCATCTGAACGCAAAATATGGCTACCAACTATTTGGGATCGGTGCATCATGCATCGGATTTCGGCGCCACAGCCCGCTAAGTCCGGGGCATGCAGAATCGCTCGTGCGCGACATTGCACGGCTTTACGATTGCGAGAAAAATGAAAGTAAGATCGAGCGAATTCAGGGTCTTGTCGAGAGACATAAATTTCTTTTCTTAAAATATGTCGAAAGTTTGAACCTTTAGCTTTGGCGTAGTTGATCTTCCCTCTGCCAGCCAGTCGCCTCTGGGACGATTTCGATAATAATCGCGAAGGTCCGAAATGGGGCGGAAACCGCCTGTCGTCGGAGGTCGTGTCACACCTAAGGCGGGCATTAGACTTATTCAAATTCATAGCTTGCAATCGGCTTTCCAATAGCTTCGGAGCTCGATGTGAGTACATATCTACCGGTCCTGATCTGGGCGACTTCAAGACGCATGCAAAGGCCACATGCAAGTGTAGACTGCATTTTATTTTGCATTCCAGAGTTGTCAGGTCCAGATCCGGTAGACCCAGTAACTCTCATGCTGTAGCCGTTCGCGCAGCAACGCACTGGGGCTGATGCCTGAGAGACCACGGGCCTCCCTGCTCAGATGCGCCTGGTCAGAATAGCCGCCGCGATGTGCCACCTCCCCGAGCGACAGCCTACCCGCCTGGGCATCATCACGCGCCTGCACAAACGCCTGTTCTGCACGCTGCATGCGGCGCAGCGAGCGCATTGGCTGGCCGGCCCATTCGCGCACACGCCGTTCAGCCATGCGCGCACTGCGCCCGAACCCAACTGCGGCCGCCTGTACGGTCAGTCGCCGTACCCAGTCGCCGAGCAGGCCGTCGGTAAGGCCGCCTGCCTTGCGGACGCTGCGCCAGCGCAGGTCCATGAAATCTTCCACGACGGCGACACGCGCTTGATCGTCCGGTGCTGCGTGTACGGCTTGCGCCATCGCCTGCCATTCAGGCCCGAGCGCTTCTGGCAGCGCCAGCATATTGTCAGTTAGCGCGCCCATATCCAGACCAGTTAGCCGATAGAACGCGTCAGGGAAAAACATCACCATGAAAAAATGCGTCGGTCCCGAGTTGCGGGTGGCCATCGGCTGTGGCCGCGGGCCAGTGACCAGGGCCATGCCTGCCTCCAGCAAGCCGCGTCCTTCAGGCGGAGGTGGATCGATCATCAGGCTGTCGCCTGCCAGTTGAAAGTAAATGCTGCAGAACGGCGTTGCCGGATAACGGTTGACACGCTGCTCCGATTCAAGCAGCGGACAGTCCAGCGTACTACGGACCATGTGCGCTCGTATGCATGATGCCAGCGAAAGGCGCGGTGCGATCAATTTTGCAATTGGTTCATTTGCCATATTGGCAATTATAGCTTATGTCGCAAAAATTCAAGACGCTGCCTCGACGCCAACGCACACTGACGCCACCCGTTGAAACGACCGACCCAAACTTTGGAGCACACAGTGGAACCTATTCAAGTTGTTGGAATGCGCCCGGCATGGGGCTTACCGAGCAGCAGTCCGTTTTGCCTGAAACTGGAAACTTGGCTGCGTATGGAAAAGATTCCGTACACACCGATCGCTCTCTCCAAACCACCGCGTTCCGACACCGGCAAAGTGCCCTACCTACTCCGAGCGGATGGCAGCACGGTGGCGGACAGCAATTTCATCATCAGCACCATGGCCAATGAGTTAAACATTGATCTCGCCCATGGTGCGACAGCGGAAGAGCGTGCGCGGACGCACCTGATCCTTCGTACACTGGAGGAAAGTCTCTATTTCGTCGCAGTGTGGGAACGCTGGCAGCAAGCGGAATACTGGCCGACAACGCGGGAGGCGATATTTGGATATTTACCCCCAATCCTGCGGCAATTGTTGGCAAAGACTATTCGTCGAAAGATGCTGGCGAGCCTTCAAGGACAAGGCATTGCCAGGCACGATCCTGTGCGCATCGCCGCCATCGGGCAGGCGGACTTGGCGGCCCTGTCGACGCTATTGGGAGAGCGTCCCTATTTTCACGGGGATAGGCCAGGCGTGGCAGATGCGTCCGCTTACGGAACACTGGCCAACTTACTGGGCTTCCCTCACGCAACGCCGTTGAAACGGGCGGTTGAGGGACACGCAAACCTGGTCGATTTTTGCGGACGTATGAACAAGGCTTACTGGAGTGAGGTGCACGGCGATTAGATTGAAGAAAATGTTTGCATGCTCAATTGTCCGCAATCTGCACAATGGATTTCTTGGAGCGGCTTCCGTGTCCGAGGTTCATTGCTCTGCACGATCGCCGCTTCGACCACGCTCTGTTCCGCCAAGCATCCGGCCGCGTTTGCGCGCGCCGCATGCTCCAGCCGATTCAGTCGTTCGCCACCGTCGTCGATGGCCGCTTCTGCTTGCGCAATCTCCCCGCTGCACCCGGCCAGCGCCGCGATATCTTCGGCATGCCGCCGCTAGCGGGCCAGCCTCACCAAAGACTTGGATCGTCACCTTGCCTCGCCGCGCAACTAGTTGATATTGGATCGGCTCTTTCAATATACGAGGTCGAGTGTCAACTACTGCACATTACCAGAACGAGCCGGATCAGGTGCCTTGGCTTTCGTCCGAATCAGAGCTTGGACTCTGCCCAGTGAACCGCGCTACTTTCTCGAGGAGCTGGGCGAAATCAACAGGCTTTGCTATGTATTCATCAAAGCCTTCCGCGATGATGCGTTCCTTGTCGCCTGACATCGCCATGGCCGTCACCGCAATCAACGGAACGGTGCGCGTATTTGGGTGCGCGCGGAGCATCTTTGCGGCTTCGATTCCGCCGACGTCTGGCATGGTAACGTCCATCAATATCAGGTCCAACGGCTGCTGGCGGGCGATCTCGATGCCGGGGAGTGCGCGTTCGGCAAGGAACAACTCATGGCCTTCATTTGCAAGCAGGAATGTGAGCAGCTCCATGTTTATCGGCGAATCTTCAATAATTAAAATCCGGGCCATGTGACCACCTTGAGGAGGGGAGTAATCAGCGCTTGTTGCCGGAACTTCGTGAGTCTGACGATTCGGCATACCAGAATGGTCCGCGCCAAAGTCGCCTCGTACCCGAGAGGTCAATCCTGTAACACAATACCACGCAAGTGGAAGGGCGCCCGTGCACGATATGCCGATTGAAGTTGAACCGGTCGTGTCATCTGAAAAATGTCCGTGCGGGGCCGATCACATGACGTTCGCTCCAGCTAACAAAGAAGGCGTCAATCGCGCATTCTGCAGGACTGCCCCTGCAAAACTTATGCATTTGTCGACCGATATTCATCGAGTTCAAGGCAGCGTCGAGCATTGACAAATCGTTCAATACAGTTGCGAAACTGCATCACCCATCTACCGCTTCTCGCCATATGTGTGGAAATGTGTGAGAATTTGTCGACGTTGCCCAATGTCCTGCAGCGCTTTTTCTGCTAGTCGGCCCCGCCCCGCCGGCCCACGAAAGAAATCATGATGCAGGTTTCCATTATTCCCACTGACATCGCGGCCCAGGCCACCATTGTCAACCGTTTCGCCGGCTCCGTGCGAGCATGGACGTTCCTTGTTCATCAAGGATATGATTATCGCCAAGTCTTCGAGTTCTTAGCCGATATGGATGGCCCGGAACGCGTTAAATCAGCTTCAAGTGGGACAGGGCAGAGAAGCTCCCAAGGTTAGCTTGGACGGGATGGCATTTCGTGTGCCGTTCTCTGCCCGGGGGAACTGTCGGAGGCGCATTCCTTCCGGTATTCACACCGATGGCAACGCCCAGAGCCCGCGGCGTCGCAAGGTAGCAGGGCGCCTGCCAATAGAAGCTCGCGTCGGTTGGCAATGCCGAGGACTTCTGCTTCGGAGAGCAAGACTACTTTGTGGCAGATGCGGCGGCCCGTTATGGGATGCTGCAAAAGTACAAATCCAAAGTCGTGAATCCGATCTCGCGTTCCGTATTGGACCGCCAGGCGTTGCGCCGACAGCTCAATGATGTCCGATGCATAGACTTCATCCCTGTAGCGCGTTTTAAGTTCTACTAACGCCATTGCGGCTCCATCATGGTAGATCCTGTCCACGCGAACCGTCAATTTGAGCGGGTGGCTAATTGCGAACGTCTTTTCTGAATAGACGAGTTGGCTTCCTACAAGGTCGTCTGGGAGCCATCGAAAAAAGTCTTCCCGTCGCCGAAGTCGTCGAATTGCGTGCGCAAGCACGGTGAAGACAGCCAGGAAAACGACGAACGGTGCAATCAGATTCATCTATTTCGACCTGGAGTGACACCACGCAAGTAGTGCGCGCATGCTCGCGAGAAGCGCCCGAATAGGAGCGGCTGGAGTCGAGCTATGGGTGTGCACGTACTGGTGAAAGTCGGAAATGACAACGCGATTGATTCTGCGTGCCTCCATTTGGAACAGGTCGTGCTCTAAAATGCCACGCGCTTGTACGCCCCGCCGACGAGGCGACGTTCTCGGTCCGTAGAGATAGGCGAGGACTACTTTTCTTTCGCAGTACGCCATGTCGGAAAGTTGCGTTGCCGTCAGCGCCTCCGCTACGCTGGGGACTGGTTTGGGCCGGGGGAACATGGATGCCCCTTACGAATCGATTGAAGGGCCAAACAGTTCGAGTGTAGCCTTCGACAATTCTGCATTGCCTCTGTCGTCGTGCGCCGTAAATCGCTCCGCTGGCGCGACGTGCGGGGCCCATTGCGCAAGGAGCCCGGCGAAAGCAAGCGTTCGCAGTCGATTGACACGACGCGGCCCCTTGGGGAATCGGGCAAGGTCAGTGTAGAGTGGGGGATTGTCTGCCTGGACCAGTTCAAGCGTAATGCGTAGCGTGTCATTCATTGACCGGCCCTCCTGGTTGGGCTGCGATGATTGCTGCGGCCGACGTGAGCTGCCCCTTCGTTCCCGGCAGAGACTTGGCCAGTTCTATTCCCGCGTACTGGAACCCCTTGACGTTGGCGTAGATCGAATCTTTCAGTTCTTGGATGGCATGGTTGGGAAATGCCGCCTTCAGCGCAGGCTTGTAGAAGAACGCCCCACCGCCGACAAGGATGATGTTCTTGATATCCCCCGCATCGCCGACGTAGTGCAACATTTCAGCGATCGCCTGCTCGGGAACTTTCTTTGCCAGTGCAAGATGTTGGGTGAGGTTGTAGTCCTTCTGGAACACGATCAACTTCTTCCCAGTGCGCAGCGCGGTATCGACCAGCTCGTATTCGCGATAGTGTGCGCCGGTGTTGCGGCTGATGCCATCGACGATGGCGTGCAGCACGTCATGCATGCCACGAGGCACCGAGTGGCTTCGCTTGTCGATCTGCTGCATGCCCTGGGTAACGATCCAGTCGAAGGTCCGGCGGCCGGGGTCGACGATGAGGCTGCGCTCCTTCCGCAACTGCGTCACGCGGTTTTGCATGAGCCCGTAATACATCAGGGCACCGGCCGGTTGTGCAATCGCTTTGACGCGCTTGACCCGTATCCGGCGTCCCTTGGCCAGTTCATGGTCGCCGGTAAGCCTGCGTTCGAGTGCGGCGACGTGGCGCTTCAGCTTGAAGGTGGCGACTGGCAGGCCGACGATCAACAGGTCGATCGCGTCGAGCTGCATATAATGAAGCGCACCAAGAACGAGGGCCAGATACTCAGGTGTCTCGGCGTAACGGTCGTGCTGGAGGACGTTGGCATTGAATATGTCGGTGGCGAGATGCACGTCTGGACCGACTTCGTAGACCAGGCCGTCAACAGGGATGCTCACGGTTTTTCGGCCAGGCCCCCAGCCCTCATGTTCGTACGCGGCCTCCGCAGGATGTGCCTGCGAAGGAAACATGGCGCATTGCGGCTCGCCGTTCCGGATATCGGTGATGAACTTGGTATTGCCACGCCCGACGTCGATTGCCCTGACTATCAGTTCCATGCACCCCTCCATTGGTTCAATGCTGACGATAGCCGTACTTGTCCGCGCGGTACACACGAAAACGGAGGAGAATCACGGGGCTTTTGTTGGAGGTTTGGCTGGAACCGATGCTGGCTTCAACACGGATGCGATCCAGGAACGAATTCCGAGTGCGGATTTGGCCGCTGGCCATTTCATTTGAAGTGCAATTGCAACGTGGGCCGGGCGCTCCGGGCCGTGCTGCCAACGACCTCGGCGGTTGGCCTGCGTGCAAACGCTGGTGCCTACAATCAGAGGTATCCTACTTTCGCGCGTTTCATAGGGGCGAACTTCGCATACGCGCAGTTACACATTTATTTGGGCCCAAATCTACAATTTATCGCGCCGAAATCCAGCCTTGACATCGGCAAAATCCTTTCCTAAGCTGTGTTCACTGTCCGGACCCGCTTCCGTGAACATCGCGTTCAGAATGCGGCGGTGGCGTCGATCGCGCCCGTTGCAGTCGTGACCTGCCTGTCTACATGTCTTTTCGACTTGGCCGAATCGTCGGCCTGCTTGCCATCAGCTCCGATCCTTTAAGGGGAGGACGATGGCGCCATGCTTCTCTTCCGATCTTCTCAACGACGTATTTCCACATGCGCGCGAATCTTTACCTATACGGTTCGCGCACCCTGACGCATCGTGCGTCGTGATTTGCCTTGGGCTCGACCTCGGGCGCTGGAACCGCGATGCGGTTCGGTCTCTCATCTCAATCCTTCCGTCGTCCGGTCACCGCTTGCGGTGCTTTGTCGGTACTGGGGCCACAGAAGCCCCGGCCAGCGAGGTACGGGCGACAACACGCAGCGGCCTGGTGGCAGGGCTGGAGGACAACCGTGGGGAGGAGGTTACTCGTCAGGGCCAAGGTGGATTGGCCTGACACCCATGTCTTTGCTGCGCTCGCGCGGCGGAGCTCGCTCAAGTAGCGGGGAATGGCGGTGCGGAGGAAACTCGCTCGCCGATCACATAAGCATTTTTAAGAAGCCGCGCCTTCGGGCAAACCCTTGTCCACCAAAACCTCCAGTGATTGGGAAGCCTGGAAGGGGATTCACTTTCCTGCGGGTGGAAGCAGTGGCCAGCTTCTAGCGCGCGACATCGTGGCCTACATCGGTGAGTGCAGGCAGTGGCGTTGCCGTTGGAAGTATGAGGGATGGATTAGGCGTGATCAGGACGCCGGTGGGCGCCTGCGTCCCACGTTATTGCGGCGACCGGGCGACCAGCGAGGGCCGGCCGTAAGTGGAAAAAGGGAGAAACGAGGTATGGCCAACAACAGCAATTGGAAGGCAGAACTAAGCGCGATCATTCAAGAGCACAATGATGCTCACGCGGAACGCGAGAAGGATATTTCGTTTAACACGCGGCAGGCGCGCCGTCAGGGTCTATTCCGGATCTTCACGCTTCTGCGGACCATGGGTTTTCATACGGCGCCCCGGAACCTTAGCGCCAGGCACATTGAAACGCTGATGGCGTATTGGACCGCCCGACCAGTAACTGGTCCCGAGGCAGCGGCATTCAGTACCCGCCCGGATTGGCCAAAAATCCCATACAGTGCAGCCTACATCCAGCAGCAGATGAGTTTCCTCCGCGTATTTGCCGGCTGGATCAAGAAGGACGGGCTAGTGAGGGCGGCGGAAAGCTATGTTGATGACCCAAACCTTGTCAGGCGCAGCTATTGCGCAATCATTGACAAAGGCTGGGAGCGCCACGGAGTCGATGTGATGCAGAAGATCGCGCAGGTGCGCGCCATTGATCGACACGTCGCTGCGCAGTTGCAAATGATGATTTCCTTCGGATTACGGCGAAAGGAGGCGGTCATGTTCAGCCCCGTTGAGGCAGAAGTGCCGGCCCATGCGTTGCCGGCGGGCCATCCACCAGGGGAACGTTACATCAGCTTCTTGAGGATCAAGCGCGGAACGAAGGGCGGTCGGCTGCGTTTCGCTGCGGTACGCAGTGACGATCAGCGCGGGGCGTTGGATGAAGCAATTCAGCTCGCACACGGCCCGCGCGGGCACATCGGTCGACCTGGTCTGACATTGAAGCAGTCGCTCGATCTATTCTCGAACGTGGTGCGCCAAGTCGGGCTGACAAAGAAAGAGCTAGGTGTGACGCCGCACGGGTTGCGCCATCAGTTCGCCGGCGACCTGTATTTCGATATCGCCAAGGTGAAGGCGCCGGTGCAGGACGGCGAACCACTGGTTGATGCGGCATCGATGAAAGATGCCTATCGTCAGGTGGCGCGTCAGCTCGGGCATAACCGGCCTCAGATCAGCAATGCCTATTTAGGTTCGCCAGTTGTTATGCGCAGTAGGGCTGCACAGCGCCCGCCAGCTATTGATGCCGATGTTCCTGACTCAACATAATTTCTCTGGCCAAGCGCTATGTCGACCAAGACGTGGACACATACAGCGAGCGTAGCCAGTCGAGCAATGTCTTGTTCTGTTGCCATGACGGCACTTGAAGATGCTGGGCTGTTGGTACTTCGCAACCGGAGCTACTCTGGTGATGGAGGTGTCGATGGCGTGGTTTGGAACCCGAGAATTGGCTGGTTGGCGGTGCAGGTAAAACGCTATTCCACCCATATTTGTCGGGGGCATCTGCTTGATTTTGGCGATGCGATTCAGCGCAAGAATTTCAACGGCGGCCTGTTCGTGCACACCGGCTGAAGCGGCGCGGGTACCTATGAATTTCTGCGTGTTAGTGGAATAATTCTTCTCAGTGGTGATCGTTTGATCACGCTGTTGTCGAAGCGGAAATTAATGCATTGGAGGATGCGATGACGATCTCGTCGATGCATGATGGGCAGAGCGGTCGTAGTGGCGGTACCGCATATACCGTGGTCTGCAAGAGCGGTCAGCGCGGTACCGAGTATAGCGATCCTGACCAGGCAGCACAGGCCTTCTTTCGTGCGCAGGAGCAGGATCGGCCATTCGTGTTACGTCATCGAGGCAATGCGACCCTTGTGATTGCTTCGGCAAGAGCCGGTGCCAAGCAGATTGCAGCGAATTGGGCTGGCGACGATCAATTCCGGTCCGCCTACGAATCGTTACTGCGTCGGGAGTGAGCACATTGGGTACGAGCCCTATCAACGCCTGGTGGAAAGCGTGATGAGCGAAATCATATTGGACTCTGTATTGACGTGCCCGGCCTGCGGTCACATGAAATGGGAGACAATGCCCGAGGATGCCTGCCAATGGCACTATGAATGCGAGAGCTGTCACACCATGTTGCGGCCGAAGGCGGGCGATTGTTGCGTCTTTTGTTCTTACGGGACGGTGGCGTGCCCACCCATGCAGGAAGCGCCTGGTTTCTGCTGCGGAACGTGAATGTGGCGGAACTGGGACATTCCAGCATTTCATGCGAACTAAACGATGCGCACTGGTGCTAGATTTCGCGAAATCTATACGCGCAAACGGATGACGTTGGCCTTGTTGCGCCTCTCTACCGAACCCAAGATCGAAAAGAAGCTTAAAGCCGCCTGGTGGGCCATGGCGTGGGCGGCCATGAGTCACGGGCGGGATCGTCATGCGTGCCAGGCGAAATCGCCACTGCGTGGTCGCGTGAAGCATTAAGTTTTTTTGTGTGTGTCGGCCGTTGCTCCGGTACCGTTGCTTGCCGCTAACAACTTGGCGTGGATTGGTTCGGAGCGTACGATGACCGCGCCGGCGCTCGTTTCGTGACGCGCTGCGAGGGAGATAGCATGTTATCGACTCTGCTCGGACGGCTGGCGTTGCCGTCATTCAGCAAGGCCTTACCCAAAATCGGCGACACAGAGCGCGCCGCGTTGGAATCCGGTACGGTTGGGTTTGAAGGCTGTTTCTTCGAGGGCAGAGTCGATTTCTCACGACTTGCCGCCATTCCAGTCCAGCGCCCGAATGCCCAGGAGCAGGCGTTTCTCGATCGGCGCGTGCCGGAACTGTGCCGCATGCTGGACGACTATGCGATCGACGAAGCGCACGACCTGCCGCAGGAAGTGTGGCAATACCTGCGCGAACATGGTTTCTTCGGCATGATCATCCCGCGCGCCTTTGGTGGACTGGAATTCGCGCACGCGACGCACGCCGAAGTGGTGACGCGGATCGCCAGTGTCAACATCGCCGCGGCAGTGACGGTGATGGTCCCGAATTCGCTCGGTCCGGCCGAACTGCTCCTGCGCTACGGTACCGATGCGCAGAAAGATCATTATCTGCCGCGTCTGGCGCGTGGCGTGGAACTGCCGTGCTTTGCCTTGACCTCGCCGTATGCCGGTTCGGATGCTGCCGCCATGCCCGATGTCGGCGTGCTGACGGAACGCCTTTGGAACGGCGTCATGACCAAGGGATTCGCCCTGACATTTTCAAAGCGCTATATTACGTTGGCGCCGGTGGCGTCGGTCGTCGGCATTTCCTTCAACGCGATCGACCCGGCCCGTCCCGCCGGAGAGCAAGAGCTGGGCATCACCTGCGCACTGATTCCGGTGCCGCATCCCGGCTTGGAGATTGGTGCACGCCACAAGCCAATGCGCAGCGCCTTCATGAACGGCCCGGTGCAGGCCGAAAACATGTTCATTCCACTCGATTGGATCATCGGCGGCGAGGCGAACGTTGGCATCGGCTGGCGCATGTTAATGGAATGCCTCGCAGCGGGACGATCGATTTCCTTGCCCGCGTTGGGCGTGGCGTTGCAGCAAACGAGTCTCTATGTCGCCAACGGCTACGCGGGGCTACGCAACCAGTTTGGCCTGCCCATTCGGCGCTTCCACAACGTGGCAGAGCCGCTCGCACTGATGGCTGCCGATTTATATGCCACAGATGCCGCGCGGCGCATGACTGCCTGCATTCTCGACCAAGGTGAGCGTCCCAGTGTTGCCGGCGCGATTCTCAAGTACCACGTGACGGAAGCTGGGCGCACCGCCATCAACTGCGGCATGGATATCCTGGGTGGAAAAGCGATCTGCGCCGGTCCTTCCAACCTGCTGTCGAACGCCTACCGGCATACGCCGATCGCCATCACGGTTGAGGGGGCCAACATCCTGACCCGCGCGCTGATCATTTTCGGTCAGGGTGCGGTACGTTGCCATCCGTTCGTGCTGAAGGAAATCGATGCCGTCGCACAAGGCGATCCGGCTGCATTAGGTCAGGCCTTGCTCGGCCACGGTCGGCATCTCGTACTCAACTTCTGGCGCAGCCTGGTTCATGCGCCGTTGGTGGGGGAGGTGCCAGCAGGCTTCGAGCGCGAAGCGCGCAAGATTGCGCGGCTCGCCGCCAAGTTTGCCTTCACCAGTGACATCTGCATGGGCGTACTCGGCGGCCGCCTGAAACGGCTGGAGTTGCTGTCGTCACGACTGGGTGATGTCCTGTCGCATCTGTATATGGCCAGCGCCTGTATATGGCGCTATGCCTGGCAATCCGATGCGCGTATCGAACCGGTGGCGCGTGGTGCGGTGCGCAGGCAGATTTGGCTCGCCAGCCAGGCGTTGCGCGAGCTCTTCGATAATTTGCCTAACCCGTTATTGCGCGTCGCCGGACTGATCGCACTGCGTGGGCTCAGTCCAATTCGCCGATTGCACGACATGGAAACGTTGGCGATCGCAGATACGCTGCGTGATCCGCAAGTGGTCCGTTTGCTTTGTCCGGATGTGGAAATGCCAAAGAGCGGCGGATTGTGCGATCTGCATGATGCGCTGCGGCTGGCGAGCGAACTGGGGGAGGAGGAAGCGCTGCGCCTTGGCAGCGCCATTCGGCAGCACAAACCCTTCGAAGAGATCGCGGCGGCCTCGGCGTCGCCACGTGCCTTGGATTTTTTGCGGGCGCTTGACAAGGTGATTCAGGTTGACAGTTTTGGATCCGATGGCGCGGACAGCTGAACAGCAGCACCGACGATCCGTCCATATCGCGCTTGCGGCCACATTCTTTGCTAACGCAGGGTGGAAGCGATGTGCGCCAACGGATGCCGGACGATCCTGGCGCAGCCCAGTCTAATGACGAACTTCTCTCCTGTGCAGTCGGCGGTCCGGAAGGACATTGACGCCTCGTACGTCCTTTCGGATCTGATCCCGACCCCGCGCAAATACGGCGGACAGCAACGCTTCGTCCAGGCCATAGAAGAGTGCGTACCGCATTCCTGCATCGCTTCCGAATGCCGCTCGGGTTAGGAGCGCAATGGAGATCTTTTCGGCGGTGGCGTAATCAAGTCTGCGGGTCATGCCTTAGCGTACGCGCCGATTGATGTGCGCTTAGTGAAGTACCGCACGGATAGGGTGAGTTTTCTTGTGTAATTTGCGCGGGCACTTGGCAACCGTGACGTGTGAGGCAATCTATCCGCATGCGAACTCTCGCCTATCTGATAGCGAGGCGTTGTGCTGTGTAGCGCCGGCTCATTGGCAAGCAATCTGGTGATACAAGGTGCTTCTCTGCAGCAAGGCCCCTACGCTGAGGCTTGTCACCCCATCCGTCAAGGCTTCTCGGGCGATGAGACGAACGAGACTTGGGAGAACAAAATGTGTGATGGTCTGCGAAACCGAATGCGCGACGAACTCTGTCAGGGTTGAACAGCGCAATATCAGCCATGGGCCGCAGCCCATCGGTCTTGCGTTCGTTGCTTTAGCTCGGCCTGATGCTCCGGTACGCGTATGGTGCGCTGTTTCGGCCGCGTCCGAGAGACTGGGTGCCGGAACACGCATTAATCGCCATGCTCGCATCATGATTCGGTGAGTGCAATATCAGTGTAGAAGCGCTCTAGAACGGCGTCATCAGGAGCCCAAGAGAAGTGCCGACAACCACCGTACCTGTTGCCCCCGCGCCGCCCGAAACGTATTCGCTGGCGAACGGGTCCTGGAACTCATTGCCATGCCGTTGTCGAATTGCCGCGACGTAGACCTGAGGCTCTTCAAAGCCGCCAGCAGCAGCCTCCACCAGCACCAGCTCGTTGTCGTCAAATGTGCTCAGAATCCTTTTTAATTCGCCTATGGTCATTTCGCGCCCCTGTCCAAGAATGGAGAGGATACCTGATGTCACGAGATCCCATTGCGGCGCATCAACATCCTTCAATCCGAAGCGGCCCTCTTTCTCGGATCAAGCGTGGGACCGCACCACCGTGGCGCCGTCACAGGGCTCAATCTTCAGGGGGCTTGGAATCGGCGCGTTTCCTCACCAGCCGAAGGCCGGTTGGCTGGCGGGCGAACAAACTGGTTTGGCGATGAGCCAGTTGTCTGGTGTGCGACCGGTGTGGACATCGATGGAACGTGGTTTTAACGACTTCGCTATTGCTCACAACATTGAGCCGTGCCCACATAGCATCCGTGGTGCGACGAATCGGCACAACTCATTGCTTGAAGCACTCGATGGTTTTGTAGGCAGCCAGCATCTTCTCATGGGCGATGGCAACCCTTTCAAAGAGATCGCTGGCGACCAGGCCGTAGAACTCTATCTTGGCGCACTGAGCCAGCTCGTGTACTACCGCGTGTTCTTCGGCAAGCGCCGCTTCGAACTCGGTATATGCACGTAGTCCTTCGGAACGATAAATCGGCATACTATCTCCACCGAAAGTCATGTAGTTCTAGGGGCGACGCGGCCCGCCCAGGTAGGAAAGTACACGGTCAACGACATGCTGCGGTGCGCACCGAGAAAGCAGGTAGCGGTGGGCCTCCGCGCGACCAATAATGGTACGTAAAGTAACACCATAATGTACGAGCTCAGTCATCCATATGTCACGACGGCGTGTTCCCGCAGGTGCGTTATTCATTGAACACTTCCTCCCTACTAAGAGTATTGCACATTGAAGGGCCATTACTATATATATAAATAGCCGAATTGACGCTAACAAAATCGTTACGTCAACGAGGCCGCCTTGCCGAACATGAATGTCTCCAGTCGCCCTCAGCGCGCCACGATGCCCTATTTTCCGACATTCTTTTGACGGCCTGCGACTGCATTTTGCTTGCACAAATGCGCCAACTGGCGCGGGACAAGGCGCATGCCGAAGTCGATGCCAAGTACCGGGAAGCAAGCGCCGTTGCATCGAGCAAGCACTCCGCACAAACGTTGGAGCTGCTCCGTCAGAACACTGAGCTGGAAGAGTTCAGAAGGGCGATGGCGGAGCGAATCGAAACGTTGACGGCAGAAATCCACCGTCACGCTGCGCAGGATACGACGCGAAGAAACCGAGATGTACGAATGACGTCTTCACCACTCCACGTCCGGTTGTGGGGAAGCTGTTTCAGACCGCGTGCAACAGACGAATGCCCCGTGCCGGTACTAGAGGGGTGGTTGGAAAGCCAATGCTCCTTCGACGTGCCGCGTCGAATAGAACCCGCATGATGACCGGCGTTTTGACGGCATGGATTCGCAGAAGGGCTTCGGCGTAGTACCGATTGTGGACCCCCATCATCTCGATGGCCTGATCGATCGTTTCGGAGAGAGTAATGTTTGTCCTCGGTATGCGAAACTTGAGGACGGCTCCCAATCCTGCTGCAGCTACTTCGGTCGAATGTTCGGCAACTTGCTCGCGGTGAGCTGAGGGGCGTTCCAAGGATGCGCGCTGACCATTGGAATGCGAAGCGCGCCGTGGGCCATTTTGGGAGAGCACCCTCAGCGCGACACCTTGTGGAACGGCATGCATGTGCAGGTATTGCCATGCGAGCACGCATCCCGAAAATGCCTCCATGTCGATTGCTGCATCGACAACCAAGGCCATGCCTTCGTCGGGTCGGGTGAAATCTTTCATATGGTCTCCGCTTCAGTGATTGCACTGCTGCGGTCTGGAAGTGATAAAGTCAGGGCAGCCACTGACCATAGCATGCGGAGACGCCATCTCCTAAGCATATATATGGATCGATTCGGCCAGGTGATAGTCATGGTGATAGGTGAACGAACGTGGCGCGCACAAATCCGGTTCGTGCCGCCCTCTGGCTTTGTTGCACAAGTAAGTTTCGCGTGCCGTGCCCCAGGCCCCGGACGGATTTAGGGTATGACCGGCGTGGCCATACTTGATCATGCTGGCCGCGCAAGGCCGCGGTCCTGTAGTGGACTGAAATGATATAGTTGGGCGCTGCACGATTGGCGATGGAAGTGTGGCGACGTGTCGTGCGCCCATCCGGGCACTGCAAATGCGGACATTAAGCGATTATTTCCAATGATCGTCGACATGCGCAAAATCGTCATCTGGTTTTAGTTAACAAGGAATTTGATGGAATTGAAGTGCTTTCTGTGCAATACGGTCGGCGCCGTGTGCGAATCGGCCGATCATGGGAACCGGCAGCGCATTACCTGCGTAGCGCCAGGCTGCGGAAATTATGTGATCACGTCTGGCGCCATCCAGAGATTGGAAGAGGGCGGTCCCAATAAAGAGGTCCTGGTCGAATTGGTACGCCTTGCCAATGAAAGAACGGGGGTGTTGGATATTTCCGTGGCAAGCGACGGTCTTCTCCAGACGACCGAGATCTTGCCGATGGCATGAGGGTGCAGAAGACCGCGGCAGTCACCCACTACAACTGCGACCAAGTTGGTTCGCTTAGACATTCCTAGGCGGCACACCGCAATCCAAGCCAGGATAGCCGTTCGCGTGCCAAAACTTCGCTGCCGACATTTGTAGACCGAATGTACGTTGTAAGCGTGTTCGCGCTTGAAGGCGCGGCTGCACGCTGGCGGCATCGCCTAATGCCGGACCAACATTCGCAAGTCGCTGGCGTCAGTTGCGCGAGTGTTAATCGAGCGCGAGTGGCATGCGCGGAGAACGATCTGCAGCAGTGATCGTTCTGCAGTTACCGCGTATTGGGCGCGCAAGCGCTGTCAGGCTTCAGCGGATGGGCATTGGTGTTAAACCCACCGAATGTGGCGCATCGGAGCAACTTAGCGTGCGCCCCGATGTCCTTGCTGTCCGGCGTCCCGATGGCGCCCGACAACTTCATTGCGAGCTGCCTTCTGTTGCTGCTTGTTAATGTCGCCTGCTTTCCCATGAGCCGATTTATGCGGCGTGGAATCCTGGCTCTTCGTGGTGCGGTTCATGATCTTCTCCGGTGAATATAAAAAACTTTATGTACGCCCGGATGGGTAGGTACTGCTAAGATCCGGGCATTGTCATCCATGGGCCTCGGTCACCGCCATTGGCTGCCATGGTGCAGTTGCGTAATTTCGGGAGGGACCGTTGACGCACCTGCGATAGTCCGGTGCGTTTTGGTAAGGAAGCCCTGCATCAGGCTGTGCTGCCGTCGTGTCAATGTCGGACAGGACAATTTCAGCAAGACACTGCCCCACCTGATTGCAGACCCACTTGAATCCAGCAGCTTCGTTCTTACCATGTGGTATCCATTTCTGTCCCTCCGGCCTTCACGTCTGCACTATCCAAGCGGTAGGGTTGGGGCGAAAGGAAAGTCACTATGCCTTCCATGCACGCTGCCAAAGAGTTGGACCGCGCGCATTGAAGGCATGGACCAATCGCAGAGAGCGTGCGAGGCTGATCGGATCAAGAGGCGTTAACCACGTTCTTCCAAGCGCGAAGCACGCTTTAAGTGTACGCGCTAATTCAATTGCTCACAGGGGCGATGTTGATGCGCATGAATTCGAATGCGATGAAAGTGGAAACCGGTCGGATAGGCACTTGTTGTCCAGCCCTGCGATCATCAAGATCTTGGTGCAGTTGTCCTCTGAAAGGTGGCTTGAGGTCAACGCACTCCAGTACGGGACGGGGGCGCAATGCCGTGCGCAGTCGGGCTTAATGCGTCAGCATGACCGGCACCTTCATTTCGCCCAGGAGGCTACGCGTTGCTCCCCCCAAGGATAAGTCCGTGGAGGCGGCTGTGTCCATATGCGCCGGCCACGATCATGTCGGACCGGGTATCATGAGCCTTCCTATGTAGTGCCACACCGACATCGTCCTCACTCTGGATGCATCTGACGGTGACGTCAATGTCCTGCCGTGCCAGATACTGTGCGAGGTCAGCGCCGGGTTCCTGGCCATGCATGGCGGGCGACGCATCCGGATTGCACACGACCAACTGGACCGAGTCGGCGCGCCTTAGGATAGGCTTTGCCGCAGCGACGGCCTTGCTGGCCTCGGCGCTACCGTTCCATGCGATGACGATCCGCTTGCCGATTGGGAGGGGGGCGCCGTTGCGTGGCACGACGATGACGGGTCTGGCGCAATGGAGTGCCAGGTAACCCGCCAGGTCGCCTGCCGTGAGGACATAGGTGGGGGGGGCGGGATGGTTTCGCTGGCGATGACCAGGTCGCAGTAGCGCGACTGCAGTACGAGTGCCGTTTCCAGGCTGCTTTCTGCCAGGCGTTGTTCGCGCGATTCAATCCCCATACGGGCGGCCTCGGCATCGAAGTCGGAAAGTGCGATGCGCGCTGCCTCTCGTACCGGTTCGTAGTTGAGTCCCGGCAGGATGGACAGTGCAGCCGAGCCCATGATCAGCATGTCCATTTCTGGTCCGCCGCAGGCGGCGGTACCGATCAAGTGCGCCCCGAACGACGTGGCAAGCTGCGCTGCCACCTGTAATCGTTCAGTCTGACCGGCCGTCCCGTCGGCATAAGTGAGTAGGCTCCTATACATGATCGTTCCTTTACTATGGTGAAGGCGAAGTCGTGAAGCTAGGCCTCGCTTCGCCATGGACGCTGGCCATGGTCTTCAGTGTATCCTCGCCGCTGCTGTAGGTGCCCGCACCAGGCTGAGCCTTTTACCGTATGATGCAATCAGGCTTGCGAATTGTCGCGGAGGGACGTGAATGCGCCACGCCATCAAGAACCACCGGGCCAGCCTGGCAACTATTGCAGCGTTGGCGATGTTCAGCAGAGGGTTGGAACCCGAGTTTTCCCTTGCTGTGCATCAACAACTTGGCCGGTTGAAAGCGCCCGCGCGGGACAATGACCGAGGGGTGCAAGATCTCACAAACCTCCTGTGGTGTTCGATTGACAACGACGACTCGCACGATCTGGATCAACTCACCGTGTGCGAAGCGCATGCAGTCGGTTGCCTGCGTCTACTGGTAGCGATCGCCGACGTCGACGCGCTGGTGAAGAAAGACTCGCCGATCGACGTGCACGCGCGGCAGAACACCACTTCAGTGTATACGTCAGCCCGCGTATTCTCCATGCTGCCTGAGATTCTGTGTACGAATCTTACGTCGCTGGCGCCCCATGTCGACCGGTTGGCGATTATCGTTCAGATGGATTTCTCCGCGGACGGCGAATTGTTGGCTTCGACGATCTACCGGGCGCAAGTGTGCAACCAGGCGCAATTGGCTTACGATGCGGTATCAGAATGGCTGGACGGGCATACATCGCTGCCCGACGTGGTGCAGGCGGTAGCCGGCTTGGAGGCCCAATTGCGCATGCAGGACCAGTTGGCGCAAGTGCTCAGGTCGCGACGCCAGTCGCAAGGCGCGCTCGAATTTGACAGCTTTCAACCACGCGCTATCTTCGACGGGAACCGCATTGCGGACATTCGTTTGCAGGAACACAATCGCGCGCGCCAGCTCATCGAAGAATTCATGATCGCCGCCAATGGCTGCACAGCGCGTTTTCTGATGGTGCATGGCGGCGTGTCCCTTCGGCGGGTGGTACGTTCACCGGAACGCTGGGCGCGCATTGTACAAGTGGCTGATGGTTATAGCGTCAAGCTGCCGGCCCAACCCGACAGCGCGGCGCTGGAACGTTTCCTGGCTCGCCAACGTAGATTGGCACCGGCGAGCTTTCCAGACCTCTCGCTCGAAATCATCAAGCTGATGGGGGCCGGAGAATATGTTGTCGAGCGTGCGGGGGAGCAGGCAATTGGTCACTTTGGACTCGCCGTCCAGGACTATACGCATTCAACGGCACCGAACCGGCGTTACCCTGACCTGGTAACGCAGCGCTTGATTAAGGCAGCGTTGGCGGGAGGTCCTCCACCTTATTCGCTTGCCGAGTTGTCAGAGCTGGCAGTGCACTGTACAGGTCAGGAGGACGCCGTGCGGAAGGTGGAGCGGCAAATGCGTAAGTCTGAAGCAGCCTTGCTGTTGCATGATTCAGTTGGCCAGCAATTCCGGGCCATTGTATCGGGCGTGAATGCACAGGGCATCTGGGTCAGGATCTTTACACCGCCGGCAGAGGGGCGCCTCATTGGCGAACTGCCGGAATTGCGACTCGGGCAGATGTTACAAGTACAGTTGGTATCCACGTCGGTGGAGCGCGGATTCATCGACTTTACGCTGCAAGGGGCACACTGAATGCATCGCGCGCGGTGCGCTCATGAAGCGTGTTGCCTGCCATCCGGGTTACAACGGCACCACTGGTTGCAACGGCATGCTGCTAGCGGGACAAAGATCAGTGTTACAGAGTAGCCAGGCAACCTTTGTCTGGCATCAGATTATAAATCGCGGTGTAGCTTAGCTGCGACATGAACGAAAACGCCTATTTGTCGAACATGCTGGGAGGGCTGTCCGAGTCCAAAGTCGAATGCAGCTTTTTTCGATGCACTGCGGCTTCTACTCTCGTCCTTTGTCACCGTCCTGTGTCTTTGCCGGCGCGATCCAAGCCGCGCGCCAATCGTACGCGGGGAGCCGCCTTGGCCATGAGACTCTCTGCATCGGGTGGAGCAACGCAATCGATCGGTGCCAGCGAAATCAGTCGACGCGATGCTGCACCCGCAGACGAAGCGAAGGACATCAGTCGGGCAAGCGCCGCGTGCTGATCGTGGGGGGGCGGCCGACGAAACCGCAGCGACTTCGCATCCTGCGAAACAGCTAGGCTCTAGCTCAGCCAACGGAAAGCGGCCCACAAATGCAGGCCAAACCCGAGGTGGGCAGCGATTCAAGAATCCCGGCGGATCTTGAAACGTTTGGCGTGTGGAGCTAAAGCTCCTTCTGAACCAGACAAAAGTCGGTAATCTTTGCATTGAGCGTATACCGAAAATGTGAGGCGCACCGTGCTGAATTTCACACTTCGGGACAAAATAGTCAGTTATTCGTTGTTCTCAACGGGCGGGAGATCGTTCTCGAGGTAGGTCATTGGTCGGCGATGCCCAATGAGCCCACCCCAAGCGCGCTAAGATGAATGATGTAGCCAGTCATCTTCGATCAAGAGGTTCAGATGCACCACCAATATTCACTTGCGACGGCAGACGAGATAAGTACTGCGATGGCTATGTAGATTAGGTGTCGGTCAAGGAAGTCGCCGATGGATTTCATTCGCAATTGGTTTGGATTAGCATGCCCGCGGTACGCTCGGAGCACTTAGACGAAGCCATGACTACTGCGACCTTTCACGCCGCAAGGGCCGCGATCGTTGAGGCACACGCGCTGGCGCAAGAACATATTCTTACTTGGCGGGAATCTTGATGTCCATGTGAGGTGCAACGCTTCGCTGGCTATGTTGTTCTTGTTTCCAGGCGTGGCAAAGGGCAGGGGCTACAGTCCACGTGGCCTCGCGTGCGATGCCATCGCGCAGTAGGACTTAGTATGATGAATGACTTGGCAAACTGCCTATCGGACATCCGAGAAAATGTCGCGGGAACTGCTCATGTGGGAAGATTTCGGCCAATTCGCAGCATCTAACGCAGCGCTGAGCAAAGGTACGCAAGCCCTGCTGACCTTTCCAACTAATTCACATGGAGGGCAATCATCATGAGCACGGATAGCGAGAAAAACTTGCAGTACATCGCCAACCTCACTGAACAGCAATTGGAGAAGGCGAAGGAGATTTACCTCAAGTCCTACAAGGGCTCGGATAATCCGATCATCCTTGCGGCAATCATTCAGGCGATGGCGATTAACTTCCAAACGCACATGCTCATGGATTGAGGGGCCATGAGCATCGAGGGTTTATTTCCACCGGCTTAAGATTAGAACAGGCGCTGAACGTCCTGGCGTATTGGTTGCCGACGCAGGCAAGGGGGAATGACATTAACAATTCTCCATGTGGTAGGCGCATGGAGGATTGGAAATCTCGGGCTTACTGACCGGCGAAGTACAACGGTTGCGTTCTACAACGCCAAGCGACCGCACCAGGCACTGGGCCATGAAACGCCAGCCTCCTTCTACAACACCGGCGTTGGAGGTGGAGCGTTGAACCCAGATTATTGGGACGGTAAAGACCCTGCACCTCTATTGGAAGGTGCACTATTTGAAATCGCTTGTTGGGGCAGTAGTGCGACAATACTTTGTCAATCTTCCAGAACGCGCACAGCGAGCGTTGATAGCTCAATACTCGGACACACAGCATCCCATAAAACGGCGCGAGTGTAGGCTATTAAAGCGAACTTCCGCAAAGGCGCCGTCAGCCGTCAGCCGTCCCCCGTCTGACAGTCCTTGTCAGGTCGGGGCTTGATCCATTCCACGCCTTTGTAGAAGCGACTGTGCAGCGCGCCAGGTCGGTGATCCTGAGCGCCCTGGCGGCAATCCTGGCCATTATTCCGCGGCCCCATACCGTGTTCCGGGGCACGCTCGCCTACACCCTGATCGGCGGAACTGTTGCGGGGACCATTCTTACGCCGGACTTTCTGCCTGCGATGTAGGTGATCTGGTACAAGATCCATCCCGTTGACGAAAGCGTGGTGCAGGATACGTTGGACGACGACAGTGTTGCGCCAATTTCGGGATCAGGAGCCTATTTACCCAGCAAACGAAGGGACTCTTCCCAATCGCTTTCCCAAGCGTAGAGAAAGTCGTGCGATTTGAATGCGCGCTTTAAAGTGCCGAGCGGTACACGGTGGATGTCGTGCAGGCCCAGGGCGAGCGTGACAGGATTCCACACCGCGTTGCGTGTCGACTTTCGGGCGCTTGCTTTGACGCGAGCGCCATCGTCGCCGAAGATGCCCACCGCCGCATCCAGTTCGCGCGCCAGGTCCAGGTGCACGAAACCGGAAAACGCAGCCAGCACCGCGGCCTTGTTAATCCCGAACTGTGATTCGCTTGCGCCCGGGATTTGCGTTTGCTGCTGCGCTGGGCGCGCCTCGTGTTTGAGTTTTCCGGCGAGCCGCTCGAGGTCCTTTTTTGGGAAGCGCAATGCGTCGAGCGAACGACGAAATCCCGGCGCCGGCAAGCGCGCCGGCAGTTTGTAGGCATCCTTCGTGAACGTGATCAGCACATCTTCGCTGCCGGCCGCCAGGCGGGCAATATCGTCCTGGAAGAAAATCGGCGCCGCATAACCGCCATTGGCATCGCCGAATAGTTCGGGATATGCCGCATCGTAGTCAAGCCAGACGACTGGCGTCAGTCCGTTCTCGAGAAGTCGGGCCAGGGTCCAAGGAGAGCCGGTCTGCTGCGCCAGCCAGGCGCAGGCTTCATTGGTGGTGGCCCGAAAAGGCAGTTCGATATCGCTCATTCGCTGTTTCTAAAGGTTCTGCTGCGAGCCGGATATTATATCTGCAGTACCCGTGGATTCTTCGTGCACGTTTCGGGAAACTGGTATATGATGGTCATCATGCCGAAGACAGCCACCCCGCGCCAGTTGCCAAGTCGTAAAGAGGAAACGCACGAGCGTATCGTGGAAGTCGCCGCGCGCGCGATTCGGCGCACCGGCTATAGCGGTACTGGCGTCGCGGACATCATGAAGGAGGCGGGCCTGACGCATGGTGGTTTCTACGCGCACTTCGATTCGCGCGATGCGCTGCTCGCTGAAGCGGGGGATCGTGCCGGTGCCGAATCGGTGGCGCTGGCGGCACGCGTGGCGGCGACAGCTCCACCAGGGCAAGCATTGCAGGCGATGATGCAGGCGTACCTGTCCCCAGAACACATCGCGGCCATTGAAACCGGTTGTCCGGTCTCGGCACTTGGCTCGGAAATGCCGAGGCAAGCGCCGCAGGTGCGGCGCGCGGCGACCATCCACATCAAGGAGATGATCGACTTGTTTGCGCGGCAATTGCCGGACTGGGGCCAGCCCCAGGCGCATGAGCAGGCAATGGCACTGGTATGCGGTTTGATTGGTACAACGATGGTGGCGCGCGCGGTCGACGACCCCAAGTTGTCGCAAGCACTGTGTGCAGCAGCTCTAAAACAATTTTCACCGGCCGCAGAGTGATGTGGGCGCTCAGGCCGCGCCTTTTTTTACTTGCGAATATGATGGGCATCATATGCCCTGTTCGACTTGAGAGGATACCGACGTTATGAAAAAGATTGCATTGGTTACCGGCGCTTCGTCCGGCATTGGCGAGGCGACGGCAACGCGCCTGTCAGAGGCTGGCTTCACGGTGTACGGCACCAGCCGCCGCGGCGCCCAAGGGGAGAAACGGGCTTACGAAATGCTGCCTCTCGATGTGACCAGCGACGATTCGGTGCAAACCGCAGTCGCGGCAGTGATTTCCATCGAAGGGCGTATCGATTTGCTCGTCAATAATGCGGGCTTCGGCGTAGCTCCAGCGGGTGCGGAAGAAAGTTCGATCGAACAGGCGCAAGCGATTTTCGACACGAACTTCTTTGGCGTGGTCCGCATGACGCGCGCCGTGCTGCCGCATATGCGGAGCAGGGGGCAGGGGCGCATCCTTCACATCGGTTCCGTGCTGGGCTTCCTTCCGATGCCATACGGCGCCTTGTATGCGGCCAGCAAGCATGCCATCGAGGGCTATTCGGAATCGCTGGACCACGAATTGCGCAACTGGGGTATTCGCTCAATCGTGATCGAACCGGCGTACACCAAGACACCATTCGATGCCAACCTGCTGGAGCCTGATGCCAAGCTGGATGTTTACGGCGAAGTGCGGGACGCCGTGACCCGCCGGGTGCAGGAAGCGATGGCTGGCGCCGAAGGGCCGGTTGTGGTTGCGGAAACTGTATTGAAAGCAGCGCTGGTAAGCAAGCCAAAGCTGCGCTACACCGCTGGCGGCCTGGCAAAGCGCCTGCGCCTGTTGCGCTCGTTCGCGCCAGCGGGCCTGGTTGATGCCGGCTTGCGCAAGGATTTAAGCCTGGTCTAGGAGAGAGTTCGATGAAAGCATTAATTTTACGGCGCTACGGCGGTGCAAAGAACGTCGAATTCGCGGACCTTCCGCAGCCCACGATTAAACCGGATGAGATCCTGGTCCAGGTGTACGCGGCCGGACTTAATCCCATCGATAACATGATTCCTACCGGGAGCTTCAAACCCATCGTCAAACTTCAATTGCCTGCGACCATGGGCAGCGACCTCGCCGGCGTTGTCGTTGAAGTCGGGAGCCGGGTGACCCGGTTTAAAGTCGGTGACGCGGTATTTGCCAGCACCTTTGACCTCGGCGTCGGTGCGCTCGCCGAATTCGCCGCAGTGCCGGAGCACGCGGCGGCGCTGAAACCAGAGAACCTGGACTTTGTGCAGGCTGCGTCAATTCCAATGGTGGGGCTCACCTCGTGGCAGGCGTTCGTAGAACGAACCAAACTTCAGTCAGGCCAGAAGGTCTTTGTTCCGGCAGGTGCAGGTGGTATCGGCACCTTTGCCATCCAGTTGGCGAAACTACTGGGCGCCAAGGTCGCAACGACGACCAGCACCGCGAATGTTGAATTTGTGCGTAAGCTCGGCGCGGATGAAGTGATCGACTATAAAAAGCAGCAATTCGAAGAGCAACTGCGCGACTACGACGTCGTGCTTGGTACATTGCGCGGCGGCGAACTGGAAAAGTCGCTGCAGGTCGTCAGGCCCGGCAGCCAGATCGTTTCGTTGATCGGGCCGCCGGATGCGGCATTTGCTCAGCAGCGCGGAATGAACTTCCTGATGAAGTTCGTGTTCGGCCTGCTGAGCGGAAAAATCATTCGAAAGGCGAAGCAGCGTGAAGCCAGCTATTCTTTTCTGTTCATGCGTCCGGATGGACAGCAATTGGCAAAGATCGGCGCGCACCTCGCTGCATCGCGTCTGTACCCGGTGGTTGATCGGGTATTTCCCTTTGCCCAGGCAAAGGAGGGGCTCGCGTACCTTGAGCAAGGCAGGGCGAAAGGCAAGGTGGTTGTGCAACTGGTGAAACCGCTCTTAGAGGGAGCTTGCGACTGATCCGGTTGAGCAATGACCTTCCAGGGGTTATGCATTTGCGGTGGACGTTCCCGATAGAATCCTTGAAGGTCCGGGAAACCGGTGCAAAAATATCGTTGCTTACTGTGAGAATCGCTCTCACAATGCTCTCGCCACGCTCCATCACGGAATTGTAGCGAGATCCTCCGGCGGTTCTGCCGAAGGCGTTGCGGTCGTCACCCGTCAATCAGTACCAGGTCCGCTACCTGGTGTTGCCACGCAAGTGGTTGTCTCCCGCCCAGCTCGTACTGGGTACCGAAGGTGCGATGCGAATCGCACCATGGGAAGCCCGTAATTCCCTCGCTTCCAAGGTTAAGGCCCGGAGTCTCTCGATTCCTGGGCCTTATTTTCGCTCGTGTGCCGAGCGCTATCCTAATGACGCCATTCGGTGTCATCGCTTGGGGATCTCAGCATCCCCGGCCGGGGCACTGCTGTTTCCTCATTTCTTCGAAGGAGAAGCATCATGTCCCTAAAGCTCAATCCCGCTATCCAGTACGGCGCAGCTTGTGTTTTGCTTGGCGGCCTTTGCGGTGCCAAGAACTCGAGGGTTCATCGCCAGGTTTGGCCCCATGCTCGGCAAGGAAGCAGCAAGGAACGGCATCGTACGCCGTCACGGGCTGGTTGCGGGGACAGCGATATCTGCGCGTTGGTCCGTCCGCCATTGGCTGTGGCGCGGCATGGAATGAAGCGTGTTCTGAGTGCTGTTCTTCGCACCTGGTCATTGTAATGTCAGGCGACGTTTTCTTCGGATCCTGCGTGGATCCGTGTGACGAAGGATGAGTTGGAAAGGGCAAGAGCACCTGTCTTGACCAATCATTTGCGTGCTGATGCGGGAGCAGTGGCTCCCGTATGGGGGGCGAGCTTCCGCGATTTCGATGGAGGTTATCGTGGAAAAGGAAATTCGTCGTGGTTCCAAATCCGATCGCTGGACAAGCAGGGAAGAAGAAAGGGTCTGGGTGCAGTTTTACCGGAAGGCTGGTGATCCGGTGATTGCCGCGGACCTGATCGAGCAACTGGAGTCGGATCGGGAAGTCAAGGCCAGGCATTTCGGTCTGTATCTGCGCTGCCGGCAGTCCCTCAGGCAAGGGAAAGCGCGTCGTGCAAGGGCAAAACATGTGGCTCGAGCGTTTCATCTCGTTGGCAGGTTGCTGATCGGGTGGCCTATCGAGGTTATCCGAGACGGACTTGGTTTCCTTGGGGCTGTCACTGTGGCGTGGGCCGGCACCGATGAACCAGCGGTGCGGCAGATGCGCAAGTTTCGACGTAACGGCAAGGCCGACAAGTCGAACGCGGCGCCGGAAGAGGCTGTGAAGGCCAAAGCGAAGCAGGCCTGAGCCGTTAGCCGGAACCTGTGCAGCGGGAAAGGGCGTCGTCGATCAACTGGTGCAATGCCACGGTATCGGGTGACGTCCCCCAGTAATGGCGTTTGCAGCGCTTGATATAGGAATGGAGGTCGTCGAGTCGCTTGATGCCCACTGGTGCAAAGCCCGTAAGGCGCGTGAAGTACTCGATCTCCTTCGGAGTCAATCGAACGTGTTGTCCCAGTCGCAGCATGTCTTCCTGCCGAAGAGGCAGTCTCCTGATTGGTGACGCTGGTCAGCGATGCCCGAAGGCATGCCAGCTTGCAGTTCATGATAAGCACGAAAAACCGTGCATTCAACCACAGGCTTTCGTTTTGGCTGACCACGCGATCAGCGCGACGATGGCGACATCTGCAATTGAGGGAACACAACGTGTTGGAACACGGAGGTCAACATGAAATCAGACTGTTCAGTAGTAATCGAGGCGGCGATGCGTGCGGCAGACAGCGCCTGCAACGAACCTGTCGTCGTTCAGTTGGAAGCGTTGCGTCCAGGGTGCAGGCTGCAGTCGAAGGACGGCACGCCATTCATTCGGACGAACCGTACCTGTATCTGCTTCTGTAACTTACGCAATGGCGTCCTGTGCTCCGCACGGGACATATGTTCGCAATACGGTGGCATTGACGAGCACTCGTTGCTTCATATGCCCGAGGAGTTCGACCATGACCAGATTGCCTGACGCGGGAGAATGGTCCGCACCGGCGTGTCCCAATGCAAATTGGGACGACGCTGGGTTGGTGCCGGGCCAATCGGAGTGCCGTGAGTTTGAGGACGCACGCGCTGCATTCGATGTCCGCTTGCCGGAAACCGAGGAGCGCATGACCGAGGCCTTCCAGCGCTTCCATCAACTCGGCTTTGATGCCTTTTTTCAGGGCGCAACGAGCGTCCCCATGGTTATCGCCTGCCGCCCGCAGTTGGTAAGTATGTGGATGGACGGCTTTGTCGCTGCACGCATGTCGGCGTTGGCGCGGCGATGTGATTGCCATTGCGTGCGTAGTTACCGCTGGGGGCACGGCTACGATGTCTGCCCGCGTCGTGAACAGGCGCTCGTTCAGAAAGCAGCCAAGCTTGCTGCAGCATTAGAAGCTTGATATGCCCCTTTCCGGCGTCTGCCAGCCCTTTTCCTGGGCTGGCAGACGCCGGTTCTCTTTCGGTATGTGGGGCGCCCGGTGACCTTCGTGTCAGCGATAGTGACGCCGATCCCGCATTCAAGGAAATCGGAGCGCACCGCCTGCCGCCCGGATGCGAGCTGATGCCTCGATGTGGCCCGCAATTATGCCGAGCCGCACAGTGGAATGGCCAGTTGGGAGCAGGACCTGGGCCTGCTAGGCAGTAGGAATCGGTGCCCGTCAGACCACTCTGCGTTGCAAGAATGCGCTGAAATGACGACGCCACGAACCGCGTAGCGCAGTAGAAGTGCTCATCCCTTTTGGGCGAGGAGGAGGCGGGGAGCGTGATGATCATGGGCATGGCTCCGATTAGAAAAGCTCCGGCTGTCGATTCTTCATCCAGTCAAGATTTGGTTCGTCGTCTGCGTCGCAGTCGCCCGCCGACGCAGCGTAGTATGCCGCGGCCCTTTCGCGCAATGCGGCAGGCTCATTCATCGACGGCTTCAATGTCGAGGGCACGCTCGTCGCGCTGGAATGCGCAGACGGATTGGACGTCCCGGCCAATTGGACGTCCCGTGCCATCGTCTCGATGGCGTCCATCGCTTCCTTTACTTGGTCCAGGAGCGGGATGATTTTTATACGGTATGAGGCCATGAGCGTCACGAAGTCCGTGTCAAAGTCCTCCGGCTTGGCGGTCAAAGTAAGGCCCTTGCAGTAATGCCCTTCTGTTTCGTTCATCACGCGCGGCATCATGCACAGGGTCAGCAATCCGGTGTCATGATCGGAACTGGCGATCATGGTGAATCGCCTGGATTTCGTCAGCGCAAACAGTTCAGTAAACAAGCTCATCTCGATGCCCCTTCTCCGTGACGTACCGTAAGGCCATGGTACTGGCTGAGGATGCGCAGTCTAGTGCGTGAGGGAGCTCGCTGAACATAGGGAGCCGGCTGGCGAGCATGCCCAAGGTGTTGCCAGCAGCCCGACTGGGGGCCGTTTCGAGGTAGATAAGTTGGGCAGCTTGGCGCAGCCGATGGGTGCGGGCGATAGTAGGACGGTTAGGCCGAGTAGCGCCTCCTGCTTGACGTACGATAGCCCATGCCGTATGCGTAGGAACATCCGTGCGCGCCACGTTTCGTGAGGCCGCGTGGCGCTTGTTCCAGGCGCTTAGTCGCTGTCGTAATGTGCGTACGCGCGCGAGGCGCGTGGCGGCCCGCCTTGGGTCGACGGATGTGTCGGCTCACGCTGGCGTAACGAATCGAAGAGGCTTTTCATGTCATCGGCGTCGGGGCCCCGCCAACTGGGCGCATCGTCGGCAATGCCGGAACGGTTGCGGACTTTTCCGCCGCCGAAAAGCAATCGCTGGATGATCGGTGATGGGACTCGTTCGCTGATGAGATAGGCAATGGCATAGCGCCAACCGCATTTCGCGGCCAGGACGAGCGCACCGTCCACGACGCTTGCCATATGAACGCCTGTCCGGCGTTCCGGAAGATCAAATGGCACAATTGTCTCCATATTCACCCTTCGGCTTGGCTTCGATTGGCCAATTGCCACGGCTGGTGATGTCAATACGTTAGCACGCTAGCGTTCGCGGTGCGAACCGCGCGCACAACCAACTTCTGTTTTGTTGGTGGCAGGCTACAGCTACGATGACGATACGCAGCGCGAAGACCGGTTTAAACCAAAGCGTTCCGAAGCACGAATTGTTGCGGCAGGCCGCTAGTCGATCGGCACGTCGGTCGATATGTACTGATCCAAATCGATCACGGCATCGGCCATGGCGCTGAGTTCCGATGTGTGAGAAATGAAATATTCCTGAGTGTAGCCACCGATGCGCAGCACTTCGCGTTTCATGGCCATGAATTGGCGCTTATGCTGAGCATCAAATGCACCGTCGGCCTCATCCGAAAACAGGGTGCTGGAGCGGCAGGTGGATGCTTCGGCCAGGTAGAGCGCCATCGCGCGCGTCAGGCATTCGTTGATCCAGATGCGCTCGCCACCGCTCATCTTGGCGACGTTCTTGGAGGTGTTGCGCATTGCGTCGTGCACGGTGATCTCGAACCCTTCCTTCACGTCACCTTTGGCGTTGGCAAGCTGGGTGTTGATCGCAACCGTGAAACGCGCACCATAACAGGACAGCAGCAGCTGATTGGTCCTCGACGATAGTTCGGGACCAGCATCGTCAATGGCCAGCGCGATGATGCCATCGTTGCCCATGCATTTGGCAAATAGGGACCAGCGGACGATCTCGTCCTCGACCCTGGAGATCTGGCGATCGAGGGCGAGGCAATGCGCGCTGCATTGGGCGCGCTGATGCTGCAGTGCTTCACGGCGTTGCACGGCGGCCAGCGCCGCTTCCAGCGCCTGTTCCGCGCTGGCGTGGAACGCCGCAGCCTGGGCGTTAGCCGCGACGGCACGGGCCAGCGCAGCGTCGTCGAACGCAGGTGGCAGTTCGGTCAGGAGCGCGTCAATCCGGGCCAACGACGTCCTGTGGCGATCATACTGTTCTGACCTGCGCCGCCCCAGGTCTGCGAGCCGGGACCCCAGAGTCGCCGCTTCGGCGTCAAAAACAGCCTGTTCGGCCGGCGCCTCGTGCAGTAAGGCCGACAGACGCTCTTCGATCTCGGTGACCAGGTTCTTGGCTTGCGCAATATCTGCCTGCCGTGCCGCCAACTGAAGCTCCCATGATAACCGCGCCTCGGTGCGACAGCGTTTGGCCTGCGCTACCCGGAGTGCATCCCGCACGCCTGCGCCGAGGGCGGCCTGTGCCTTGAGCTTGAGCAACGCGCAGCGCAATGCCTGCCGATCATGTTCCAGCTTGGCGATGCTTGCTGAAGCGTCGGGAAGCAGGGGCTTTGCCGCCCGCGCATCGGCCAATAGTTTGCAGTGCGCTTGCAAATGCGTGCCGGAACAGGGCACTTCATTCGTCAGGCCGAAGCGGCGGCGCAGCTGTTGTTCGGACAGCGCTGCCTGCCCGGCTTCTCGTTCAAGCGCCACCAGAGCCGCCTCCTTGACCACGATCTCGGCGTCGATCGCGTCATGTCTAGCGACCCGTTGCGCTGCATGCGCCAATGCCTGGTCGCGCGTCTGCAGCACAACGCGCAGCAACGCCTGCCGCGTGACCGCACGCTGGACATGGCGGCCACTGTGGATGGTACGGCGTAGCGTGGCGAGTTGCGCTCGCTGGGACGCCAGGTTGAGCTCGCGTTGCGCCGCGCGCTGTGCCGCGTTTTGCTCAAGCCGCGTGATGCCCGCCCTGGTGTCGCGTTCCTGCTGATCGATATCAATCTGCGCCGTCTGGTCCAGCTCCATGGCATGACGCCGTTCTTGTCGCAGTTGCTGGCGTCGTGCCGCATGCACGCTGTCCGATTCGCGCCATGCAGTGAGTCTTGCCAACTCGGCGCGTCGCGCTTCGCGGCGCTCGGCGGCGTTTTGTTGGTTCTGGCGTGCGAGTGCAAGCTGTTGGGACGCGTCGTCCAGGCTGTGCAACTGGGTGTCCAGCCTGGCACATTCAGCCTGGTGGTTGGTCTGTGCCTGGCGCAAGCCCAGGAGGCCCGCGCGCAGTAACCGGAGTGTGTCGTTCGCCTGCTCGCCTTGAGCGCGAATCGCATCCAGGCCCAGCAGGTCTGCCAGGAGGCTCTTAATCTCGGCATGTCGAAAGGAAGCCAATTGGCGGCGGTTCTGAGCGGAAAATGCGGTGCTCAGGAACGTCGCGCAACGGCCCGCGATGCCTTCGACGCAGCGCTGATAGGTTTCCATTCGCCCGTCAGAGAGTGTGCCGTCCTCCAGCCGTACGGGGTGCCAGCGACCTTCCCGGTACGTATGCAAGTACGCTTCAGTTTTACGTTTGCCTTGGTCCCGGATCACGATGTGGCTGCGGTAGCGCGCGTCGCCCATTGCCCAGATCAATTCCTTCTGGCTTTCCGGAAGGTAGATCTCGTCATAGTACGAAAACGCGCCCAGTCCGTCGCCGCCAGCCTTGGAGGGCATGACGGGGTAGGGCGTCATGTTATCCAGAATGGTCGATTTTCCGCGTCCGTTGCGGCCGGTGATGGCGACCAGTTCTGCGCCTTGTGTCAGTTCGGCGAAGTCGATCGTGATGGATGTGCGTCCAAGGCCATCACGAATGCCTTTGAAGCCGGTCAAAGTCAAAGAAAGCGGGGTCATGGCGGGGGCCTTTCATGTAATTGCCGGGAGCCAGTATCGAACGATTGTTTGTCAGAGCAAGAGGGGCAGTGGTTCGATGGTGCCAGGACTGACCGATTGTGACCGTGGCGCGGCAGCGATATCGGCAGGCACCGGCAGCGCCGATTGTTGCAGGATCCTCTGTGCGATCATGTCGGGGTTCTCTTCGCGCAGTTGCTCAAAGCACGCGAGCAGGTCAGATCCATCGACGCCAGTCACTTCCGCCCAATGGGCGATCTGCCGTGGCAATGAAAGCTCGCGGGCGATGCCTGCGGCTCTTGCCCTGACGACTGGGATAATGCGGCCTTCCAGCTTGACGCCGGATGCACCGGCCAACAGTCCTTCGATGCGGGCGCGATCAACCGATGCCCGCTCCTCTTCCAGCACCTGCCAGCGCACGCGCACCCAGGCTCCTTCAATGACGTGTGCTGCGACGAATTGGGTCAACTTGTCCAGATCTGGTGGGCCATCGAAGCTGATATCCAGCGTGCGCCTGGCTGGTGTCGGGTGCAGGGCGGTGCCGGCGGTGTTGGCATCGACATCCCAGATCAGTGCCCCTTTGTCGCCATCCTCCCCATAGTGCAGGCGTCCAATCGAACCGGCGTAGGCGATACGCCGTCCGTTTTGCGTCCATGACTGGTGTCGATGGATATGGCCAAGCATCACAGCGGTGGCTTCCGCGTCAAACAACGCCCCGGTGGTGAATTCATGGTCCGATCCGGCCATGGGGACGCCATGCTCGGTGACGCAACCATGGACCGTGCCATGTGACAGCAGCGCGACAGGTATGCCAGCCTGGCGGGCCGCCAGATGACCTTGCGCGTAACCAGCCAGCACCTGGGTCACCTGGTTGCCCATGGCGCCGGCGACGTCGGGTGCACCCACCGAGGTGGCCAGTGCGGCGCGATTTTGCGTCGGGATGCAGGTACACATGAGACGCGTTGCGCGGGGCATTGTCTCAAACTGCCAGCTGGCCGAGGCAATCCAGTTGCCCCCTTCAGTCAGGGCGACCTGCTGAATGTGATCGGCAACCCAGATGGGATGTTTGCCGCGAATCAGCGGAAACAGCGAGAGGAAGCCGGGTGGTTCGTGGCTGTAGGTGCCTTGCAGCATGAGGACCGGGCAATGGTTGGCCAACCGCTGAATCTGGCGCGCTAGCGCAAAGACGGCAGGAGAATGCGCGCTCAAGGCATGATCCGTCGTATCGCCGGTGATGATCGCGACGTCGACTTGCGCGGCGATGGCGTGGTCGACGGCATGGGTGAAACAGCGGTCGACCTCCACCAGCGTCTCGTCAGCGTAGTGCAGGTCGGAAAAGTGGGCGATGCGCAATGACATGATGGCCTCCAGATGTGGCGTTTTCCGCTATTCGCCGATTTCGGCGGCGATCTTGTCGATCAAGCCTTGTGGGTCAGACCGGAAATCCTCCAACTCGGCCAGGACGCGTGCACTACCCTGTGCGTTGCGGCGCCAGCCGACGCCCCAGTGCCAGTCGGCATAGGCGTCCAGGCGCTCCGGCGATACGCCAAGCGTGGCCGCCAGGGCGTAGATCGCCTCAGTGCCGGCTGCTGGCGTTGACGCCGGCGCACCCTCACCGGTGGCGGTAGGGGCTTGGGGAGCATCCAGTGTGGGGGCGCAGGGTGCGAACGTTTCCGTCGCGCTTGGAGCGACCTGCAGGGCAGGCACCTGCAGATCGCGGGACGCTTCGCCTTGCAGCGTTCGCACGGCGTCCTCGGCCAACTGGATGGCCGCATCGCGGTCCTGCTCAATCAGGAGGGCGGAAACGTCAATCGGCGCCTCCAGCTCGATGATCCAATGCGCGCTGCGCACCGGTTGGCCGGTTTTAGGATCCAGATGGGACACTTCACGCAGCTTCTTGGTCAGGAAGAATGGCGTGTGCCGGCGATCCAGGAAACCCGCAAGCCGTCCCCCGCGCAGGAATGCGATGGTTTCAAAGCGCTCAATGGCGCGGGAGAGGGCGTAAAAGCTGTTGGTGTGCAATTCGAAGGCGTCGAGCGACTTGATGCCCGGAATGTAGAAAATGAAGCGGCCCGTGAGGTTGCAGTGCCTGCCCTGGAATTCCGGGCAATTCTCAGGATCACAACGACCGTCGTTCTCAGGACGAAGCTGCGTGCCGCGTCCTCCAAAGGTGCGGACCACGCGCCGCGTGCGTTCGTCGATGCGCGCGGGTGCATGCATCTTGCAGAACCGGGTATGGCCGTCGCTGCCATACTCGCTCCAGTAGCGCTTCTCGTTACGCGACCAGCAGGCCAGTTCATGCGGCATCACCGCCTGCCAGCGATCGGCTGGGAACATGACAGGGAATCGATAGAGGCGGCGGATGCCGTCGCCGCGGTCTTCGCCGTACAGGGCAAGGATCTGGTCCGCGAGTGCGGGATTGGGAAAGTCGTTGGGACGAACGGTAAACCACGCCACATTCTTCGGGACGAGTGGATTCTCTATGCCCGGGAAGGCCTCAATGATCTTGCGCTCGATCTCGTCGAAGGTGGCATTGCTGACCACGCCGTCGTCATACAGCGCTTTAACGCGCGGATTGCTTGCCGCTTTCTTGGTGAGGACTTTGATGCCAGCGCGAATTTTCCCCGCCGTCGGTATGCGCGGTTCGCGCTGGCCCAGCAGGGTAATGGGGACGGTTGGTGCTGACAGTGACGGCGGATTCTGTTGGTCCATGGTTGGCTCCTTGGGAACAAGTGGATCATGCGTCCATGCTCCCATCGCCCGCGCGTGCTTCAACCCTCATGCCGTCCTGCCAACCGCTGGCCTGCCTCCGGAAAAGGAACTTGCGACATTAATCGCGTTTGCAATCACGCGTGGCGGACGCGATCTGCCCTCGAATGGCTGCAACAGTTTATGGACGGCGAGTATCTTCACACCGAGTGCCGCGCCGATTTCTTCTGCATTCGCGCCATCGACGTGCAGGCGGTATGCCGCGAGGCGGCGCGCCATCGCCGTGTTGATGCCGGAGTGGCCGCCGAGTGCAAAGATGCGTCGAAAGATCTCGTGAATCTCTTTGCATACCGCATGGTGCGAGTGGGTGCCGGCCTGTTTTACCTGGAAGGCGTCCCCGCTGCGCGTGAGGAACAAGCGGCTGTGCGGATCAAGGCCGCGATAGGTCAAGGCGAGGTGCGTACCCTGACCATGGGTCACACGTTCGGCCAGGTAGGCATCGATGGCCGCGTTGGTGGCGTTATTGCGGAAATGGAGGATGCGTTCGCAATGGTTGATCGCGATCTGTGCGCGGATCGTAGCGCGCTCCCTGACGGCACCGGCAGCATCGAGATAGTCGCGCACCTCCAACTGGGCAATTTCGAGCGGTTTGGCAGCCGTCGAGAACAGCGTGAGGAGGAGGGCGGTATCACGTTGAACGCATCGGCTGTGTCGTTGAATCCTTTGGACGAGATACTGGAGGTGTGCCGCCACGGCTTGCTGGTCGCCTTCACTGGGCGGTATGGCTGCGTCGGGGACGAAGTGGTCCAGCGCCTCGAGATAGGATTCGCCGTGCTCTCGAATCAAGCGAGCGGAGGGTGACACATCTTCATCGACGCCATCGACGCCGACGATCTGCTGCAACGTGCTCGCCAGCAGACGTATGCGCTGGGATACGGCGGATTTGGATGCACCGTATTGCTTGGCCACGTCGTCACACGATGCTCCGGCGACCACGGCGCGAAGCATGCCCGATGCAATCTTTAGACTGTCCTGGTTCATGGTGCGCATCTCCATCAAGTTGGGAGTGCGTACGATGATCCCGCCCGCCTTGCAGTCAAGCCACACGAAAGCGCCACGCGAACAGCGTGCTTTTCCGGTGCACGATGCTTGCAGTCGGGGCACTAGGAGACTACAGTGCAAGCAACAGTAGCTTGTCCTGGAGGTAGTTGGCGAGCATCTGTGCCTCGTGGTTTCCTGTTGGGGGCGCAACCGAGAGGCCGTTTTGGTCGGCTGAACGGATTGCCAACCAGGTTTTCACCGGAACGGATTGCTGGACAGCCGGATTGAAGATATTCAGCTGCGCCGAATACGCTTCATCCCTTTGGTTGCGACTGCGGCATGGGTACGTTGGAGCATGACAGCATCAAAGGGTGAGGCCCGCCAGTGCGATCGCCGCGAGATCGGCCCGCAGGTGGCCGTAATGCTTCTCGATCATGGCGACCGAAGTGCCGCTGATCTGGGCGACCGTCAGCAGGTCGAGTCCGCCGTGCACCAGGTCGCTGATCACGCTGTGCCGCAGCGTGTAGGCGGTGGTCGAAGGAGGAAGGCCGGCGGCCTTCACCGCATCCTTGATCGGCCCTTTCCACGCGTCCTTGTTCCAGGCACGGCCATCGCTGCGCGTAAAAAGTGGCGCTTCGGGTTCCTTGCCTTCAGACGCCGTCTTGAGGATGGCTGCGCTTTCGGGCGGGAGCTTGATCCTGCGGTCGCGCCCGCTTTTATCTTGGCCAATGGTCAGGACGTTCAGACGCACGTCAAAATCCCGGACGCACAAAGTTGCCAGCGCACCTGGCCGCACGGGAAGAATCGCAAGTCCGGTCAGGAACAATGTGAGGTCCGCCGGCGCCGCCTGGATCAAGGCGCGGCGCTGCTCGCGATCCAGGTATTGGTCCCTGCGTTTGCTGACACCCTTGAAGGCCTTGAGCGGTTCGCGCCAGGCGGCATCGGTCGGTACCTTGCCTTGGGCGAAGGCGTAATTGAGCGCGGCACGCAGTGCGGCGAGATCGCGGTTGACGGTGTCCTTTGAGCGCGCGCGCGTTTTGCCCGCCGAACCGACTTTGATCGGCGCCTCGACCATCCGGCGGCGAAAGGCGCTGACATGCTCGCGCGTGAGCATTGCCAGTTCGATCTTGCGGATTGGGTCGCCCCAGACCCAGCGACGGTAGCGCTCCAACAAGTCTTCGGCGGGTTTGTCGCCTTTACGTTCCCGTACGTGCTGGAGGTAGTCGGCGCAAGCCTCTTTCACCGACATGGGGCCGGAGCGCGCAACGTCGGGGGGCAGATTTGCTTCGTACCAGGCCCGTGCCGCGTCCACGGCCTTGTCAAAGCGCTCGTGGGGACGGTGCTGTTCCAGTGCGCCAACGCTGGTCTGGACTAGTTCGCCGCCCGGCCGCCTGCAGCGTACCAGCCAGGTGCCAGGCGAGTCCGCGGCCATGCGCCGGTAGCCAAGGTAACAGCCTTTGGTAATGCGCACCCAGTAGGGCTCTCGCCGCGGCGGCAGTTTGTTCCGCGCGGTAATGGTGTCGAGCTTATGCGCCACGTCGTCTCTGCTACAGGTTGAAGGACTGTGACAAACTTAGCACCAGCGCCCCGGATTTGCCTGGCCACGGACAACGTATTTACGTCGCCGACAGCGCGATGCTTGTCGTGCCATGCTGCATAGCCCGCTGGGCATGCGTGAGTGTGCGGGTCTCGGTTAACCAGCGGGAAGGGCTGCTGGCGTCGCGGGCAGTTGCTCGCGTTGCCCGATCCGTCGGTTGCGGCAGATCACTGCAGTCGCACTGCAGGGGTGGTCGCCAGGAGAATAGATGGGATCTTAGATATTATTTATGAAAAAAGAGACTTGCATTTGCTAGGGAAACCGGAGTTTGCTTGGTACAAAAATGGTATGAAAAGCTACCGACAATTTCAATGGACTGTAGGGTTCGGCACCCCGCGGAAATAGGGACGTTTCAACGGTGCTGGGTTAGCGACTAGTTGCCGCACTTCACTTATATTTGACAGGAAGATTGTCTGCTCAATGAGAATTGAAATTCGGATACCTTCCACTCAAATCACCGAATTCGCTGCGTCGCCCGGCTTCGGCTCGGCACCGTTGCCCTGCATTTGTCCGGTCAGTTGGCAGCCCTGATCGTAGATTGTCGACCCACCGGATATTGCACATTCAAGACTACTCGATTCGGTCGTTCATTTAACTCGGGTCAGGTTGCGAACCTGGTCAAGTTCCGCCCGGCGTTCTTTGCATCGTAAAGAGCGGCATCTGCGCGCGTCATGAGCTGCTCTCCCAATCCCGCCGCATCTTTGCCAGCCTGCGCAGGCAACTGTAGGCTGGCTATACCTATGCTGACCGTCCACTGGAATTCCGAACCCGAATTACATCGCATCTTGAGTTCTTGTACTTGCAGGCGAATCCGCTCTGCCAGGTGCGCCGATCGTTCAAGAACGGTTTCCGGCATGAGAATGGCGAATTCTTCGCCCCCGAGCCGTGCAACGATGTCCACATCACGCGACATCTTGCAGCAGATATTGGCCAGCGCTTGTATCGCGCGGTCTCCTGTAGGGTGACCGAAGGTGTCGTTTATGCGCTTGAAATGGTCGATATCGAGCATCAAAAGTGTGCATGGATGCGATGTACGCAGGAAGCGCGATGTTTCGCGCTGCAGCAGGAGTTGGAAGTGCCGTCGGTTGGCGACTCCTGTCAGCGGGTCCGTGTTCGAGGCATCTTCAAGCGCCTTCTCCAGCAGATGCCGGCGTCGGTCGCCGAACGCGAACGCCACGCAAATGAGCGCCAGGAAAATCGAAGTGGGCCAGATAACCATGCCATACAGTTGATAAGGGAAATTGCCGAGCCATCCAGTCTTGGCCAAAAGGAAGGGGCTGATCGATACCAATGCCAGTGCCATCCAATTGACGAACAGCGAGAAGCCCAGGCACAGCAACACCGCAACCATGGGATAGAAGATCGAGCTCATGATCGCTGGGGTCAATCCACCAGACTGCGTTTTCAGGATCGCAATGTCATGAAACTGCGCCAGGGCCAAGGCGAATAATGCGATGAGGGCGGCGAGAGTATGGTTGCTGGTGAGCCAAACTCCCCAAGCCGGGATCAGCATCCAAACAAACGCCAGTCTCAGCCAGACCAGGTTGCCAGCAGTGGCCGGATCATTCATGTAGTCGAGTACCCATTCGCCAGCGCCCAGCAAGGCTGTAAGCGCAATGAGTAGACTTGTTTGGGAGCGATAGGCGAGAAATTTCCGCCCCAGGTAAGTGCCATCAACATTCAATCGCAAAACCTCGCGACAAGCATTCATTTGTCGCCCCATTTTATTTGTTTGGCTGTTTGTCCTAAGTTTGCTAACATGTACTTATAAACCTAGATCAAAGGTGCCGTCATGGACATCCAAACTTTCGCGCTTTCTTTGGCCACTTTACTCCTGGTCACGATTGCAAGTACATCGGGTTGGGCGTTGTTGGGGAAAAGAAACTACCTGCTGGGTGGTTTGTGGTTCATCTTGGCCTTCTCTGGGTTGAATTTCCTGCTATTTGGGCTGTATGGTGTCTCAGTTGCCTACGACATCGCGAATCTTTGTGATGTGTTTTCGCGGGGACTTGGAATTCCCGTTGTAGCAACCGCTGGGCTTATGGCTGTAACACATCGCTACCGGCCTTCGGTGCGAGCCAGCCTGTTTGTCCTCAGTATGGTACTCCTTGGTACGGCATTGATTGAATCTGTGACCGGAATCGCTTGGCTGGAACCATGTTTTCGTATCGGGGCGTGGGCTATGTTTTCGGTCTATTTGTGGTACTTCGCCAAGCGCTTGGCCGACGTTGGAGAGTACCTCCATGCGATCGGTGTTTCGGTGGCCTTGTTTGGCGCGCAGGTCGTGGTGATCTCAACTGGCATTGTCGATACGCAAAACCGCATGTTTTACTTCATGATCGAGGGCGCTGTGGCGGCCTATCTTTGCCTCGAACTGTTCTATGCCTACTGTGCGTTGGAACGGCGCGGCCATTGACTTCTTAGGTCAATCAACATAACAATGGTAGTTCCTATGTTTAGATAGAGTGACAATGACAGTCTCGACTGATGAACGCCCTGCACGCAAGCGCCGGAATGCCAAGGAAACTTTAAACGAACCTGTGCGCCGCGACCTGCGGGCGCAAGGCCAGCGAACGCGTAATGGGATTATCGAGGCTGCGCGCAAACTGCTTCTTGAAGGTGGCAGCCTGGAATTCACGTTGCGCGAGGTTGCCCTGCGCGCCGGCATTAGCATTAGTAACTTGCAGTACTACTTCCCAACCCGGCTATCCGTGCTGCGGGCGGTTGTCGAGCCAGTGGTTGAAGCCTATATGGCGGATTTGAGTCGCGCCATGGCTGCCGATACCCCCCCCAGCGAAACTTTGTCAGTCCTCGTCGCTCGGGTACTGCTTGATGTGAAAAACGTTGAGGGATCATCGTTATGGTGCCATTTCGCGTCGTTGGCGGCAGTCGATCCCGAGTGTTCGCGACTCCTGGATGAGTGGTATGAAACGCTAACGCACGAGATTGGTTCGCTCATCAATCGCATTAACCCTTCACTCGGACTCAAGGAGTGCCTGCAGAAGGCAACGCTGCTCATCGCCATGGCCGACGGTATTGCATTCCAGGTTGGCGGTGGCCGCGGGCGGCGCAGTTATCTGCGCGAGCTCGACGAGCAAATGCATACCCTGGTCAGGGCACTCCTGGCCTGACATCCCCCAGTTTTATCTCCTGCGGCGTGACTGACGAAGCCACGCCGCAACACTTTTCAGATTTACTTTGTACTTTTGTCCTATGTTTGGTACGCTGTCCTACAATGAAGAAAGTTACCGAAGCATGGTGACCTGATGGCCAACATTGAAAGGAGACGCACCAAATGATTCGCCTGTATAAATCCACGGCATTGCCATTGGCTGGTCTGAGCGGTTTCGAAACACCACTGGGTGAAGAAGAAAGCGCGATCCAGCACACCGTTCACCGCCTGGCGCGCGACGTACTGCGCCCGGTTGGCCGCGAGCTGGACCGTATGACGCCGGAAGAGGTCATTGCTCCTTCCTCCCCTTACTGGGCGGCGATGTTCGAGGCAGCGAAGCTGGGTCTCGACCCGCAACTGATCTCCCAATTCCCGCCTGAAACGGCTGTCCGCATCGAATCTCTGATCGGCGAGGAAATGGGCTGGGGCGATTCGGGCCTGGCAGTATCGATCGGTGCGGCCGCTGCTCCGCTGATGATGGCGCAGTCGGTCGGCAATCAGGAACTGATCGATATGTGTACCGGTAAAATTGGATGCTGGATCAACACCCAACCTGATCGCGGCTCGGATGCGGCCATCCTGTACCGCGAAGAGCTGGCGACGGAGGGCAAGCAGCCAGTCGGCAATTTGACGGCCAAGGTGGGGGCAGATGAAATTATCATCAATGGCCAGACTTCGGCCTGGATTTCGAATGGTTCCGTGGCGCAGGTGGCTCTAGCCTATATGGCTGCCGACTACGGCGACGGCTTCCACAGCAGCGGCAAAAATCCTACTTTCACCAACGGCATCGCCATGATCCTGCCGCTGGACCTTCCGGGCATCACCCGTGGCAAGCCGTTGGCCAAGATCGGTCAGCGCGGACTGCCGCAGGGCGAGATCTACTTTGACAACGTCAAGGTACCTAAACGCTTTGCCATCGCGCTGCAAGAGGAATACCTCGGTAACCTGGCTTCGATGTGGTCTTTCGCCGGTACCCATATGTGCCAGGTATTCGTTGGTGCGGCGCGTTCGGCGTTTGAGCTTGCACTGGCCTACATCCATGAGCGCAAGCAGGGCGGGGCGCTGCTCATCGACCATCAGATGACGCAACTGCGCATTGGCGAAATGCTGCGCCGCATGGAAATGGCGCGTGCCACTGCACGTCGCAGCCTTTCCTTCGCACGCATCTCACCACAAAGCCATCCTTATGTCACCGCGCAGGCCAAGGTTAGCGTGACGGAGGAAGCGATGAAGATTACGCATGAGGCGTTCCAGCTCTTTGGCGCCAACGGCACCACGCAGGAATTTCCGATCGAGAAAATCTTCCGCGACGTGCGCTCGGCCCTGATCGAAGACGGCGAAAACTACATCCTGACATCGCGCCTGGGTGTGTTGGCCGGCCATCTGTATCGCAACGGCTGGACGAAGGAATAAACAACCCAAACGGAGAATTGTCGTGGACTTCAAAACTAATGTGCTCTTATTTTCAACTTCAATGCTGGTGGTGACATCGCTGGTGTATGGCATCAAGTTCTTCAAGCGCGGCAACTATCTGCTGGGGCTTGAATGGCTGATCGTGACCTTTTCGGGTTCGAACTTCCTGATCTTTGCGCTCGCCGGTATCCAGGGGGCTTACAGCATCTCATACTTCTGCGATGCGTTTTCCCGTGCCTTTGGCATTCCAATCGTGACTACTCTGGGCTTGATGGCAATTACGCACCGATTCAAACCTTCGCTGAAGGTGGATGCATGGCTGTTTGCAACATCCTTTGCCGGAGCGGTTGCGTTGGTCGCAGTGCCGTCCCTTGCGCCGTTCAAACCGGTCTTCTATGTCGTGATGTGGACAGCCTTTTCGTTCTATCTCGCGTATTTCGCCAAGCGCCTGTTCAATGCTGGTGAAGGCGGCCACGCTGCCGGCGTTATCGTGGTCCTGATTCTGACGCAAGCGATTGCCAGTATCTACGACTTTTACCAGATTCCTGGCGATACCGAGCACATTGTCTTCTACATCCTTGCGGGATTGGCCTGGTCTTCACTGTGCGTCGAGCTGTATTACGCATATTGCGCGTTGGAGAACGCAGAGCAGAACGCGATCTCTCGCAAACTTCCTACTTCACGAAAGGCTTACGTATGAAACGCCAAGCAATTATTCCGCCGGGTACCCAGGCGCTGTATGACGGTTTCCACTTCGCTCCTGCCACTCGCGTCGGCGACACCATCTGGGTCTCAGGCCAGGTTGGACTCGATGCTGAAATGAGACCGGCTGACGGCATTGCAGCACAGGCTGCGCTGGCCTTTGGCTACCTGAAATACATCCTGGAACACGCCGGCGCCACCCTGGCCGACGTGGTCGAACTGACGACCTTTCACACGAATCTGCAGGGTGATGTGCAGGCATTTTCGGCGGTCAAGGACCAATTCTTCCCGGAGCGTTATCCGTCGTGGACGGCAGTCGGGATTACTGAGCTGGCCTTGCCTGGCCTCGTGGTTGAAATCCGCGCTGTTGCAGTTGCGGGTAGCGGGGCGAAGTAGCGCGGTTTTTTTTAAGTTAAGGGTTGTACAGTTGTCCTAAGATTGGTTTGTTGTCCTACGCAGATTTACTAAGGAGACGATGGTGAGCCTCAAGACAGTGTTATGCAGCACCTTGCTTGTGCTGGGTAGTTCGGCCGGCGCAACAGGCGCTGACCAGGATGTTTCGCGCCTCGGCAAAGACCTGACCCCGGTCGGCGCCGAGCGTTCGGGCAATAAGGAGGGAACGATTCCGGCATGGACCGGCGGCGATATGAAAGCGCCGGCGGGCTGGAAGACCGGCTCACCGCGTCCCGATCCGTATGCAGGCGAGAAGCGCCTGTTCTCGATCGACGCAAGCAATGTTGACCGCTACAAGGACAAGCTGGCCGCAGGTCAGGCTGAGATGATCAAGAGCATTCCCGGCTATCGCATGGACATCTATGCGACCCATCGCTCTTGTGGTTACCCGGACTTTTACTACGAACGCAGCAAAAAGAACGCAAGCAGCGCAAAGATGGCTGCCAATGGCTACGATATTGCCGAAGTTCTTGGCACCGGCGTGCCGTTCCCAATGCCGCGTAATGGCGCGGAGGCGGTCTGGAATCACAAGCTGCACTGGCGCGGCGAGGGTTTCCATATCACCCATGCGGGCTTTATTCCACCGAAGGGCAGCGACAGTATCGGCGAAGCCATCGTCCAGGAAGAGTGGGAAATGTCGCCGATGTGGTCTCCGTCCAATAAGGGAATTGCCGATGCGGGCGGCATCGAATACCAGCTGCTGAACACCTATACCGGCCCTGCCTCCATCGCTGGCGACGCCACGCTGGCGCAGTACAACTTCGCCAAGCCCAATGACGTATGGCTGTATTTCTCCAGCCAGCGCCGCGTACGCCGCGCGCCGACCTACCAGTACGACGCGCCTCAGCTGAATACCGAGAACCTGCTGGTGGTCGATCAGTACCTGCAGTTTAACGGTCCACTCGACCGCTACGACTGGAAGCTGGTGGGCAAGAAGGAGCTCTACGTCCCCTATAACACCTATCGCGTGAACTCCCCCGCGAATCAGGTGGAAGACGTCGTCAAGCCGAAGTTCTTCAGCCGCGATCACTCGCGTTATGAGCTGCACCGTGTATGGGTAGTGGAGGCGTCCCTGAAGGACGGCATGCGCCACACGTTCCCCAGGCGGACCTTCTATATCGATGAAGACAGCTGGATCATCCTGGTTGCTGACATGTTCGACGCGCAAGGCAAGGTATGGCGCACCACCGAAATGGGCCCATACATGGCATGGGAAATTCCCGCCTGCGTATGGGCTGCCAACAGCAGCTACGACCATCTCTCGCACCGTGTTGTGCTGGACCGCGTGCTGGCCGGCCGCAAGGAGCCGGACTGGCTCGCGGCAAGGGAAGGGCGCCTGAAGTCTTCTGTCTTTGAGCCGGACGGCCTGCGTCGCGCCACCACTCGCTAAGGAGACAGCCATGAAATTACGACATGCTGTGATGGGCGCCCTGGCTGTGCAATCCGGGCTGGCCAATGCCACCCAATGGACGCTGGAAAACAATTGGATCGTCAACCTTGATTCGAACGTATCGTTCGGCCTTGCGGTGCGTACTTCGAAGCCGCAGTGCCGCTTTATCGGCAACGACAACGGCGGTTGCGTCGGCGATGCGGTGACCCCGCTGCAGGCGAGCAATCCGGCGGCGTTCTCGATGAACCTCGATACTCTGCGCCTGAACCAGGACCTGGGCAACCTGAATTACAAGCGCGGACAAGTGGTCTCGTCCAACCTGCAGTTTTCCACCGAACTGTTTGTACGGGCCAGCGATGGCTGGAGTGGCTTGGTGCGCGGCGTTGTGAACCAGGACTTCTCGATCGACAAGACCAAGCGTACACCGCTCGACCCTGAAGCCAAGGATTTTGCAAAGAGTAATCCGCGTCTGCTCGATGCCTACATCAACAAGAAGTTCGACATCGGCAGCCAGGAGGCGCGCCTGCGCGTCGGCAACCAGGTGCTGAACTGGGGCGAGAACCTGTTCATTACCGGCGGTATCAATGCCATCAACCCGATCTACGTGCCTGCCGCGCACCAGCCGGGAACGCCGCTGAAAAACCTGTTCATTCCTTCGCCTATCGTTTCGCTCAGCTCTTCGCTGGCGCCGGGCCTGGGTATCGAAGCGTACTACCAGTGGAAGTGGAACAGTTTCGCCTTTGACGCACCAGGCACCTTCTTCTCCACCTCTAATTTTGTTGGCAAAGGCGGCCGCGGGATCTATCTGCCGACATCGGTGCTGAATGCTGCGCTGGCGCAAGCAGGTGTACCGGCCATGCCTTACGGGACGATCGGCAATACTGCGACCGTCATCAACAGCTATGGCCGCATGCTCAGTTTCGACGAGCTGGCAAGCGCCGATGTCAACCCGGCAGGCCAGCTTCTCGGCACCGGTACCGTGATTCCACGTGCGGCAGACCACCGGCCAAAAGCTTGGCAGGGCGGCGTCGCCTTGCGCTATCGCTTGCCGGAATCCGGTGATGAACTGGGCGTCTACTACTACCGTTATAACGACAAGGTTCCTTTCGTCTCCTATGAAGTTCCCGGCAACCCGGCAAACCCATTCGGCTGGCAGGCCTACCAGGATTATGGCCAGAAGCGCAGCCTGTTCGGCGTGTCGTACAACTTCCAGGCAGGCGATTGGGCAATCGGTACCGAGTTGTCCTACCGTCCGCATGACGGGGTGGCGATCGATCCGAGCTCCGTGATTGATCCGAGCAATCCCTATTACTGCAATGCGCTGGCCGATTTCACAGTGGCTCCAGTGGGCACAAGTTGCAAGGGGTGGGTCGATACGCGCCACTTCCAGCTGCACCTGACGGGGATTCACATCATGTCCCCATCCGGCCCACTGGGCGGCTTGCTGCAAGCCTTTGGCGCGAGCGAAGGCACGATCACTGCGGAAGCCGCGGTAGCGCACTACCCGAAACTGCAGAAGAACGCTGGCATTCCTTACGCAGTGACGGCCGATTATGCGCTGCCGACCAAGACATCTTCGGGCGTGGTGGTGGCGGCCTCGCTGACTTACCCGAATATTTTCGGCACGCGTTCCTCGCTGATTCCAGACATCGCCATTTCGCAAGGCGTGTCCGGCGTGTCCGCAACGGCGCTGCCTGGGTTTGTGAAAGGGATGGGCGCGGCAGTATTGGGCGCAACGATTGACTTCAAGGTGAAGCCTGAAACGAAGCTGCGTGTCGACTTTACCAAGAACTGGGGCGGCGGCAACAGCAACCTGATGCGCGACCGTAATTTCATGTCCTTTAGCCTGTCGTCCTCGTTCTGATGTTAGCGAAACTTATACTCCGTTTGGAAACGGCGCTGTTCGCGCACCGCCGTTCCTTCCTGCTGGTCCTGGCCGGACTGACGCTGTTGATGGGATGGTTCGCCTCCCAGTTGCATCTCGAAGCCGGCTTTGACAAGCAGATGCCGCAAGGTCATGAATTCATCAAGACCTTCGACAAGTACCGCACCGAGCTGTTTGGTGCAAACCGGTTGACCATCGCCGTACATGCCCGCCAGGGTGAGGTCTGGAACGCTGCCACGCTGACGCAGGTGCTCAAGGTGACGGAAGCCGTTACCTACCTGCCTGGCGTGGAGCGCACCAGCGTCACCTCCCTGTGGACGCCAAATGTGTTCTTCACCGAAATCACCGAGGATGGCTTCCGTGCCGAACCGGTGGCCGGTGGCGACATCGTGCCCGAGAAGCTGACGGAAGAAGTGATCGGCATGATGCGCCAGCGCGCCACCGCCGGCGGCCATATCGGCACGCTGGTGGCGCGTGACCAGAGCAGCGCCCTGGTCACGGCCGAACTGTCCGACACCGACCCGGCGACCGGGCAAAAGCTCGACTACATCGCATTCAACCGCCTGCTGGAAGAGAAGGTCCGCAAGCCGTTTGAAAACGACAAGGTCGAGATTGAGGTAATCGGTTTCGCCAAGCAGGTTGGCGATATCGCTGACCGTTCGGGCGAGGTGACGCGCTTCTTTGCAGTGGCGTTCCTGCTCACCGGTCTGGCGGTCTACTGGTACTGCCGCTCGATCCGCCTGACGCTGTTGCCATTGGCATGCTCGCTTGCCTCGCTGGTGTGGCAGTTCGGCACTTTGCGCTTGCTTGGCTTCGGGCTTGATCCACTGGCGATCCTGGTGCCGTTCCTGGTGTTTGCCATCGGTGTCTCGCACGGCATCCAGCAGATCAACTACATCGTGCGGGAAGTCGCCAACGGCGCTGACTCGATGCAGGCGGCCCGTCGCAGCTTCACCGGCTTGCTGATTCCCGGCACGCTGGCGCTGGTGACTGCGCTGGTCAGCTTCATCACGCTGGTGCTGGTGCCGATCCCGATGATCCGCGAGCTGGCCATCACGGCAGCCATCGGTGTCACGTTCAAGATCGTCACCAACCTGATGATGTTGCCGGTAGCGGCTTCGTACTTCCGTTTCAACCCTGAGTATGCGAAACAGGCTTTGGCGCGGCGGGAAAAGCACAGTGGGTGGCTGCGTGTGATTGCCCGTATCGCACGGCCACGCTTTGCGATGGCAGTGACCGTGGTTGGGGTGCTGGTTTTCGTTACGGCATTCTGGCAAAGCCAGGGCCGTCACGTGGGCAGCCTGCAGGCAGGGGCGCCTGAGCTGCGGGCCGATTCGCGCTATAACCGTGATGCGGCAGCTATTGTCGAACGCTTTGACGTGGGCCTGGATTGGCTGACAGTGGTGTTCGAGGGGCCTGCTGACTCCTGTTCGCGCGCCGACCAGTTCCTCTTTGCCGACGAATTCGCCTGGCATATGCGGGGCGTGCCGGGCGTGGTTTCCGCTGATTCGCTGGCGGGCCAGCTCAAGCTCTATAACGCGGGCATGAACGAGGGGCATCCGAAATTAGCGACGCTGACGCGCGATCCGCACGGCCTTGGTTCGCAATTCCTGGGTGTGAACAACCGCATTGCAGGCTTGTCCTCGCACGACTGCCGGGTGCAGGGCGTCAACCTTTACCTGCCGGACCATCGCGCGACCACGATCAAGGGTGTGGTGTCGGCAGTGAAGGCCTACCGCGATGCCAATCATATGGACGGCTTCAATATGCGCCTGGCGAGCGGCAATGCGGGCGTGCAAGCGGCGACCAACGAGGTACTGGAAGCGAGCGAGACGCCAATGATGCTGTACGTGTACGCGGCCATCCTCGTTCTGGTCTTCCTGGTGTACCGCGATTGGCGGGCCATGGTCGCCTGCTGCCTGCCGCTGACCGTGGCAACCTGGATTGGTTACTGGTTCATGAAAGAGCTGGAAATCGGCCTCACCGTGGCGACCTTGCCGGTGATGGTACTCGCGGTCGGTATCGGCGTCGATTATGCCTTCTATATCTACAACCGCCTGCAAGTGCAGCTGTCGCATGGGCTGGCCTTCACCCAGGCGCTGGAAAAGGCCTTGGCGGAGACGGGCCTGGCAACGGTGTTCACTGCCATCACCCTGTCGGTTGGCGTGGCGACGTGGACCTTCTCGAGTCTGAAATTCCAGGCCGATATGGGTGCGCTGCTGACCTTCATGTTCCTGGTGAACATGGTCATGGCGATTACTTTGCTGCCTGCGTTTGCCGTGGTGCTGGAATCGCTCTTCCCGCGCAGCGGTCCGGTGCGTATGCCGGCAATCCTGCAACATTGAAAGGGAACATTGTGAATCACATTCGCAGATATTCATCTTTGCTGCTGGCGTGTGCCTTCAGTGCCGATGTGGCGCAAGCCGCAGCTCCGGCCTGGCCCACACTGCAGTCTGCCGAGCGTGTTGCCCATGCGGTGACGGCTCCGCTGTTGGCGGCGACCCGCGCAGGCAACCGCTCCGTCCTGGTGGGCGATCACGGCGTGATCCTGCTGGCAGACGAAGGCTTCCAGTTCCGGCAGGCGAAGTCGGTGCCGGTGCGTTCGATGCTGACAACCGTGCAGTTCCTCAATGAACGCCAGGGCTTTGCAGCTGGTCATGATGGCGTAGTGCTCGGCACCGAAGATGGTGGCGAGACCTGGACACTGTTGCGCTCGGCCGCGGGCGCCGAGCAGCCGATCCTGTCGCTGTTCTTCTCAAGCCCAAGCCATGGCATTGCCGTTGGCCAGTACGGCTGGGCCATTGAGACGCAGGATGGTGGCCGTACCTGGCGCAACCTGCAGGTGGCCAGCGGCGACGAAGCCGACCGCCACTTGTTGCACGTCTTCGCATCAAAGCGCGGCACCTGGTTCATCGCAGGCGAGGGCGGGGCCATCTTCCGTTCGGCAGACGGCGGCAAGTCCTGGCAATCGGTTTCGACCGGTCAAAAAGGTTCGCTCTGGTATGGCGCCGGGATGGTAGACGGCTCGCTGCTGGTCTGCGGCATGCGGGGCCATTTATACCGCAGCGGTGACGATGGCCTGAGCTGGCAGCAGGTGGCGTCGAACACTACGCAGTCCTTGACGGGGATTGCCGAGTTGTCCAACGGCCGCATCCTCGTGGCGGGCATGGGCGGAACCGTCTTGCGCAGCAGTGATTACGGCCGCTCCTTTTCGCTCACTGAACGTATTGGCCGAGAACCATTGACCGGCGTGCTGAAGACCGATGCGGGATTGGTGTTGACGTCGATGGCCGGGCCGATCACGGAAGAACAGTAATTGGGAGAACGTTGTGGAAAGCAGTAAAAAATCGGGACCTCTGCAACTTGGTCGGCGCAGCTTTATCGGCAAAATGGCGGCAGCAGGCGCCGCGGCGGCAGTCGTTGCACCAGTGCGGGGGCAGGGCGCAAGCGGGGCAGGAGCAGTGCTGGACGTGGCGATCATCGGAGCAGGTCTGGCCGGCTTGACTGCGGCGCGCGATTTGCAACGCGCCGGTTGCGAGTCCTTCGTGGTCCTGGAGGCGCGCGATCGCGTGGGCGGGAGGACGCTTAATCATGACCTGGGCGGTGGCTATTTTTCGGAAGCGGGCGGCCAGTGGATCGGCCCGGGCCAGACCGCGATTATGGACCTGGCAAAGGAACTGGGTGTTGGCACCTTCCCAACCTGGTGGCAGGGAAAGATGACATTGATGGCTGGCGATGCCCGTGCAACGGCCGAAAGCGACGGTGGCTTCGGCACCGATGCCAAGCTGCGTCACGAGCTGGAAGCCATGGCAAAGCAGGTGCCATCCGCCGCCCCGTGGACAGCGCCGCGCGCGGCCGAATACGACGCCATGTCGTTTGGTGACTGGCTGGCGAAGAAAAATCTCGCGCCAGCAGACCAGCTTAGCTGGAACCTGGGCGCGACGCTGACGACAGGTGCGGTGCCGGCCAAGGTATCTCTGTTGCACTACCTCGGGATGATCAATTCCGCCAGTTGCAATTACGAGCAGCTGGAATCGATCAAGGGCGGCGCCCAGGAAACGCGCATCTCGGGCGGTTCGCAAATCTTGTCGATCAAAATGGCGCAGGCGCTCGGGGAAAAGGTGCGCCTTTCGACGCCGGTGCTGAAAATCGAAAACTGGCAAGACGGCCCGGTCGCAATCCATACGCCCACCGGCGTGGTCAGAGCGCGCAGCGTGATCGTCGCACTGTCGCCGGCCCTGTGCACCCAGATCGCCTTCGATCCTCCTCTGCCGGAAAAGCGCAGGGAGATGCAGCGGCGCTGGCCGGCCTATGCGCCGATGCGCAAGACGGTTCACGTGTACAGCAAGGCGTTCTGGCGTGAGAAGGGCTTGAACGGGTGGGTTGTGCAAGCAAAGGGCCCTGTGCTCTGGGCCTACGACAATTCTCCGGAGGACGTCTCGTTTGGCGTCATCAGCGCCTTTGTCCGTAGCGGGGGCTTGCCGTCCGATACGGCGGCAGCGCGCGACGAGCTGTCAAAAATCTATGCGCAGGCATTGGGTGAGGAGGCGCTTCACCCTGTTCAATACCACGACTACGACTGGGGCAAGGCAGACCGCTGGTCGCTCACCTGCACTTCGCCCATGCCACCGGGTTTCCTGACGCGGTTTGGCGATGTCCTGCATGCACCGCTAGGCCGCCTGATCTGGTCGGGAACTGAAACGGCGGATATCTGGGCAACTTCAATGGATGGCGCAGTGCGCTCCGGCCACAAGGCGGCGTTGCAGGCGCTTGGCACGGTCGCTGGCGGCCAACGAAAGGACAATCATGGATGAAAAAATGAAAGGGCCCGCGCTGACCCGGCGCGGCTTCCTTGGCGCTGCTGCAGCGGCAGCAGGTACTGCAATCGCCACGGCGAACGCCGCAACCGCGGTTCTGCCAGGCACGGGCCCGTCGGCCAAGTCTGGCGCCCAGGAAGTAGTCGACATCGTCATTATCGGCGGCGGTCTCGCGGGCCTTACCGCCGCGCGGGACCTGAAGAAAGCAGGCTGCGAATCCTTCCTGGTGCTGGAGGCGCGCGACCGCGTAGGCGGGCGTACCTTGAATCACGACCTCGGCAAGGGCTATTTCACGGAAGCTGGCGGCCAATGGATAGGCCCCGGCCAGACCGCTGTCGCCGACCTGGCGCGTGAACTGGGCGTGGGAACCTTTCCGGCTTACTGGCATGGCAAGGCTTCCTTCATCGCGGGAGATTCCGTCGCGAGAATGGAATCGACTGGCGGTTTCGATACGGACCGCAAATTGACTGGCGAACTGGAAGAGCTGTCCAAGCTGGTGCCGAGCGGCGCGCCCTGGAAATCGCCGCGTGCGGCAGAACTGGATTCGATGACCGTTGGCGACTGGCTCGCCAAGAAAAACGTGGCACCGGCGGACCAGCTTGGGTGGGCGACCGGAGTGGCTCTTTCGGGCGGCACTTCACCGGCACGTCTCTCCATGCTGCATTGGCTGTCGATGGTCAATTCCGCCGACAGCATCTACGACCGTCTGGAGGCGGTGAAGGGCGGTGCGCAGGAGACCCGCATTTCCGGCGGTTCTCAGATCCTGTCGATCAAGATGGCGCAAGCGCTGGGCGACAAGGTGCGGCTGGAATCGCCCGTCTTGCGCATCGAAAACTGGCGGGATGGCCCTGTTGCCATCCATACGCCCAAGGGAGTGATCCGCGCCCGCAGCGTTGTCGTCGCGCTGTCGCCGCCCCTGTGCAATCAGATTACTTTCGATCCGCCGCTGCCAGCCAAGCGCCATGAAATGCAAAAGCGCTGGCCTGCTTTTTCTCCCGCGCGCAAGACGGCCCACGTCTACAAAAAAGCCTTCTGGCGCGAGAAGGGGCTGAATGGCTGGATCTTCCAGTCCAAAGGCCCGGTCATGTGGGCCTATGACAATTCGCCGGAAGACGGTTCGTTCGGGGTGATCAATGCGTTCGTCGTCAATAGCTGGCTGCCGTCGGACACTAAGGCCGCGGGAAAAGAACTCTCACGCATTTACGCCCAAGCCTTAGGCGAGGAGGCGCTGAATCCAGTTGCCTATTACGACCATGACTGGGGCCAGTGCGACAAATGGACGCTGACCTGCATTTCGGCCATGCCGCGCAATTTCCTGACCACGTATGGCGACGCCTTGCACCCGCCTGCGGGCCGCCTGATCTGGTCCGGCACGGAAACAGCGGATATCTGGGCGGGCTATATGGATGGCGCTGTCCGTTCCGGGCATAAAGCAGCACTGCAGGCACTGCAGGCAATCAATGAAAGGAGGGCATGATGAGTGCCGCAAAGAAGCCACGTAGCCGTGGCAAAAGTATTCTTGTTTTGACTGGCTGGCTGCTGTTGGCGGCAGTCGCAGTGGCTGCGGTGACCTACGGGCCGGAACTCGTAGGCCTGTACCGGCTCAGCGAACAGATCGACTCGATCGCCAAGGAGGATGCGCAGGCCGCCGGACCCTGGCCGCGCAATAGTGACGCATGCATGTATTGCCATGGTGTCGCAGGCAATTCGCGTTCCCAAGTCTATCCGCGCCTGGCGGGCCAGCCGGAAGGCTATCTGAGGAAGCAGCTGAAGTCTTTCGCTGATGGCACGCGCCACGATCCAACGATGACGCCGATGGCGCTCAGCATGAGTGATAAGGAATTGGAATCTCTGGTTTCCCACTTCGGGAAACTCAAACCGCTCCCCAACGAGACCTTCAAAGGCGACGCTGCGCAAGTACAGCGTGGCGCGGCGCTGGTACAAGCCAACGGCTGTACGGCATGCCATGGCGCGCAACTGGAAGGCAAAGGCGAGTTCCCACGGCTGGCGGGGCAGGGAAGTGATTACCTGCGCGAGCAGCTCATTCGCTTCAAGAGCGGCGTCCGGCGCGACCCGACAGGCGCCATGCAGGCGGTGACCAGCCAGCTCGCGCAGCAGGACATCGACGACCTGGCGCAATACCTCGCCAGCCGTTGATCACGTACATACAAGAAAACGGTCCGGATGGGCGCCGGTAAGACCCATCGTTCTTTAAATTGAAGTTTAGGAGACAAAAAATGGCTAAGCATCCTGTCGTAGTTTATGGCGCAAGCGGTTACACCGGCATGTTGATCATGGATTGGCTGATCGACCAGGCAATCCCTTTCACGGCGGTGGGCCGCAATGCAGGCCGCATCAAGGAAATGATGTCGCAGCGCGTGGTTCGCCTGGAACAGGCCGAATATGAAATCATCGAGGCTGAACACAATGTCGACTCGCTGGTGAAAGCCTTCCAGGGCGCCAAGGTGGTCTGCAATACTGTCGGCCCATTCATCAACTCTGGCCTGGTGACGGTTGAAGCAGCACTGAAAGCCGGCTGCCATTACCTGGATACCACCGGCGAACAAGCTTACATCCGCAAGGTGCGCGACCAGTTCGGCGAGCTGTATCGCCAAGCCGGCCTGCTGGTATCGCCATCGAACGCTTATATGTACACCTATGCCGAAATCGCCGCTGAACTGGCGCTGGAAACCCATGGTGTGGATGCACTGGAAACGGCGACCCTGTGCCGCGGCCCACGCACCGGCGCCGGCATCAGTGTCGGTTCCACCGCAACGATCTTCGAAGGTTACCGCCACGAGTCCTGCTACCTGTGGGAGAAGAAGCTGGTTTCGCACGCGGCCGATGCTTCGTTCATGATCAATGACCCTGCGTTCATGCAGCCTGTGTTCTCGCTGCCATGGGGCGGTACCTCGCTGCCGGTCTACTTCGAGCGAGATTCCCGCGTGCGCAGCTGTATTTCCAGCGTAGGTTTCTACGACAACAATGCGATGCGGACAGTGCATGCCCTGGGCCAGAAGTGGGAGGCGGAGTACAAAAACCTGCCGCGCGAGCAGCAGGACGCGGTGCTGAAGCAGATCGTTGATTCCACCACTCCGGCAATGCCGCCGCGCGAGCGCACCACCGTGCAGCGCACCGTCGACGTAGCGATCGGTCGTGGCCAGCTGGCATCCGTGCGCGCTACCCTGCACGGCACCACGCCTTACATCGCTACCGGCGCTATCCATGCGGCGGGCGCGATCAAGCTGCTCGATGGCGACCTGGCGAAGACGGGCTTTGCATCCGGATCCAAGGCGTTCGGCCACCGCTACCTGCTCGGCTTCCTGGAGCAGCGTGGCCTGGCACGCGCCACGGTAACCCACCTGTAATCGGGGAACAGCATGGCTATCATTGATTTCTTCGACCGTGGCTGGCGCATCAACCCGAACGCCGTCGCCTACATCCAGGATGAACGCAGCTTTACGTTCCAGGAAGCAGGCGAAATGTCGTACCGCGTCGCCAACGCCCTCATTGCGGGCGGCTTTGGCAAGGAGAGCAAGGGTGCGATCTGGTCCGACAACGATGTGATCGGGTGGACCTGCGCGCTGGGCTTGTGGCGCGCCGGATTGACCTATATTCCTGTCAACGGCCGCAACGTCGCGGAAGAAAACCAGTACGTGCTGGACTTTTTCGATTGCGAGGTGCTGTTCTTCCAGCAGCAGTTCGCCGCCGTCATTGAACCGCTGCGGGCGAACTTGCCCAAGGTCAGGCAATGGGTCTGTCTCGATGGTAGCCTGCCTTGGGCGACGTCGCTGTCCGAATGGCTGAAAGGCGTGCCAACGACCGCACCGCAGGTTGAAGCGGCGTTGAACGATGTCGCGACTCTTTCGGCTACCGGCGGCACGACCGGCAAACCAAAGGGCGTGATGAACACCCACCGCGCCTTCCAGACGTATTTTGCGCAGTTCATGATCGCTTTCCCTTACGAGGGCGAGCGTCCGGTGAACCTGGCGGCGGCGCCGATGACCCACACGGCCGGCATGCTGTCGCTGCCTTGCACTGCGCAGGGCGGAACGGTGGTTGTGGTCACCAAGCCGGATCCGGCAACGGTGCTGGGCGCGATCGCCAAGCATGGCGTGACCGAAATGTTCCTGCCGCCGACGGTGATCTACCGCTTGCTCGAGATCCCGGGCATCGACAAAATCGCCTTCCCGTCGCTGAAATTCTTCCTGTACGGGGCCGCGCCGATGTCGGTTGAAAAGCTGAAGCGCGCGATCGAGGTCTTCGGTCCAGTCATGGCTGGCGGCTACGGCCAGACCGAAGCGCCGGCTTCCATCGCTTTCCTCCCGCCCGAGGCGCATTTCGTAGACGGCAAACTGGCATCGGATGAAAGGCTGTCCTCCGTCGGCCGCCCGAACCCACTGATCCGCGTCGAGATCCTGAACGAGCGCAATGAGGTGCTGCCGATCGGCGGCACCGGCGAAATCTGCGTACGCGGCGACCTGGTGATGAAGGGCTATTACAAAGCACCGGACAAGACGGCGGAAACCATTATCGACGGCTGGCTGCATACCGGCGATATCGGCCACCTGGACGCCGAGGGCTTCCTGCACATCACCGACCGCAAGAAGGACATGATCATTTCCGGAGGCTTCAACGTCTACCCGAGCGAGATCGAGCAAATCCTCTGGGGTCATCCGGCAGTGCACGATTGCGCGGTGATCGGCGTGCCTGACGATAAGTGGGGCGAGGCGGTGAAGGCCGTGGTGGAACTGAAAGTCGGGCAGGAAGTCGATGCGGAAGAACTGATCACCCTGTGCAAGCAGAAGCTTGGTTCGGTGCGCGCGCCGAAAAGCGTGGACTTCACGGCTGCATTGCCACGCAGTCAGGTTGGTAAAGTCCTTAAGAAGGATTTGCGGGAACAGTACTGGCAAGGCGTGGAACGACGAATCTAAGGAACGGGTTATGAGTAATATCTATATCGCCGGCATTGCGATGACGGTGTTCGGGCGCCATATCGAACGCAGCGTCGAAAGCCTGGCGGACGAGGCGCTGCAGGGCGCGCTGAAGGACGCAGGCTGCTGCGCACAGGACATTGGCACCGCTTATTATTCCGGCATCACAGGCGGCCCATTGCATGGCCAGTTGTCGATTCCGGGCCAGGTTGTGTTCAGCAAGATCGGTATTGAAGGCATTCCAGTCATCAATGTCGAAAATGCCTGCGCCTCCGGCAGCAGCGCGGTGCACCTCGCGATTCAGAGCCTGAAAGCAGGGGCCTGCGACGTGGCGCTCGCGCTCGGGGCGGAAAAGATGGTGGTAGCGGACAAGGCAAAGTCACTGGCCCTGTTCGAAGCCGGCTGGGATGTCTCACGCGTTGAAGAAAACTTCGCCACGCTTGCCCGGCTGGGCGAGGGTATCGAACCGCCGCCGGGATCGGAATCGGAACGGCCATACAGCCGCTTCATGAAGATCTATGCCGCCATGTGCCGCCATCACATGGCGACTTACGGCACGACACAAAGGCAGATTGCCGCCGTATCAGCAAAGAACCACCAGCATTCGGTGCATAACCCGTACGCGCAATTCCGCCAGGCGTTCACGATTGACGAAGTGCTGGCCGCCCCGCCGATCACCTATCCGATCACATTGCCCATGTGCGCCCCGGTATCGGACGGCGCCGCTGCCGCGATCCTGTGTACCGAAGAGGGCCTGCGCCGTATCGGCGCGGACCGCAGCCGGTGCATCCGTGTCGCGGCCAGCGTGATCCGTAGTTTCACTCACCGCCGTATTGATCAGCCACAGCTGAACATCGGCCATCTCGCCGCGTTGCAGGCGTACGCGCAGGCGGGCCTGGGACCGCAGGACATGCATGTCGCCGAGGTACACGATGCGTCCGCCATGGGCGAAATCATCCAGGCTGAAAACCTCGGCCTGGCGCCATTGGGTGAGGGCGGCCCTGCGGCCGAACGCGGCGACTTCACGCTCGGTGGACGTGTCCCGATCAACACCTCTGGTGGCCTGGAATCGAAAGGGCATCCGCTCGGCGCTACAGGCATCGGCCAGTTGTTCGAGCTGGTCACGCAATTGCGCGGTGAGGCAGGAGCGCGCCAGGTGCAGGGGGCGCGCCACGCCATCCAGGAAAACGGCGGCGGCCTGCAGGGCGTGGAAGAAGCTGCACTGGCGATTCATATTTTGAGCAAGGACTAATCATGGAAACGACAAATCGATATCGCCCTATCGGAGGCTGGCTGGAAGCCCCATCAGACCTGCAGCCGGAACTGGATAGCCATGTCAGCGCCGATGTCGTGGTGGTAGGTGCCGGCTTTGCAGGCTTGAACACTGCACTGGAACTCAGGGCGCGGGGCGCGAAAGTCGTTGTGCTGGAACGTGACTTCGGCGGCTTCGGCGCCAGCGGCCGCAATGCTGGTTACCTTGCAGGAAGTGCAGGCATCGAGTTTGACATGTTCCACAAACGCATAGGCCATGAGCGTTCCAAAGGTATCGTCGAATTCTATGACCAGGGTGTGAGCTATGTGGAGCGCAAGCTGCGCGAATATGGCATCGACTGCGACTACAACCAGTCCGGCATCCTTCGCGCAGCTGTCCACGCCTCGCAGGAGGCTAAGCTGCGCAAGGACATGCAAACCGGCCTGGAACTGGGGAGTTATTCCGAGTTCCTTGATTCCGCCGCGCTGCGGGCGCGTGGCATTCCGCCGGCTTTCCTGTTTGGTTGTTACGCGCCGCGCGGTGGCACGCTCGATCCCGGAAAGTATGTGCTCGGCTTGCGGCGTGCGGCATTGCGGGCGGGAGTGAAGATATATGAAAACTCCGGGATGCATTCATTTACAACCGGCGCGACGGTCAAGGCAGTAACAGCGAAGGGAAGCGCCAGCGCGCCTTTCTTGGTGCTCGCTACAAATGCCTATACGCCGCAATTGGGTCTGTTGAAGGACAAGGTCGCGCCAATCCGGGTTTCGGCATTGGAGACGGAGCCATTGTCGGCCGAACAGCTGGCAGCATTGGGCTGGCAAGGACGCGAGGGTATCGTCACCCCGCACTGGACGATGGAAAGCCATCGCCTCACTGCCCGTAACACGATCGTGACGACGACCAAGCAGCTCAACTATGCCTACGGCTCGAAAACGCCGAACGTGCCGGATCACGCGGCATATGCGGCGTTGGAGGAAGGGCTGCACGAGCGCTTCCCGGGCCTGCGCGGTATCGGCATCCGCGCCTGCTGGAGCGGATACGTGAGCATGGCCTATGACGCTTTGCCTGTTGTTGGGGCAAGCGGTGACGCCGGCAATGTGCTCTATACCGCGGGCTGCTCAGGCCATGGCGTGGCCACACAGTCCATGATGGGATTGCTGTTGGCCGAGCGCATCGGTGGTATCGACCATCCTTTGATGACGGCTTTGCAGCATAAGACGCCGACAACCTTGCCAGAGCCACTGCAATGGTGCGCGATCAAGTCTGCGCTGGCATTGACTGGAATGCTCGACGCAAGTGTGAACAGAAGGGCGCGTCAAAACTAATGTTGTAGTAACCGGTAGTGTCTCCCACCATCTTGGGTGGTTCAGGCCCGGCGCGGTTTGCCGGGCCTTTTTTTTCTGAGGTTTGAAATGAATACTTGGATGGATGCGCCAGCGGATTTACAGAAGCGGCTCGAAGGCATGGTTGAGGGGGATGTCATCATAGTCGGCGGCGGTATCCCGGGGTTGTCCGCCGCCCTTGAATTCCACGAACGGGGCGCAAAGGTAATCCTGCTGGAGCAGGAATTTGCCGGCGCAGGCGCCAACGGACGCAATGCCGGCTATCTCGCCGGCAGCATCCAGCTTGAATATGACTTGCTTGACCGGCGTGTCGGCTTCGTCGAAGCGGCGCGAGTCGTTGGAATCTATGACAAAGGTGTGGCATATGTGGAGGACCAGTTGCGAAGATACGGCATAGATTGCGGCTACTCCGCTGGCGGCATGATGCGCGGCAGCTTCCGTCCTTCGGAGGAGCCGCTGCTGGCAAAGGATGCGTATGCGGGAATCGCTTTCGGTGCGCGTGTCCTGTTGCTGGACCAGGATAGCCTGCGTGCGCTGCAGGGACCGGCGTTCGTCTCCGCGATTTGCACACCCGATGGCGGCACGCTGGATCCCGGCATGTACGTGGCTGGCCTGCGGCGCGCTGTACTGGAGGCAGGGATCAAGCTATACGAAGGGACCCCGATGCTGTCTTTCGAAGATGGGGGGCGCGTCACCGTGAAAACACCGTTGGGCAAGGCCAGGGCTCCGACATTGGTTTTTGCGACCAATGCCTATTCACCGCGGCTTGGAATGCTACCCGCCGGTATGGCAACACTGCGCGCTACCGCTGTCGAAGTGGGGCCTTTGTCGGAAGACCAGTTGGCGACCCTGGACTTACCCCGGCGCCTGGGCGTGCTCGCGCCGCGCTGGGCCATGGAGAGTTTTCGTATCACGCCGCGCAACACGTTGGTGGCGACGGCCAAGCGCCTGAATGACGCCTATGGCCTACCGATTCCATCCACTCCGAGCCATGCGGACCTGTCTGAAATCGTGGGCCGCTTGTACGACCGTTTTCCCGCGCTGCGCGGCGCGCCGGTCGTGTCGCGCTGGAGCGGTTACGCCAGCCTGGCCAATACGACGCTGCCCATGATCACCGTCAGCGGGAACGTGGTGTCGACGTCGGTGTGCTGCGGACACGGCATCGGCCTGCAATCGCTCACCGGCGAAATGCTGGCCGACCAGGTTGACGGGTCAGGCGCAGAGGTAGCCGCCGTCGACGTTGAGGATCGCGCCCGTCGTGTAGCTTGACGCGGCGGAAGCAAGATACAGGACCGCACCGGCCATCTCGGATGGCTGGGCGGCGCGGCGCATGGGGACGTGCGCCAGCAGCGATCCAAGAACTTCCGGCGAATCTTTCAGCGCTGCAGTGAACTTGGTATCGGTGAAGCCTGGCAGCAGGGCGTTGCAGCGCACACCTTTTTGCGCCAGTTCCGCCGCAAATGCCTTGGTCATGGAGATGATTGCCGCCTTGGTGATCGAGTAGATGCCCTGGTGGTGGCCGGGGATCACGCCATTGACAGAGGCCACATTGATGATGGAGCCGTCCTGGTTCTCTTTCATCAGCTTCGCGGCGAGGGTAGACATGAAGAAGTAGCCGCGGATATTCACGTCGATCGTTTTCTGGAATGCCTCCACGCTAGTGTCTTCAATCGGACCGAAGTAGGGGTTGGTGGCGGCATTATTCACCAGGATGTCCAGGCGGCCATGGCGCTTGAGGATCGAGTCGTACAGTGCTTCGATTTGGGCCTGGTCGCCGATATGGCAGGCTGCCGCCTCGGCCGAACCGCCTGATGCGAGGGCGATTTCATCGGCGATGCGCTGGCAGTCATCGCGGCGGCGGCTGGTGACGATGACGTGGGCGCCGTGAGCGACAAGCAGGCGAGCGATTTCAGCGCCAATGCCGCGGCTGGCGCCGTTGACGAGGGCGACCTTGCCGGTCAGGTCGAACAAATTGGATGGATTCATATTGGTTCCCTTCAGAAGTATTCAGCGGTGGGTGAGCAGTTGCGATTCTGCTGCGCCGTCAAGGTGCGGCCACCCGTTGTATGTAATGAGCTGGCGTGATCGCCGGCCAAGCCGGATGCGTGTGACGCTGGTGTTGACCAGCGGCCAGCACAGGGAGAAAGTGCGTTCTGCGGGCAAGTCCATGAGGGCAGCGACGATCACGCTGATCGGGCCGCCCGATGTGAAAACCCAGGTTTCACCTTCGTGCGTGGTGGCGAGCGACTCCCAGGCATCGCGCACGGCGGCGCTGAAGGCGGGCCAACTGGTGTTGTATTCGTGGTCGTGCCCTCCGGCTGTCCAGCGGTCGACAGCTGCCAGAATCAGGCTTTGCAAGGCCTTCTGCTCGGCAGGATCGCGCGCAAGCGCAGCGCGCGCAGAAGCGCCGGATGCGGATTGCGCCTCCACCTGGGCAACCAGTTCGTTGGCATCGAATTCGTCCAGGCCGGGTAGTACGAGAGTCGGGATTTCGCCCAGCCCCGCCGCGCGCAGGCAGGCCTGCGCCGTCTGCGCATGACGGCGAAGGCCGCCAACAGCAATGCGGGCAGGGCGGCGCCCGCTGCGCGCCAGCCAGCTTCCCAGAAGAGCGGACTGAAGCTCGCCCAGTTCGGAGAGACAGTCGTAATCCTCTGCGCCAAGACTGGCCTGCCCATGGCGGATCAGGAATATGTCGCCCACTAGAGGCTCCCGCCGGCGGCGATCGTTTCGCGGCAACGCCTGGCCAGGATGCCTACCATGACGCCGAGACTCGCAAACTGCTCATTGGTGGTCTGGCCCAGGACATAGCGGCGGTAGATCTGCTGCGCGATGACCATCAGGCGGAACAGTCCGAAGACTTCATAGAAGGCAAAATCGCCGGTATCCATTCCAGTCTTGTCGACATAGTAGGCCAGCACTTCGCGCCGCGTGAACATGCCTTCCGCGTGCGTTGGCTGGCGTCGGACCGCCTGGAAGGCTGGTTCGTCACCGGCCTCCACCCAATAAGCGAGAGAGCCGCCGAGGTCCATCAAAGGATCACCCAGCGTGGCCATTTCCCAATCCAGGACGCCAATCACCTTGGTCGGGTCGGCAGGATCGAGCACCACATTGTCGAAGCGGTAGTCGTTGTGGATGACGCACAGGCGGGAATCCTGTTTCGGGCGCGTCGCAGCCAGCCAGGCAATGACGTCTTCGCAGGCGTCGGTGCCTTCGGTCTGCGCGCGCTGCCAGCGCGAAGTCCAGCCGCCGAACTGGCGCTCAACATAGCCTTCGCCTTTGCCCAGTGCCGCCAGTGCCGGTTGCGTCGCATCGATGCCCTGCAGTTCGATCAGGCGGTCGAGGACATTGGTGCACAGCTTACGTACGCCGGCTGCATCGAGAGGGAAGCCGGCCGGCAGGTTGCTGCGCAGGATGATGCCGGGCAGGCATTCCATGGCAAAGAAGGGGGCGCCGACGATGGAAGCATCGTCGCTGCGCGCCAGGATGGCCGGCACATAAGTAAAGCTGGGTTTCAGCGCCGCCATCACGCCCGCTTCGCGCAGCATATCGTGGGCGCCTGCCGCTGCGCCAGCAGGAGCACGGCGCAGCACCAGGTTGCGGTCGCCATAGCTGACCAGGTACGTCAGGTTGGACGCACCGCCCTGGAACTGGCGCAGCGCTGGCTCCCCCTGCAGGCCTGGGATGGCCGATTTCAGGTAAGCATCCAGGCGCGCCGTGTCCAGGCGGTCTTCATCGCGCACTGCGCGCGCGTCGGCAATTGCATTCGTCATTCCAGTTCTCCTCGCGCAGCCTTCTGCTGTTTCAGCTCGATCTTGGCGATCACGCCGCGGTGCACTTCATCCGGACCGTCGGCAATGCGCAGCGCCCGTGCGTAGGCAAACAAGCCCGCCAATGGCGTGTCGTCGCACATGCCCATGGCGCCGTGGATCTGGATGGCAGCATCAGCGGCTTGCTGCGCAACTGCAGGTGCGACAACCTTGATCTGCGAGATCAGGCTCATGGCCGCCTTCACGCCTTGCGTGTCGATGGTCCATGCCGCCTTCATCGTCAGCAGACGCGCCTGTTCGATGGCCATGCGCAGGTTGGCGATGATGTCGGCATTGCCGCCTAGCTTGGCTAGCGGCTTTCCGAAAGCGACGCGTTTCTCTGCGCGTGCGCAAAGCAGCGACAGCGAGTGTTCCGCCGCGCCGATGGCGCGCATGCAGTGGTGGATGCGGCCCGGGCCAAGGCGGCCCTGGGCGATTTCGAAGCCGCGGCCAACGCCGAGAATGATGTTCGATAAAGGCAGGCGAACATTGTCGAACACCACTTCACCGTGCCCGGACGGTTCGTCAAAGGTGCCGAAGCTTGGCAGCATGCGCGTGACGGTGACACCCGGAGTATCCAGCGGACAAAGCACCATGGTGTGGCGGCGGTGGCGGTCGGCATCCGGATCACTCAGGCCCATGAAGATCGCGATCTTCACATTCGGGTGGCCGATGCCGGTGGACCACCATTTGCGCCCATTCAGCACGACTTCGTCGCCTTCCACGATGGCGGTCGCCTGCATATTGGTGGCGTCCGACGAGGCCACTGCCGGTTCGGTCATGCAGAAGGCGGAGCGGATTTCGCCGGACAGCAGCGGCTCGAGCCATTGGTGCTGCTGTTCGGGCGAGCCATAGCGGGCCAGCACTTCCATATTGCCGGTATCGGGGGCGTTGCAGTTGAAGACCTCCGGCGCCATCATTGAATGGCCCATGCGTTCGGCCAGCGGCGCATATTCGACATTGGACAGACCGGCGCCGCCGTGTTCGGCTTCCGGCAGGAACAGGTTCCACAGGCCGGCTTCCTTGGCGCGTGCCTTGAGTTTTTCCATTACTGCCGGCTGGCGCCATTGATGCCAGTCCGCGCCGCCCGTCAGGGCGGCGTGATATTCCGCCTCCACCGGTTCGAGTTCTTCGCGCATGAAGCGATCAAGGCGTGCCAGCATTTCTTGGCCGCGTTTGGAAGGGGAGAAGTCCATGATTTAAAGCCCAGGTTTGTTGTGGTGAAAACCAGCGTACGCGAACTCAGGTAATCTATATAATGAATATTTATAATGCGAAGACATTAATGGAATTTATATGGATGCCCGCATCGACCTGAACCTTTTCCGGGTGCTTGACGCGATTTACCAGCAGGGCGGGATCACGGCCGCTGCGCGCTCCCTGCATTTGACGCAACCGGCGGTAACCCACGCGTTGAACCGCTTGCGCGAACACTTTGGCGACCCCTTGTTCGTCCGGCAGGGCAATAGCGTCGTCCCCACCGAGCGCACGCTGGCGGTGATCGAGGCGGTGCAAAGCTATCTGCAAGGTCTGCAAGGGACCCTGCGCAGTGAGGCCGAAGTGCGGCCGGAGATGCTTGATGCCGAAATGACGATGGGTTCGCGCGATATGCTGGAGTCAATGGTGCTGCCAGCCCTGGCGGCCACGTTTGCGGCAGAAGCGCCGCGCCTCAAGCTGGCGAGCCGGCGCGTGCCGCTGGATGAAGTGGAGCGCGCCCTGGCCGGTGGGCAGTTGGACCTGGTGTTTGAGCGCCGCATCCGGGTCGGGCCGCGCGTTGCCAGCGCTTATATCTTCGACGAGTCGCACGTGGTCGTCATGCGCCGCGACCATCCCCTGGCGAATGGGAGCCTGACCCGTGCGGAATACTTCGCCGCGCGCCATGTCAGCGTTTCGCCGATGGGAGAACCGAATACGCTGGATGTTCTGCTTGGCAATGATGGCCGCCAGAGGCAGATTAGTCTTTTTTGCCAGCACCATTTTGCGGCCTGTCAGATCGTCGCTTCCGGAGATCTTCTTCTGACGTTGCCGCGTTTTTACGCCCTGAAGATGGCCGAGTTACTGCCTATCGTGGTTAAGCGGTTGCCGCTCGGCCTTAAACCCTATCCGATCTTCGCGTACTGGCACGTGATGCGGAATTCCGACCGCATTCACCAATGGTTCCGGGATCGCGCAATTAATGTGGTGCGTGAGGCGTCGAAGGTGCGCTGAACAATCGTGTCCTTTGGATGGCACGTTGGGCAGGTTGGTGGTTCCCGTGCCACGAGTATTCGACGCGAAGGCGCATAATGTCTCGTTGCGGGGAATGTTAATGGTGGATTGAGCGCCGTAGAGCAGTTTTCTTACTCTTAGTGCTAAAGACATCTTCTCCGCCTGGCTGGCGAATTGGACGCGTGACAATTTACGGGGCAACACTTTCCTTCGCTAAACTCCAGGAAGAAGGGAACGAACTGTAAGCGTGGCAAGGGTGCTGGTCCTTGGAACTGCATTGAAAAAGGTGAGTCCTGCACTTGTACTGCAGGGGCTACTCGTGTCGTTAGTGTATTGACGGGAAGTTTTAACAATTAAATCAAAGATCTGCGTCTTTTAGAGAAAATGCTGTTGAACTCAGTACGCAAGAAGTATGAAAACTCCTTGTGGCAGACAGGCAGAATACGTTGGGTCGCGATCGCGGGATCTAGGTGAGGCAGGCTGGTTAGCGTTGCAGATATTCGAGCGGATCGCTGGACAGAAAGTTATACACTCAGCGCCAGCGCAACCCATCTAGTGGGCAGAATGGTTGCTGTTCATTGCGCGACGAATACCGGAACTACTTCCCTAGTTGAGATCCAAGGGGGCAGTTTTCTATGCAACTTAGCACCATCCCGCTGACGAAAGCCTGATGCAAGATGGGTTGCAGCGCTGATTTCGGGATCAGGTGGCTATTTGCCGAGCAAACGAAGGGACTCTTCCCAATCGATTTCCCAAGCGTAGAGAAAGTCGTGCGATTTGAATGCGCGCTTTAAAGGGCCGAGCGGGACACGGTAGACGTCGTGCAGGCCCAGGGCGAGCGTGACAGGATTCCATACCGTGCTGCGTTTCGATTTTCGGGCGCTTGCTTTGACGCGAGCGCCATCGTCGCCGAAGATGCCCACCGCCCCATCCAGTTCGCGCGCCAGGTCCAGGCGCACGAAACCGGAAAACGCAGCCAGCACCTCGGCCTTGCCAATCCCGAACTGCGCCTCGCTGGCTCCCGGGGCTGGCGCTTGCTGCTGCGCTGGGCGCGCATCGTGTTTGAGTTTTCCGGCGAGCCGCTCGAGGTCCTTTTTGGGGAAGCGCAATTCGTCGAGCGAGCGACGAAATCCCGGCGCAGGTAACCGCGCCGGCAGTTTGCAGGCATCTTTCGTGAACGTGATCAGCACATCTTCGCTGCCGGCCGCCAGGCGGGCAATATCGTCCCGGAAGAAAATCGGCGCTGCATAACCGCCATTGGCATCGCCGAACAGTTCGGGATATGCCGCATCGTAGTCGAGCCAGATTACAGGCGTTAGCCCGTTCTCGAGAAGTCGGGCCAGGGTCCAAGGAGACTCGGTCTGCTGCGTCAGCCAGGCGCAGGCTTCATACGCGGTGGCACGGAAAGGCAGTTCGATATCGTTCATCCGCGTTTCTAAAGGTTCTGCTGCAAGCCAGTCATTATATCTGCAGTATCCGTCGAGCCTTTGTGCACGTTTCGAAAAACTGGTATATGATGGTCATCATGCAGAAGAAAACTACTAAGCAACAGTTGCTAAGTCGTAAAGAGGAAACGCACGAGCGTATCGTGGAAGTCGCCGCGCGCGCGATTCGGCGCACCGGCTATAGCGGTACTGGCGTCGCTGACATTATGAAGGAGGCTGGTCTGACGCACGGCGGTTTCTACGCGCACTTCGATTCGCGCGATGCGCTGCTCGCTGAAGCGGGGGATCGTGCCGGTGCCGAATCGGTGGCGCTGGCGGCACGCGTGGCGGCTACAGCTCCACCAGGGCAAGCATTGCAGGCAATGATGCAGGCATACTTGTCGCCGGAGCATATAGCGGCCATTGAAACGGGCTGTCCGGTCTCGGCACTTGGCTCGGAGATGCCGAGGCAAGCACCGGAGGTGCGGCGCGCGGCGACCATCCACATCAAGGAGATGATCGATTTGTTTGCGCGTCAATTGCCGGACTGGGGCCGGCCCCAGGCGCATGAGCAGGCAATGGCACTTGTGTGCGGTTTGATCGGCACAACGATGGTGGCCCGTGCGGTTGACGACCCCAAGTTGTCGCAAGCACTTTGTGCAGCAGCTTTGAAACAGTTTTCACCGGCCGCCGAGTGAAGTGGGCGCTACGGTCGCGCCTTTTTTTTATATCGGAATATGATGAGCATCATATTCCGTGTTCGACTTGAGAGGATCCGACGTTATGAAGAAGATTGCATTGGTTACCGGCGCCTCGTCCGGCATTGGCGAGGCGACGGCAATGCGCCTGTCAGAGGCTGGCTTCACGGTGTACGGCACCAGTCGCCGCGGCGCCCAAGGAGGGAAGCGGGCATACGAAACGTTGCCTCTTGATGTGACCAGCGACGATTCGGTGCAAACCGCAGTCGCGGCGGTGATTTCCATCGAAGGGCGCATCGATTTGCTCGTCAATAATGCGGGTTTCGGCGTGGCGCCAGCCGGTGCGGAAGAAAGTTCGATCGAACAGGCGCAAGCGATTTTCGACACGAATTTCTTTGGCGTGGTCCGCATGACGCGCGCCGTGCTGCCGCACATGCGGGGCAGGGGGCAAGGGCGAATCCTCCACATCGGTTCTGTGCTGGGCTTCCTTCCGATGCCATACGGCGCCTTGTATGCGGCCACCAAGCATGCCATTGAAGGGTACTCGGAATCGCTGGACCACGAATTGCGCAACTGGGGTATTCGCTCAATCGTGATCGAACCGGCGTACACCAAGACACCATTCGATGCCAACCTGCTGGAGCCCGATGCCAAGCTGGATGCCTACGGCGAAGTGCGGGGTACGGTGACGCGCCGGGTGCAGGAAGCGATGGCTGGCGCCGAAGGGCCTGAAGTGGTTGCGGAAACTGTATTGAAAGCGGCGCTGGCCAGCAAGCCAAAGCTGCGCTACACCGCTGGCGGCCTGGCAAAGCGCCTGCGCCTGTTGCGCTCATTCGCGCCAGCAGGCCTGGTTGATGCCGGCTTGCGCAAGGATTTGAGCCTGGTTTAGGAAAGACTCCAAATGAAAGCATTAATTTTAAAGCGCTACGGCGGTGCAAAGAACGTCGAGTTCGCGGACCTTCCACGACCCACGATTGAGCCGGATGAGATCCTGGTCCAGGTGTACGCTGCCGGACTTAATCCCATCGATAATATGATTCCCACCGGGAGCTTCAAACCCATCGTCAAACTTCAACTGCCTGCGACCATGGGCAGCGACCTCGCCGGCGTTGTCGTTGAAGTCGGGAGCCGGGTGAGCCGTTTTAAGGTCGGTGACGCGGTATTCGCCAGCACCTTTGACCTTGGCGTCGGTACACTCGCCGAATACGCGGCAGTGCCAGAACATGCAGCGGCGCTTAAGCCAGAGAACCTGGACTTTGTACAGGCTGCGTCAATTCCAATGGTAGGGCTAACCTCGTGGCAGGCGTTCGTAGAACGAGCCCAACTACAGCCTGGTCAGAAGGCATTTGTTCCGGCGGGTGCCGGTGGTATCGGGACTTTTGCCATCCAGTTGGCGAAGCTACTGGGCGCCAAGGTCGCTACGACGACCAGTACCGCCAACGTTGAATTTGTGCGCAAGCTCGGCGCGGATGAGGTGATCGACTATAAAAAGCAGAAATTCGAAGAACAATTGCGCGACTTCGACGTCGTGCTCGGCACACTGCGCGGCGACGAACTGGAAAAGTCGCTGCGGGTCGTCAGGCCCGGCAGCAAGATCGTTTCGTTGATCGGGCCGCCGGATGCGGCATTCGCACAGCAGCGCGGAATGAACTTTCTGATGAAGTTCGTGTTCGGCCTGCTGAGCAGGAAAATCACTCGGAAGGCGAAGCAGCGTGAGGCCAGTTATTCTTTTCTGTTCGTGCATCCGGATGGACTGCAATTGGCAAAGATCGGTGCACACCTTGCTGCATCGCGCTTACACCCGGTGGTTGATAAGGTATTTCCCTTTGCCCAGGCAAAGGACGGGCTCGCATACCTTGAGCAAGGCAGGGCGAAAGGTAAGGTGGTTGTGCAGGTGAAGCCGCTCTGAGCGGATTAACTATCTTGTTGTTTGCGCAGGCGTCAGTAAACGGAATAGCGATGATGATGCGTGTCAAACAACGGACGAAAGACAATCCCGTCAGGGTGTCGTCGTGCTTCTGGTTTGCGTAAAAGAGGGCACCACCTGCTGCGCCACCTGTGAACCAGGTTTGATGCCGGCGTCCGTCCGAGCCGAATGCAATAGCAGGTCCCTGGTGCGGGCACGCATCGATAGCCCAGTTGTCAGTGCTGACGCGCTCAATGGGGCCGAGACTCCCATCGGCCGACAATTCGACGAGAGCGTGGTCGCGGATATTTGGCTCGAATACGTGCCGCCAAAGGAGAACTGGATTCCCCTTTTGGTTCAGCGCAAGGGAACTCCTGCAACATTCGCACGTATGGTCGGCGATCTTGTAGTCCGGACCGAACGTTCGGCCGCCATCCCTCGATACCGAGAAGTACTGTGACGCGCCGGCAAAAGTGTTACCGCCATCCTTGGCCACTTGTTGGTCTCGCTTGTCAATCCAGGTACCTGCGCGCCTAATCGAGAACGTCTTCTCGCGCCACGCTGCGCTGGCTTGATTTGAGATTCAAGGAGCCGTCGTACATGCCGATCGACGGAGCAATCGGTGCTAGTTCATTTTCTCGTTCAGGACGTTGGACGACTAGTTGCCAGGCGCGCGCCCATCTTAGTGAAGCAGAACGCCCCTCAGAGTGTGGCGACGAAACAAACCGTTCAAGCGCCAGGCAGGAACGGAAGCGGGCATAGGTGCGCTTGCTGTAAGACGAGGCGTCAAAGAAGATCATGCAGGCCAGCATATCGCCTGCAGATTTGTTCGATTTGATAAATATCAAATCATGCGCATCGAAATTGGAATCCTGTAGGAAAACCGAGAATCAGCTTCCTTGATCGGTATCGCGTCGAGCTTCCTCTTCACGCTCTTTGAAATCGGCCCGCGCTTCGGCCTCGCTGGCAAAAACCGTATTGGATTCAACCCGACGAAATGCACGTTTGGTGGGCGTCCACCACATCAAGGACCAGTGCCACCCAGTAGGATCTCGCAGAAACTTAGGCCTTGGGTTCAAGGGTTCCATGTTGTTCTCCTTCAAAGAACCCACCTTAACACGGATCCAGTGTCAATCAGCGAACTGGATCAATTTAAGTGGGTCGCCAGGCCTGCCGATGTTCGCAAGTTTGATCCGATACCCACAACGCGGACAAAAGAAATAGACCCCGAGATGACCGATCGCTGGCCTGCACTCGGAGAACAGCAGCTCGATCGTGCAACGTTTGCAGATCCTCACGCACACCTCCTCGGAATAGAGGAAAGCATAGCAAGCGCCCCTCAATCCATGAGCATGTGCGTTTGGAAGTTAATCGCCATCGCCTGAATGATTGCCGCAAGGATGATTGGGTTATCCGAGCCCTTGTAGGATTTGAGGTAAATCTCCTTCGCCTTCTCCAATTGCTGCTCAGTGAGGTTGGCGATGTACTGCAAGTTCTTCTCGCTATCGGTGCTCATGATGATTGCCCTCCAAGTGAATCAATCGGAAAGGTCAGCATAACATGACGGGCAAGCGCGCCTTGATCGACGACCAAGTCCGCGAAATTTGGCTGACCTTCCAATGCTGCAAACATGGTCGTGGCTAAGGCTGGGGTTGGATCGTAGTTGGATCATATTATCCAACTACAATTTGTTTGCCTGATCTTGAACAGGGTGTGACTGGGAGGGCAATGGAATCAGGCCGCAACTTTGCTCATGGTTACCTCTGGACCCGAGGCTCTTCGATCAATGCTTGCGGGCTTCTCCATGGTTGTAGGTGGATTCAAACTATCGATCATCGTGCTTGGAATCAAAATGGTGGCGCCACGCTCCTTCGTTGTCTCATAGATGATATTCATCGCTCGTAACTGCAGTGCCGCAGGATGCCCGGCATAGGTATCAGCGGCCTCGACAAACTTGCCAGCAATCGCTGCTTCGGCAGACCCCAGGATGACGCGAGCCTGCTTTTCGCGCTCGGCCTGCGCCTGACGCGACATCGCATCTTGCAAAGCGACGGGAATCGCTACGTCGCGGATCTCGACGGAACTGATTGAAATGCCCCAGGGAGCCGTCTTCCTCGAAATGACATCCTTCAGGAGCTCGTCAGCCTCTTTGCGTTCAGATAGCAATGAGGCCAGCATCGATGCCCCGATCATTTCGCGCAACGACGTTTGTGCGACGCGATCGATTGCTTCCCGGTAATGGGTAATGGCCAAAGCGGCCTTTTCCGCGTCATGCACATGCCAGAAGATGATTGCGTCGACATTCACTGGAACCGTGTCGCGGGTGAGCGCTTCTTCGGCATTAAAGGCGGTTGTTTGAATACGTACGTCGATGATCGCGACCACGTTATCGATAATTGGAATGATGGCGAACAAGCCCGCTCCTTTGACGCTCTGCAACTTACCCAATCTCAAAATGACGAACTTTTCCCACGCATTCGCCATTTTCAGCGACAGGGCAATGAGAATCGCGAGGATGAAGAGTGGTGCCGCAATGATTGGATTACCCAAATAGGTGAGGGCTGTGCCGGCGAGCAAGCAGACGCCAACCAGAAATGATGTGACCGGGTTCATGCTGACCTCCGCGGGAATGCGCGCCTCATGAGTTCGCTTCGTCTTGAGACGAGCGAAGTAAAGGCAAAGTTAAGGGCAACGGGGTCGCTTGCCGGGAAAGTGCAACGCAATGCGTCGTCCAGTGCTGCATCAAGACGTAGCTGTTCAGACACGTCCAACTCGTTGCTGCGCAACGCGGCATCCCCAAAGGCGGGCCCTGAAAAATACTCGTCCATATGAAACTCCCTTCAAAGAATATGCAGCGCCAATCGCCTTGGCTGTGTATTCAACTGGGCGAATATTTCGGTCAGATGCAATGAAACCACTATTCGCCGAAATGTCGATGTCGTCGGTACGCAAGCGCACCTATGTCATCGACATTTGCGCATCACAATTGCGTTCTGCATCTGCCTTCCGGAGGCGCAGTCTTCTTGATCCGGGCGATCTCGATTTGCTGGGTGCCGGAGATACACAACAACAGCGGAATTCGGTCACAAGTTGCCAGGCGAGCGTTTCAGCGTCGCGATAAATTAAAGACGTTCCGCATCCTGGCGCAAAATTGCGGGCAGTCCGCGTGATGCGTGAAAAGAGAGGCCTGCCGAGCAATGTCGGCACATCGTTGGCGCGAGGTAGAGTCTGGAAACATAGGTTAATACAGCATTCAATCTCCCCGTGGGATTTCTTCCTCCAAATGACTCGTTGCCTTCGTCGGGTATGGGGCAGGACGCCCGCAGCATACTCCGCTAGTTCACCCAAACCGGAACAGGTACCGCGGGTTATGTCACTTGTGTGAAGCTGCAGGAAACGCCCCTATGCGTTTATCGACGAACAAGGACGGAGCAAAGCGCCGGGCAGCAGCGATTGGATGCATGCATTGTACCCGGCTTGAGGGCGCGATCGATACGGCACGAGAGGGAGATGATCCAGCGCCGAAGTATGCGCCCATAATAGGGGGGGCGGCTTAAGAAAAAGTCGCTGGGTGGCAGGCGCTATTTTGTTGTCATGGGCCTGCGGAAGGATGTGATGTCCTTTTTCGGCGGAGCCTTGTCTCTGTATGTGCCTAAGGCATGGAAAGCGAGAGGTCAGGTCGCTATGACGAACATCAAGGCTTGTCTCGGGCATATACGGGACACTGGCTCTTCAAAGGGCAGGGGCGTGTTTGCTAGTCGGCAGATATTTGCTGGTGAACTTGTCGAGGCTTGTCCGGTTGTGCTGCTGTCCCCATACTGGGTTCAATTGCCCGAGGAGGTGAAGCGCTTGTTGTTCAATTGGGGGCATTTGACAAAGGGGGAATCCGCCGGCTGCCTAGCACTGGGATGGGGGAGCATGTACAACCACGCCAATCCCGCCAATCTTAGGTACGTTGCGTTCGCTGAAGAGCGGGAGCTCCATTTCTTTGCTGATCGCGACATCGAAATCAATGAAGAATTAACCATTAATTACAATCATACTGGCGGGAATGTCACCTCTACGGATGACGTTTGGTTCCGAAGGCATGGCGTCACCTTGATTTCTAGTTAGCCATGCGCCGGCCGCATCAACGCAAATACCCAGGTTTTGGGCGTGTGCTATAACTCAGCTGTCGGGTAGGCGTGTTGGTGTCTTGGGACGGTGATGCATATGGTAACTCGTGATGCAGCTTGGAACATTCGTGCTTGCGGTGCTGGTTCTGGGGGCCAGACAGGACACGTGCGATCGTCTCGTTCCGCAATCCCTGGTTACGCAGATAGGTCGAAGCAAAAGACAAGCCATGCGTGCAGACCAGGTCAATGGCATGGTCGATGGCCGTTGCCTTCACGCACTGCAGCCGGCGTTCTGGAGTGAATGACATGGTGCTGTACCAGATAGTTTCAACGACATCACGATAGCACCAATCGCGTCATTGCGTGATTGCCCCATCGTATCGGACACGGCATCGACCCAGACTTTGCGTATCGGCGCTTGACATGGGGCTTCCGTGGTGCGGCTGGCGCGGGCCTCTCATTCGTTCAACGGAGTCCGCCTGGCCAGCGTCACACGCTTCACTTACTATCATCGAAGGCAATGTTTCAGCGCGCAGCGTCCATCTGCAATCGACAGCGGCTTGATGGCACTGTTCGACGGCATTTCAAGGCGACAGCCGGCCTGTAAGAATCCATGACTCAATATGGAACGGACGTCAGCGATGAAACGGCAATGCCCTAAATCGACGCGCAGCGGTGCCACTGATTAGCCAGGTTGACATGGGCGTTTCATGGATCGACGGTGGGATTAACGCGCGCCGCGATGCCCCTGCTGTCCCGCGTCTTTATGGCGTCCTACGACTTCATTGCGAGCTGACTTTTGCTGTTGTTTGTTGATGTCGCCTGCCTTGCCTGGCAACGCTTTGTGAGGCGTTGGATCCTCGATTTTCTTTGTTCTGTTCATGATTTACTCCATCAAAATACTAGGACATAGAGCGTGCACTGGCCGATTGGCGTTGGAAAGCCAGGCCGGTGATGTTCTTGGGCGAGTTTCTGCGTCACGACTGAGTTCAAGTGTACGCCTTACCTGGCTAGCGCGTCGGCGCAGTGATCGTTGATCACCACTACGGTAGCGAACTGGAAATGCCGATCACAAATTGGGCTATAGTGAGCGAATCCATTGTGGGCATTTTGGGAGAATGAAATGGACGCCCCTCCAAGCGAAGACCTCTCTTCGACAGTTGAATCACCTGTCGATCATTTGCGTTTTCATCGGCAGCACGAACACTTATCCAAGACGTTTGGGAGTGACTTGTTCGGGCTCAAGGCGGAGGCGCTTGCTCGCTTCTTTGGTACTCCAGTTTTTCTTGGCGTGCAAAGCGTCATTGTCGCCATTTGGATTGCAGCCAATGTGTTGGGGCTTGCTTATTTTGACGCCTATCCCTTCATACTCTTGAATCTGGCGTTTAGTTTGCAGGCGGCGTATGCTGCACCCCTTATTTTGCTAGCACAAACGCGCCAGGCGGCACGGGATAAGGCGCACTCTGAAGCCGATGCCAAGCACCGTGAAGCGATCGCCGTTGCGTCGGGCAAGCACTCCGCACAAACGTTGGAGCTGCTCCGTCAGAACACGGAGCTGACAGAAATCACCAAGGCGATGGCGGAGCGAATCGAAACGTTGACAGCAGAAATCCACCGTCACCTTGTGCTGGATACGACGCGAAAAAACTGAAATGCACGAATGGCGTCTTCACCACACCCACGTCTGGTTGTGGAGAGGCTGTTTCAGACCGAGTGCAACAGTCGAATGGCCCTTGCCGGCGCTAGAGGCGTGGTTGGAGAGGCAATCCCCCTTCGGCGTGCCACGTCGAATAGAACCCGCATGATAACCGGCGTTTTGACGGCATGGATGCGCAGAAGGGCTTCGGCGTAGTACCGATTGTGGATCCCCATCATCTCGATGGCCTGATCGATCGTTTCGGAGAGCGTGATGTTCTTCCTTGGTATGCGGAACTTTAGCACGGCTCCCAATCGTGCCTCAGCCAATTCGGTCGAATGTTCGGCAACTTGCCCGCGGTTAGCAGAGGGGCGTTCCAAGGATGTGCGCTGGCCATTCGAATTCGAAGTGCGCCGCGGGCCATTTTGGGAGAACACCCTCATCGCGACACCTGGTGGAACGGCATGCATGTGCAGGTATTGCCACGCGAGTACGCATCCGGAAAATGCCTCCATGTCGATCGCTGCATCGACGACCAAAGCCATGCCTTCGTCGGGTCGAGTGAAATCTTTCATATGGCCTCCGCTTCAGTGATTGCACTGCTGCGGACTGGAAGTGATAAAGTCAGGGCAGCCACTGACCATAGCATGAGGAGACGCCATCTCCTAAGCATATATATGGATCGATTCGGCGGCGTGATAGTCATGGTACTGGGGGCGAACGTGGCCTGGGTTGCCTGTGTGGCACCGGACTGTGGCAAGTATGTGATCACCTCCCGCGCCATTGGGAGGCTGGAAGAGGGCGGTCCCAAGCAAGAGGCTTGGTCGAGGTGACTCGCCTTGCCAACGAAAGAGAGCGTTTGTTGGATATTTCGGTGGCAAGCGACGGTCTTCTCCAGACAGCCGGAATCCTGTCGGCGGCGTGATGGCGTATAAGGCTGCACGGTCACCCCCTTCAACCGCAACCAATATAGTTCGCTTCGCAATTCCGGGGCGGCACACCGATGCCAGGGCCAGGACAGCTTCTCTAGTCCCATAGCTTCTTTGCCGACATATCGAAACTGATTGAAGGCTGTGAGCGCATCAAGTTTTCTTGGCTGCAGTCTTGCGCCTGGCTTTTGCCTTGTACATTGCTTCGTCCGCAGCCGCCAACAAACTCGCCAATTCACCGCCGTCCTTCGGGAAGGTTGCGATGCCAATACTGGCACCGGCAAGCAGTTCAATGCCACCGAGGCTGTAAGGCTGATTCATGAGCGTTTGCAACTTCTTGGCCACATTATCTGGTCCAGTCGAGCCCTCCATCAATACGACTGCAAACTCGTCGCCACCCAACCTCGCTGCCAGGTCTGACTTTCTGAGTCGGGATGTCAGTCGGCGCGACGCCTCAATCAATAATTGGTCGCAGCCCTGACGAGTGGGCCGTTTGGGAAAACCTAGCATGGCTAGTCCTCCAGGCGATTGGATCCCCATCGCCCGCGCTGGCACTGCGTCATGTCGTTGAAGGTCATGACCAGATTGATGCAACAGTGGTTGCGGACAGCTTTCAAAGAAGGTCGTATACTGATGGTGGCACGTCGCGCCGGATCAACGAAGCGATAGTTTGGGCCGCCCGACCTGCCACGATCTGTGCCAAGCGCTGCGGCGGCATAGGAAAACCACAGTGGCCATTTGCTGTCAAAGGTGACAGCCATCATGAAGGTTGCAGTATTTAGTGCACATACCTATGATCGCCTTGTTTTGGATGAGGCGCGACATCGACTTGCCGCCTGTGCGGCAATCGATTTTGTCTATCACACGGAATCCTTAACCCGCGAATCGGTGGCGCTGGCGCAAGAATGCGGCGCCATCTGTGTGTTCGTCAACGATGTACTCGATGCCCCGGTGCTCACTGCCTTAGCGAGTGCAGGCGTGGGTGCCATCTTGTTGCGCTGCGCAGGTTTCAATAATCTAGACGTGGCCTCAGCCATGGGACTTGGCCTGTTTGTGGCGCGCGTCCCTGCCTATTCTCCGGAAGCGATTGCGGAACATACGCTGGCGCTCATCCTGACCCTCAACCGGCATACGCATCGCGCATACGCGCGGGTGCGCGAAGGAAATTTTGCTCTCGACGGCCTGATGGGCAGCACACTTCACGGAAAGACGGTAGGACTGGTCGGGCTTGGCAGGATCGGCCTGGCCGTCGCGCGCATCTCTCATGGCTTTGGCTGCCGTGTGCTGGGATACGATCCTGTGGAGCCTGTGGCGTTTGCTCAATTGGGCGCCACCAGCACGTTGCCGCAGTTGCTCGAGGAAGCGGATATCGTTTCCCTGCATTGTCCTCTGCTCGCCTCAACTTATCACCTCATCGACCGCGCAGCCTTGGCACGCATGCGTCCGGACGCGATGCTGGTCAATACTTCTCGCGGCGCGGTTATTGATACCGGCGCCGTGATCGATGCACTCAAATCAGGGCACCTTGGGGCGTTGGCGATTGATGTCTACGAACAGGAGAGTGAGCTGTTCTTCAGCGATCACTCATCCGAAATCATTGCTGACGATCTCTTCGAACGGCTCATGACCTTTCCCAATGTTCTTGTAACTGGTCACCAGGGATTCTTTACGCGTGAGGCCATGCGCGAAATCGCCGAAACGACCATTCACAACTTGCTCAGCTTTCAAACTGGCTCGCCGTGCGCACATAGAGTTCCCGGTACTTTCAAACCGGAATGATGCCTGCTCATGTGCTTGCGAAGTCTGGTTCGTGTTGAGAAAGGCAATGTTAGGAATGGTAGCGCCAAGTGATTTTAATGTGCTTTTACTGACAACTTAACCGCCTGCGCGTGCTGCGGCCATATGAACGTGGAGCGAGCTAGCACACTTTCACGACCTGGAAAGTATGTCTCACCTGTGACTATGCATTGGTCCCGGCTCCGCTAACGGTTGCCTGTCATGCCCAGAGACGTGCAATTAGGCGAATGCAGCATTTTCCTATACACTGCGGCTTCTACCTCGGTTCTTTGTCACCGTCCTGTTTCCTTCCTGTTCGGCCTCTGTGCCATTCCTGTCCGATCCTCGACCACTGGCTCTACTTGAGAACTGGATTCGTTCGTCTACAACAAGGAGACTCGCATGAGTACGCATACAGGAACTATCCATTGGTTTAGCAGGTTAAAGGGGATCGGGCAGATCAGGCCTGATGCCGGAGGATATGATGTCAGCGCCGATATCGGGGATTTTGTCAGTCAACAGCAAGCCGGGAGCCTCGAAAAGAAGCTGGTTTCTTATGACGTTGAGGAATCCGCGTATGGTTCGCGTGCGATCAATATCCACGTGGTGCAGCGCCTGTGAGTGCGATGGTAACGCCGACATCGAGAAAACGTCGGGACGCTCACCGTTACTGTAGCACCTAGTTCCGAGTGCACCCGCATCGCTGCGGCTCACCGGCAACCAGTCTGATGGGCAGACAGAAAGCTCGCAATTCTTGTCGGGAAGTACGGCGGTGGAACCGATGCGTGCATTCGGTGATACGAAATGCAGACCTGCCGAATCCTTGGGGGATAATGAGCGAGATCGTCATCCTTCAATCTTGCCGGGGCGCCGTTCTGCAATTCGCGCAAGTGTTCGCGTAGAAGGCCGCATTCGCACGCCGCGTTCCGAAGATGGCGCCCGCAGCGTTATGCCGTGCGCCAGCTTTTGAAATGAGCCTGGGGCATGATCACAGAGGAAGCCATGGGGTAACAACAAGGCGAAACGGGCGAATCGTGGGAGACGTCTACCGCAGGACGGGACTGACGGCGCCGACCGAACGCTCAATGCTTGTTGAGCGCGACCTTGTCCTCAAGATTGGTGGGGCGCATTGGCCAATTGGTAGAACAATGCACCCGCACCAAATGCCGCGGCGGGTAAGGATCAATCAACACGGTGGCGCTGACTAAATAGTTCGGCTTCGCGATTTCTGAAGTCGGTCCTTGCCTCGACTTCCGTGGCGAAGGTCTTGTTTGACTCGACCCGGTGGATTTCGTGCCCGCTGGCGTTCTTCCAAGTTAAGAACCAATGCCATCCATGGGGATCGTTCAGAAAAATCGGCCTTGGGTTTGTCAGTTCCATGTGTTTTCCCTTAAAAGAACCCACCATAGCACGGTTCCCACCGGGGTCACCGCCTTGCATCAACTTAAATAGAGCGCAAAGCGCACTAGCGCACACAGGTCCAGTCTCACATGTTCCTGCGGCGCGGCCCTGGGGCGCATGCCGAACCTACTACGGGTGCGCGCGCAGCATCGTGGGATGCGCTCACGTGCGAGTGCTTCGCAACGGCCGTGGCCAACCTACCCGTTCAGGCGGGCGTGACGTTGGTCGCCTTTTCACCCTTGGGGCTGGGGGCGCGTTCAAAGGTCACGCGCTGATTTTCCGCGAGTGATTTGAATCCCGTCGCCTTGATGTCCTGGAAATGGACAAACAGGTCAGGACCGCCCGTGTCGGGGCTGATAAAGCCAAAACCTTTGGCTTCGTTGAACCATTTAACGATTCCGGTTTGCGTAGTCATGATAGAACCTCTTAATAGATGGATGGAGTCGGGCCTTGCCCGGCGAGGCGCGCCAACAAGCAGGGTCAACAAGCGAGGGAATCAGACAGGAGTTGCCACGTTCGGCAAGACAGGACGGAGACCGGCAATCATTTGCGGTGCTTCATACGCGGTATGATCAATATACAAGGCTTTACGAGCCCCACCTAGCGCTATTTGTACAAAGTGGGTAATCAGGATGAAATCCTACCAACTTGAAAGATCTGATAGGAAGCGAGATCGGCGCATGGGCTCGGCACGTGTTACTGTGGAAGCCCGCGCAGCGAGAACGCATGCGATGGCTTGCATGCCGATATTAGACAAAGGCGTGACTCTGCGGCCGATTCGAGCGGCAACCAATGGTATTGAGGCCGTCGCGTGAGCTCTGCATTGCTTGCCCCCAAACCAGGTAGTTGGCCGCTTTAGGCTGCGAGGAATGGTGGACGTTTGAGTACATGAGCAATGGAAAAGATTGAGAACATGTCTGATGCGTACAAGGCGGTGCTGCCAAGGCGAAAGGGTGTTCAGACGGCCGCGAAGACAAATCCTGGTACATCCCGCCCGCCAAGGAAGAGTGAGCTGTTGGCACTGCTCCGGATTGCCAAGGCGCTGCTGTGCGCAAACAGTGTGGAAGCGGCGCTGCGTGCCGTGGCAGAGGGCTTGCCTGGGCTGAGGCCGGATGCGATTTTGCTCATCAGTAGCTACGATAGCGGTGATAGCTGTTTCTACCTCGATACGCCGGATGGCGCCAGTTGCCTTGAACTGAATCATCGCATGTGCAGTGAAGTGCGCAAGCTGGTGGGAAGCAGTACGTATCCATTGCCTTTGCAAGCATTTACGCTGGACAACGGGAGTCACGTGGCGGCCCCGTTCTCACATGACGTGAACGGCGGCTACATTGCACTGAGCTGGCGGGTGCCGCCGGAGCAGGCGGCGCAGCAGCTTGCGCTCGCGTTTCTTCCGCGCATTGCAGAGTTGGCCGGTGTTCGCCTCAACAACCTCCTGGATCAATTACATCGGGACGAAGAGGTGAAAGAACAATACCATGCCTTTGCCGCGACGCAATCGCGCCACATGGAGGAACTTCGTGTGAGCGAGCATGAAAAGGTCGAGGCACGTGAACTGGCCGCCCAGGATGAGTTGACCGGGCTGCAGAATCGGCGGGGATTCCTCGCCAAATCGGAGCAATGCTTGTTGATCGCTCGCCGGCAGGAATTGGCGTGCGCAGTGATCTTTGCGGATGTGGATGGATTAAAGCTGATCAATGACCACCAGGGCCATGCCGCCGGCGATGCACTGATTCGGGATGCAGCCGGCATTTTCAACAGCGCGTTCCGGCATGCGGACGTGGTGGGGCGGGTTGGCGGCGACGAATTTGCGGCATTTACGTTTGACAACGCGACGCCGCGTGCCATCGTCGAGCGCATCAGGAAGAAGATTGCCCAGTTCAATGCGGGTAGGAAGGGGGACATCACGATGTCGCTGAGTATTGGCGTGATTAATTGTGATATCCACAGCGAGGAAACGCTCGCCGAATACCTGGTGCGAGCGGATGAAGAGATGTATCGCTATAAGCGCCAACGCGGACGAGCGCCACACTAGGCCAGCCGAGCGCAGTGTGGTGGGGCATGGCCGATCTGGCTCACTACTCCGTAGGCACCTTGGCACGAGTCGGCGTGCGGCGAGCATCAATCGGTGCGCAGAGAACGCGCTCTATGACGTGCAGGGGAATGCAGCGAGACTGTAGATAGCGCTGAGCGCCGGCAATCCCTACGATCGAGCTCAGGACGATACCGTATTGCACAATCGCGGCGCTCCAGACGTCTTCACGCCGCGTGATCTCAGAATTCCCGTTCATTAATCGCTCCTTCCACATGCGTGAGGTATCGCATAACGACCGTCTATTACGATGCCATGATGCGTGACGCTAACACTGAGTGCACTTGGCACGGCGGTGTGGTGAGGGCGCAGTGCAAGGGACGCAGTCGTTGCGCGCGGTGCGGGACGGCGTGCGATCAACGGCCGCTTTCCTGCGACTTGCTGGCCGGAGGACGCACCTGCAGGCAGTCTTGGCCAACAAATGCGCCGCCCTGGATGTCATTGCGGAACAGCTCGAGCCATGAGGTGCTGTCACTGATCAGGTACTGTCTGGTCTGTCCCGTCGATTTTCGCCGTACGGTCAATTCGCCCTGCATGCCCGGCACTTCATCGGTCTTGGGATCCGTCGTGTCGGTCGCGCTGAGAGAAAAGTCTGCGCGTAGTAGGCGATGGTCGCGCAAAATCCGCTGAAACTCGGCAACGTCATCCGCTTCGATCAATTCCATATCACCTCCTAACGTGACCCTGCAAGTTCAGTATAGGCCTAAACGCCGTGGCACCGATGGGAAATCACATCGACCGGCTGGCGCAGTCGTGCGCGCGAGGCGTTCAGTTCGACATGGCATGACGTGGGAGACTGACCGTAAAGACGCAGCCAATAGACGGTAAATCGCGGACGCTGAGGTATCCACCATTTTCCGTGATGAACTGCCTGGCGATCGTGAGGCCAAGCCCAAGACCAGAGCGGTCTGCACTGCCTTGCTCAAATGGCTGGAACATGCGCTGCGCCAGTTCAGGACCGATGCCGCCGCAATGATCAGCGACGTCGATCAGGATACGATCGGCGCTTACCTGGCATGACAATATCACTTCGGTGTGTGGATGGGTATATTTGAACGCATTTTGCAGAAGATTGACGACGGCGGCCAGTAACATCGGCCGGTGCCCCTGAATTGCCAATTGCCGGTCGACCGGCACAATCCGCAGTCGGCACTCCTTGGCGATCGCTGCCAGTGAGGCAGTGGCGCCCACCTCGGCGACGAATTCCGCCAGTGAAAACAGATCGCGTTCGCGAGGATGGTGTTCATCGCGGACGATATCAATGGTACTGTTAATCAGACCTTCCATGGCGTCAAAACTGCGGCCCAGAATGCCGCCGGTGGCGCCGGAAAGGGGCAGGGCGCCCGCCTTGCAGGCTGAAAAGGCCAACTTGGCCGTGCCGAGCAGGTTGCGTAACTCGTGCACAAAGAAGCCCATGCGCTTGTTCTCCGCAGCATCGTGGCGATCTGATTCGTCGACGTCATGTTGCCGGCTAAACGCTGTCACAGCATGTGCAATAGCATCATCGAGGCAACGATTCAGCGTGCGGAATTCGTCGACCGAAAAAGGCGCATCGCGTTCGACCGCGAGGGTGGTGATGGCCTGGCACAAGTCGCCATAGTTGTGGACCACCTCGTCCACGGTAAAGCCCAGGCTCAGCATGTCTTCGCCGTGCAGTCTGGCCGACGCACCGATGTCCGCGTTCACTGCACCGCTGTCATGCAGGTTGCGCAGCTCCTCGCCGCCGAGCGTGTATTCCGGCTGCACCGAGCGCAACGTTTGCACCAACTGGTCCAGAAACAGCGGCACCCCATGCAGCAACTGTTCTGCCGTCGCGGCGTGCTGACGTGTCGCAACCATCTTCTGGCAGCGCACAATGAGGTCCGTGCGATTGTTGGTAAGGAAATCATGCAACATGGCCACGCCCTACTTTGCTCCGAGTCCTGACGGGGTGGGTCACGTGACCGGACCGTCGAATGGTGGCTGCGCTTGTTGGCGCCATGACGACGGCCCCATGCACGCGATCGGGGTGGTCGCGCAGCATATGGCTTGACATCGCTGGTGACCGCGAACTAGGCGTCCGACGAAGCATCGAGCTCATCGTCAAGTGACTTCACATGCATGCTCGTGATTTGATTCAACTCAATGAATGCGATCGCTTGTGCATATCGATCAGTCACCGGATAAGTGCCCACCTGTAAGTATGCGCGATCAGAATCCCATTGTAGGATGGCGTCCACCAGGTCAGCACACAGTGGTTCACTGGGCAATGCCATGTAGACCAAGCCGGTGCTGCCATCGGACCGACAATAGGAAGCTTTCCATTGCAGCATGCGTTCCATCCATTCCTCTCAATCCAAGGAGCAGCGGTCACTGCGGGATGGCGTGCCGTTGTGCGCGTCATCCACAAGGTGCCAATGCGTCGCCCCTCACTTCATTATACGTAAGGAGGGGATTGCTTGCCGGGGGTTTTCCTGCCAAGCAGCAAGGGGTGCGAGCGTTGCTGCGATAGCGGGGTAATGGAGGGGCAAGGCCCGAGGCGGCTGTGGTCGTCGTTACCTGGATCGCTGCGCGTGCTGCACCGATAGGACGCGCCGTGCATTGCTTCACCAGAGCGTATAGTGGAACTGGGGGCTGCGGGCTCGTCATTTGTCGCACCTCCTGTCTTTGACTGGTGACGCTCGCGACGACGTCGCCATCACCGATGGGTAAGCGGATTGTACTGCTAGAGCGTGCGCAGCTGGCGCCATGCGTGTGGCGCCAAGTGTGCACCGTGAATGTTGCGCACGCGCTTGCCGAAGTGTTTGCAGGTGGCTCGGTGGTACACATGAGTGACGGCGTACCCAATGGCGGCGAAAGCCGGGCGAGAGCATCGTCGCGCAACATGTGCGTTCCCGGTGGAGGGCGTCGATGTCGATCGCAACGTGGGTCCTATTGGGCGGGTCGATCTTGATCGCGATGATGCTGATCGGGACGCTGGTGACGCGCTTGCCGCTCAGTGGCGCGATGATTTACCTGGGGCTTGGCGTTTTGCTCAGTCCGTCTGGCTTTGGCGTCTTGGTGCTGGACCCCATCGCGCAAGCGCCCTCGCTGGAATTGGTCGCTGAGGCCGCGCTGCTGATTTCCTTGTTTTCTGTGGGCTTGAAGTTTGAGGTGCCGATGCTCGATCGCCGATGGATCGCACCGTATCGCCTGGCCTTCTTGTCGATGGCGGTCACGGTGGGCGCGATCGCCGCCATTGGGGTCTATGGTATTGGCTTGCCGCCTGGCCTGGCAATCTTGCTTGGCGGGATTCTCGCACCCACCGACCCGGTGTTGGCCTCGGCGATCCAGTCCAGGCCAGGGGCCGAGCATGATGCGATGCGTCTTAGCCTGGCAGGGGAAGGCGCGCTCAATGACGGAACGGCATTCCCGTTGGTCCTGTTGGGGCTAGGATTCATGCAACTCCACGATTTGGGTGACTGGGGATGGTCCTGGTGGTTGATCGATGTCGTATGGTCGACGGTCGGAGGCATGGTGATGGGCACGTTGATCGGTGCGCTCCTGGGGAAGCTGGTGATTCACTTACGTACCAGGCACCACAGCGCGATTGGCATGGATGAATTTCTCTCGCTTGGCGTGATCGCCGTCTCTTTTGGTGCAGCCCAGAGTTGCCTGGCGTCAGGTTTCTTGTCGGTATTCTTTGCCGGCCTGGCGCTGCGGCGCGCACGCAACTTTCCGTTGGCGGGAACGTTGCCGTTGCCCCGGGGGGGCGCTGCGCACGAGCATGATGCCGAAGATCGCGCCACCCATTCGCATCATGCCAGTGGCGTCATGACGCGTGCCGTCCTCGGATTCAATGAACAGCTGGAACGGATCGCCGAACTCGGCATGGTCATGATGATTGGTGCGATGTTGCCCGCCATCGGTCACCTCAGTAGCCTGTGGTGGTTTGTTCCCCTGGTGTTCCTGGTGGTGCGCCCGGCATCGGTCGTAGTCGGGATGCTTGGTGCTGGCGTGCCTTTGTACAAGCAGGCACTGGTGGGGTGGCTCGGCATTCGGGGGATCGGCTCAATCTACTACCTGGTATTTGCCTTGAATCACGGCGTCACGGAGGCATTCGCGCCAGCGTTGGTGAGTTTGACATTAGGTACGGTGGCTGCTTCGATTCTCGCCCATGGGATCACGGTGCAGCCGTTAATGACCTGGTACGAGCGCCATTCGGTGAAATGAGCAGCCTGTTCGGACGAGGCACCATTGCCGGGCGCGCACGGCAGCCCGGTGCGTGCGGATGGATCCTGCGCTTCAGTGTTGGCGAGCGCGCAATTGTTGGACAACGATCAGATGGTTGGCTGAGCCGCGGCGGCTGCGCCATTCGCCAAAAAGTACGCGCTGTAACGTCGACTCGTCGATGCGTTGGTTGCGCAGGTATTCGACAGCATAGCGCCAGCCATGGGTGCGTACCAGGTCGATCGCATGGTCCAAATCGCGAAACTGCTGGACGTCATACCTTCGATCAGAATAGATGGTCCTCATGATGCCTCCCGGTGGATCGAAATGCAGCGCGGATCTGGACGGCGTCACCTTTGAGCCCCTGTCGACCTGTCCAGCAAACGCCCTCGATATTCAACAAGGATCCGCACCGCGAACTTACCAGACTAGCACATTGCGAATGCTCGAGCGATTGGCATTCCATATTGCAGCCAGTCGCAAGTGATCTGCGCTGCCGTCAGCGAGTGCCGGATCAAGTGATGCTGTTCGCGGTGTGGCGTGCCCGACGTTTGCGCAACAGTCAGAATGTCGATGTTCGGGTGGAGCGAGCACCGCCTGCGCCTGATTCGGTGAATGGCTGGCCTGGCGGCAAGACCTTCACGGACGGGTGATCAGGGCGCACTACCCTCGGCGCGGGGAACCGCCTAAGCGCGATCCTCAAATGAGGCATTCCCACGCTGCCAGCTAGTTGCCTGTGACGCTCGAGATGCGCGATGTGGCTGGCACTGATAGAGCAAGCCGCATTGGTCAGCGACGGGGCATGTGCCGACCACGCGATGTGTCGAACCTTTTTGTCACAGATGGATCCGGGGCAGTGCTGCTGGGCGTGACCGGAAATTGTCGGAAATGCGCGACTGCTGGGCGACGAGAACGGGGCGAAGGGTGTAGATTGCAAGGATGACACGCCGAATCGATCTCGCCACTGCGGCAAAAATGTCGGCAGCCTTAGCTGCTCGGGCCGCGTTTGGTGAGAGGTTTGCCCACAATTCGGCGCATCTGGCCGGGCTGCCGCTGCCTTTGGTCACCGAGGTATTCGCCCGCCCGCTATGGCAAACGCGTGAGCGCCACGCCATTCCCAACCCACTGCCTGACCGGCGGATTGCCGGCAAACGTGCCTCATGAAACATCGTTTGCATTGTGGGGCGGTAGGAGCAGGAGGTGTGCATGCCGTGATGACGGGGGGGGCTGTCGGCCGAAGCCCTGTGCGATGGCGTGGCCCGGCATTTTCAGACGTTTGGGACTAATATAGTAACGATAGCGAGGTCGCTGCGCCGGAGATAGATGATGGCCATTACCAACGCGATTCGGTACAAGGGTTTCTTCCTGGACTGCGCACCCGTCAAACAGGGTAACGCGTGTTTCGTTGCGCAGGTCATCATCACGCACGAGTCTGGCGCAGCATTGGACGAGTACGCATTCCATGACCTTTGGCTAGCGAAAACGGCGGCAGACGCGGTGTCGTTCGCCAAAGCATGGGGGCGCGAGTGGATCGACGCGCATCTCCAAGAGGCCGACGCGTGCGCTGGATTAGGCGTACACTCAGTGTGAGTTACCAATCAGGAGAACCGTCATGAAGGACTCTGGACCGGAATTCTCCTTCCGCGGCCTGCCTCTGAGTGCCGAACAGGAATCTGAAATTCAACACTACATTCTCCAACGGAAGAGGCGTGGTTTGCCGCCGGACGTGGAAGAACTGCGTGCCATGGTGCACGACATGCTGGAACCTCCCGTTAGCGATAATCCAGCTGGTCGCGCCGAAGCCGAAGGCGCACACGCCGACGCAGAACGCGCTGCCGGCCTGGTTGACAACGGCGGCGACCCAATTGCCGCACATGAGGAACGCACTGCTGCCCGCGAGGCAGAAGCCATGAAGCACTGGACGTCGTAAGGGATCGGTCCGCGACTGCTGCGATGTGGCGTGCCAGCGCGGCTGGGGACTGGGATGGCGAGCCTTCTGCATGTATGGTGGGGTAGGACCGAAATCATTAGGTGAATGTCGTTGGTGCGCGTATAGTGGGTTGCAGGTACCCAGCCAACACTACCAGTTTTGTGCCGGTCTTCCTCTGCATTGCAGCGTGACAGCGCAATCGCGTCAAAGTCCCTCATCGTCGTGAAGTGGTGTTCTGCCTGTGTCTGGCACGCTGTTGTCGTGCCCCGCCGGAAAGGTGGGCCTGCTCGTAGTTACCGTCTTTCCGAGTCTGTTCTTGAACGCGAGCGAAGGAGTGTGCCATGCGCCAACATTCAACATCGTGGTTCCAGGGATGGAAGATCCTGCTGAGGTGCGCAGAATTCAGGTGCCAGGATGGCTCGTTGAGATTCGCGTCCACCGCTATCCTCAAACATATGCCGCCCACCGTCTCCTGCAACAGCCTTCAGTGGCCAGACAAGATGAGGCGATCAATTGTGTTTCCGGAGGATGCATTCGGTTCGCGTGAGGAAGCCAATACCGATGCGATGTCCAAGGCCCGGCGTCAGATCCTGGCGATGAATGGGAGTACGGATTGCAGTGGGAGAAAGATCATGCACAACGCACCGAGCACCGGGGAATGTGAAGAATCCGATGAAAGTCTGGCGGCACGATTTGAGATTTCCTTTGATGGGAAACGTTACGCTTTTCGACAGCATCATTACGATGTGTTCCTGGATGCGCTACGCTACGCAACCGCCGAACATGCCAAGGCCGGCTTCTTGCGTGACGACACGTTTGTGCCGAACTGGATGGCGGCGTATCACCCGACGGATGACGATGAAGGTGTCATGCGACTGCATGGTATCGCCTATGTCGAGGGTCATTTCCTCTATGGCGGTTATCGTTACGGCCAATTGTGTGATGCGGTCGCGTTTGCTGCCGAACACCCAAACTTGTAAGCGCATGGTCGACAAGGAGCCGTTATGGAGCAGTATTTGCAATGGATGACTGAAGGACTGCTCGCGTTGAGCTGGTGGAAGCTGCTGCTGGTCGGGCTGGTGACGACGCACGTGACGATCGTCGCGGTGACGGTCTACCTGCACCGGTGCCAGACGCATCGCTCCTTGACTTTGCGTCCTGTTGTGGCCCATTGCTTCCGCTTCTGGCTATGGCTGACGACGGGGATGGTGACGCGGGAGTGGGTGGCGGTGCATCGCTGCCATCACGCCCATTGTGAAACAGAGAAGGATCCGCACAGCCCAGTAATGGTGGGGATCAACCAGGTCTTGTGGCGTGGCGCCGAACTGTACCGGGATGCGACCAGTGACCCGGCGCTGGTGGATCGCTATGGCGGCGGTGGACCGGCCGACTGGCTGGAACGACGGATTTACGGCCGCTACACGTGGCAGGGGGTGGGATTGCTCCTGCTGATTGAACTCGTCTTGTTTGGGGCACCGGGACTGACGCTGTGGGCTTGCCAGATGATGTGGATTCCATTCCTGGCTGCCGGGGTGGTCAATGGCTTGGGGCACTATGCCGGCTACCGTAACTATGACTGCAAGGAAGCAGCCACCAACATCGTGCCGTTTGGCCTGCTGATTGGCGGGGAGGAGCTGCACAACAACCATCATACGTTTCCGACCTCCGCAAAATTTTCGGTGCGCTGGTTCGAACTGGATATCGGCTGGGTCTATATCAGTCTATTGCGATGGTTGCGCCTGGCATCCCTCCGGCGGCCGCCAGAGCGCTTGATGCGATGCGCGGGGCAGTTCGTCCCGACGCTGGTGACCTTGAAGCTGGTCCTGGGCAATCGTGCGGTACTGACGCGCGAGCTGACGGTGCTGACCTTGGATGTGTTTCAGGCGGAACGTACGGGACTGGCAAAGGTAAGTCCCCATGCGGCGTTGCTCCAGACGAAGCGCCTGTTGCGGCGCGCACCCTGCAGGCTCACAGGAGGGCAAAGGGTGGAGCTGGAACAGGTGATCGTGCATAGTGCGCGACTCAGTGCGATGCATGTGGCGCGGCAGACGCTGGAGAAGCTATGGGAACGTTCGCCGGCAACACAGGAGGAACTCCTGGCGGTGCTGCAGACCTGGTGCGTGGATGCAGAACGTTCCGGTCCACGGCCCTTGCAGCGATTTGCCCGGCAATTGGCGAGCTATGGATAGGATATTGACAGCCACTCCGCCCTGAGGGACGGGGTTTCTCGGAGCACATCTGACCATGAATCTTGCATTGATTCACTCGACGGCGTGCCGCGAATTGCTCAATGCGGGAGACCTGGGGGATGCTGTACGTTATTGCATTGCCCAAGGCATTGAGCCACCGGTTCCGCCATGTTCCAAGCTCTCATCCGATTACGAGCAATGCGTGCAAGTGGCACAAGAAACCTTGTCGGACTATGGTTGGTGGGAAAAACGGTTAAAGGTCCGGAACGCGCGCGAGCGCAGACAGGCTGAATTGCAGGAAGGCTCCGGCGAGAAGGATCCGTCGCCCTCAGGGACTCGGGCCAGTTGATTCGCCGTTTTTGTGTCGGCGGGCGACGGCCTGGGAATGTCATGGTTTCCAGGCGCGATGTGTTGTGACACGCCAGTTTGGCGTACATCGCAGGGCGGCAATTGGCGCATTCATCCCTTGTGGTAGCCGCACGGGGGCGGTGATGTGCGTGATGGCGCAGATGCCCAATCGTGTGCGCGTGGCAATCGACGCGCACGAGAAGTCCTGCAGCGAGGAAGTGCGACCGCACGAAGGAGCCGGACATGCAACGCTATCGTGGCTACGAAATTGACTGCGCTGCAGTCAGGGCGACCTTGGGAAGGCCTAGCGCAAAGTGGTACTGTCATGTGAGCGTCAGGAAAGTCGCCGAACCTATGCCGACGCGATACCAGGTCACTGTGATCGCCTGGACGATGTACTCGGCGAAATTGCTCGGCCTGCACCTCGCGAAGGAGCGCATCGATAATGCGCTTGGTATTGAGATTTCTGCTTGAGATCCTCCCTGCGCCAAGCGACCAGGTTGCTCGGCGCAGCCCTGAGCAACGCCCTGTGCGATAACGCCCCGTTCTGCGCCAGCCGGTGTTGTTAGTCAGACGTGGATTGGTGTGACGTAAGGCCGCTTCCGTCAGAATGCCGTGCGCTGGGAGGTGCCGGCATGCGATTTCTATCGTGACGGGTCTCTGCTGCCAAAACGGGACACGAGCGCTAGCAATTCTTCCATCGCGACGGGCTTCGTCAGGCGCCATACCATGCGTGCCTGTGTCATCGCTTCACGACTGCCGGGGCCATCCCAGCCTGTCCACGCAACAATAGGGAGTTCAGCGCACTGGGGGAGGGCATGCATGGCGATCGCCGTTTCATAACCATCCATGTCGGGCATCTGGATGTCGAGGAACACGATATCCGCAGGCCAGTCAGCCAGCAAGGCAACTGCGGAGGCGCCGTTATAGGCGACCTTGTTGTCGATGTGATGGAAACTCAGAAATTGGGACACCATGTCAACGGCGTCCTTGTTGTCGTCGACCAGCAGCACACGGGCGTCGATCTGGTTCATGGTCCTCTCCTTGCGTCATCGCGACTCCTACGCGACGGGCTAGAGAGAGGAAATGGCGTGGTATGCTGGATATTCAGGCTACACGAACCGCGGATTAAGGTGCGCACGTTTCGTGCCGAGTCATGCTTGGAAGGGCGAATGCTGAAGCGAAATAGCGCAAAGCGTGGCGTGTTTGTGGTGCACTTGGGCGAAATCCGCCGGGTGAATGCTCATTTGCGTGGCAAGCTGCGCTTGAACAGGAGGGAGGGCGGGGCATTGGCGGGAAAGATGTCGTAGTGCCCGATTCGCCCGGTGGACCGAAGCTTCAAGGTTTTCCCTTTCCCATCGACCATGTAGCGCTCCTGAAGCAGATTCAAGTGATGCGCGGCATGCGCGATCTGCAGGTTGCGCTGGCAAATGGTGTGTCCCGGCGCAGCGCTCGCGAAGGCACAGGCATCGCCAAGGCAATCGTAGCGATACACGCCATAGAAGTAATGACCTGCAACAAACTCGATGCCAAACTGTTGCATTAGCCGCAGATCGTCGGCGGAGGGGGGCGGAACGCGCTTCGTGCGGACGGTCTGAATTGGGGGGGGCGCGCTGGAAGGGTGAAGGAGCATGAGCTGGGCGTAATTGTAGGCATCAATAAAGTTCTCGTAAGCGTAGCCGCGATACAGGTAATCGCGCCCATTGAACCGGATGGAGCTTGGCCCAGAACCAAATGTGCCTACTGCACGTCGATAGTAGTGAAAAGTTACCATACCAATACACTTGAGACGTCGTCGCTGTTAGAACAGCGTCCGCATCAGCCTCATTGCTAAGGAATCAGTGATTTCAGTGTACGCCGATTCGTTTGCCCTCGCTTGCCGACGCTGGCGCACTTTGCCATGGCGGCGCATGTCGAAAGACATTGCACCGGGTCGCCGGCGCAACTGAGATTGTCGTTTCCTCATGACCAAGGGAGTCGGGACGACGAAGCCTGGGATGGTTGGCCCGATGTCTCTGATCCTCGACGCGCGTCGCGTCATTGACCGGTCGACGTGTCCCCCATGCCGTCTTGGTTGCGCGCTGCAAGCAGTACATGAAAAGTGCTTGGGGCGCCTGCGCGCGCCATCAAGTTCGATCTGCCGCATCCATGAGGGGGCGGCAGAAGAGGCGACGTGGGGACTTACATTCATGTTGCTAGCTAAGCGGCGGAAGACGACCATGATGGCTTGCGACGCGCTTCTGCGAACAGGACGCTACTTGAACACGGATTGTCCAATTGGCGCGTCGCGTGCGGTCTTCGTGAGAATGAACATCGCACTGAACTTCCATCGCACACGTTCGGACCACTAAAGTATTTTTGTGGACAGTTGATTCCCCGCCGGGGAAACAGGACAATGGGGGGGACTCGGACAGGCAAGGAGCATGCCGTATGGCCCGGAAGTCAGGTGGTATTGGCATGGCTCCTGGCGGTCATTCCATTGATTCAATGCTGGTGCTCTGAACGCGCAACCATGAAAAAAAACGAACTGCTCTTGCAACTCGCAGCCTTTGCTGATGAAGACAACATTGTTGTCGAAAGCCGACCGGGTGAATATGTAGAACCAGTCATCTATGTAACAGCGGTCCGGGCGCGCCGAAGTGACGAACTGGATACCACGTTCAAGAGCGAGTACGTGGCTGACCGGGCCGGAACTGGCACAGTTGTCATTGGCACCCACCGAGGTTGCACGACACTATGAGGCGCCTGGGCGCCGTGAACAGCGCTTGCTTTGTGCGCAAGCGATGTTCGCTGCCTGACGATGCAGCGTAGAGCGTCCCTTGGGGGGCGGCGGATTGCCCTCGATGCCGTTCCAATGCCATTGAGATCTCCAATCGCTCGAGTGCTGTGGCCCGTGCTATGGTGGTTAAATCACCGGAATACGCGTTCGGCTGTATGCCGCCGAGATGAAAACGGAGACCATCATGCCATTGGAGCTGAAGGATCGTCGCATGAGTAATCGCCAGGCCGGCGTCATTGATGACGCGCTTGGTCTAGCTGACGAATGCGGTTGGCGTTATGCCATCGCCTATTTGATCAGCGAACGGATCCCTTCCCCTATTATCCAGCGCTTGCTCTTTAGCGGTGGGGGCGTGCGCTGCACTTTGGGTGGCCAGCTTGGTCGGACGCCCGAATGGAGCGGGCAGGGGGGAGACGACATGAACAACCTGTTTGAGTCGCTGAGTGGGCGCAATTCGCGGCGAGTGCGTGGTCGCGACGATATTTCTGGGGCGTCGAACCCCGAAGAGGAATACCTGGAAACGCAATGGGACTAATGCGTCCGCAGATCCCGAGCAACCAGCGCTGGATATGGAGTGGCACTGCGCTATTGGTCGAAGGCAATAGCGCCATGTCGCTATTGCCTGAACAGTTCAGTGGCACTTGCCTGCAGCGCAGTCGTTACTTTTCTCATCGTCCCGTTGATCCTTTCCATCCTGATCGGGCCGCCCGACCTATTACGCCATCTCGGGATGCGTGTATTGCTGCGTGGGCTGGGGACGGCCGGATTGCGGCAACCGCAGTGAAATCAGTGTGTCCCAGGTGCATCAATTCGCCAGAGCGACAGGGTACGCGCGCCTTAGTGGCGCGTGCAGTTGCCTAGTCGAATATTGGCGGAGACAGAATGTTCAATATTGGCCACCGTCATGACACGCGCGGCAGAACACGGGCGTTCTATTGCAGGCGAATTGCGGTATCAAAGACCCAGGTGCGGCGAATCTCGAGGACGTCGTACTGGCGTGCCAAGCCGGGAGGAAATGCGCCGTAGGGGGCCTGGGTGGCGATGACTTTGCGAATGGCGTCATCAATGGCGCTCACGCCGCTCGAGACCACAAAGGTCACGTTCTCAACCGAGCCATCGGCCCGGATGGCGATCGTCACCATGGGCGAAACGTGACGCTGCTTGACCACGTCGCGCAGCATGTCGAAAGCCATATTGAGCTCGAACTTCTTGCTTATGGTCTCGGCGTATTGCACCAGTTCGCCATTGGTGTCCGCGCGGCCGAACAGCCAGCCGCGGCGCAGGCCGCTCACGGTCGGCAATAGCGAGCGTGACGGATTCTTCAAGGCGGCATCGCGCTGCGCCGCCTCTTCGTTGAGTTGTCGACCAATGGCGCGTAAACGCTCTTCGTGCTCAGCTTCCTGACGCTCCTTTTCCAGCCGAACTTGTTCCTGTCGCGTCTTTTCCAGTCGCGCAGCCTCTTGCTTTGCTGCCTCCTGCTGAGCTTGCCGGGCCGCTTCTTGTCGCATTTGCTCCTGGCGGGCTGCCTCCCTGCGCTCGGCATCCAGTTGCGCCGATTGTGCATGGACCTGTTCCTGGAGTGCGGCGTCCTGGCGCGCTTTTTCTACTTGCCGTGCCTGCTCCTGTTGGATGGTTTCCTGACGCAGCTTCTCCTGGCGCGCGAGTTCGAGGCGTTCAGCCTCCTTGCGCACGGCTTCGGCTTTGGCGACCTGGGCAGCGCGTACGGCTTCTTGTTGAAGCAACTCCTGCCGGGCCGACTCTTCCAGCCGGGCCTGTTCCAGGCGCAGCGCTTCGCGGCGGAGTTGCTCCTGACGCTCAGTGTCCAGTTGCGCCGCCGCCAGCTTTACCGCTTGTTCGGCGCGGGTCACCTCCAGCGTCATCTGTTCCTGGCGCATGGCTTCGCGTTGCGCTTCGGCAACGAGCTCCGATTGGCGCAGTTTGTCTGCGACCAACTGTTCCTGCTCGAGCCTGGCGCGCTCGCGCGTGGCGTCAGGATCTTCCCGTTGCAGTTGTTGTCGTACCGGATCAGGATTGGCGGGCAGGGCGACTGGCGGCGCGGCGGGAGCGGTCGGCAGCGGAATGTCGGGAATCTTCGCCGCCGGCATGTCCGTGTCCGGTAGGGCAGCGGGAGACGCTGGCGACAGAGGCGTGGACGTGGTAGAAAAGGCTGGCGCGGAGTGAGACATGGCTGGTGGCATATCGCCGAGCGCATTGGCGGAACGCTTGATGGTGAGCGTTGGTTCCGGCGATGAAGCAGGTAGACCGACCTCGGGGAGTGCTGGCGTCGTCGGTCTCGTTTGCGATGGCATTAGGAGAACCTGGAGATCGTTCACCGCGAGTCTACGTTCCTGCCAAGGGAACTGAAAAGCAGGAATGCCAAAGGTCTGCCCACCGAGGGCGATGCTCAGGAGTAACGCGTGAATAAGGCCTGAAATCACGACGGCCGTGCTCAATCGCCATGGCTCGTGCTGGAAGCGTTGGTATTGATGAATGGCGATGGCTGTCGACATCTCGACAGACTATCACAAACGCAGGGGCTATTGATCGTTCGGCAACGCACAGGCGTGAAATGCAACGCCGGCATATGTTAAAGCATTGGTTCTTGTTGAATTTGCCGAGTCATCTTGCCAATACCGTTTGCTTGGCCGCTTGCGCTGGTAGACCGCGTTATGGGTATGCAGGCATGCACGCTGACGCATGAACTGTGGCGCGCCACGGAGCGCGGCTGTCCGCGACGAGCAGTCGACATGCATGATGAGAAATTGTAGATTGGAAAATGAGTGCTATGCTGAACTACAAGGATCCAAATGAATGCCTGAGCGCTCCGACCAAGTGCTTTGCCCGCCGTTGCGGGCTTCTTTTTGTCTCCAAGTGTCGCGAAGGGACGTAACGACCGTGAGTAACACGGCTTGCTTCTCCTTAAGTGCTGAGGATTGGGACCAGCTCGGATTGGCGATATACGACGTGGCATTGGCCTTTTCGGGGACTGGAAGCCCGAAGGAATCGGACTGACGCCAAGATGGCTGCGCAATGGCACGGTGACAGAGACAGAAGGGCATGCGACATCGCGTACCTATTCAACGCATTCGCTCGACAGATATGAGAGCAAACGACGCATCGCTTGCTTGTAGAGTCGATAGGCATGCTCTCGTTCGGAACCATTCGTCTTCAGCATCCGCGCCGCATGAACTTCTACTTTGAACCGTAGATGTCGAAGATGTTCGTTCTGTACTTCAGCGCGTCGAATGCATTCATTGACGTTGCGTCTTTCGAGCAAAGTGCTGTTCATGTTGACCCCATTCGGCATGCAACTCAGCTTGAGAGTACGCCGTCTTCGACTTAGTGGCAAACAGAAAGTCATGCGGGTGGTGGATATGTAGTAGTGACGGGTAGTACGCGAAGGGAGACGCTGAACGGAAGCTGTCAGTGATTTCCTGACGCCTTTTGACGTGAGTGCATAACGCGATGGGCAGGCGATAATTTGCTCCATAGTCTGAGCGGCGAGTCATACCGCGTTGAAGGCACCACCTCGTCATATGAAGATGTCATGAACGCCGACCGACCGAACCATAACATGACTCACTTGGCTGATGCCGCAATCGACATTGCCGCCAACCAGTCGCGACTGGCTGCCGTCAGGTTCCTGTTCGACAGGGGCTGCACGCCGGAAATGATTGCCCACATTCTGGCGTCATGCGCGACCGGGCGATGTCCAGCCACCAAGCATTCCCCGCGCTTACCCCAATTGCGTATCGACGAAGGGGCGCAAGCGTCATGCGTCGATGCTTGAACGGTGCGCCTTGTGCAAAGGGTGTCTGGACCTGCCCGAGAAGAGTGAAAACGACCCCGCGTTGATGCGCGTTTGGTCGGCCTGGGCGCCATCTTCTCACATCGAATTGCCAGTCGAAGACAATGTCGCCTAGCAACCTAACGACGGCGAACCGGACGCGGGCCGGGAACGCCACGCTTTTCAATGTGCCGGAAAATGATGCGCCCTTTGGAAAGATCATAGGGAGATAATTCGAGTGTCACTTTATCGCCAGCCAGGATGCGGATGAAGTTTTTCTTCATGCGACCAGCGCTATAGGCGATCAGTTTGTGGCCGTTGTCGAGGTCAACACGAAAGCGCTGGTCGGGCAGGACTTCCTTGACCGTGCCGTACATTTCGATGAGTTCTTCTTTTGCCATAGCGTTGGCTTTCCTTTTGCGATTGGGACGAGGTGCGAAAAAAAAGCCCGCTTTGTTGCGGGCTTCGTTTCAAAGTAATGCCAATGTTTCAATCGCTGCTACAGCCCACGCTATCTGCGTGGTGCGAAGCGGTCAGCCCATGCTATCTGCATAGTGCCAGCCTGTGACCAATGTTTGGTGCTACAGGGGAAAGTTCTCGAGGACTTCACCACGGGACGTAGTCTATCACATTTCTGTGCATCGCACAAAAATGTATTGCACGGCGGCCTCAGCGCGGCATTAATCAAGGCGGACGCACTCCTAAGTGAGCGGTCTTCAGACTACATAGATCCGAAACGCTGGAGCTTGGACAGGTCCGGCATTGCGCCGCGGACCAGCAGGACGAGTATCGGAAGGCGGTGCCAACTTCATGCAGCGTACCAAGAACGCACGCGGAGCGTTTTGTTAAGTGCCTCTGGGCTGGTGAAATATTCCACTGCTGCGGCCGGCCTGGTGCTACAGTCCGATGTCTTATTGTTCCGTCGCGACTGCCAATGCTGAAAAATCTAAGAATTCAGACCAAGTTGCGGCTTGGCTTTGGCGTGTTCGTCGCCGTGTTGTTGTTCCTGCTGATCGTAGCCTACCAGCATTCGGTTCGGGTGTACGAAGCGAACCGGTGGGACAAGCACACGCTCGCGGTCATCCTCGAGGCGAATCGGATTGCCAACGATGTCCTGGAGATGCAGGCCACTGTAAGAGGTTACTTGTTGACGGGCGAGTCGGACGACCTGGCGCAGTTGCCGGCACTGGAGCTGTCGCTGCGTGGGCATCTCGCCAAGGCCGTATTATTGACCGCGGATAATCCGGGGCGGCAGGAACGGTTCAATAAGATCAGGCACTTGGTCGATGATTGGGTCAAGAACTACCTCAATATGCTCATCGAGCAGCGACGTGGCCTAGGGCATGACATCCGGGCGGCGGACCAGATCGGGCGTTCTCCGCTACTTAAGGGCGCACTGCATCTGACAAAAGAGATCGGGACCTTGATCGATGCCGCCAGCGACGACGAGGCGCGACTATTGGCAGAACGCGTTCAGGAGTCCTCTCGCCTGCAGGCGGGCATGTTCTTGGTGTTGACGCTGGGTGGCGCGCTTTGTATTGGGTTGGCATTGATCGTCGCGTACTGGTTGAATGGCACTCTTCAGGCCCCGCTGGATCATCTCGCCGATGCGGTCCGCCGGATGGGCGCTGGTGATCTGGCTGCGCGCGCTGTGGTGATTTCGGACGATGAGCTTGCGCAAGTGACCATTCAATTCAATCGCATGGCGCAGGTGATCCAGGATAGTCAAGCGAAGGAGAGGGCCGCGACGGATCTGCTAACGTCCCAGGTCAATGCGCTGTCGGCGGTGGTGGCGCGGGCTAGCGCCGGCGATCTGACGGGCAAGGTCGGTGTCTCGGGAAACGATGTGATCGGCCAGTTGGGCGATGGCTTGGCCAGGATGGTTGACAATTTGCAGGCACTGATTCGTAGCGTGCAGGAGGCCTGCATGCAGGTGACCGCTTCAGCGACCGAAATTGGCGCATCGGCGAAGCAGCAGGAGACAACGGGGATTGCACAGGCGAAGTCGAGCGCCGAGATTCGCAGCACGACCAAGGAGATCTCGATTAACACCGCCAAACTTCTGAGGACAATGGAAGACGCCATTATCGTGGCGGATTACACCACCAGCGCCACAGCGGTCGCACAAAATGGCCTACAGCGTATGGATGTCACGATGCAGAACATGGTGTCGGCGACTGGCACGATTACGTCCAAGCTCGCGGCGCTCTCAGAAAAGTCGAGTAGCATTAACAGTGTTCTGGTGACCATCACCAAGGTAGCGGATCAGACCAATCTGCTCTCGCTCAATGCTGCCATTGAAGCGGAGAATGCTGGGCAAGCCGGGCGTGGTTTCGCTGTCGTTGCGGGTGAAATTCGTCGCCTCGCAGACCAGACAGCGGCGTCGGCCTGGGATATTGAGCAGATGCTCAAGGAGATGCAATCAGCTGTCTCAGCGAGTGTCATGGGGATGGATAAATTCTCGGAAGAGATTCGCCGTAGCGTCGGCGAAGTAATGGATGTCTCCAATCAGCTGTCGGGTGTGATGGATCAAGTCCAAAAAATGGTGCCGCATTTTGATGCGGTACTGCAGGGGATGCAATCACAAGCAACGGGCGCCATGCAGATATCTCAGACCATGGGCCAGCTTGACGACGTCTCACAGCAAACACTGGATTCATTGAAGGCGACGAGCCAGGCGATTCGGCAACTCCAGTATGCCGCAGGAACAATGCAATCGAGTATCGCCAATTTTATCGTGGCTGCCTAGGGCTGGGTGCCTCGCTTCAGATGGGCGTCACTGCACAAGCGTGGTTGACCGCAATCGACGAAGATTTTCACAGCCCCGCAATACATGAAGGGCCCATTGGGGCGTCTACTGCCGCCCCGCGAGTTGGTTATGCGTCGGTCTGTTCCGCCATCTCCAGGGCGTCATCGACTTCGATGCCTAAGTAGCGCACGGTGCTTTCAAGCTTGGTGTGGCCCAGCAACAATTGGACCGCGCGCAGATTTTTTGTGCGGCGGTAGATGGTTACTTCGCATGGTTCAGATGAACGCAGAGCAGTTCATTGAGTGGGCAAAAACGTACTATGAAAAAGATTTTGACCGTATCGGAGAAAGCGGAATCCACTCAGTGTTCAAGAACAATGCGCCCAAGTTCTAGCGAAGTGAACATTGACGGTCGGAGTCGGCCAAAAGCAGTCTTTGAACTTATGACATGCGATGATTTGTAGAGAGCTGCCGGGGGAGGATATGTTCTAGATTATCGAAGTCATTGCACGATCAGTTGGCGGTCATGCAGCCATTCCTCAGCGCGTTTGGTCCAGTTTGATGCCGTACCTAAGCCCGGACGCGTTCCCATACCGTGCCCCCCGTGCTCAAACAGATACATCTCGGCTGGTACATGTGCGCGAGTCAAGGCCTGATAGAACAGAATACTATTATCGACCGGCACCAGGTCGTCATCCTGCGAGTGCATGAGCAAAGTGGGCGGCGTGTTCGCGGTCACCTGATTTTCAAGCGACAACAGCTGCACGCGCGCCGCCGACGGGGTAGCACCAAGCAGGGCGTTGCGCGAACCGGCGTGCGTGGTAGTAGGGGTCATGGTAATGACTGGGTACATCAGCATCGCGAAGTCAGGGCGTGCGCTGACGGCATCCAATGGCGCGCCAGTCTGGCCGTCAGGATGATCGAATAAGGTGGCGGCGCTTGCCGCAAGATGGCCGCCCGCCGAGCTCCCCATAATGCCGATGCGGTCTGGCGCGACGCCGAACTCGGCTGCATGCGCGCGCACCGTCCGGATCGCACGGAGGACGTCCTGGAGCGGAGCGGGGTGTCCATAGTCCGACAGTCGAGACTTGAGCACAAAGGCGGTGATGCCAATATGGGATAGCCACTGAGCATACTGCTGCCCTTCGCGGGTGAAAGACAGAAAACCGTACCCCCCACCTGGACAGATGATGACGGCGGTCTTTGCAGGACGGTCGAAGGAGGCTGGGTACATGGTCAGCGTAGGTTGCGAGACGTTGCTGATACGATCACCGTCGACGTGCTCTGGGCCAGGATCGGGCCGAGCGTTCGGTACGCCCTCCGGCCATAGCGTGATCACGTTAATCTGCGCTTGGGCGCTGCTGATGGCTAAGAAGAGCAGAGAGGAAAGAATTCGCGGCATTTCACTTGATGTCAAAAAAGGGACGGTACTCAACGTCACGCTGAATTGAGTGGTATCGTTACCATGGTTGACCATCAATTTAATGTACAAATTCTTCCGTGTCAATCGGGTAGATGTCTGGCGATAATTCCCAGCGCTTGCCAATGAACGCTGCGGAGGCATGGCAATTCAATCATTTGTCGCGTTTGATGCTGAGCAATCCCAATTTCAGCTTAAGGGCAATGGTAGCGCGCGATGTGACACAGTGTGAACCTTTCAGGCAAGCAAGATGCTACCCTGTATCGTGGCTCATTGCGGCCAAATGCAGCCGCCCATGTTATATTGTTAATTTTCAATACATAAGATGTTAGCCGCCCATTTAACCCTGACGTGCCGATTTGCGCAGGTTAACTCGGGCATATTAAACCTTTATGAGACAAATGATGTTCATGGGCATCGGCGCTTTAGTTGGCGTGATTGCCATGTTGGTAATTCCTTCCTCGTCGCCTGTGCCGCAGCTTGGTCGCGTGTTCACGGGTGCATTTATTGGTAACGGCCTGCATGGCCTGATCTTCGGTCAGCTAAATTGGGTTGCTCGTGGTGGCACTCCAGGGGGAGTTCAGGGCAGGTTAGCCCGAGTCATGGGCGGCTTAATTATCGTCACTTCCGTACTTTTTGCGGCATTAACGCAACGGTGAGCGGCCGCCTGGCGTTGAATACTACTCGTGACTGACCCGCATTTTCCTACCCTTCAGTTCCTACGGACGCCTTGCGGCGCCGCTGCTGAACAGTGAAGATGACACCGCAGGCAGAACCCGGCCAGAACCGGACGTTGAGTTACGTCTCAGACTCCAAGAACTAGTGCGTCAAGTGGGCTTGGCGTTGATCCAGCGGCCAGCTTCAAGACATGCGTATAGATCATGGTGGTGCTGACATCGCTATGACCGAGTAGTTCCTGAACAGTCCGAATATCAGTTCCTCGCTGGAGAACGTGCGTTGCAAAGCTATGTCGGAATGTATGGACGGTGACATGCTTTGGAATTCCTACTAATCGGGCGGCAGCTTTTACGGCTCTTTGAAGCCGCTCGGGGAAGAGATAGTGACGCCGCCGAATACCTGACCTGGGGTCAATTGATAGCGTTGGCGAAGGGAACACCCACTGCCATGGCCAACTTTGGCCCGCCCGTGGATATTTCGATGCCAATGCGAATGGCAGTTCGACGCCTGGCAGATCCGCCAGCCTGTCCGCGTCCCACAGTGCACGAGAATAGGCGATTTGCTCCCTCAATGCAGACTTTATCGATCCAGGCAGCATGACCACTAGATCCTTACCACCCTTGCCCTCACGAACTATGATGATGTCTCGACCAAAGTCGACGTCCTTGACTCTCAGCGCCAGAGCCTCACGTAAGCGCATTCCCGTTCCATAAATTAGTCGCGCCAAGACTCCGGTTACCCCATTCATGGACCGGAGAATTTGGGTGACTTCGTCAGTGGTAAGCACCACAGGAATGCGCTTAATCGGCTTCGGGCGCCCGATTTGTTCCATCCAAGGCAGCTCGATATCGAGCACAACTTTGTAAAGAAATAGCAGTGCGCTCAATGCTTGGCGATGCGTGGATGGGGACACCTGTCGAACATTGGCGAGCATGGACAGAAACGCCTCAACCTCTTTACCCCCAAGGTCTCGCGGATGCCGCAAACCGTTCCAGCGTATGAACCAACGAATCCAAAAGACGTACGTTTTCTCGGTTCGAAGGCTGTAATGCATGTACCGAAGCCGCTCTCTGACCTGGTCCAAGAGCCGGACCGAGGTCAAAGGAGGCCTGCGACTTTTGTCAGTTTTGTTAATACTGTACATGCATACAGTATACTTCCAACGGGCTCAACAGGCAAGCGGGCTCTTGGTCGTCGGATAGCAGGGTGTTATATCGCAACTGCCCATGTTATATTGCTAATTTGCGATATATAACACGTTAGAAGACATGCTGCACCTAGATATCGCCGAAATCCCTTATGAATCTGGAGGTCTGAGGTTTCGATACGCTCGATACCTTTCGGAGGACGGAAGCAAGTGGATACGACATGGATTGTTCGAGGCTTATCACGAGAACGGCACTCTCGCGTCCACTGGGAACTATTCACACGGGAATGAGCAAGGCCTTTGGCGGGATTTTCACGACAATGGTAAGTTGGCTGCAGAAGGTCACTTCGAGAACGGAGTGGAAATTGGCACTTGGAGCTATTGGAGTCCCGATGGTCAAAAAGAGCAGTAACTGTCCTAACTTTCAGCTCCAGCGGACGTGCTCCAGCGGGCGTTGCCCGCTGGAGCGCGCCGCTGAGCAAACACGTTGGGGAGCTGGTGGCTATATTGGATGATCAAGACTTCCAAACTGCGGTCGATCTCGAGGCTGATCGCCTGCTTCGTTTGTCTCCGTGTGAACTCATGCAGATTCAAAATCACGAAGTCATTAGTTCCGTAGCTGGGGGCGAGGTTTCTGTTCTGATTAAGATTATTGACCTCGGTGACTTCAGGCACATTGGTGTGCTGGCTGAACGTAAGTATTTCCTTGGCAGTGCGAGATATGCGCGAGGTATCAAAGTCCAACTTTCAATGCAAAGCATGGATTCCGACGAGATCGCAAAATACTATGTTTGAAATCGCTCTTTGCCCCAACCAATTGATCCAGCGGACGCCTAGCGGCGCCGCTGATCGCAAACGTTGGGCCATTAATCGATGAAGCTATTAGTCAAACTATTTACATTGGTGTTCTCTAGCATCGTTCTTGCGAAAGCGTCAGCCGAAGAGGTTCGTCCCAGCGGACCGACGCGGCCATCGCAAACCGAATACTTCACATCGGCGGTTGCGATGGTGCTTGTCGCGCGAGATGCGCCAACATCGATACTGGCACTTTCGCTGCTTCCAAATAAACCGCTACCTGTGGGCTCAAGCATCTTAGTAGAGTTTGAGGACCCGGCTGATAACAAGTCCCCGTTCATGGTCTCGGGTACTGTCAATGAAAAGGGTGAGCTACACGTGCAATCACCAAAGATTGAAGAGATCAGGAACAAAAGGGCGTATCTAACTAGAACAAAGGTTATAGGCCCGGACAATCAAGTATTGTCGGAGCACATTCAATGGATTTGGTTCGAAATGCCCGATGTCATGCGCAAGGTCTACGCTACGAAGGTTGTTGACTAATATGCCCAACAATTCCGCCAACCGGACCTTCGCATTGCTGCGCGTTGCTGAGGCCGGTTACGTCTAACGCTGGGGAGCACCTTGAACCTGTTCATGCGAATCTTTGCTGAATGCGACAGCGCCACTGCCGCAGGTGCTGTCGCCGAACGTATGCTCTCGGCTTTGAATGGTCTTGGCTTTGCGGCTTCGGCTCCGCCGAAGCCATATTGGAAGATTCCCGAGTATTTTGAATTTACCTTTTCTGCGAAGCCGTCGAATGAACAGGCGTTTCGCTCTGTCGTGGCGCTATGCGCTGGTGGTTGGCTGCATCACAGGGACGCACACGAATTCTCCTCGGTTTGGAACAAAGCCGACGAATTGCACTTCTTGGATCCATTGGTCAAATGGGCTGAGGTACAACTTCATGCGTAAATGCCCCAACAATGCAGTCAACTGGACTGTCTCCACGCTGCGCGTTCCGTCAGCCAGTTACTTTGAACGTTAGGCTTAACATGAACCTCTGGTTGGTACTAGCTATTTGCTTATTTTCGCTGACCTCTCACGCCGCGGACCTGAAACGTAGCGACGGTGAATTGTCGTGCGCCCGTGCAAACGAAGTAATTGGGGATCGAGAAGTCGACGCTGCAATGAAGAGAAATTCCAAAGCGCAATCACCGGCTATTTCTCATCCGAGCCCGAAGAAAGTTACTTGGCAACTTGCCGAAAAACTTATCTTAAGTGGTCGAATAAGGACTATTGTTCAATCCCACGATCGCTCAGTTCTGCTTCTTACATCAGACGGACAAGGGTTTATTGCAAAAGAACCCGAAATTGATCGGGCCATAAATTTGTCTGGGGAGGTAGATCCTTGTCACGTATTCATTGGCGTTGTGACGGAATAATGCCTAACCTTTTAATCAACTGGACAGCTTACGCGCTGCGCGCTCCAGCCGCCAGTTATCGCACGCGTTGAACGACCGCTATGTAGAATCGCAACGGTCCGCAAAGGGGTGCGGAAGCCGACGGCCGCAGATCGTGTCAGGCAAGGCGCCATTGCAAGGCGTCGGATCAGATCAGGTCAGTTGACGACATGGCGTAGAGATTTGGAAGCGACCCTGCTCACTGTGCATCGCACGAGGTCTGTTAATGTGAGGATGCCGGCACCATAGGATGTTGGTGACGCTCTATTGCTACGTTTCTTCGACTTTGTTCGCATTAGCTTGTAGGTGTAAGATAATCGAGGTGAATCGTAAGGGCGAGGGCGCTCTAAGCGAACAATCGGTGATGGTATTTCTGCTGGTATCGATTGAAGGACTTTCCAGAAAGAGCAGCAGAATCAAGGGCTTTGGTCTACCGTAAATAATAGAGTGGGAGTGACAGAGCATTAACTGTCGTTTCGTTCGGTGATTCAAAGAATGGCTCCAGTCGGAGCCATTATTTTTTGGTGTGCGAACATGGCGTCGGCTTCGCCCAGACTCACACCGATATGCCGTGCACAATCCAAGAGATGATGACTTAACGGCACGCGGCGAGTGCGTCCCGCGACGTCTGCCAACGGCACCGCACCGATACGACCGCCCTCGAAGGTCACCATGCTTCCCCACAGATCGGCAAGCGCCATCGTAGCGCCGGTCTCACCCAGCAGCGTTCCCAGCAGCCGGTCCCCTGGGCTCGGCGTGCCGCCGCGCTGCACGTGTCCGAGAACCGTTGCCCGGACTTCGCACTGCAGGCGTGCGGCCAGATCTGTGGCCAGCTTTTCGGCCACGCCGCCCAGTCGCTGCGGCTCTGGCGCACCGGGCACCACGCCCCGGAACGTCATTTCGCCGCCGCGAGGTTTGGCGCCCTCGGCTACGCAGATCAGGGCGCTGCCGCGGTGCGCGGTCCGTGCGCTGCAGACGGCGGCGACGGCGTCCAGGTCGAAGCCGATTTCGGGCAGCAGGATGATGTCGGCTGCGCCGGCCAGGCCCGCTTCCAACGCCAGCCAGCCAGCGGTACGGCCCATGGTCTCAACCAGCATCACACGGCCATGGCTGGCACCGGTGGTGTGGCTGCGCTCAAGTGCCTCTGTGACCGTGGCGACGGCAGTGTCGAAGCCCAGGCTCCGTTCCACACAGGCGATGTCGTTGTCGATCGTCTTTGGCAGCCCCAGTGTCGGCAGGCCGCGCATGTGCAAAGCGCTGGCAATGGCCATGGTGCCATCGCCGCCGATGGCTACCAGGCCAGCGAGACCGAGTTCCCGTGCATAGGAGATGACATCGGCGCTCCAGTCCCGGTCTCGGTAGTTGAGTGGGCTGACACGGTTGGTGGTGCCAAGCATCGTACCGCCGTCCGCTTCGATGCCTGCCACGGCGGCGCGGCCGAGGGGCCGTGTCCGCCTTTCGATCAGGCCCAGGTAACCGTCTTCGATGCCGAGTACTTCGACCCCTTCAAGCGCCAGGGTCAGGCCACGAATGACGGCGTTCAGGCCCGGTGCGTCGCCGCCGCCGGTAAGTACGCCAATGCGTTTCATGTCAAGGCACGGGTGAGGTATCGATGCTCAGGCGGTCGACGACATGGCTTACGCCCGGCGCCATCCAGGCTGCATGTTCTGCCGCCACGCGTTCCGCCCATGAGTGTACGGTACCGTCAAGCACGACCGTGCCTCCGACGGCCTCGACCTTGATATGGGCGGCGTCGACGTTGGCGATACGATGGAAAGCTGCGACGATTTGCCGCTGGACGTCCTTCGGTTCAACGGTGGGGTGCAACTCGATGTGGTTGGCGACGCCGCGCACCCCGCGGATCGAGCGCATCGCCTTCTCCGCCAGGACGCGTTGATAGTTTCTCTCAACCTGGCCTTCGAGCTTCACCAGGCCGTGGTCGACCACGATTTTGATGGTCGCGGCCGATTGCGGCAACTGGTAGACGAGCGCTGAGGCGCAGTCGCGAGCGATGTCGGCATCAAGTCGAGGGTCGCCTGCCAGCCGCACTTCGACATCGTTGGCCACCCCCGCCACCCCGACGACGCGTTCGGCAGCGTTTTCGACGCGCACTTTCTGATCGTAACTGTGTACGAAGCCGCTCAGTGTCACGATTTTCTCGCGCACGGAGACAGCAAGGTCTTTGGCGGCGGAGTCCGTCTCCCAGATCAGCTGTTGTTCGACATGCTTCTTGATGTCGCTATCGGTTAACATGATTTATCCTTTCGCTGGCGAATGCGCGCCGAACGCAATGTCAAAGCTGGCAGAAAATGCCCTTTGTTGAGCTTGGCCCCATTCGTGTCGTGCAGCATCGGCGGGCTTAGCGCGACAGCAAAACAGGTAGTGTTGCCATTTCCAATACAGTGCGGGTTGCTCCGCCCAGCATGATCTCGTGGAGCCGCGAATGGCCATAGGCGCCCATGACCAGCAGGTCCGATTGGGCGCGGTCGGCCGCGGCCATGAGTGCCTCGCCCACGTCGCCGTCGCTGGCGATCGCTTGGGTTTCCACGGCAGCGCCGTGACGCGCCAGATGCAAGGCGATATCCGCACCGGGTTCCTCACCATGGTCGTCATCGCCGATCACAGGGTCCACCATCGTCACTATTACGCGCCCGGCATTGACCAGCAGGGGGAGGGCGTTCTTGATCGCACGGGCTGCATGCAGGCTACCATCCCATGCGACTAGAATATTCTTGCCAATGCTCGCGAAGTGGCCGGCGAAGGGAACCACCAGTACTGGGCAGCAACCATTGAGAATGACATACTCGGGCAGGCCCTGCTGGCTTGCGCCTGTTGCCGGATCATCGCGGTCGGCTTGTCCCAGGATGACCAGGTCGGCATAGCGCGATTGCAGCACGAGCCCGCCATAAGCGTCGTCGTTGACCAGCCGCTCTTCATAAGACGCCACCCCGTGGGTGCCCGCAAGCCGCGCATGCTCCACCAAGACCTTTCTGGCGCGTGCCGTTGCCAATTGCGCCAGGTCGGCGCGGATGACGTCGTGGGGCACGGGATCGTGCCCACGGTAAACATAGCGGGAAATGCCCGTCATCGCGGAGCACACCAGGTGCGCCTGCTGCTGTTCGGCGATCAAGGCGGCCAGCTGCAGGCGTGTCGGCGCACTGCGGGACGCATCTGCGTGCAGAACGATGGTCTTGTACACGGCAACCTCCATATCGGGGTCAAGTCGGAAGATTTCAGTCTGCTCCGCGTGCCGGGGCTTCACCATGATCTGGATCAAAATGAGGGACAAGGGGGAGTTGCGCCGCAGTCCAGTCACGCAAACGCTGACTTGATCTGGATCATGGTTTGGGCTGGCGGCGAGGCGCAGCATGCCTGCAAGGAAGAAGCAGTTTGGCGACTACGACGAAGGGCAGGCGTGCGATGGCGATAGAGAAACCCGGTTCCGGCGGCAAATGGTACAAACTGTGGCCTTGGCTGCTGGCCTCGCTTGTACTGGCGCTACTGCTGAACCTGCTGTCCGGCTTGTCCAGTAATGAACTAGCGTACAGCGAATTCAAGCAATTGGTAAAGATCGACAAGGTGAAGGATATCGCCTTATCCGAGCACATGGTTTCGGGAATGGTGGAGCCCGATGGCCTGCCCGCTGTCATCGAGGCTCCGCGCGTTGCGCGCTTCGGCTGCAAACCTGGCTTGCCATGCCAGTTCAGCGCCGTGCGCGTGGCCGATCCAGGCCTGGTGACGGAGCTCGGGCAGGCAAACATCCGCTACACCGGCGTGCAAGAGGGCACCTGGCTCAGCTCCCTGCTGTGGTGGGTATTCCCCTTGCTGCTGCTGTTTGGCCTGCCGCGCCTGTTAGGCAGCTTCGGCATGGGATTAGGCGATGGCCTGCTTGGCATCGGCAAAAGCCACGCGCGGGTCTATATGGCCGCCAATACCGGTGTCACCTTTGCCGACGTGGCGGGAATCGACGAGGCGAAGGAAGAATTGATGGAACTGGTGGAATTCCTGCGTAATCCCGATCGCTACCGTCGCCTGGGCGGGAAGATACCCAAGGGCGTCCTGATCGTCGGCGCGCCGGGCACGGGCAAGACCTTGCTCGCCAAGGCGGTTGCGGGTGAAGCCGGGGTGCCCTTTTTTTCGATCAGCGGCTCGGAGTTTGTCGAGATGTTCCTTGGCGTCGGGGCCGCGCGCGTACGCGACCTGTTCGCCCAAGCCGTGACCAAGGCCCCCTGCATCATCTTTATCGATGAGCTCGATGCACTGGGCCGGGCGCGGGGGATCGGCGGACTGGAGGGCGGGCACAACGAACAGGAGCAGACGCTGAACCAGTTGCTGGTGGAGATGGATGGCTTTGATACCAACAAGGGCGTGATCCTGCTGGCCGCGACCAACCGTCCCGAAATCCTGGATGCAGCGCTGCTTCGGCCGGGCCGCTTCGACCGCCAGATTGCCCTTGACCGGCCGGACCTGGTGGGCCGGCAGCGCATCCTGGAGGTGCACTTGCGTGCCATCAAGGCGTCGCCGGCGCTGGATGTGCAGGCACTGGCAGCGCGTACCGCCGGACTGGCGGGTGCGGATCTGGCCAACCTGGTCAATGAGGCGGCCTTGCTGGCGGGACGCAAACGCAAGGAGCAAGTCGATATGAGCGATTTCGAAGAGGCGATCGAGCGCGTCCTGACGGGGCTGGAGAAGAAGACGCGCGTCATGAGCCGCATTGAAAAGGAAACAGTGGCGTATCACGAAGCCGGCCATGCGCTGATCGCGGAAACCCGGACCTACGCCGATCGCGTCGCCAGGATCTCGATTATTCCAAGGGGAATCGCTGCGTTGGGATATACACGGCAGGTGCCGACCGAAGACCGTTTCCTGCTGCGCAGGGCGGAGATGCTGGACCGCCTGGATGTATTCCTCGGCGGCCGTGTGGCGGAAGAACTCGTGTTTGGCGACGTATCGACTGGCGCCCAGAACGACCTGCAGCAGGCTACGGACATGGCACGCCATATGGCGATGCAATATGGGATGAGTGAACGGCTTGGCCTGGCGAGCTATGAACAGGCGCCAGGACTGGGCGGCTACGCGATGCTGCCGGCGGAACGGCGCGGGTACAGTGACCATACTGCGCGCATCGTGGACGACGAGGTGAAAGATCTGCTCGCTGCATCCCGGGAGCGCGTGCGTGAGACGCTGGCGGCACGGCGCCGTCACCTGGATTTGCTGGCGCATGCATTGCTTGACAAGGAGGTGCTGGAGCGAACTGCCATCGAAGAACTGCTCGCGACGACCTCGCAGCAAGCCCTGGCGCCGGTCGGCATCGCTGCGGCCGGGCAGTCCAGCGCTGCGGCATGAAAATGCCGCCCGGCCCTTATCTCGCAGAAGGCTTTGGGAAACAAAGGTGCGACAGCAACGGCCTCAATTGGCGCCAGGCGGCGCGGCCTGGGATCCCGCGGCCTCCTGCCCAGTGCTGCGCGATGTGGCGTGCAGGCTGGCGCCATGGTTGCCAGGAGCGCGCAGCATGCCGCACACGCGGTCACGGCCGCTGTCCTTGGCGCGGTAAAGCTGGTGATCGGCCGCAGCGAGCAGGTCAAGCCAGCCGGCGTCCGCGCTGGGGTAGCAGCTTGCGACGCCGATGCTTGCCGTGACAATCTGCGCCGCCGTCGCGCCATCGCGGTGCGCAATCGCCAGGGCGGAAATGCAGGACCGGATATTCTCCGCAACGGAGAGGGCGCCTTTGAAGTCGGTGCTCGGCAAGAGGCAGGTGAATTCCTCCCCGCCGTAGCGTGCCGCGCAGTCGCTGGGCCGGCACAGCGCGGCGTGGATCACGGACGCCACACGGCGCAGGCAGGCGTCGCCAGCGAGGTGACCATAGTTGTCGTTGTATTGCTTGAAATAGTCGATGTCGATCATGATGACGGACAGCGGCCAGCCCGTACGCGCACATTCCTTCCAGTCCCGCTCCAGTTCCTCGTCGAATGTACGCCGGTTCTTCAGGCCGGTCAGGCCATCGCTGTGTGCCACGCGTTTGAGCAGCGCAGTCTGGAGCTGCAGGGCCAGGTGGGTCACCACGCGGGACTCGGCGATGAAGGGAGAAATCGGCTTGCGGATGAAGTCCACGGCGCCGAGCTTGAAAGCCTGCACTTCGTCTTCCTCGGCATGGCTGCCGGTAATGAAGATGACCGGTATGCCTGCGAGGTCCGGCTGGCGCTTGATGTGCTGGCAGAGGTCAAAGCCGTCTTCCTCCCCAAGGTTGATGTCAAGCAAGATCAGGTCAGGACGGGCGCTATGGCATTGCGCCATGGCGGCTGTGCCTGTCGCGGCGCTCACGATGTCGATCTTGCGCTCGAAAATCATGCGCAAGATCGCCACCGTGACGGGATCGTCATCCACCACCAGCAGCCTGGGGCGATACCCGGTCATCTGAACGATTTGATCCAGCAGTTTGTGCATCGGGGACTCCGGCAAGCATTGCTTTACCTGCATTTTTCAGCATAGCAGCTCTTCATTCGCTAGCTGGCGGGATAGCGGGAAATTTGATCTGAGTTAGGTTTTGCCGAAATTTGCGCCGGAGCCTCCGCTTTGCCGATGACAAGCGCACATCTGTTTCCTAATGTGAGTGAACGTGGACCTGTTCATCAACGGAGGCAGAGGTGGGAGAAAAACTACGCGCCAATTGCGCAATCGATCTGGTGAAACCGTCCTGCTTTGCGCAGGATGCCGCTTTCAGTGATCTCGGCATGTCGATGGTGGATATCCTGAGACGGCGTTGTTCGCAGCGGACCTTTGCGCCGGCGTCCTTGCCGCTGTACCAGCTGTCGCGCCTGCTATGGGCTGCGGCCGGCTATAACCGTCCCGATCACCGCACCGCGCCCAGTGCCTACAATAACCAGGAGACCGATGTCTACGTCGCGCTCAAGGAAGGCCTCTATTGCTACGACGCCGGGCTGAACCTGCTGCTCAATGTCAACGCCGAAGATATCCGGCACCTGACCGGTACCCAGGACTTCGTGGCCGACGCGCCGGTGAACCTGATCTTTGTCGCCGATCTGGCGCGCATGCAACTGGTGGAGCCCGACGAGATGCTCCAGATGGCGGCCATCGCAGCCGGGTGCATGAGCCAGAACGTCGCCTTGATGTGCGCGGCGGAAGGCCTTGCGAGTGTTCCGCGCGCCTTGATCGACCGGGAACGTCTGGCTGCAGCCATGGGCCTGGGCTTGAACCAGCACATCCTATTGGCGCAGAGCATCGGTGAACCAATGCCGGCGCGCGCCAATGGCGCGGGTGCGTGAGCGGATTTCACGGCCGGGGAACAACGTCAAACAAACAAGGAGGCAGCATGGGACGGGTAGCGCTTGTTACGGGCGGCACGCGCGGCATCGGGGCCGCGATTGCGGATCGGCTGAAGATGTCGGGCTATCGCGTGGCCGCGGTATTCCAGGGGAATTTCACGGCCGCAGAAGCGTTTCACCGGGAGACCGGCATACCCATCTGCCAGTGGGATGTGGCGGACTTCAGCGCCTGTGTGAATGGCATTGCGAAGGTGCGCGAGATGCTCGGCCCGGTCGACATCCTCGTCAACAACGCAGGCATCACGCGTGACGTCATGCTGCACAAGATGACAGCGGAACAATGGAACAGCGTGATCGCTACCGACCTGACATCCTGCTTCAACATGTGCCGCGCTGTCATCAACGACATGCGCGAGCGTAATTTCGGGCGCATCGTCAACATCTCCTCAGTCAATGGCCAGCGCGGGCAGTTTGGACAGACCAACTACGCTGCCGCCAAAGCCGGCATCCTCGGTTTCACGCGCGCGCTGGCGCTCGAGTCGGCTGGCAAGGGCATTACCGTGAACGCCGTGGCGCCGGGCTACATAGCAACCGAAATGGTGGGCGTGATGGATCCCGGACTGCTGCAGCGCATTGTCGCGCAAATCCCGGTAGGAAGGCTCGGCAGGCCGGATGAGGTGGCGCATATCGTCCAGTTCCTGGCCGGCGACGATGCGGGATACATCACTGGCGCAACCTTCAGCGCCAACGGCGGCCAGTACATGGCTTAGGACGGACGCCGCAGTGGCGATGGCTTGCAGGGCGGTGCCTGGCGCTTTGATAGCGGCGGATCGAGCGGACTCTGGTGGGGGATGGCGCCGATTGGGGATGCGATTTACTGAGAGAGGGGAAGGGACATGAAGAAGACTTTACCGCTGGTGCTGGCGGCCATGCTGGGGTGTGCGGCCAATGCGGCTGAGCCGCCGAAAGCGCCGGCTCCGGCGCGCACAGGCGCCGGCCCGGCCTATAGCGAACAGCAGTTTGATGCGGCCTACCAGCACCTGAAGAAGATGCTGGCGCAAATGGAGCGCATCAAGGCCACCAAGGATCCGCAGGAGCGTGAGCGGCTCCTGCTCGAACACCGGCAGTCGATGCGCGATGGCGCATTGGCGATGCGGCGCCTGGAATGCCAGGCCGAGAAGGGGCGCGACTGCCCCTGGCAATCTGGCCACCGCGGCCCGCATGACCGCATGGGCATGATGGAGCGGCGCATGGACATGATGCAGATGATGATGGAACAGATGATCGAGCACGAAGGCCAGAACCCTCCGGCGCCGCGACAGGATGACCCGTCCGCTCACAGATGAGTAGCATGGCGGCACCAAGCGTGCGGCGATTGACCTAGGTCATGTCGCTCCTGGGACCGCCTCAATAAGATCAATGTCAGGCATCCGGGCGGATGCCGCCAACTTATCAGGAAAGTGAGGACTATCATGGCTAACCACCTGACCCGTTTCGACCCGTTCAGCGACATCGCTCGCCTTGAGCCTTTCCACAATCTGGAAGAGTGGATGCGCGACTTCAGCTTGCGTCCAGCCCTGCGCGACTGGAACGTTGAACCGCGCATCAAGATGGATGTGGAAGAGGGCGACAAGGCCTATACCGTCAAAGCGGAGATTCCGGGCGTCAAGAAGGAAGACATCCACGTGAATGTCGAAGGCAACGAGGTCACGATCTCCGCCGAACTGAAGCGTGAGAGCGAGCAGAAGGAAGGTAAATCCCTGCGCAGCGAACGGTACTATGGCCAGCAAACCCGCAGCTTCACGCTGTCGAGCGATATTGACGATGCCACGGTGGAAGCCAAGTACACCGACGGCGTGCTGGTGCTGACGCTGCCAAAGAAACCCGGCAAGAGCTCGAAGCAAGTGGCCATCAATTAAGGGGGCAGGGGTTGCCATGGCGCCCGCCGCAGTCGCCGGGCGCTTCCACGCAAGCCAGCCGGTCCGAACCTGATCGAAGCGCTACGCGATGAATCGCTGCGCAGCGCTCAATTGGAGCGCACATCCGCCAGGGCCCAGCGCGGGTAATGCCGGCGCATGGCGTCGGCGTAGGCGCCGCTCGCTACCGCCTTGCGGATCGCCTCCTGCAGCAGGAGCCGGTCCGCATCGTCCAAGGATGAAGTGGAAAGGTAAAAACCTATGCGCATATGCGGCATTTCGGGCAAGGCGCGCGTTTGCAAGCGCGGGGCGAGCTGGTTCAGCTCTGCCGCGTCAGCGAAGGCGGAAGGTGGCAACAGCGCCGTGTGTACACCGCCCGACTCAAGCAGGGCGGCGACCGCTTGCGGGTCCGTGACGGAATGCAGCCGCCCCTGGCGTTTGAGTTCGCCCACCGCATTTCGGTAAGCCATGCCAAAGTCGTAGCTGCGGACAACGGCCACATGCAGCCGGGTGCGCAGCAATTCATCGATGGAGCCGACGGCAGGCTGGCTGGGGTCGAGCGAAATGAGCATCGGCCTGACCTGGTGGGTGGCGACAAATTGGGCAAACTGGTCACGTTCATGGGTTTGGGAAGCGGCGGGCATGATGTCGGCGCGGCCTGAGGCGACCATCATCCAGGCGCGTGCGCGCGAGACAGGCGCATACTGGAATCTGCACCCGGTGCGCTCGCTGACAAGATCGAGGAAGTCCCTGACCGCGCCGCGCACTGTGTTGTCCGCGCCGACGGTCATGGCGCGCCCGACCTGGCTGCTGGCCACAACGATGTCGCGCTTGCAGCCGGCGGGCGCGGCGGCCGCGCTGTGGCAAAGTGCACCCAGCAGGGATATCGTGCACAGGTGTCGGAACGGCGCCCGGAATGTTCTCAGCATAAATGCGTGGATCCAGCGCTCGCTGTCCGTGTTTGTGATGAGTGATTATGTCACATGGCCAGTGGATTGTTGTCTCTAAGTCGCTGCATGAATGTAATATACGGTCAATCCCTGCGCAAGGCGGGTGCGCCGCCAAGGTGCGCTATACGCTCCCTGGCGCCTGCACGGTTTCTAACGCGCGCGCATGCCAACCGCTGAATAGTCGTTGCGCGGATTCCATAGCATCCAGCCATTGCTGCCTGCAGACTCGGCGCCGTCGATCTGGGCCCGGATTTCGTCGGCGTCGAATGGCCGGCGGTCAAACGCATAATCGCGGAAGGCCTGCAGCCAGGGCCGCAAACGCAGTGGATTGCCGCCGGTGCGTGCGGTGGCGCGAAGCAGCGTTCGCTGCACGATCTGCGCCGGATGCTCGACGGGATTAGGATAATCAGGGATGCCGAACTGAAATCCGGACGGGTACAGCATGGGCGAGACGTAATCGACGGCTGCTGCCACGGCGGGGAGGTCTTGTCCAATCTGTGTATCGTCGCTGTTCCACGCGGTATAACCGAACACGTCGGCAGCCAGGAAAACGTTGTACGGCAACAGGCGCGCGCGGGCTGCCAGCAGGAAGCCGGTAATGGCCGCAACCCTGTTGGCGGCATTGTTGGGCTGTGCGAAGCGCACTTCACGGCTGTCGGGGAAGCGCACATAGTCGAACTGGATTTCGTCGAAGCCGATGGCGGCCGCTTCTTCGGCGAGATCGAGCAGGTAGGTCCAGGCTTCGCGCTGGGAAGGGTCGATCCACGCCATGTGTTCGTTGTCGCGAAACAGCGCGCCGTCCTCGCGCCGGACACTCCACTCGGGATGTGCTTCGGCCAGCAGGTTGTCCTTGAACGCGACGATGCGCGCGATCAGGTATGCGCCCGACTGTTTCAGGCTGCCAACCAGTGCGGCCATGTCATGCACGGTGGTCACGCTGCGTGCGCCGCACAGGGTTGCCTGCGCCACTTTGCTCGGGTAGGGTACCAGGCCGCTGTCGCCTTTCATGTCGATCACAAGCGCATTCAATTCCGTCTCCGCCAGCAGGCGCAGGGCGGCTTCGCGCAGGCCCTTGTCACCAATGCCATAGGCGGAGAGATAGAGTGCTTTGGGGCGCAGCGCAGGCAACAGCAGGTCTGGCGCCTGTGCCATGCGCGCCTCGACGTTGGCGGATACCCGGCCAAAGCCTATGCCCCGGGCGTGAACCTGTGACGCCGCGACCGCCAGGTTATAGCGGCCCTCGGCATCGGTGGTGGTGGCCCGGCCGGCTGCGGTGACGATGGCGCCCGCGACCGGCTGCCTGCTGGCGGCATCGAGCACGCGCCCCTCGACTGCCTGAGCAGCCAGCTGCCAGGCGAGCAAGCACAGCCAAAAGAAGCGCGCGATCATGGCACGCATGCCGGGCCGCCGGCCAAGCGCGCCAGCAGCCCCCGCACCCCGACTGCATCGGTGATCAGGAAACGCGGCAGGGCGAAAACATTGTCGGCCGTGGATGCGTGGCGCTCACCGAGCGCGAAGGCAGCAGTGTAGCCGCTTGCCTGCGCCTGGCGCTGCAGGGCTTCATCCTGGATTCCATAGGGCCAGGCCAGGTAGCGTGCCTCGATACCCAGTTTGTCGTGCAGCAGTGCCCGTGGCCGTGTCAGTTGTGCGGCAGCGAACGCGGCAAACGCATCAGCCCCCAGGCGGTTGCGCTCCCGGCGGAAGTCCGGGTGCCAATACGTATGCGCCCCTACCTCGACGGCAGGCTGGGCGGCGACCACGCGCAGCTGATCCCAAGTCATGGCATAGCTGGCGTTGCCGATCGCGGAAGGGTAGATGAACAGCGTGACGGGGACTGGCATGCGGCGCAGTAGCGGAGCGAGTTCGGTGAACACGCTGACATGTCCGTCGTCCACCGTGAGCGCGACCAGGCTGGCCGGGGGCGGCACCTTCTGCCTGAGCACAGCCAGCAAATCGGCTACGGGCACGATGCGGTAGCCGTGTGCCGGCAGCGCAGCCAGCTGCTGTTCCAGGACAGCGGTCGTGGTCGTCATGCTGTCGGCCGCGGACGGGCCGAAGCGGTGGTAGACCAGAATGCTGCAGGTGGCAGGCGGGGCTGCGGCTGCCGCCAGCCAGGCGGCCAGGGCGATGAGGGGCACGATAACTCCAGGGTCAAATGGTTGTGCATCAACAGTAGCGCCGACCAGATGCAAAATCGTTGACCTTAATCAAGTCCCGACAGGCATGTTGCATGCTTGCGATATCCACCCGCGGCGACGGGCGTGCCGCCGGTGTTCACCGCAGATCCTCCCGGTCGCGGTACTGTGGCACGCGGCAAGGCCATTTGTACCGCTCCTCGATGCGCAGGCGCAGCGCGTCCGCTGCGCTTGGCTCGCCGTGGGTAAGGTAGGTCATGCGTGGCGGCCGCTTGAAGTTTCCCAGCCAGGTGAGGATCTCCTGCTGGTCGGCATGGGCCGACAGGTTGTCCATCTGCACCACCTTGGCGCGCACCGGGACGTATTCGCCAAAAATCTTGATGTTGGGTGCACCGCCGACCAGCGCGGCCCCGCGCGTGCCGCCGGCCTGGAAGCCTGCGAATACGATGGTGTTGCGTGCGTCCGGCGCGAAAGCAGCCAGGTGATGCAATACCCGGCCGCCGGTGGCCATGCCGCTGGCGGCAATGATGACTTTCGGTGCGCGGCTACGGTTGAGCGCAATGGATTCTTCGACAGTGGTGACGATGCGCGCGGCATGGCAGACGGCATCGGTCTCCTTGGCGCTGAGCAGGTGGTCGTGCCGGTGACGCTGGAAGATGGCGGTCGCTTCGGTCGCCATGGGGCTGTTGAGATAGACGGGCAGTACCGAAGGAATCTCGCCGCGCTGCTTGAGCTGGTGGATGTAGTACAGCACCTCTTGCGCGCGGCCGACGGCGAACGAAGGAATAATGACCACCCCGCCATGGGCGGTCGTGTCGCGGATCAGCTTGCCCAGCGTGGCGATGGGGTCGTCCGCTGCGTGGCAGCGGTCGCCGTAAGTGGACTCCAGCACCAGGTAATCGGTTTCCTCGATGGGAGCGGGCGGCATCATGAGCGGGTCGTGGAGGCGGCCCAGATCGCCCGAAAAGGTCAGCACCTGCCCCTGGTGCTGAATGCGCAGCATGGCTGCCCCTAAAATGTGGCCGGCGCGCCGGAATTCGATGCTGAGGTCGTGGGACAGCTTGAGGACGTGGCCGAAGTCGACCGGGACCAGCGTCCGCAGCGCGCGCACGGCGTCGGCTTCCGAATAGAGCGGCAGTGCAGGCGTGTGTTTGGAGGTGGCGTGGCGGTTGGCGTAGCCTGCCTCTTCCTCCAGCAGGCGACCGCTGTCAGGCAGCAGCAGATGGCACAGGTCGCGCGTGGCGGCAGTGCAGTAGACCTTGCCGCGGAACCCGTCGCGCACTAGCAAGGGCAGGTAGCCGCTGTGGTCCAGGTGCGCATGGGTCAGCACCACTGCGTCGAGCGTGGCGGGGCTGACGGGGAGCGGTTCCCAGTTGCGCAGGCGCAGCGTCTTGTAACCCTGGAACAGGCCGCAATCGACCAGCACGCGCAGCCCGTCCACGGCCACCAGGTATTTGGACCCGGTCACCGTACCGGTGGCGCCGAGAAATTGGATATCCATGATGTTCTCCTATCGCAGGTAGCGCTTGGCGACCTGTGTCATTGCGAAATACCCCGCCAGAATCGCGGCCAGGCCCGCCCAGTAGCGCCCCGGCATGGGGACGAGCCCCAGCGCTGGCGCCAGGGGCGACGCCGGCAGCCACATGCCGCAGACGCAGATGATGAGCGTGGCGGCCAGCAGGGACGGGCTGGGCGAGCTCTGGACGAAGGGCCAATGGCGGGTGCGGATGATATGCACCACCAGGGTCTGGGACAGCAGCGACTCGATGAACCAGCCGGTCTGGAACTGCACCTCCGGCGCGTGCACGCCATACCACAGCAAGCCGAACGTCGCGTAGTCGAAGACCGAGCTGACTGCACCGAGGACCAGCATGGCGCGGCCGATATCGGCGATATCCCAGCGCCGCGGCCTGGCCAGCAGATCGGCATCGACGTGGTCGGTTGCCAAGGCCGCCTGCGAAACGTCGTACAGCAGGTTGTTCAGCAGGATCTGCGGCGGCGCCATCGGCAGGAAAGGCAGCAGCGCGCTGGCGCCCAGGACCGACAGCATATTGCCGAAGCTGGCTCCCGCGCTCATACGCAGGTATTTGGTGATGTTGGCAAACACCCGGCGGCCTTCCTGCACCCCTTCGCTCAGCACCGTCAGGCTGTTGCGCAGCAGGATGATATCGGCGGACTCTTTCGCAATGTCGGCGCCGCCGTCGACCGAGATGCCGACATCGGCTGCCTTCAATGCACTGGCGTCGTTGATGCCGTCGCCCAGGTAGCCGACCACCCGACCCGCGTCCTGCAGGGCGCGGATTACCTGCGTCTTCTGCTGCGGCGTCAGCTTGACGAACAAGCTGGCTGCGGCGGCCTGCCGCTGCAGCGTGGCCGCGTCCATGCCGGCAATCTGCGCACCAGTGAGCAGTGGACTTTCAGGCAGCCCCACGGCGCGCGCCACGTGGCGCGTGACCGCTTCGTTGTCGCCCGAGAGCACCTTGACGGCAATGCCTTGCCCGCGCAGGGCCAGCAGGGCTTCCTGGGCGCTGCTCTTGGGCGGATCGAGGAAGGCGATATAGCCCGCCAGCAGCATGTCGCGTTCTTCGGCCACGCCAGCGACGGCGCTGGCCGCCGGCAAATCGCGTATCGCCACCGCGATGACCCGGAAACCCTCGCGGTTAAGCGCCTCCGCAGCCTGGACCAGGTCGACGTGGTGCTGCTTCTTCAGGGCCACGCTGCCGTCCTGGCGCATTGCGTGAGAACAGGCGGCGGCGACTTCCTCGACCGCCCCCTTGCACACCAGCAGCCGCGTGCCGTCCGGGCGTGCCAGGACGACCGACATGCGCCGGCGCTGGAAATCGAAAGGCAGCTCATCGACCTTGCGGTAGGCGGGCTGCGGTACGAGCTGGTGCATATTGGCGTAGGCGAGGACGGCCTTGTCGAGCAGGTTGTGCAGGCCGGTCTGGTGGTAGCTGTTGAGGTAGGCATACTGCGCCACGGCTGGCGAGTCATGACCGTCGCAGTCGACGTGGCGCGCCAGAAGCACACGGTTTTGCGTCAGGGTGCCGGTCTTGTCCGTGCAGAGGAGGTCCATCGCGCCAATATTCTGGATGGCGTTGAGCCGCTTGACGATGCATTTGCGCTCGGCCATCGCCAGGGCGCCCTTGGCCAGGTTGATGCTCACCACCACCGGCAGGAACTCCGGCGTCAGGCCCACTGCCACGGCCAGCGCAAACTGGAACGACTGCAGCCAGTCACCCTTGACCAGGCCATTGAGCAGGAATACCAGCGGCAGCATGACCAGCATCACCCTCAGCATGAACCAGATGTAGCGTTGCAGGCCGCGATCGAAACTGGTGAGCTCGCGGGCCGCGGCGGCAGCGGCGGCCAGGTGCCCGAAACTGGTGCGGCTGCCGGTTGCGATGGCGACGGCGGTGGCGGTGCCACTGGTGACGCTGCAGCCGAGGAAGGCGATATTGGGCCAGTCGCAGCCCGCTCCGGCGCCATGGTAGGGGGCCTCGAACTTTTCGACCGGCATCGACTCTCCAGTCAGTGCGGACTCGTCGACGAACAGGTCCCGGGCGTGGAGAATGCGCACGTCGGCCGGTATCGCGTCGCCTGCGGAGAGCAGGACGAGGTCGCCAGCGACGACGTGGGCCAGGGGGATCCGCGACTCATGGGGTCCGTGCGCGGTCTGGCGCAGGACGCGTGTCCGGGTGTGCACCATCGCCAGCAGGCGTTCGGCAGCGCGGTCGGCCCGGTATTCCTGCACGAAGGAAAGCGTGGTCGAGACGATGACCAGGACAGCGATGATGGCGCCGCTGCCGGGCTGTCCGAGCAGCAGGTTGACCAAGGCCAGGGCCAGCAGTACAAGCGGCAGGGGGCGGGCCAGGGCAGACAGGAAGCGAAACGGCAGCGTGTTACCCGTTGTTCCGGGGTCCATCCCGGGATCGCAGGCGCGGCGCCGCGCTGCTTCATGGACGGTCAGGCCGGCTTCGTTGCTGCCGAGCCTGGCAAGCACCTCGCTGCCATCCAGCGGCGACCACAATTCAGGGCGCGGGTCCTGGTCGTAGCCCGGCGCGCTGCGCTGCCGGGACTGGCGCAGCGGGATCGCTGCGGTGCCAGGCCGCTGCAGGCTGCGCCTCATCAGTGCGCCATCAGGACAGGCAGCGTCATCGTTTCGAGAACAGTGCGTGTAGCGCCGCCAACCATCATTTCGCGCAGGCGGCTGTGGCCGTAGGCCCCCATTACCAGCAAGTCCGCGTTGAGGCTAGCGGCCAGGGCCAGGATGGCATTGCCAATATCCACCGGGTCTGGCTGGCGCAGCACCTCCACCTTCACGCAGTGGCGCGCCAGGTATAAAGCGATATCGGCGCCCGGCTCCTCGCCGTGGGCATCGTAGCCAGGCTCGGCGCCGAACACGGCGAGGGCCACCTTGTTGCTGCGTTTCAGCAGGGGGATGGCGGCGGCCGCTGCATGGGCCGCCTCCAGGCTGCCATCCCATGCAATCAAGGGACGCTCGCCAAGTGTCGGGAAGCTGCCCGAATAGGGCAGCACGAGGACGGGCTTGCCCGCGTGCAGGATGACGTGCTCGGGCAGGTCGCGCAGCAGTGCGCTTTCGCCGCCGGCCGGCATGGCCTGGCCGATCACCAGCAGGTCGGCGTAGCGGGCCTGCATGCAGAGGGCGGCATATGCGTCGTCGCGGCAGTTGCGCCGCTCCACCGAAGTCAGTCCCAGGTTGGCGGTGATGGTATCGAAGCGCTCCAGGGCTTCATTGGCGCGCTTGCCGGCAATCTCGAGGTAGTCGGCGATGATGGCGCCGCTGGCATCGAACGGGTCACCGGCATACATGAAGCGCGGCACGCCGCTCATTGCAATGCCGGCCAGGTGGGCATTCTCGCGCGCCGCCAGATTGGCCGCCAGCTTGATGCGTGCCTCGGCGCCCGCGTTGCGGTCGACGTGCACCAGGATGGTTCGGTAAGACATGGTTTCCTCCAGTGTTCGGGTCGGTTGTGCAATAGCTTCAGGCTAGTTGCCTGATGCCCGGCCGTCCACCGGCGAATGCAGGTTTGATCTGGATCTTGGTGCTTTTTTGATCTGGATCAAGTTGGGCCTGGCTTGATGTGGATCATGTTTATTCGCGCTCCGCCTGCCTACCATGGGCACAGGCATGGAAGACCATGCCGCAGGTAATCGATGCGGCCGGCACGATTGCGCGCTACGCCGATAGCGTTCTGTCGCTTTCTCTGCCCAAGCTTGCCGGCAGCACGCGGGCGTCACATCGTCATCCACTGAAGTCTGCCTACGTTGGGAGTTTCACCATGAAGACAATCCAGAAAATATGCGCCGCCTTGGTGTGCGCACTGGCCAGCCAGGCCTGCCTGGCAGACGACGTGCCGTTGCCAGCGGTGCAGCAGCAGGGCGCCATCAGCTTCATCACCGGCGGTATCGGCAGCGACGAAGCCGCCGCCTTTCGCGCAGCTGCTGCGCAATACAACCTGCGCCTGACGCTTGCCGCCGTCAGCGGTGAGTTCTTCGCCAGCGTCAGGGTCAGCTTGCGCGACGCACAGGGCAATAGCGTGGTGGAGGCCGTCAGTGACGGCCCCTACCTGTTTTTCAATGTGCCGCCGGGAAAGTACCAGGTTACGGCTGATAACCAGGGCCAGGTGGAGATGCGCAACGCGGTGGTGCATGCCAAGGGCGCTACCGAACTCTACTTTCGCTGGAAGACAGCGCCGGAGCAATGACGTTTCTGCACGCCGGGCGCGGCTAGTGCACGGCCAACCGTGGCGGGAGGCACCATGAACAACCAGTTTGACCCGGATGAAGCGGGCGACGAACGTCCGATGCCGGAGCCGTTTACCGGCCTGCAGCGGTTCGAACGACGTACCGAGCTGCGGCAGGTGTCGTTCTACATATCTGGCCTGATCGAGCATGCAGCGCTCTATAACGACTTGTTTTACACGCTGCGCTCTGCGAGCGACACCGACCTGATCTACCTTCACCTGAATACCACCGGCGGGGACTTCGATACCGGGCTGCAGATCATCAACAATATGCGCGCTTCCGCCGCGCACGTGGTGACAGTGCTGGAGGCGCGCGCCTATTCGATGGGGGCATTCCTCTTTCTCGCCGGCGACGAATTGCTGGTGCATGACAACTGCCAACTGCTGTTCCATAGCTACTCCGGATTTTTCACCGGGAAGGGGAGCGAGCAGCAGGCACAGGCCGCTGCCGTTGCCAACTGGTTTGCCAAGTTCATGGAGCGCAGTTGCCAGCCGTTCCTGACGGAGCGCGAAATCAAGAGCATCCTGAAAGGCTCGGATGTCTGGATGGACTCGGATGAGATCCGGCGTCGCCTGCTGCGTATGGCGCGCCCGGTACGTCCCACGGTGTCCCGCAGCCGCAAACGGCTGGCGCTGCCGGACGGAGGCTTGCAGGGCGAATCCGGCATGAGCCAGGAGGCTGGAGATGGCTGCCAAGGATATTCTGCTTCATGACGATGCGCAGGCGTGCGCACTGGCCGCTCGGTGCGGATGACTAATCTGCTCAGGATAAAGCGGTCGGTCCGGGCGTTGACCGCTGGAGCTGGCGCTGGAGGTGGCGGTCCTGGGTAGCGGCGTGGAACACCAGCCACTGGCGCAGTGCGGCAAGCGCCTCCGTGGCCGGCGCGTGGTTGTCCTGGTCAAGTGCCGCCGCCGCGTGGTGCAGGCCCGCCAGCATGCGGGCGTGCTGTTCACGGTGCAGGGCGCGATCGGCACAGTCGAAGCTTTCCATGAGCGCTTCTTCAACGCGGAAATCCGCTTCGACCTGCGCCACGAGATGGTGGAAATGTGGCGCCAGTTGCCAGGGTCGCAGTGCCAGCAAGGCGTCTATGCGGCGAGACAGTTGCAGATGCAGCTGCTCGAGTGCATTCGCGTCATGCAGGACATTCGGGCCGGAAGCGCGTTTCATGGTCGGCGCCCGCTCTAGTGTGCCATCCGTACCGGCAGGGTGGTCGTGGCCAGGACGGTGCGCGTGGCAGGCAAAGTCCGGCCTAAGCGTCCCCGTCGCACTTCCGCTGCTCGCTTCCCCGCGTGCTGCTTGTAGTCCTTCATGCGCGCGTCGCTGTTGGGCGCCTGTTCCACGCGGACTACGATCGTGCGGTAGTTCATGTTGTGCTCTCTTCCGGTACGGGCCGGTCAGACGCGCACGCGCTGTTCCACCTCTCGCTCACGGCGCATGGCCTGGGCGAAGAGCGTCAATTCGGCACCGTAGGCATTGAGCAGGTCATCCAGCGAGATAATGCCGACCAGTTCGCCGAACTCCCCAGTGACCGGCAGGCGGCGCACGCCGTGGCGCCGCATCATCTTCAATGCGGTGATGGCGGGCTGCGTTGCCGCGATCGTATGCAATTGCGACGACATCACTTCGGCGACAGGCATGGTGATGGGATCGAAGTCGCGCGCCACTGCGATGATGGCAATGTCGCGATCGGTCAGGATGCCCACCGGCTTGTTGAGGGTTCCTTGCGTGATGACGACGCTGCCGACATGGCGCTTGCGCATCAGCTCAGCGGCATCCTTGACGGTGATTGTGTCCTGCGCCGTCACGACGTCGCGCTGGCATAAGTTAGAGACAAGCAGTGGTGCATGCATGATGACCTCCGTGGTTGATGGAAGCAGTCTGCGCCTGAGGCCATGTACGGCTCCATGATCTGGATCAATTCGGAACCGATCGCGCTGCGGACCGCCTGTGCTGCATCGGGCTAGTTCAGACTGGCAAATCACTGCAGGTCCAGTACTGGTCCCATGTGCGCATGATGTCGATGAAGCGGCTGTAATCCCGGCATTTGGGCAGGAAGCCTGCGGCACCAAGATCGAAACTGGCATCGCGGTCTTGCTGCTCCTCCGACGTGCTCAGGACTACCACCGGGATGCGCCGCAAATGAGGATGGTGCTTCACGTGCTGGAGAAATTCCAGTCCGTTCATCACAGGCATGTTCAGATCCAGCAAAATGATGCAAGGCGGCGGGTTGCCTGTTGCTTCCAGATAAGCCAGGGCAGCTTCGCCGTGTTCCGCATGCACCAGCGGATTGTCGACTTCAATGGTGCGCAAGGCACGTTTGACCGTCATGGCGTCGACCTCATCATCCTCCACCAGCAGGATGGGTGGAACGGGAGTATGCATGGCCTTTCCCTCTGGCATCTTTCGTTATTTGCGACCACAAGTTCGATCAATACTTCATCTGTGGCCGCGACCTTTTGTGGGTTGTAGTATTCCACGAAAGCGATGCGTCTTTCAAGGTAGGGGAAGCCCTACGATTGGATATGTGCCGACCCCCACAACAAGATGCTGGCTTCCTTGATGACGCTTCTCCCGCTGGTCGCCTACCTTGAATGCAAGGCGAGAAGTACTTGCCGCCACCGGGAGCACAGATCATGGACACGACGACCAAAACCCCAGCACCAGTTGGCGGGACGACCTTTGTGCCGCTGCCCAGCGGCGATCCGTCACCATTCATCACGCCGGAACGGATCCGCGAGCAATTGGGGTGGGGAATGCTGCAGGCGCATTGGCGCTAGCAGTTCAGGGTTACAGCGTTCGGGCTCATCAAGGAGGCATGCATGTACCACGATATCCTTCTGCCGACCGACGGCTCGGCTCTTTCGCGCAAGGCAGTGGAGGGCGGTATCCAGCTGGCGAAACGGGTTGGCGCCCGCGTGCACGGATTCTATGTCGTGCCCCAGCTGCCGCCGGACGCGCTGGACAGCCTGCTGCACCTGGAGCCTGAGCTCGCGCAACGGCAAGCGGCGCTGTTTAGCCGCATGGGTGAAAGCTACCTGGCAGCGGTCGGCGAGATGGCGAAGGCCGCCGGCGTGCCGTGCGACTGCCGCAAAGTCGTCTCCAGCATGCCGCATGCCATGATCCTGCTGGAAGTGGCGCGCCTGGGATGCGATCTGATCTACATGGCGTCCCATGGCTGGAACGGCGACCACGACCGCCTGCTGGGCAGCGTGACGCTGCGTGTCCTCAATACCAGCCCGGTACCCGTGCTGGTCCATAAGACTAACGTCCTGATCGGCCCGCCATTTGGCGCGTCATCGTCTTAAGGGCGCCAGCCAACGACCTGGCGCCCGTCCACCAGGCCAAGCACGCGGTCCGCTGCCTTGGCAAACTCATGGTCATGCGTGACAGCGATCACGGTCTGTCCGCCATCGGCGAGGCTGCGCAGCAGCTGGCGAACATTCTGCGTCGCCGCAGAATCGAGGTTGCCGGTCGGCTCGTCCGCCAGAATCAGCAGCGGATCGTTGGCCAGGGCGCGCGCCAGGGCTGCCCGTTGCCGCTGTCCACCCGAGAGCTGCGATGGGAACTTGTGCGCCTGGTCAGCGATCCCCAGGCGATCAAGCAGCCCCAGGGCGTGCTCCGCCGCAGCAGACCCGTCGCGCAGGCCCAGCCGCTGCATGGGCAGCAAGACGTTCTGCGCCACTGTGAATTCAGCGAGCAGGAAGTGGAACTGGAATACAAAGCCCAGCTTGGCCAAGCGCATGGCCGCCAGCTGATTGTCGTCGCATGCGCTGGTGTCTTTGTCGGCCAGCCATACTTTGCCGCTGTCCGGGCGGTCAAGCAGTCCCAGCAGGTACAGCAGCGAGGACTTTCCTGAGCCGGAGGGACCCATGATGCAAATGAATTCGCCGCGCTGGACCTCGAGCGACACGTCGTCAACCAGCGTCACCGGCACAGCGCCAGGCAGGCGCCGCGTCAGGTGCTCGGCGCGCAGGACGCTGCTCATGTGGCGCCTCGCAAGGTATCGACGGGCTGCAGCTTGCCGGCCTTGTTGGCCGGCAGGTAGGCTGCGCCGAGGCAGGCGGCAAGGGCGAACGCCACGGCCAGGAGATACTGTTCGGCTCCCCACCAGACCGGCAGATGCACGACGTCGGTGACGCCCGGCGGTTTCAGCTCGACCTGGGCAAGGATGCGCATCATTGCATAACCCAGCAGCAGGCCTGCGGCGCTGCCCAGCAGTCCGATGATGGTGCCCTGGTACAGGAAGATGCGGCGGATGTCGGATGCCTCGAAGCCGATGGCTTTGAGGATGGCGATGTCGCGCCGCTTGTCGATCACGATGGTGGAGATCGTATTGTAGATGCCGAAGGAAGCGACCACCAGGATGGCGGTCACCACACTGTACATGATCACATTGCGCACCTGGAGCAGGCTCAGGATGTCTTCCGACGCTTCGCTCCAGGATACTGCCTTGTAGCCGAGCTGCTGTTCGATATCGGCCGCCACGCCGCGCGCCGCATGCGGGTTGGCCAACTGGATGATGAAACGGTTGACCCGGTCGGGCCGCGCCAGGATGACCTGGGCACGCTTGAGCAGGGTGAAGGTTTCCCCTTCGTCGTAGGCGGCGTTGCCGCTCCTGAAAATCCCGACCACTTTCATGGTGCGCGTGCCGCCGCTGGCGGTGACCATGTTGACCGTACTGCCCAGGCCAAGCTGGAATTTGTCGGCTAGGCCCTGGCCGATCACCAGGCCGTTGGGATTGGCTGCCAGGTCGTCCAGCGTGCCCATGACCATCTGTTCGTCGATGGTCGACACAGCCTGCATGCGCGCGGGTACGATGCCGGACAAGCTGACGCCTTGTTGCTGGCCGGCGAAACTGAGCACGGCCGAGCCGCGCAGGACCGGCGCAACTCGCAGCCCCGGCCATTGCTCGATGGCGGCCAGCTTGCTGCGGTAGCTGCGGATGCCGCGGGTTTCGACCGGGGGCTTGATGTTGCTGATCGCCACGGCAGCGCCCGGCCAGCGCAGTTCGGCCGGTTGCCGGCGCGCCGCGCGGAACTGGTCCGAGACGGTGATGTGGGGGCTGTTGTCCACCAGGCGCTTGAGAAAATCCTCCTCGGAGCCGCGCATCAGGGCCGACACCGCGAGGAAGAAGGCGACGCCGAGCATGATGCCCATCAGCGACACCAGCGTTGACCGGCGGCGATGGCGCAGGTGGGCGAAGGCAATGGTCAGCTGGACGCGCACAGGAGCACCTAAGGCGTGTGCGGACGCACCCAGCGCCCGGCTTTGAGCGCCGGGTCGTTGGGCGTGACGACGCTTTCGCTTCCATCCAGGCCGCGCAGGACCTCGAGCTGCTGCGGGCCGCGTATACCGGGCGTGATCGCGCGGCGCTCCAGACGGTGCCCGGAAACGATCCAGACCGCATTGTCGCGCGCAGCTGCCGCCGGCAGCAGCATGGCGTTGTCATGGCGGGCGACCAGCAGGTTGGCATCGACAGTCATGCCGGTCCGGAGGCCGCCAGGCGCGGGGAGGGCGATGCGGACACGGTAGCTGCGCGCGACGGGATCGCCCTTCGGCGTGATCTCGCTCACTTTCCCGTCGAAGACCTGGCCTGGCAACGCGTCGGCGCGCAGCAGCACGGCCTGCCCGACACTGACGCGGCTGATGTCTTCCTCGTCAATTTCGGCGGTGACGCGCAGCGGGGCGCAGCACGCCAGCACAAACAGGGCCTGGCCAGGGGCGATATACTGCCCGACCTCGCCGTCCCGGCGGATGATGGCGCCGTCCGCAGGCGCGAACACCGAAGTATGGTCGCGCAAGGCGCGCACCCGGCGCAGGGCCGCTTCCGCTGCTACCAGGTCGGACTGCGCGCGCTGCGCTTCGCCGGCGGCGACGAAACCGCGTTCGGCCAGCGCCTTGGCGCGTGCATATTGACTACGGGCAAAATCGGCACGGGCGCGTTGCTCATCGACGCTGCCGGCCAGATCGCTATCGTCAAGGCGGGCGAGGAGCTGGCCCTTGCGCACCAGGGCGCCCTCATCGACCAGGCGCGCAGCCAGTTTGCCGCCGACCTGTGGGGCGAGGGGCAACATGACCGTCGGCTCCACCGAGCCCGTGGCGTAAATGGCATCGATCGCGGGACCGCGCCGTACCGGGGTGACGGTTACATCCAGCGGCCCGGCGAAGTACCAGGCGAAGGCGCCGGTCGCGGCGAGCAGCACCGCAGCTGCCGTCGCCCAGAGGCGCCAGTGGCCGGCTCGTGCAGACGGAACTGCCATGGGCTCACTCCTGCAATCACGAATGGCCCAGTGTGCGGGTGCGCGCCCTGCGAATCCATGACCTGGATCATGCCGGCCGCAGTTGCGCAGGCTGGGGGCGCGCCTGGATGCGCCAGCTGTTGCTTTCACCCCGAATCGGGCATGAATTGACCTTGGTCATGTTCTGTGCACGGCGCGACATGTAAGGTCGGCCCATCACCACTGCCTGGAGGGCATCATGGTCGGGCCGGAATTGCATGGTTTGACGAGCGGAGAAGCGCAGGCGCGCCTGGCGGCGGACGGTCCCAACGCCCTGCCGGTGGCGCGCAGCGGCTTCGTGTCGTTGGCCTTGCGTACAATGCGCGAACCGATGTTCCTGTTGCTGCTGGGCGCCGCGGTCCTCTACCTGGCGCTGGGTGACTGGCTCGAAGGCGCCGTGCTGTTGGGAATGGTTGCCTTGAATATTGGACTGACCCTGTACCAGGAAGGGCGCAGCGAGCGCGCGCTGGAAGCACTGCGCGGCTTAAGCGCGCCGCGTGCCCTGGTGCTGCGCGACGGCCAGGCGCGGCGCATTGCCGGCAATGAGGTGGTTGAAGGCGACCTGCTTCTGCTGGCGGAGGGCGACCGGGTTGCCGCCGACGCGCTGCTGCTGCAGGGCGGCGGCCTGCGCCTGGATGAGTCCTTGCTGACCGGGGAGGCATGGGCGGTGGGCAAGCGGGTGGCCGAGGGCGCTGTTGCGCCAAGCGCGCCGGGGGGCGAGGATACCCCGTTCTTATGGTCTGGAAGCCTGGTGGTGCAGGGAGACGGCATCGCGCGCGTCACCGCGACCGGGGAGCGTACGGCACTGGGCAAGATTGGCCGCAGTCTGCAGGATGTGGGCGTCGAGCTATCGCCTCTGCAGCGCGGCATCGCCCGCATGGTGAGGCTGATGGCGATTGCCGCGGTGGCCGTCAGCGTGCTCGCCACCTTACTGTACGGATGGCGCGGCGGCGACTGGATGCCGGCCATCCTGGCCGGGATCGCACTGACCATGGGGCTGCTGCCGGAGGAGTTTGCCGTGATCATGACCGTCTTCCCTGCGATCGGGGCCTGGCGCATGGCGCGGGCGCAGGTGCTGACGCGGCGCCTGGCTTCCATCGAAGCGCTCGGCGCGATCACGGTGCTTTGTACCGACAAGACCGGCACCCTCACTGAAAACCGCATGCACGTCGAGCAGTTGTTTGCTGGCGGCGAATTCTTGCGCTTGCCGGCGGGGCCGGACGGCCTGCCGCTGGCGTTCAACGATCTGGTGCGCTTCTCTTCGCTGGCCAGCAAGCCGCGCGCCAGCGACCCGATGGAGCAGGCGCTGCACACCCTGGCCGGCAGCGGGCGGCAGGACGGCCCCTTGCGCGAGTATCCGTTGTCGCCTGCGCTGCGCGCCATGTCCCAGGTGTGGGACGACGGCGATGCCGAGCTGGTGACCATCGCCGCCAAGGGGGCGCCCGAAGCGATCGGCGAACTGTGCCATCTGAGCGATGCCGACATGGCGGACTTGCGCAGCGCAGCCGACTTTATGGCAGGACAGGGGCTGCGCGTATTGGGCGTGGCGCGCGCTGTGCACGCCGCAGCCTCGTTGCCGCAGGAGCAGGCTGGCTTCAGCTATGTGTTCCTCGGGCTCCTGGGGTTGGCCGACCCGCTGCGCGCCGAGGTGCCGGCCGCCATCGACCAATGCCATGCCGCCGGCATCCGCGTCATCATGATCACGGGCGACTATCCGGCCACGGCGGTCAATATTGCGCAACGTGCCGGCTTGCCGGACAGCGGGGTGCTCAGCGGGGACGCGATCGAGCAGATGGATGACCCCGGGCTGCGGGAGCGTCTGGCCCAGGCGACGGTCTGCGCGCGCATCACGCCGCTGCAGAAATTGCGGATCGTGGAAGCCTTGAAGGCCAACGGCGAGGTGGTGGCGATGACCGGCGATGGCGTCAATGATGCGCCGGCGTTGAAGTCCGCCCACGTCGGCATCGCGATGGGGCAGCGGGGCTCCGATGTGGCGCGCGAGGCGGCAGCGCTGGTATTGCTGGACGATAATTTCGCCTCGATCGTGCGCGGCATCCGGCTGGGACGCCGGATCTTCACCAATATGCGCAGTGCGATGTCGTATGTGGTGGCGATCCATGTACCGATCGCCGGCATGGCCTTGCTGCCGGCGTTCCTCGGCTGGCCGGTGCTGCTGTTTCCGATGCATATCGCATTCCTCGAGCTGATTATCGACCCGACATGTTCGCTCGCCTTCGAAAACGAGGCTTCCGACGCCGGCGCGATGGAGCGCCCGCCGCGGGCGGTGAACAGCCCGCTGCTGGATCGCCCGACGCTGGCCCTGGCCTCGATCCAGGGCGTGGTGGGCTTGGCGGCCGTCGTGCTGGCCTACGCTTGGGCATTGACGCAATTGCCGGAATCGGCCGCGCGGGCGGTTGGTTATGCCGTCCTGGTGCTGGTCAACCTGTCGCTGATCTTCTCCAGCCTGCCGCAGCGGCGCGGGCTGCAGGCCCGCTTGGCCGGTCCCAACCGAGTGCCAGTGATTGTGGCGGCGGTCACAGGCGTCATGCTGCTGCTGGCGCTGTACCTGCCCGTGGTGAAACAAGTTTTCCAGTTCAGCGCATTGCCAAGCTCCGCCTTGATGCTGGTGGTGGCGTGCAGCCTGGCTTGCTACCTGGTGAATACCGCTGCCAGCAGGCTCGTGCCGCGCAGGCATACATCTGATTGAGGAGGCCGTATGAGCGTACGCAACCTGGAATACTTGATGCAGCCGCGCTCGGTGGTGGTGGTCGGCGCATCGGCGCGGCCGCACAGCGTCGGCGCGACGGTGCTGGCCAATGTCCTGCAGGCCGGGTTTACCGGCCAGGTCATGGCGGTCAACCCGAAATACACTGAACTGTCGGGCTGCCCGGTCGTGCACCGCGTCCGCCAGTTGCCTGCAGTGCCGGACCTGGCAGTGATCTGCACGCCACCGCACACGGTGGCCCAGCTGGTGAGTGAGCTGGGGCATTTGGGCTGCCGCGCCGCTGTGGTGATCACCGGCGGCATGAGCGCGGCGCATAAGGCCGCGATGCTGGCGGCGGCAAAGCCCCACCTGCTGCGCATTCTTGGTCCTAACGGCGTCGGCTTGCTGGTGCCGGGAATTGGCCTCAACGCCAGTTTCGCCCACGTGCCTGCGCTGCCCGGAAAGCTGGCATTCGTGTCGCAGTCGGGGGCCTTGGTGACCGGCGTGCTGGATTGGGCGCACTCGCGCGGCATCGGCTTTTCGCGCTTCATTTCGCTGGGCGACAGCAGCGACGTGGATTTTGGCGATGTTCTGGACTATCTGGCGGCCGACCGTGACACCCAGGCCATTCTGATGTACATGGAAGATGCACGGGCAGCGCGCAAATTCATGTCGGCAGCACGCGCCGCCGCGCGCAGCAAGCCCGTGCTGGTGGTGAAGGCAGGCCGTTTCGCCGAAGGGGCGAAGGCCGCCAATTCGCATACCGGTGCGCTGGCCGGGAGCGACGCGGTGTACGACGCTGCTTTCCGGCGCGCCGGGATGCTGCGCGTGCTGACCACCGAGGAGTTGTTTGACGCTGTGGAGACCTTGTCCAGCGCCCGTCCGCTGTCGGGCGAACGGCTGGCGATCCTCACCAATGGCGGCGGGCCCGGCGTGCTTGCCACGGACGCCCTGATCGGCAGCGGTGGCGCGCTGGCGACGCTGTCGCAGGCGACCCTGAGCCGCCTCGACGCCGTGTTGCCAGCAAGCTGGGTGCGCGCCAATCCGGTCGACATCATCGGCGATGCGCCGGGCGGACGCTACAGCGAAGCCCTGTCGGCTCTGCTGCAGGACGGCGGCGTCGATGCGGTCCTGGTGATGCATGCGCCGACGGCCATCGTGCCTGCGGTGGAGGTGGCACAGGCGGTGGCAGACGCGGCGCGCGGCGCCGAACGCAATATCCTCGCCTGCTGGCTGGGCGGCGACCGGATGGTCGCGGCAAGGCAGGTGCTTGACCAGGCGGGCATTGCGACGTACGCAACACCCGAGGATGCCGTGAACGGGTTCATGCAGATGGTCAATTACCGCCGGGCGCAGCAAGCGCTGCTGGAAGTGCCGGCCGCCTGCAGCGGGGAGTGCCGGATCGACCGGATGCGGGCGCGGACGGTAATCGAAGATGCCCTGCTGCGCGGCGCCAGCATGCTCAGCGAGCCGGAAGCGAAGGAAGTGTTGGCCTGCTACGGCGTACCGGTGGTAGAGACGGCGATCGCGGACCGGGTGGAGGCGGCGGTCATGCTGGCTGACCGCATGGGCTATCCGGTGGCGCTGAAGATCCTGTCGCCCGACATCAGCCATAAGAGCGACGTCGGCGGCGTGGTGCTCGACCTTGGGACGGCGGCCGAGGTGCGCGCGGCGGCGCTTGCGATGCGCTCCCGGCTGCATGCAATGCTGCCGGATGCCCATGTGCGCGGCTTCACGGTGCAGGCCATGGCACGGCGCCCGGGGGCGGTGGAGCTGATCGCCGGGGCGAGTGCCGATCCGGTGTTCGGTCCGGTGATCCTGTTCGGGCAGGGCGGCATTGCCGTGGAAACGATCGGCGACCGGGCGCTGGCGCTGCCGCCGCTGAACCTGGCGTTGGCGCGGGATTTGATCGGACGCACCAGGGTGGCGCGTCTGCTGGCGGGCTACCGGGGGCGCCCTGCGGTGGATGTGGATAGCGTGGCCACGGTGCTGGTGCGGCTCTCCGCCCTCCTGGCCGACCTGCCGGAGGTGCTGGAACTCGACATCAACCCGCTGCTGGCCGATGAACATGGCGTGCTGGCGCTCGACGCACGCATGCGCGTTGCGCCGGCTGCTACCCGCGGTGCACAACGCTTTGCCATCCGTCCCTATCCCGAGGAGCTGGAGGAAGCGGTCCAGTGGGAAGGCGCAACGCTGGTATTGCGCCCCATCCGCCCGGAGGATGCGCCGCAGCATGCCGCCTTCTTTGCTGCGTTGAGCCCCGAGGACGTCCGCTTCCGGATGTTTTCAGCCATGCATGGGGTCTCTCCCGCGCAATTGGCGCGCTGGACGCAGATCGATTACGACCGCGAGATGGCCTTCATCGCCACGCGGCAAGGCGCCGCTGGTCCGGAGACGCTCGGGGTGGCGCGCGCCGTGGCCGATCCCGATAACGAAAGCGCGGAGTTCGCGGTCGTCGTGCGTTCGGACTTGAAGGGGCGCGGGCTGGGGACAATGCTGATGAATAAGCTGCTGGGCTACTGCCGGGCGCGCGGCACGCAGCAACTGGCAGGCGAGGCGCTGCCGGACAACGAACGCATGCTGCAGTTGGCACGGAAGCTGGGCTTCTCGGTCGCTGCGGCGCCGCCGCACGGCACGGTCGCGCTGCGCCTGGTGCTGGCAGAAGGCGCAGGTGAACCTGATGGCCGCGCGGAGTAGGTTCGCCTGGGCGCTGGCGTGCATGCTTGCGCTGGCAGGATGCGTCACCGCAGGGCAGAAGGCGGGTGTGGCGGCACTGGCGCCGGCGCCCGCGCCGTTGGACATTCCGGCGAGCTGGTACCGGGAGACGCCCGCGAACGGCTCGCCAGAGCTGGGCACCTGGTGGCAGCGTTTTGACGACCCGCAATTGACGGCGCTGGTCAACCAGGCGCTGGCGCGCAACACTTCGCTGGCGGCGGCCGCCGCCCGATTGCAGCAGGCGCGGGCCCTGCGCGACCTGGCTGGCGCCGGGCTGTCGACCCAGGTCAGTGCCAGCGCCTCGGCCGAAAATGTGCGGCAGCGGGGCTTTGGCAGCCAGAGCAGCTATAGTGCCGGGCTCGACGCCAGCTGGGAGCCTGATCTCTACGGCTACCGGAAAGCCGGGCTCGCAGCGAGCGCCGCGGCGCTGGACGCGCAGGCCTTGACGCTGGCGGACGGCCAGGTGAGTGTCGCGGCTGAAGTCGCGCTGACCTATATCGCCTTGCGCGGCGTGCAGCAGCGCGAGGCGGTGGCGGATACCCATGTCAAGCGTCAGTTGATTCTGACGCTGCTGGCTGCGCAGCGGATGAATGAAGACGGCGGGCTGGACCGCGACCGCGCGCGTGCCGCGCTGGCCTTGTCCATGGCGGAGCTGCCACGCTGGCGGGCCAGCCGCTCCCAGCTCGAACATAGCCTGGCCCTGCTTTGTGGCGGCGCGCCGGGCGCGTTGGCGCCGTCATTGAGCACTGGGACTGCGGTGCCCCGGGCTCCGGACGGCTTGGCCATGAGCTTGCCGGCCGATACGCTGCGCCAGCGTCCTGACGTGCGCGCCGCGGCGGCGCGGGTCGACGCCGCGCTGGCCCGGTTAGGGCAGGCCGACGCCGCGCGCAAACCAGTAGTGCGGCTGGAAGGCAGCATCGGCTTGCACGGCATCGGCTTTGGCGGCAGCGGCAGCGTGCTGCGGGGACTATTTGGCGCGGTCAGCGGCGTTGCGTTTGACGGTGGCGCCGGACGTGCGCGTGTCGCCGCCGAGCAGGCGGCGGTCCAGGAAAGCTATGCGGCATATCACACGGCGGTGCTGGCTGCGCTGCGTGATGTGGAGGATGCGCTGGTTGATCTCGCGGCGGCGCGCGAGCGCAGGACGGCACTGCGGGCGGCGGCCGAGATTGCAGCCAATGCCGCGAACCTGGCGCTGCTGGCTTACGTTGATGGCAAGGTGGAGGTGGACGCGGTATTGGCGATTCATGCCACCCTGCTCGAAAGCGAAGACGCGCTGGTGCTGGCCGAAGTGGCGCACAGCGCCGCCCACGTGCGCTTGTACAAGGCGCTCGGCGGCGGCTGGCAGCCGACCGATACTCCTTGAAAGCGGAGGCAGAGATGGCGGAAATCTTTGGCATGGATGCCTATACGCCAAGCGAAATCGCCCAGCGGATCGAACAGACGGGCGTGGCGAAAGCCAAGCTGCCTTTGCGCGCACTGTTCACGTTGGCGGTGCTGGGAGGCGCTTTTATCGGCCTGGGCGCCCTGTACAGCGTCCTGGTGCGGGCGGATCACGGCCTCAGCATGGGCCTGCGGCTGGCCATGGCCGGGCTGTCTTTCTCGCTCGGCCTGCTGCTGGTGGTCGTGGCCGGCGCCGAGCTCTTCACCGGTAATAACCTGCTGGTGATGGCGTGGGCCGAGCGTCGCATCAGCGGCGCTGAATTGCTGCGCAACTGGACTGTCGTATTGGCAGGCAACGCCGCAGGTGCCGCTGGGCTGGCGCTGCTGGTGTACTGGTCTGGTCATCCGGACATGCAGGGCGGCGCCATCGCGGCCGAATACCTGCGGATCGCGCAAGCAAAAATTGCGCTGGGCCCAGGCAGGGCATTCCTGCTGGGCGTGCTGTGCAACGCGCTGGTGTGCCTTGCCGTCTGGATGGCGATGGCCGGCCGCAGCGTGGCGGACAAGGCGGTGGCGGTCGTGTTCCCGGTCTCTGCATTCGTGGCGGCTGGCTTTGAGCACAGCGTGGCCAACCTCTACCTGTTGCCCATGGCCTTGCTGCTGCAGGCACCCGGTGGGCGGCTGGGCTGGTACGAGGTGATGGCCAACCTGCTGCCGGTTCTGGCGGGCAACCTGGTGGGCGGCGCCCTGCTGGTGGGCATGGTTTATCGCTTCATCTACCACGGGCCGGCGGAAACTGGCGCTCGGGCCCAAAAAAAACGTTAATCAGATCAACAATTAGCATTACGGAGACGCGATCATGCATTGCACATCGTCGGGACGAATCAAGAGCTTGGCCGCTGGGGGACTGTTGCTTCTTTCGCAGTCCGCTTACTGTGGCGGTCTGTTGGGCATGGACCACCGTGTTCAATACGATGACAGTGGAATATGGGGGAGACGTCCGCAGAAAATCCTGCTGGGATCAATGATCACAGCCGAAATCGTGGCTGGGCTGTGGGAGGGCGGCGATTCCAGGCTGGGACGGACCAGCTGGCAAGCGATCGACGCCACGTTGCTCACGGCTGTCAGCACCGGGGTGATGAAGCGCGCCTTTCGCCGCACGCGACCGAGCGAAACAGACGACCCTGGCCAATGGTTCCGGTCACCGCACGATCGGAGTTTCCCAAGCGGTGAAGTGGCTTCAATGGCGGCAATCGTCACTCCCTTCATTCTAGAGTATCGCGACGATCATCCCTGGGTCTACGCCTTGGAGGCGCTGCCTTTGTATGATGGCATTGCGCGCGTCAAAAACCGCGGGCATTGGCAAAGCGACGTGCTGGTTGGCTTTCTGATTGGCTCTGCAGCCGGCTATTACACACATCGACGAAATAGCAGCTTCACCCTGAGTGTAATGCCGCATGGCGTGCAGATCGGGTATCGCACGCAATGGTGATTTGCATCCGGCCAGTCATTTACACCCGGTCATGCCCGCTGTATACAAGAGCGTGCCGACTGGAGCCGATGCTCAGGAGTGGCGGGTTGTCGCCGCCAGTCTTTTCCCGCTTTGGGTGGCCAGTCACCAGTTCACTGCACCGAAACCGCGCCCGAACTGGTAGGTGTAATAGAGGCCGACCGTGTCGCGCCGCTGCTGTCGTTCCGGGACGCTCTCGAACGCGAACTTCCGCCGAGACGTCAGGTATTTGAGCGTGACAGCATGGTGGCCAGAGACCCGCCAGGTCAGCGACGCGTCGCCGCGGAACACACGGTCCGCCCCGTCCGGCCCCGGACTGGTCAGCTTGCCGTCGAAGAATTCGAGCGCCGAGAGTTCGAAGGCGAACCTGTCGACGCCGATCAGGCGCAGCATCAGCATTGCTTGCGGCGCGAAACCGTAATGGTATTGCCCGCTCGTACTGGGCTGATTGGTGCCGGTGGACGTGTAGCCGATGCCGGCCGATGCATGGCCTTGCAGTGCGTAGCGTTCGCTCAGCCACAACTGCGCATTGCTGCCCAGCGACAGTCCCGTGCTCGCCACCCGGAACACCTGCGGCGCCAGATAGTCGTAGCTGCCGTAAAGCCCCGCGATGCCGCGCAGGTTGGCGCCCGCCCCGTAGGGAACGCCGAGCAGCATGCCTCGTGATGAAAGGCTCTCGATACCCTGCACGTTCGACATCCTGACGCGGAACAGGAAGTAGTCGAAAGGCCGGCGCCAGCTATAGCCGGGCTGGCCTGGCAAGCCGTAGTCGAGCGCGAAGTCAGCCGCGACCTCGTTGTTCCGAGGCGCCAGAGAGGGGCCGACGTTACTGCTCGTGACTCCGCCTGCGCCGAGCTGCAGGCGGCCCCAGAGCGCCGGGCTGTTGCTCACCCACGGCGCGGCACGGCGTCCCCCGGCGGTATGGCGATTGAACCCGAGCGGCGGCGATACTGCTGCGGCCGCAACTTCGCGCCATTGCGGAGAGAGTCCATATCCCTCGTCCAGCACCAGGTTCGCCATCCGGTACAAGGCTTCGCCAAGGAAGCTGCCGCCAAAGCTGGTCGTGATCTGGTCGTTGTGTGACGGCGGCGTCGTTTCGCCGGCGATCTCCCAGACGGCGCTGCCGGCAAAGGCAAATCCCATCGATTCCCAGAACGTCATCCCGTTACTGCGCGCGAGGCCGAAGTAGACGGAGCCCTGGTAAGGATGGCCGAGCTGGTTGATCTTGAACGGGTCCTGGTCGATGACCCAACTGCTGTGCAGGTTGCGGCGTATCGAACCGACGCTCACGTCATAGTCGTCCGGCCGGACGAACGCATGGTCGACCCGGTTCAGGACAAATTGAAATCCCAGGATCTCCAGCGCCGCGGCGCCATAACTCTTATACAGACGATCATCCTGCGGCCTTGCCGGCGCGTCGTCCCGCACCGTGTCCTGCAGCGGATCGTCGGCGGACGCGGCATGACCGGCGGCGGCGGACAGAGCCAATAACGCCGCGCAGGCGCATCGGTGTGGATCGAAACCGTTCCTCGATTTCTTGATGTCCTTCGCCACCAATTAGCATTCTCCGGCGGACGGATGGGATGTTAAATTGAGTATATCGAAGACTTACCATTGATGGCGCACTGGACCATACGTCAAAATGTCACGTCCTGGGTCAAGGTCAAACGAATTCTGGCAACGAGGCCGGCGGGTCACTAGCACATGAAAGGGATCTATACTTTCGAAGTACGGCCCGCGTCGAGGCTGGAAGTTGCTTCGGCAGCAACCGAGCGGCTCCCAGCCGACTTTCGCGCTGCTTTGGCCTGGTACATGGCCATATCCGCCGCGGCCAGGACGGATTCGATTGTCGTCCCCGATTGCGGATAGCTGGCAATGCCGATGCTGGCAGCGGAGCACAGTTCTATGCCGTCGATGTGATACGGCTGTTCCAGCAATCTGCCCAGTTTATCCGCCACGATTGCGCTTTCGGCCGCGCCGCCAGCCACCACCACGGCAAATTCATCACCACCCAGACGTGCCGCCAGGTCGGACTTTCTCAGCTGCGATGTGAGCCTTGCCGATGCCTCAATCAGCAACTTGTCGCCGACGGCGTGCCCATGGGTATCGTTGATGGGTTTGAACTTGTCGAGGTCCAGATAAAGTACCGATAACTGCGCCTGACCACGCTGTGCCGCAGCCAACTGGCGTTCGAGGAATGCGTTAAACATGGCGCGGTTAGCAAGGCCCGTCAATACATCATGCGTGGCCAGATGCTGTGCGTTTTGCAGCATCGTCGCTGCTTTCACCAGAGCTTCGCCCACTTCATCGGCTTCGCGCACGCCATACGATGCCGGCTTCACTGCCTGGTTCGCGCCCAATGCCATCGCGGGCGCAATCAAGCCGTGCATTGCACGACGGATTGTCGTGCCGATCTTCCACGCAAACGAGAGGCCGAGTCCCATCAAGGCGATGGTGACCAGTATCAGCGACCATACCTTGCGGCGCATGTCAGCCTTTAACTGGTCCAGGGGTATGCCGATGGCGACGGTCCAGCCGGAGCGAGGCGCGCGTGTTGTCACCGCCAGGATGGGCTTACCGTCCAGGGTTTGGGCTTCGAAGGCCCCTTCGCGGCTCTTTCGGATCTGTTCGAGAACGGACGGCGCCGCTTGCACGCCGACGAGACGGTCGATGTCGGCGGAGCGCGCGACTATTCTGCCGCCGCGGTCGAGGATGCTGCTTATCCAGTGCTTGGGATAATGCTGGTCCTGCAGCATATCGCTGAAACGCTCAAGACTCAGGGTCGCGGTCAGCGCAACCCATTTCCCTGCAATGGTTTTGCACGGGATGCCGACTGCCACCATCCTGCGGCCGGTAACCGGACCGGAAAATATGCTTGAAATGAAGGTGGTATCGTTGGCCCGCATGAACCCAAGTGATGGCGAATCGGCTTCTTGCGGCAACGCGTCGCCATATGGCCGATAAGTATTGAGGAGCTGTTGTCCCGTGGCGTCTTCCAGCACGACATTCAGAATGTGCTCCCTTGCCACCAGTTTGCGTGCCTGTGCGTCCAGGCGCTGCAAATTTTTCTGATCGAAATCGGGCGACGTAGAAAAGGCGACCAGCGACGACTCGATCAGGGCGAATTCCTTGTCGACCTCCGTGGCATTTGCCCGCGCGGTCGCCATCGCACTATCGATGAAGGTTTTATAGGACAGCTGGTAGTCGTGGTAAATCAATAGGACTGCCAGCAGCGACGCTGGAAGTACGCAGGCAAATACCAGTCCCATCAGTCGCCAGCGGATAGAGGGCGCGTTCTTCATCGTGGTTCGGGACATGCGAAGAGGTTCCTGATCAAGGGCATGAGTGCTTAATGCAATGCAATTTTACTATGCCAGAGATTAGCGGACACTACGCAGCTCATCGGCCGTCATGTCAAGGCCGGGGAACTTGAATTTCAGGGTTGCGGTCCCTAGATAATTTGCCCTGTTATGTATTCATGAGGAGCGAGTATGGAACATGATGAGGCATTATTTGACAGCTTGGCAACCCTGCGCGACGCGCATGATAAGGCCAGCCGGCTGATGGCGGAAATCGCCGTGTTGGGGGCGCGCGCACTGAAAGGACGGGGCAATGCACCGTCGCTGGCGCAGCTGCAAAACTATATGCGGGCACTGGCCCAGGCGCAACGGCAAGCCGCCCATTGCGAGGAGCTCTTGCTCGGCGGCACTCCCCGAACCATGGCAGAGGCCGTGGCGCGCGACAGGCCTTTCATGCATTGAGGCGGCGGGCGGGCTGTATTAGTTGTTCAGCTTGCCGGCGACACGCAGCTCTGTCACGCCCACATTGGCAGGGCGTGCAGAGCGCAGGCTCAGGCGGACCTTGCGGCCGGTTGCCGCTTCAGTAGGCAGTTCGACATCCTTGCTGGCATAGTCTGCCATCGGCAGGTCGGTCAGGATGGCCCATGTGCCATCGGCGCCGGCAATTTCCGCCCGCACTGCGTATTGGCCAGGGGAGCGTAAACCAAGGACGAGCCGGTGTACGGTGACGATCCGTTCGAGGTCGACCAGGAGCCATGGCGCCGGGTCCTCTTGCGCTGGGGCCCAGTAGCTGTCGGCATCGCCATCATTTGCCATCAGCGACTGGTGCGCTGGGGCTGAGGAACTGGCGCTGGTCGGGTTGTTTCCACCAAAGATCTGTTCCTGGTCGAATGGCAGCGGCTCCGGAGCGCTTGGCCGGTACGGCCGGTCAGCGCTCAAAGGCGTTACGCCCGGCACGAACTTGGGACCGCTGAGGGTATGGATTTCCAGCGTGGCATCGCGCAGCCCCGGGGAAGTCGCGCGCAAGCGGGTAACCCCAGCCTGCCAGCTGCGCATGGCAATGGCAGCCTGGCCGTCGCGGATGGAGATATCGGCGCCCGGGGCGAAGTCGATCTGGCGCCCGGTGGGGAGTTCTCCTGGCCCGGATTCAATGGCCAGGCGTACTGGCGGGCTGTTGCTCAACGCGTTCCCGTGATTGTCAACCACAGTAAGCACCAGCTGCACGTCATCCGTTCCGTCGGCGCGTTCGATGGCCTGGGCACTGGCGCTCAAGCGCAGAGCGGCTGCAATTCCGGGCTTGGGCCAGTCGGGTGGGGCGATGCCCCGGTAGGCGTTGCGATACCAGTACCAGGCGCGCTTGGGGAGGCGGGCGTAATCGACCAATCCCATCGAACCAAACTGGCGGCCGGCGATGCTGCCGTGATCGAATCCGGCCCAGATCGCCTCACCTGAGCGCCACGGCTGGCGCCATGTCTCGGGTTGCCCCGGTTGCGCCCCGGGTGTCTGTTCAAGATCGCCCCAGCCTGGCGCGTAGGCGCCGGGCCGGTCTGCGATGGTCGACCCGTATTCCGCAACGAAGCTGGGAATCCCGGGATTGGGATACAGAATCGCGCCGTCGCCGTTGTAGCCCGCGATATCGCCCAGGTGATCAAGGTTGCCGCGCTGGACGCCGCTGACCGCCGCCGGTCGCGAAGGGTCGAGTTGATGCGACAGGTCGACCATTTCTTTCAGCAGGCGGCGCACCTGCGGCATCGTTTCTTGTGAAGTGAAGAACGCCTCGTTGCCCATGCTCCAGGCGATGATCGATGGGTGGTTGCGATGGATGCGGATCATCTCGCCGAGCTGCTGCTTGACGCTGGCATCGAAGGCGTCGCGGTGGGCCGGATCGGGTGGATAGGCCGGGGCGCCCCATGGGCTGTTGAAGCCAGCCGTTCCCCAGAAAGGTGCCTCGGACAGCAGCAACACACCGCGCCGGTCCGTCGTTGTGCTGAAGTGTGGGTCGTGCGGGTAGTGTGAGCCGCGGATAAAGTCGAAACCGGCTTCCTTGATCTGGTCCACGTCGCGTTCGATGGCGCGATTGCTCACAGCATCGCCCCAGCCGGCCTGGTCCTGGTGCACGTTGGCGCCGCGGAAGTAGCGATGGCGGCCATTGAGGAAGAATCCCTTGTCGGCCGTCCAGGTGAACCAGCGGAACCCGAACTCGGTGCTGTAGGCGTCGCGCACCTGGCCGGCCGTGCGCAAGCGTGTGCGGGCGAGGTAGAGCCGCGGCGTCTCGGGCGACCACAGGACGGGATGCCGGATCCAGCCTGAGAGCTGGCGCACGGTTGCGGTGTCGCCAGCATGCACACGCAGGCGGGTCGGAGGCAAGCTGGCGATTTTCCGGCCTTTGTCATCGTAAAGATCGGTCAGCACCTCGACCAGTTGCGCGTGCGGTCCGTCGTTGCGGACCTCGGTCTCAAGCGCGACCCTGCCTTTTTCTGCAGTCAGGCCTGGCGTGGTCAGGTAGGTTCCCATCCAGGGGACGTGTACGGAATCGGTTTGCACCAGCCACACGTCGCGGTAGATGCCGCCACTGAAGACGTGCTCGCCGGCGCGCGGCGCCAGGGTCGGCTCCCATTGATTGTTGACACGGACAGCTATGCTGTTTGCGCCCGCATGCAGCGCCGGGGTGAGGTTGACGCTGAATCCGGTATAGCCGCCACGGTGCCGAGCCAGTGCAATGCCGTTGACGTAGATCTCTGCGTCCTGGAAAGCGGCCTCGAACTCAAGGGAGAACTGGCGCTGCGCAGGAATCCGGTCGAGCGTCAAGGTCTTGCGGTACCAGCCATAGCCGACGTAGAAAGAGGCCGACTGAAAATAGGGAATGCTGAAACTGTGGGGTAAGCCGACGGACTGCCAGTGCCCGTCATCATAACCGGGGCTTTGCGCGCCTGCTGCGTCGCCCAGGTGAAAGCGCCAGCCGGCATTGAAGTTTTCGCGTGCGCGCGGGGACTGGCCGAGTTGCGATGTTGCGGGACCGTTAGACGCGAGTGCCGAAACGGCAGGGGAGCCGGCCAATAGCCAGAAAAGGAAGAGGACGGTCAGGGGGCGCACGGTGGGGTGGTTTGCCGTTGTGGTACCGGGAATTATAAAAAGCGGCGACCGGCCCAGCGATTGCGAAAACCAGCAATCCTGCTAATGAAATCGAACAGCTTGCTTGACCAGTGACTCTCATCCCGCCCCTTCTTGCGGCGCTCGTCGTAGTTCGCAGCGGTGGTGCGAGCGGAGGGCGTGAGCGCAAATTCCTTATCCCGCCGGCCACCCTGGCGGCAGGGAGCGGTGCCGCGTGGTCGATTTCCGGCAGCGATGCGGCACACTTCAAGATCGAATCGCAGCAGCGCCGCATGGCGCGCGCCAGGTCTTGCGGGGGCAACATAGTATGAAATCATGACGAGACGAACCGACTACCTTACGGCCGAAAAGCTTTCATACGCGCTCAGCTTACGAGAGTCGAGCGGAATGGAAGCAGCCTTTGATTCTGCCGTCGCGCGGGGCGTGAGTCCGCCTTTGATCGCGACGGTGCTTTTGCGAAGCATCGCGCGGATCGAACATGCTACGTTGGGTATCCGCTCTGACCGTCGTCTGCGCGAACTCGAACTTCAGGCTGGCTTCGCTTTGGCAAAGGCATAAGTGACCTGATGCCTTAGACAAGGTGCCAATAGACGGAATAGCGTTGATGATGCAAGTCAAATAGCGGCCGAAGAACAATTCCGTCTGCCGGACCCGCGTTCTTCATCTGGAATGCGGACGGATCGCCGGGAAGCGGCGCGAGCCAATCGGCAGGACTGCTGGACCCGCTGACGATATCGGGTACCGGCGCCGCCGCGATCTTCAGGTAAGCATCTTTGTCTCCCACATCGCTGCCAGGCATATTCTCTTTGCCGAGCTCCCCGGCCAGCAATACGGGACCATGGAATATGGAGACCATCGAGGGAATGTCCCGGGCTTGCTCCAGCCGCAACCCGGTTGGAAGCGTCAGCTCGATCACGTCGCCGGCTTTCCATTGCCGCCTTAATGAGGCATAGCTCGTTGGCTTTGCGTCGACGGCTTGCCGCTTGTCGTTGAGTCTTACTGTGACCGGCTTGGCGACCCATTTGGGGATGCGCAAATTGAGCGTGACGGCGTTGGCGCCGGCTTTGACTACCGTCAAGCGCACGCGTTGCCCCCGTGTGATATCCCCTTGCTGCCGCAGAACCATTCCGGCGTCATTCCAGCTAAGCTCGGATGGGATGTACAGGTTCACCCAGAGTGAATCATCCTTGTGGAAGTAGATGCCTTCGTTGTAGCGTGCGGTGTTTTCAATACCGGTGCCCGTACAGCAGAAGCTGCCGTTGAGATAAGTGCGAAAATTCCCATGGAAAGGCGTGAAGTAGGTCATGGCGCCCGAATCGGGCGCCACCGACGCCAGTACGTGGTTGTACAGCGCGCGCTCGTAGTAGTCGGCAAGCTCCGGCAGGCGGTTGCGTTCGAACAGCCTGGCGCTAAGCTTGAGCATGTTGTGGGTATTGCACGTTTCGGCCGTAGTCGGTGGCAATGCTTTCCCGTCGTCGATGGAGGGGCCGGCTTCCGCGCCGGGTTTGTCGAACCATTCGGTAAATGAATTGCCGCCGTTGGTGAACGAATGCCTGTGCACAACCAGCCGCCAGAAGTTTTCGGATGCTTTCAGTTCCTGCGGATTGCCGTGCACGTTCGCGCTGTTAGCCAAGCCCACTGCTTGCGCGATATGCGTATTGGCGTGTAGGCCGCCAAGATGGTCCTCGCCTCCGGCGAGCGGGCCGACAAACCATGCGCGATTGAACATGCGAGCGATCTGGAGATGGAGGGGATTTTTGCTGATCTTGAAGAGCTCCGTCAGGACGTCGCTCATCGCACCAAATTCGTTTTGTGGATTACGGCTCTCGTCCGTGCGGAAGATCTTTTCAATCTGCGCGGCATTCAGCGCAGCGAGCCGTTTACCAAAATAGTCGGCCATCCCGATGGCCACCTCGAGTGCCTGCTTGTTGCCAAGATATGCATGGGCGTCGAGTAGGCCCGACATCAGCTTCTGTATCGTGTAATAAGGCGCGGCAATACCCTCGGCGTCGGCGCCTGGTTTACCTTCAAGGTGGTCGAATGCTGCCGGGGAAAAAGCGGCCAGGTAACCATCCAGATTCAGCTTCGCCTGACATTTGAAGAGCTCCCCCACGAGGTAGTCGGCCCGTTCGCGAAAGAGGGGACTTTCCGTAGCCACTGCCATGCGCGAGGCGGCGGACAAATAGTGTCCTGTCATGTGCCCGCGGAGGAAACCGCTGTCCCAGCCGTCGTAGCCGCTTTCGATACCTTCCTTTTGGGGAAGTCTGGCCAAAGCGCGGTAGGAGTAAAGCAGCTTGTCGGGATCGTAAGACGCGAGCACTCCTTTGCGATGCAGCTCCTGCCGCAAATAGAAGGGGCTTCCGGGCAGCAAGCGCACTTCGTGCGCCAGGAAGGCGCGTGCAGTATCGACCGGCACCGTATCTGCAACGGGACGCGCAAACTGGCCAGGCTCGCTGGCGACACAGTGCGCCGGCAGCGCCGCGAGGGTGGCTTTGAGCATTGAACGCCGGTTGAAGGACATAGCAAGGCCTTTCGCAAAATTGGATAGTGAAAGCAGTCGGCACTGTTCCGGCAGGCGCAGATGCGGCTATTTTTGCGACGCATGACGTGATAAGGCAATTACGAAAATTGCTGGCGGTGAGAATGATTTCTGCTAGCCCGGCGACGACACAGGTCATTCAAAAACATGTCGGCTATTGGGGAAAAACATACAACACGGTTGAGATTTCGGCTATTAGAATCCCTGGTCGCATCCGGCCAGGATGTCGCCGGTGCGCTGTATCCCCCAATCAAACTAGGAGCACTTATGAGACGTGCATGGGCCGCACTACTTTTCACGACATTGGTTGCTTGCGGAGGAGGGACCGGGGCCGCAAGCACTTCAGCAACACCACCGGCCGTGGGATCCACGTCCCCCACGCCTGACGCCGCGCCGGGGAATACCTCTGCCGGCTGTGGCAGCGGTTCCAAGTTGGCTACCGGCCTGCACTCGCTCACCAGCGACGGTATCCAGCGCAGCTACTGGGTCGACATGCCTGCTACGTATGATCGCAACAAGAACTATCCCGTGATCATCGGGCTGCACTGGCGTGATGGCAGCGCCGCCGACGTCTACGGTTGGAGCGGCTTTTTCGGGTTGAAGAATTTGTATGGCGACAATGCCATCTTTATTGCTCCGGAAGGCTTGGACAAAGGTTGGGCCAACACTGGCGACCGCGACATCCGCTTCATGCGCGCGATGATCAGCGAAGTGCAGCAGGGCGCGTGCACCGACACGCAGCGCGTTTTCGCTACCGGCTTCAGTTTCGGCGGCATGATGTCGAACGCCATCGGATGCGAAATGGGTGACGTGGTGCGGGCGATCGTGCCGATGGCAGGTTCACTTTGGAGCGGCTGTGCCGGTTCTTCCTCCAAAGTGGCGGCCCTTTTCATTCACGCCAAAGACGATAATGTAGTACCTTATTCAGCGGGGATGGAGGCGCGGGATCTCTTCTTGAAGCGCAATAGCTGTAGCGCCAGCACAGTTCCGGTAGGTAGCAACGGCTGCGTAGAGTACCAAGGCTGCGACAGCGGCAAGCCCGTGATCTGGTGCGGCACAGAGACGGGCGGCCACTGGTACCCCAATTTCTCGGCGCAGGAGTCCAAGGCCTTCTTTGATCGGTTCAAGTAGTCGAACAAGCGCATCGAGGCACGTTGGCCTCGCCTCATCCGGCGGAAGCCGGAAGGCGAGGCCGAACACTGCGCTTGCTACGGCTTGGAAACGAACAGCCCCAATTCGGCCAGGTCCGTAAAAGTGGCATCGCCGTTATTGGCCGTGATGTTGAGCCGGTAGTAGCGATAGGCGCCAGGTCGTGAGACGGCATAATTCTTCGGTGCGAAGCGGCGGGTGAAGGTCTGGTTGCTCTGTGCATCGAGTGTTTGCCAGGTCACGCCGTCGTTGGAACCCAGGAGCTGCCAGTCCTTCGGGTCGCGCGGAACCAGGTCGTTGGAACTGATGACAGTGTAGCGCTGGACCGTCTCGGCGTGGCCGAGGTCATACTGCAGCCAGCCTTGCACGCCTTTGTAGAACCATTGCGTCGCAGAGTTATGGTCGAACGCGTGCCTGGCGTTGTCCGCGTTGTTCGCACTGTCGTTGGCGCTGCCGCCGGCGGCGACATTGACCATCGGGTGAGCCGGAGTGGCCGCGTCTTCGGGAGAATTGGCGCTCACCCCGGCGGAGTTTGCTGCGCTAACGGTGTAGTAGTACGTCACGCCGTTGGCCACCGACCTGTCCGTATAGCTGCCGCCCTTGACATCCGTTGCGATGGCCGTGTACGGGCCGCCGCTGGAGGTGGCGCGCTTGACCATGTAGCGGGTGGCGCCGGATGAGCGCTGCCAGCGCAGCGGAACGGCGCCATCGCCCGGCTCGGCCAGCAGCGTGGCCGGCGCTGCAGGGATCACGCTCGGCGCGTTACCGTCCCCACCCGTGATCTGGACGTTGCTGAAGACTGAGCTGCCTGGTGTGCCATTGACGGTCGAAGCCACCACCAGGCCCGCATAAATCGTGTCCGGAAGCGGGCCGTCGATGCGGCCGACGTCCGTGGCAGCCCAATTGGTGCCATCGGGAGACAGGTAGCCAGTAATGACGTTGCCAATACGCTCAAGTTTCACCCAATACGAGGCCGCAGTGTTCGCAATAGGAAGTGTCTTGTTCGCGTAGTTGCTGCCGCCATAAGCGGTAAGCTTCTGCATATTCTGCTCGGCCTGGATGCGATTGGTGATGGCCATCCACGCGCGCGGTGCGCCCTGGTCGAGGCTGGTGCGCATCATCACGCCCGCCTTTGCAGACAGTCCGGTGTTCTGCACCGTTTCGACCTTGGCGATGATGGCGCCATCGCCGACGAGGGCCTTGTAAGCAAAGTGGCAGCTGTCGTTTGTGCCCCAGATCTCTGCGCCGGCGCCTGTCACCGTCCAATTGCCGGCGGCATATTTGGCCGTGCCGGCAGGGGTGGCGCCACCGATATCAATGTCGCTCAGGCCCGATGTGAGCGGGATGGCTGATGGTATGGAGAGCTGTGGCGCCGGCGCCGCGACGGAAGCATCGGCCTCCTTCAAGAACATGAAGCTGTTGCCGTCCACCGGCATCCACAGGCGTCGTTGTGCGATGAAGGGAGCCTGCATGCCCTTGCGGAGCACGTAGGCGGCATGGATCTGATTCAGCACAATGTTCCCGCCACCCCAGCCGTCCCATCCGCGGTTGGTCACGTCGGCGGTGTAATAGGCATCGGTGGTGCCAAACGGGAGTGCGTTGGTCGGTACGAGCTCGTTCACCCGCGCGAAATATTCACCCGATGCCAACAGGCGGTCGTCCAGATCGGAATAGATGTCGATGCCCTGTTTCCAGAGCGCCTCGGCGAGCATGGTCAGCGATCTAAGCTGCCCGTGGAAGTGGCCCTGGTCGCGCAGGGAGTCGCCGAGCATGCCGATATCGTTGGAATTGCGCAGCCCGATGTGGGCCAGTGTGCGCGCCTGGTAAACGACCTTGTTCAACGCTTCTTCATCGTCGTTGAAGATGGCCATCAATCCGAGGGAAACCAGGGCCAGCGCGCCCTTGTTGGCGGCGCCGAACTGCTGGTCGCCATAGGGATTCGAAGCCGGCATCAGGACATTCTTGAAGTATTTCTTCACCGTAGCGGTGTCGGCTTCCGTCCAGCCTGGCCATGTGCCGCGGAGGATGTCGGCGCCGCCCACGAACATATAGGCATAGTCGCCCAGGTCGAGCATCGACTCGCGGCCAGAGAACGCAAGCTGCGTCGTTGCCCACGCCATCAGGATCGCACGCGCCTTCTTTGCGTATTCCTCGTTGCCGGTGAAGTACCACATGCGCGAGAGGTTCCAGATCGCGACCATGTCGTTGCGCCATGCCCAGAGGTTCAAGTCCGGGGCCCGGCTCACTGTCGCGTAAGGGCCGGCCATGGCATAGGTGAGCTTGGCCTTGCCATCGTTTGTCAGTTGGTCGTAGGCGGACTTCCAAGGTTCCCGGCCCTGGCTGACGTAGGACTTGAGCGTGTCCAGGTCTGAACGGGTGAGTGGGGTGCCGGGGTGACTGAAGACACGGGCTACCGTGCCGCCAGTGCCGGCTGTGCCCCCTGCGGCGGGCGCGCGGCCATTGCTGGATGTGCCGCCCGAGCCGGGCGTGGTTCCTGCACTGGGCGTGCTGCCTGCGCTGGGCGTTGTTCCTGCACTGGGTGTGATACCTGCGCTGGGTGTGATACCTGCGCTGGGCGTGCCACCGGTGCTGGGCGTATCGCCTGCGCTGGGCGTGCTGCCTGCGCTTGTCGCATCGCCTGTGCTCCCAGTGCCGCCTGCGCTGGGTGTGGCGCCCGTATTGGCCATGTCGCCCATGCTGGGCGCGCCACTTGCGCCCGGCGTGCTACCCGTGCCGGGCGTGCCGGCGTCGGGCGTGCCGCCAGGGCTTTTTGAAATCTGTGTGTTGCTGGAGTTGTTTGGTTCCGCCGCACTGTCGAAACGTTCCAAACCGCCACCGCAACCGCCGGCGAGTCCCGCTGCGGCGATCGTCAGGGCGATCGCCCGCACCTTGTGTACTTTCATGCCATCCTTCCAATGTTTAAAGTTGCCTTGCGGCAATTGTCGAAGCGGCAGCATCCCATGGCAATTACGAATATTTCCAACGGCCGTAATGAAATTGACCAGTGGCTGAAATGAGGAGGGAACTAGCCTTACCATGCGTGCTTTTGCCTGGATCGCCTAACGATGAGCATTCCACCATCCCCTCCCAACTGGATTCGCCGCACCTTGCTCGGCGGGCTCGCACTGAGCGCCTTACCCATCGCGTGGAGCAAGGAGACGCCGCATCCGGGCAAAAATTCGCTGTGGTACCGGCGCAGTGCAGAACGCTGGGAAGAAGCCCTGCCATTGGGGAATGGCAGGCTCGGCGCCATGGTGTTCGGCCGTGTCGGCCAGGAGCGGCTCCAGCTCAACGAAGATACGCTATGGTCCGGCGGCCCATACACGCCGGACAATCCGGAGGCGCTTGGCATCTTGCCCAAGGTGCGCGCACTGCTGGCACAGGAAAAGTACGAAGAAGCGACGGCACTGGTCAATGCCGGGATGATGGCCAAACCGCTATGGCAAATGTCGTATGGAACGCTGGGCGATCTGTTGCTGGACATCGAAGGCGCCGCAACGCCGCTCGACTACCAGCGCTCGCTCGATCTGGATACCGCCCTAGCCCATACACGCTACCGCACCGCCGTAGGGACGTTCACGCGGGAAGCTTTCGTCTCGGCTCCGGACCAGGTAATCGTGTTGCGCCTGCAGGCGCCGAAAGGAAAGCTCGGCTTTACGCTTGGCTGGCGCGGCCCGCGCCAGGTCCAGCACATTGCACCCGACTACGCTGGCCAGGCCACTGATCTGGGCAGCGCGGGTCCAGTTGACTGGTTGCTGCGCGAGGAGGCAGGCGAAGTGCCGGCTGGCGCCAGTGTCGCTCCCGATGGCGGCAACGCGCTCCTGATGACAGGCCCTAACGCCGCCAAGAACGGCATCGAGGCCGGCCTTCGTTACGCCATGCGCGTGCAGGTCCTGGGCGATGGCAGGATTGATGTCGACAGTGGCTTGCTGCGCGTGAGCTGCGCCAGCGAAGTGACCGTGCTGGTCGGCGCGGCCACCAGCTACGTCAATTACCGCGACGTGAGCGGTGACCCGGTGGCGATCGTGCGCGGGCACATGGCGCGCGCCGCGCGCAAATCTTACACCGCGCTGAAGAATGACCATATCCGTGAGCATCGCCGCCTGTTTTCGGCCATGATCGTCGACCTGGGGACGAGCGCAGCGGACCGCTGGCCAACCGACGAGCGCATCGCAGCGGCCGGCAAACTGCCGGATCCCGGACTGGATGCGCTTTACCTGCAATACGCGCGCTATCTGCTCATTTCATCCTCGCGGCCGGGAACCCAGCCGGCCAACCTGCAGGGCATCTGGAACGAAGGTACCAATGCGCCATGGGACAGCAAATACACCATCAACATCAACACGGAGATGAACTACTGGCCGGCCGATCCGTCCGGCCTTGGCGCATGCGTTGAACCGCTGCTGCGCATGGTCGAGGAACTGGCGCAGACCGGCGCCGTGACGGCGCGCACGATGTACCAGGCGCGCGGCTGGGTAGCGCACCACAACACCGACCTGTGGCGAGCCGCCGCTCCCATCGATGGCGCGCTCTGGGGCATGTGGCCATGCGGCGGCGCCTGGCTGTGCGTGACGCTGTGGGACCATTACGACTACAGCCGCGACCCCGCCGTGCTGCGACGCCTGTATCCGTTGATGCTGGGAGCGGCGCAGTTCTTCCTCGATACGCTGGTGGAGGATCCGCGCGGACGTGGCCTCATCACGTCGCCTTCGCTCTCGCCCGAAAACCCGCATGCTTTCGGCTCGTCGCTCGTCGCCGGGCCGGCCATGGACCGCCAGATCCTGCGCGACCTGTTTACCCATACGCTGGAGGCGGCGCACATCCTGCAGCAGGAGGCGCCGCTGCTGGTGCAGATCCGTGCGGCGCGCGAGCGCCTGGCGCCGGACCGCATCGGCCAACAAGGGCAGTTGCAGGAATGGCTGGAGGACTGGGATGCGCAAGCGCCCGACCAGCATCACCGCCACGTATCCCACCTGTATGCCGTGTATCCGAGCAGCCAGATCAACGTGCGCGATACGCCGGAAATGCTGCAGGCGGCACGCATCTCACTCATCCGGCGCGGCGACTTCGCCACCGGCTGGGGCACCGCCTGGCGCGTGTGCCTGTGGGCGCGCATGGGCGACGGGGATCGCGCCTACTCGGTGCTCAAGGGGCTCACTGGTCCGATGCGCACCTATCCGAACATGTTCGATGCGCATCCTCCGTTCCAGATCGACGGGAATTTTGGCGGTGCCGCCGGCATCATGGAAATGCTGCTGCAGTCCTGGGGCGGTGAAGTCTTGCTGCTGCCAGCGCTTCCGGCCGCGTGGAAGAATGGCGAAGTGCGGGGAATCCGGGCCCGCGGCGCGCTGTCGGTCGATCTCGCCTGGCGCGACGGCCGGTTGACGGGATTGCGCCTCGCCGGGCCTCCTGCAGCGCGCGTGAAGCTTCGTTATCGGGGCAAGCTCAGCGAAGTGGTTCTGGACAGCCAGGGCATTTACGCGCAGCTGCCATAAAAATGCGATGGAAAAAGGGCGCGTTGGCTCTTAGCGGCAGAGCGCGCTCACCGGATTCTCTCCTTTTGCCGTGATAACGCCCAGGCGATAGGGAATCCTGATGTAGTCGTCCACGCGCACTGCCGGGTCGTTGCCTTGGAAGAGGTATTCGAGCGGGCGGCAAGGATCGATCGTCATGGTTTGATCGGCGTTGGTTCGTATCATCTCGCCGTGCGAGATCCCTTCCGACCACAACTGTCCAACATTGTCGCGGCTGGCAAATGCATTCATCGGCGCAGACGAGAAGGGCTCCCATTTTCCATCGAGGGTGCTGCTCTTCCAGATACGGAAGTAACGCCCCTTCGGCGAGATCGCCTCGACAAGGGTAATGTAGGTATGCGTTCCCGCAATCCGGTAGGTGTTGCTGGCCTCGAACAGGTCCTCCGTTTTTTCGCTGATGACGGCGACCGTGTTATGGAAGCCATTCGGAAACTGGCCGACCGCCGTTTCGGAGCGCAGCAGGCGGCCGTGGTCGTCGGTATTGAAAAGATAGCACTTTTCTTCGTCACAAATCACCCAGAAATCCAGCCAGCCATTGCCCTGAGGCGGCTTGATGATGTCGGGAGTGGCGCGGAAAAAGGGTTTGGGGGCGCTCCAGGATAAGGGATTGCCAATATCGTTCGATGTCGAGTAAAGCGGATCGGCGCCCTGGTAAATCAGATACCAGGTCTTTTGCGGCGCGAAGTAAAACACCTGCGGCGCAGCGCGGTAACCCGGTCCCATCGGAGATTTGGCAAGCGGGACTATTTCCGCAGACGATGCATCGGACCACTTCTCAAAGCTCGTGTATGCCAGTCCCCAGCCATCGGATCCGGCGGTCGTCATGAACACGTGATACTTGCCGCCTGTGTGGATGATGGATGGATCTTTAACAGCATAGATGGTCCGGTCTGGCGCCGGCTGCGGCGAGATCAGCGGGGCGCTGGATGTCCAGTTGAATGCAGTGGCGCCAGGTATGGCACCCGGGGCGCTGCACGCTGCCAGTGCAGCCATTGCGGCCACGCCGAAAATAGAACGTATAGCTCTCAAGCTCAATTCTCCAGAATTGCTGTTGCGACCCTGGCGGTCGCAGCAAAGGAACAGACTCTATGTAAAGTATTTCGATGGGTCAAAGAAAGCTCGACTTTTTGAAAGAAATCATAAGCGGCTTCGGCTGATTTATCCGAACCGGCGATCCTCCCTCTACGTATTGTTACGTAATTGCGCCGAGGCGCGCACAAGTACAGTGCGTTTGCGCACCACTTGCACGCTATCAGCTGGCTTCAGAGCGTCTTTTCCGCCAAGATTGCTTGGTGTGAAACTTGCGTGGGTATCGATCCGTGATCCTCTTTGAAAGGTGACGGATGTTATTGCGAAACGATCTCCTCGAATGGGACGAACCGAATCGGCGCACGGTCCGGATACTCTGGATCGATGTCCTGACTGGCGTCGCCTATGTTTTCGACCTGGCTTGCACCACTGCGAAAGTCGAGAGGCACCGGCTGCCAGTGCTGGAATCCGCCCTGGCCCTGGGGCGTGCGCGCAAGCTGGAAGCCGACCCTTACCTGGTGCTGGCCAACCAGCAAGCGCTGCCGCCAAAGTATCTGGAGGCGCGCGACCGGGCCTGGCAAATGCTGGCGGACTTGGTGGAGCAGGAACCAGCCATCTATGAAGCGCGCCGGCGCGGTGAACTGGTGCAGGAGGCGGCGCGCCGCCATGGCATATCCCATCCGACAATCTACCGCTATTTGCGCCGCTTCTGGCAGCGCGGGCAAACGCCGAACGCGCTGCTGCCCGACTATGCAAACTCCGGCGGGCCAGGCAAGACGCGGCTGGCGACGCCCGGCGTGAAGCGCGGCCGTCCGCGCAAGGATGGCGGATCACCGGGGATCAATATCGATGAAGCGATGCGCACCATATTTCACCTGGCTGCCGCGCGCCATGCCGCTGCGCACACGCATTTTGTCCGTCGCGCCGCCTACAGCGATCTGCTCAGGGACTTTTTGTGTGAGCGCACGGCGGACCCTTATTCGCGCCGGGTCCGGCGCACGCCGGCCAGCGGGGCGCTGCCAAGTTTCGGCCAGTTCAACTACTGGCTCGAGCACGGTCACATGATTGGCGGACCGGCGTTGCCGGCTCCCTTGCCGGATGGCGCGCCTGTGGCGCTGCGCGGCCGGCCCGGCGCCGCCTTCCGGCTGGAGATGCTGCCGTTTTCCATGCAGCTGCTGCACGCCCAGGACCGTAATGTGCTGGTTGGGACGCCTGTCCTGTACGTGGTCACGGACGTATTCAGCGGCATGGTCGTGGGCTTTTACGCCTCGCTGGATGCGGCTGGCTGGAGTCCGGCCATGAGGCGCTGGCCAGCTGTGCGGCGGACAAAACCCGCCTGGCGCGCCGCCATGGACGCCTGCTGGCGCAGCAGGAGTGGCCATGCAGCCACCTGCCTGATCGTCTGCTGCTGGCGCCGGAACTGATGGCGCGCGCCCACCGTGATACCTTGCTGGCGAACTTCCACGTGCGCTGCGTGCCCGACTATGAAGTGCCGGAGCGCCGCTGGCTGCCGGCGTTGCGCAGCTGTTTCGGCAGCGCCGCCAGCGGCACCGGAAAAGCGATGGATGGCTTGCTCACGCTAGCCGAGTTCCGGCGCATTGTGCTGGACCGCCTGCTCGCCTACAACCACTCCAGGGACGCCGGGAACTGGGCGCCGCTGCAGCTCTGGGACTGGGGAGCGCGCCTGCGTGGTGCATCGCTCAGGCAGTTCCCGGAAGACCTGGTGCGCCGCTGCCTGCTCCCGACCTGCGAGGCATGGGTCACCGCCGAGGGAATTTGCGTGCAGGGCCGCTATTTCAGCTGCGTGCGTGCCGAGACCGAACATTGGTTCGACAGCGCGCGTTTGCGCGGCCGTTGGCCGGTGCGGGTGGCAGTCGATCCAAGCTGTGATGACGCTGTCTACCTGGTCGACGCAGCTGCACCGCTGCAGTTCCACGACTGCCATCCGGTCGACCGCATCAGCATGGTGCATGAGCCTTTGCAAGTTCGCGGCGGCTGAGAATCTTTAGCGAAAAACAAAGTATTGTCGCAGCCGGTATAAAAGCGCGCCTTGCAACGGAAGGCGCGCTTTTCTTTTGCAGACTTTATTTTCGAGGCCGAATAGAGTCCTTTCGCCGCACGTTTTGGCATGCCGGTTGCTTGATTACCTGCATTCATGGCAGACGAGGTGAACGATGGAAGAACGCTCAATAACGCGCAGGCAGTTCCTGTACCGTGCTGCAGCAGTAGGTGGCACAGGGCTCTTGCTGAACACGATGAATGCCTGGGGCATCGGCATCGCATCCAGGGTCAACGCACCGCCCGTCCTGAATGGCAGCGGAAAAGGCAAGCGGGTGGTCATCCTGGGCGCCGGCTTGGCCGGCATGACGGCAGCCTATGAACTGGGCAAGCTAGGCTACGCGGTGCAGGTGCTTGAGGCGCGCGACTTTGCCGGCGGACGTTGCCAGACGGCGCGCAAGGGCTTCTCACTGACGGAGCTTGGCGGTGACAAGCAGGCCTGCACCTTCGATGAAGGCCACTATATCAATCACGGCCCGTGGCGCATTCCGTTGCATCATCAGTCCACGCTGTATTACACGCGCCGGTTCGACGTGCCGCTGGAAGTGATGGTCAATGATAATGACTACTCATTCGTCTACCTCGAGAGCGGCGGCCCCTTGGCGCGGCAGCGCCTGCGGCCGGCCGCGGTGAAGGCCGATATGCGCGGCCACGTCGCCGAATTGCTGGCCAAGGCGGTCAAAGGCAATATGTTGGACCAGGAACTGGGCGCCGAAGACAAGCGTGCGCTGCTCGATTACCTGGCACACGAGGGGCAACTGGACCAGGCCGACCTGCGTTACAAGGGACGCAGCGGGCGCGGTTACGCCATCAATCCGGGAGCGGGCATGAACCCGGGCCAGATGTCAGACCCGCTCGGCTTCAAGGAGTTGCTCGCTTCGCGCATCGGCAACGTCTATAGCGCGGTGCAGGACTTCCCGATGCAGAACACCATGTTCCAGCCGGTAGGCGGGATGGATGCGATCGCCAAGGCCTTCGAGAATCAGGTCGGGCGCCATATCCGTTACAAGGCCGAGGTGCAATCGATCCGCCACGGCGAGCGCGAGGTGGTGGTGACCTATAAGGATACCGCCAGCGGCAAGCTGCGCACCGTGTCCGCCGACTACTGCCTTTGCACCATGCCGCTGTCGGTCTTGCGCCATGTGGAAAGCGACTTCTCCGACCAGTTCAAGCAGGCGATTGCCGCGGTTGCCTATGCGCCGGTCGGCAAGATCGGGCTGCAGATGAAGCGCCGCTTCTGGGAAGAGGACGACCAGATCTACGGTGGCCACGTGCTGACCGACATGGAGGGCATCAACACCATTTCGCTGCCGTCTTCGAACTGGCAAAGGAAGAAGGGGGTGCTGCTGGGCTATTACAACTACCAGACTTCGGCCATCGAAGTAAGCGCCATGACGCCTTCGGAACGGGCCGAATTCGCGCTGAGGGCCGGCGAAAAGATCTTCCCGGCTTACCGCGATTCCTTTGAAAGCGCCTTCTCCGTGGCCTGGCACCGCGTGCAATACAACCTGGGTGGCTGGGCCGACTGGAGCGAGGAAAAGCGCCAGAGCGTGTATCCGCTGCTGTTGAAAGGCGAGGGCCGGGTACTGCTGGCCGGCGAGCATCTCAGCTATCTGGGCGGCTGGCAGGCAGGCGCCATCGAGTCGGCATGGCAGCAACTGGAACGCATTCATGAAAGGGCCATGGCATGAGTATGCGGATCATTTTCCTTGCGCTGCTGCTGATCGCGCACGGGGCAGCCCACGCCGACGGCAAGGCGCTCTTTGCCAGGAATTGCGCTGCCTGCCACCAGGCGACGGGCAAGGGCATACCCGGCGCTTTTCCTGCGCTGGCGGGCAACGGCTTCGTGCAGGGCGAGGCGAGCCAGGTGGCTGCCGTACTGCTGAAGGGGCGCGGCGGCATGCCCGACTTCAGCCCGACATTGTCCGATGCCGACATTGCCGAAGTCCTGAGTTTTGTGCGCAGCGCCTGGGGCAACCAGGCGGCTCCGCTCAATGCGCAGGAGGTGGAGGCATTGCGCGAAACGCTGAAAGTGCCGGCCTTCGCTGCCGGCCAGATGTCCAACAAACACTGAGGAAAACGTATGCAAGCAAAAGCGATTATCGGCGCAGCGCTGCTGGCCGCAGGTTCCGGCATGGCGCATGCGCAGGACATCATCCGCCACAAGATTCCGAACTCCGATTTTCCCATCGCGCAGGCAGTCACCTTGCCGCCGAACGCCACCATCCATTTCATCAGCGGCCAGGTGCCGCCGGTGATCGACAAGAATGCCGCAGCCGATTCGCTGGCCGCCTACGGTGATACCAAGACCCAGACCATGGGCGTACTGAAGAAGATTGAGGAGATCCTGAAGGGCATGGGTTTATCCATGGGCGATGTGGTGAAGATGCAGGTGTTCCTGGTCGGCGATCCGGCCAAGGGCGGCCGCGCCGACATCAAGGGCTTCATGGAGTCCTACACCCAGTTCTTCGGGGGCGCACAAGCCAACCTGCCGGCGCGGGCAGTGGTGCAGGTGGCTGCGCTGAACGTGCCCGGCTGGCTGGTTGAAATCGAAGTTGTGGCGGCAAAGAAGTGATGCTGCACCTCCCATTCCTCATCATAAAAGGACACACGATGCATAAGAAGGGCAAATTGAAGACTTGCGCGGCAGCGATCATGCTGCTGCATGCGGGCATGGGCCTGGCCAATCCTGGCGATCCAGCCGAGACACCGGCCGATAGCGAAGCGGCGGCCGGGGCGTCCAACGCCGTGCTGGCGGGGGCCGTGATCGTGACCGGCACCAGGGCCAATGGATTGAAGGTGGAGAACAGCGCTTCGCCGGTGCAGGTGCTGGATGCGGGCACGCTGCAGCGCACCGGCCAGCCAGACCTGATCCAGGCGCTGGTGCAAAACCTGCCTTCCTTCACGGCGCAAGCCTTCGGCGGCGACACCGCGAACCTCACGCTGTCGGCACGCTTGCGCGGCCTGAGCCCCAATAACACGCTGGTGCTGGTGAACGGCAAGCGCCGCCACGGCACCTCCAACCTGGCCGTGCTGGGCGGGCCTTACCAGGGTAGCGCGGCGGCCGACCTCAGCTACATCCCGGTGGCGATGATCGACCACATCGAGGTGTTGACGGACGGCGCCGCCGCGCAGTATGGCACCGATGCGATTGCGGGCGTGATCAACATCATCCTGAAATCGAACAACCAGGGCGTCAGCGGCAATGCCAGCTATGGCGGCTATACCGACGGCGGCGGCCAGACGCCGGATGCGGCCGCCAATGCCGGCTTCAAACTGGGCGAGCAGGGCTACCTCAGCATCACTGCAGAAGGCAAATACCACAACTTCACCAACCGTGGCGGCATCGACCCGCGCGTATCCGATCCCACCAACCTGAAAAACATGCCGCTGCTGCAGGCGCCTGGCTACCCGAACCTGAACCGGATTTCCGGCGATGCGCAGTACCACCTGTACACCTTCGGCGCCAATGCGGGCTACGACCTTGGCGGCGGCGCCGAGCTGTATGCCTTCACCACGGTGGGCCGCAAGAACGCGCGTGCTTTCGAAAACTACCGTATGCCGAACAAGTTGCCAGCGGTCTATCCGCTCGGTTTCAGCCCGAAGGAAACCATGCGCGACGAAGACTTCGCTTTTACCGCCGGCGCCAAGGGCAAGATCGACGCCTGGTCCTGGGACTTCAGCAGCACGTATGGGCGCGACAAGGCGCGCATCGGTGTAGAAGATTCGGGCAATGTGTCGCTGTACAACGATACCGGCTTCACGCCGACGGTGTTCCATGCCGGTACCTTTATCGCGAGCCAATGGACCAATAACCTGGACCTGAGCCGCGACTTCGAGATCGGCCTGGCTGCGCCGCTGACGTTTGCGCTGGGCCTCGAGCAGCGCCAGGACCGGTACCAGATCGAAGCCGGCGATGCCGCTTCGCGCTACAAGGAAGGTTCGCAATCCTACCCGGGCTTCTCGCTGACCGACGCCGGCAAGTATTCGCGCAACAACTCGGCGATTTACCTGAACGCCATCGCCAAGCCGCTTGCCGACTGGACGGTCGACCTGGCGGGACGCTTCGAGCATTTCAGCGATTTTGGCAACGCCAAGGTGGGCAAGCTGACCAGCCGCTACGACTTCAACCCGATGTTTGCATTACGCGGCACCTATTCCAACGGCTTCCGCGCGCCGACGCTGGCCGAGGAATACTATTCGGCCACCAATGTCAGCCCGCGCAGCGCCTTTGTGCAGCTGGCGCCGAATTCGGCGGGGGCCAGGCTGGTCGGGGTCGATGGCCTGAAGCCCGAGGCGTCCACCAACCTGAGCCTCGGCATGGTGCTGAACCCCGCCAGCAACCTGGCGATCACGCTGGACGCTTACCAGATCAAGATCCGCGACCGGATCGTGGGTTCCGGCGCACTGTATGGCTCCGGCGGCGCCGACAATTCGCCGGCGGTGGTGGCGGCGATCCAGGCCAATGGCAATGTGCTGGACCCGACGGTGGTGCAGACTGGTATCAACATCTTCTCCAACGCCGTCAATACGCGCAGCCGCGGCATGGAATTCGTGACCACCTTGAACAGCAACTACGGCGAATACGGCCGTGTCGACTGGTCGGTGGCCGCCAACTGGAACCAGGTGCGCGTGACCAAGATCAACCAGGCGCCGGTGGAACTGCAGCCGCAGACGCTGCTGGACATGCAGGCCATCTCCCACCTGGAAGCGGCGTCGCCCAAGACCCGCATCAACCTGGGGGCGCTGTGGAAAAGTGGCGCCTGGACAGTCAACCTGCGTGAATCGCTGTATGGCAAATCGCATGAGTGGGCCAGCCCGGACGGCGCGGAATGGTTCAAGAACGAGATTGGCGCCGCCGCGACCACCGACCTCGAGGTCAGCTACAAGCTGGACAAGGCTTGGACCCTGACCGTGGGCGGCAACAATATCTTCAACCGTTACCCGGACCAGGTGAACCCGGCCCTGTTGGCGGTTTACCGGGCTAATCTCGATAACACGGCGGTCACGATTTATCCATCGTTCTCGCCATTTGGCATCAATGGAGGCTATTACTACGCACGCGCGAGCTTCAGGTTCTGACGGTGCGGGCAGGGCACGGGGAACCGCGTCCTGCCTGAAAATGATGAGGGGGAATGATATTTTTTATAATTGACAAATAGATATGCCGCGTGGATACTCCCGCGCATGATTGAACTCAGCGACATCCGCAAGACTTATCGCCAGGGCGGCAGCGATATCCGCGCGCTCGACGGCATCGATCTCCATATCGCACAGGGCGAGTTCGTCGCGGTGATGGGGCCCTCCGGCTCGGGAAAATCGACCCTGCTCAATGTCCTGGGCGGCCTGGATCGCCCCGACAGCGGCCGCTATCGCCTGGCGCAGGATGAAATCAGCGCGCTCGACGATGATGCAGCTTCCGACGTCCGCAATCGCCGCATCGGCTTCGTGTTCCAGTCTTTTCACCTTCTGCCGAGGCTCAGCGTCCTCGAAAATGTATTGCTGCCGCAGCGCTACGCCCGCAGCGCGGATCCGCAGGCGGCGCAGCGCGCCACGCAGCTGCTGCAACGTATCGGACTGGGGCAGAGGCTCCATCATTTGCCGGGGCAACTCTCCGGCGGGCAGCTGCAACGTGCCGCTATTGCGCGCGCCTTGCTGAACCAGCCGGCCCTGCTGCTGGCGGATGAGCCGACCGGCAACCTGGACTCCAGCAGCGCGGCCGAGGTGATGGCGCTGCTGCGCGAATTGCATGCAGGCGGCCAGACGCTGGTCCTGGTCACCCACGACCCGGACATTGCTGCCGCCGCGCAGCGCACCATCCACCTGCGCGACGGCCGCATTGACGCCGGCCAGGCATGAAGCGCCGGTATCTTGCCGTGGTGTGTGTTGCGGCCGCCCTGGCCGCGGCGGTCGCTGCCGGCGTCAATCGGCCCCATTCGCCGGCCGCGCCGGCGCCAGCTGCGCCGGTGGTGTCCAAGGATGACGTGCGGCCTGTGCTGCTGACCGGTGAGGTGGAAGCGCTGGATTCGCAAAGGGTGTTTGTGCCGCCGTCGAACAGTTCCCCCATCGTCCTGCGCAATTTCGTGGCCGAAGGCAGCCAGGTCAAGGCCGGCGAAGTTGTATTGCGGATCGAAGCCAACGGCATGGCGAATCTTGACAATCTGAAGAGCGAACTGGAACGCGCTCGTGCGCGCGCCGAAAAGGACGCCGCGAGCCTCGAGGTGACGGCGATCGAAGCCGAAAAGGCGCTGGTGAGCGCAAAGGCCGCCTTGGACAAGGCAAGGATCGACGCCAAGCTGCCCAAAGAGCAGGTGGGCGGCTTGAAGTTCGACAGTTACCAGGCGGAGCTGGACCGTGCTACGCGCGATCTCGCCATCAAGCAGGAAGGACTGCAGAATGCGCGCCAGGCCGTGCTCCGCCGCAAGGAAGACGGCGAACTCGAAGTGAAGAAGTCGCAAATCAACCTGGCATACCAGATCGCCCAGCAAGCACAGTCCGAGGTGCGCGCCGAACGCGATGGGGTGGTGGTGCATGGCTACAGTCCCTGGCGCGGCGATCGCCTGGATGAAGGCTCCACGGCATGGCCCGGCAATGAAGCCGGTGTCGTGATGGGCGATGGGCAGATGGGCGTTACGGCCTGGGTGCTGGAAGCGGACCGTCCCTATTTGCAGGAAGGCCAGCAGGTCAGCCTGCACTTCGATGCGCTGCCCGGCGCCGCGCTGGTTGGCAAGGTCGCCGCTATCAGCGGTGCACCGCAAACGCGTACCCAGTGGGGTCTTGGGCGCTATTTCCGGGTCAAGATCGCGCTGCCGGAAAATCATGGCCTGCCGCTGGTAGCCGGCATGAGCGTGCTGGCCGAACCCCTGGTGCAGACTCCCGCCGTGTTGGCGCAGCCGGCGGCGATTGCCCGCGAATCCGCCGCTGCCTTGTCGGTGGAAGGTGAAATCGCATCGCGCCTGACGATGCCGGTGGCGCCGCCGACCATCCCCTTCGTCTGGCAGTACAAACTGGCGCGCCTGGCGCCTGAGGGGATGATGGTGGACGCCGGGCAGCCGATTGCCGTATTCGAATCGAGCGAAGTGGCGAACCAGCTGGTCGCCAAACAAGGTAGCCTGAGAGAGCGTGAAAGCGCGCTGGAGAAGCTGAAGCTTGACCAGGCGGAAGCGGATCGCGCCGGACTGCTGGCGCAGGCCGAAGCACAGAGCAATGCCGAGAAGGCCGAGCGCAAGGCCAGCCAGCCGAAGGAGCTGATACGCCGTGTCGACTACGACAAACTGGTGATCGAGCGTGCGGAGAAGACTGCGTTGTCAAGGCTGGCCAAGTCCCAGTACGAGGCGCAGCGGCGCGCCCGCCAGGCCGAACGTTCCGACCTTGAATCGGAATTGGCGCAATGGCGGGCCCAGATCGCCGTGCTTGTCAAAGGCCAGGCTGCGTTGACGGTGCTCGCACCACGCCGGGGACTGATGCTGTACCGGACCAATTTCAACGGCGAGAAGTTCAATATTGGCACGCAAGTCTGGATGGGGCTTTCCGTCGCCACGCTGGCCGATCCGGACCAGCTGTGCGTCAATGCCAAGGTGCCTGAGGCACAGGCGGCGGGGCTGCATGTCGGCCAGACCGCGCGCGTCACCGTTTCCGGCGCGCGCCAGGCATTGCCGGCCCGGGTCATTGCGCTTGGCCGCGCCTTTCATGGCAAATCCGCGGCGCAATCGACTGTCGTGCGCGATATTGAATTGCAGTTCGATGCCCCGCCTAAAGATCTCAAGCCTGGCGCCGCAGTCCAGGTGGAGCTGCTGCCGGCCACTGCGCAGCGTGTTGCCGCCGCTGCAGGCAAATCATGAGAAGACCAATGCATCACTCACTCAAACTGGCCGTCAGCGCGGCCATTGGCGCCGCTTTGCTGTCTGCTTGCGATGCGACACCGCCGGCTGCGTCCGGCACCAGTGAAACGCTCGCGGCGCGCGCATGGAATGAAACCGTGGAGGCGGAAGGCGAGATCAAAGCCGCTTCCGATACGCCGCTTGCGGTACCGGGCAGCGGCTGGTCCAGCCGGGTGCTGGTGGACATGGTGGCCGATGGCAGCAGCGTTAAAAAAGGCCAGGTCGTGGCCCGTTTCGACGCCCCGCAGTCGCGCATGGAATTGAGCCAGGCTGAATATGAACTCTTGCGCAAGACGCTGGCGGAAGAGGCCAGCCGCCAGGCCGCGGCCGTCGACCGCGGCGTGCTGGCCGGCGAGCGCGCCAAGGTAGAAGATGACCTAAGCCTCAGCCGCCGCTATGCCAACGTGGATTTGAGCGTGTTCGCCAAAAACACCATCCTGGATGCGCTGGCTGACGTGGGTTTTCTCACCACCAAGCGCGGCTACCTTGACTGGAAAGGCGGCCAGGCGCAGGCGCGAAGCGCCGCACAGGAGGCGGTCCTGCATTCCCAGCGCGACAGCGTGCAGCAGACTGCCGTGCAAAAGCGCCAGAGCCTGGATTCGCTCGAGCTGCTGGCGCCGCACGATGGCGTTTTCCTGCAGGCGGCGCGCTGGGATGGCGCCAAGGCGCTGGTAGGCGCCAGCCAGATGGCTGGCGAAGCGTTCGGCTTCATCCCGGACCTGGACCAGCTGGTGGCGCGCTTCAGCGTGCCGGAAGGGCGGGCTTATGGGCTCAAGCCTGGCATGCCGGTGCGCGTACGGCTGGCCGGAACCGGAACCGAACTCGATCTGGCCGTGACCAAGGTAAGCAGCAGCGCCAGTACCATTTCGTCCGACTCGCCCGTCAAATACACGGAGTTCGACGCCGCCATCGCGACTGACGCAGCGCGCCGCCTGGGGCTGAAACCAGGGCAGGCGCTGAATGGAACCGTCTGGCTGGTGGCTCGTCAATCGGCGCTGACGGTGCCGAACGTGTCGCTGGTGCAGGAGGGCGCCGGCTACGTGGTGTACACCGACGATGCGGGGCGGCCGGTCAAACACAAGATTGAACTGGGCCAGCGCGGTCCTGTGCGCAGCGAAATCAAAAGCGGCCTGGCGGCCGGTGCGCGCATCATCCTGGTGCCGCCGGCGGAAATAAAGTCATGAACCGTGCATTGATATTGGAGGCGGTCGCCGAGCTGCGGCGGCGCAAGCTGCGTACCGGGCTGACGCTGCTGGGCATGATCTTCGGCGTGGGCGCCATTGTCGCCATGCTGGCAGTGGGCGAAGGCAGCAAGCGCGAAGCCTTGCGCCTGGTGGCTGAACTGGGGCTGGACAACGTGCTGGTCGAGAGCAAAAATATCGAAGCGGAGCAATTGAAAGAAGTGCGTACGCGTTCGCTTGGCTTGTCGGCCGCCGATGGCGCAGCGGCGCTGGCGGTGGTACCCGGTGTGCGTTCGGTGGCGCTGAAAAAGGAAATCAAGGTTGATCAGCTGGTGTTCGGTTCGCAAGTGGCGAGTGGCCGTGCATTCGCGGTGTCGCCAGGCTACGCAGAACATAGCGGGCTGGCCTTGAAGGAAGGACGCTGGCTGAGCCAGGCCGACGGCGCCAGGCGCTCCCCGGTGTGCGTGCTCGGCGCCCGCCTGTCGCACACCCTGTTCGGCGCCACGCCGGCGGTCGGGCAGCGGGTCAAGCTCAATCACGTCTGGCTGCAAGTGGTTGGCGTGCTGGCCGACCGTACGCCGAGCAAGGCGGAATTCGAAGGCGTCAAGCTGGGGCTGGACGACGAGCGCCTGTTCGTGCCATGGGAAACAGGCCGTTCGCGCTTCAGCTTCAAGCGCATCGAGGATGAGGTGGACGGCATCAGTGTGCGTCTGGACGGCAAGGTGGCGCCGGACAGCGCTGCGCGCGTGTTGCAGGCCCTGATCGCCCAGCGCCACGGCGGCGCCGACGACACCAACCTGATCGTGCCCATGGGGCTGTACCGCCAGAACCAGCAGACGCAGCGTATTTTCACCATCGTCATGAGTTCGATCGCGGCGGTGTCGCTGCTGGTGGGCGGCATCGGCATCATGAACATCATGCTGGCCAATGTGCTGGAGCGCCGCCGCGAAGTGGGCCTGAAGCGCGCCCTGGGCGCTCGCCGGCGCGACGTGGTGGAGCAGTTCCTGGCGGAGGCGCTGGTCATCGCTGTCAGCGGGGCGCTGCTGGGCATCGTGCTTGGCGCCGTCGCGGCCTACGTGATCGCCGCACTGGCCGGATGGTCGGTGGCGTGGTCGCCACTGAGCCTGCTCCTGGCGGTGCTGCTGTGCGTGGCGGTCGGGCTGGCGTTTGGCGTGTACCCGGCGCGCCAGGCGGCGGCGCTGGATCCGATCGCGGCGCTGCGCAGCGACGGTTAGCGGGAGCTGCGGGCGCAGCGCCGCTACTTCTGGCGCAGTGTCTCGATAGTGAGGACAGCTTTGTCCGTGTCATGCGGCGGCCGGAGGAACTGGCGCAAGCCATCGAACACCGGGTCAATCAGTTCCACCTTGGCTTCGCGGTCGAAGAATGTGCTCAGTCCGGCCGCATTGGCCAACACCTGCCGTGAAGCCTCTTCCATCCGGATGTGCGCCAACGAGGGGTCGGCCTGGGCGGGGAAAGTCTGGTTCGCCTCGGCGATCTGCCGCACTGCACCGCTTTCGGCGAGAAAGGCCAGGAAGCGCTTGCGGGCCTGGGGATTTGCCACGCGCGCAGGTAGAACCAGCACGTCGAGCGGGACATCCTCGAATTGCGGCATGTCGGGCAAAATGCTTGGGAAGGCGAAGAAACCGATATCGTCCGCAAGCGCGTCCGGAAACCTTGCGGCGACGAAGCTCCCGGTCAGCATCATGCCTACCTGGTTGCGGTACAAGTAGGGCAATACACGTTCGTGATTCATTTCGATGGTCGGCTTGAAGAAGTAGTCCTTGCGCAGCAAGCTCGCCCAGGTATTGAACACTTTCTTCACCCTGTGGTCCGTGAAAGGGACATCGCCACGCAGTAGCTTGCGGTGGAACTCCAGGCCATTGATGCGCAGGTCAAGGTAGTCGAACCAGGCGGCGGCAGGCCAGTTGTTCGCGGCGCCCAGGCCGATCGGGCTGACGTTCGCGGCCTTCAATCGTTCGCATACGTGCTGGAAATCGTTCCATGAAGCCGGCGGCTCAAGGCCCAGGCTTTGGAATAGTGATTTCCGATAGACGAAGCCCCAGGGGTAGTAATACAAGGGGAAACCATAGACCTCGCCATCGATGCGGGTCCCCTCCAGGGTGGCTGGGTAGAATCTGCTCTTTTTGAGCAGCGCAAGCGTGTCGCTGTCCAGCGGGACCAGCAATTTGCTTGCGACCGCGTCGCGCAGGCGCTCTCCGGCATACGAGAACGCGATGTCGACCTGTCCGCTGTGCAGCCGCGCCGTGAAATCCCGCTCGTATTGCGCCCACGGATAGTCGCGTTGTTTCACGGCAATATCTGGGTTTGCCTTGGAGAACTCATTGATGATGCGTGTCCATGCCGTTCTCTGGGCGCCGCTCGACAGGATATAGTCGACAAATAATTGTTCGGCTGCGGCGGCCAAACCGGGCAAGGCACACACCACGCACGAGGCCATCGCTCCCTTCAGCCAAGCCCGGCGGCGGGGAAGCGCGTGGTCCGACGGCATGGTCTGTGTGGCCATCATGAAACAAGTTTGTGCCCAAGACCTGCGCCTGTCAACGTCAGTTAGCGGCGCCGGCGCGACGATTTGGTCAGAACGGCGGCAGGCTGCGCCGGCCTTTGACCGTCAATTTCACGCCGATTCCCGCAGCCTGGCCGGCGCTGCCCGCGCCACCGGGCTGGCCGCCGCCGATCCAGACCTCGGCCGGCCCGGGTTCGACGTTGCGCCGGCCGGCCGCGTCGACAGTGCTGAGCGCCTTGGCGTTGAGCGTGAAGGTGACGCGGCGTGTTTCACCCGCGCCCAGGGCGATGCGGGTAAAGCCGGCGAGGGTGCGGTTCGGCGCGCCCGGTTCCGGCCGCGATACATACCATTGCACCACTTCGTCGCCGGCCCGCTTGCCATCGTTTTTCACGTCGACCGCGAGCCTGACATCGAAGCCGGTGCACACCGTCTTCGGCACTGCCGCAGCATTCTTGTATGTAAAGTGCGTATAGCTCAAGCCATGGCCGAATGGGTACAGCGGCTTGCCCTTGAAGTATTTATAAGTGCGCCCCTGCATGCCGTAGTCCTTGAACGGCGGCAGGTCCGCGGCAGATTGGTAGAACGTGACTGGCAGCCGTCCGGCCGGGCTGAAGTCGCCGGCAATGAGCTCGGCGATCGCCTGTCCGCCTTCGCCACCCGGATACCAGGCCTGGATAATGGCCGGCACATGGCTGTCGGCCCAGTTCAGGGCCATGGCGCTGCCGCTCATATTGACCAGCACCAAAGGCTTGTGCAGGGGGCGCAGTTCAGCATGGAGACGTTCGAGCAAGGATTGCTGCGGCGCCGGGAGATCGATGCTGGTGCGGTCGCCACCGGCGAACCCGGGCGCGTGCACCGACATTTCCTCGCCCTCAAGCTGCCACGTCAGGCCGCTCACGAATACCACCAGGTCGGCTTGGCGGGCCGCTTCCAGTGCTGCGGCGTTGTCGAAGCTCGGGCGCGTCCACTGCAGTTGCTGTTCGCCCTCCCAGCCGGTCTGCTGCGCCTCGATGTCGATCCGGTACAGCTTTCCAGCCTCCAGGGTAAGCCCGGCATTTGAAGTCGGCCAGGCAAGGTCCCACATATCGGCCACGAGCCGGCCATCGAGACGAATGCGGTAGCCCTGGTTGCCTTTCAGGCGGAAATGGTGGGTGCCGCTTTCGGCCGCACGCAGGTAGCCGGACCAGCGCGTCGATGTCTTGCGTTCGGCGCTGTCGGGCCATCCCCATTTGAGGGCGGCATTGGCCACGGTTTCGGTCGCGCTTGGCGCGCCCTCCAAAGCAAGGTTGTCGAAGCGCTCCAGTCTGACGCCAGGATGGGTGCAGGCCGCATCGACGCACAAGCGGTCTGGCGGAACGTCCTGCAGCGGCGGGGCGACCCAGCCGGTGCCTTCGATGTGTGTGACGCGCGCCTGCGGGAACCGGGCGCGCAGGCCGGCCAGGACGGTCACCGGCTGCGATGGCGTGCCGTTGTAGTTGCCGACCAGGGCGTCGACGCTATCGGCGTTCGGGCCGATGACGGCGATGCTGCGCGGCGCTTGCTTCAGCGGCAGCAGGCCGTCGTTTTTCAGCAGCACCAGCGATTGCCGTGCTGTTTCCAGGTTCAGGGAGCGATGGGCCGGCGTGTCGACTTCGCTGGCCGCGATCTGGCCGAATGGACCGCTGCCGGGCTTGTCCAGCAGACCAAGGCGGATGCGCGCTTCCAGCAGGCGCAGTACGGCGCGGTCGAGAACGGGCTCGGCCAGCAAGCCTTGCTGCACCGCGCGCACCGTCGTGGCGGGAGTTGCCGTCGGACTGTTGCCGAATTCGCACATGACGTCCGTGCCGGCGTTGATGGCGGCCGCCACGGCTTGCTCCGGGGTTGCGGTATAGTGGTGCGCTTCGGCGCCGTGGATGTCGGCCACCGCCCCGCAATCGGACACCACATGGCCCTGGAAATGCCAATCGCTTCGCAGGGTGTCCTTGAGCAGCTTGTCGCTGGCGCAGGCGGGTACGCCATCGACTGCGTTGTAGGCGCACATGACCGCCAGTGCCCGCCCTTCGGTCACGGTGTCATGAAATGCCGGTAGATACGTTTCGGTCAGGTCATGTGGCGAAGGATGGATATCTTCGCGGTGGCGGTCGGCTTCCGGCCCGCTGTGGACGGCGAAATGCTTGACCGTGGCCGATACTTTGGGCGTGGCGGGATTGTCGCCTTGCAGGCCGCGTACGTAGGCCACGCCGATGCGCGATGTCAGGTAAGGATCTTCGCCATAGGTTTCCTGGCCGCGTCCCCAGCGCGGGTCGCGGAAGATGTTGATATTGGGCGACCACACCGTGAGGCCGCGATACAAGGCGGTGGTGCCATCCGGGCCCACGGTTTGCCGGTATTTGGCGCGGAACTCTGTCGCAACCGTGTCCGCGACGCGCGTAACGAGAGGGCCGTTCCAGGTCGCCGCCAGCGCGATCGCCTGCGGGAATACCGTGGCGTTGCCGGCGCGGGCAACGCCATGCAGGCCTTCATTCCACCAGTCGTACGCGGGGATGGCCAGGCGGGGAATGGCCGGCGAATCATGTTGCAGCAGGCTGGCTTTTTCTTCGATTGACATGCGGGAAAGCAGGTCGCGGGCGCGCTGCCCAGGATCGTCGGCGCTGGCTGCGTGGGCCTGGCAGGTATGGAACGACAAGGCCATGGAGACGAGTGCCGCCAGGACGGGGCGGCGATTGCGGAGATGAGTCATGGAATTTCGAGGTTGGACTAAAGCTTAAGAATCCAGCGGCGCCGATAGCAGGCCTTCAGCACCAGGAACTGGAGCACAAGATAGATCAGGCCGAAGGTGAGCGACGCTGCATAGGGATCGAACACGCCGCTCAAGGCGGCCTGGCCGGCGCTGCGGATCGAGGCCGCGCCGCCTGCGAAGCGCCAGCTGTAATCGAATAGCGGCGCAAGCAGAAAACTGGTCACATAGGCGAGGAGCGGATTGGCGCCGTATACCTTCAAGGGGAACAGAAGCACGCTGGTTGCTGACAGGCCGGCCAAGAGGCTGAACAGGGCGAGCAGGGCCAGCGAGAAGCCAGCGCTGAACAGCACAAAGGTCGCAGTATAGATGTTCTTGATGATCGGGCAGATTCCGCTCAATGCCAGCGCCAGGACGATCATTGCCGCGCCGGCGGCAAAGGCCGTGGCAGCGGGGCGTCTGACCTTGCCGCTCATATGGGCGAGGCCAGCCAGCACGCCAATCAATACGCTGGCGCTGCTGGTGTAAGCGTTGAGTAGGCCATCGGGGTCGAAAACCACCTTGCCATCGACCGGCCACCAGACGAACATGTGCGGGACGGTGAACAGCTGCCGGTCGATATAGGCGGGCCAGCTGCCGACGGGGTCGAAGCGCGGCGCGCCGAAGCCTGGCACAGGAACGAAATAGAGCAGGGCCCAATGTGATGCGAGAATAAAGAGCGTGGCGCCGATCAGAATGTATGGCCTGAAATGGGGCGAGCCGCCGGTTGTGCGGCGCATCGTCAGCAGGACCAGGCTGAGCGCCAACGCGAAGGCCAGCCCGATTTTCTGCAGCACGCCGGGAATGCGCAAATGGGCAGGGTCAAAGACGGGATAGGCGTTCAGGAACAAACCCAGCGCGACCAGCACGGCAGCGCGCCACAATCCGTGGCGCCAGAGGGCTGCCGTCGGTTGTCCCATGTTCATCCGATGTGACAGCGACAGCGGCATTGCGGCGCCGATGCAGAACAGGAAGGCCGGCGCCACCATGTCCACCAGGTTGCCGCCTTCCCACTTGGCATGGACCATCCAGCCATACTGCTTTTCCCACGCTCCCGGGGTGAGATTCAACAGCATGCCGATGATGCTGAGGCCCCGCAGCCAATCGAGCGCCAGCCAGCGCGACGCCCCGGTTCCATGTGCAGGGCGGGGCGGCGCAATCTGGAGTTCAGCATGATCCATGGCAGGTCAGCTGCGGCGGCGCGCCAGGCCAGCGGCAGCCAGGCCGCCCAGCATCAGCGCCAATGTTCCGGGCAGCGGTACGGCGGCATCGACCTGGACGTTGTCGATCTGGTTAAACGCGCCGGAGCTCAATCGCAGTTCGGCGATGCCGGCAAGTGCGGTGGTCCAGGTGCCCGCATCCTCGATGGCGCCGAGCAGGTTGCCATCGACCGAAACATTGCTTGCGTCGGTCAGGTAATCGAAGCTCGCCAGGTTGAATAGGCCGCCGCCGACGCGGGTGAGGGTCACGTACGTGTCGGAACCGTTGTCCAGGCCATCGTGCCAGTTGAAAGTCTGCGGTTCAAAGGTGCCGGTGCCGATGTTTGCCGCGCCGGGTGCCGCGTTCGGGGCGTGCAAGGTCAGTTTGAAGCCGGATTCCACATAGCTCAGGCCTGTCCCGTCATAGCTCATGTTGGCGGCCAGCGGGAAGCCGTCGCCATACATCATTTCGGTCAGGTCATCGAAGCTGAGGACTGTGGCGGTGGCATTGGTGCTGGTCGCTGCCGCGCCAAGCAGGACGGCGGCGATGAAGGTGCTGAATTTCATGTCATTCTCCAGAAAGTGGTGGTTGATGCGCCGGCAGTGCCGGCGCAATCATCAATAACTGAACACGACGCCGCGGCCGGCGGCGCTGGCGAACACGCGTCCCGGGACCGACTGGTCGGCGGCCAGGTTGCCAAGGCCGGCATACTGGTGCTTGTCGTCATTGATACGGCGCCAGTTCACGCCGCCGTCGTCCGAACGGTGCACGCCCCACACGCCATTGATCGTGCCGACGATGTAGATCGAGGACGAATACGTCGCGCCGGCAGGAGCCTTGCCCAGCGCGATCGAGGTCGCGCCGTACACTTCCGGGTACATCCAGGTTGGATTGCTGCCCCAGACCGGGGCCGTTGCCGCGATCCTGGTCCAGGTGGCGCCGGAGTCGGTGGAGTGGAGGATGCTGAAGCCATCGGTCACCCAGAGATCGCCCTCGGCGTTCGGGTTGACTGCCACGGAAGAATGGCCGTAGTCCGCCACCAGGGCGCCGGCTGCGACGAACGAAGTGCTTTCTGTGAAAGTGTGGCCGCCGTCGGTCGACGTCCAGAAATGAGCGGTGTCCGACCACTGGTTCCACCACGCACCGCCCGAATTGTAGGCATACACCTTGTTCGGGTTTTTGCGGTCGGCGACTACCCGGTAGCCGCGATTGATGCCTACGGCGCTCAAGGCCGGCAGGTTGGTGTAAGTCCAGCTTGCCCCGTTATCGGTGGTGTAGGCCGGGCGGGAATTCGCCGGGGCCCAGACGATATAGCCCGGCTTCGATACGGCGATATTGGATTCCCCGCCCTGGTTGGCCAGGGCGTCAGGATGGTTGGCGGCAAACGCCGTCCAGGTCACGCCGGAGTCGCTGGAGTAGCCACCTGCGACGTTGGGCGTATTCCACACAGGACTGCCGATGGCTGCGATGTAAGAGGGCGTTGACCACGCCATGTCGGCGCTGAAGCCGTTGCCGAACCAGCCCAGCGGGCCACGGGTCGGCTTCTTCAGCAATTCAGTCTGCACGTGGGTGCCGATGTCGCCCGAGCTGCGCAGCAATGTGTAGCTGGCGCCTTTGGGGGGCGTCATCAGGGCCAGCGTGGCGGTTTCTTCGAGTCCGTTCACGGCGAGATTCCAGCTTGGGCTGGCCGCCGAGGCATTCCTGGTTTCCCAGACGCCGCCGCCGAACACGTGCAGGATGCGCTCAGGGTTGTTCGGGTCGATCTCGACATCGTCGATCCAGCCGGAAAAGTCCCCTTCGGACGGCGTGTGCGGCGTCATCGAGGAGATTTCGCGCCAGGTCAGGCCGGCGTCGTCCGAGAGCTGGACAATGGGCTGCCCCTGCCAGTTGCCCCAGGAATTCGTGACGCCCAGTGCGATACGGGTGGTCGGGCCGGAACCGGAGACGGACAGGCCGCCCAGGCCGAAGTTGACCCATTGCTGCGTATCGTAGCTCTTTAGCAGCGTCCAGTTGGCGCCGTCGAACTTGTAGAGCCGGCCCGGGCCGCCGGCGCCGGGACCCATGTCGCGCGTGAACGCCATATAGATCAAGCCGTCCTTGGCGCGGACCATGTGGGGAATGTGGTAGCCGCTGACCGGCGTGGCGATGCCGGTCCAGGTGGCGCCGCCATCGCTCGATTTGTACAGGTTGAACGCCAGGCCTGCGGCGTTGGCGTAGTCCGGCGCCACGGTGGTGTAGATGGTTTGCGTGGCGCTGCCGGAGCCGGTGCCCGGGGTGTCAAACAGCACGCCTTCGATGCCGCCCGACGCGCGCCCTGGCAGGGCCGGAATCTGGTCGCTGGCGTACTGGAAAGTGGACAGGGACGTGACCTGGGCCCAGGTCTGGCCATAGTCCGCGCTCTTCCACAAGCCTGAGGTGCGCGAGCCGTAATACAGGACCGAGGACTGGTTCGGATCGACAACCAGGCGTTCGCCAATGGCGCGGCCCGGATCATTGGAGCCCACGCGGAACGGCAGGTCGACGTGGGTCCAGTTGTCGCCGCGGTCCGTTGAAATATACAGGCGGCCATTGGGGCCGGCCCAGTCATACATGCCCGTTACAAGATAGACGCGCTTGTCATCGTTCGGATCGAGGCCGATGCTTTCGGCGCCGTTGAAGAACTCTTCGGTGATGCCGAAGCCGTCGGTGATCGGGATCCAGGACGAAGTGGCGGCGTCCCAGCGATAGCTGCCGCCCATGTCGGTACGCGCATAAAGCACATTCGGGCTGGTCGGATGGAAGACCAGGCCTGGCACATAGCCGCTGCCGCCATACTTCACGTTCATCCAGCGTGTGCCGGTGGTGCTTGCCGTGCCGCTGGTGGTCAGCGTGGCGGAAAATTGCGGCGCCTGGCCGGACGGACTACTGCCGCCGCCGCAGGCGGCCACCATGGCGGCCACCACGCAGGCAAGGGCGAGGGTTGGTTTCTTCATCCTTTATCTCCAAGAAAAAGTTGAATCGAGTTTGGTCGGGACGGGCCGGCCGCCGCTCGTAAAGGCTTGTCCGGCAGGCCCGTCGGGCCAGACTAGGTCGAGCGGCTCCTGATTGCTCGAATTCGCGGCGATAAAACTTGGAATGTGCAGGAAGTTGAAAAGATTTACACGGTATTAGAAGCTGACGCGGAAGCTGCTGGCCATTTGGGTCGGCAGGCTGGCGGGCAGCTGGATCGTCAGGGCGTCATCGGTTTGCTCCCAGCGCAGTGCGGTGCTGCTGCCCAGCAGCTTGACCGCCTTCACTGGCCTTGCTTCCAGCCCGGCTTTGCGTCCCAGGGACTGGATGCGCACCGCCGTGGTGGGCGTGCCGAGGGTGATCGCGTAGAGTGCTCCATCCTTGGTGGTGAAGCGGATATCCTGCGGCGTGTATGCGGCGTTTTCCTGGAAATGGCCGGCGCTTGCCTTGGTCGGTCCTTCGCCGAACGTCTTCCATGGACGGGTGCCGTAAATCGCGTCGCCGTTGACCGACATCCAGGCCGCCATCTCCTGCAGGAACTGCATCGGTTCGGGCGGCAGGCTGCCGTCCGGATACTGCACTACGTTCAGCAGCAGGTTGCCGTTCTTGCTGACGATATCGGCCAGCATATGCACTACCTCGGTGGTGGTCTTGTATTTGTAGCCCTCGCTGTAGAACCAGTCGCCTATCGAGGTGTCGGTCTGCCATGGCAGGGGATTGATGCCTTCCATGACGCCGCGTTCGACGTCCTGTACGCCGGCTTCGCGGATGAATTCACCCGAGCCGATATCCTTGTGGTTGTAGACCGCTTCCAGCTTGCCGGCGTGGCCGGCCTGGTTGGCATTGTAGAAATTGGCCACCAGGCTGCGCCCCACCTCGCCGAAGGGCAGGCCGCCGTCGGAATAGAGCAGGTCCGGCTGGTAGCGCGTCACCAGGTCGGTGATGCGGTTGTACCACTCCTGCTGGAAACGCGTATCGGTGGTGTACCAGCCGCTCGAGCCGCGGTAAGGCTGGTTATGGGCGCGATGGTAGAGCGAGGCGTATTTCGGATCGGCGCCGTCGTAGTCCACGCCCAGCATCGGCCAGATCTGGTCATAGCCATGGCTGGGCGCGAACCAGCCGTAGCTGGCGCCCAGGTGCTCCGATACGCCGAAACGCAGGCCGGCCTTGAGTGCGGCCTGTTTCCAGTCGCCCACGATGTCGCGCTTGGGACCCATTTTGACGGCATTCCACTCGTGGTAGCGCGAGTCCCACAGGTCGAAATTGTCGTGGTGGACGCCCATGCTGACGAAGTAGCGTGCGCCGGCCTTCTTGTACAGGGCCATCAGGGCATCGGGGTTGAACTTTTCCGCTTTCCAGAGGGGGATGATGTCCTTGTAGCCGGACTTGGACGGGTGGCCGTAGTGTTCCAGGTGGTGCTTGTACTGGTCGGAGCCGTAGACGTACATATTGCGCGCGTACCAGTCGCCGGCGCGCGGCACCGACTGCGGTCCCCAATGCGACCAGATGCCGAATTTGGCGTCGCGGAACCATTCGGGCGTCTTGTAGGTCTTGAGCGACTCGGCCTCGGGGCGGAAGGGGCCCGGCACGGTCGTCAATTTGACGGGTTCTTCCTGGGCATGGGCGGCATGCATTGGCAGGGCGAGGGCAAGCAGGGGGGCGGCAAACGCGAGCAGCGTAGCGCGGCGGTTCGGCATGGCGTGGTCTCCGGAACTGTTGGTTTCGATTTTCCGGGTCAGGTTAAATTCAATCGCTGCCCCGGGCAAGGGATGCCCGGCGTTTTAGGGGCAATGTGAGAAATTTCGTTGGCCCGGTTGTTAACTTTCGCAATTGCCGCTTCATTCCCGCCGCTCGCACAATGGGATGAATTGAGTTCCCCGAAAGGCAGCACAGAATGAAATTGAGCAGAGAGAGGCGTCGCGCCGGCTCAGTCAAGCAGACAGTGTTGGGAGGGCTGGGTGCGCTGGTGTTGGCCGCCAGCGCGCATTCCGGCGCCGCCACACAGGCCCCCGTATTTGCGTCGATCTTCGGCGATCATGCCGTCCTGCAGCGCGACCAGCCGATAGAGACCTGGGGTAAAGCAGCGCCGGGAGCCAGCGTCGCCGTCAAGCTTGGCGACAAAGCGGTGCAGGCCGCGGCCGACGGCAGCGGGAGGTGGCGGGCGCAATTGCCGGCCATGCCAGCCGGCGGTCCTTACGCACTGAGCGTCAGCGCGAGCGGCGCCACGACAACGTTGCACGACATCCTGCTCGGCGACGTCTTCCTGTGCGGCGGCCAGTCGAATATGGAACTGGCCATGGCGAATGCGACCAATGCGCCGATGGACGTCACGTATTCCGCCAACCCGCAGATCCGCTTCGCCAATATCGTGCGTGAAACTTCGCCGGTCCTGCAGGAAGAATTCAAAACCGCGCCGCAATGGCAGGTGGCGGGAGCGCAAACCACCGGGCAGGCGTCCGCTGTGTGCTATCACATGGCGCGCAGCCTGCACCGCCAGTACAAGGTGCCGGTGGGCTTCGTCAACGCCAGCTGGGGTGGCAGTTCCATCCAGAGCTGGATCAGCGCCGCCTCCATGCGCAAGCTGGGCGCCTACGGTGAGGCGCTCGACGTGGTCGACGCCTATGGAAAGGATGTTGCTGCAGGCATGCGCGCCGAGGAAAGGCGGCAGGAGGCCTGGTGGGCGAGCGTCGATCCGGCCGCCCGTGCGCAGCGCGCCTGGGCCAATCCCGAATTCGACGACAGTGCCTGGCCGGCCATGGAGCTGGGTGCACGCTGGAATGAATCGTCTATCGAAGCGGTCAGCAAGCATCGCGGCGTCGTGTGGTTCCGGGCGACGGTCGAATTGACCGCCCAGCAAGCCGGGTCAGCGACGCAACTCCTGCTCGGCCAGATCGCCACGGCTGACACGACCTGGGTGAATGGCGTGCGCGTCGGCGCCGGCATCAACTGGTGGGCCGGCCGCGATTACGCGGTGCCGAAGGGCCTGCTCAAAGCGGGAAAAAACGTGATCGTGGTACGCGTGCTGGACGACGATAACGGCGGCGGCCTGGTCAGCCCGGCCGACCAGCGGGTGCTGCGCGCTGCCGACGGCAGCAGCATCGCCTTGCCCTTGCGCTGGAAATACCACCTTGGGTCCCATCTCAAGGCGGCGCAGCCGCCGACTCCGTGGGAACCTCCAACCAGTGTCACAACCCTGTACAACGGCATGATCGCCCCGATGCAGGGCTTCCGCTTCAAGTTGGCTGCCTGGTACCAGGGCGAGGCGAACGCCGGCGCCGCACAGGAATACCGCACTTTGCTGCCGTTGCTGTTTGCCGACTGGCGCAAGACGTTCGCGCAGCCTGAACTGCCTTTCGTCGTCGCGCAACTGACTTCATTTGGCTCGGTGGCGACCAAGCCAGGCTATTCGGCGTGGGCCGAATTGCGTGAGGCGCAATCGGTATCGGTGCGTAACGATCCGCATGCGGGCCTGGCTGTGACCTTCGACTTTGGTGACCGTTCCGATATTCATCCGGGCCAGAAGGCAATCGTCGGTGCGCGCCTTGCCCGGGCCGCACGGGTAGTCGCTTACGGTGAAAAAATCACGCCGGGCGGTCCGCAGGCGGTATCGGCCAGCCGGCGTGGGAAAGATATCGTGATCCGCTTCACCGATACCAACGGCGGTTTGCGCACCTATTCTTCGGACATGGCAATCGGCTTCGAAGTGTGCGAGAAGGACGCATGCAAGTATGCCCGCGCGAGCGCCAAGGGCGACACCGTCACGCTGCACGGGGCCGCGGCCGGCCACCCAAGCAAAGTGCGTTATGCATGGGCCGACGCACCGTTCATCAACCTGTTCAGCGCGGACGACCTGCCCGCCAACGGATTCGAGCTGGAGGTGAAATGAAGTCCTGGTGCTTCGTCATGCTCCTTTGCGCCGCCGCAGCGAACGCCGCCGCGGACTGTGCACCGGACGCACTGGGCACGTCGCGCGTATTGACCCTGAAGCGCGAATATGCTGCTTATGGCACGGTGCAGCATGGGCCGCTTCCCCTGGAAAAGGGAGAGGTCGTGCTCACTTTTGACGACGGTCCCAATCCGGAAACGATTGGCGGCGTGCTGCGGACCCTCGCGTCGCAGTGCGTGAAGGCGACCTTCTTCATGACGGGCGCCAACCTGGCGCGCCATCCGGAACTGGGCCGGCTTGTGGTGCAGGCCGGCCATACGCCGGCCCTGCACAGCTTTGCCCATCCTCCCCTGAAGTCCATGGCCGCCAGTGAACAGCTGGCCGACCTGGCGCACGGCATGCAGTCTTTTACCGATGTTTTTGGCTACGCGCCGGCCGCGTACCGCTTCCCTTTCCTGGAAGAGACCCCGGCGATCCTGGCACAGCTGAAAGAGCACAAAGTCACGGTGGCCTCGATTGACGTCGGCATCGAGGACTACAGCCCCAATGATATGCGCAGTGCGGCGCTGGTGGGACGCCTGGTGGACCGGCTGCGCCAGACGGGAGGCGGCATCGTCCTGATGCACGACGCAAACGGCCCGACGGCCGAGGCCTTGCCGGCGCTGCTGAAGGCCATCCACGACAACGGCTACAAGGTGGTACACCTGCGCTGGGAATGATTACAGATCGATAAAGTGAATACGAAGATGAAGAAATTGAGTGCGTTTTTAGGATTGGCCATGGCTAGCGGCGCCGTGTTGGCGCTCGAGAGCCCGAACAAGCAGCTGGATGTATCGGTCGTCGTCAACCCGGACAAGACCTTGTCCTACAGTGTCGAGCGCAATGGCCAGGCCGTGCTCCTGCCTTCGCCGCTGGGCCTGAACCTGGCCGGTGTGGACTTCTCGCATGGCTTGAAGCTGGTGAATACCTCGCCGGTGCAGCCGGTTGCCGAGCAATATGAGATGGCGGTCGGCAAACGCCGCGACATCCAGTACCGCGCGAATGAGCAGGTGTACTCGTTCGTCAACGCCGCAGGCAACAAGATGGATGTCGCCTTCCGCGTGTCGGACGACGGCGTGGCCTTCCGCTATGTGGTCGCCGATGCCGCCATTCCCCTCAAGCGTTTCATCAGCGAAGCGTCCGGCTTCGCGTTCGATGCGAAAACGCGCGCCTTCCTGCAGCCGCTGGCGGTGGCCAAGTCCGGCTGGGGCAAGACCAATCCGTCGTATGAAGAGCATTACCTGGTCGATATTCCGGTCGGCCAGCCCGCTCCGCTGAAATCCGGCTGGGCCTTCCCGGCACTGTTCCGCAGCGGCGACACCTGGGTGGCGCTGACCGAAGCGAACATGGATGGCAGCTTCCATGCGTCGCGCCTGGCGACCGATTCACCGGGCGGCGTATACCGCATCGACGGGCCGACGCCGAAGGAAGTCTTCAGCAAAGGCAAACTGCTGGCGGAGACCAAGGGCACGCTTTCAACGCCGTGGCGCGTGGTCGCGGTGGGTGCTCTCGGCACTGTGATGAATTCGACCCTGGGCACCGATCTGGCGGCGCCCGCCATCAAGTTCGACGCCAAGCTGGTGCAGCCGGGCCACGCTTCCTGGAGCTGGCCGCTGCTCAAGGACGGCGCCACCGTCTACGATGTGCAAAAGAAGTTCATCGATTATGCTGCGGACATGAAATGGGATTACACCCTTGTTGATGCCGAATGGGACAAGCAGATCGGCTACGACAAGATGGCGGAACTGGCCGGCTATGCCGCAGCCAAGGGCGTGAGCTTGCTGGTGTGGTACAACTCCGCGGGCGACTGGAACACCGCACCGCAGACGCCGCGCAACAAGCTGCTGACGCATGATGGGCGCCAGAAGGAATTCGCGCGCCTGCGCGACATGGGCATCAAGGGCGTCAAGGTCGATTTCTTCGGTGCCGACGGCGTTTCGATGATCCAGTACTACGTCGACATCCTGAAAGACGCGGCCAATGCCGGCCTGCTGGTCAACTTCCACGGCGCCACGCTGCCGCGCGGCCTGGAGCGCACCTACCCGAACCTGATGACGGCCGAGGCGATCCGCGGCCTGGAGTTCACCACCTTCGACCAGAAGGATGAAGACGTCGTGGCCGGCCATGCGGTGAATGCGGCCATGATCCGCAACCTGTTCGATCCGATGGACTTCACGCCGATGGTATTTGGCGACAAGCCGAACATCAAGCGTACTACCCGCGACGGCTTCGAGCTGGCTGAATCGGTCCTGTTCCTGTCGGGTATCCAGCACTTCGCGGAGATTCCGGAGGGTATGGCGGCGGTGCCGGAATATGTGCGCGGCTTCTTGCGCGACTTGCCGCGCCGCTGGGACGACAGCCGCTTTCTCGCCGGTTATCCGGGCTCCCACGTTATCGTGGCACGCAAGGCGGGCAACAGCTGGTATGTGGCAGGCATCAATGCCGACAAGAGCGAGCGCACGGTGGAGCTGGATCTCTCCTTCATCGGCAATCGAAAAGGCGTGATGATCAGCGACGGAGCAGGAGAGCGCGAGTTCAGCCAGAAGGAACTGGCTGCAGGGAAGGCCCGCGTGACGATCAAGCCGCGCGGTGGCTTTGTTGCGGTGTTCCGCTGATCGAGAGGATTAATGAAACATTTGCCTAAGACCGTGCTGGCCGCCTCGCTTGCGCTGGCCATTGCCTGGAGCGTGCCGGCCGGCGCGGTAGAACGGGCCAGCAGTGGCCTGGATAAGAATGGACACTTGCTGGCGCTGCCTTTCGCCGCAGGCGCGCATGACCGCTTCGCATACGTGCGCCTGCAGCACGGGGTGCAGTTCCGTGCTGGCGGCGTCACAAAGAACGTGATCTTCTATGGGCCGGACACCGTGCGCGTCAACGCCAACCTCGGTGCAAACCATTGGACCAGCCCAAGCCTGGTGGTGGTTGAGAAGCCTGGTGCGGTGGCTTTCGAGCTGGAGGAGGGCGCGGACACGCTGACCATCAAGAGTGCGAAGCTGCGCATTAGCATCGACCGCAAGACCGGAGCGCTGAGTTTCATGGACGGCTCCGGGCGCCTGTACACGCGCGAGTCGCAGCAGCCGCAGTCGATCAAGGCGGTGGAGATTTCGGGCGCTCCTTCGTACGAGGTGGAGAACCGGTTCACGTTGAAGCCGGACGAGGCGATCTTTGGCTTCGGCTATACCGACAGCGACGCCGTCAACCGCCGCAACCAGGACCTGCTGCTGGTGCAGACCAACCTGGGCATCATCATTCCGGTCATGATGTCCTCCGAGCGCTATGGCATCCTGTGGGATACCTATTCCAAGATGCGCTTCCAGGACGGCCCCGAAGGCGCCAGGCTGTGGGCCGAAAGCGCTCCCGGGGGCGTTGACTATTACTTCATGGGCGGCCGTTCGATGGACGACGTGGTGGGCGCGTACCGCCGCTTGACCGGCGCCGCGCCCATGTACCCGAAGCAGGCGTTCGGCCTGTTCATGAGCAAGGAGCGCTATCCTACCCAGCAGCGCCTGGTCGAAGTGGCGCAAACCTTTCGCAAGGAGCGCTTCCCCCTCGACTACATTGTGCAGGACTGGCAGTACTGGGGCAGCGACAAGGATGGCAGCTGGAGCGGCATGACCTGGGACCCGGTGCGCTATCCCGATCCGGCCGGCATGACGGCAAGCCTGCACAAAATGAACCTGAAGCTGATGGTTTCGATCTGGCCCTCGATAGGCAATGACACCGCGCTGGGCAAGGAGCTCGACCAGCATGGCCTGCGTTTTGAGCCGCTGCACTGGATCTCGCAAAAGGCGCGTGTCTACGACGCCTACAGCCCGCAAGGGCGCCGCATCTACTTCAAGCATGCGAAGTCCGGCCTGTTCGACAAGGGCGTGGATGCGCTCTGGATGGACGGCACCGAAGTGGAAGTCGGTTCCGCCGCCTGGGATGCGGCCAAGAATGAAGCCGACATCAAATCGCTGGGCAACAACGCGCTCGGCGATTTCACCCGCTACCTGAACCCGTATACGCTGCTGACCACCCAGGGCACCTACGATGGCCAACGGGCCACCAGCGACAGGCGCGTGTTCACCTTGACGCGCTCGGCCTGGGCCGGCGCGCAGCGCACCGCCGCCGCCTCATGGTCGGGCGACATCTTCTCGAGCTGGGACACTTTGCGCAAGCAGGTGAGCGGAGGCGTCAACGTCACCATTACCGGCAATCCGTACTGGACCCAGGATACCGGCGGCTTCTTCGTGGCGCGCGATTATCCCGGCGGCGAAAAGGACCCGGCTTACCGCGAATTGTTTGCCCGCTGGTTCCAGTATGGCGCTTTCAACCCGATCATGCGCGTGCATGGCACCGACATCGAGCGCGAACCTTATATCTTCAAGTCGCTCGATGCGGAAGTCTACAAGTCCCTGCTCGACGCGGCGCACCTGCGTTACCGTCTGCTGCCTTACACCTACGGCTTGAGCGCCAAGGTGACCAGCGACCATTACACCCTGATGCGCGCCTTGCCGATGGATTTTGCGGACGACAAGGCGACCTACGCAATCAACGACGCCTTCATGTTCGGCCCCTCACTGCTGGTGCATCCGGTCACGCGGCCGATGTACCGCATCCAGCCGCCGCCACCGGCAACCATTCCGGGCGATGCGTTGCGTACGCCGGACGGCCAGCCCGGACTGGCTGGACAGTACTTCGAAGGGCGCAATTTCGAGGTTCCCAAGGGGAAGGTGATCGACAAGGTCATCGACCATTCCTGGCCGGCGCCTCCGCTGGCCACCATCCCCGCCGGCTTGAGCCAGCTGGACGACTTCTCCGCGCGCTGGAACGGCACGCTGGAGGCGCCGGAAGACGGCGAGTATGAGATCGGCGTGGAAGGCGACGACGGATATCGCCTCTACCTTGACGATGCGGTCGTGCTGGAACGCTGGGAAAACGGCGGCAAACGGCTGGCCAGCACGCGCCAGGTGCTGCGCAAGGGCCAGCGGGTCAAGGTAAAGCTTGAGTACTTCCAGGCGACTTCCGACCGCAGCCTGCGGCTCGCATGGCGCACCCCGAGCGCAATCCGTGCGCTGGCCGAATCGAAACCGGTGACCGATGCGAGCATGCGCACCTACTTGCCGAAGGGCGCAGCCTGGTATGACTTCTGGACAAACCAGCGCTATGAAGGAGGGCAGGCGGTGGTGCGCGACGTGCCGCTCGACATCGTGCCCTTGTATGTGCGTGCGGGCGCCATCCTGCCCATGGGGCCGGAGCTGCAATACGCCACCGAGCAGCCCGAGGCGCCATATGAAATCCGCATCTATCCCGGCGCCGACGGCAGCTTCACCCTGTACGACGACGACAACGAGACCTATGCCTACGAAAAAGGGCAGTCCGCGCGCGTCAAGCTTAGCTGGAACGACAAGGCAAAGACCCTTGCCATCGGCGCCCGTCAAGGGAGCTTCCCCGGCATGGTGAAAACCCGTATCCTGAACCTGGTGCTGGCCGGCCAGGCCAATGGCAAGGGCCTGGCCACTGCCCAAGCCACGCGCACAGTGCGTTACGACGGCAAATCCATTTTCGTGAAGTTTTAAACACCATTCATTGACCCCATGATCAATTTACCTCGCCGCCGACTCATTACGACTTCCGTCGCCACCGCCGCTGTTGCCGCCGCGACGCTGCCCGGCGCCGCCCTGGCGGCAACGCCCAAAGCGGCCGGACGCGCAACCCTGGCGCCGACGCCGCCGATGGGCTGGAACAGCTGGAATTCCTTTGCCACCACCATTACCGAAGCGCAGGCCCTGGAAAATGCGCACATCATGGCGCAGAAGCTGCTGCCTTCGGGCTACGATATCTTCACGGTCGATATCCAGTGGTATGAGCCGAATGCCAACGGCTATGAATACCGCAAGGGTGCCGAGTTGACGATGGACGAATACGGGCGCCTGCTGCCGGCGCCGAACCGCTTCCCGTCGGCCGCCAACGGCAACGGCTTCAAAGGCCTCGCCGACCGGATTCACCGCATGGGGATGAAATTCGGCATCCACGTCATGCGCGGCATCCCGCGCCAGGCGGTGCGCATGAATACGCCGATCCTGGGCACCAGCTTGCGGGCCCAGGACATCGCCGACACCAGTTCGATTTGCGAATGGAACGGCGATATGTACGGTATCGACATGACCAAGCCCGGCGCGCAGGAATACTACAACTCGATCTTCAAGCTGTACGCCTCCTGGGGCGTCGATTTCGTCAAGATGGACGACCTGGCGCGCCCGTACGACAAGAACTGGCGCGAAATCGAAGGCGCGCACAAGGCCATCGTGGCTTCCGGCCGCCCAATCACACTGAGCATCTCGCCTGGCGAAACCGACCTGAAATGGGCTGGCCACGTACCGCATTACGCGCAGATGTGGCGTATCTCGGACGACTTCTGGGACGAGTGGAAACTGCTGAAGGAGCAATTCGACCGCCTAGAAAACTGGAACCCGGTCATGGGCGAGAATTCCTGGCCCGACGCCGACATGCTGCCGCTCGGACGCCTTGCCATGGGCTCGCGCGATACCAAGTTCACCCCGGATGAACAGCAGACGCTGATGACCTTGTGGAGTATCGCCCGCTCGCCGCTGATCATGGGCGGCGACCTGCGCAGCCTGGACGACCATACGCTGGCCCTGCTGACCAATCCGGAAGTGCTGGCAGTGCACAAGAAGAGCCAGCGCAACCATCCGCACCGCGCCGAGCCAGGCACCCGTATCTGGAGCGCGCAGCCGCACGGTGCCAATACGTCGCATTACCTGGCTCTGTTCAACACCGGCGATGCGCAGGTGGACATCGCATTCGACCTGTCGCGCCTGAACCTGGGCGACAAGACCGTGGCGTTGCGCGACCTGTGGCAGCGCAAGGACCTGGCGCCCGCGCATGGGGTGATCCGCCAGGCGCTGGCGCCCCATGCCTCGGCGCTGTTGCGGATTACGGCGTGACCGCGCGCCGTTCCTTGACGATGCCGCGGTAGACGAGGAAGGTGGCGGCCAGGCTGATGGCGCCGGCGCCAGCCATCCAGTAGCCTGGTGCTGCCTTGTCGCCGCTGGCCTCGATCATCCAGGTCGACAGCAGGGGCGTCAGGCCGCCGAAGAGCGCTGTCGCCAGGCTGTAGGCCAGCGAGAAGCCTGTGGTGCGCACCTGCGCCGGGATGATCTCGGTCAGGGCGACGATGGTGGCGCCGTTGTAGCTGCCGTACAGGAAGGACAGCCAGAGCTCAATCATCACCATATGTCCGAAGCTCGGGTTGGCGATCAGCCATGACAGCGCGGGATAGGCTGTCAGCGCGGTCAGCGCCGAGCACGCCGCCATGACGGGCCAGCGGCCGATACGGTCCGACAGGGCGCCCATGAGCGGCAGCCAGATAAAGTTCGACACCCCGACGCACAGCGTGACGAGCAGGCTTTCCTCGGTGCTCAGTTTGAGGACGCTTTTGCCGAATGTCGGCGTGTACACCGTGATCATGTAGAACGCCACGGTCGTCAGCACCACAAGGGCTGCGCCGGCCGTGACCAGCGGCCAGTTGCGGGCAATGGTGCGCATCATCTGGCGGAAGGTCGGGTGCGTCCTTTGCGCCAGGTAGGCTTCCGTCTCCTGCAGCGAGCGTCGGATGTAGAACACCACAGGAATGATCGAGCACCCGACAAAGAAGGGGATGCGCCAGCCCCAATCCGCGATGACTTCCTTGGCCAAGGTATGGTTCAAGGCATAGCCCAGGGCAGCGGAGAAGATGATGGCGACCTGCTGGCTGGCCGATTGCCAGCTGACGTAGAAGCCCTTGTTGCCTGGCGTCGCCATTTCGGAAAGATAGACGGAGACGCCGCCCAGTTCCACCCCTGCCGAGAAGCCTTGCAGCAATCGGCCCACCAGCACCAGCAGCGGCGCCCATAGCCCAATGCTGGCATAGCCGGGGACGAAGGCGATCAATGCCGTTCCCGAAGCCATGATCCCGAGAGTCAGCACGAGGCCTTTGCGGCGGCCGATCCGGTCGATGTAGCTGCCGAGCAGGATGGCGCCCAACGGACGCATGAAGAACCCCGCACCGAACGTGGCGAAGGTCATCATCAGCGCGGCGTATTCGCTGGTCGCCGGGAAGAATGCTGCGGCGATCTGCTGCGCGTAAAAGCCAAACAGGAAGAAATCATACATCTCGATGAAGTTCCCGCTGGTGACGCGGATGACGGTGCCCAGCTTGGACTGGGCGTGTGGCGTTGCGGAAGCGGCGGGTATGTCAATCGCCGCTGCGGCGGTGGTGTAGGTGGTCATGATGGGCTCGATCTCAAGTGTTTAGCGTTGTTCGCCGGCCGGCTCCAGGCCGGTTGCCTCAACGGCGGCGGCGTTCGCAGGCGAAGCCAGGAAGCGCAGCAGCGCGGCGCCGGCCTCGGGATGGCTGGCGCCGCGCACAATGGCGCCGGCGAATTGCGTCCTGCGTTGAACTTCCTCAGGGAGCAGGCCGACGATCTCGATGCCCTTGACGGGTTTCAGCTCGCTCTTTTGCTGGCAGCCGAAATCCGCTTCGCCCTGCGCGATGATCTCGCCCACCGGCGTGGCCGGAATCTGCGCGGCCTTGCCGTCCATTTGCTGTTTGATGCCCAGCTTGTCCAGCAGCTCGTGCTTGATGTACTCCCCGCTTGCGCTGTCGGAATAGGCGACGTGCGATGCGCCGAGGAAGGCCTGGCGCAGGCCATCGACGGTGCCGATGTCCGGTCTGGCCGCGCCCAGCCTGACGGCGCAAGCGATGGGGGAGTTGGCGAGCACCACTTTGCTGCCGGGTTCGAGCCGGCCCTCGGCCATCAGCTTGTCAAGCGCGTCGCCCACCATGATGACCACGTCGATTGCTTCTCCACGCGCCAGGCGCGCCGGGATGGCGTTCCTGGTCGTGCCCATCGAAGGCCCCCATGCCGACACCAGGTGATCGTCGCTGGCGTGCTCGAATGGCGCCGACAAGTCCTTGTAGGCCTGGGCAAACCCGCCGGAGGCGACGACGTGCAGGTCGGTTGCCTGGACGGCGGCGGCCAGCGCGAGAGCGGCTATTGCGGCCAGGGCTTTGATTTTAAGGTGATGTGCTTGCATTTGTGTTTCCTTTCCATGCACTAGAATTTTTGCATCAGGCCGAGCGTCAGCCCGGTGCCGTGGCGCGCGTTTGGCTGGGATCCGCTGCGTCCCGCCGCGTCGCCGTGCCACAGGGTGTGATCGGCTTCGGCGTAGGCGGTGGTGCGCGGCGCAAGCGTCTTCTCGAGGAACAGGAAGGCGCGATCGAAGCCGTCATCCTGGAAGCCGGTCGCGACGCGGCGGACGCGGTACCAGGCGGTTGTGAGAAGCAGGTCGGGCATCAGTTGGCGGCTCACGCCGGCGGACAGGACACGCTGGCGCACTGTTTTATCCGGCCCCGTGCCGGCCTTGTTGCGCGCAATGTTGGCCTTGAATTGCCAGGCGCCGGCGCGTACCGCTGCGCCAAGCGTCCAGGCATTCAGCACCAGGTCCTCGCGGCTGCGGAATTGCTCCACCGCGCCGGAGACCGTCCATTCCGGACGCTGGTACGCCAATGCCGCGCCGTGGCTGGACGAGGCGCTGGTGTCGCCCGGCACTTCGCCGAACGACCAGGCAGCGCGCGCCAGCAACGGGCCTGCATTGGCTGTGTATTTGACAGTATTGTCGAGCCGGTAAAAATTGTCCGCGTAGCCACTGGGTCCGTACTGTCGGCCGAAGGCATGGGTGCCGAAAGCGGTGTTGCTTAGCCCAGCGACGTTGATATTCGGGTTGAAAGCCGCGTAGCGCTTGCCGAGGGGATCGACCGGAATCAGGGCGTCGGAAATGAGGTTGGTCTGGCGTCCGGCTGCCAATGCGCCGTATGGCGTCTCGATACCGGCCCAGGCCTGGCGGTCGAACAGTCGGTCGGACTTGGCCTGGGTGCCGGCGTCGGCGTTGATGCCGCCTTCCAGCCGGAACTGGGCCGCCCAGCCGTTGCCCAGTGCTTCGCGGCCTTTGAGGCCCCAGCGGCTGGTGTTGTCGATGCCGCTGCTGACAGCGGCCGTGTGGCCGGCGGGCGCAGGGCTGTTGCCGGCGGCGAGCCCGCTGCTGCCGCGCAGGGCGACGTCGACAATGCCGTACAGGTCCACGCTGCTCTGGGCCAGGCAGTTTCCGCTGAGGGCCAGCAATGCGGTAAGGGCGCAAGAATGGCGCACGTTGTCTCCTTGATGGGTGTTTGCCTTCTTGGCGAGGCTGGTGGTGGTTGGATGAATCTTCCGGCAAATGGCATAATTTGAGAATTGCAATTTTCCAGCGGATTAATGCACCATGCGCATCAATTACGACCTACACGACTTACAGGCCTTTGTCGCGGTGGCCGAACGCGCAAGCTTCCGGCAGGCTGCGGACGACTTGTTCCTGTCGCAATCGGCGCTGAGCCGCCGCATCGAGAAGCTGGAAGAGGGGCTCGGCGTGAAACTGTTCGAACGCACTACGCGCCGCGTGCAGCTGACGAATGTGGGGCAGGCTTTCCTGCTCAACGTGCGCACGGCGCTCGATGGCCTGGAAGACGCGGTGCTGGGCGTGGCTGACCTGGCGGCGCACCGCACCGGTACCGTGACGCTGGCCTGCGTTCCTTCCGCCGTCTGGCACTTCCTGCCGGAAGTGCTGAAGGAGTTCAGTGAGCGCTTTCCCCGCATCCGGGTACGCGTGCACGATGAGAGCGCGCAGGATGTGCTGAACCTCGTGCTGGCGGGAGAGGCCGATTTCGGCATCAACTTCACCGGTGCGGAAGAGGCCGAAATCGTGTTCGAGCCAATTTTCAAGGAACGCTACGTGCTGGCTATGCGGCACGACCATCGCCTGGCGCAGCGCAAATCCCTGAACTGGAAGGATCTGGCCGGCGAAAGGTTTGTGTCGGTCGCAAAGTCGAGCGGCAACCGCAGCGTCATTGACGCCGCCCTGGCCGGTGTTGAGAAGCACCCGGCCATATTTTGTGAAGTCAACCACGTGTCCGGCGTGCTGGCCCTGGTCGAAGCGGGCATGGGCGTGGCAGCGGTGCCCGGCCTGTCGGTCCTGCCCGAACGGCCCGATTCGATCGTTGGTGTGCCGCTGGTGAACCCTGCCATCCACCGTACGCTCGGATTGATCAGCAAGCGCAATCACAGCATGGCGCCGGCGGCGCGCACCCTGTTCGACATGCTGTCGAAGACCTTGATCAAGCGGCCGTCCTCCGGCCGCAAAGGGCCCAAGCCGCCTGCCTGAGCGCTTGCACTGCCGTGTGAAATATCGTTCCGCTCCTTGGTGATTTTAGCAATTGCCCGCCGTTGCCGCTGTTTGCACAATGGCCCCATTGGACGAAATATATGACGTACACGAGGAGCCGGAATGCAGCGCATGGGAATGGTGATCGGGATTGCCGCGGACAAGATCGCGGAGTACAAGGCGCTGCATGCGGCTGTCTGGCCGCAGGTGCTGGCCAAGTTGCAGCAGGCGAATGTGCGCAACTACAGCATCTTCCTGCGCGAGCCGGAGAACCTCCTGTTCGGCTATTGGGAATACCACGGCACTGACTTTGCTGCCGACATGAAGCTGGTCGCCGCCGACGCGGAAACCCAGCGCTGGTGGACGTTCTGTGGTCCATGCCAATTGCCGCTGGCCAGCCGCGCCGATGGCGAGCATTGGGCCATGATGGAATCCGTATTCCACATGGACTGAGCCGCCATGCCGAATACTTCGCCTGCCGGCGCACCGCACCTCCTTCTCATGTCTCCTGAAGACAACTGCCTGATTGCCCGCACGGCGCTGGCTGCGGGCGACGTCGTCGACATCGACGGCGAGCCGGTGACGCTGACGGAAGCGATCCCGCTTGGTTACAAAGTGGCGCGCATGGCGCTGCTGCCCGGCGACAAGGTACTGCGCTACGGCGCCTTGATCGGCAGTATTACCGCAGAAGTGGCGCGCGGCGCCATGCTGCATACGCATAACCTGGCCAGCGACTACCTGCCCACCTACACACTGGGCCCGGATGCCCACGCATTTATCGGAAGCGGCCACTGAACATGAAAACCACGATGCCTGCACTGTCGGGTTACTTGCGCGCCGATGGCCGCAAGGGCATCCGCAATATTGTCGCCGTCGCGTACACGGTTGAATGCGCCCATCACGTGGCGCGCCTGATCGTCAACGCCTTCCCCGGACAGGAAGTGCACTTGATCGGTTTCCCGGGTTGCTACCCGAACGAATACGCCGACAAGATGATGAGGCGCCTGGTGACCCATCCGAACGTGGGTGCTGCGCTGATCGTTTCCCTGGGCTGCGAAAGCTTCAACCGCAGCGGCTTGCAGGAGGAAGCCGCCGCCAGCGGACGGCCGGTCCACACCATCACCATCCAGCAGAACCGCGGCACCCGCAGCAGCGTGGCCGACGGGGTGGAGTGGGTGCGCTGGGCGCTGGAGGCCCTGGCGCCGCAGCAGCGCGTGCCGATGGCTGCGGAAGAACTGGTGGTGGCGACGATCTGCGGCGGGTCGGACAGTACCAGCGGCATCACCGCCAACCCGGCTGTCGGCGTAGCCTTCGACCAGCTGGTCGCAGCGGGAGCCGCCTGCATTTTTGAAGAAACCGGCGAATTGGTCGGCTGCGAATTCCACATGAAGCGGCGCGCCGCCACGCCGGAACTGGGAGACGCCATCGTGGCCTGTGTCGACAAGGCAGCACGCTATTACACGGTGCTGGGCCACGGCAGCTTCGCGCCAGGCAATGCGGATGGCGGCCTGACGACGCTCGAAGAGAAGTCGCTGGGCGCGTATGCCAAGAGTGGTGCATCCCCGATCAGCGGCATCCTGAAGCCGGGCGACCAGCCGGCGGCCGGCGGCTTGTACCTGCTGGACGTGGTGCCGGACGGTGAAGTGCGCTTCGGCTTTCCGAATATTTCGGACAATGCGGAGATCGTTGAGCTGATTTCCTGCGGCGCCCACCTGACGCTGTTCACCACTGGCCGCGGCTCCGTGGTGGGATCTGCAATCGCGCCGGTGATCAAGGTGTGCGCGAACCCGGCTACCTACGAGCGCCTGGCCGAAGACATGGACGTCAACGCGGGCCGCATCCTCACCGGCGAAGCTTCGCTGCAACAGGTCGGTGGCGAGATCGTCGACCTGGTGGCGCGCGTGGCGAACGGCGTGCAAAGCTGCTCGGAGGCGCTGGGCCACCAGGAATTCATCCTGACCTACAAGCATTTCGAGCCCTCAGGCCCGGGATGTTTTCCCTTGAAGCGGGCCTGACATGGCGTCCGGCATGAGCGCTAGCGCCACCCGCAAGTTGCCGCGCAGCGGCATCGCCCTGACCGGAATGGGCCTTGGCTGCGCCCAGCTTGGCGGGTTGTACCAGGCGATGAGCGATGCGGAGGCGCAGGCGGTGGTGACCGCGGCATGGGAGGCTGGCATCCGCTACTTCGATACTGCGCCTTATTACGGCTATACGCTGTCCGAACGCAGGCTGGGTGCGGCCCTGCGCGATCGGGAACGCGACAGTTTCGTGATCAGCACCAAGGCCGGGCGCCTGATGCTGCTCGACAGCGGCGTGCAGCCCGGCGAAAACGGCTGGGCCGAGCCACTGCCATTCCGTCCATACTTCGACTACAGCTATGAGGGCATCATGCGCTCGCACCAGGACAGTCTGCGACGCCTGTGCATGGACCGCGTCGACATCCTCTATGTGCACGATATCGGGCGCGCCACCCATGGATCCTTGCATCCGCATTACTGGAAGCAGCTGACGCAAGGCGGTGGATTCCGCGCGCTGACGCAGCTGCGCAACGAGGGCAGCGTTGGCGCAATCGGCCTCGGCGTCAACGAATGGCGCGCGGTTGCCGATGCCATGAACGTTTGCGACATCGATTGTGCGCTGCTGGCGGGACGCTACACCTTGCTCGAGCAGGCGGCGAGGAAGCCTTTGCTGGACCTGTGCGCGGCGCGCGGCGTCGGCATCGTCATCGGCGGGCCGTTCAATTCCGGCATCCTGGCCGGCAGCCGGAAGTTCAATTACGAAGATGCGCCCAAGGAGGTCGTTGCGCGGGTCGATGCCATCAGCGCGGTGTGCCGTGACCATGGCGTGCCGTTACAGGCCGCCGCCCTCCAGTTCCCGATGGCCCATCCTGCAGTGGTGTCATGCGTGGCGGGCGCCCACAGTCCGGAGCAGTTGCGCCAGAACGCCGCCTGGTTTGGCCAAACGCTGCCGGAAGGACTCTGGCAGGACCTGGTGCGGCGCGGCTTGCTGGACAGTGGTGCACCGACGCCAAACGCCGCCTGACCAACGGCTCTTTTCGTTTCGACGTACAAGGAATTTTATGAAATTGCTGCGCTTTGGGCCCAAGGGCCAAGAAAAACCTGGCTTGCTCGATGCGAACGGCGTCGTGCGCGACCTGTCCGAGATGCTGCCCGACCTGACCTCCGCTTGCCTGGGCCGTGCAACGCTGGACAGACTGGCTTCCGTCGATCCGGCACGCCTGCCGGCCGTTGAAGGACCGGTGCGCATGGCGCCGATCGTGGCCGATATCGGCAAGCTGATTTGCGTCGGCTTGAATTATTCGGACCACGCAGCGGAATCGGGCATGGACGTGCCGTCGGAACCGGTGCTCTTCACCAAGGCCACCAGCGCCATCATCGGCTGCAACGATCCGGTTGTGCTGCCGCGCGATTCGGTCAAGAGCGACTGGGAAGTCGAACTGGGCGTGGTGATCGGTAAGCGCGCCCGCTATGTGGAGGCCGAACAGGCGCTGGAGCACGTGGCAGGATATTGCGTCGTCAATGACCTGTCCGAGCGCGAGTACCAGCTGGAACGCGGCGGCCAGTGGGACAAGGGCAAAGGCTGCGATACCTTTGGCCCGGTCGGCCCATGGCTGGTGACCGCCGACGAAGTGCCCGATCCGCAAAACCTCGACATGTGGCTGGAGGTGAACGGCAAGCGCTACCAGAGCGGCAATACCCGCACCATGGTGTTCACGGTAGCGCAGCTTGTGAGTTATATCAGCCGCTTCATGACCCTCAACCCCGGTGACGTGATCAGCACCGGGACGCCGCCCGGCGTGGGCCTGGGCCAGAAACCCGAGCCGGTCTACCTGCGCCCGGGAGACCGCATTTCGCTCGGCATCCAGGGCCTCGGCCAGCAAAACCAGACCGTTCATGCCTGGGACGCCGCGCTGATCGACGGCTGACCCGCCGCTCCCTCTACTCTCCGGAGACATCCGCCATGACCGAAGCAAGCAGCCGGCAGAGCTATGCCTTTGCCTTTGTGATGACCACCTCGCTGTTTTTCATGTGGGGTTTCGTCCATAATCTCGATCCGATCCTGATTCCGCACCTGCGCCGCGCTTTCAACCTGACTGTCCTGCAGTCGGCGCTGGTGGATTCGGCGGTGTTTGTTGCCTACTTTGTGATGGCGCTGCCGGCGGGGATGCTGATCCGCCGCGTCGGCTACAAGTGGGCGATGATTTTCGGCCTGTCGCTGTTTGCCGCCGGCGCATTGTTGTTCCTGCCGGCTGCCGATACGCACCGCTATGCCGTCTTCCTGGCAGCGCTGTTCATCATCGCTTGCGGGCTGGCGGTGCTTGAAACGGCGGCCAATCCGTATATTTCGATGCTGGGGCGGCCGGAGCGGGCGGTCCAGCGCCTGAACCTGGCGCAGTCATTCAACGGCTTGGCGGCAACGCTGGCGCCGATTGTCGGCGCCCGCCTGATCCTGGTGGACGGCGTTCCGGATGCTCAATTGCAGGCCATGCCGGAGAGCCTGCGCCAGGCAACCCTGGCGGCGGAAGCGGCCAGCGTGAAAGGCCCGTACCTGGCCATCGCTCTGGTCATCATGCTCATCGCCGTGATCTTCTATTTCCTCAAGATGCCGGCGGTCGGCGCGGCAGGGGGCGGCGCGGCAGGCCAGGCAGCGCCTGCGGCGGCCGGGAGCGCCTTGCTGCGCGCCATGCGCAAGGCTTCCATCCGCCGCGCCGCCATCGCCCAGTTCTTCTATGTCGGCGCGCAGGTCTGCGTCTTCAGCTTCTTCATCCTCTATGCGTCGCAGGCGGCCGGACTCGCGCAGGTGGCAGCGGCCGATTACCTGGGGTGGGGCTGCGGCCTGGCTTTCGTCTGCGGGCGTTTTGCCGGCACTTGGCTGATGAAGTATTTCGCCTCGGCGCGCCTGCTGTTTTCCTATGCGCTGGCCTGCGCCGGGCTGTCGGCCGTGGCCATGTTCGCGGGCGGCATGGCTGGCGTGGCGGCGGTGATCGGCATCGCCTTCTTCATGTCGATCATGTTCCCAACCATTTTTGCGCTGGGCATCCATGGCGCGGGAGCCGATACGGAAATGGGCAGCAGCCTGATTATCATGAGCATTGTGGGCGGCGCAGTGCTGCCGCTGGTGTTCGGTTATATCAGCGATGCCACCCATAATCTCCAGTATGGCTTTGCTGCTCCCTTGCTGTGCTTCCTTGTGATCGCCTGGTTCGCCCGGGCGGCGGCGCGGGAGCAGGGCGCGCAGGCCGCTGTTGCCAATGACGGAGTATTGCAGCATGTTTGAACTGAAGCAGAAGAAGGCTGTCATCACCGGCGGCGGCAGCGGTATCGGCCGCGCAATCGCCATCCTGTTCGCACGCCAGGGCGCGCTGGTCCACATCGTCGACGTCAGCGACGAGGCCTGCACCATGGTCGCCGCCGAGATCCACGCGGCCGGCGGCGAGGCGCAGGGGCACCCTTGCGACGTGACGCAGCAGGCAGCGGTGGAGGAAGTGTTTGCCGCCATCGGCCCGCTGGATATCCTGGTCAATAATGCCGGCGTTGCGCATATCGGCAAGGCGGACAACACCAGCGAGGCCGATTTCGACCGCGTGATGAACGTCAATGTCAAAGGCGTCTACAACTGCCTGCATGCGGCCATCCCGCGCCTGCGGGAGCGCGGCGGCGGCGCCATCGTCAACATGGCGTCGGTGGCGGCGTGGGTCGCGGTGGCGGAACGCTTTGCCTATTCGGCCGCCAAAGGGGCGGTCATGGCGATGACCCTGTCCGTGGCGAAGGACTACCTGCAGGACAAGATCCGCTGCAATTCGATTTCACCCGGCCGCGTGCACACGCCGTTCGTCGATGGCTTCCTGGCACGCCAATATCCAGGCAGGGAAGCTGAGATGTTCGAGCGCCTCTCAAAGACCCAGCCTATTGGCCGCATGGCCCAGCCGGAAGAAGTGGCGGCGCTGGCGCTCTACCTGTGCAGCGATGCTGCTGCATTCATTACCGGCAGCGATTACCCGATCGATGGCGGCTTTATCACATTGAACTCATGAAACCAATCCTGACTTGCCTTGCGGCGGCGCTTGCCGCCGTCGCGCTGCCTGCCGCCTGCGCCACGGCGGGGCCGGCCACGGTGACTTCGCCGGACGGCCGCATTGCCATCCGCATCGACGACGATGCCGGTCACTTCTCCATTTCGCGCGGCGGCAAGGTCCTGATCGCGCCGTCCCCCCTGGGACTGCAACTCGATGGTGCGGCGGACTTTGGCGCTTTGGCGCTGGAGTCGCGCGAAGATGCCGATGTCGACCGCACCATTCCCCTGGTGGCGAGCAAGGCCGCCACGGCACGCGACCATTACCGCGGCGCCACCCTTTTGTTCAAGGAGCGCTCCGGCGCCGGCCGGCGCCTGCTGATCGACGTGCGGGCGTACGACGATGGAGCGGCATTCCGCTACCGCATCGAGGACCAAGACCCCGTGCGCCTGCGCGGCGAGCGTACGGCCTTCGTTCCCGCAGGCGACCCTGAATGCCTGGTGTCGGTCGCTGACGGGGCGCACGAAGTCCCTTTCGACAAGGTCAGGACATCGCAGCTGCGAGCTGGCCAGGCCTACGACGTGCCGGTGGTGTGCAGCGTGCCATCGGCCCATGCCGCCTATGCGATCACGCAGGCCGACCTGTCCGGCTACACCGGTGCGGCGCTGGTGGCGGAAGGCGGTGCGCTGCATGTGCGCCTGTCTGCGCCGCCGAAGCGCCCGGCGCCCGCTTTCGTTTCCGAGGGCGGCTTGACCACGGCCTGGCGCGCGGTCATGATCGGCGACCGCGCTGGCGACCTGATAGGCTCGAACCTGGTCGGCAACCTGAATCCGCCGCCGGCGGGCGATTTCAGCTGGGTGCGGCCAGGCAAGGCGGCATGGGACTGGTGGTCGGGTCCCCTGGTGGGCATGAAGCCGGAAATGGCCAGCTACAAGCGCTTCATCGATTTCGCGGCAGGCGCCGGCTTGCCGTACTACCTGATCGATGCGGGCTGGGCATCAGGGCCTGCCGGCTGCTGCGATGCCAATCCCGCCACCGACATCACGCGTCCCGCGGACGGCATCGACATGCCCGAGCTGGTGCGCTATGCCGCTGCAAAGGGCGTCGGCCTGCTGCTGTGGGCGCACTGGGAGCATGTTGCGCCGCGCATGGACGAGGTTCTCGATACCTATGCGCGCTGGGGCATCAAAGGCATCAAGGTCGATTTCATGAATCGCGACGACCAGGACGTCGTCGCCTTCTACCACCAGATTGCGCGGGCCACGGCCAAGCGACACCTGTTGCTGGACCTGCACGGCGCATACGTTCCCGCCGGATTGCAGCGTACCTATCCGAACTTCATCACCCAGGAAGGCGTGATGGGGGCCGAATGGAACAAGATGGGCAGCAAGATCACGCCGCAGCACAACCTGATGCTGCCTTACACGCGCATGCTGGCCGGACCGCTGGACTACACGCCGGGGGGCTTTGACAACGGCACGCCTGCATCCTTCAAGGTACGCGAAGTGAATCCGGAGACGCAGACCACGCGCGGGCAGGCGCTGGCGATGTACGTGGTGTACGACAGCCCGCTGCAGATGGTGTCCGGCGCGCCGGAGTCTTACCGCGATGCTGCCGGATTCGACTTTATCCAGCGCGTGCCGACGGCATGGGATGAGACCCGTTTCATTTCCGGCACGCCGGGACGCGACATTGTGCTGGCACGGCGCCAGGGCCGCACCTGGTATCTCGGCGCGATGACGGCCGGCGAAGCGAAGAGGGCCGAAAAGGTATCGCTGCGCTTCCTGCCTGCGGGGCGCTTCCGTGCCACCGTGTGGGAAGACGGCGCCACGCCGAACGAACTGCGGCGTGCGCAGCGCGTGGTACGGGCGGGCGACATGCTGTCGCTGCGCCTGGCGCCGGCGGGCGGCGCGGCCGTGATCCTGGAACCGATTTCAGAGGAAAAGTAATATGAAAACAGTAGTATGCCAAGCGCCGGGCGAATTGCGCATGAGCGATATCCCGGCACCGCAGCCCGCTGCGAACGAAGCCTTGGTGCGGGTGCGCCGCATCGGCCTGTGCGGCACCGATATGCACATTTTCCGCGGCACCCAGCCTTTCCTTCAGTATCCGCGCGTGATGGGGCACGAGCTGTCAGGCGAGATCGTGAGCGCGCCGGAGGGCTCCGGCCTGGCGCCCGGCGACCAGGTCTATGTGATGCCTTACCTGTCCTGCGGCAAATGCGTGGCCTGCCGCCAGGGCAAGACCAACTGCTGCACCAATATCCAGGTGCTGGGCGTGCACCGCGACGGCGGCATGGCCGAATACCTGGCGCTCCCTGCGCAATTCGTGTTCAAGACCGACGGCATTTCGCTCGACGAGGCGGCAATGCTGGAATTCCTGGCGATCGGCGCGCACGCCGTGCGCCGCGGTGCGGTGAAGGAAGGCCAGCGCATTCTGGTTGTGGGCGCTGGCCCGATCGGTCTGGCGGTCACCCTGTTCGCGCGCCTGAACGGCGCACAGGTCACGGTGCTCGATACCCGCGAGGACCGGCTGGCGTTCAGCCGCGACGTGCTCAAAGCGCCATACACCGTGCTGGCAGGCGAGGGCGACAAGCAAGTGATGGTGGCGCTGACCGACGGCGAGTTTTACGACGTTGTATTCGACGCCACCGGCAACGTCAAAGCCATGGAGCGCGGGCTGGAGTTCGTTGCGCACGGCGGCAGCTACGTGCTGGTTTCGATTGTGCTGGACCGCATCTCCTTTGCCGATCCGGAATTCCACAAGCGCGAAACCACTTTGCTGGGCAGCCGTAATGCCACCGCCGACGATTTCCGCACCGTGCTGGCGGCAATGAAGGCGGGACAGGTGCCGACCGGGTTGATGAATACGCACCGTACCACGCTGGAGGGCTTTATCGACGTGCTGCCGCAATGGATGGATCCGGCCAGCGGCGTGATCAAGGCCATCGTCGAGGTGTAAATGCATCCCATCCTTCAATTCGGCACCAGCCGCTTCCTGCAGGCGCACGTCGACCTGTTCATCAGCGAAGCGCTGGAAGAGGGCCAGGCGCTGGGGCGGGTCACGGTGGTGCAGACGACCGGCAGCGCCGCAAGCGCGCGCCGGGTGGCAGCCTTTAGGCAAGGCGGCGCCTATCCCGTCGTGATCCGCGGCTGGCAGGACGGCGCGATGATCCAGCGCGAGCTGCAGGTCGCTTCAGTGGCCAATGCCTTGCAGGCCAGCCAGGAATGGCCCGCAGTGGTCGAAGCTGCGGTCGCGGCGCAGGTGATCGTTTCCAACACGGGCGACCGGGGCTACGAACTGGATTCCGCCGACGGGGCGCACATGCTGGAAAGCGGGCTGGCGCCGCAGAGCTTCCCCGCCAAGCTGCTGGTATTGCTGCATGCGCGTTTCCTGCGCGGAGCGGCGCGCATCACGCTGATGCCGTGCGAACTGCTTGCCAACAACGGCGATGCCCTGCGTGAAGTGGTGGGCGGACTGGCGCGCAGCTGGAAGATGGACGCCGCCTTCCTGGCATGGCTGGAGGGTTCCTGCGTCTGGGTGAACTCCCTGGTGGACCGCATCGTGTCGCAGGCGATCGAGCCGGCCGGCGCAGTGGCCGAACCGTATGCATTGTGGGCGATCGAGGCACAGCCGGGCATGGTATTGCCGTGCACGCATCCCCACATCGTGGTGACCGATCGCCTGGCGCCATTTGAGCGGCGCAAACTGCTGATGTTGAACCTGGGGCACACCTTCCTGGCCGAACGATGGCTGCGCGATGCGCGCCCGGCCGGCGAAACGGTGCGCGAAGCCATGGCCGACCCTGCACTGCGCGCGGAGCTGGAAGCGGTATGGGCAGAAGAAGTCCTGCCGCTGTTCGCAGCCCTGGGCGAGGAGGTGGAAAGCTGCGCATACGTGGCGCAAGTCCGCGACCGCTTCTGCAATCCTTTCCTCGAGCACCGGCTGGCCGATATCGCGCAGAACCACGAGGAAAAGAAGCGCCGCCGCCTGCAGCCGGCACTGGAGCTGGCGGCCGAGCTGGGGCTGCGCCTGCCGCAAACGCGGCTGCGCGCGGCCTTCGGGCGCGAGGTGGCGGCGTGAAGCGCATTGACGCCCACCAGCATTTCTGGCGCCTGGCCGACCGCGCCGGCGCCTGGCCGCCGCCGCAACTCGCGCCCATCTACCGCGACTTCTATCCCGAGGACCTGGGAGCACTGCTGCACCGGCACGGCGTGGCCGCCACTGTCCTGGTGCAATCGATGCCCAATGAAGCCGACACCCACTTCATGCTGGACCTGTCCGAGCGCTACAGTTTTATCGGCGCGGTGGTGGGCTGGACCGACCTGAAAGCGGCCGATGCACCTCAGCGGATAGCCGCGCTGGCTGCGCACTCCAGGCTGCGCGGCCTGCGGCCCATGCTGCAGGACCTGGACGACGATCAATGGATCGCCGACCCGGCGCTGGCGCCTGCGGCCGCAGCCATGCAGCGCCACGGCCTTTGCTTCGATGCCCTGGTGTTGCCGCGCCATTTGCCGGCACTGCTGGAATTTGCGCGCAGCCATCCGCGGCTTCCCATCGTGATCGATCACCTGGCAAAACCGGCCATGCAGCGTGGCCCCGATATGGCCTGGCTGGAGGACATGGCGCGCCTGGCTGACCAGCCGCAGGTGTACTGCAAATTATCGGGCATGGTCACCGAGGCTGGGCCAGGGTGGACAGTGGAACAGTTGCGTCCCTTTGCCCGCCATATCCTGGACTTGTTCGGTCCGCAACGCGTGCTGTGGGGCAGCGACTGGCCGGTGCTCAACCTGGCGGCGGACTACGGCGCCTGGTTCGACGCCACCGGCGAGTTGTTGGCGCACCTGGACGAAACGCAGCGGCAGGCCGTGCTGGGCCTGAACGCGCAGCGCTTCTATCGCATGGACTGAAAGGAATTACATGGAGCCGAACGACACTGCCAAGCCAGAGGCGCGCATGTACCGCGTGGTGGCAGAACGCATCCTGCACCTGATCCGGGAGCAGGGCCTCGGCACAGGAGCGCGCCTGCCGGCTGAACGTGAACTTGCCGCCAGGATTGGGGTCAGCCGCGCTTCGCTGCGGGAAGCCCTTGTCGCATTGGAGATCGGCGGCGTGATCGAGGTGCGCGGCGGATCCGGCGTATATATCACCGGGCGCCGGGCGGTGGCGCCGGCTGATCCGGAAACAGGCCCCGGTCCGTTCGAGGTCCTGGCCGCACGGCGCATGATCGAAGCGGAGGTTGCGGCGAAGGCGGCGCGCAATGCCAGCGATGCGGACCTGGATGCGATCCTGGCCGCGATGATCGAGATGGAGCGCACTTACGACAATCCGGCCAGCCATGAGGCGGCGGACCGCAGCTTTCACCTGGCCCTGGCCCATGCGGCGGGCAATTCAGCCCTGGTGGCGGTGGTCGAATACCTGTGGAGCCAGCGCGGCGCCATGGCCCACCGGCTCAAACAGCATTACCGTACCGAAGAATTGGGGGAAGCGACGCTGGCCGACCACCGGGCCATTTTCAGCGCCGTCGCCGCCCACGATGAAGCCGGCGCCCGGCAGGCCATGCGCGGCCACCTGGCGCGCGTGCACCGTACACTTGCAGGAGGCTAAACCGAGCCATGGCCCGTGCCCCGACCGTCTCCAGGCGCAGCGTCAACCTGCTGCTGGACCACATCATGGACAGCGTGGCGGTTGGCGAAGCGCTGCCGACCGAGCACCGGCTGGCTGCCCTCGGGGAAGGGAGCCGCAGCGCGGTTCGCAGCGCCATCGCCCATTTTTTCGAGCGCGGGCTGATCAGCGGCATGAAGGAACGCCGCCTGCTGCGCAAGCCCAGGCAGGCCGACTATTTCGATGTCGCCGATTTGCAGAGCGGTACCGAGCGGGTGCGGCAGGTGCTCATGGAATTGATCTATCAGGGCGACTGGCCGCCGGGAACGGAATTTTCAGAGGCCCATCTGGCGCGTGCGGCCGGCGTCAGCACGATCAGCGTGCGCGAGTTCCTGATCGGATTTTCCCGCTATGGCCTGATTCGCAAGAGGCCACAGGGCGGCTGGCGCCTGTGCGCTTTCGACCGTGCCTTTGCCATGGAAGTGGCCGAAGTGCGCCAGATGTTCGAGCTGGCCGCCATAGAACGATTTGCGGCGCTGGCGGCAGACGATCCGGCTTACGCAGCGCTTGACCAGTTGATTGCAAGGCACGAGCAGCTCGGCGCCGTCATGCCGGCCAGGCACCAGGACTTTCCGGCACTGGACCGCGACTTCCATACTTTCCTGATCGGCTGCCTGGATAATCGTTTTGCCCAGGGCTTTTACGATATCGTCTCGCTGGTATTCCACTACCACTACCAGTGGGATAAAGGCACGGAAAGGGTGCGCAACGAGCACGCCGTACACGAGCATCTCGCTATCCTGCACGCCCTGGCGCGCCGCGACACGGCGGCAGCCATGGAGGGGATGCGTGTCCACCTGGGCTCCGCCCGCAGCACGTTGTTGCAGGCAGCCCAAACCCGCGAACCGGCGCATTACGAAATCGGCCAACCGCAGCAATGATTTAACTCAAAGCGCGCCTGGCCTGGCGTGCGGCACATCGCTTTCCTATATGTTTTAAGCGTTCCTGGCGCCTGATCAGGCGCACGGGAATACCGGCCTGCGGCCTGCCTGGCTTCGGGCTTTTCCTGATTCCACATGCAATCTATTTCAACGGGAGACATATCAAATGAAGTGGATCACATCAGTGCTCCGGAGCGCGGCAGTCCAGGCTGCGGCTTGCGGGGCGGTGTTATTGGCGGCGCAGCAGCCGGCCGCCGCCTACAGCTGGGACACCGTCGCCATCGGCGGCGGCGGCTTCGTCTCGGCGGTCATACCAAGCAAGACGGAAGCGGGCGTTGTGTACGCGCGCACCGACGTGGGCGGCGCTTTCCGCTGGGATAACGCCAACGGCCGCTGGGTCTCGCTGCTGGATTGGGTGGCGGACGACCAGACCGGCTATCTTGGCGTCGAATCGCTCGCCATCGACCCGAAAAGCGCGCGCAATATCTATATGCTGGTCGGCATCAGCTACTTCAACGGCGGCAAGAGCGCCATCCTGCGCTCCACCGACTACGGGGCGACGTTCACCACTATCGACGTGAGCGGCCAGTTCAAGGCCCATGGCAATGGCATGGGCCGGCAGAATGGCGAACGCCTGGTGGTCGATCCCGGTTCCAGCAACGTCCTGTACGTGGGCACGCGCTGGAATGGCCTGTTCAAGAGCACCAATTCCGGCTCGACCTGGTCGCAAGTGAGTTCGCTGAACGTGACGACCACGCCGAACGATAACGGCATCAGCGTGGTGATGGCCGATCCGTCCAGCGTGTCGGGCGGCGTGGCGCAGCGCTTGTTCGTCGGCGTGTCGCGCTATGGCTCGGTGGGCGCGAACTTCTACCGCAGCGACAATGCAGGCGCATCGTTTTCCGCCGTGTCGGGCGCGCCTTCGGGCCTGATGCCGCAGCGCGCCGCGTTTGACGGCGCAGGCAACCTGATTGTCACCTACGGCAACGGCGCCGGTCCTCACGGCAACCAGTCGGGAAGCGAGCCGATGGACAGCGGCCAGGTCTGGAAATACACCATCGCAAGCGGGGCCTGGACCAATATCACCCCGGCCGGCGTGACGCGTGCATTCAGCGGCATCAGCGTCGACCCTAACAATTCCCAGCGCATGGTGGCATCGACGACCAATCAGTATGCCGCGCAAGGTGGAACCTGGGGCGACCGCATCTACATCACGAGCAATGGCGGCGCCAGCTGGACGGATGTGATCGCGCGCGGCTTCGCCCGCAATGACGGTGGCATCAGCTGGATCGGCAACGGCTCGATCCACTGGGCCGGTACGGTGGCGTTCGACCCATTCAATACCAAGACGGTCTGGGTTACCTCGGGCAACGGCATTTTCAAGACCAGCGATATCGACGCCGTGCCGACCACCTGGACCTTCAACACCAAGGGGCTGGAGGAGACGGTGCCATTGAATGCAGTCAGCATTCCCGGCGGCCCGCTGCTCTCGGCGCTGGGCGACGTCGACGGCCTGCTGCATTACAACCCCTTCACCTATACCAATCCGATGTACGACCCGCGCATGGGCACTACCACCGGCCTGGCGGTGGCCGATGCCAACACCAGCATGGCGGTGCGGGTCGGCGCCAATATGTACACCTCGGCGAATGGCGGCGTGAACTGGAATCAGGTAGGGATGAACGGCAGCAAGGGCCAGGTGGCCTTGTCGGCAAGCGGCGCTGCGCTGCTGCATAGTCCGGAGAATTCCACCACCACCTATCGCTCGACGAATATGGGCGCAAGCTGGTCGGCCGTGGGCGGGCTGGGCGTGAACAATGCGCGTCCTGTGGCCGATCCGGCCAACGCCAGCAAATTCTATGTGTACAGCCCGTCCGACGGCAGCTTCATGATCAGCACCGACGCCGGCGCCTCGTTCTGGAAGTTCAATACGCTGGCGACGTGGGGCTCGGATGTGATCCGTGCGGCGCCTGGGCGCGAAGGCGATATCTGGGTGCCGCTGTACGCCGGCGGCCTGGCGCGTACCACCAGCTCGGGCTGGCAGTTCAGCAACCTGGCCAACGTCAGCTACTGCGCTGCGGTCGGCTTTGGCAAGGCTGCCAGCGGATCCAATTATCCGACGGTCTTCATCTGGGGCACGGTGGGCGGCGTGCGCGGCCTGTTCCGTTCCACCGATGCGGGCGCGAACTGGACGCGTATCAACGACAATGGCCACCAGTACGGCGGGGTTGGCAATGGCCGGTTCCTGGTTGGCGACATGAATACCTTCGGGGTGGTGTATATGAGCACCGCAGGCCGCGGTATCGTGATGGGCAGGCCGTAAAAAAAACTCCCGCCGCAATCCGGAGGAATGCGGCGGGAGCGAGGCGGGAAGCTTTAGAAGGCGTAGCGCAGCTGGACGCGATAGCTGCGGCCTGGCTCAAACCAGGCGCGCCCCATGGCGCCGATATGCTGTTGCTGCGTTTGTTTGACCACGACGTCGGTCAGGTTGGTCGCCGAGAAGCTGGCCGAGAAGCGATCGGTCAGCTTGTAGTCGATGCCAAGATCGAGCTGGCCCATGGCTTCCTGCCAGGTCGGCAGGCCCCAGCCCACGTCGGTCATGCCTGCGCGGGCAGGATCGGCGCTGGTGCCGTCCGTGCCCTGGGTGCCGTTGACGGTCACGCCTTGCAGGAAGCGGCCGCGCCAGCTGTATGCCAGGCGCGCCGACAGCGGGCCGCGGTCATACAGCAAGGCCAGGTTGTAGGCATTCCTGGACAGGTACATGATCGGCAGCTCGGTGAACGGCAAGCCGTTCGTGTCGCATCCGTACAGGGCCAGGGAGCTGTTATTGAAGGCACTGGCCGAAGGGCAGTATTTCAGGTCGAACGGATGGTCCAGGTTCTGCTTGCTGTGGATATAGGTGTAGTTGCCCGAGATGCCGAAGCCCTTGGCCCATTCCGGCAGCAGGTTCTGCAAGCCTGGCACGTGGTCGAAGTAGGTCTGGCCGGAGATCTCCGCACCACTCAGCTTGCCGTTGGCGGCGTTGTTCGGCGCGGTGATCAGGAAGCTCTGGTCATTGCCGTCCAGGGACTTGTAGCTGCGGGTGAAGGCGGACGGCAGGATGATGTCCTTAACCTTCTTGTGGAACAGGCCCAGGGTCAGCGAAGAGCCGTTGCCCGGGTACCATTCGAGCGACAAGTCGTAGCTGTTGGCAGTGATAGGCTTCAGGTTGGCGTTACCGTCGTCCTTGCCGGTGTACGTGATGTTCTTCACGGTACGGTCGTCATTGTTGGTGACGGTCTGGCTCAGGGTGATGTACTCGCGCAGGTCGCCGAAGCCAGGACGGTACATCGCCTTGGCGAAGGCAAAGCGCGCCTGCAGTTTGTCGGTCAGGTCCGCCTTCAGGTTCAGGCTAGGCAGGTAGTTGGTGTAGTTGTGCTTCGCTTGCAGCGGTTCGTCGATGACGCCGAACTGCGGCACTTCCGGCTGGGGATTGGTGCCGTAGTTCGGTTTGAACACGGTGTAGCCCTGGGCCGTGGTGTTGGTACGCACCACGCGCAGGCCCGCAGTGCCTTCTACCGGGAAGCGCCACTCGTCAAAGCCGAAACGCGCGGAAACGTAGCCGGCCTGGGTGCGTTCCTTCTGGCGGCCGGTGTTCGCCGGATCGCCGTCGTAGGTCAGCGGCTTCCAGTTGCTGCCGGCGGTCGAGCAATCATTGTTCGTGCCATAGAGCTGGTTGCCGTCCTGGCATTCGAGCTGCAGGATCTGGGTCGCCTGCTGGTAGGCGCCTGGATAATTCCTGGTGAAGGCCATGGTCGGCATGACCAGGGCCGGCGGCAAGGTGGTTTTGCCGTTGAAGAAATTGGTGAAGTTGAACAGCTGGTTCGGCACCAGGGCGGCGTAACGCGGATCGCTCAGGTAGCCGAAGCTGCCGCGGCTCTGCCAGCTTTGCATGTCGGTGGAGTTGGGCAGGCGGCCAGGCACGCTGGTGGTCTTGACGTTCCACGGTTCGGCCACGCTGTACCAGCCGCTGCCGCCGGCATTGACGTGGGTGGCGGAGCGGTCGGTCAGGCGCATGCCGAAGTTCAGGTCGCGCAGTACCGGATGGTCGAAGCGCACCTTGGCGTCCACCTTCCAGGCGTACAGGTCGCCGGACGCCTTGCTCAGGCTAGGCATCATGTGATCCAGGTAGTAGTTGCCCGGATTGGCGAGGAAGTCGCGCGCGGTCTGGTCGAAGCTGATATCGGGCGGAGCACCGTTGGTCGAGATGTTCATGCTCGGCACGTAGGTAACCATCGCCATATTGGTGGAGAAGTTCTTGTTGGTCGAATGGACCCATTGCAGGTCATTCTGCACCGACCAGCGGTCATTGATCTTCCACTTGGTATTCCATGCAATCTCGCGTGTCTGCGAACGGCGGTCGGCGAAACCGGTGTTGGAATTGAAGTTCAAGCCGCCGGCCGCGAAGTTGTTGGCGCCAAGCCCGCCGAACGGGTAGGTGTAGGTAGCCGATTGCAGCACGCCGTTGGCATCGAAGACCGGATTGACAAGCTTGGACTTGTACGGATTCTCCACGCCGGTGTACAGCGCGTATTCTTCGCTTTGCTCCTTGTAGCCCGAGTGGAAATAGGTGAGGGCCGATTCGACGCTCTCATTTTTCCATTGCAGCGCGCCGTAGACGCCGGCGCGGTTGGTTTCGCCGTTGTTGGTGCGCCATGACGCCGACTTGGGCGCCCAGACGGTCTGGCCATCGACGATATCGGTGCGCGGATAGAAGGCATCCATCTGCACCGTGTCGTTGTGGGTATTGGTGCGATTGAAGGACAGGTCGATCAGGGCGCCAAACTGGCCGCTGCCGGTGTCCCAGCGTTTCGAATACAGGGCCGAGGCGCCGGGCGACTTCTTTTTGCCCAGCTGGTCGTAGTTGCCGTTGGCCGAGAAAGCGAACTTCTCGTTCTTGTAATCGAAAGGCAGCGCGGTGCGCAGGTCGACCTGGCCGCTGACACCGCCCTCGATCAGGTTGGCCGGAGGGTTCTTGTGGATGATCACCGCGGACATCAGCTCCGGCGGCACGTCGCCCCAGCTCAGCTCACGGCCTGGCCAGCCTGCGGAAAAGGATTCGCGGCCGTTCAGGGTCGATGAACCCCAGGTCAGGCCGCGGATCGCAATGCCCGACCCTTCCACGGAAAAGTGCTCCGGGTCGCCGCGCGATCGGTTGCGGTCGATGGTCACGCCGACCACACGCTGCAGCACTTCGGTGATCGACTTGTCGGGCAGCTTGCCCGCTTCTTCCGCCACGACGGCATCGACGATGTCGTCCGCGTACTGCTTGATCTTCTGCGCCGACTGCATGGCGGCGCGCTGGCCGCTGACGACGATCTTCGGCGTAGTGTCGCTTTCCTGCGCAGCGCCATTGCTGCCTGGCGCCTGGCTGGTGCTCTGTGCATACGCCACCCCGCCCGCGATCAGGGCTGCTTGTGCGACCGCAATGGACAGCGCGGTTCTTTTGATTTGTCTCCGCATCACTTCATACTCCCTCAAGAAAATTTGTTCGATACCTGGTCATTGCACGGTGATGGCGCCGTTCAGGGTGATCTCGGTCGGATAGGTCGGGCTGGTCGCCGTGGTGCTCTGCACCGAGGTGTTGACGTTGGCTGGCTCGATGCTGATGGTCACGATCGGGTAGCTTGACAGTTCGGTCGCTGCATTCAAGCCTGTCAGTCCGCAGGTCTCGCCGATGGCCGTGAAGTTGGCCAGTTGCAGCTCGTACTTCTGCACGGCGGCGCTCTTCGGCGTAAAGACGGTGTTCAGGGTAACGTTGCAGGGTTTGTTATTGTCGGAGACCTTGTTGGCGAAGTGGCCGAGCGTGAGCGTTACCTTGACGTCCTTGGAGGCGGTGCTGAACCATTCGGCGTTCTGGCCCAGGTTGAACTTCAGCGTAGTCTGCTTGTCGACCTGGATGCCCGCTGTCGTATTGCCGGTGGTGCTGACGCTGCCGACCCCGGGGGCTACGATGCCGAGCCCGGCATAGCCGCCGATCCAGCCGTCGTTGTTGACGTGGTTTGGATCCTTGGTCTGGATCAGGTAATGGAAGCTGAAAGTGCTTCCGTCCGCGCTGGCGGTGGCGCCGCACCAGTTGGCGTCGCTGCACCACCAGCCGTCAATATTGCTGCCGGCCCAGGTGCTGATCTTGCCGCCTTCCAGCGTCGCGCTGGCCGATGCATAGCCGGACAGGAAAGTCAGTACCGGGGGCGGCGCATCGCCCACGGTGAAGGCAACCATCTGTGGGGTGGCGGGGGCGTAGTTGTTGTCGCCGTCCTGGGATGCCGTCAGGCCGCACTGGCCCTTCGACACCAGGGTCAGGATATTGCCGCTGACGGTGCAGACGGCAGGCGTGGTGCTGGCGTAGCTGACGGCCAGGCCGGAACTGGCGGTGGCTGCCAACGGTGCAGGCTGCGCAGTGATGGCCTGGAAGCCCGGCGATTCAAAGGTGATCGCCTGCACTTTTTTCAGTACCTTGAACAGCTGCTGCGAGTTGGCGGGCGCATACGTGGCGTCGCCGGCCTGGCTGGCGGTGATCGAACATTCGCCGGGCTTGACCGGCACCAGGTTGCCGTTGTCGACGGTGCAGATGTCCGGCGTGTTGGAGTTGAAGGTGATCGCCAGGCCCGATGTGCTGGTCGCCGCGAGCGGTGCTGGCGGGGTGGCCAGGTAACGCGCACCCGGGTAGCCGAAATCGATCGACTGGAATTTGCTGCCGGTGGCGCTGCTGCCTGCGGTGCTGGAACCGCCAGCGCTGCCGCCACCGCCGCCGCAGGCGCTCAATAGTGTCACGCAGGCCAACCCAGCCACCGAAACGTGGGATCTCATCGCTTCTCTCCTCATGATCTGTTCCTCTATGATTTATTTGAACTGCTTGTCGCCTGGCCCGCAATCAAGGGGACCACGCCGCGCAAGGCGCATTGCATACGACAGCAGCCTGTATGTTGCAAGCGTGCGCACATACCGGCAATTACAAAAAACGCCAATACAACAGACAAAATTCCGTAAGCGATTTGTCAGCGGCGCACGTCGAGGCTGCCGTTTCTCACGGCTGCAATCTGCGCTTCGTCGGCGAGGTTGAAGTCTCCGGCGATGGAATGCTTGGCGACAGCCGCAGCCAGGCCGAATTCGAGGCACGCGTCTTGGCTCCAGCCTTGCGCCAGGCCGTGCAGTACGCCTGCGGCGAATGCGTCGCCGGTGCCGATGCGGTCGACAATCCCTTGCAGCTGGTACTCGCGGGCCTGGAGCGGTCCGCTGCGCGTGTGCATCGTCGCGCTGAGGTGGTGGAGGTCGTTGGCGAACTGGCTGCGGAGCGTCGCAGCCACCATTGACAAGTGAGGGAACGCTGCGAACGCGGCGTCCAGCGCCTCGCTGCGGCTGCACTCGGCGAGTGCGGGGCGGCGCAGCAGCAGGGCAAAGTCGCGCTGGTCCGCAAACGCCAGGTCGGCATGGCGCATCAGTTCGCACAACACGCCGGCGCCGTCGCTGCCGCGCATGGCCCATAGCGACGCACGGTAGTTGCCATCGAAGGAAACCTTGACGCCTTGCGCGCGCGCTTCGCGCATGGCTGCCAGGGTTGCCTGCGCGCCGTACTCGCCCGTCGCCGCCGAAATGCCGGAAATATGCAGCCAGCCTGCTCCCTTGAGCAAGGACGGCCAGTCGTAGGCGGCTGGCTCGGTCTCCGCGAATGCCGACCCGGCGCGGTCGTAGATGATTTCGGAAGGGCGCAGCACCGCCCCCGCGGTCAGGAAATACAGTCCGAGGCGTCCCGGGGCGAAGCGGATGGCGTTCGTGTCCACGCCATGCATGCGCAGGCCGTCGCGCAGCGCCATGCCCAGCGCGTTGCCGGGCAAGCTGCTCACCATCGACACGCGGTGGCCGAGGCGCGCCAACGATACCGCGACGTTGGCTTCGGCGCCGCCGATGCAGGTTTCCAGCTGCGGCGATTGCAGCAGCAGTTGGCCCGCAGGGGCGGACAGGCGCAGCAGAAGCTCGCCGTAGCAGACAATGTTCTTTTCCATGTTGGCATCTTGCGAACTGCGCGATCAGAGCGCAATGATGAAAATCGCCAATGGAGCCAACGAAATCCGCCAATCGGGGCGGGCGGCTGCGGAAAATCGTATGCGGCCTTGGTGATTATTGGAATTGCCGGGCATGGCTCGACAGGCCACAATCGGGCGCATACCTTCATCTGCCTGGAACGCATCCAATGTCCTTCAGATTTCCTGCGGTCGCTGCTGCAAGCCTGCTGGCTACTGCCTGTGCGCTGCCCGTACAGCGGGAGCAGCATGCTGCCAATCCCGAGCAGCACCGGCTGTCGCAACCGCACGCCATTCAACTCGGACCCGATGATGTAAGGGCCTTCGCTGCGCCGCCCGCTGGTTTCGCCGAGGTGCAGCCCGGCGTAGCGCAAGGCGCCATCGTGGAGTTCAGCTATGAGTCTGGCGTGACAGGGAGGCGGCGCAAAGCCAGCGTCTACCTGCCTGCCGGCTATTCGCCACAGCGCCGCTATCCGGTGCTGTATCTCTTGCACGGCCTGGCCGGAAACCACCAGGAATGGCCCGGCTACGTCCACGCGGGCGCTATCCTCGATAACGTGATAGCCGCCGGCAAGACGGTGCCGATGATCGTCGTCATGCCCAATGGCCGTGCGCTGCCGGATGACCGCCCGGTGCCCGAGGAGCGCAAGTTCACGCCGGAGCATGTCGCCGGATTCGCCAATTTCGAACGCGACTTGCTGGAGTACCTGATCCCCGCGATCGAGCGCGCCTATCCGGCCATGCCTGGACGCGGCGCGCGTGCCATCGCCGGCCTGTCGATGGGAGGAGGGCAAGCCTTGAATTTCGGCCTCGGCCACGCCGATACGTTCGGTGCGGCGGGGGGATTTTCGGCGGCGCCCAACATGCGTTCGGCCGCCAGCCTGTTGCCGCAGTCCGCCGCGGGACAGCCGCAGCCTCAATTGCTGTACCTGGCCTGCGGTAACCAGGACGGATTGATCGGCGTGTCGCAGCAATTCCATCGCACGCTGCGCGAGCACCAGGTCCCGCATATCTGGCATGTCGACGGCTACGGGCATGACCGCGAGAGCTGGGCCGAGAGCCTGTATCATTTTTCGCAAATTATTTTCCGCGCTCCAGCGGCCCAATGATGAAGCTTTTAAGACCATTTGTTCTGGCGGCGTCGCTGCTGATGTCGGCATCGATCTGCATCCCGTGTGTTTCAGCGGAACGCCAGGCGGAACGCATCGACTGGTGGCGCCAGGCGCGCTTCGGCATGTTCATCCACTGGGGCGTGTACTCTGTTCCGGGACGGGGGGAGTGGGTGCAATGGAACGAAAAGATCCCGGTGGGCGAATATGCCAAGCTGGCCGACCAGTTCAAGCCGGACCATTTCAATCCCGACGAATGGGCGCAGCTGGCCAAGGCGGCCGGCATGAAATACATGGTGCTGACTGCCCGCCACCATGACGGCTTTGCCATGTTCGATGACGGGGACAATCCTTTCACCAGCGTCAACGGCGCGGCACAGCGCGACTTTGTGGCCGATTACGTGAAGGCGGTGCGCAAGGCCGGCCTTGGCGTAGGCCTGTATTATTCGCCGCTTGACTGGCGTTTCCCGGGCTTTTTCTTCCCCGACCTGCAGCGTGAAAACGCGGAGGCGATGCGCGCCCAGTATCACCGCCAGATGGACCGGCTGATGTCCAATTATGGAAAGCTCGATGTGCTCTGGTTCGACGGCGGTGAAATGGACTGGCTCAATTTCGGCGGCGACTGGGATGGGGCGGAATGGGGAGTAGGGTGGAAGAAGCGCCCTGATGGCAAGCATTACAAGGGCAGCTTCAGCTGGGGCTCCGACCAGGTGTACCGCAAGCTGCGCGAAAAGCAGCCGCAGGTCCTGGTCAATGGCCGCGCCGACATGCCGGAAGACTTCCACTCGCGCGAAGGCGATGGCGCGCTGGGGGACTTCGACAACAGCCACCCTTGGGAGCTGTGCACCACGATCGCCGGCGCCTGGGGCTACCAGCCTAACATGAAGCCCAAGCCGCTGAAGCATTACATACAGTTGCTGGCAAACGTCGTGGGACGCGATGGCAACCTGCTGCTGAATGTCGGTCCGGGGCCGGATGGCAGGATCGATCCGGAGCAGGCGCAGCGCCTGCGCGAGATCGGCGCCTGGCTGGACAAGAATGGGGTGAGCATTTACGGCACGCGCGGCGGTCCGTTCCTGCCGGGTGCATATGGCGTCTCGACGCACAGGGCCAATACGATCTACGTGCATGTGCTGCAATGGCCTGGCGACAAGCTCACCTTGCCGGCGCTGCCCGCGAAGATCGTAAAGGCGGCGCTGCTGTCAGGTGAAAAGGTCAACTTCACCCAGGCTGCCGACGGCATCACACTGGCGCTGCCGCCTGCCGCGCGCGATGCGATCGATACCGTGATCGCCGTGCAGATCGACTCGCCAGCCGCGCAGATCGCACCATTGAAGATCTGACCGGTGCCGGAGCTAGAACCTCAGGGCGAGGTAGGCGCCGGACACGGCCAGCGTGGCAAGCGTCACAGGCACGCCGACACGCGCGAAGCGTTTCCAGTCGATGGCAATGCCACGCCTTGCGGCCGCATCGACCACGATGATGTTGGCGATGCTGCCGACGATGAGGAGGTTGCCCGACAGGGTGCTGACCAGGGCCAGCATCACGCCGCCCACCTCGTGTTGCACGACAGGGAGAAGCAGCATGACAGCTGGTACGTTGGAGACCAGGTTGGAGAGCAGGAAGGTGGCCCCAAACAGTGCGCCTGGCTGTTCCAGCCGCATGCCGTGGCCGGACAGGTAATTCATGGCATCGGCGGTGAGGCCGGTGCGCTGCAGCGCGTGGTTGACGACGAAAAGGCTCATGAACAGCACCAGCAATTCCCAGTCGATCAGGCCCAGCATCTTGCGCGAGTGGAGCTTGCGGCTGGTCAGCAGGATGCCTGCGCCGATCAGCGCCATATGTTCCCGTGGCCACGGCGCGGCCAGGAAGGCCACCAGCAGGGCGCCCGCAATCAGCAGTCCCTTGCCCGTCTGCCAGGCATCGAAGGGGACCGCCTCGCGCGGGGCTTCTGCATCGCCGGAGGCGCTGGCGGCGAGCGGCGCGTGCCATTGGCCGGCGGTTTGCCACACGATCAGCGCCCAGCATGCGAACAATCCCAGGGTGACTGGAATCGCCGCCTGGAGAAAATATCCGTCAAAGGGCAGTTTCAGCGTCTGGCCGATCAGCATATTCTGCGGGTTGCCGATCAGGGTCGCCGCCGAACCGATATTGGCGGAGCAGGCAAGCGCCAACAGGAAGGGCACTGGTGCAACCTTGCGCTGCCTGCATGCGTCGACCAGGACGGGGGCGACGGCCAGGCAGACGATATCGTTGCTGAATACCGCGGACAAGGCCGCGGTGACCACGATCAGCACGCCGAGCAAAGCGGGCGGCGTGACCGGCATTCCGGCCATCCTGTCGGTGACCCAGTCGTAGAAGCCGCCCAGCCGCATCTGCGCCGACAGCACCATGAAGGAGAACAGCAGGATCATGGTTGGGAAATGAATCGACGCCAGCGCTTCGTCCACGGTCAGTGCGTTGACGCTGATGAGCGCGATGGCGCCGAGCAGCGCGACGCCGGTGCGGTCAAGCTGCAGGAAGGGCAGGCCGCCGAGGATCATGCCGAGATAGACGATGAGAAAGATGATGAGGATGGTGGTGGACATGAGCGGCGAAGTGTCGGTGGCAGTCAAACGTCGCCAATTCTAACAAATGTACCGGCTTTGACTTGATTGGGGATTCCCGCAATGGTCGCTCAGAAAATCGACTTCGTACCACGGATGGAAGGCCTTGACGCCTTGCGCGGTTTTGCGCTCTTCGGGCTGTTCATGGTTCATATGCCCGAACTGTATGAACTTTACTGGTCGCACCCCACCTCAGACCCGGTGCAGCTGCTTTGGCACGACCTGGTATTCGATACTTTCGCCGACAAGGCGTTTGCCTTGTTGGCGCTGTGCTTTGGCGTAAGCTTCTTCATCATCATGGATCGCTCGGCACGGCGCGGCGTCGATTTCACGGGCCGCTTCATCTGGCGGCTCGTGGTGCTGGGCGCCATCGGGCTCGCCCACAGCCTGTGGTATCGCGGTGACGTGCTCCAGGTGCTGGCCCTGATGGGGATGTTCCTGCTGCCGTTTTACCGGGTCCGCTCCAATCGCGTCATCATCGCCATCGCCTTCTTCTTGCTGTTGCAGCCGATGCTGGTGTTGAAAATGATCTGCGGCCTGAATGGTGCGGCTTGGGCCAACGCAGCGCCGTATTTCTGGACCAGTCCAACGCCGCAGGCTTACCTGAGCGGTGGCAGCCTGCTTGAAACGCTCCGCATGAACTGGACCGATGGCCATCTGGTCACATGGGGCTTCATGGTTGAATCAGGCCGATTGAGCCAGATTCTCGGGCTATCGCTGGTCGGCATGGTGCTTGGGCGTATTGGCTTCTTTTCCGATGCAGCCCGCTTCGTGGGCGCGCGGTATGCCGGACTTGCGCTTGCGGTGCTGGCCCTGGCGTCCATATTGCATTGGGGGCAGGCGCTTGTCGCGCTGGTGCCTGCGTCACCGGCGATGTTCATGCCTCGCAGCGTAGCGGGCACCGTCGAGGGCAGCCTGACCAGCCTTTGCATCATGTCCGTGTTGCTGTTCGGTTTCCTGCTGCTGTATTACGGGCCGGGGAAAGCCGCACTGAAGCTGCTGGCGCCTGTTGGCCGCATGACCCTGACACTGTACGTAGGCCAATCGCTGGTATTTGTGCCGGTCTTTTACAGTTTCGGCCTTGGCCTGCATGCGACCATGCTGCAGTCGACCGCGGTGCTGCTTGGCCTGGCGGCATTCGCGGTGCAGGTCGTGTTCGCGCACTGGTGGTTCGGGCGCTTCACGTATGGACCGCTGGAATGGCTATGGCGCGCCGCGACCTACCAGACCCTTGACGTACCATTCCGTAACAGGCTGCCCGTTATTGCCGAAAATCGTTCCGGCGCCTGGTGATTTTCGCAATTGCGCCGGCGAGACAGGCGCCAGCAAAATCGCAGGATGAAAATACTACGACACCTTTCCGCCCTGCTGGCCCTGGCGGCCGGCGCTTCCTCCGTCCATGCGGCCAGCACGGACGAAATCGACCTGTATGCGGGCCGGCCAATGCCTTCATGGAGCGTCTCGATCGGAAGCCTCGAAGCGCCACTGTCCGGCATGGCGGGCGTCCGCGTCGACGAAGTCGCCGGCCGGCAAGGCGCGCTTGCCCTGCAGTGGAAAGATGTCTGGTCCACCAGCCTGCGTTTCGACGGCGGGGCAGCGCTGGACCTGCGGCCTTACACCGCCAGCGGCACGCTGGAATTCGACCTCAACGTCCAGGAACTTGGAAAGGGCGGCATCTACATTGTGATGCGCTGCGGCCAGGAGTGCTATCGCAAGGTGCCGTTTGTACTGCCCGGCCAGGCCCTGCAAGGCAAGGGCTGGCAGCACCTCTCCTTCGCGCTCTCCTGCTTTGCGCGCCATGACGACGACTTCGGCAAGGTCAATGCGCCATTCGCGCTGGAGGCAAATGGCAGCGGGCAAGTAGCACTGGCCGATATCAGATTTGTCCGCAACGGCAAGCCAAACCAGGCCTGCAGCGGCGATCGCGCCCAAGCCGTGACGCCGGAACCTCTGTCGCATGCCTGGGCGTTGCCCGGCTGGCTGCCGCGCCACGAGAAAAAGCTGGAAGAAGTCCGCAAACTGAAGGCGGCAGGCAAGTCGCCGAAGCTGGTCTTCATCGGGGATTCGATCACGGAAGGCTGGGAGAATTCGGGCAAGGCCGTGTGGCAGCGCTACTATGCGAAATACGACGCGGTGGCGCTGGGATTCGGCGGCGACCATACGGAGAACGTGCTGTGGCGCCTGCGCCATGGCGAGGTTGACGGCATTGCCCCCAGGGTGGCGGTGCTGATGATCGGCACCAACAATACAGGTGACCGCAACGATGATCCCGCAGCCACGGCCGCAGGCGTCAAGGCGATCATTGACGAGTTGCATGGCCGCCTGCCGAAGACGAAAGTATTGTTGCTTGCGGTCTTCCCACGCGAGGAACAGCCATCGGCCTTGTTACGCCGCCTGAATGAGAGCGTGAACGCAATCATTGCCAATTATGCGGACGGGCGCAGCGTATTCTTTGCTAATATCAACGCTGCGCTCCTGAATGCGGATGGTACATTGTCGCGCGACGTGATGCCGGACTTGCTGCATCCGCAGGAAAGGGGCTACGAAATCTGGGCGCGCAACATGGAGCCCACATTGAGAAAACTATTGGCGGAATAATCTCATGACTTTGTTCAAAACGGTACGTGCATGCCTGTTGCTGGCTGCCTGCACGATACAATCGGCGTGGGCGGGAAACTGCGCTACGGTCCCGGCTGCGCGCGAGGTCGAATATCCCGGGATGTCGATCGAACGCTGGCACCAGATTTTTGCCGGCCAGTCGGCGCGTGCCGCGCAGGGCAATGTCGATGTCATGTTCGTCGGCGATTCCCTCACCGAGATGTGGCCGAAAGCCCTGTGGGACAAGAATTTCGGGGCGCTGAAGGCGGCCAATTTCGGCATCAGCGCCGATCATACCGGCAACGTCCTGTGGCGGCTGCAGGACCCCGCGATCGCGGCGCTCAAGCCGAAGCTGGTGGTGCTGATGATCGGCGTGAATAACATCAATATGTGCGGCGAAGACGCCAACCAGGTATTCGGCGGCATCAAGGCCGTCGTGGCGAAACTTCGCCAGCAGTACCCGAAAGCGCGCATTCTTCTCAATGCCGTGTTGCCGGCAGGCGCGCCGGATTCGTGGGGGCGGCGGCGGGCAATCGCCTTGAACCAGCAAGTCCGTACGCTGGGGGATGGCAAGAGCATCTTCTTCCACGACTACGGTTCGGTTTTCATGGGCGAGGGCGGCGTGCTGTCACGCGAGCTGCAGCCCGATCTCCTGCATTTCTCGGAAAAGGGCTACGAGCTGCTGGCGAAAGCGATGCGCCCCGATATCGAGGCGCTGCTCAAATAGCCTGCCGGGGCGGCGCCCGGCGCGCCAGCCTAGCGGTTCTCTTCCACGATCGCCACCTCCCATGGCCCGAGATTGACCGTGTCGTCGGCCTTGACCGGGCGGGAAGTGAGCAGGTCGGTGCCTCCCTTGTACTGGTACTTGAAACTGGCGGCGGCGCCCGAGTAGTTGAAGAAGTAGCGCACCGTCCTGCCGTAATCGTTGGTGCCGCTGCGGGTGTGGACCTGGGCCGGCAATTGCTGGTCGGGCCCGGAAAGCCCGGCCTCATCCAGCGCGGACTTCAGCACCGCTTTCTGCAGCTTGTCCGTCAGGTAGGTGCCCTCGTAGATCACTTTGCCGGCGCCGTACTGGTTCTGCGTGATGGCCGGCCAGCGGCCGAAGAAATGGTGGTCATAATAGGCCAGGGCCTTGGCGGTATCGAGTTGCAGGAACTCGGCCCAGTACTGCACTTTATTGTCGCCGCCCGCCTGGAATGGGTCGCCCTTGAGCGTCAGTGGCTGCGCCAGGTTGGAAAATTCCTGGTAATGGAAGCCGAGCGCTTCGCGCAGCGGTCCGGGCGCCATCGACCAGCGCACGGCCGCATTCTCGTTGGTGAATCCGCTCTTGAAGGTCATCACGACGCGCCCGCCTTTGCGGATGTAGTCGGCAATGCGCTTCAGCAGGGCATCGTCGGCCGAGTACAGGGCCGGCACGATCAGCAGCTTGTATTGCGAAAAGTCCTGCGCTTCCGGGAATACGAAGTCGGCCCCGACCTTCATGTCGTACAGGGCGCGATGCATCTGGCGCACCAGCGAACCGTAATCGGCCTTGCTGCCGCCGCCGCCCCATTGGGAGTCCTTGGCGAAGGGCATGTCGTTGAGGGCATTGAGCGAATCGCGGCTCCACAGGATCGCGACGTCGTTGTGCAACTTCAGGTTGACCAGGCGCGGGCCGATCTTCTGCAGCTCGCGGCCGGTGCGGCTCATTTCGGCATAGGCGCGGTTCGGCTCCATATCGTGCGACAGCACGCCTTTCCAGTAGGTCTCCTGGTTGGCGTGGATCGAGGACCAGTGCCAGTATTCGACCATGTTCGAGCCGTTGGACAGGTGCGTGTAGACATCCTGCCGGAACTGGCCGTCGTAAGGCGGGTACTGGAACGAGGAGCTCCAGTCCGTGGTCTGCGCGTTGGTTTCGGTGACCAGGAAGTTGTTGCGCTTGAGCGAACGGGTGAAGTCGGCCTGCATCGTCTGGTCGGCGCCGTTGTAGTATTCGCGCTGGCCCCAGTGGTAGATGTTCACCGCCGGCATGTCGAGTGCGGCCGAAACCGCTTCCTCATTGACGTCGCTATGCATGGAGCCGGCGAAGTCGTGCGTCACGAACTGGCGCGGCGAGGCGCATTCGCGCACCAGCCTGGCCTGCCAGTGCAGGAATTCGGTCACGCGCATCTGGCCCCAGCGCGACCATTCCAGCTTGTAGCCCGTGCTCTGGGCGGCGTCGGGGCGAGGCAGGTCGGCCCATGAATGCAGGTCCTGGCCCCAGTAATTGAGGAACCACGCCTTGCTGAGGTTTTCCGGCGTGCCGAACTTCTTCTCCAGGTGGTGCTGGAAACGCACGAAGACATCCTCGTTGGCCGCGCCGTAGGCGCCGGTCTCGTTGTCGACCTGCCAGCCGATGACGTTGGGATTGTCCTTGTAATGGGCGGCGATCTTGCGGATCAGGCGCTCAGCATAGAAACGGTAGGCCGCCGAATCGGTGTTCATGTTCTGGCGCATGCCGTACATATTCTGCGCCCCGTTGAACTTGCGGGCCAGGATTTCCGGGTTCTGCCTGGCCATCCAGGCTGGAATGGAATAGGTTGGCGTCCCCATGATGACCTTGATGCCCGCCTTGCCCATGGCGTCGACCACACGGTCCATCCAGGCATATTCGAAGCGGCCGTCTTCCGGCTCCCACAAGCTCCAGGTGGATTCGCCCAGCCGCACGACGTTGAAGCCGGCGGCTTTCATCATCTGCACATCCTTCTCCAGCCGCTCATACGGCATGTATTCATGGTAGTACGCCGTGCCATACAGGATGGTGGGCATTGGCGGGACGGCTGGGGAAGGGGCCTGCCCCCAGGTAGTGCCGGCCAGTGCGCAGGCAAGCGCTGAAAAGAGCAATTTCTGTCGAAGCATTGGGTGTCTCCCGGGATGTTGTTTTCCAATGGCTCTATTGTGTGGATACTATCGCTGTGCGCCAACGTTTTAACCGCAGTCTGCGCAATTTCATTTTCCTCCTTGGCGCTTTTTGCAATTGCGGCGCCGTAGTGCAGATCACACAATGCACACTGTAATAGGGAGATAGGTGGAGCAATGAGACCTTGGTTGACGAATGCGGTCCTGGCAATGGCGCTGTGTACGGCGCCATTGGCGCAGGCGCAGAACTGCGGCAGCGGCGGAGGGGTAAAGGTATGCCTGAGCGCCAGCGGCACCGGCAGTGACGTCCGCCTGGAATGGACCGTCGAAGGCGCTGCCGGCGGCTTGCAGCTTTACCGTGGTACCGACAGCAACCCGGAAGGCGGCAGCCAGATTGCATTGGCGGAGCAGGGCGCGACCAGCTACGTTGACCGTAGCGCCATCCCCGGCACCGCCTACTGGTACTGGATCAAGTTCCGGGCCGGCGGCGGCAGCTACCAGTCGGGGGCGGCACATGCGGTACGCGTCGGCGCCATGCGCGACATCAGCAGCATGCAGCTGTCGGCCCAAATGGCGCCGGGCTGGAACCTGGGCAACGCACTCGAGGCCAGCGGCCCCGCCTACGTGTGGGGGAGCCATGGTTTCAACGAGGCCGGGTGGGGCAATGCCAAGGCAACCCAGGCGCTGTTCAACGCCATCAAGGCGGCCGGATTCCGGAGCGTGCGCATTCCCGTGTCGTGGAAGCAGTACGCCGATGCCGACGACAATATCAGCCCGCAATGGATGGAGCGGGTGACCGAGGTCGTGAACTATGCCCACCAGGCCGGCCTGGTGGCGATGATCAACATCCATTGGGACGGCGGCTGGATGCAGCCGACTTATGCAGCCCAACCGGCGGCAAACGCCAGGCTGGCCAGGTTCTGGACCCAGATCGCCAACAATTTCAGGAACCACGACGACACGCTGCTTTTCGCCGGCAGCAATGAAGTCATGGTCGACGGGGACTATTCCCCTCCAACCGCCGAATATTGCGAAGTGCAGAAAGGATTCAACCAGGCCTTCATCTCCGCCGTCCGCGCGACAGGCGGGAACAATGCGAGCCGCCACCTGGTGGTCCAGGCCTTCAACACCAACATCGACCATGCCATCAGCTGCAATGCTGCTATGCCGAGCGACCGGGCCGCACAGCGCATGTTGATGGAGGTTCACTATTACGATCCCTACAGCTTTGCGCTGGATGAGAAAAGCGCTTCCTGGAAGTGGGGAAAGGCCGCAAACCCGGACGGTCCTGGCAATGAGGCGCATGCCGACGCGCAGTTCCAGAAGATGAAGAACGGCTTTATCGATAAGGGCGTGCCGGTCCTGCTTGGCGAGTACGGAGCAATCCGGCGTGAGGAATACGATCCGTCCGGCGTCAACCGCAAGTACTGGGACCAGTACATTACCCGGGCTGCCTGGTCCCGCGGCATCGTACCGATGTACTGGGATAACGGCTACGCCGGCAACCACCAGATGGGCCTTTTCGACCGCGCGAGCGGCAGGCAGGCCTTCCCCGACGTGATATCGGCGATTGTCGATGCAGCCCGGGCGCAGTAATTGTTTTAGAGTTCACCGGGGCGCGGGCCGGCCAATGCCGGGACGGCGTCCAGGTACCCTTGTTGTACCCTGTAGTCTCCTCTACCCTTTCCGGTAGTTTTCGGGGCGGCCGGCCACGGTCGCCCCTTTTTTCGAGGAAACCATGAAATTGAAGAAAACGATCAGTCTCCTGTCCGCCGCGATTGCCATGTGCTGCGGATCTGCGCTGGCCGCGTCGGATGCAAAACCCTGGATGAATACGCAGTTGGGCGCCGCCGAGCGCGCCGACCTGGTGATCAAGGAAATGACCATGGACGAAAAGCTGAAGCTGGTCTTCGGCTATTTCGGCATGGACCAAGAGGCCAAGAAGTTCAAGCGCCCGGATGAATCGTACAACCAGTCGGCCGGTTTCGTGTACGGCGTGCCGCGCCTCGGCATTCCCAACCTGTGGCAGACGGACGCCGGCGTCGGCGTCGCCAGCCAGGGCGGCCCTCACGTGCGGCCGGCGACGGCGCTGCCTTCGGGCCTGAACACGGTGGCGACCTGGGATCCGCAGACGGCGTTCGCAGGCGGCGCCATGATCGGCGCCGAAGCGCGCGGCTACGGCTTCAACGTACTGCTGGCCGGGGGCGTGAACCTGATGCGCGACCCGCGCAATGGCCGCAATTTCGAATATGGCGGCGAAGATCCGCTCCTGGCCGGCAAGATGGTCGGCGCCCAGATCAAGGGCATCCAGTCGAGCCGCGTGGTGTCGACGCTGAAGCACTACGCTCTGAACGACCAGGAGAGCGGCCGCACCACCCTGAACGTGAAGATCGACGACCAGTCGGCCCGCATGTCGGACCTGCTGGCCTTGCAGATCGCGAACGAAGAGGGGCATCCCGGCTCCGTCATGTGCTCCTACAACCGGGTCAACGGCGTCTATGCCTGCGAAAACAATTACCTGCTGAACGAGGTGCTGAAAAAAGACTGGGGCTTCAAGGGCTGGGTCATGTCCGACTGGGGGGCAACCCACAGCACCATCCCGGCTGCCAATGCGGGCCTGGACCAGCAATCGGGCTATCCATTCGACCTCTCGGACTATTTCGGCGCGCCCCTGAAGGAAGCCGTGCTGAATGGCTGGGTGCCGCCGGCGCGCCTGGATGACATGGCGCGCCGCGTACTGTGGGCCATGTTCGCGAACGGCGTGGTCGACCATCCGGTGGCGTCCGCGCCGGACAAGATCGACTTCCATGCCGACGCCGCCGTGTCCATGAAGGACGCGCAGGAAGGCATGGTGCTGCTGAAGAATGAAGGCGGGCTGCTGCCGCTGTCGCAGTCCGTCAAGCGTATCGCGGTGATCGGCGGCTATGCCGACAAAGGCGTGCTGGCCGGCGGCGGTTCTTCCCTGGTCTACCCGCACGGCGGCAATGCGGTGCCGGGCCTGGAGCCGAAAACCTGGCCGGGCCCGATCATGTATTACCCGTCGTCGCCGCTGAAAGCGATCCAGAAGCGCGCGCCTTCGGCACAAGTGTCGTTCAACGACGGCAGCGACAAGGCAGCGGCAGCGAAACTGGCGCAGGAAAGCGACGTGGTGCTGGTGTTCGGCACGCAATGGGTCGGCGAGGCGCTCGATGCAGGCAATCTCTCGCTGTCCGGCAAGCAGGATGAGCTGATTGCTGCGGTCAGCGCGGCCAATCCGAAGACCGTGGTGGTGCTGGAAACGGGCGGCCCGGTGACCATGCCATGGCTGTCGAAAGTGCCGTCCGTGCTGGAAGCCTGGTACCCGGGTAGCAGCGGCGGTGAGGCGATCGCCAGCGTGCTGTTCGGCGAAGTCAATCCGTCCGGCCACCTGCCAGCCACTTTCCCGGCCTCCGAGTCGCAGCTGCCGCGTCCCGTGCTGGATGGCTATCCCGAGGTCGCGGACAAGCGCTTCGACGTCGATTACCACGAGGGCGCAGCGGTCGGCTACAAATGGTTCGACCTGAAGGGATTGAAACCGCTGTTCCCGTTCGGCCATGGACTGTCCTACACACAGTTTGCATTCAGCGGCCTGTCCGCCAGCGTGAAGAACGGTGTGCTGGAGGCGGCGTTCACGGTGAAAAACACCGGCAAGGTAGCGGGTAAGGAAGTGGCGCAGGTCTACGTGGCGCCGCTCAAGGCCAAATGGGAAGCGCCCAAACGCCTGGCGGGTTTCCAGAAAGTCGACCTGCAGCCTGGCGGCGCAGCCAAAGCCTCGGTCACGGTCGATCCGCGCCTGCTGGCCATGTACGATTCGGCCAGCAAGACCTGGAAAGTCGCCAAAGGTGACTACAAGATTACCCTGGCGGCCGATGCAGCCGGCGCCGGGGCGGTCAGCACCGTGGTGCATCTGGAGGCCGCCAGTTACGACGTCAATGGCAAACCGTTGCGGCGCTCGCGCTGAACGCAGAAGAGGGGGGGCACGATTGGCCCCCTTTAACTGGTTGAACTGTTATGATGCAATTAGCAGGCCCGGCAAGAGGCATTGCATAGAGAGACAGTTCAACCATTCTGAATAATGCAAGAGTTTTATAAGAAGGCGCTGCTGGCATTGATCGGCCTCGTGATTGCCGATGCAGTGCTGGCGTTTTTCCTGATTTCCCAAAGCTACCTGTCGGTGCCGCTGCTGGCGACGAACAAGCCCGGCGCCGGTTGGCACTACATGACCAACACCGACCAGGCCATGGGCGGCACGTCCAGCGCCCGGATAACGGACCCGCAGCGCGATCAGCTGCGCTTCGAATTCAAGGTCACGGATGCGGGGCAATATCCTTTTACCTCCGCGGGATTGATTCTGCAGGATGGCAAGGGGCGGCTGGCCCAGGTGGACTGGGCCAAGTACACCGATGTCACTTTCCTGGCCAAATGCGCGCCATCGAATTCGATGATCTTCGGGATTTCCACCTTCGACGACAAGATCTCGAAGGTCGGCGACTTCCTGACTTACCGCTCGCCGGGGACTTATTTTTCATGCAACGCACGCGGCGTCCCGGTCTCGCTGGACCTGACACGGCTGACTATTCCTGACTGGTGGTTCTACACGGTCAAGCTGGACCTGTCGTACCAGGGCTATGAGCTCAACAAGGTCTCGAAGATCCTGTTCGGCAGCAGCAGCCAGAGCCCGCACAATGTCGACTCCTACCTGGATATCAGCGAACTGACGCTGCATGGCCGCGATTACCGCTACATCGCGGCACTCGTGGTCTTTTTGCTGCTGAGCTGGCTGGCCTTCGCCCTGTGGTTCTTCCGCGTCCACGCCCATGCGCTGACCGCCAGCCTGAATTCAAAAATGAAAAAGGATTTACCGCTGGTCGCTTATCGACAATTAACACTGGAGCCGTATAAAGATAAGGAAAAGGCAACGGTACTGCGATATATTGCCACCAATTACACAAATACCGATCTGGACCTGGAAAGCGTGGTGACGGCGACCGGGACCAACCGGAATAAAGTCAATGAGGTATTAAAAACCGAATTGGGCATGACTTTCACCAGTTACCTCAATAAATTGCGGCTGACCGAAGCGGCGAGATTATTGGCGGAAAATAGTGCCGCTGCGGTGGCGGAAGTTGCCTATTCCGTCGGCTATTCCAACGTTTCGTATTTCAATAAACTCTTCAAGGAAGAATACGGCTGCACGCCGAAATCCTTCCGCTGCCTGGCCAGCCAGCAGGCCCCGGCGGCATCTCCCGCCACGGCCGATGTCCTCTCCTCACAAGCCGCAGAAACCGGTTGACGCGCTTGCACTTCCTGCAGAACTGATCGCAATTTTTGCACATTGCTAGAAATTCCCCTCGGGGCGTTACCGCCTCGCAGGGGTGTCCGCCTATGCTTTGGCTGTGGCTTAGCTTCCGCTATCCACCTATAAAAACAGAACTGTAATAGCGCGGTCATTCATGGCGGCTTGCTGCAGGCCGTCATTGGGGACGATTGTAAATGATTAAGACCGGGGATGCCTTTCGGCGCTACCCTGGCTAATTGGAGACAAGCATGAAGAATATCCTTTCCGATATCGGCAAACATCATCGCTCAGCTGAATTCGCCACCACGGCGAAAACTGCTTTCTAGCATTCACCTGAAACCTGTTTGGCGATTGGCGATTATGAATACTTCGAAAGCACACCGTATTGCCCTGCTGTTTAATGCAAACAAGAGTTTCGACCGCGAAGTGATATCCGGTATCGCAGCCTATTTGGGCAGCACCCGCGCGGCCTGGGATTTATTTCTGGAAGAGGATTTCCGCCTGCGCCTGGCAGGCATCGAAAACTGGCAGGGCGATGGCATCATTGCCGATTTCGATGATCCTGCCGTAGCGGCAGCCCTGTCCCGCTGCAGCGTTCCCGTGGTGGCGGTTGGCGGCTCCTACTCCGACGAAGCCGAATACCCGCGCGGCTTGCCGTACGTTGCCACCGATAATTTCAAGCTGATCAAACTGGCCCGCGACCACCTGATCGACGTCGGCCTGCACCGATTTGCCATGTTCAGCCTGCCCAAGGCCAAGGAAAACCGCTGGGCGCAAGAGCGCGAGAATGCTTTCCGCACGCTGATGGAAGCGGACAAGATGGAGGCGCCGATCTTCCGCGGCTGCGAGACCAGCGCCTCGGCCTGGGACGAATCGGTGGAAGGCCAGATCGCCTGGCTGCGCAGCCTGCCCAAGCCCGTCGGCATCATCGCGGTGACCGATGCGCGCGCGCGCCAGCTGCTGCAGGCCTGCATCATCGCCGGCATCGCCGTGCCGGAACAGGTGGCCTTGATCGGCATCGACAACGACCCGCTGGTGCGCATGCTGACCCGCATTCCCCTCAGTTCGGTGATCCAGGGTGCGCAGGAAATGGGGCGCACCGCAGCGCACTTGCTGGACCAGATGCTGCACGGCGTGCGCCTGTCGAACACGCGCATCCTGATGCCACCGGCCGGGATCAATGTGTTCGCGTCGAGCCAGCACCAGGCAGTGCGCCATCCCCACGTTGCACGGGCGCGCCACTTCATCCGCCAGTACGCTTGCCAGGGCATCAAGACCCACCAGGTGGCGGAATATGTCGGTGTGTCGCGTTCCTCGCTGGAGGCCTATTTCCGCCAGGAGCTGGGCTGCAGCGTGCACGACGTGATCCTGCAGTTCAAGCTCGATGCCGCCAAGGCCGGCCTGGAGTGCGGGGAGCGCAGTATTGCCGATGTGGCCTTGGGCTGCGGCTTTACCTCGACCCAATACATGCACCTGGTGTTCAAGCGCGAGCTGGGATGTACGCCAAGGGCCTACCGCGACAGGGCGTTGGCGCTGGAGACGGAATGAAGCAAGGGCCTGCGGGCCCTTTTTTATTGCCTGGCGTTAACACTTGCGTTTCGCACACTTCAACTTTTTGCAGAATGCAAGGCGTTGGCGCGAAAGTTCTACCTGAAATGGAATCGTGCTGCTTAGTCTGGATGCGAAAACTCACCAATTCTCACGATCTGCAGTGTGCGCGTGGGAAGAGGGGGTTTTCCTATGCAAACCATGAAGCCATTTCTTTTGAAGGATGACAGGATGAAATCGCAATACAAGGCAAAGTACACCGTAGTCCCGGTCTTATTGGCCGCGCTGGTTGCCAGTGTCGTCGCCGGCTGCGGCGGTAGTTCCGGCAGCGGCAGTGCGGCAGTCAGCACTGCGGCCCTGGTCGCCGGTTCAGCCGCCAACAGCTAGACCAGCGTGAAGTGGGGCGGCGGCGGCTACGTCACCGGCCTGGTCTACCACCCGGTCAATGCCAGCGTGCTGTATGCCCGCACCGACGTGGGCGGCATCTACCGCTGGAACGCGAGCAATTCGACGTGGATGCCGTTGACCGATGGCCCGGGTTTTGGCGGCGGCGAAGCAAGGTTCCATGATGTGGAGAGCCTGGCGCTCGATCCGGCCAATGACCAGAAAGTCTATTTTGTTGCCGGCGATACTACCAAAGGCAATGGCAACGGCCGCCTTTATATTTCCAGTGATCGCGGCAGCAGCTGGACCTGGGTCAGCCTGCCGTTCCCGGTGGGCGGCAACGACACCGCCCGCGCCGTCGGCGAACGCTTGAAGCTCGACCCCACCAATCCGTCGACCATGTTCTACGGTTCGCGCACCTCCGGACTGTGGAAAAGCTCGGACGCGGGCCAGACCTGGAACCGCGTCACCGGGCTGGGCAGCTTCACGCTCGCAGGCGACCCGCCGCCAGTCGGCATTGAGCACCTGATGTTCGACAACTCGGGCGTGGGTGGCGGCGCAACCACCTGGATCATGTATGCCGCCATCGCGCCCGACTACGCCAACGCGGCAGGCCTGACGTCGGTGCTGTACAAGTCCGTGAACGGCGGTGCGACGTGGACGCCGGTGCCGGTCCCATCGCAGGCGGCAGGCTTCTACATCCCGCACATGCTGCGCACCAGCGATGGCAGTTTCTACATTGTCTTCAATAAAAACCGCGGCGAGGGCGCCGGCGGCCCCGGCTACCTATACAAGTTCGGCGGCACCGTCGGCAACGAAAGCTGGAACCTGCTCAACAGCAGTACCCAGGGCGGTTTTGGCGGGGTGTCCGTGTATGGCGCCGGTTCGGGCGCCCGCATCGCGCTGGGCGTGACCGGCACCTGGGGCGATTATCCCGGCAAGCAGGTGGTGCGCCTGTCCGACAACGACGGCCTGGCCTGGCACGAAATCGCGGCTGGCATGCCGCATAATGCGCCCGGCGATTTCTCCGGCTGGGTGGACGATGTCGAGATCGACCCGGCCAACCGCGACCACGTGATGCATGTCTTCGGTGGCGGCATCTGGGAAACCTTCAACGCATCCGCCGCAACGCCAAGCTGGAGCCTGAAGGTCAACAACCTGGAAGAGACGGCCACGCTGTCCCTGGTCACGCCTCCGGCTGGCGCGTCGTACAAGTTCATCAACAGCGCCGGCGACATCGGCACCTGGGTCAACACCGACCTGGCGACGAAGCCGACAAAGGGTCCGCTGAACGCCTGGAGCAGCGGCAATTCGGCCGATCTCGCCTGGTCCGATCCGCAATACATCGCCGCTGCGGGGGTGATCAACAACGGCGACGGCAGCCATGTCGGCACCGGCTACTGGTCCGGCGACGGCGGCAATTCCTGGTCCACCTTCGCCAGCCTGCCGGCAGGTGCTGCCGCTGGGACGGAGGGCGCGAGCAACATCGCCGTCACCACGCGCAACAATGTAATCTGGGCGCCGAATGATGCAGTGCCTTCCTACACCACCAACAGCGGCGCGAGCTGGAATGCGACCAACCTGCCGGCGCTGGCGCCGATCAGCGGCGCACCCCGCAGCTACCGCCTGGCGGTGGACCGCAAGAATCCGAACAAGGTCTATGCCTACGATTCGGGCGGCGCATGGTGGAACCAATGGTCGGATACGGCACACTTCTGGGCCTCGACGGATGGCGGCCATACCTATACCGAGCGCACTTCGTTCAAGGCGACCAGCCCGATGGTGACTTTCTTCGGCAATACGTCGATGGCGGTGAACCCGAACGTGGAAGGCGACGTCTGGCTGGCTGACGGTAATGCCGTGTACCACTCGGTTGATGGCGGCGGCACCTGGACCAAACTCAGTGATTTCTCTTCGGTCTGGGGCAGCAACAACTGGCCGGACGTGCAGGGCGCCACCGTGGTCACCCTCGGCAAAGCGGCACTGGGTTCGCCATATTCGGCCGCGGTCTATGTGGTGGGCGTGATCAATGGCGCATGGGGCGTTTACCGCTCCGACGATGCCGGCGCCCACTGGTCGCGCTTCAATGACGACAGCCACCAGTTCGGCGGCGTGCTGCACATGGCGGGCGACTGGAATACCTACGGGCGACTCTACGCCGCCGGCAACGGTCGTGGTGTCCTCTATACAAACTAAACGGCAGCCTTGCTGAACGGCGGCGGCGTGTCGAGCTAACGGATTTCATTGACTGCGTTGGCCATTTTCGCAATTGCGGTGCGATGCGGGCGCTCGCAGAATCTTCTGCGAGCATTCCTAATGCAAATCCCACATCGCTATGAAATTCACAAGAATCGCCGCCGCCTGCGCGCTGGCACTGGCCGTCCTCGCCACAGCAGATGCCGTGGCCCAATCTACCGAAGGCCATCCTGAATGGCCAGGTGCGGGCCAGCTTTTCGTCGGCACCAATTACCAGCCTTTCGACCGTAGTGGCCGCGAGCAGATCGAGCGCGACATCCAACGCATGAAGCAGGCCGGGATGAAGGTAGTGCGCATGGGCGACCTGGCGTGGGACGCCTTCGAGCCGTCGGAAGGAAAATTCGACTTCCGCCTGTTCGACTGGATCATGGACCGTATGCAGGCTGCCGGCCTGAAGGTCATCGTGGATATACCGGGCCAACCGGCGCCGATATGGCTGCACAAGAAGTACCCGGGCGTCGACATCGTCACCGAGCGCGGTGAGCGGCTCGACCCGGTGGAGCGTTACATGGACGACACCAGCGATCCTGACTACCGGCGCCTGCTGGTGCGGCTGGCCGACACCATGACCAAGCGCTATGCAAAGCATCCGGCGCTGTTTGCCATCGGCTACAACAACGAAAGCGGCAATGGCATGGTGTCGTACTCCGAGGCTGACCGCAAGCGCTTCATCGGCTGGCTACAACGCAAATACGGCAGCGTGGCGGCATTGAACAAGGCCTGGGCCTCGCAGCGCTGGTCGCGCCACCTCAACACGTGGGACGAAGTGCGCCTGCCATATATCGAAGGCCCTGGTCCTTACGAGCGCTACCTCGACATGCGGCGCTTCTGGTCCGACCAGACCGTTGAAGTGCTGGAGTTGCTGGAAGCAGTGCGCAAGAAGAATACGCCGGACAAGCCTGCCATCTCCAACCTGTGGGACAGCGCCGGGCGCAAGGGCTTCGACATGCTGGCCACTTACCGCAAATTTGTGAGTTACGGCGCGATGGGCTTCTACCCCGGAGATCCCCTGAGCGCGGGGTTCGAAGCGACGATGATGCGCGCCGGCATGAAGTCTCCGATCTGGTTCAACGAGTTTACTGCCGGCGGCCCTGGGTATTACGGCACACCGGGACGTTCGCGCATGTGGGCGCACTTCGGCCTGCTGATGGGCGCGCAGGCAGTGATGCCCTGGACTTGGCACAGCCACCACGGCGGCGAAGAACAGGCGCTGTTCGGCCTGATCGACCACGACGACCGGCCCTCCTGGAAGCTCGACGAATTCGCTACCGTCGCGAAGGAATTCGCCACGCTGGAAAAGCTGGGCTTCCCGCGCCTGCAAGAGCCCAAGGTGGCCATCGCCTACGCGTTCGACAACATCATCGCCACCAACCTGCCGAAGGAAGGCATGAACAACACGGTGCGGCCTTACGTCAACCCGGGCTACATGAAACAAGCGCATAACGCATACGAACCGCTGTTCAAGGACAATGTCGACGTGGCGGTAATTCACGTCGGCCACGAAGATTTGAGCCGCTACAAGCTGGTGATCGTTCCCGGCTTGTATCTGCTCGATGCGGCTTCGACTGCTAACCTGCGCAAGTTCGTGGCCGAGGGCGGTACGGTCATCATGACCGCGCAGTCAGCCAAGGTGAATGACAACAACCAGTGGCACGACACCCCGCTGCCCGGCGGCCTGACCGACGTGTTCGGCCTGCGTACCAACGCCTTCTACAACGCAGGCACCCTGCAGACCACGATTGATGGCACGGAGGTCAAGGCCGAACTGGGTGCCTACGAGGTGCTGGAGCCGTCCACCGCCGAAGTGCTGGCAAGTTTTGCCAATCTTGACGGCAAGACGCCCGCCATCACGGTCAACCGCTTCGGTAAGGGACGCGCCATTTACGTTGCCACGGCAGCGCATCCGCAACTCATGCGGCCGTTGTACCGCCAGCTTTACGCGAGCCTGGGGATTGGGCCGGGGCCGGCAACGCCCGACGGCGTCTACGCACGCGTCGTAGACGGCCGTACGCTCTATGTCAACACCACGGGTGAACCCAAGGAGGTCGTGATCCAGGGCGCCATGAGTGGCGTACTGACTGGGAAACGCTGGCAGGACGTGCTGCGACTGGAGCCCTTGGGCGTCGACCTGCTCGAGAAGTGACCCAGGCCGCCAATTTTGCGAAGCAAGTTCTTCACGGACTACCAGGAAATTCAATATTCGCCATTAGCTGTAAAGCAGGCGGGTCAGACCCAAGCCGGATGGCCGTCCTGTCTGACCCGCCTGCTCAGCTGCTGTCGGCGAAAACCAAAGGAAGGGCAGCTGGCGCCACCCTCCCTGATTGTTTTAGGCCTTAGTTGGAGTACAGCAGGCCGCGGCCGGTACCGGAGACGTAGATGCGTCCGTAGGTGTTCTGGTCCGCTGCCATCACGCCGATGCCGCCGAACTGGTGGGCGTCATCATTGAAGCGCGTCCAGGTTGCACCGGCGTCGTCTGAACGGTAGACACCCCATACGCCGCCGATCGTCCCAACCACATAAACCGCAGCGGAGTACTTGGCGCCACTGGCGGCCTTGCCCAGCGCGACAATGCTGGCGCCCTGCACGCCGGTGGCGGAAGCAAAGTTATTCAGCTTGGTCCAGGTCGCGCCCGAGTCCAGCGAGTGGTAGACGGTGTTGCCGTCAGCCAGCCACAGGTCGCCTTCCGCGTTCGGGTTGACCGCAACCGAAGTCGCCCAGAAAGCGTTAGGCGCCAGGTTTGCCGTTACCGAGCCCTGGCTCAGCGCGAAGCTATGGCCGCCATCGGTCGATACGTAGAACTTGCCGGCCGTGCCCCAAGTTGCTCCGCCCGAATCGTAGGCATAGACCTTGTTCGGATTCTTGCGGTCGGCGGCCAGGTGGTAGCCACGGTCCCAGCCTTGCGCGACTGCCGGGAGCGCCGGCAGGTTGGTCGCCGTCCAGCTGGCGCCGTTATTGGTGGTGTAGGACGGCACCGAGTTGGCCGGCGACCAGATGATGCTGTTGCGGGACGGTACCGCTACGCTGGCAGCGCCACCGGTATTGGTCTGGGCGCCTGCTGGCAAGGTCGCGAAGTTCGACCACGTCTTGCCGCCATCGCCCGACCAGAAGCCGAAGCCGCCGGCACCGGACCAATTTGCGACGCCCGCGCCGGCGATAAACAGCGGATCGGACCACGCCATGTCGGCCGCGTTGCCGTTGCTCCAGTTGGCGGTGGGGGCCAGGGTTGGCTTGACGGTGACGTCGGTCTGCAGCCAGGTGCCGATATCGCCAGCGCTGTTGATGAACTTGTACGGTGCGCCGGCTGGGGCCGTGACCAGCGACAGGGTCGCGGTTTCTTCGATGTTGGTGATGTTGCCGCTCCAGGTCGGGGAAGCCGAGGACGCATTCTTGGTTTCAATGATGCCGCCGCCGTGCACATGCAGGATGTGGTCGCGGTTGGACGGATCGATTTCGACATCGTCGACCCAGCCCGATGCGGTCTCGCCCGGCGTCATCGCTTCGATTTCGCGCCAGGTCTTGCCGGCGTCATCGGACAACTGCACGATCTGCTGGCCGCTGAAGTTGCCCCAGGAGTTGGTCACGCCCAGCGCAATACGGGTGGTGGCGCCGCTGCCCTGGACGGATACGCCGCCGAGGCCGAAGTTTGTCCCGTTAAGCGGGTCTTCACTCTTGAGCAAGGTCCAGGTGCTGCCGTCGAATTTGTAGAAACGGCCAGGGCCGCCGGCGCCAGGGCCGGTGTCCTTGGTGAACACGACGTAGAACATGCCGTCCGCAGCGCGCACCATGTGCGGGATGTGGTACCCGGAGACCGGCAGCGGGACTGGCGACCAGGTGGCGCCGCCGTCGCTGGATTTGTACATGTTCGACGTCAGGCCGGCCACGCTGGCGTAGTCCGGCGCGACGGCGGCGTAGATGGTCTGGGTGGCCGTGCCGCTGCCCTTGGAACCGGTGTCATAGACTACCAGTTCGACCCCCATCGCGCCGCCGGCGGCATTGATCTGGTCCGAGGTCATCTTGACGGACGACAGTGCCGTCACCTGGGCCCAGGTCTGGCCCGAGTCGGCGCTCTTCCACAGGCCAGCCGTGCGCGAGCCGTAGAACAGGGTCGAAGGCTTGTTAGGGTCCACCATCAGGCGCTCGCCCATGGCCCGACCGGGATTGTTGCCGCCCAAGGGGAAGGGCAGGTCGACGTGCGTCCAGTGGTCGCCGCGGTCGCTGGAGAGATACAGGCGGCCGTTGCCTTCAAAGGTGTACATGCCGGTCGCCATGTAGACCAGCTGGTCGTTGTTAGGATCGAGGGCAATGCTCTCGATGCCGTGGTATTTGCTCTCCGCCGCGCCGAAGCCCAGGCCGTCGGTGATCGGGACCCAGGACGAGGCGGCCTGGTTCCAGCGGTAGGCGCCGCCGATATCGGTGCGCGCGTACAGCAGGTTGGACGTGGTCGGATGGAAGATCAGGCCGCTGACGTAGCCGCCGCCGCCCCATTTCACGCTGCTCCAGGTGGTGGCTTTGCTGGCCGGCGTGTTGCTGGTGCCGCCGGTGCTGCCTGAGTCGGTGCTGCCGCCAGGCGGGGTGCCTGTGTTGCCCGTGCTGCCGGTGCTGCCCGTGGTGCCGCTTGCTGACGCACCGCCATAACCGCCCGAGCCACCGCCGCAGCCAGCGGCAAGGCCTGCCGCGATGAGCGAGACGACAATCGCCCGCATTTTAAGATTGTTCATTCTTTCCCTTCCGATAAGTGTCATTTGCGGCATACGCAAATTGCATTTTGGTAGGGGACAATTGCCCTTGCAATTCTCAAGACCGCCAAGACGCTGAATGAAATTGCTCAGTAATTGCCAAAAATGAACAAAGGGCCTCGCGGCCCTTTGCTTGCTACGGTGGACTTGGGCTTGCGCTTACCAGAGCGTGCCGTAAATCGCTGCCAGTGCCACGCCGATGATGGCCGAGCCGACGGTGAAGGCGCCGTCGACGCGGAACATCGAGGTATCCACGTGCAGGTGCCTGGTCACGCCTTCGCGCTTGGCTTCGGCCAGTTTGCTGATCAACACCATGCCGGCGATGACGAACCAGAACACGATGAACATGCGGTCCAGGAAGGGGATCTCGGCGACACCGGAGGAGGTGACTTTGGCGAAGCCGATCGGCACCAGGAAGGACAGGTCCATCATGGTCGGCAGGAATTTCAGCACGATCGATCCGGCCAGGCCGCCGACAGTGGCGAACATGGCCGCGCCGGAGGTGGTCTTTTTCCAGAAGAAGCCCATGAGGAACATGGCCAGGATGCCGGGCGAGACAAAGCCGGTGTACTCCTGGATGTACTGGAAGCCGCCTTTCTTGTCGATGCCCAGCATCGGCGCGATCAGCACGGCCAGCGCCATCGACACCACTACGCTGACGCGGCCGATCCACACCATGCGCTGCTCGGTGGCCTGCTTGTTGAACGTCTTGTTGTAGATGTCGAGGGTGAAGATGGTGGCGATGCTGTTTGCCTTGCCGGCCAGGGATGCCACGACTGCCGCGGTCAGGGCGGCGAAGGCGACGCCCTTCAGGCCGGACGGCAGCAGGTTAAGCAGCACAGGGTAGGCGCGGTCGGGATTCAGCTCGCCGCCCTGGCGCATGGCGTCGCCCAGGGCGCCGGATTTGTCCAGCGCGTAGGCGGCGATACCTGGCAGCACCACGATGACCGGCATCAGCAGCTTGAGGAAGGCCGCGAACAGCAGCCCTTTGCGGGCGGTCGGCAGGTCGGCGCCCAGGGCCCGCTGGGTGATGTACTGGTTGCAGCCCCAGTAGTTCAGGTTGACGATCCACATGCCGCCCAGCAGCACCGACAGGCCTGGCAGGTCCATGTAGTTCGGGTCTTCGCGCTTCAGCACCATGTCGAAGTGGCCGCGCGCCACGCCGAACAGTTCCGACAGGCCGTCCAGTGCGCCGTGCTTGCCGGCCAGGCCGGCCACCAGGTCAAGCGCCAGCCAGGTGGTGACCAGGCCGCCGACCACCAGGCAGGCCACCTGCACCACGTCGGTATAGCCGATCACCTTCATGCCGCCCAGGGTGATGATGGCTGCGAACACCGCCAGGAACAGCATGCATGGCAGCAGGGCGATGCCGGAGAGGCTGGAAATGGCCAGCGCGCCCAGGTACAGGATGGAGGTCAGGTTGACCACCACGTACAGGCCAAGCCAGAACAGGGCCATGGTAGTGGCCACGGCTTTGCCGTAGCGCTGTTCCAGGAACTGTGGCATGGTGTAGATGCGGTTCTTCAGGTACACCGGCATGAAGAACACGGCGACGATGACCAGGGTGGCGGCCGCCATGAGCTCGTAGACGGCGATGGCCATGCCGATCTTGTAGCCCGAGCCGCTCATGCCGATGAACTGCTCGGCGGAGATGTTGGAGGCGATCAGCGAGGCGCCGATAGCCCACCAGGTGAGCGAACCTTCGGCCAGGAAGTAGTCATGCGACGCCTGGCCGGAGCTGTTTTGCTTGCGGCGGTAGATCCAGATGCCGTAACTGGCCACGGCGACGAAGTAAATCAGGAAGACAATCAAGTCCAGGGTTGAAAAGGTACTCATGCGGTGCTCACAATAGGGTTTGTCTCTGGGCGGGAACGCGTGGGCTTGCGTCGCACCCTGTTGTTGAAGTCGGCCGGCGCAGGCCTGCCGAAGCTGATGCGCTTGCATTATTGCCTAATCCGTGGCGCAGAAAAGCCCTTTGCCGTGCAGTTCGCCAGAATCGTTCGGGGGCTTGGTGATTTTAGTAATTGAATCGCCATGCGCCGGATAGCAAAATGTCATGGTGCCGAAGTGTGCACAGGGAGCCCGATTTTTTAATGATGACGAAACATTTTTCCGGCGCAGCGTCCGAAGCGGACGAATACCGCGTGTTTACCCTCAGGAACGCCAGCGATATGGTGGTGACGGTCAGCGAGTGCGGCGCCGCCTTGTGCGGCTGGCGCGCGCCAGACCGGTATGGCCGGATAGCCGACGTCCTGCTGGAACCAGGATGCAGCGCAAAAGCGGCACTGTGGCAAGGACGCCACGATGACAGCGGCGTACGGCTTTTGCGGATGGAAAATGGCGACGGCGTGGCGCAGTTGGCGAAATACCACCTGGACGACGATGGCAGCCTGACCGTTGAGCATGAGGTGGTGGCGATGGCCCTGACTCCGCTCGAAACGGCATCCAATCCTTGCTTTAACCTGAACGGCGCCACGGCCGACGTGGGCGACCACATGGTGCAGATCGATGCCGACTACTATGTGGAAGTGGATGCCGGCGGCGCGCCGTCCGGCGTAGCTGCCGTGGGCGGCACCGCATTCGATTTCCGGCATCCGGCGCCCATCGGCGCGCGCCTGGGCTGGCCCGATAGCCAGCTTGTCGGGCGCTCGGGTTTCGACCACTGCTTTTTCGTGCGCGATCATTTTGCCGGCGGCCAGGGGCCGCTGCGCAAGGTGGCCCGGATTGCCGATCCAGCCTCCGGACGCTGCCTGCAGGTGCACACCACCGAGGCGGCGCTGAAGTTCCGTGCCGGCCCGCAGGGCGGCTTCATCATCGAATCGCGGGCGCGTCCGGAATTGGCCAGCGCCGCCTGGCCGAACGTGCTGCTGCTGCCCGGCCAGGTGTACCGGCAGACTACGGTCTACCGGCTTTCGCTGGAGGCTTAGGCGGGCTTCAGGCCGCGGTAGGAAAACTGCCGCGCCCTGACTTCGCCGCTGCCGGCGCTATAGATACCGACCTTCAGGCTCATGAAACCGCCGAACACATTGTGGTGGAAGCCGGAGACTTCCATCTGCCACGGGTGCTTGATCCATGTCACGCCGTCCCGCGAGTAATGGAAAGTCAGTACGTTGGCGTGGTTGGTGAGCCTGATGTGGATCGTCCCCGCGTTGATGTTTTCCCGCATCCAGCTCTGTTCTTCGCTGCACTGGTAGGTGAACATCTGCGTCGGGCTGAAACCGATGCCGCAATAGGCGCGCTGGCTGTAATACAGCAGCAGGCCCCCTTGCGCGCCTTCCGAAATATCCAGCACTACGGAGGCCTCGTAATCGCGGTCGCCGACGATGCAGGTGAGGGGGGAGCAGTCTGCCGGCGAGCTGCCCTTGCCCTTGATGACAAGGCCTTTGCCATCGTAGCGGGCGCGTTGCATTTCGTCCGGACCGGGAGCAAAGAAACTCCACTGCATACCGAACTTGTTGGCGCTGAAATCATCCGACAGCGCCTGGCCGGAAGGCGACGGACGGCCGCCTTTGGGTTTGCGCAAGGGTTTGGACAAGGTGCCGCCGCCGGCGCGGAACCAGCCGTCGCGGGTCCATTCGACCGGTTCCAGCAAGGCCTGGCGGCCCAGGGTGCGGAAGCCGTTTTCGTAGCCATGGTAGATCATCCACCAGTCGCCGCCGGGTCCTTCGAACACGGTGGCGTGGCCGCGCGACCACCATGGCTCGTCCGCACTGCGGGTGCGCACGATCGGGTTGGCGGGGCAGTTCTGCCAGGGGCCGTGGATGGAGCGCGAGCGCGCCACGGTCACCATATGGCTGGTGGGCGGGCCCGAGGTGCCGCCGACGGCGGTCACCAGGTAAAACCATTCGCCGCGGCGGAAGATCTTGGGGCCTTCGGGCGCGTACATTTCGACCACCCAGTCGTCCGGGTAACGCCATGGCTCGTAGACTTTTTCCAGCGGTCCGGCGGTCGACAGGCCGTCGTCCGACAGTGCGATACGGCGCACGCCGTTGAAGAAGAGGTAGCGCTTGCCGTCTTCGCCGACCGCGTGACCGGGATCGATGCAGCCTTTGATCTTGAGGTCGACAGGATCGCTCCATGGGCCGCGGATATTGTCGGCGTAGATCACGAAGATCGAGTCGGCGGCCGGGATGTACAGGTAGTATCGGCCATTGTGCTTGACCAGGTCCATCGCCCACACGTTGCCGATCGGCTTGGCCAGCGCTGCGCAGAGCGGAGCCCAGTTGACCAGGTCGCGCGAATGCCAGATGACAGCGCCGGGGTAGGACAGGAAGGACGAAAACGTCATGTAGTAATCGTCGCCGTCCTTCAGGATGGTGGGGTCGGCATGGTCGCCCGGCACGATCGGATTGAGGAAGGTGCCGTTGCCAAGGTCGGCCTTCCGCTGGCCCTCGATGCCGTAGGCGGGCGACGGCGCGCCTGGCGCGCAGGCAGGTGCGCCGGTGGCGGTGGCTGCGTCTGCGCCGGCCAGCGGCGCCAATGGAGCCGCCGCCGCGCCGGCGCCGGCCAGGGCCAGCTTGAGCAGGCCGCGGCGGCGCGTAGGGTCGGCTGGAGAGTGATCGCGCGTCATTTCGCCACGACTTTGGTGATGCCAGGCGCCTTGCGCGCCAGCTCGCTGTCGCCAGTGACGGCCAGCTTGCCGGCGGAGTTGTCCCATTTCAGCTTGGCCAGCGTGGCCTTGCCTTTCTCGTAGTCGTACGAGACGCCGTCGTCGTCATACAGCGTGAACTCGCCGTCCTTGCCGGGATAGACCCTGATTTCCGCGATCGCCTGCTTGCTGGCAGTCGACTGGATGTCCGAGCCAAGCGGCAGGATGGAACCGGCGCGCACGAATACCGGAATCTGGTCGATCGGTGCCGCCACCTTGACCCAGCGCCCGCCGGCCAGCTTCTCATTGGTCCAGAAGTTGTACCAGTCGCTGCCAGCCGGCAGGTAGACATCCTTTTCCGTCTGGCCTTGCTCCGTCACCGGCGCCACCAGGAAGGCCGGGCCGAACATGTACTGCGTGCCGATGTTGGCGACCGCCGGGTCGGCCGGGAAATCCATCCACAGCGGGCGCATGAACGGCGCGCCGCTGTCCCAGGTCGACTTGGCCTGGCTGTACAGGTAAGGGATCAGCTGGTAGCGCAGGCGGTCGTAGCGCGCCATGATGCTCTCGGCGTGCTTGCCGAAGGCCCAGATCTCGGCGTGCTTGCGGTCGCCGTGCAGGCGCAGCGTCGGCAGGAAGGTGCCGTATTGGAACCAGCGCGTGAGCAGTTCAGGGTAATCGTGGTTCTGGCCGACAGTTTCCTCGGCGCCGCGCGGATCGACCAGCGGCTGCTTGGTGGCGCGGGTCGATTGCGGCAGCCATTGCCAGCCGCCGATATCGTTGCCCCAGTAGGCGATGCCGGATGCGGTCATGTTCAGGCCAGTGGGGACCTGGCGCGCCAGCGCTTCCCACGAGGGGTTGATGTCGGAGGACCAGAACAGGGCGCCCGTGCGCTGCGAGCCGAGGTAGGCTGCGCGCGACAGGATCAGGGCGCGCTTGTTCGGCTTCCAGGCGCGCATGCCCTGGTGCACGCCCTCGGTATGCAGCAGCGGGAACACATTGTGATAGCGGTCGCCCGAGCCGATCGAGTAGAAGAAGCCGTCCGGCACCAGGTCCGGTTCCGTCTCGTCCAGCCATGGATAGTCGAAGCCCTGCGACATCACGTTGTCGCGCATGTGCTCCCAGAACCATTGGCGTGCCGCCGGATTGGTGGAGTCAATCAGGGCGCCGGCGCGGTCGGAGCGGAAAGGCAGGCCGTCGACGGTCTTGCCGTCCTTGTCCTTCAGGAAGAAGCCCTTGGCATCGAGCTCGTTGAAATAGCGGCCCGAAGTTTCAAAGCGCGGCCAGACCGAGACGATCGACTGCATGCCCAGGTCGTGCAGTTCCTTGTTCATGGCGGCAGGGGCGGGGAACTGCGCCGGATCGATGTCCAGCTGGCCCATGCGGGTCCAGTAGAACCAGTCGAGCACCATGATGTCGAGCGGGTATTGCTTCTGGCGGTAGGTATTGGCCACGCTCAGGATTTCCTGCTGGCTCCCGTAGCGCGCCTTGGACTGGATCAGGCCGAATGCCGCCTTGGGCGGGATCGGCGTCTTGCCGGTCACGCGTGCGTAGCCTGAATAGATTTCTTCCGGCGTGCTGCCGGTGATGACGAAGAAGCTGACGCGCTCGCCCACATTGGACTGGAAGGCGGTACGGCCATTGACGCCGGCGATGAAGCGGGTGGCGGAAGGGTTGTCCCAGACGATGCCGTAGCCTTTGGACGACACCATGAAGGGCACGCATACCGTCTCGCCGGCCGGTGCGTCATACCAGTGCTTGCAATCGAGGGTGCGGCCGCGCAGGTCGAGCGGCCCGGCCGATTCCTGGTTCTGGCCCATGCCGTAGTAATGCTCGTCGGCCGGTGCGCTGAAGTTGGCGCTGGCCTGGTAGGTCTTTTCGCCGGCAACGGTTTGCGGCGACAAGTCCCAGCCCGTCATGTCGAGCACGAGGTCGCCCTTGGCGTTGCGCACCTGCAGTCCGACCGGCGCCAGTTGCGGCGCGAAGTATTTTTCCATCTGGGTCGGCACGCGCGGCTGCGGCGCCGGGTTGACGTGCAGTGTCAGCGCCGCCGAAGCAAAGCTGTCGCCGTCGTTGCCGCTGCTGTGGCGGAAGGCGGAACTGTCGCTGTTCTTGGGCAGGATGCCGTAGCCCGGACCTTTCAGCGCTTCGGCCTTGTCGGCCGCAATGGTGATATGGACGACGTTCGGACCATAGGCTTCAACGGAAACCCAGGCGCCGTTGCGGTCGAGGGTGGCGATCGGCGCTGCCTGGGCGGCGCCAAAGCCGATCATCGACACGGCTGCAGCCAGGGCCTTGCGCTTGTAATGCACGTTCATCAAAACTCCTTTTATTGGGAAATCAGCTTGCGGTCGCGCAGCCAGTCTTCGACGCGCCTGGTCCAGTTGGAGGCAGTGCCGTTACCGGTACGCATGGCCATGCCGTGGCCGCCGTGCTCGAAGACCAGCATTTCAGCCGGTACCTTGGCGCGCGTCAGGGCCTGGAAATACAGGATGCTGTTGTCGACCGGAACCACGCCATCGTCTTGCGAGTGGATCAGCAGGGTGGGCGGCGTTGCAGCGGTAACCTGCTTCTCGACGGACATCAGCTGCACCAGGGCGGGCGCAGGCTTGGGACCGATCAGCGCCTCGCGCGAACCGGCGTGCGCGGTGGGCGCTTCCATGGTGATCACGGGGTACATCAGGATGGCGAAATCGGGGCGGGCGCTGATGGCGTCCAGCGTGTCGCCGGCTTTTCCTGCCGGGTGGTTGAACAGGGTGGAGGCGCTGGCGGCGAGGTGGCCGCCGGCCGAACTGCCCATGACGCCGATGCGGTCTGGCGCAATGCCATATTTGGCTGCCTGCGAGCGCACCAGGCGAATGGCATGCAGCACGTCCTGCAGGGGTGCCGGGTGACCGAAATCGGCCAGGCGGTACTTCAGCACGAAGGCGGTAATGCCGAGGGAGGACAGCCACTGCGCATACTGCTGCCCTTCGCGCGTGTTGGACAGGAACTGGTAGCCGCCGCCGGGGCAGATGATGACGGCGGTGCCGGTCGGGCGGTCGAGCGCTGCGGGGTAGACCGCCAGGGTCGGCTGGCTGACATTGCTGATGCGCTCACCGTCTAGCCGTTCCGGGCCGGCTTGCGGCCGCGCGTTCGGCACGCCGTCGGGCCAGACTGGAATGGTGCTGCTTTGCGCCAAAGCGCTGTTGGCGGCCAGGAACAACAGGGCCAGGATCCACGATCGCATTTCTTGCAGTCTCCAATATTGTTGAATCAGGCCATCTTTGCAGACTGGCCCGGGCGCTGCAATTATGAAAATCACCGAGCGGCGGAATGATTTAGTCGAAGCGGCACCGGAGGCGGCCACGAGCGAAACCCCCGGTGATAGCATGCCTCGCAATACCAGTCACAATCAGGAGTCCTGAAGCATGAAATACCTGCAGCAAATCTGTCTCGCGGCGCTCGGCGCTGCCTGCTTGTCGAACACCGCGGCCATGGCCGCCACGCCTGCCAAAGCGGCCGCGCGCCACGTGGTGCTGGACGCCGGCAAGGCGGAGCAAGCCCTGGACCGCTTCTTCGACCTCTCGGTGGGTTCCGACTACCCGGGTACGCTGCGCCGCGACGACAGCATGGCGCAGTTGAAGACCGTGGTCGATGAAACCGGCTTCCGCTACATCCGCTTCCACGCCATCTTCCACGACGTGCTGCAAACCGTGAAAAAGGAAAACGGCAAGCTGGTCTACGACTGGAGCGGCATCGACAAGCTGTATGACGACCTGTTGGCGCGCAAGATCAAGCCTTTCGTCGAGCTGGGGTTCACGCCTAAGGCGCTGGCCACTTCGAAAGCCCAGATCTTTTATTGGGAAGGCAATACCTCCCATCCCGAGCTGAATGGCTGGCGCGAGCTGGTGACGGCCTTCGTCGAGCACTGCCAACAGCGCTATGGCAAGGCAGAAGTGCGCAACTGGTTCTTCGAAGTCTGGAATGAGCCGAACCTGGATGGTTTCTGGGAGCATGCCGACCAGAAGGCGTATTTCGAGCTGTATGACGTCACGGCCAATGCGATCAAGGTGATCGATCCGGCGCTGCGCGTCGGCGGCCCGTCTACCGCAGGTGCGGCCTGGGTGCCCGAATTTCTCGACCATGTGGCCAAGAGCGGCGCTGCGGTCGACTTCGTGACCACCCATACATACGGCGTCGATAGCGGCTTCCTCGATGAAAAAGGCGTGGAAGACACCAAGCTGTCGCAGTCGCCGGACGCCATCATCGCCGATGTGCGCAAAGTGCGCGGAGAGATTGAAGCATCGAAGTATCCGGGGCTGCCGCTTTATTTCACCGAATGGAGCACCAGCTATAACCCGCGCGACAAGGTGCATGATTCCTATGTCGGCGCCGCCTATATCTTGAGCAAACTGAAGGGAACTAAGGGCCTGGCGCAGGGCATGAGCTACTGGACTTACACCGACCTGTTCGAAGAACCGGGGCCGCAGGCCAAGCCATTCGACGGCGGATTCGGCCTGATGACCCCGCAGGGTGTGCGCAAAGGTCCCTATTTCTCGTACAAATACCTGCATGCGCTGAGCGGTAAGGAAATTCCAGTGAATGATGGACAGGTGATGGCGGCCAGCGACGGCAAGGCCGTGCGCGCCGTGGCCTGGGACTTCCAGCTGCCGAAGCAGCCGGTCAGCAACCGCTCCTTCTTCAGCCGCGTGCTGCCGGCCACGCCATCCGCGCCGCTGGCGTTGTCGATCCAGCATGCAAAACCCGGCAAATACCGTCTCCAGGTGCGCCGCACCGGCTTCCGCGCCAATGATGCATACACGGCCTACATTGAAATGGGCATGCCGGACAAGCTGAGCGCGGAGCAGCTGGAAAAGCTCAGTACCTTGACCAAGGATGCACCGGAAACCGAGCGTGAAGTCAGCATCGGCAAGTCCGGTTCCTATTCGCTCACCGTGCCGATGCGCAGCAACGACGTGGTGCTGGTGACGCTGGAACCGCTGGAAAAGCGCTAACGCGAAGCGGGCGCGGGCCGGAGGGGCCAATCGACGCTGTCGGCCGCGGCGCCCGCCGTCACTTCCAGCCGGTTGGCGCCTTCGGCCAGCTGCACCTGCCAGGTGGCGATGTGGCCGTTCACCGGACGTTCGCCGAGATCGATGCCGTTCAGCCGCAGGCGCGCGCTGGGCTGGTTGCTGTACACCTTGACCTGTGCGGCTGCCTGTGTGCGCAGCGCATGCCGGCGCGACGTGATATAGGCCATGGGCCGGGTCGTCCAGTGGGCCTGGTACCAGAAATATGCGTCCTTCCTGACGTTGCGGTCAAAGCTGACCAGGCCCTTGTCGTTGAACCCCGGCGTGTCGCCTTCGTTACGCCCGGCCGAGGCGAAATCGAAACCGACCCAGATGAAATTGGCCCACAGCCAGGGCCGTGCCGCCAGCTGCGGCCAGGCCGCCTCGTGATACAGAGCCTGGTATTGCTCGGGGTGCCAGCGGCCGCCGGGCTGCGGGCGTTGCGGCGGGTCTTCCTGATGCAGTGCGCTGGCGCCGGCGCCGTATTCGCTGACAGCCAGCGGTGTGGCCGGGCGGCGCGCATGGTTCGCATCAAGGAATGGGCCCAGGTCGGCGAATTGCCCGTCGTACCAGCCGAAATAGACGTTTGAACCAACGGCATCGGTATGCGAGGCTTGCGCTCCGTCGATCGGCCCGCAGCAATTGGCGTAGGCGGTGGGCCGGCTCGGATCTTCCTCGTGGGCGGCGCGCTGCAGCGCGTCGAGCACGCGGGCGCTGGCCGCGTCGCTCTGGTAGATCTCATTGCCCAGGCCCCAGACCATGACGGAAGGGTGGTTGCTGTTCTGGCGTACCAGCTCGCGCAGCTGCTGCTTGCCGTTGGCGAGGAAGGCATCCGAACCGTCGACGGCCGCCGTCAGCGGCAGTTCGGTCCATACCAGCCATCCGGCGCGGTCGGACAAATCATAAGCGCGCTGCGGGTGCTGGTAGTGGGCGTAGCGCAAGCCGGTCACGCCCAGCTCGGACAGGATGCGGTAATCGGCATCGATGTCGGCGTCGCTCGCAGCGATGCCTTTGCCCGGCAAGGAAGTCTGGTGCACATTGACACCATGGACCTGGTAGCTGGCCCCGTTCAGCAACAGGCCGCGCTGGGGATCCAGTCGGATGTCGCGCAGGCCGGCCTGGAACGATAGCTGGTCGCCAGCGGCGCGATCTGCGGCGCTCTCTTCCGAGAGCACGGCCTCGCTGGTGTACAGGTAAGGATCATCGACGCCTTGCCACAGGTGCGGCGCAGGCAGTGCGGCCCGCAGCTCGACCTGCACCGTGCCGCGCGGCGGCAGCAGCACCATCTTGCGTGCCGAAGCGACCACATTTTGCTGGGCATCGCGCAATTGTGTGGCAACGACAGCGCGTACGGCGCGGGCGCGCTCGTTGCGTGCACGGACGGTCCAGGCCAGTTCGGCATGCTCCCGCGTCACGGCGCTGGGCTTGAAGTACACGCCGGGCCCGCCGTAATCGAGCATGTCGAAGTGGACATCGCCGGTCGTCACCAGCCTTACCTTGCGATACAGTCCGCCGGCCAGGGTGTAATCGCCGGCCAGCGGGGCGATGTCCTTGCCGGGCGCATTGTCGACGCGTACCACGATTTCGTTGTCGCCGTCCCGCAGCAGGTCCGTGATATCGAAGCGGAAGCGCGCAAAGCCGCCGGCATGGCGTCCCGCCGGCTGGCCGTTGATCCAGGCCTCTGCCACCAGCAGGGCGCCATCGAACTCGAGGAAATGCCGCTGCCCGTGGCGCGCGCGCGACAGATGCACGGTGCGGCGGTACCAGGCCGGGCCGCGGTAACCGTCGAAGCTGTGGGGCAGGGCCACCGCTTGCCAGCCATGGTCGCCAATCTTGTGGAAAAGCCATTCGGTATCGAGTGGGATTGCGGCGCGTGGCTGTGCGATGGCGGCTATTGGCGCGAGTAACGCGCACGATATCACTGCATGGATCGTCTTCATAGCGCCGCATTCTCCACCGCGTCACGCCGCAGTTCAATTGCGCTGCAAGATTTCATTGAACGACTTGGTATTTTTCACAATTGCGTGCACCTGGGGCCACTTGCACAATCCATCCACATAATGAGCCGATCCGAACACGAGATCGCGAAGGAGACGATATGAAAACAGCATTCAAGCGCATCGTGGTTGTCGGAGGCGGCTCCGCCGGCTGGATGGCAGCGGCGGCGTTCGCGACCGCGTTCCCGGCTTGCTCGGTGCAGCTGGTCGAATCCGAAGAAATCGGTATTGTCGGCGTTGGCGAAGCGACTTTTCCTTCCATCCGCCACTTCCACAAGCTGCTGGGCATCGATGAGGCGGAATTCCTGCGTGCCACGAACGGCACGTACAAGCTGGGGATCGAATTCCGCGACTGGCGCGAGCGCGGAGAGCGCTACTTCCACACCTTCGGGGATATCGGTGGGCTCAGCGGCCCGCGCTCGCTGTGGGGCCAGTACCGCCGCGTAGGTGACGCCGGCCTGGGCGCCCTGGATGCGCAATGCCTGCCGAGCGTCATGGCGCGCGAGGGCCGCTTCATGTCCGCCGGCAGCGAAGAGGAGCGCCAGTTCAACTACGCCTACCATTTCGACGCCGTGCTGTACGCAGCCTTCCTGCGCAAGCTGGCCGAAGGACGCGGCGTGCGCCGCATCGAAGGCCGGATCGTCCAGGCGCCGCGCCGCGCTGACGGCGGTATTGGCAATCTTGTCCTGGCTGATGGCCGCGCGGTGGAAGGCGACCTGTTCGTCGATTGCTCCGGCTTTGCTTCGCTGCTGCTTGGCCGCGCGCTGGAAGAACGCTTCGTGGACTTCGGCCGCTGGCTGCCGGTGGACCGGGCCTGGGCCTGCCCATCCGAACGCAGCGGTACCGCACTGATGCCTGCTACGCGCTGTACGGCGCTGGAAGCTGGCTGGGCATGGCGCATCCCCTTGAGCAACCGTACCGGGCATGGGCACGTCTTCGCCAGCCGCTACATCGACGACGACAAGGCCCGCGAGCAGCTGCTGCAGCAACTGGACGGCGCACCCATCGCCGAACCGCGACTGCTGCGCTTTGCCGCCGGCCACCGCGAACGCTTCTGGGTGCACAACGTGGTGGCGCTCGGCTTGTCGTCCGGTTTCCTGGAGCCGCTGGAGTCGACCAGCATCTTCCTGGTCCAGAGCGGCCTTGGCAGGCTGATCGAACTGCTGATGCCCGGCGAGCGCCCGCCAAAGGAAGCGGTGGACGCCTACAACACGGGCATGCGGCGCCAGTTCGAGCGCATCCGCGACTTCATCATCCTGCACTACTGCCTCACGTCACGAAGTGACAGCCAGATGTGGCGCGATATGGCCAGCATGGAGCTGCCGGAAACGCTGGCCTTCAAGCTCCATGCGTGGCGCGAGGCCGGCGCCCTGCATCAGTACGACGAAGAAGGCTTCGACGCCACCAGCTGGCTGGCGATCCATGCGGGCATGGGCCATTGGCCGCAGCGCGCCGACCCTTCCTTGCTGGACCTGCCGCATGAAGACGCGCTGCGCGCCTTGCGCTTCCGGCGCGACAGCATCGCCGCCGCCGTGGCCGCAATGCCCACCCATGAAGCCTACCTGAATAGCGTGCTCGCACGCTGACCGAGAAAGACTGATGAAACGCCGAGATTTGCTGAAACACATGGGCGCGGCCTTGCCCGCTGCCGCACTGCCCGACCTGTGCTCTGCCGCCGATGCGGTGGCGCCGGGCGCCGCATTACCGATCGCCAGCGGCCCGTTTGCGCCGGCCTGGGATTCGCTCGACAAGTACCAGGTGCCGGATTGGTTCCGCAACGCCAAGTTCGGCATGTGGGCGCATTGGGGGCCGCAGTGCGAACCCGAGTTCGGCGACTGGTACGGGCGCCTGATGTACGAGGAGGGCAGCGACGCCTACCGCCATCACCTGGAAAAATACGGCCACCCGTCGAAATTTGGTTTCAAGGACGTCATCCACCAGTGGCAGGCCGACAAGTGGGAGCCAGATGAACTGGTGGCCTTCTACAAGAAAGCCGGCGCAAAGTACTTTGTCGCCATGGCCAACCACCACGACAATCTTGACCTGTACAACAGCCGCTACCAGCCCGAGTGGAACGTCACCAAGGTCGGTCCGCGCAAGGACTTGATTGCCGGCTGGAGCAAGGCCGCCCGCGCCAACGGTTTGCGCTTCGGCGTCAGCGTGCACGCCGCCCATGCCTGGACCTGGTACGAGCTTGCGCAGGGGGCCGACAAGGCGGGCCCTTTGGCCGGCGTTCCGTACGACGGCAACCTGACGCGCCTGGACGGCCTGGGCAAGTGGTGGGAAGGCTTCGACCCGCAGGGACTGTATGCGCAGCGCCACCCCTTGAGCAAGGCGAATGGCGACGGCGGCGTGCAATATGAACAATGGCATTGGGGTGGCGGCGCCGCCATACCCGACCAGGCATATTGCGAGAAGTTTTTCCACCGGACGCGCGACCTCATCGATTCTTACGATCCGGACCTGGTGTATTACGACGACACCGTGCTGCCGCTGTGGCCTGTCAGCGACGTCGGCATGCGGCTGGCCGCGCATATGTACAACCGCAGCATCGCTACCAAGGGAAAGCTGGAGGCCGTGGTCAACGGGAAGATCCTGAACCCGCAGCAGCGCCGCAGCATGGTGTGGGACATTGAACGCGGCCAGAGCAACCAGATTGAGGAATTGCCATGGCAGACCTGCACCTGCATCGGCAACTGGCATTACGACCGGCGCCTGTTTGACAACCATGGCTACAAGAGTGCGCAGACGGTGGTGCATACCCTGATCGACGTGGTGAGCAAGAACGGCAACCTTTTGCTGAATATCCCGGTGCGCGGCGACGGTTCGATCGACGCGCAGGAGCGGGCCATCGTCGGCGAAATCGGACGCTGGCTGGCGCGCAACGGCGAAGCGATCTACGACACCCGCCCTTGGGCCGTCTTCGGCGAGGGGCCGGTGATGGAGCAAGCGGCGCAGATGTCGGGAGCAGGCTTCAACGAAGGCAAGGGCAAGCCATTTTCCGCATCCGATCTCCGCTTTACGGCCAAAGGTGAAACGGTGTATGCCTTCATCATGGGCTGGCCGCAGGACGGCAAGGTGACGATCAAGTCCCTGCGCAGCGCCTCGCCCTACCTGAAGAAGCGCATTGCGCGCGTCGAGCTGATCGCCAACGGCTTCCCCTTGGACTTTCGCCAGACCGCACACGGCCTGGAAGTGACGCTGCCGCGCGACCAGCCGCCATTGGCGTATGCCAACGCGCTGAAAATCAGTTGAATGTCCGTGCATTTACAGATTTTCGTTTGTTGTATTGGTGATTTTCGCAATTGCCGCTGAAAAGGACGAAGGGCAGAATGGTTTCATCGCCAGGCGATATAAAACATACAAGGAGACATTCCAATGATTATTCGAATTCTCGCCGCGCACAGCGGTGATATGGCACGCGCCAAGTAGGGCGCGGCGCGGACTCCGGGCTTACCCCGCCAGGCACTCCAAGGAAATGCGCGAATCAGGCCCCGACACGGCGGCGTGGTGGCGCTAAACGAGCACAACGGTGAGTAAACTAATAAGTTAGAACGAGAGGATTCAGAGTGAAGCACTTGAAGAAGACAGCAATCGCCATGGGAGCAGCACACATTGCACTGTTGGCGAGCGGCGCCGCGATGGCGCAGACTGCGCCTGCCGCGAAGGGTGACCCGAATACCGTGGTGGTGGTAGGCCAGCGGGCAGCGCTGGAGTCGGCGCAGAAGATCAAGCAGAATTCCGACGAGATCGTCGATTCGATCGTCGCCGACGACATCGGCAAGCTGCCGGACCGTTCGGTCACCGAAGTACTGCAGCGCATTCCTGGCGTGAGCATCGACCGCACCATGAACCGTGCGGACCCGATGCAAGGCCTGGGCGACGGTATCCAGCACTTCGCCGCCGAAGGCACCGGCGTATCGGTGCGCGGCTTGAGCTATGTGCGCTCCGAATTGAATGGCCGCGATTCCTTCTCCGCCAACGGCGGCCGCTCGCTGAGCTTCGAGGATGTGCCGCCTGAACTGATGGCCGGCGTCGACGTGTACAAGAATCCGTCCGCGGAACAGATCGAAGGCGCCGTCGGCGGCCTGGTCAACCTTCGCACCGCGATGCCGTTCGACTTCAAAGGTTTCAAGGCCGCGGTATCCGTAGAGGGCTCGCGCGCCAGCCGCAGCGGCAAGACCAAGCCGGCAATGTCGGGCATGGTGTCGAACCGTTGGGACACCCCGATCGGCCAGGTGGGCGCTTTGCTTGACCTGTCGCATTCGCAGATTTCCACTGCCAGCGATGCGCTCGGCGTCAGCAACTACCTGCCGCGCTCCGATATCGATCCGGGCAAGATGCGCTGGATCAGCCCAGGCGCCAGCTGGAATTCGAATACTTTTGACCGCACCCGCCAGGGCCTGTACGGCGCCCTGCAATGGAAGAAAGACAATCTCTCGTCCGCGCTGACCTACTTCAAATCGAAGTACAAGATCCACACCGAGGAGAGCGGCTTCTTCATGAGCACCACGGCCTCGACCCTCACCGTCGATCCGGGCGCGACCTATGACGACCAGGGCGCGCTGCTGACGGGCGTGCTGCGCAATCCTACCGATGGCGGCTTTGGCCTGAGCAAGGGCATTGGCTTCGGCACGGATGCGCGCCAAACCAGCCGCAAAGCGGATACGTCCGACTTGTCCTGGAACCTCCAGTGGCGCGCTTCCGACCAGTGGGTGTTCAAGGCGGACTTGCAGCATACCCGTGCCACCACCAAGGGCTATGATAATACTGTCGGCCTGGGCGGCTTCATGCCCAAGGAAACGATGGACCTGCGCACCTCGCCACCGACCTACACCTTCGATGACAGCGACCGTGCCTGGCTGGCCGATCCTTCGCACTATTATTGGAGCTTCGCCCAGGAACACCGCGACAAGGCGGTGGCGACGCAGAATGCGGCACGACTCGACGCCAAGTTCATTTTCGATTCGCCAGTGCTGCAGGACCTGCGTTTCGGCGTGCGCGCGACCGACCGCGACTCGGTTACCAACCGTACCCATGGCGGCAACGGGGGTAACGAATGGCAGAACATCACGCAGTCCTGGTCGGTCGGCGGCGACGGCTGGCAGCCATACAGCAAATTCGCAGTCCTGACCGATCCGCGCCTGGGCCAGAACTACACCACGCACTCCTTCCCTAGCTTCTTCAACGGCACCGTGCCGGCGCCGCCGCCGATCGTCCTGCCGACCGCGGCGACCGTGGCTGGCTCCTACGATGCGACACCGCCGATGTTCCAGGAATTGCATGGCTATGCCAACTATTTCTGCGCCAACCCGGGACCGACCGGCGATTGCACCAACTGGAAGCCTTCGCCATTCGGCGGGCCAAGCGATACCAACGAGCAGCATGAGCGCACCAAGGCGGCCTACGCCCAACTGCGCTTCGCCTTCGACAACCTGCCTTATCCTATCGACGGCAATATTGGTACGCGCGTCGTGCGGACGGAAGCAAGGGCGAACGGCATGCTTCTGTTCAGCCCGCCAACTGGCCCCCAGCCACCGGGCGTGCCGTCGATTCCGGAGTTGAACGAGAAGCAAAATATCGAGCATAACTACACCAACGTTCTGCCGAGCTTGAACCTGCGCATGAAAGCCGGCAGCGACCTGCAGTTCCGTTTCGCCGTATCGAAGGGCTTGACGCGCCCGGACTTCTACCTGATGCAGCAGTACACTACGCTGGAACAGAAGGTCAATACGCACACCGACCCGGACACCAAGCAGACGGTGCTCGACTCGATCGACTACAAGGGCAATGCCAGCGGCAACCCGATGCTCAAGCCGACCACGTCCACCAACGTCGACCTGACGGCCGAATGGTATGGCAGCCATGGCAGTTCGGCGACCCTGTCGCTGTTCAACAAGCGGCTGAAGGACATCGTCATCAACCGCACGTTCGTCTATACGCTGAGCGACACTGCAGGGACGCAGCATGACTTCCTGACCAATGGACCGGTGAACGGCGCCGATGGACGCGCCCGTGGCGCCGAGATCGCGATGCAGCATTATTTCGACAAGCTGCCAGGCTGGATGTCAGGCTTTGGTGTGTCGGGCAACTACACCTATATCGACAGCAAGCTCGATATGCACGCGCCGGCCGGCTTGTGGTGCACGCCGAAGGGCACGCTGGACGCCAACACCCTGCGTGACCTGGCCGGTTGCGATACCGACGGCCGCGTGATCGGCGGCATGCCGATGATCGGCTTGTCGAAGAATGCCTACAACCTGGCTTTGTTGTACGACCAGGGCCCATGGTCTGCCCGCCTGGCATACAGCTGGCGTTCGAAGTACCTGCAGGTAATCAATGCCTTTGGCAGCAATGGCACCGACGGTATCGACCAAAATCCGGATAGCCCGAACAAGGGGCAGTTGAATTCGGTGAACTATGCACTGCCGGTATGGGGCGGCGCGTATGGCCAGCTGGACCTGGGCCTGCAGTACAAGGTGACCGACAACATGACCGTGGCATTCAACGTCGGCAACCTGAACAACGCCATGTACAAGCAGTATGTGCAGCAGCACATCGGCATGAAGGAGCACTTCGCCAACTTCACCGGCCGCAGCTACTACCTGCAAGCACGTTACTCGTTCTAAGACGGTCCGGCAGCACGTCCTCGCGGCGTGCTGCCTTTTTGAGATGGATGACGAATGAAAAAAACGCCCAGCCGCCTTATGGCGGCGTTTTGCTTGATGGCGATGCTGTCCGCGCATGCCAACGCCGCACAGGCGCCGATTCCGCAATTGCTGCGCCAGGATGGGCGCTTTGCGCTGATGGTCGACGGCCGGCCTTTCACCATGCTGGGCGTGCAGGCGCATAACTCGAGCAACTATCCGTCGGCACTGGATAAAGTGTGGGCTGCGGCGCAAGACGCCCATGCCAACACGGTCGAAATCCCGGTGGCCTGGGAACAGCTCGAGCCTACTGAAGGCAAGTTCGATTTCAGCTACATTGACACCCTGGTGGCGCAAGCACGGCAAAACAAGATGCGGCTGGTCCTGCTCTGGTTCGGCACCTGGAAGAACACCGGGCCGCAGTACACGCCGGAATGGGTAAAGTTCGACAACCAGCGCTTCCCGCGTATGGTGGACAAGGACGGCAAGACGATCTATTGCCTGTCGCCGTTTGGCGAGCAGACCTTGCAGGCCGACGCCAACGCTTTTGTCGCGCTGATGGAGCACCTGAAGAAGACCGATTCCGCGCAACGCACCGTGATCATGGTGCAGGTTGAGAACGAGGTCGGTACTTACGGCACCGTGCGCGACTTCGGCGCCAGGGCGCAGGCTGCGTTTGAACAGCCGGTGCCGCCGGCAGTCCTGGCGCGCAAGAAGGCGCCCGTCGCCGGCGCCGCCAGCGGCAGCTGGGCCGAGGTCTACGGCCCGTATGCCGACGAATATTTCCATGCCTACGCCGTGGCCAGCTATATCGAAACGCTGGCCAAGGCCGGGCGCGCGGTCTACGACTTGCCGATGTATGTCAATAACGCCCTGCGTGATCCGGTCGAACCAATGGCGCCGTGGAAGGGCAATTTTGCCAGCGGCGGCCCTACCTTCGACGTGATCGACATCTACAAAGCGGCAGCGCCTCATATCGACATCGCCGCGCCGGACCTGTACTCGCCGGAGTCGAAGAAGCTGGGTGCGACCCTGGCATTGTTCCAGCGCCAGGACAACGCCCTGTTTGTCCCGGAGATGGGCAATGCCGCCACTTATGCGCGCTATATTTACCAGATCCTTGGACGCGGAGCGATCGGCGTCGCGCCGTTCGGCATTGATTACGCCGACTACAGCAATTATCCGCTCGGCTCCAGGCTGAAAGACAAAGCCATGGCCGAACCGTTCGGCAAGGTCTACGCTGCGTTCCGGCCGATGGCGGGCCTGTGGGCGCAGTGGTCGCTGGCCGGCCGCACCTACGGTATCGCGGAAGGCGATGACCGCCAGCCGCAGACGCTGACCGCCGCCGGCTGGAAAGTGACGGCCACCTTCCGCGAATGGCAGTTCGGCAACGCCAGCAAGGACGACCTGCCGCCGGGGACCGAATCGCCCAACGGCGGCGCCGCGCTGGCGCAAATCGGCGACAATGAATTTGTTGTCGTTGGACAGAACGTGCGCTTGAGCTTTGAAGGCGCCGGCCCCAACGCCGGCAAGCCATCGATGTATGCGCGCGTGGAAGAGGGACGTTTCGATGCCGCCGGCAAGTGGATCATGGAGCGCAACTGGAATGGCGACCAGACCGACTGGGGCATCAACTTGACAGGCAATCCCACGGTGCTGAAGATTCGCCTGGGTACATATTGATGGAGAATTAATCATGTCCGGTAAGCCGATTCGGAAAATCGTCATCGTTGGCGGCGGCACCGCCGGCTGGATGGCCGCCGCGCCGCTGGCGCTCAAGCTTGGCAAGACCTGTGAAATCGTGCTGGTCGAATCGCCGGAGATCGGCACCGTGGGAGTAGGGGAGGCAACACTGCCGACCATCCGCTACTTCAACCAGGCGCTCGGCATCGATAACGCCGATTTCGTCAGGAAAACGCAGGCGACCTTCAAGCTTGGCATCGAGTTCAAGGACTGGGGCCACATCGGCAACCGCTTCTTCCACGGATTCGGCGATTTCGGTCCTGCCATCGAGGGCCGTTCGCCGATCATGTACTGGCTGCGCCTGGCCAGCGTCTACAAGGACATGCCGTCGTACGAGGAATGGTCGACCGCCACCGTCATGGCGCGCGCCAACCGGTTCATGGAGCCCTATGGCGACCAGCCTGCCGCGACCAATGCCTTCTCCTACGCCTACCACTTTGACGCCAGCCTGTACGCCGCCTTCCTGCGCGGCTATGCAATGGAGCGCGGCGTGCAGCGCGCCGAAGGGATGATCAATGAGGTTGAACAGCATCCGGAAACCGGGTTTATCACCGCACTGAAGCTGAAAGACGGGCGCCGTATCGAAGGCGACCTGTTCATCGACTGTTCCGGCTTCCGCGGCCTGCTGATCGAAGGCGTCTACCAGGCAGGGTATGACGACTGGAGCGCCATGCTGCCTTGTAACAGCGCGCAGGCCGTGCCATGCGAAAAGGCGGAGCCTCTGACGCCTTACACCACGTCGACTGCCCGCAGCGCCGGCTGGACATGGCGCATTCCGCTGCAGCACCGCACCGGCAACGGCCACGTGTACTGCAACGGCTTCACCAGTGACGAGGAGGCTGGGCGGGTGCTGCTGGCCGGGCTGGACGGGCGCGCGCTCGACGATCCGCGCCAGCTGCGTTTTACGACGGGCCGGCGCCGCAAGTCGTGGATCAGGAATTGCGTGGCGGTGGGATTATCGAGCGGTTTCCTGGAGCCGCTCGAGTCGACCAGCATCAACATCATTGAAAATGCGGTCGGCTGGCTGCTGCAGTACTTTCCCGACCAGGACTTCCGGCCGGAACTGGCGGATGAATTCAACCGCCTGGTGTCGCAGCGCTACGAGTACGTGCGCGACTTCATCATCCTGCACTACAAAGCCACCAGGCGCGAGGACTCGGAGTTCTGGCGCTATTGCGCCAATATGGCGATCCCGGATACGCTGCGCCACCAGATCGAGCTGTTCCGCGCTACCGGCCGGGTGATGATCTATGACACGGAGGGCTTCGGCGTCGCCTCCCATGTTTCGATCCTGATGGGCCTTGGCATCACTCCGAAGGCGTATGACCCGCTGGTCGACCTGTTCGACCTGGAGCGCCTGCAAGACCATTTCACCCGGGTGCGGGACACCATCCGCCAGGCGGTGGGCGTCGTGCCGGAGCATGCGAAATATCTCGCCCAGATGCGCTAAAACATCCCGTACGCTTAATCATGAGCCGCATTGGTGAGTTTCATAATTGCGGATAGCACTTGCAGCGGGCAACATTCATTCGTCAATCAACCAACGCAGTCAGGGAGAAGATTCAAGTGACGAATGCAATATTGCCCGCCGACCTGGAGCGGGCATTGCTGGTAGGGCGTGTCTGGCGCGAAAACATCGGGCCGGCCGTGGTCGTGGTGCGCCAGGGCCAGATGTTCGATATCACCCGGCATGCGCCAACAGTGTCCGCACTGTTCGAGCGCGCCGGTTTGCAGGAACTGCTGGCGCAGGCGCAAGGCGAGCCGCTCGGCCCCGTGGCCGCACTGGCGAACGAGGCAGGCGCTTGCGATGGCCTGCGCCTGCTGGCGCCGTGCGACCTGCAGGCGGTCAAAGCCTGTGGCGTCACCTTTGCCGTCAGCCTGCTGGAGCGGGTGATCGAAGAACGCGCCAAGGGCGATCCGGCCCGCGCGGCCGACCTGCGTAAGGAAATCCAGTCGCGCATCGGCGCCGACCTGTCCGAAATCCGTCCCGGATCCGACGCGGCCATGCAGTTGAAGGCGGACCTGCTGGATCGCGGCCTCTGGTCGCAATACATGGAGGTGGGCATTGGACCTGACGCCGAGGTGTTCACCAAGTCGCAGGCCATGTCGGCGGTCGGGCACGGCGCGGCGGTCGGCATCCACCCTGATTCAAAATGGAATAATCCCGAGCCGGAAATCGTCCTGGCCGTCAACAGCGCCGGCGTCGCCCTGGGCGCGACCCTGGGCAACGACGTCAACCTGCGCGACATCGAAGGGCGCAGCGCACTCTTGCTGGGCAAGGCCAAGGACAATAACGCATCGTGCTCCATCGGCCCGTTCATCCGCATGTTCGACCAGCATTTCAGCATCGACACCGTGCGTAACGCCGAAGTGAGCCTGCTGATCGAAGGCGCCGAAGACGGCTTCGAGCTCGCCGGCACCAGCCGCATGCGCGAAATCAGCCGTGATCCGCTGGACCTGGTGAAGCAGGCTTGCGGCCCGCATCACCAATATCCCGACGGCTTCATGCTCTTCCTCGGCACCATGTTCTCGCCGACCAAGGACCGTGATGCGCCAGGGGCGGGCTTCACCCATCACCTGGGCGACCGTGTCAGCATCGGCAGCACGGCGCTGGGAACCCTGGTCAACCAGGTGCAGCGCAGCGACCAGCTGCCGCCATGGACGTTCGGCGTGCGTGCCTTGTACAGCAACCTGGCGCAGCGCGGCATCGCGTTCGGGGAGTGAGCATGTCCGCAAATCCTATGGAATACGCCCGCTACCCGGACCTGCCGGGCAAGCTGGTGGTGGTGACCGGTGGCGGCTCCGGCATCGGCGCCGCCATCGTTGAAGCCTTTGCAGGGCAGGGGGCGCATGTCGTCTTCCTCGACGTGCAAGACGGACCATCGCATGAACTGGCGCAAAAGCTGGCCCAGTCCGGCTTCCCGCCGCGCTACGTGCACTGCGACCTGACCGACCTGGACCAGCTGGGTGCGGCGTTTGCCGGCATCACACGCGACTACGGCGCAGTCGATATCCTGGTCAACAACGCTGCCAACGACCAGCGCCACCAGGTGCGGGAAGTTACCGCGCAATATTGGGACCAGAGCCTCGCCGTCAACCTGCGCCACCAGTTCTTCTGCGCACAGGCCGTACTGCCCGGCATGCAGGAAAAGGGGAACGGGGTCATTCTCAATTTCGGCTCGATTTCCTGGCACCTTGCGCTGGCCGGCCTGCCGCTGTACATGGCCTCCAAGGCCGCCATCGAAGGCTTGACGCGCGGCCTGGCGCGTGAGCTCGGGCCGCACGGCATCCGCGTGAACTGCATCGTGCCGGGCGCGGTCAATACGCCGCGCCAGATGGCTTTGTGGCAAACGCCGGAAAGCGAAGGGGAAATCCTGGCCGCCCAGTGCCTGCCGCAACGCGTGCAGCCGGAGGATGTGGCCGCGCTGACCCTGTTCCTGGCCTCGTCCAATGCTGCGCGCTGCAGCGGCCGCGAATATTTTGTAGACGCCGGCTGGTACGGTGCATAAGGAGAAAGGCATCATGAGCGAACGTCGCTTCCGCTCCCAGGACTGGTTTGACAATCCTGAGCGCATCGACATGACGGCGCTGTATCTCGAGCGCTTTATGAATTACGGCATCACTGCCGAGGAACTGCGGTCCGGCCGCCCCATCATCGGCATCGCGCAGAGCGGCAGCGACATCAACCCGTGCAACCGCATCCACCTGGAGCTGGCCAAGCGCGTGCGTGAGGGCATCCGCGACGCGGGCGGCATCGCGATGGAATTCCCGGTGCACCCGACATTCGAGAATTGCCGCCGGCCGACCGCGGCCATCGACCGCAACCTGGCCTACCTGGGACTGGTGGAAATCCTGCACGGCTATCCGATCGACGCTGTAGTCCTGATGACCGGCTGCGACAAGAGCACGCCGTCGCAGCTGATGGCTGCGGCCACCATGGACCTGCCGGCCATCGTGCTGTCGGGCGGCCCGATGCTGGACGGCTGGTTCGATGGTGAACTGGTGGGTTCCGGCGCCGCGATCTGGAAGGGCCGCCGCATGATGGCGGCGGGCCAGATCGATGGCGAGAAATTCCTGCAGATCGCCACCGCGTCAGCGCCATCTGCCGGCCACTGCAACACGATGGGCACCGCCTCCACCATGAATGCAATCGCCGAGGCGCTCGGCATGTCGCTGACCGGCTGCTCCGCCATTCCTGCGCCATACCGTGAGCGCGGCCAGATGGCATATGAGACCGGCCGCCGCATCGTGGCGATGGCGCACGAAGATTTGCGGCCGTCGCAGGTCATGACGCGCGACGCCTTCCTGGACGCCATCGTGGTCAACGCCGCCATTGGCGGTTCCACCAACGCGCAGCCGCACATCATGGCCATGGCGCGCCATGCCGGTGTCGAGATCACGCCGGAGGACTGGATGCGCTACGGCTACGACGTGCCCCTGCTGCTGAATATGCAGCCGGCCGGCAAGTACCTGGGCGAGCGTTTCCACCGCGCCGGCGGCGTACCGGCCGTCATGTGGGAACTGCAGCAGGCGGGCCGCTTGCGCGCCGCCCGCCCCACCGTGACCGGGCGCAGCATGGCGGCCAACCTGGAAGGACGCGCCACCTCCGACCGCGAGATGATCCATCCGTTCGAGCAGCCGCTGAAGGAGCAGGCCGGTTTCCTGGTCCTGAAAGGCAATCTGTTCGACTTTGCCATCATGAAAACCAGCGTGATTTCGGCGGACTTCCGGCAGCGCTACCTGTCCACGCCGGGCAGCGAAGGCGTATTCGAGTGCCGTGCCGTGGTATTCGACGGCGCCGACGACTACCATGCTCGCATCAATGATCCGTCGCTTGAAATCGATGCGCGCTCCATGCTGGTCATTCGTGGCGCAGGGCCGATCGGCTGGCCGGGGTCGGCTGAAGTGGTGAATATGCAGCCGCCGGACGCATTGCTGAAGCAGGGCATCAGCGCCTTGCCGACGCTGGGCGACGGCCGCCAATCCGGTACTTCGGACAGCCCGTCGATCCTGAACGCTTCGCCGGAGAGCGCGGCGGGCGGCAACCTGGCCTGGCTGCGCACCGGCGACATCGTGCGTGTCGACCTGAATGCCGGGCGCTGCGATGTACTGATCAGCGAGGAGGAGTTTGCGCAGCGAAAAACGGCGGCGCCGGCGCAGGCGCCCGCCAGCCAGACACCATGGCAGGAAATTTATCGCGCCACGGTTGGCCAGCTGCAGTCAGGGGCTTGCATGGAGTTGGCGGTGTCCTACCGCGGGGTGGGGCAGGATATGCCGCGGCATAACCATTGACCGACCCACATGCTTCAACACCCGCCGGGATGCCAGCCCCTCAGCCGGATTCCGGCGGCGTTCAGCGCCAGGCGCGCGGTCGTTTCGGCATTTTCGACCCTGTAGCACCATGCATCCGCAGGCGCGTTGAGGATTCGCAGGATGTCAGCGTCGGCAACGCCGGCGCGGGACAAATATGTCCAGGCATACAGGCCGCCGTGGACAAAATCGATACAGAGGGCATTCAGCTCCAGTTCGTCGCGGTACGGCGACTTTGCGTGGCGGGCGCGCATGATTCTTCACTTTCGGGCGGGCGCCGCACAGGGGCATGGTGCGGTGTTAACGGTCGCTGCGGTGTATGGGAGCGATAGGGCATACCATAATCGACTCAATATTTGTTTGCAAGCACTGCGGGCGAATCGGTCGACTATTGCACAACAATCATTGCCTTATGGAAAGTAGCAGCCCCGGGGATAGCCGCGCGCACGGTTGAATTCACTTTCTTGCAAGCGACATAAAGCTCGTGCAATATAAGTTTCATGCGCATAACAACTCGTTCGTTCCGTCTTCTGCCAACCGCCTAGCATGAGTTCTTCAGCGATCCCAAACGACATACGGCGCTACCTCATGCAGTGCGTTCCCTCCGTTCCCTATATCGAGGCGGTACTGCTGATGCGCGAGAGCAGGCAACCGTGGCAAGCGGATGCCCTGGGGCGCCGCCTGTATCTTGGCGTCGATGACGCACAGCAGCTGCTGGCCAGGATGCATGCCGATGGCCTTGCTGCGGAAGACGCGGGCGGATTAAGGTATGGGCCCAACGCGCCTGAACTCGAGGATCTATGGAGCAGGCTGGCAGTCGTATACGCACAGCATCTGATTGAAGTCAGTACGCTCATTCATACCAAAACCAGCGGCAAAGCTCAGATTCTGGCCGATGCGTTTGTCTGGCGAAAGGGAAAATAGATGGCAAGTGTCATTTACCTGATGTGCGCGGCAACCGCGCTGGCGTGCGCCATCCTGGTACTCCGCAGTTACCGGGCAAGCCGGCACCGCCTGCTGTTCTGGTGCGGGCTATGTTTCGGCGGCATGTTTCTTTGCAACGTGCTCTTGATTGTCGACCGGCTGGTCCTCCCCGATACAGACTTGTCGACGGTGCGGCTGGCCGCCGGCCTGGCTGCACTGCTGCCGCTGCTGTATGGCTTGGTGTGGGAGGACGAATAATGGCGATCAATGCCTGGTTAAACGGCGCAATTTTCATGTCGGCGATGGTTATCGCGCTGTTCTTTGTCCGTTATTGGCGGCATTCCCGCGACACACTGTTTATCTACTTTGCGATCGCATTCGTGCTCGAAGGCGTGCACCGGCTGTTGCAGGCCTGGCCCGCAGACGATCCCGATACGCCGCAATATTACTTGCTGCGCTTGCTCGAATATGGCTTGATCCTGGTTGCCATCGTGAAGAAAAATCGCGGCGCCGGCAAGGAACGGTGACGGCACGGATTGGCAGCTTGGCGTTACACGAACTGGATGGGGATGCGTTTCTTTTGCGTGGCGTCCTCCGGGATCGTGCACAGCAAGGTGTCCCTGGATTCGCTGGCGCGTTCGAGCACAACGCGCCCATCGGCTTCGACGACCGGCACTGGCTTGACTGAAAAGTCCAGCCAGCGCACATCCAGGCGGCCGAGCAGCGCACGCCGCTTGCGCAGGACCTTGTCGTGCAACAGGGCCCGCTCCGCAGGCGTCAGACCATAGTCGCCTTTGGTGCGGACACCGCTGCCGCGCGGAATGAAGGGCAGGATGCTGAGCTTCCGCACTCTTTCCGAAAGGCAGAAATCCGCCATCCAGTCCAACACCCATTCTTCACCGGCGACAACCGTGGTCTGTATTGACGCCGGGATGCCGGCAGAAAGCAGATCGCGAAGATGTTGCGTTGCCTGGTCAAAGGCCGCTCGCCCCACCATTGCATCGTGATGGGCACGATCCCCGTGCAGGCTGACCTTCACCCGTGTGCCTGCTGCGAGCAAGGCCCGCAATATGGGCTCAGTCATTGCGATGCCGTTGGTGGTCAGGCGCGACTCGCCGCCATGCGACTGGACATGCGCCAGCAGCTCCGGCAGTCCGGGATGGATGGTCGGTTCGCCGCCGCAGAAATGGACAGTACGCACGCCCTGGTCCTGCAGCCACCCCAGGCGGTCTTTCAATACCGCTGTCGGCGGGTGCGCCCCGTCAGGCGGCGCAAGGCAGAATCCGCAGCGCGCATTGCAGTAGCGCGTGACGCGAAAGCAAACTGTTGAGGGCAGCTTCACGTTCATGCCAGGCCTCCTTAGCGGCTGCGGCTCTCTTTCAGCATATTGCAAAACAATGCGCCTTGTTCGAGCGCGTCGTCCACCGCGACATGGGTATGCGGCAAGTCGTCAAACCAGCGCTTGGGCATCGCACTCTTGGTGCTGCGCCGATAGTCCTTGCGCAGCATTGTCATTGCCATCGTTTTCATGTCGAGGGCAGAGAAGCTGAACGGGCTGCGGCCGGCAAAGCGCATCAGGTACCAGTAAACGAACATGAAATCGAAGGCCGCCGGATAGCCGACGAAGACCGGCAAGCCGGGCAGTGCTTCCAGCCATGCGACATAGTCTTGCATGGCTGCCTGCGGCGGCTGGGGATTGCGCCGCGCCGCTTGCCAGGCGTCTGGATGATCTTTCCACCATGCGAGCGTGTCGGGATGCCCGCTGGCCCCGGGCAGGAAGTCCAGGTTGGCTGCGAAAGTCCCGAGCAAGGTCTTGTCCGCCAGGTAGGCCGCAGATGCAAAGCTCAACATCGAGTGTGGGCCGGGGATCGGGCCGTCGACTTCAACGTCCGTGCTGACGTAGATTTCCACCCTGGGCTTATCGCTCATCTCGTGACCACATCCTCGCATTCAAAACTGGCCTTGAGCCAGCGCGCCACCCTGGTGTTTCCCTGTTTGACCAGCGCTGTGTTCCAGTCCTTGCAGCGTGCCGGCGGCAACAGGCGCCGCGGCTTGCTCATCGACAGCATCTGCGCATAGTGCCGCGCCTCTTGTTCGCCCGGGGCGTTTGCATCAAAACCCAGCCACACGACGCGCATGGCGCAGGTCTGCGGCAGCCAGGGCGCCCAGCGCCCGATGGTGGCGACGCCATCCCAGCCACATGCGGCCAGCGAGAGGGCATCGAATATCCCTTCCACCAGGATGAGGGGCTCGGCGCGCCAACTCGAGCCGACGCCGGCCACGCCGCCGGGCAGTCCGACTGTCAGCATCTTGTTCTGGCCGCGTAAAGTAGTCAAGTAGCGGCCGTGCACCGACACCAGCAGGCCCTCCTGGTCATGCAGTCCGACCAGTACCGCCGGGCGCCCGTCCCAGTCGGGGTCGAAACGCATGCCGGCCTGCTCGGCCAGGGGCAAAGGAATTCCGCGGCGCTCCACGTAGGCCTGGCCCGGCGTGCCGGCAAGCGGCAGCGCGCGTGCGAGGCGCTCGCTCGGGAGTTCACCAGAGCGTGGCATGCGGACAGGGTCAACGCGTTCGAGTCGGGCCATATCGTGCATTGTGCCCAGATATTGCCCGTTGATTCCTCTCCGATTGTCACGTTTGGTAATCTCCGGAGTTATGTTATTTTTGAGTTTGCGCACTGGAAAGCAAATTTGCCGCCGCATCCCGGCTATTCGCAAAGGAGTCCAAAGTGGAAGACGACATTTCAGACGTGATTTCTGAACGCAGGCTAAGCCTGGCGACCGATGACGGCAGCATCGCGTCGATTATCGTCCGGATTGGCAGACCGCTTTGCGTGGCCGGGCCGGAGGTCTATCGGTGCCATTTCCAGTTCTTGGGATTCGACAACAATAAGATCCGCTACGCAGAAGGCGATGACAGTATGCAAGCCCTGATCCTCGCCCTGACGAAAATCGCCTCGCATCTCTACACCTCCGCCGAATTCAGGTCGATGCGCTTGACGCTCGATGGCCAGTGCAATCTTGGGTTTCCGCTGTTCGTTTCGGACCATCAATCGACGCTTTTCCCGGATCCGATCGGATTACTGCTGATCTGACCATGCACGAAATTCAACGCTATTAGCATGTTGTGGAGTTTTGGCATATTGTTATAATTTGCTGAGCTATCGTGGCAGTACCCCAATTGTGTCAACTCCGATTTCGGTGAATCATGGCCCAGGTACGACAAGCGACATCCCAATCAGTTCCTTGCGACGCTGAGTCAGCAATCGAACAAGCCCTCGATGCCATCCTGTCCCGACAGCGTGAAGATGGCCATTGGCTATATGAGCTGGAAGCCGATTCCACCATTACAGCGGAATACATCCTGCTGGTGCATTACCTGGGGGAAGACCATGATCCCGAGCTGGAAGAGCGCATGGGCCGCTATTTGCGGCGCGTGCAGGGCCGGGATGGCGGGTGGCCACTGTTCCATGAAGGCGAGGCCGACGTCAGCGCCAGCGTCAAGGCCTACTTTGCGCTGAAAATGCTGGGCGATTCGCCCGACGCCCCCCATATGCAGCGCGCCCGCGCCCGCATCCTGCAGCTGGGCGGCGCGGAAAACTGCAATGTCTTCACGCGCACCCTGCTGGCGCTGTACGGCTTCCTGCCTTGGCGCAGCGTGCCCATGATGCCGGTGGAACTGCTGCTGTTGCCACGCTGGGCGCCGTTCCATATTTCGAAAGTTTCGTACTGGTCGCGCACCGTGGTGGTGCCGCTGCTGGTGCTGAACAGCCTGCGGCCGGTCGCCCGCAACCCGCGCGGCGTGAAGATTGACGAGCTGCTTGCCAATCCTCTGCAGAAGGCGGGCTTGCCGCCATGCGCACCGCACCAGCACCGCGGCTGGTACAGCATCTTCCGCGGCATCGACATGGTGCTGCGCGCCGGCGAAGGCCTGATTCCGCGCCCGGTGCGCCGTCATGCGCTGAAAAGGGCCGAGCAATTCGTACGTGAGCGCGTGAACGGCGAGTATGGACTGGGCGCGATTTTCCCGGCCATGGTGAATGCCGTGCTGATGTTCGATGTGCTGGGTGTGCCGCGCTCCGATCCCACAGTTGAAATGGCGCGCAGGTCGATCGACGCGCTGCTGGTCGACCGGGTGGATGAATCATATTGCCAGCCTTGCCAATCGCCGGTATGGGATACGGCGCTGGCTTGCCATGCCTTGCTTGAAGTGTCCAGCTCCAAGGCCTCGGCGGCTGCCGCGCGGGGCCTGCAATGGCTGCGCCGCCTGCAAGTGCTTGACCACTGGGGCGACTGGAAAGTGCGCCGGCCGCATGTGCGTCCCGGCGGCTGGGCCTTCCAGTATGAAAATGCCTATTATCCGGACGTGGACGATACGGCTGTCGTGGCGATGGCGCTGCACCGCTTCACACAGACGCTGGGCGAACACGTTCCCCACAGCGATCCGGCGCTGCCCCCTTCGTCCGAAGCCATTGAGCGGGCGCGCGAATGGGTGGTGGGCATGCAAAGCGCCAATGGCGGCTGGGGCGCCTTCGAGCCGGAAAATACGCACTACTACCTGAACAATATTCCATTTGCCGATCACGGCGCCTTGCTCGACCCGCCCACTGCCGACGTTACGGCGCGCTGCCTGTCCATGCTGGCGCAGATGGAGGGCGGCGCCAGCAGTCCGGAGGCGCAACTGGCCCTGGCTTACCTGCTCGACGAGCAGGAAGAAAATGGCAGCTGGTTCGGGCGCTGGGGAACCAATTACCTGTACGGCACCTGGAGCGCTCTTTGCGCCCTGAACGCTGCGGGCCTGGATGGCGGCCATCCGGCCGTGAAGCGCGCCGCGCACTGGCTGCTGAGCGTGCAGAACGAAGACGGCGGCTGGGGCGAAGGCGGCGACAGCTACCGCATCGACTATAGCGGCCACGCGGAATCGGTCAGCACGCCTTCACAGACCGCATGGGCCATCATGGGGCTGATGGCGGCCGGGCAAGGCCGGCATGAAGCGGTGGAGCGCGGCATCGCCTACCTGGTCGAGACCCAGCGCGACGACGGCACCTGGCATGAGGAGCACTTCACGGCGGTGGGATTCCCGCGCGTGTTCTACCTGCGTTATCACGGCTACGCGCACTACTTCCTGTTGTGGGTGCTGGCCCGCTATGCCAACCTGCACCGCGATGGCGCCTCGCCGACGCGCTGGGGCATGTGATCCGCCCGCCGGTGGTCGTCCTTACCGGCATGGCGTTCGAGGCGCGCATCGCCGACGCGCCGGCAGTCTACGGGCAGCGTGGCAAGGCGCTTGAGGATGCGTTGGCCGCGCGTTTGCAGCGGCCCTGCGCGGGGCTGATCAGCTTCGGCGTGGCGGGAGGACTGGCGCCTGCCTTGCAGCCCGGCGCCATCGTCGTGGCGGATTCGGTGGCCACGGCGGGCGAGACGATTCCTACTGATGGTGGCTGGAGCGCGGCATTGTTGCGCGCATTGGACGGCGCATCATTGGGGCCAGTTGCCGGAGTCGATTCGCCGCTGGCGGCAGTGGCGGAAAAGGCGGCCCTGAACGCTGCATTGGGCGCCTTGGCGGCGGACATGGAATCGCATATCGGCGCGCGCGCTGCCCGGCAGGCCGGCGTGCCATTCGCGGTGCTGCGGGTGGTGATCGATGCGGCCGGAAGCGCGGTGCCGCCGGCGGCGCTTGCCGGTTTCGGCGCCGATGGCAGGACGGATATGCGCGCGCTGCTGGCAAACCTGCTCGCCCATCCCTGGCAGCTGGGGGCCATGCTTCGGCTCGCGCGCGACTCGGCGCATGCGCGTGCTGCGCTGCGCGACGCCCGTGCGTCGCTGGGTGCGCGCTTCGGCCTGCCTGAAACGCCGGGTTAAGAAGACGGCGGTCGGGATGGCGGCGGTACCGGCGTGGCCGCTGGCACGGCTTCAGCGGGCTTGCCTTCCTCGGGTTCCTCATATTGCGGCAAGCCGTCCTTGTCCTGCCCCAGGCGATTGCGGCGTTGCTGCAGGTAGGCGTCGCGCACGAAGCTGTATTTGTCCAGCGCGGCCTGCTCCAGCAAATCGCTGGCGCCAAGGTAGTTGGCGCGGGTATTCACAACCTGCAGTGCGCGCAAGGGAACGCGGTAATCGGCATCGGCATAGCTGAGCGGATCGGCGTAGAAGTCGACGCCGGTGCCCACGCCATCGCGAATGGAGCTCGGGCCGAAGAGCGGCAGCACCAGGTAGGGGCCGGACGGGACGCCCCAAGTGCCCAGGGTCAGGCCGAAATCCTGTGAATGCTTGGGAATTCCGGCCGGCGTTGCGATATCAAGCACACCGGCCAGGCCAAAGGTCGTATTCAAAGCGACCCGCATCAAGCTCTCCATGCCGTCGCCGACTTTACCCTGCAGTAGATTGTTGATGGTGTTGCCGACGTCGCCAAGATTGCTGAAGAAGTTCGTCACACCGGTACGCAAGAATGATGGCGTCGCCTCCTGGTAGCCCTTCGCCACGGGCTTCATGACGTAGGTGTCGAGCTTGTCGTTGACCTGGAACATGGTGCGGTTATACGGTTCCAGCGGATCTTCCTGCGTGGCGTTCGGGCCGGTGGCACAGCCGCCCAGCAGGGCACACATCAGTAGCAAGATGCTGATTGTTGTCTTCATCGGCTCAATCCCTGGCGGTGCGCTGGCTGCCGGCGCTGTCTGCAGATCCCACCCGGCCTTTGTCGCCGGGCATACTGCCCTCGCCAGGAACCTGCGCTGCATCGCGTGGGCGTCCCAGCAGGATAGGTTGGAAGAATACGGCGCCGACCAGGGTGCAGGCCAGCGCCAGGGCCAGCAGCTGGCCCATGCTGGCCGTGCCGGGATGGTGGGAGAAACTCAGGCTGCCGAATGCCGCTGCGGTCGTTGCCGCGCTATACAGCACGGCGTGCGTCAGGCTCGATTGCAGCAAATGGGTCTGGCCGGCGCGCCAGGCCATGACGTAGTAAATCTTGAAGGCCACGCCGACGCCGAGCAGTAATGGCAGTGCGATGACGTTGGCGAAGTTCAGCGGCAGATCGATCAGTACGCAGGATTCCAGGGTCACCAGCGCGGAAACCAGCAGCGGCACCAGTGTGCGCAGCACATCGCCGAAATTGCGCAGGGTAAGCCAGAGCAGAAGCGTAATCGACAGCACGGCATAGGCGGTCGCCTTGCCAAATGCGCCCATGATGGTGTCGGCCGAACCGCGTACGGAAATGGGGCCGCCGGCGGCACGCGGATCGGCGCGCAGTACGGCGTTGATAAAGCGCTCCAGCGTGGCGGCGTATGCCGGGCTGCCCGGCGCCGGCAAGCGCGGTGTGATGGCGACCAGGGCGCGGCCGTCCGGGGTGAGCCAGTCGCGCACCAGTGCAGGCGGCACGTCCTTGACGGTGACGGGCTGCGCTTGCAGCGCCAGTTGCAGGCGTTTCATCGACAGCCTGAGAGGCAGGGCGATCGCCGCCTCCGTGCGGTCGCGCTGGCGGACATCGGCAGCAGCGAGGCGTTGCACTGCCCTGGATAGCCGCTGGGCCGGGGCTGCGCCGGGGCCTGGATGGTCTTCGGCGGCCAAGTCGAGCTGCTGGCCGAGGCGTTTCAGCGAGGCGATGCGCAAGGCGTCGCTGGCCGGGGCGGCCGAGGGCTGGGCCAGGACCGGCAGCAGCAAGGCTGCGGTGGACGCAATCATGGGCAGCTTGCCTTCCTGCTGTTCGGGCACCAGGCTAAGCAGGCTCACGGTGCGCGCCACTTCCGGCAAGGTGGCCAGTTGCTGGGCCGTCTTGCGCGCATCCTCCAGCGTGGGCGCCAGCACGTTCACATCTTCGGTTCCAGCTTCCGGGGCGTCGGCCAGGGCCCGCAGCGTTGCCATGGATTCGGAATGCGGATCCTTCAGGTTCAGCGGATCGAAGTCGAAGCGCAGGTCGCGCAGCAAAGGCACGCCCGCCAGGATCAGGACGATCGTACCGATCAGGACACCGTTGCGGTGGCGTTCGAAAAATTCGTCGGCCGGCGCCAGCCATCGTGCTGCGGGAACGGCCGATTCACCGTGCGGGCGGAACACGCTGATCAGGGCAGGCAGCAGGGTCAGGGTAAAGGCGAAGGCCACCAGCATCCCTACGCCGGCAATCAGGCCCAGCTCCGCCACGCCGCGATAGTCGGTGGGCAGGAAGCAGAAAAAGGCGAGGGCCGTGGCCGCTGCTGCGAGGGCCAGCGGCGCGCCCGCCACCGCCGCGCTGCGCTCCAGGGCCAGTTGCAACGTCGGCTGCTGGTGACGCTCAGCGCGGTAGCGCACCCCGAACTGGATGCCGAAATCGCCGCCCAGGCCGATAAACAGTACGGCGAACGCCACCGAGATCATGTTCAGCGCCCCGACCATGGCAAGGCCCAGGGCTGCCGTGACCACCAGCCCTGCGATCAGGCTCACCAGCACAGCGGCGATCAGTTTGGCCGAGCGCAAAGCCAGCCAAAGGATGAAGATGACCAGCAGCAGCGTGAGCACGCCGTTCACGACGGCCCCTTCGGCGACCGAGGCGAATTCCTCGTCGGCCAGTGGCTGCGGGCCGGTCAGGCGCACCGTCGCGTTGAATTTGCGGCCCAGGTCAAGGCGCACGGCGGCGGCGCGTATCAGATCGCTGGCGTCGCCGCCGGCAGCCAGGTTGGCGTAATCCAGCACCGGTGTGATGGCAACGAAGCTGTTGGCCAGGGCCGCTTTATCCTGGGATGGCAGGTCAAAATCCATCCATGACAGGGCGGCCTGCTGGCCGGCCAGCGTGCTTTCGATGACGGCCGCGCTGCGCCCGAGCAGGCCGGCCATGTCTTCCAGCTTCACCTGTCCGGTTTGCAGGGGCAGGGCCAGTGTGGTCGAGAGAGTGTCGGCCAATCCGCGCAGCGACGGGTCGCGCTGCAGCGTGCCGATCAGCGGCTTGGCCTCCTGCAGCTGGCTGGTAACGTTCTTGAGTTCATCGGCGGGAAGGAAGAGCAAGCCTGCATGGTCAAAATAGCTGCCGCCGCCGGGACGGCTGACGGCACGGAAGCGTTGGTCCTGCATCTGCAGGTCGGCGGCAAGCGCGTCGGCTGCCGCATCGGCCAGTTCGCGCGCCGGCGCCTGCACGACGGCAAGGATCATTTGCCGACGCTGCGGGAAGGCCTTGCCGATGGCTGCGTCCCGCTGGGCCCACGGGGCATTCGATTCCAGCAGGCGGTCGACGTCGGTGTCGATGGCGAAATGCCGGACCGCATAGATGCCGCTGAATAAGGTCAGCGCCGCCGCCACGGCGATGGTGAGGCCAGCGCGTTGCGCGGCCTTGCTAACCAGGCGAATGAGCATTGCTGTCAGCATAAGCAGTAGGCGTTTGGCTCGGGGCACGGTGGGGAAAAACCAGTATAGCAGCAGCCGGCGTTTTTATGGCAAGCATGCCAACGTTGTGAGTGCGGGCGCGCTATACTGTGCCGAAGCGCCGCTTCCTGCGGCAAACTTGGCCCCAACCGCAGCCCATACCGCCCATGAAAAACTATGCCGCCCTGATGCCTGTTGCCGCCGTGCTGGCGCTTGCGCCTGCGCAGGCCCAGAACCAGTCTGCGCCGGACGCGCAGGTCCGCGCCGCCGTCGAGAACGTGCTGGGGATGATGCAGTCCGACGCCGCAGCGCGCGGCGGCGATATGGCCAGGATCACGGCCATCGTGCAGCGCCATTTTCTGCCGTACACCGATTTCGAATACACCACCAGGCTGGCAGTCGGCAAAGCATGGAAGGAAGCGACGCCTGAGCAACGCCAGAAGCTGTTCCTGCAGTTCCAGGCCATGCTGGCGAACACGTATGCGCTGTCGCTGTCGCAGCTGCGTGAACAGAACGTGAAATTCCAGTATGCCCCAAGCAAGCAAGGTGGCGGCGTGAACGACGCTGTGGTGCAGACGCATGTGGTGGCCAACGGCGAAGACATGCAGATCGACTACCGGCTGACCCGCACGCAAAATGGCTGGAAGATTTACGACATCAATATGATGGGCGCCTGGCTGATTGAAATTTATCGTCGCCAGTTCGCCGATATCCTGGCCAGGGATGGGGTGGAGGGGCTGCTCAAGTACCTCGAGCGCCACAACAGGGCAGGCAGCTGAGTTCACGGTGCGATCCCGCGCGCGCCGCCATTGCGCTTCCAGCGCCGCATTTCCAGCCATTGCCACGACAACAGGGCCGGCACACCGAACAGGATTTCCCTTGCGCGCTTGACCAGGGCCAGCGACAGTGCAATCTCAGGGTGAATGCCCAGGATCTGGCCCAGCATCAGTACCGCCGCCTCCTGCACGCCCAGGCCGGCCGGGACGAAGAACGCCATCTGGCGCGCGGCCTGCGTCAGCGCTTCAATAAACAGGGACTGCGCCAGGGTCGCCTCGTGGCCAAGGAGGCGCAGGGCGAACCAGACTTCAGCTGTACCCAGCACCAGGCCAGCGAGCTGCCAGCACATCGCCGTCAGCAGCACGCGCCGCCGGCGCACCAGTGAACGGATTCGCAGGTCCAGATGCGCGCCGTCGCCCAGTGCGCCGAATTGGTCGCCAAAGACCTTGCGTGCCAGCCCGCCCAGGCGCGCAAAGATGGCCCCATGGTGGAGTACCAGCGCAAACACAATCGGCCCGGCAAGCGACAAGGCGAGCCCGGCGATAATCGCCCAGCCATAGCGCGTGCCTTCTGTGGCCGCGAGCAAGCCAAGCACCCCCAGTACGGTGAAGGCATAATACGTGAACATGGTCACCATGACTTCGGTCACGATGCTGGCGGCGACCGCGCTGGTGTCGCCTACGCGCATGCGCGCCAGCCGGATGCCGACCAGCTCTCCGCCGACGCTGGCAGTCGGCAACAGGCGGTTGACGGCCTCGCGCACCATCGCGACCCACCACAGGAAGGGCAGCGCCACGCGTTCGCCAGGCAGCGCGGCGTGCAACAGGGTCCGCCAGCCTTGGGCGTCAAGCAGCAAGGGCAGGGCATGCAATGGCAGCAGCAACAGCAGCGGCCAACCCGCTTGCCGCAGCACTTTCGCCACGTCCGCTGCACCCTGGTGAATGACCAGGGCGGTCAGGCCAAGCAGGCCGGCCAGCGCAAACAGGTAGGCCAGTCTCTTCATTGCGTGGCGTGGACGCCGCCGGAGACCGGGGCGAACAGGACGTCCGTGAAGCCGCCGCGCGGCACGCCGAGCGCGTCGAGGGCGGCGCGTACCCGCGGTGAAAGCAGGGCGGCAAGTTCGTCGGCGTGGCGGTAGCTGCGCATGGCCGATGTCAGCGGCCCATCGCCCGCGAGCGCCGGGTGGAAGTAGATCTCCGTGATGCCGGGACCGAGATGCGGCAGAGCGGCGAGCAGTGCAGCTTCGTCCATCGCGCCGCTGGCGGCGATGCCGACTACCTGGTCGTTATGCGCGATGCCCGCCTGCCGCAGGCGCCAACGCAGCAGGGACAGCCAGGGCCGCAGCCACCACGGCGCCCCCGTTTCCAGCGGCAGGCGGATGGCGCGCATGCCGAAATCCCGGCCGGTTTCCAGCACCAGGGACAGGATGGTTGGATGCAAATGGAAGTGCTTGTGGCAGTTGACGTGGTCGAGCGGCAGGCCGGTCGCTGCAAACGCTTCGAACTGGGCCCGTATTTCCGACGCCAGTTGGCGTCTTGCGCCGGGGAGGAAGAAGAAGCGCACGCCGTTGCCGGCCATGTTGGCACTGAAGCGTCCACCCGCGTCGACCAGGGCGGGGACAAGCGATCGGGGCAGGGTCGGAGCACCGTCGGCCAGCACAAGATGCAGGCCGACGCGCAGGCGGGGCAGCCGGCGCGCACGTTCGATGGCGTCGGCTGCCGCGGGAGCGCCGACCATGAGGCTGGCGGCATTCAGTACGCCATCGCGGCAGGCCAATTCCACTGCTTCATTGACAGACGCATGCAAGCCGAAATCGTCCGCCGTCAGGATCAAGCCGCGCGGCATCGCCGCTGTGCCGGGAGCAGCCAGTTCAAGCCTCGTGCGAACGCAGGAAGTGGAAGAATTCGACGCCTTCACGCAGGCGGCGCTTGGTCATTTCCCAGCTGCCCAGCATTTCGCGCACGATTTCCCATATTTTGCTGGGACGGAAGTAGAAGCGTTTATAGAACACTTCCACGCTGTGATAAATTTCTTCGCGCGACAGGTGCGGATAGCTCAGCGCCGACAACTGCACGCCTTCTTCGTTGACCAGGCTGATGACCTTGCGGTCCTTCAGCCAGCCGTTCTCCAGGGCCTGCTGGTAGAGCGCCGTGCCGGGATAGGGCGCGGCCAGCGACACCTGGATGGTGTGCGGGTTGATGTCCTGGGCGTAGCGGATGGTCTTCTCGATGGTTTCCTGGGTCTCGCCGGGCAGGCCGAGGATAAACGTGCCATGGATGGTGATGCCCAGCTGGCGGCAATCGGCGCTGAAACGGCGCGCGATATCGGTGCGCAAGCCCTTCTTGATATTCAGGAGGATCTGGTCGTCGCCCGACTCATAACCCACCAGCAGCAGGCGCAGGCCGTTCTCCTTCATGATCTTCAGAGTGCTATACGGGACGTTGGCCTTGGCATTGCAGGACCAGGTCACGCCCAGCTTGCCCAGGCCGCGCGCGATCTCCTCGGCGCGGGGACGGAGGTCGGTGAAGGTGTCGTCGTCGAACATGATCTCCTTCACTTCGGGCATGTTCTCCTTGATCCATTTGACCTCGGCCAGCACGCTTTCGGCGGAACGCGTGCGGTAGCGGTGGCCGCCGACGGTCTGGGGCCAGAGGCAGAATGTGCAGCGGGAACGGCAGCCGCGGCCCGTGTAGATCGACACATAAGGATGCTTGAGGTAGCCGATGAAATAATTTTCCACCTTGAGATCGCGCTTGTAGATGGGCGCGACGAAAGGCAGTTCGTCCATGTTCTCGATCATCTCGCGCGGCGCATTGTGCCGGATCGTGCCGTCGGCCAGTTTGTAGCTGAGCCCCGTGACATCGGCGAGCGGGCGGCCTTCCGCCACCTCCTTGCAGGTGTAGTCGAATTCTTCACGGCAGACAAAATCGATCGCCGGGCTGGCGCCGAGCGTTGCATCCGGTTCGACGGCAGCTTTGGCGCCGACCATGCCGATCAGGAAGCCGGGCTTGCGCGCTTTCAGCGCTTCGGCAAACTTGACGTCCGTTGCGAATGACGGTGTGCTGGTGTGGATGATGATGAGTTCATAGCCGTCGGCGATTTCGAGCGTCTGCTGCACGCCCAGTTCATCGGCGGGAGCGTCGAGCAGGCGGCTGCCTGGCACCATGGCCGCAGGCTGGGCCAGCCAGGTCGGATACCAGAACGATTTGATCTCGCGCTTGGCCTGGTATCGTGAACCGGCGCCGCCATCGAAACCGTCGAAGGAAGGCGCTTGCAGGAACAGGGTTTTCATGGCGACCTTTCGGAAAGCGATTGCGCATCATGCACGGACAATGTCTGCTGGCGCCAGTGCACGCGTGTGCCGCCCAGGGCGGCGGCCCATTCGGCCAGCAAGAGAGCGTCGCGCAGCGGGGAACGCATGGCGGCGCCGAGGGAACGGGATGGCAGGCAGCGTGCGGCGCCGCCTGCCAGCAGCAGGGTCCAGCCAAGCGGAGCGCGGGATATGGCCAGGCCGAGGAGCAGCATTGGCCAGGTGAAGGTAATGAAAGTGAAGGCGAAGCCGGCAGGATTCAGGGACCGTATGGTACGCATCCAGCGCAGTTCATGGCGCCAGAGATCGCGCAGGCTTTGTTCCGTGACATCAGTGCTCACCACGACATCGGAAAGGACTGTCGCCAGCCCTTTGCAGCGCGTGAGTTCTCCGAGCCAGTAATCGTCTGCAAGACGGTTCTTGAGCGCTGCGAGCCCGCCAATGGCGTCCAGTGTGTCGCGGCGCAGTGCAATGGTGGCGCCGAACGCAAAGCTGCGCGAGCCGCCGGCGTGCGCCACCCGGACGGAAGGTGCAAACCAGTCGTCAATGAATTGCGCGCCAAGCTGTGGCCAGCCGTTTCCCTGGGGGCGGCCTTCATAAAGGCAGGTGACGACGCCGGTGCCAGGGGCGGCCAACGGTGCGGTGACGCGAGCGAGGTAATCCTCAGGCACGGCGATGTCGCTATCGGCCAGCACGAGCCAGTCTTGGCGGGCGTGGGGCATCATATTCAGCAGGTTGCTGACCTTGGGGTTGCTGCCGTGCGTGCGTTGATCAACCACCAATGTAATGTCGCATTGGGGAAAATCGGCTTGCAGGCGCCGCACCACGGCGACAGCGGCATCGCCGGCTTCCCGCACGCCGAATACGATCTGGAAGCAAGGGTGGGCCTGGCGGCAGAAAGTGGCCAGGTTGTCGTACAGGCGTGGCTCGGCGCCGCATAGCGGCTTCAGGATGGTGACGGGCTGCGGCGCGGCCGTGCTTGCACGCGGGCCTGCGCGGCGCGCGCGCAAAGTGGCGAGCGCCGCGAGCAGGGCGTAGGCCGTGGCGGCCGCACTGAGAGCGCCGCCGGCCAGTACCGCCGCGTCCATCAACGGCCTCCCGCCTCGGCGGCTGGAACTGCTGCGGCGGCAGGCGCTTTGCGATTGCGGATTTCCTCGACGCGGATCGCCACTTCCTTCGTATAGTTGAATTCAGCGGGACGCTGCTTGTCGAGCGCAATATCCGGCGCCATCGGCCCGTCCGTCTTCACGCCGCGCAGTGCAACGCCAAGGGCTTTCAGCGGGTGTTTGACTGTGTCGGTGACGGCGGTGGCTTCGTAACCGCTGTGGACCATGCAGTTGGCGCATTTCTCGTAATTGCCCGTGCCGTAAGCATCCCAGTCGGTTTCTTCCATCAGTTCCTTGAAGCTGGATGCATAGCCTTCGCCCAGCAAATAGCACGGGCGCTGCCAGCCGAACACGGTGCGGGCCGGGTTGCCCCACGGGGTGCAATGATAGGTCTGGTTCCCGGCGAGGAAATCCATGAACAGGGAAGACTGGCTGAACGCCCAGTTCTTGCCGCCGCGCCCGCGCGCCAGGATGTCGCGGAACAGCTGGCGGGTTCTGGAGCGGGTCAGGAAGTGCTCCTGGTCCGGAGCGCGTTCATAAGCATAGCCTGGCGACACCGTGATACCGTCGACCCCCATCCCTTTCAGCGAATCGAAGAACTTCGCCACGCTCTCGGGGTTGGCGTCGTTGAACAGCGTGCAGTTGATGTTGACGCGGAAGCCGCGCGCCTTGGCGGCCTTGATTGCGGCCACGGCGCGTTCGTACACGCCTTCCTGGCACACGGAATGATCGTGCATCTTCTGGTCGCCATCGAGGTGCACGGACCAGACGAAATAGGCGCTGGGTTCATACTGGTCCAGCTTTTTCTCCAGCAGCAGGGCATTGGTGCAGAGGTAGACAAAGCGCTTGCGGGCGACGATGCCCCTCACGATGGCCGGCATATCCTTGTGCAGCAGCGGTTCGCCCCCGGCGATGGAGACCACCGGGGCGCCCGATTCATCGACCGCCTGCAGGCACTCTTCGATCGATAAGCGCAGGTCCAGGATAGGATCGGGATAGTCGATCTTGCCGCACCCCGAGCAGGCGAGGTTGCAGCGGAAGAGCGGTTCCAGCATCAGTGCCAGGGGATAGCGCTTGCGGCCAGCCAGCTGTTGCCGCACGATGTAGCTGCCGACGCGGACAGCCTGCAGGAGAGGTATCGCCAAAATCAGCCTCCAGGAAGAGGAATCAGATAGTCACAGCCGGTACTTCAGCCAATTCATTGGGCAGCCGGAATTCCGCATGCTCCTCCTTGCCATCCATGGTGGAGATCTGGACGGGACCGAGCTTGCGTAAAGCATCCAGCACGTCTTTTACCATAGCCTCCGGCGCAGAGGCGCCAGCGGTGACGCCGACCACTTTGGCGTGGCGCACCCAGTCGGGGTCCATCTCGCTGCCGTCCGCGATCAGGTAGCTCGGGATCCCCATTTCCGTGCCGATCTCGCGCAGGCGGTTGGAGTTGGAGCTGTTGCTGGCGCCGATCACCAGGATGACGTCCACCAGGGCCGCCAGCTGGCGCACGGCGCTCTGGCGGTTCTGTGTGGCGTAGCAGATGTCCTTGGTGTCGGGACCGACGATATTGGTGAAGCGTTTTTCGAGCGCGGCGATAATGTTGCGTGTGTCATCGACGCTCAGCGTGGTCTGGGTGACGTAAGCCAGGGGCGCATCCGTCGCCAGATTCAGCCTGGCGACGTCTGCCTCCGTCTCGACCAGGATCACTGTACCGGGAATCTGGCCGGTGGTGCCGATCACTTCCGGATGTCCGGCGTGGCCGATCAGCAGCACCGTGCGGCCGCTGGCGGCATACTGGCGGCCCTGGTTATGGATCTTGATGACAAGGGGGCAGGTGGCGTCGATAGGGCGCAACTGGCGCTGCCTGGCTTCGTCTTCGACGGAGGCAGGGACGCCATGGGCACTGAAGACGGTGATGGCGTCTTTTGGCACCGCATCCAGGGATTCGACGAAAACGGCGCCTTTGCGCCGCAAGCCTTCAACCACGTGCTTGTTGTGGACGATCTCATGGCGTACGAAGACCGGAGCGCCAAACTTGATCAGCGCGCGGTCGACAATTTCGACAGCGCGTACTACGCCTGCACAGAATCCGCGTGGTTGGGCAAGAATCACCTGCATCGGAGGCTCCCTTCTGTCCTGTCGTCCAGCTCAAAAAACGAGTTTTGGAAATTGACAACACTTTCGGCGCAACAGGACTTACTATATACCGGTATTCAGCCTTGTGCACTTTTTGCAACCGACTTTTTGTCTCTGGGCGGAAGCTCCTATGCGTGAAGACGATATTCTGGTGACTGGCGCCTCTGGTTTTATTGGATCGGCTGTGGTACGCCGCGCGCTCGGTCGCGGCTTGCGCGTGCGGGTCCTGGTCCGTGCAGATAGCCCTCGCCGCAACCTGGAAGGCTTGCCCGTCAGCGTGGTGGTCGGCGATATGCGCGATGCGGCATCGATGCGCGCCGCCGTCAACGGAGTGCGCCATGTCAGCCATGTGGCGGCCGACTATCGTTTGTGGGCGCCGGATATGGGGGAAATCGTCAGGACGAACACTGAGGGCGCGCGCGCGGTGATGGAGGCCGCCCTGGCGGCCGGCGTCGAAAAGGTGGTCTATACCAGCAGCGTGGCGACGCTGCGGGTGGCCGGTGCTTCAGGGCCCGTGGGTGAGGATGCCGGCATGGCGGCGGACGAGGCGATCGGCGGCTACAAGCGCAGCAAAGTCCTGGCTGAACGCCTGGTGGAGAAGATGGTGGCCGAGCAGGGGCTGCCGGCAGTGATCGTCAATCCCTCGACACCGGTAGGGCCACGGGATGTGCGGCCCACCCCGACCGGACGCATCATCGTGGAGGCGGCTTCGGGCAAGATGCCGGCCTTTGTCGATACGGGGCTGAACCTGGTACACGTGGATGATTGCGCCGAAGGGCATTTCCTGGCCCTCGAACGCGGACGCGTCGGTGAGCGCTACATCCTTGGCGGGCAGGATGTGTCCTTACGCGAGATCCTGGGCGAGATTGCAGCCTTGAGCGACCGGCGCCCACCCGGCGTGGAACTGCCGCGCTGGCCCCTGTATCCGCTGGCGCACCTGGCGGAAGGGGCGGCAAGATTGACGGGGCGCGAGCCTTTCCTCACCGTCGACGGATTGAGGATGTCGCGCTATCGCATGTTCTTTACGTCGGCGAAAGCGCAGCGGGAATTGGGCTACGCTCCGCGCCCATACCGCGAAGGCTTGCGCGATGCCATCGACTGGTTCCGCGCCGAGGGATACCTGCAATGAAGCCCGGGTTCAGCGCAGCAACCTGAGTGCCAGCCGCGCCAGGCGCGGCACGGTTTCCGGCCGCAGCAGGCGTTCGTCGTAGCCGGCCATGCGGCGTTCATTTTCGGCAAGGCACAACTCAATCAGCGCTTTCGGCTCCAGCGGTTCCGCCACGGCGGAAGAGCCGGTCATGGTGAAATTTGCGTCATTGGCCGTGCCATCGGCGTCGATGCCGCGCGCGATGCCGATGCGCTCCCAGATCAGGAATGTCCACACGCGCATCACTTTCAGCGCAAAGAGCGGACGCCGCCACCATGGCAGCTGGCGCCGGTACCAGGCCGCCCAGTTGACGAAGAAGAGGATGTGGCGGCCTTCCTCCTGGATGACCGGCTCGAAGGTTTCCACCAGTTCAACCGGAAAGAAACCGGAACGCTTGGCCGCGGCAAACAGCCCAAAGGCGAAAAAGCTGTCGATGCATTCGCTGTAGCCGGTCACCAGCCAGCCCCATTCCGGATCGTCGGGCGGCGGATAGTCGGGTTCAGGCGCAAGCGTGATGCCGTAAGCTTCCACGAGTTTGGAAAGGACGACCTTGTGGCGCGCCTCTTCATCCGCATCCATATCCAGTGCGCGGCGCAGCAGCGGGTCTTGCACTGTGCCGGCGAAAGTACGCACGCGGATGGAGGCGCGCCCCTCGGTCTGCACGGCGATGTCCCAGATCGGCAGCGAAGTCACACGATGCAAGGCGTCCGGCGCCAGTTCGGGCCAGTCGATCACCGCGGGTTTGTACGGGTTATGCGTTTGCAGCAGCAGTTCGCAGAACATGCGCAAGTGGCGCTCGGAGCCCGGAGGCACGGGATCGGGCGAAGGGTCCGCCCAGTTGCGCATGGCGTGGTCCGCCTGGAGGATATGGTCGACCATCGGTTTGTCCCTTGAGTGAGCTGGCCTACTGTCTCGTTGATTTTACATGCAAGTACATAAAGTAGCCCAGAAGGGGAATTACGAGCGCCAAAGCGTACTGGGTACGCGACACGCCGACCTCGAATGGAAACCAGATTCCCGGCAGGCCGAACGCGGACAACTCGCTTGGGAACAAAGCCACTCCCATCGTGAGGACGGTGAGGAGTGCCAAAGGACGAAGATGGCCGTTCCGCGCTATGCCCAGGCACGATATGCCGAAAAGCGCGAGCAGCACCACGCGCATCCCGGCTTGGAGCGTCGGGAATTCATAGCCGGGAATGGCAGACAGGCCAACGAGCATTCCCAGGACGCAGGTGCCGATATCCAGACGGCGCTCGCGGAATCCCGCCAGGCGGTAGCAGGCGAGCAGCCAGCAGACGATTGCCAGGGGATTGAATATGACGTAGCGCGCGATGATGATCGTCTGCAGACTTTCGGCTTCAGTCCAATAATACAAAGGCTGGTTGATGCGTGAAGCGGCGATCGCCGAGACGCAGCCGGCGGCAAGGAGAAGGAACTGCCCGCTACCCCCGAAGCGGCGCAGCGCGAGCGCAAAGAGCGCCAAGGCCAGGAGCGCCAGCGGTTCCGCCAGGTCGACTGCATAGCCCCAGAAAGTCTTCCACCATTGCACCTGATAACGCGCAGCCGCTGCGGTTGATTCAGCGAGAACCGGCGCTACATGCAGCCCGCCCGCTTCGGCATCATTGACCGACTCGCGGGGCAGGTAGACGTGAATGGCCAGTACGCCTTCGCCGGTTGATGCATTTTCGCCGAGGGGAATCAGCTTGGGGCGGATGCCGTAAACGCGCGGTGGATCGGCGCTGAAATCGCCGATGCCTGCGAGCTTGCGGCCGTTCCAGTAGACTTCGTAGGCGCTGTCCACCAGGGTTGGCCCGACGAGTACGGCGGCGGAACCCGCCGGCACGCTCCAGCGTACATGAAGGCGATACCAGGCGTGCCCCCACTGGCCGGGATGGCCGCGCGAAGTCCAACCGGCAACGTAGCCCGGAATGCCGACATCGCCGTCGTGCGCGCCGGGCGCCGGCGTAAGGTCCACGCGCTCCCAGTCATTGTCGTCAAATCCAGGCAGGACCCAGCGTGGATCGTTTCCCAGGCGGAATGCCCAGGGGCCGTTCAAAGGCGCTTCGGCGCGCCCGAGCACGAGTTCTGTGGCCGCTTGCGCGGCTTGTGTCAGGCTGAACGCAAGTACCAGGCCGGCCAGCGTCCGCCAAATGGCATGCGCGATGTGGCTCATCGTCGTTAGAGTTGCTGCTTGCGTGCCACGATTTCCCCTGGCGAGCCGAGCAGGAATATATTGTCGTTCAGCGAGTCGTCGCCTTTACGGTGATCAAATGAAGTGAGCGACGGCAGCAAGTCATGTACGAACGACTGCTGGATCGGCGTGCCTTTCTCTGATTTCAGTTTTCCCAGCATGAATGTATACACGTGCTCTGACTGGCGCGCCATCTGTTCCATGCTGGCCTTGGCCAGCTTGCCATACTGGTAGTGAAGGGAGACCTTGCTGCCGGCGCCATCGTCAATGCGATGGTACTCATAATTCTGGGTTTGCGGCGTACCGTCGAAGAATGGGGGACCGGATTTGCCAATGGCCGTGTGGTACTCGGCACTCAGGTGCGACTGCTGGGATTGGCCAATACTGCGGTCGTCGTGGGACTGGCCATCAATCTTCGTCGTTTGCGAGACGTCGTAGGAAAAAGTGTCTTCCTGTTGCGGCTTGAGCGGATTGCTGGACTTGGGCGTCTGGGTGAGGGATGCGCTGAAGTCGGAGAGGCCGGTCAGCGTGGCATGGTCATCGGCGTTGAGTTGCCACCTGGCTGGCGTACGCAAAAGCTCGTCGCGGCTTTCCGCAGTGGCCGTCCGGTTCATATCGGAGAAGGCGTCCTTGAACATCGCCATCAATTTCTTGTCGCCATGGCCGCGCGCGAGCGCCTGGTCGAACTGGGCCAGGTAGTTGCTGATGGCTTTTGCCTGTTGCTGCCTCGTGCCCAAGTGGTCGACGGCGCTCGTGTCGACGTTCACTTCAGCCTTTCCGTCTGGCCCGCCAATACTCACTTTGCGCCCCACGTCGTCGATGTGGAAATCCAGGGTCTGGGAGACGGAGTCGGCGCCAGCCACTTGGGCGTGAAGGTCGACGGACTGCACGAATTTACTGTCAAACCGGGTCAGTGCGCCTAGCTTGACCTGCGGGGCCGAGCCCGCCATTCCATCAATGGCAGCCTGGAAGCCCTCGGCCAGTTCGGACAGGGCCTTGCGCTCATCTTCGTTCAACTCGGCGCTCGAGCTGACCTGGTAGATCATTTCGTCACCTGCGTTGGCCAGCGTAAGGTCGACTTTCGCGCCGCTCCGTGTCGTGATACTCAAGGCAAACTTGTTATCGAGCGCCGCCGGCAATTTGGCGTGATCCAGCGGGATGACAGCGCCGGCCCCCAATTGCTTGAGCATGTCCGCGCCCAGGTCCTGGTAGCGCTGGCTGGCCGTCATGGGCGCTGACGCGGCAGCGATGGCTTCGGGACTGAGGGTCACGATCGCTGAAGGCTGCAAGCCTGACGCTGCATCCAGCCTGGCGACGATCGGATTGACGGCTCTGGCAACGGGGTAGCGCGCCGCCGGCTGCCAATTTGAAAGGTTCGATATCGAGGTCATGCAGTGTTAACGGCATGCTATTAACGAAACTTTAATTACTGAACATCTGTTCCGCTTCATGAGAACGGAAAAGCGTGCTACGCTAGCGTTGCTTTTGAGGAAATGTTTTTTCGTGTCCGCTGTGCGAAACACAGCGGGCGGTTCCACAGTCCAGGCAGGCCGCAGCTACCCGCTCAAAGCCGCCCGGAATGACCACTCCTAGTGCGACACCATCGCACATGAAGGAATCTGAATGAGCAAGGGCGAACCACTTCGCCTGCACGTTCCCGAACCAACGGGGCGTCCAGGCTGTGCAACTGATTTTTCCTATCTCCGCTTGTCACCGGCGGGCGCCGTGCGCCGGCCCGAGGTTGACGTGGCCCCCATGGATACGCGCGACCTGGCGTACTCCCTGATCAGCGTGATCGATGCCGAGGGCAATGCCGTCGGCCCCTGGGTGCCGCATATCGACATCGAAGTCGTGCGCAAAGGCTTGCGCGCCATGATGAAGACCCGCATCTTCGACAGCCGGATGCTGATGGCGCAGCGCCAGAAGAAGATGTCGTTTTATATGCAGAGCCTGGGCGAGGAGGCGATCGGCACCGCGCAGGCGCTGGCGTTGAACGTGGACGATATGTGCTTCCCTACGTACCGCCAGCAAAGCATTCTTGTCGTGCGCGACTATCCGATGGTGGATATGATCTGCCAGCTGATGTCGAATGAGCGCGATCCGCTCAAGGGGCGGCAGCTGCCTGTCATGTACTCGGTGAAAAAGGCAGGCTTCTTCTCCATTTCCGGCAACCTCGCCACGCAATATATCCAGGCGGTCGGCTGGGGCATGGCGTCGGCGATCAAGGGCGATACCAAGATTGCCTCGGCCTGGATCGGCGACGGCGCCACCGCTGAAGCGGACTTCGACACCGCACTGACTTTCGCCCACGTCTACCGTGCGCCGGTCATCCTCAATGTCGTAAATAACCAGTGGGCCATCTCGACCTTCCAGGCCATCGCCGGCGGCGAGGACACGACCTTTGCCGCGCGCGGCGTTGGCTGCGGCATCGCGTCGCTGCGCGTTGACGGCAATGATTTCCTGGCCGTGTACGCGGCATCGCAATGGGCCGCAGAACGGGCGCGCCGTAACCTCGGGCCATGCCTGATTGAATGGGTAACCTATCGCGCGGGACCGCATTCGACGTCCGATGATCCATCGAAGTACCGCCCCGGCGACGACTGGACGCATTTCCCGCTCGGCGACCCGATCATGCGTCTGAAACAGTACCTGATCAAAGCCGGCGCATGGTCCGAACAGGAGCACGAGGAAACGCAGAAGCGGCTGGAGGCCGAAGTACTGGCAGCACAGAAGGAGGCCGAACAATACGGCACCATGGCCAGCGGCCATACCTTCAGCCCCGCCGAAATGTTCGACGGCATCTATAAAGAGCTGCCGGAACACTTGCGCGTGCAACGTCAGCAACTGGGGATCTGAGATGGCGGAAAACATAGTAAAGACATCCATGACCATGATCCAGGCGCTGCGTTCGGCGATGGACGTGATGATGGAGAAGGATGAAAACGTCGTGGTCTTCGGCCAGGACGTGGGCTATTTTGGCGGCGTTTTCCGCTGTACTGAAGGCCTGCAAAAGAAATACGGCAAGTCGCGCGTGTTCGATACGCCGATTTCCGAGGGCGGCATCGTTGGCGTGGCGATCGGCATGGGGGCGTATGGCCTGCGGCCTTGCATCGAAATCCAGTTTGCCGACTATATTTATCCGGCATATGACCAGATCGTGTCGGAAGCGGCAAGGCTGCGTTTCCGTTCGGCGGGAGACTTTACGGCGCCAATTGCCATCCGTACGCCATGCGGCGGCGGCATTTACGGCGGCCAGACCCACAGCCAAAGCCCGGAAGCCGTGTTCGCCCACGTGTGCGGCTTGCGCACGGTGATGCCGTCGAATCCTTACGACGCCAAAGGCCTGCTGATTTCTTCGATCGAATGCGACGATCCGGTGATCTTCCTCGAGCCTAAGCGCCTGTATAACGGTCCATTTGATGGCCACCACGACAAACCGGTGGTGCCATGGTCGCAGAATCCGATGGGGGAGGTGCCCGAAGGGTATTACACCGTTCCGCTGGACAAGGCGGCCATTTTCCGGCCCGGAAAACAGCTGACGGTGCTCGCTTACGGCACCATGGTGTGGGTGTGCGAGGCTGCGGCGCGCGAGACCGGCATCGACGCCGAGATCATTGACTTGCGCAGCCTGTGGCCGCTGGACCTGGAGACGATCGTCGAGTCGGTCAAGAAGACCGGCCGCTGCGTCGTGGTGCACGAGGCCACCCGTACCTGCGGCTTCGGCGCCGAGCTGGTCTCGCTGGTGCAGGAGCATTGCTTCTACCATCTGGAAGCGCCGATTGAACGTGTGACCGGGTGGGATACGCCTTACCCCCATGCACAGGAATGGGCGTATTTCCCAGGGCCGGCGCGCGTTGGCGCGGCGTTCAAACGTGCGGTGGAGGCATAAGATGGGTATTCACGTCATCAAGATGCCTGATATTGGCGAGGGCATTGCAGAAGTTGAGCTGGTCATGTGGCATGTCAAGGTGGGCGATGCCGTTACCGAGGACATGATCCTGGCCGACGTCATGACCGACAAGGCGACCATTGAAATTCCATCGCCGGTCCATGGCACCGTGGCCATGCTGGGCTGCGCAGCGGGGCAGGTGATGGCAGTCGGCGCCGACCTGATTCATATTGAGGTGGAGGGCGCGGGCAATTTGAAAGCGCAAGCCGCAGGATCGGCAGGCCTGGCGGCGACGCCGGCGCCACCACCGCTTCCGGCCGCGGCGCCCGCAGCATCGCCAGCCGCGCCGGCGGCCAAACCTGCGCCGGCTCCTGCACCAGCCGCGCCGTCGACTCACGCGTCGGCCTCTGCGCCAGCCCGCGTTGTGCGAGAACCGGGTCAACGTCCGCTCGCTTCGCCGGCCGTGCGCAAGCGTGCATGGGACATGGGGATTGAACTGCAGTTTGTGCACGGCACAGGCCCGGCAGGGCGCATCCTGAGTAATGACCTGGATTCCTACGCAGCGCGCGGCGTGCAAGGCGGGCCGTCTGCAACCGCCGGCGGTTACCGCGAGATTAACACCGAACAAGCCGTTCCATTGATCGGCCTGCGCCGCAAGATTGCGCAGAAAATGCAGGAATCAAAGCGCCGCATTCCGCACTTCTCCTACGTGGAGGAGGTGGACGTGACCGAACTTGAAAACCTGCGCGTACGCCTTAACGAGCAATGGGGCAAAGAGCGCGGAAAGCTCACCGTGCTGCCCCTGCTGGTGCGCGCGCTGGTGGTCGCGTTGCGCCAGTTCCCGCAGATGAACGCGCGCTTCGACGATGATGCTGGTGTTGTCACGCAATACGGCGCCGTCCATCTCGGCGTCGCGACACAGACCGATTCAGGCTTGATGGTGTCCGTGATGCGGCACGCAGAGGCTGTCGATATGTGGGCCTGCGCCGCAGAGATTGGGCGCCTGGCTGATGCTGCGCGTGCTGGCAAGGCCACGCGCGACGAACTGTCTGGTTCTACGATCACCATCTCCAGCCTGGGACCCTTGGGCGGCATTGTGACCACGCCCGTGATCAACCATCCGGAAGTGGCCATCATCGGCGTCAACAAGATCGTGGAGCGGCCGATGGTGCGCAACGGCACGGTGGTGATCCGCAAGATGATGAACCTGTCGTCTTCCTTCGACCACCGGGTGGTTGACGGAATGGACGCCGCCCGATTCGTGCAGGCCATCCGTGGTTTGCTTGAATGCCCAGCCATGCTCTTTGTGGAGTAATCAATGAATCAACACACCACTACGCTGCTGGTGATCGGCGGCGGTCCCGGCGGCTATATCGCGGCCATCCGCGCCGGCCAGCTGGGCATTCCGACAACGCTGGTCGAAGCCGGCGAACTGGGCGGCACTTGCCTGAATGTCGGCTGCATACCATCGAAGGCCCTGATCCATGCGGCTGAAGAATTTGAAAAGGCAAGCCATTTCGCGAGCGGCTCGGCGCTTGGTATTTCGGTGCAGGCGCCGCGCATCGACATCGGCCAGACCGTGCTGTGGAAAGATGGCATTGTCGGGCGCCTGACCGGTGGCGTGGCTGCGCTTCTTAAGAAAAGCGGTGTGCGCGTCGTCAAAGGCTGGGCCAATATCGTCGATGGCAAGACTGTCGAAGTGCTACGGGACGGCGAAAGCCCGCAGCGCATCGGTTGTGAACACCTGCTGCTGGCCACAGGCTCACACGCTACCGAGCTGTCTTTCATGCCATTCGGCGGAAAAGTAATCAGTGCAACCGAAGCGCTGTCGCCGAAGACGGTGCCGGGCAAAATGGTCGTGGTAGGTGCGGGTTATATCGGCCTGGAACTTGGCATTACTTACGCCAAGCTGGGCGCGCAAGTCCATGTGGTGGAAACGCAAGACCGTATCCTGCCAGCCTACGATGCCGAATTGACCCGACCTGTGGCGAATGCACTCAAGGGCCTGGGCGTGGAAACCCACCTCGGCTGCTCGGTGCTGGGATTGGACGAGAAAGGCGGCGCCGTGCGTATCCGGAATGCCACCGGCGAAGAGTCGGTTTTGGCGGCGGACCAGGTCCTGGTCGCCGTTGGGCGGCGCCCAAGCACGCGCGGCTTTGGCCTGGAAAAACTGCGTATCGACATGGACGGCCACTTCATCAAGGTCGACGACCAGTGCCGCACTTCCATGCGCGACGTGTGGGCCATCGGCGATGTGACCGGCGAGCCAATGCTGGCACATCGCGCCATGGCGCAAGGCGAAATGGTCGCTGAAATCATCAGCGGCAAACGGCGTCATTTCAGCCCTGCAGCTATTGCGGCGGTGTGCTTCACCGATCCGGAAGTCGTCGTGGTCGGCGCCACGCCGCAGTCGGCGCGCGCACAAGGAATCGATTGCATTGAAGCCTTATTCCCGTTTGCCGCCAACGGGCGCGCCATGTCGCTCGAATCGAAAGACGGTTTCGTGCGGGTGGTAGCGCGCCGCGACAATCACCTGATCGTGGGCTGGCAGGCTGTAGGCAAAGCAGTGTCGGAGCTATCCGCCGCATTTGCCCAGTCCATCGAAATGGGAGCGACGCTCGAAGACGTGGCAGGCACGATCCACGCCCACCCAACCTTGGGCGAAGCAATTCAGGAGGCAGCACTGCGTGCCTTGGGTCATGCGCTCCATATTTGATGCTTCAGCGGCACGCGCTTCGGTTTGCAGGCTCATTGTGAGCATGGCGACAATGATTGGCGCCAGCCACGCGTTCGCGGCGACAGAAGGCGCAACGGCCTCGAAGAAGATTCACTACCGCGGCGGCCTGGTAGTTTTCGCCATCCCGGAGCCTTGGATCGAGGAATACGAACCGGAAGGCGGCGGTATCTTTTATCAGCCAGGCGAGGATACTGCTACGCTCAGGTTGAATGTCATCACTGCGACGCGGCCATCGTCGTCCGGGGCGCTATCCGGCAAGCAGGTACTGTCGAGCATTGGATACCCTGCGTCGGAAATACTCTCAAACGGTAATGCAATTTCCAAAGGCATCAGGCGGGGGACTGAACGTGGTACCCCGATCACTATTTTCTGGTGGCACTTGGTTAACGTGGTCAGCCCACAGCAAGTCCGAGTCGCAACTTTTACTTACACGGTATTCAGTTCATCGGAACGTTCCGCTTCAACCATCGCAGAGCTTTCCTTTGTCGAAGACTCAGTGCGCAGCGCTGATTTCACGCCGGACGGCGGCAAACATTAAGCCAATCGGCGTGCCCCGCTGTTCCTTACTGGAGCTTGGCCAATTCGGCTATCACGTCGAAGTCGCAGCGGATGTGCTTCTTCTCGGCGCCGCACACCGTCGCATCGAAAAGGGGCAACAGCCGTTTGCCTGCCTTCACTGATTCCAGCGAGCGCGCGATGCCATTGCTGACGCAAGCATCGCTTGGCGATGAAGCGGGAAGTGCGGCGGCGTTGAATTCAAAATGGCCGACGGCATGGATTTTCTTGAATCCAGGCTGTGGCGCATCCGAAACAACCATCTTATCGATTTGAACCTTGAGCTTGGCCTCAGGATCATTCTCAACGGGTGAAAATTGCTGGCTATACGTGCCGGCGTTGTAGCCCTTGAGCAGGTCGCGCTCCGTGGTCCGGGTGTTATAAAACGGGAGCGTCTCGAATTCGTAAGCGCCGGTCCGCATTGGCAAATGCATCAAGGAGGAGGAAACCTCGTGCACTTTGCCCGCATGCCCGACATTCAGGCTCAGGCCGAAGCCATTGATGGTATCCCCCTCGATGCCAAACGCGGCTACCCCTACATCCGGCGCACCTGTTCCGGAAAGTTTGAGGTCGCCGGTCTGGCAACTCATGGTATTGCCGTCGGCCGGCGCAGCAGCTTGCTGGTCACAGGCAGCAAGGAAGAGCAGGATGGGCAAGAGGGCAGCGCGCGTCATAGTGTCCGGTCGAACAAAAAATGCCATTTTGCCATTGTTGCGCTTGGCTGTATCATGCATGGCTCATTTTGTCGTTTATGGAGCATTCAGCATGCAACAGCGCTTTTGGGCCGGCATTGCAATGTCGGCCTTGATGATCTCGGCCAACGCCCAGCAGGTAACGGCGGCTCCGGCCCCCGATTTGCCGTTATGGGAGCTCGGCTTGTTCGGCGGCGCCGCGTCGACACCGGCATATCCGGGCGCCGCTGACCGTTCCTCGCGTGGGCTGGTACTGCCGATGTTTATCTATCGCGGAAAGGTGCTACGCGCGGATCGCTCCGGGGTGAGCGCCCGATTGTTCGACAGCGAACGTGTCGACCTCGATCTTGGCTTTGCACTGTCGCTCCCGGCCCGTTCCAATGACGTGGAAGCGCGCTCAGGCATGCCGAACCTGCACTCGCTGCTGGAATTCGGGCCGCGCCTGAAGATCTTGCTGACCGAGCCGAAGGCGCCCAACCGGGTTCGGTTCGAATTGCCCCTCCGCACGCCGTTTGAATTAGGAAATGGATTCAAGCGCCAGGGCCTCGTCTTTGAGCCCCGCGTGGTATTCGAAACCCAGGCCAGCGACCAGAAATGGCAGGCCGATGCCAACCTCGGCGTAGTCTTCGGCAATGCACGCCTCAACCAGTATTTCTACGAAGTCGCACCGCAATACGCGACCGCCTCCCGCCCCGTTTATGAAGCAAAGGGCGGCCTGATGATGACGCGCGTTGGCGTGAGCTTGTCCCACCGGTTGACGCCGGATTGGCGGATCTTTGGCTTTACGCGCTATGAAAACTACACGCATGCCGCAAACCGGGAGAGCCCGCTGTTCCGCCAGAATAGCGGGCTTTCGCTAGGCATCGGCTTTACCTGGACTGGGTACCGCTCACAAGCGAGGGCGTGGGACTAAAAATGTCACGGCTCTTCAGCGCGCGCGTGAGGGGGCGCACATACATTGCTTGACGGCTCAAGGCATCCTTGTAACGCACTCAACCCAAGGAGGAAGTCATGGATGCAATCAAGCTACTCAAGCAGGACCACACCAATGTCAAAGCACTGTTCCAGCAGTACGAAGAGATGGGTGATCGCGCGTTCGCCGGGAAAAAGAAACTCGCGGACCGCATTTGCCTTGAGCTGACTAAACATGCGGTCATTGAAGAGGAAATTTTCTATCCAGCGCTGCGCGAAGCATCGAAGGAGAGCGAGGACCAGCTGGATGAAGCCTCAGTCGAACACGCATCGCTCAAGGCATTGATCTGGCAAATCGGCCAGATGGATCCGCACGACGAGCTGTACGATGCGAAAGTGAAGGTACTTGGCGAATATGTCAACCATCACGTCAAGGAAGAAGAGGGCGAGCTATTCCCGCAAGCGCGCCAGTCGGATATGGATCTGGCGACGCTGGGCCGCGAGATGGAAGCAAGGAAGGAAGAGGTCGACTCTGTTCCGGGCGAAATGCCGATTCCTGCAGGAGCAAGGACGCCTGGGTCGGCAAGGGCCGTCAGGTAATCGTTTGTCACGCCGCATCGGCCCACGGTGCCTGGGTAAACCGCTGGGCGAGGAATTCGATCAGCGCCTGCACGCGTGCGGGCCGCCTGCGCCCAGGCGGAGTGACAATATGCAGCGCAATGGGCTCGGCTTCCCAGTCGTCCATGACGGTTTCCAGTGCGCCTGATTGCAGGTCCTGCCAGGCAAGGAATTCGGGCTGCAGCGCAAGGCCCAGGCCGGCCAGCAATGCCGGCCGCAAGGCGTCCGCATTGTTGACATGTAAGTCCGCAGGCATCGCCAGGCTGAATTCGCCGTGCCGCTGGTGGCTGAAACGCCATGTTGTGCCGTGGCGGGAGTAGGCGTATTGCAAGGCTTTGTGCTCAGCGAGGTCGCTCGGATGGCGCGGCCTGCCGTAGCGTTCGAAATAGGCTGGTGCGCCGACCAGCAGGATCCTGACGCGGCAGAGTCTTCGGGCAAGCAGGCTTGAATTGTCGAGGTTGGCGATCCGAAGCGCGAGGTCGAAGCGTTCGGCGACCAGGTCCACCAGTTTGTCGTTGAATTGCACGTCCAGCTTGACGTCCGGGTAAGCTTGCATGAATTCCGGCAAGATTGGCGCAAGCCGCGCAAGGCCGAAGGACATTGGCACTGTGAGCCGGATCAGGCCGCGCAGGGTATCGGACTGTTCAGATATCTCTGCTTCCACCGCTTCCCCTTCACCCAGGATACGCGTTGCCCGCTCCAGTGAGGCAAAGCCGGTCTCGGTCAGCGATAAGCGCCGTGAGGTGCGATGAAATAAGGTGACCCGAGTCCGCTCTTCCAGGCGGGATATAGCCTTGGAAACCGTCGCCTGCGACAAGGACAAGTCAGCGGCGGCGCGGGCAAAAGAGCCCGTCTCGGCGACTTTCGCGAAAATCGCCCAGGCTTCCAGGTCAGGTAGTTTCTTCATGAACGCATTATCACCCAACTTACCCAAGCAGAAATGGAAATGCTGACATTCCATTTGTTATCTTCCGGACAGTAATTGCTGCGCATAGACTGAAAATCCCCAAGTTTCAATTCTTAACCCAAAAGGGAGATTCCCATGTCCAGCAAATACACCGAAGTCCTGACGCCTTTGAACTGCCAGCTCATCTTTATTGACCAGCAGCCCCAGATGGCTTTCGGCGTCCAGTCTATCGACCGCCAGGCACTGAAGAACAATGTCGTGGCGCTGGCCAAAGCGGCCAAGGCATTCGGGATCCCGACCACGATCACCACCGTGGAGACTGAGGGCTTCTCCGGCCCGACTTATCCTGAATTGCTGGCGGTCTTTCCGCAGAATAAACTGCTGGAGCGTTCGTCGATGAACTCCTGGGATGACCAGAATGTGCGTGATGCGCTGGCAGCCAATGCCGCACAAGGCCGCAAGAAAATCGTGGTGTCAGGGCTGTGGACCGAGGTGTGCAACCTGGGCTTTGCGCTGTCCGCCATGCACGATACGGACTATGAGATCTATATGGTGGCCGACGCGTCGGGCGGCACGTCGCTTGATGCGCACAACTATGCCATGGACCGCATGGTGCAAGCCGGCGTGGTGCCGGCGACCTGGCAGCAGGTCATGCTGGAATGGCAGCGCGACTGGGCCCGCAAGGAAACCTATAACGCGGTGATGGACATCGTGCGTGAGCATTCCGGCGCGTATGGCATGGGCGTCGATTATGCATACACGATGGTGCATAAGGCTCCTGAGCGCGTGCAGCACGGTGACCGCATCGGCCCCAACCCAGCCAAAGCCAGGTAATTCTTCGTCCGGCGGGAGGCCTATCATGAAGATCTATGTTCTTTCGTTTGGGGCCGGACTTCTCGTCGGCATCATCTATAACTTGCTGAATGTCCGCTCGCCGGCGCCGCCGCTGGTGGCGCTTGTCGGATTACTTGGTATCCTGCTTGGCGAGCAGCTCATCCCGGTCGGCAAGCAGTTGTTGAATGGCGCCGCTTTCAAAACTGCCTGTACGTCGTGCCAAGCTACGGAGCACGTATTAGGCGAGCTCCCTGGCCGGAACACAAAGGAGAACATTCAATGACGAACGCTGTGCCCGACATTATTTTTCATAATGCGCAGATGACGACGCTCGATCGCGCTAATCCGGTGGCCAGCGCGGTCGCTATCAAGGATGGCCGGTTCGTAGCAGTGGGCGAGGATGCGGAAATCCTGGCCAAGGCCGGTTCGGGCACGCGGATCATTGACCTCAAACGCAGGCACGTCTTGCCCGGCTTGTTCGACAACCACACGCACGTCGTGCGCGGCGGCCTGAACTACAACATGGAGCTGCGCTGGGATGGCGTTCGTTCGCTGGCCGACGCCATGGACATGCTGAAGCGCCAGGTTGCCGTAACGCCGGCGCCGCAGTGGGTGCGTGTGGTCGGCGGCTTTACCGAGCACCAGTTCATGGAAAAGCGCTTGCCGAACATCGATGAAATCAATGCCATCGCGCCCGATACGCCGGTTTTCCTGCTGCACCTTTACGATCGGGCGCTGTTGAATGGCGCTGCCTTGCGTGCTGTCGGCTATACAAAGGACACGCCGGAACCGCCCGGCGGCCAGATCGTCCGCGATGGCAATGGCAATCCGACCGGGCTGCTGATTGCCAAACCCAATGCCACCATCCTCTATGCCACGCTGGCGAAGGGGCCGAAGCTTCCGCTGGAGTACCAGATGAACTCAACGCGCCATTTCATGCGTGAGCTTAATCGCCTGGGGGTGACCGGCGTGATCGACGCGGGCGGCGGCTTCCAGAATTATCCGGAAGACTATGATGTGATCCAGAAGCTGGCCGATGCGAAGCAGATTACCGTTCGTATGGCCTACAACCTGTTCACGCAAAAGCCCAGGCAGGAGAAAGAGGATTTCCTCAACTGGACATCCTCAGTCAAATACAAGCAGGGCGACGACTACTTCCGCCACAACGGCGCCGGCGAGATGCTCGTCTATTCGGCCGCCGACTTTGAGGACTTCCGCGTTGAACGTCCTGAAATGCCGCCGCAAATGGAGAATGACCTGGAGGAAGTTGTCCGCATACTGGTGCAGAACCGATGGCCATGGCGCATGCACGCAACCTATGACGAAACGATCTCGCGGGCACTGGACGTTTTCGAGAAGGTCGATCGTGAAGTGCCGATGGCCGGCATCAACTGGTTCTTCGATCACGCCGAGACGATTTCCGACAAGTCGATCGAGCGCATTGCGGCGCTGGGCGGCGGCATCGCAGTGCAGCATCGCATGGCGTACCAGGGGGAGTATTTCGTGTCGCGCTACGGTGCGCAGGCGGCAGAAGCGACGCCGCCGTTCAAACGGATTCTTGAAAGGGGCGTCAAGGTTTCTGCCGGAACAGATGCAACGCGTGTCGCATCGTATAACCCCTGGGTCTCGCTGTCCTGGATGGTCACTGGGAAGACCGTTGGCGGCACCAGCCTGTACCCACGCCGCGACCTGCTGGACCGCGAGGCCGCGCTGCGCATGTGGACGGAAAACGTGGCGTGGTTTTCGAATGAGGAGGGTAGGCGCGGGCGCATTGAGGCCGGCCATTTTGCTGATTTCATCATCCCAAGCAAAGACTATTTCAGCGTGCCGGAAGACGAGATTACTTTCCTGACTTCGCACCTGACGGTGGTGGGCGGCCGCATTGTGTTTGCCGACGGAGAATTCGCATCCTTGGACGACAACCCGCTGCCACCGGCAATGCCCGACTGGTCGCCGACCCGCACCTACAAAGGCTATGGTGCGTGGGGTGAACCAGGGAGGGCCGGCAAGAACTCCCTGCAACCAGTGCAGCGCCGTAGTGCGGCCGCCTGCGGCTGCGGTACGAGTTGCGGGCTGCATGGGCATGTCCACGCAAGCGCCTGGGGATCGCAGGTCCCGGCTTCCGACCTCAAGGGCTTTTTCGGCGCCCTTGGATGTTCGTGCTGGATGTAAGGGGAGGGTCCATGAAAAGCGCAGGCTCAGGGTTGCAGGGCCGCCTGGCGGCGACAGTCGGCGGGAACACCTCCTTGCGATGGATCGCATACCTGGGCTTGTGCGCGGCCTACCTGCAGGGTGGCCTGGTCAAGCTCTTTGATTTTCCATCGGCCATCGGCGAGATGACGCATTTTGGGCTGGCGCCAGCACCTTTATTCGCGGTGGGCGTGATCGTGCTCGAACTGGGCGCCTCGGTCATGATATTGGCGGGCCGCTTGAGATGGCTTGGGGCAGTCGTCCTTGGCGCCTTCACTTTGCTGGCTACGGCGATCGCCCTGCGCTTCTGGGAGCTGCCGCCAGGGCATGAGCGCTTCATGGCGGCGAACTCCTTCTTTGAACATCTGGGTTTGGTGGGCGGGTTCCTGCTGGTCGCCTGGCAGGACTTGCGCGAAAAACTGCCTCTCGAACGGAGACAATCATGACGGCGAACGCTCCGCGCGACCCGCTGGTCATCCTGCTTTACACATTGACTGTCACGACAGGTTTGATCGATGCGGTCAGCGTGCTTGGCCTGGGCCGCGTCTTTACGGCAAACATGACTGGCAACATCGTGTTCATGGGATTCGCGGTTGGCGGCGCCCCGGGGTTCTCGATTCCGCGCTGTCTTGTGGCGGTGGCGAGTTTTCTCTTTGGGGCGGCAATCGCCGGCCGCCTTGGCAAGGCCATGGAGAATGCACCGCGCAGGCGCTGGCTTTCCATCATCGCTGGCATCGAGGCCGGGCTGTTCTTCGTCTCTGCCCTGATCGCTGCGGGCTACGACATCAAGAGCCTGGAGCCGGCCGTCCATCTCTATGCGATGATCGTCATGACCGGTATCGCAATGGGGCTGCGAAATGCCACGGTCCGGCGCTTGTCGGTCGCTGACCTGACGGCCACGGTACTGACACTGACCCTGACTGGGATCGCTGCGGATTCGTCGATTGCCGGTGGCGCCAATCCAAGATGGGGGCGGCGCGTTGCAGCGGTCGTCCTGATGTTCCTCGGCGCAGCTCTTGGCGCTGCACTTGTCCTCTCGGCAGGTTTGGCTGCGCCGCTCTGGCTTACCGGCGTGGCGGTGCTCCTTGCCACTTTCCTCTATACCCGGCACCCAGACTCACAATTGAGCCAGAAACAGGCCCAGGCCTGAGTTCTCCTGTCGCAGGATTGCGACAATTTGAAAGTTTGTCAATCATTCGTTTCGTCGAACGAAAGGTTTTGGTATGCCAAAAATCACGTGAACTATGCCTTTTTCGGCTAATAGCTGATTTATTGTCTTTCCAATCTTACAGTGTTTATATCAAATGCTTGCGAAAGCGAAACTTAGAGAAACTTGAGGAGGTTTCGAGATTTCGTTTCGTCAGCGATAACCACAAGACTGGAGACTAGGAATGAAAAAATCAGCAGTTCGCAAATCTTTGCTCGTCCTGAGCCTGATGTCGGCCGTCGCCGGGATGGAATGCGCCCAGGCGCAATCGATTACCGGTGGCTTGTACGGCTCCGTGCCCGGCGGCTTGGGTACGGAAAAGGTCAGCATCGTCGTCACCAGCGAACAGACCGGCTTCAAGCGGGACTTGCAACCGGACGCGCAAGGCCACTACAAGACTTCCGGGCTGAACCCGGGCCTCTACACAGTGATCTTCAAGCAGGGCGACAAGGTGCTGGCTGAGCGCCAGGTCAGCGTCAAACCGAACAGCGATGCGGCCGTCGTGGCCGTAGAATCCATTGCCACCGTGACCGTGGCAGGCCAGTCGGCGCATACGACGGTGATCCCGATCGACGTGTCGACGCCGGAAATGTCCAGCCACTACAGCCGCGAGCTGATTAACACCTTGCCGATTTCGGGCGCAGCCAACGTTGAATCGATCGCACGCCTGCGCTCCAATGTGCGCTATGACCAGAACACCACGGGCCTGGTGCAGCTTGGCGGTGCCTCGCCGGCGGAGAACCGCTACTACCTGAACGAGTTCGATACGACCAACGACCGTACCCTGCTCGGTGCGAACCGCCTGCCGCGCGAGGCGATCCAGGATACGGAGGTGATGACGGGGAGCTTCGGCGCCTCGTGGACCAATGCCACTGGCGGCATCATGGCGCAGACTGTGCGCCAGGGCTCGAACAAATTCCAGGCCGGCTATTCGATGTATTACACGCCTGGCACCTCGAGCACGCTGATGCCGGCCGAAAAGGATATCCGCAACGCGCAGGGCGGCTACTACCGCTATACCTCCAATAACCACAGCGATGCGAGCGCCACCCACTACCTGTGGGCCTCCGGCGCACTGATCGAAGACAAGCTGTTCGGCTTTGCGCTGCTTGGCGACCGGCAGCCGTCGAAGAGCTATAGCTTCAGCCAGAACCGCGCGGCGGTTTCAGAATCGAGCAACAAGAACATCCTTCTGAATGTCACCTGGAACATCAACAGTGATCATACCCTGAGCGTCACCGGCTCGCGCGGCTGGACCAGGAACCACACCGACAATTACCGGCTGCTGTCCGACTATACGACCCAGGTCGGCGCCTTTTCCTCGAGCTCGAACTCGCCGGTGAAGGAGCGCATGCTCATTGCGAACTACCATGGCAACATCACGGACAACCTGCAAGTGCGGCTGATGGGGGGCTATCTTGGCCAGCTCAATGACCGCGCCCATGGTTCGGAGGACATTCCTTATGTCGACTCCTACAACAGTGCAACGCAGAAGACGACCAATATCGGCATCCAGGACAGGAGTGTCAACTTCCAGCCCGATGATTACTGGCGGCGCGGCTACAAGGGTGACGTCACGTGGAATGTGGCGAACCACAAGATCGTGTTCGGGGCCGAGTATTACAAGCACTACCTGGGCCAGGACTGGCACACGCCGAATGCCGGCTGGTATACCTATTTCGATCGTCCAAACACCGTGCAGCTGCCGAATGGCGAGCAGGTGAGTGGCCAGTATGTCGGCTATTACTTCAACCGCGAGTTCGGCCACATGGTGTCGATTAACAAAGCGGCCTACCTTGAGGACTATTGGAAGGCCAGCGATGGCTTGCTCCTTTACGGCGGCCTGCGCTTCGACAAATACGTGAACAAGGACGCGCTGGAGCGCCCACTGTTCTCGTTCCCGATCACTTCCCCTCGTGTTGGCGTGTCCTGGGACGTAAACGGCGACTCGAGCCTGAAGGTGGGCGCGAACCTGGGCCGCTATTCACTGTCGATGCCGTCCAACTTCAGCTTCGGCGTGGCCGAATCGCACCTTGAGCAGCGCAAATGGTACCGTTATAGCGGCATCGACCCGGCCAGCAAGGCGCCGCTTGGCCTGACCCAGATCGGCTCCACGTACACCGTTCCCGGCCATGACGGCGTTCCGCCTGAAGCCTACCAGGTCGCGACGACCAACCTGAAGGCGCCTTACCAGAACGAGCTGCAGCTGTATCTGCAAAAAGCACTGGGCCGCAACTGGGTAGGCCAGGTCGACTTTGGCTATGCGGACCTGAAGCGCGTGATCAATTCCACCTGCTACGGCCAGGGCATCGGCAAATATGCCAATGCCCATGGCTATCCGGACTACCCGGTCGACTACGAGTGCTTCGAGCTGAACCCGGGTGAAGATGTGACCGTGAAGCGCGACTTCAACGGCGACGGCAAGCTTGAGACGCTGACGATCCCGGCCTCGGAATTCGGCCTGCCTAAGCCCAAGCATAAGTACATTCACCTGACCTTTGATGCGAGCCACTCGCGCAGTGCATCCGAACCCTGGTACCTGAACGCGAGCTATACCTGGGCGCGTTCGTTCGGTAACGACAACGGCTTCCTGAACCTGGAAAACCGCGTCGCCGGCTATATCGGACAGTCGGGCGTGTACGACTTCCCGGAAACGACGCTGGGCGCGAGCGGCAACCTGACCAACGACGTGCGCCACGCCTTTACTGCCTCCGCTGCCTACTATTTCCAGAATGGCCTGCGCACCAGCGGTGTGCTCAGCATGCATAGCGGCGAACCGGTCAGCTGCTTCGGGCTGAAGCCGGACGTGGACAGCATTTCCTACAACTGGGGATCGTGGGGCCATTACTGCGACGCTTCCACCAATCCGGTTGGCGTCAAGACCGCAGGCACCAGCGGTCGCCTGCCGTTCTTCTGGCAAGTCGACATGGGCATCGGCTATGACATGACCATTGGCGCGCACAACAAACTGAGTTTCGACCTGAGTATCCAGAACCTCACCAACCGTCGCGGCATCACCGACCGCTACAACACTTACAGCGCCGACGTGAACGCAGACAATACCATTGTGCAGGACGTGAATTGGGGCATCCCGAGCCAGTACCAGACCCCGCGCCGCGCCTCCTTCGCGCTACGCTACGCCTTCCGTTGATTTTGCAGGAGTCCTTACCTTGAAATTTTCGAAAACCATACAAGCAGGCCTGCTGGCGCTGGCCTTCACGAGCATTCCCGCGACGGCGGCCAAACAGCCTCACTTTGCCATCGATGGCGCGCAGTTCAAACTCGATGGAAAGCCCTTTGTGATCCGTTCCGGTGAGATGCATTATCCGCGCATCCCGCGCGCAGCCTGGCGTGACCGGCTGCGCATGGCCAAGGCGATGGGGCTCAACACGGTCACGACTTACGCTTTCTGGTCGCGACATGAACCGGAACCGGGTAAATGGGATTTCGCCGGCCAGAATGATGTGCGCGCATTCATCAAGACGGCCGCCGAGGAAGGGCTGAACGTTGTTCTGCGTCCCGGACCCTATGTCTGCGCGGAAGTGGACTTTGGCGGATTCCCCGCCTGGCTGCTGCGCACCCCCGGCCTGCGGGTGCGGTCAATGGATGCGCGCTACCTGGCCGCCAGCGCCCGCTACTTCCGGCGCCTGGCGCAGGAGGTAGGCGATTTGCAAAGCACCCGCGGCGGCCCGATCCTGATGCTTCAGCTGGAGAACGAATACGGTTCCTTTGGCCGCGATCATGAATACCTGCAAACCGTGCGGGCCCAGATGCGCGCCGCCGGGCTGGATGCACCGCTGTTTACCTCCGACGGTGGTGCGGGACGACTGTTCGAGGGCGGCACCTTGCCTGAGGTGCCGGCAGTCGTCAACTTTGGCGGCGGAGCGGACGATGCCAAGGGTTCGATCGAGGAGCTGTCCACTTGGCGGCCGAAAGGCCCGCGCATGGCCGGCGAATACTGGGCGGGGTGGTTTGACCATTGGGGTGAGAAGCACCATGTCCAGAGCCCGGAGGACGCGGCGCGCACGGTCGACTGGATGCTGTCGCAGGGGGTGTCGTTCAACCTCTACATGTTCCATGGCGGTACAAGCTTTGGCTGGATGGCCGGCGCAAATTATGGCGGTGCTGAGCCCTACCAGCCTGACACCACGAGCTACGACTATGATGCTGCGTTGGACGAAGCCGGGCGGCCGACTGCGAAATACCGCGCCGTGCGCGAGGTCATCGCCAGGCACGTGAAAGAAGCACTGCCGCCGGTGCCCGCTGCACCGCAACCCCAGGCCTTGCCTGCGTTCGGACTGCAGCCGGCCGGCAGTTTGCTCGCGGGCCTCGACAAGCTGTCCAAGCCGCACACTTCGCGCTGGGTGGGCCCGATGGAAGAATTCGGCCAGAATTACGGCTACATCCTTTACCGCAAGCGTCTGGAGGCGGCGGCGAAAGGGAAGCTGGTGCTGGAAGAATTGCACGACCAGGCGACCGTCCTGGCCGACGGACGGGTGATCGGCCGCCTGGACCGGCGCCTTGGCGAGAATTCGCTCACGGTCGACCTGCCGGCCGGCACCCAGCTCGATTTGCTGGTTGAAGCGATGGGGCGCATCGGCTTTGGCGCCAAGCTGGTGGAAGACAGGAAGGGCATCACGCGCGCCGTCAGGCTGGACAAGGAGGAGCTGGAAGGATGGACAGTCTTCCCGCTGCCAATGGACGGCGGGGCGTTGCAGCGCCTGCCATTGGCGGAAGGTGGCGACACGGCGCAGCCCGGATTCTGGCGCGGTACGGTCACGCTGGATAAACCCGTGGACACCTTCCTCGATACACGCGGTTGGGGCAAGGGCCAGGTATGGGTCAATGGCCATCACCTGGGCCGTTTCTGGCACATCGGGCCGCAGCAAACCCTCTACCTGCCGGCCTCCTGGCTGAAGGCGGGAGCCAACGAGGTGCTGGTCTTTACCACGGAACCGCCCAAAGCTACGACGATGCAGGGCCTGGCGGGGCCGGTATTCGATACGCCATGAGTTAATCGGAAGAGACCGGCACCAGGATTTCGCGGCTGCCGTTGGTGGACATCGCGGAGACGATGCCGGCAGCTTCCATTTCTTCGACCAGCCGTGCGGAGCGGTTGTAGCCGATCCTGAGTTGGCGCTGGATCGATGAAATCGAGGCGCGGCGGCTGCGGATGACGAAGGCCACCGCTTCGTCATACAGCGGGTCGGTCTCGCCTGCCTTGACGTCGCCCAGCAGGTCCGGCGTCGCCGGCTCTTCGCTTGGAATGCCGGCCAGGATCGCTTCCTCGTATTCCGGCTCGCCGAACTGCTTCAGGAAGTCAACCACGCGATGCACTTCCTCGTCGGACACGAAGGCGCCGTGCACGCGCTGCGGGTAGCCGCTGCCAGGCGGCAGGAACAGCATATCGCCGTGGCCGAGCAATGTCTCCGCGCCCATCTGGTCAAGTACGGTGCGCGAGTCGATCTTGGACGACACCTGGAATGCCACGCGCGTCGGAATATTGGCCTTGATCAGGCCGGTAATCACGTCGACGGAAGGACGCTGCGTTGCCAGGATCAGGTGGATGCCGGCGGCACGGGCTTTCTGCGCCAGGCGGGCAATCAGCTCTTCGATTTTTTTGCCTGCGACCATCATCAGGTCGGCCAATTCGTCGATGATCACGACGATGGTGGGCAAAGTCGACAGCGGCTCCGGCGCATCCGGCGTGAGCGAGAACGGATTGGTGATGTATTTTTCCGCCGCCTTGCCGTCGCGGATCTTCTGGTTGAAGCCGGCCAGGTTGCGCACGCCGAGCGCGGACATCAGGCGGTAGCGCTTTTCCATTTCGGCCACGCACCAGGTGAGGGCGTTGGCCGCCAGTTTCATATCGGTGACGACGGGCGCCAGCAGGTGCGGAATGCCGTCGTACACGGACAACTCCAGCATCTTCGGGTCGATCATGATCAGGCGCACATCTTCCGGCGTCGCCTTGTACAGCAGGGACACGATCATGGCGTTGATCGCCACCGATTTGCCGGAGCCGGTGGTGCCGGCGACCAGCATGTGCGGCGCCCGGGCCAGGTCTGTCACGACAGGCGCGCCGGTGATGTCCTTGCCCATGGCCAGGGTCAGTTGCGAGCGCGAGGCGCGGTAGGCGTCCGAGGCCAGGATTTCGGACAGCTGGATCATGTGGCGGCGCACATTCGGCAGCTCCAGGCCCATGCAGGTCTTGCCCGGGATGGTTTCGACCACGCGCACCGAGGTGACCGCGAGGGCGCGCGACAGGTCTTTCATCAGTGCGACGATCTGCGCGCCACGTACGCCGATTGCAGGTTCAATCTCAAAGCGCGTGATCACAGGACCAGCGGAGGCGCCAAGCACATTGACCGGGACCTTGAATTCCTTGAGCCGCTGCTCGATCAGGCGGCCTGTTTCCGCCAGTTCGTCTGACGATACTTCAATTTTCGCCTCGGTATATGCATCCAGCAAATCCAGGCCCGGAATCTCGACGTCAAATTCCTGCGCGGCAGGCATGGACACCGCCGGACCTGCGGCGACCGCTATTTCCGCCGCTTCCACCACTTCCACCACCGGTGGCGCGGCCGGAACTTCCACCCACTCGACGTAGCTTGGCTCCTCGGTGACCGGCGCAGGCTGCCAGACGAAGGATTCGGCTGCCGAAGGCTGCGGGTGCTCGCGAACCATTGGCGGCTGGACTGGCCGTGGCGCGATGGATTCAGCTTCGACCGGCCTGACCGTGTGAACCTCGACTTCGGCGCGGATGACGCGCACTTCCATCGCGGGCTGGGGAGCCGGCATCGGCATCTGCATCGGCGCTGGCATAACCTCGAGCGAAACTGGCGCCGGGACCGGTGTTGTGGTTTGGGCAGGACGCGGCGGCGGGGGCAGTTTGATAATCCTGGTCGGCTCGCGCTGGACTTTGCGTGCATCCGATTGTTCAGCTGCCCGGGCGCGTGCCAGCATTGCGGTGGTCGGGCGAATGCTCTCGACGTCGGCCCATTGCTCACTTGAGCGGGCTGGCGGTTCGTTGCGGGCGACAGGCGGTGTCGGCGCTTGATTGGGTACTGCAGCCTGACGCCGCGAAGGCCGCCTGCTGACGAACGGATCGCCGCTACCGGAGGAGCTGACCGGCGGGCGGGCTTGTGCGGCAGGCCTTGGGGCGGCAGGGCGCTCTTTCTCGGAAGTCTGTTTGGAGCGGGTGGCGGTCCGATAACACCAGCGCAACAAATCGAGCGCGCGATAGCCGAAGAGCCAGGGTGCGGATAAAAGCACGACAATAAAAACGAGCAGGAAGCCCAGGAATTTGCCGGTCGCTGCGGCGAGGAAGGCAGCCAGCGCAGCGCCGACGATGGACGATTCGGGGCCGCGGACGAACGCCATCAGCGCGCTGCCCGCACATAACATGAGAATGGTGCCCAGCACCAGCCGGATAAAACCTTGGCCGAACAAGGTGCTCTTCTTCAAAACGAAGACTTTGACGAGGCGCCAGGATAAAGGAAGCGCCGAAAGCACAGACAAGCCAAACAACGACATCACTGCCATTCAAAATTACTCCACCAAATGCAGTGGCGGAGTTTAACATGCGGCCAGTTTCAATTAGGCGGATTTCACCAGTAATCGCTGCCACAAAGCCTGTGCGACCGGCCCATGGTTTGCCTCGCGCAGCCGCAACGCATGGTGAGGCAGGGTGGCGCCCCGCAAATGTTCGCCGGCCAGCGACAAGAGGCGGCCTGCCGCCAGGTCTTCCTCGATCATGTGTGCTGGCATATGTCCCCAGGCCAGGCCTTGCAACAGGATCTCGCGTTTGCTGGCCTGGTCGCCAACACTGACGGAAGGCGCGCCATTGAGCAGGTGATAGGACGGCGATGGCCAATCCCGGGCGCCGTCCCGCAACACGCATTGGCGCAAGGGACGCAGGTCCTTGGGCTGGATTTGCGCATGCGGAGCGAAAGGCAGGAAGCCGGGCGCCGCGACGGGAACCACCTGCACGTCAAACAGATAGTGCGTTTCCAGCTCCGGGCGCGGCTGGTCCAGGTGATGTATCGAGAGGTCTACCTCGCCCCGCAACAGCCTGGCCCACGGTGCACCGAGAACCTCGGTATGGAAAACCGGCCGCGTCCCGCTCGACTCGCCGAAGAAGCCGGTAAAGAGCGCCAGCGTGCTCGCCAGCGGGCATAAGTCGCCCAGGACGATGCGCAATTCGGCCTCGGCGCCGCTGCGCAACTGGATGGCATGGTTGGCCAGCCCGGCGTGCGCCCGCACCACGCGTTCCGCTTCCTCATGAAACGAGGCCCCTGCCGGCGTGAGCGTGACGCGGTAACCGCTCCGGTCGAGGAGTTCCACGCCGACAGTTTCTTCGAGATTCTTTATGGTGGCAAAAACCGCCGTGTGGGACTTGTGCAGGCGCTTGGCAGCGGCCGCAAAGCTCCCTTCGGCGGCCAGGGCGAGCAGGCATTCGAGCTGGTGCAGGCTGGGTGTGCGTGACATGTTCAGGTTTTTGAAACGGGTCGGTTCGAAATTGCCAATATCTTTCACTGCGTGCAGAAATTAATCTGGTGACCTCACAAACCAAACCAGGAGTAGTTATGCGCGCTATCGTTCGCCGCCAATTCGGCGGTCCCGAAGTCCTCGCCGAACAGGAGCAGCCGAGGCCGCGGCCCGGGCAAGACCAGGTCCTGATCCAGGTCAGGGCGTTCGGCCTGAATCACGCGGAACTGTACATGAGGCGCGGCGAATGGGGAAGCGTAGCGCCAGTCAGCGGCATCGAATGCGTTGGAACGGTGGCGGAAGACCCCAGCGGGCAGCTGGCGCACGGACAAACGGTACTGGCGGCAATGGGCGGCATGGGACGCACGGTGCAGGGCAGTTACGCCGAGCTTGTCGCCGTGCGTCGTGCCAATGTGGTGCCGCTGGAGACCAGCCTTCCATGGCAGCAGCTTGCCATGCTGCCCGAATCGTATGGCGTCGCCTGGAGTTGCCTGAGCAATTGCCTGAAGCTGCAGGCTGGCCAGCGCTTGCTCGTCAGGGGCGCAAATTCGGCGCTGGGCCGCGCTGCGCTCGACCTGGCCCGCTACATGGGAGCACGGACGACTGCGACCACGCGCTCGGCGTCGCAAGTGGCGGCGCTCCGGGAGTCAGGCGCGGATCGGGTCCTGATTGCCGGCGCAACGCTGGAGCACGAGCAGGCGGGCGAATACGAGGCTATCCTCGATTTGCTGGGCAATAGCAGTTTGCGCGCTTCGCTGCGGCTTGCCGTTCCGGGCGGCCACGTATGCCTGGCAGGCTTCCTCGGCGGACTCGCGCCGCTGGAAGCGTTCAATCCATTGGCCGATATGCCATCAACCGTACAACTGAGCTTCTTCGGCAGCTTCAATTTTGGCGAGCCGGGGCATGAAATGCATTCGATTCCCTATCAGGAACTTGCCGATGCAATGGCAAGCGGCCGGTTGCGCGGGCGCCCCGCCCAGGTATTCGCGTTCGGGGAGATCCGGGCGGCGCACAAGCTGATGGAGCAGGGCGCCGCCCACGGCAAGCTGGTTGTGCAGCTACCTTAATCGACGCCGCGGCGCTCGACGATCACATAGTGTTTGCGGACCGGTTCGAGCACTTCGAACACGCCTTTGAAACCGGCCGGTATCACCAGCGCGTCGCCGGGACCCGCATCGGCGGCGTACCCGTTTTCGTCGATCACGCGGCAGCGGCCTTGCAGTACGCAGAAATATTCATCCTTGTTCGGCGCAAAGGCGATGCGCCAGCTGCCTTTCTCGCAAGCCCAGATGCCGGCGTGGACTTCGCCGCTGGCGTTGGTGAAATGGTTCCAGGTGGTGCGCTTGGGGTTACCCTCGAGCCGGCGCTCTGCGCGCGGATGGTCGACTTCGGGCGCCGGGTCCTGCTGACGGAATTCGGTGATGGCTGGCATAGGATTACTTGCTGCGCGGCGCCGGTGGCAGCTTGGCCAGTACGCCGTCATTGAGTTCATAGGTATCGAAATCGCGCGCGAGGAACAGGTTCCTGCTGTAGTGCTGGCGCGCTTCCGCGTGTACCTCAGCCATGCCTTCGGGATTGTCGTAGCGCGGGCTGAAGTGGGTCAGGACCAGGTTGGGCACCTCCGCCAAGGCGGCAAACCGGGTAATGCGTTCGACGGAACTGTGCTGCGGGCCAGGGCCGACTTTTTGCAGCACGGCCTCGGTGTAGGTGGCTTCATGCACCAGGACGTCGGCGCCGGCACAGGCTTCGGCCAGCAGCGGCGGCTGGTCGTTGTCGCCGCCGATCACGACGACGGCGCGCTCGCTATGCTCGGCGCGGAACTCAGCAGCGACGAGCACGCTGCCATCGTCCAGCTGCACGTCTTTCCCGTGCTGCAGCTGGCCCCAGGCCGGACCTGGCGCAACACCGCGTGCGCGCAAAGCCTCGCTATCAACCTTCCATGTCGTCTTTTCGAAGCTAAACTTAAATCCGAAACTCGGCACACGGTGCGAAAGCGGAATGCGCTCGATCTGCAGGCCTTGCTGCCGATGCACTACATCCTGGCCGGCGACGTCGATGTGGATGATGTCGAAGGTCAGGAACAGTTCCGTGTGCAGCATGGTCGCATCCAGCCAGGCTTTGACGCCGGCCGGCGCGACCAGGATCAGCGGCTTCTTGCGGCCGGTCATGGAGGCGCTGGCAAGGAGCCCAGGCAGCCCGTAGCTATGGTCGCCGTGGATGTGGGTGATGCAAATGCCGGCCAGGTCGTGCACGGTGAGTGCGATGCGCTGCAGCTGGTGCTGGGTCGCTTCGCCGCAGTCCACCAGCCACCAGTCGCGATTCATTGTTGAGTGCAGGGCCAGCGCGGTGACGTTGCGCCGTATGGTTGGCACGCCTGACGAGGTGCCAAGAAAGGTCAGTTTCAGCATGCCACTATTATGCCGCATCGTGGCGGGCGCGCGACATGGAAATAGGCCTGTGCGGCCATTTTATTGTCCCCGCGAGCCAGGCTGCCGAAGCCGTGCGGGGCGGCGTTAAGATGGGTTGTTGGCTGGTCGATTCGAACAATTACTTCAATGATCGGAGACACTTCATGCATACTCGCTTCCGTCGTACGCTTTTGGCCGCTGTCGTTTTCTTCACCCTTGGCGGACAAGCTTCCGCCAACACCCTGACGCAAAACGTTTCCTGGACCATTGACCGAGCCGGTACCACGACCAAGTACCGCGTGGTGGCTTATGGGGATTCGATTTATGCCGGGTATAACGGCTCCATCACCAGCGCCGCCAAGTATTCGGCGCCGACGGTGGATGCGGAATACCTGTCCGCCTTGTGGAATGCGGACATTGAGAGCGTGCGGCGCGCCAAATCGGGCGCAGTCGCTTCGGACGTCTACAACAACAAGATTGTCGCTGAGCGATCCTACATGCAGGCGAGCAACACCCGCGTGGTCACGTTCGAAATGTGCGGCAACGACGGCTTGCAGGCGCGCTCCGCCTTCAAGAGCCAGACCGGTACCTGCGACGATTCGGTGCTGACGGCGGCTGAGAACAGCTGCAAGACCTACGTGGCGGCGGCGATGGATTACATCAACGCCAACGCCTATCCGGGCGTGAAGGTGAAGGTCATCTCCAACCTGCATTATCCGGGCTATGCGGCGGACAATGTGCAGAGTTCCTGCAAGGACCCGAGCACTGGCGCCACCGTGAACATGCAGCAGAAATTCCTGCCCATCCTGGCCAGGATGAACTTCATGATGTGCGATACGGCGCGCCAGAAGGGTTTCCAGTGCGCGGACAACTTCGCGCAATACATGGGCGCCGACTATGACAGCAACGGCGACGGCCAGGTCGATTCCGACGCGCTGCGCTATGTGGCCGGCGAGAGCCAAGCCAGCTACGTGACGCGCATCACGACGACTTTGCGTTCGACCATCCGCGACGCCAATACGCACTTTGTGTCGGCCGGCAGCAGCTACGACTATATCCAGTCCGACGATACCCACCCGACTTATACCGGCAGCACGGTGACCGCGGGCTTGTTTGGCGGCACGACCGGGACCGGGGCGCCGCGCTATACCTCCTTCACCGGCGGCAAGAACCCGATCTGGAACCAGTTCGGGCATGAGCGGATGGGGTGGGCGGTATCGGTCTTTAATTCGCCTTCGCCGTGAGCTCCTGGCGCCCACGCCCGGCCTTTCTGGCGGCGGCGCTGCTGCTGGCCGTGGGTGCGGCCAGCCTGGCCTTCTTCCTCTGGTTCTTCGCTCGCCCGGAGCCGGGCGACCGGCCGGATCGTCCGCCAGCGCCAGTGCTGACTGCCGCGCAGCGGCAAGGCGCTGGCGCGTTGGCCGCTTCCGCTTCCGCTACAGCTGCGCGGCCCCAACGTGCGCCGCAGCCGGCGGCAGAGGGCGATGCCGATCCTACGCGCGACTTGCGCAGCTACGTCATGCGGGGCGAAAAGCCGACCATGAATGAAGTCATCAAGCGCCTGCATGAGCAGGGCGTGCACACCGGGCTTGGCGCATTCAATCCTCCTGGCACCAATCCACCCCTGGTGGGGCTGGCTGTGCCGAACGATTTTGCGCTTCCGCCAGGATATGTGCGCCACCACCAGGTGACGGACGATGGGCAGACCATCGAGCCGATCCTCATGTTTGCCCCCGATTTCCAGCTGTACGACGCCGCCAGCCGGCCAATTGACATGCCCAGGGACCGGGTCGTGCCGCCTGAGCTGGCGCCGCCGGGCTTGCCGCTGCGGCGCATCGTGATTCCTCCACCGATCGATACTTCCGGACAATGAGACAACTTGCCTGCATTCTCGCGAGCGCAGCGATGACCGCCCTCTATGCGCGCGGCGGCGCGGGATGGGTGCTGGGCTTTGTGCTGCTCGTGCCTTGGCTCCTGGTCCTTGCTGGACGCCGCACGTTCGCAGCGGTCCTGCTTTGCACCTGGGGCATGGCGGTGGCCTATACCGCCGCCGGCTTTGCCTGGTTCGGTGAAGCGTTCGGGCGCTATACGCAGATTGGTGAAATGCCTGGGGTGGCCTTGCTGCTGCTGGCGGCCCCGCTCTTCCAGCCGCAGTTCTTTGCTTACGCCGTGGCGCGCCATCTCGCGGCGCGATGGCACGGCCCTGGGTTGGGGGCGGTCGCAGCAGCGGCGGCATGGGTGGGCAGCGAGTGGCTGCTGCCACGACTGCTTGGCGATACCCTTGGCTATGGACTGTACCCTTCGCGCCTTCTGCGGCAGGCTGCGGACCTCGGCGGGACAGCGGGGTTGACGCTGTTACTGCTGCTGGCCAACGAGGCAGTGGCGGCGGGCATCCAGCGCCGCGGGCTCGGCTGGTGGACCGTAACGTACCGGCTCGCGCTGGCAGCCCTGGCGCCGGCTTTCCTGGCGGCCTACGGCGCGTACGCGCTTTCGGGCCAGCCTGCACCGGCGGGCACGCCCTTACGCATGGGGCTAATACAAGCCAATATCGGTGATTACGAGAGACAGCGGCAGGAGCTGGGCGCTTACGCCGTGGTACGGGAACTATTGAACCGCCACTTCGCCATGGGCTACGACGCCGTGGCAGGCCAGGGCGCACAGGCGCTGCTGTGGTCGGAGACGGCCTATCCGACCACATTCGGTCATCCGAAGAGCGAGGCGGGCGCTGAGTTTGACCGCGAAATCCTCGACTATGTGAAGGCGGCAAACGTGCCCTTGGTGTTTGGGACCTACGACCGTGACGGCAGTGGGGAATACAATGCAGCCGCATTTGTGCAGCCGGACAGGGGCCTGGTTGGAGCGTACCGCAAAGTGCATCTGTTCCCCTTCACCGAATACCTGCCCGGCTGGCTGGATGGCCCGCTCGTGCGCCGCTTGCTGCCCTGGGCCGGCGCCTGGCTGCCGGGGAACGGCGCCCGCGTGCTGCCTTTACGATTGGCTGATGGCCGGGAGATTCCTGTGCTGCCGCTCATTTGCCGCGATGATGTCGATCCCGCACTGGCCATTGCGGGCGCGCGCCTGGGTGGCCAAGTCATCCTGACAATGTCGAATGACTCCTGGTTCAGCGAAGGCGGTCCGGGTGCCCGCCTGCACCAGGCGGCAGCGGCTTTCCGCAGCATCGAAACAAGATTGCCGCAGTTCCGTGTGACGACCAACGGCTTCAGTGCGGCGATAGGTATCGACGGCGAGATCCTGGCAGGCACGCGGGTTGGCGAACCGGCGCTGGTGATCGCGGACCTGCCGGTGCGTTCACCGGCGCCAACCTTGATGGTGATGTGGGGCGACTGGGCCGGCCTGGCGTGTAGCGCATTCTTGCTGATACTGGCGGCAATGGCCGCCAGCCGGGCGTGGCTGCCCCGCCGTGGGGCGGAACCTGGCCAGGTCGCGGTTGCGCTGGCGTTCCCGGCGCGGGTGGCAGTGCTGCCCTTCGCTGCACGCGTGAGCGCGGGCGTATTGCGCGCCCTGGCGCGGGCAGGCCTCCTCGGCATGTGCCTGGTCATGCTGCTGAATGAGCCGCTGCGCAGCAATACGCTGGGCCAGGTGCGCATCTTTGCACTGGTATTCCTGCTGCCGGAGGCGATTGCATGGTGCGTGCTGATGGCATTTGCGGCGCAGGCGGCGGTCAGTACGGGAAAACTGGTGCTGACGCGCGGCGCGCAACGGCTGGAACTGGACCTGCGCAGCATATCGGCTGTGAAGGTGTGGCGCCTGCCTTTGCCTGCTTGCGGGGTCAGCCTGCAGTTGGCGCCGGGAGGCGAATGGAAGTATGGGCTGGCACTGGCAGATCCGGCAGGCTTTGCCGCCGCCCTGGCCGCAAACGGTGGTCCGGCGCTCGCGACCGGGCAAGCGCCGCTTTTCGGGCTTGCTGCGAAACCTGGCTATTGGCTGGACAAGCCTTGGGCCAAATTCGCCCTGTTGCCGCTGGCCCTTGCGATTCCCGCCTTCCACCTGCACCAGCATATCGCCTATGGCAGCGCGTTCGGCGAATATTACAGCTTCGGGTTGGCGGCCTACCTGAGCGCATTTGCCCTGTGGTGGGCGGCATGGACGATCGGCGTTGCCTTGGGAGCGGCCTTGTTGCGGACCTTGATTGAGTCGGGCACCTTGCTGGCGGCATTTTTGCGGCCAGGCGACGCAGCAGGCGTCAGGCTTGGCCTCGAAAGGGTAGCGCACCTGGCGCTCTACCTGGCCTTGCCCGCCTGGCTGTTGCTGCGGATTTTCGGCGCCTGAAACTAGACGGTTGGCCGGATATCGAAGGTGGCGCCGGCTGGCGCAGGTTCTGCATCGTCCGTTACATGGACGTGGCTGACGCGCGCGGCGCCAGGGCCGCGGTGCGACCAGTCGATGATGGACTGTATGGCGTCCGGCGGGCCATGCACGCACGCTTCCACCGCGCCGCTGCTGCGGTTGCGCACCCAGCCCGCCAGGCCGAGCGCTGCGGCGCGTTCGGCGAAGGCGTAGCGGTAGCCAACGCCTTGCACCACGCCTTCGATCATCAAGCGCTTCGCCATCACATCCTCCAGTTGACGCGGTTGCGGCCGGCCTCCTTGGCGCGGTACAGGGCGGAGTCGGCGGCTTCAAAGAGTGCCGCTGCACTTTCCTGTTCGCCCAGGGGCAGGGTGGCGCCGCCGATGCTGACCGTCAGCACCGGGCTGGCAACGGACTGCTCGTGCGGGATCAGCAGCTGCGCAACGGCCTCGCGTATGCTTTCCGCCACGTAAAGCCCCTGCGCCGCATCCGTTTCCGGCATCAGGATCACCAGTTCTTCACCGCCGTAGCGGGCGGCGATGTCGCAGGGGCGGCGCATTGCGTTGCGCGCAACGCGGGAGACCGCGCGCAGGGCACGGTCTCCGGCTGGATGTCCATAATGGTCGTTATATTGCTTGAAGCAGTCGATGTCCAGCAGCGCCACGGACATCGTGTGCGCGTGGCGCGTTGCGCGCTGCCATTCGCTTTCGTAGATTTCGTCGAAGCGGCGGCGGTTGGCCAATTCGGTCAGGCCATCCATATGGGCCAGGTGTTCCAGCAGGCGCCGCTGGCGCACCACTTGCAGGTGGGTGGCAACACGCGCCATCACGACCGTGGCATTGAACGGCTTGGTGATGTAATCGGCGGCGCCCAGCTTGAGCCCTTTCGCCTCGTCTTCCGGCCGGCCCATGCCGGTGATGAAAATGACTTCGATGCGCGCGGTGGCGGGATCGGCGCGCAGGCGGCGCAGCACTTCGTAGCCATCCATATCGGGCATCATGACATCGAGCATGAGCAGGTCGGGCAGGTGGCGCTGGGCCCGTTCGATGGCCTGTTCGCCGGTCTTGGCCAGCAGTACCACGTAGTCCGGCTTGAGCAGGCTGGCGAGGACCTGGCGGTTGATGCCGTCATCATCCGCGATCAGGACCTTTTGCATTTCCTGGCTCATGCGCTCAATTCCATGTTGATGTCCAAGGCCTTGGCCAGATCGGCCAACGGTTTCAGGGCATCATGATATTCGATTTCGTCGACCGCCCGCTGGATTCGCGCCAGCAATGCGGCGTGGGAAGATCCGGCCAGCAGCGCGCTCAGTTCCGTCAGCAGGTCTTCGGCGCGCGCGTCATCGGTGCGCAGGTAGCCATCCAGTTCGCGCAGCAGGCGGCCGAAATCGGCGGCAACGCTTTCACTGCCGGTTGGCGGCTGCAAGGCGTTGCCGAAGCCCTCGAGGATGATGTCCAGCGACTTGGCCATGGCCGATGCTTCGCGCGTGCAGCGTTCCGGTTTGCCGTCGCGTATGCCGGCTTCCACGATGTCGGACAACTGCGCCAGGCTGGCGGCGCCCAGGTAGGTGGCGCTGGACTTGAGGTTGTGCGCCAGGCGCTCGACCGGCGCCCAGTCACCGCCGGCCAAGGCTGCCAGCAGCAACGCGGGGCCGTCGCCGTACTCGGTGCAGAAGCTGCGCATGCGCTTGGCGAGGATGGCGGGATTGCGGTCGGCCCGCGCCAGGGCATATTGCCAGTCGACGCCGGCCAGCGGTGGATAGGCCACCGCCGGGGCCGCCGGTGCGCTGGCGGGCGCGCCAGGCAGGGCCCGGCCAACCAGGCGCGCCGGGTCAATCCATTTGAGCATGGCGCGGAACAGGACGTCGGGGTCGATCGGCTTGGTGATATGGGCATTCATGCCCGCCTGCAGGCTCTTGGCCTGGTCCTCCGGCATGGCGTGGGCGGTCATGGCGAGGATCGGCAGCTTGCCCAGCGAGTCGATGGCACGGATCTGGCGGGTCGCCGTCAGGCCGTCGACGACCTGCATCTGCACGTCCATCAACACCAGGTCGTAGTCGGTCTGCTGCACCATCTGCACCGCTTCGCCGCCGTGCACTGCGACGTCGACCTGGATGCGCGCCGCTTCCAGGAAGTCGATGGCCACTTCGCGGTTGTTGGCATTGTCCTCCACCAGCAGAATGCGGGCGCCATGCAGGCGGGCCAGTTCTTCCTGCGGCAAGCCGCGCTGCTCGTCCCGGGCAGTCGCATGCTGGGCCAGTTCGGGGCGCAGGACCTGAAGCAGGCTGTGATACAGCAGTGCCGGGCCAACCGGCTTGGTGAGGAAGCCTTGCAGCGGCAATTCACCTTCCTGCTGCAGCACGGTTTCTCGCGTGCAGGCGCTGACCATCAGGATCGAAGGAGGCGCGGCGAAACGCGGATCGGCATGGATGCGGTGGATGGTTTCCACCCCGTCCCAGCCGGGCATCATGTAGTCCATCAGCACCACCTGGTATGGCGTGCCGGTCTCCACGGCCCGCACCAGCATGTTCAGCGACTGCTCGCCGGAGCTGGCGCTATCTGCCGCCACGCCGCAGGAACCGAGCATTTCGACCAGCGCTTCACGCGCGCTGGCGCTGTCGTCGACGACCAGCACGCGCGCCTGCTGCAGCGCCGCCGTTGGGGATGGGGTGGCCTCCGAAGAAGCGTCGCCCAGCCCCAGCTTGACGGTGAAGCTGAAACAGCTGCCCACGCCTGGCGTGCTGGTGACCTTGATGCTGCCGCCCATCATTTCCACCAGCTGGCGCGAGATGCTCAGGCCGAGGCCGGTGCCGCCGTATTTGCGGGTGATCGAGCTGTCGGCCTGGCTGAAGGACTGGAACAGGCGCGCCAGCTGCTCTTCGTCCATGCCGATACCGGTGTCGCTGACGCTGAACTTCAGCGCAACACTGTCGGCAGAGCGTTCCAGTGCCTTGACAGCCACCACGATCTCGCCGCGTTCGGTGAACTTGACGGCATTATTGGTCAGGTTGATCAGCACCTGGCCCAAGCGCAGCGGATCGCCGAGCAGTTTCGGCGGCACGCCGCGCTCGACGCGGAATACCAGCTCCACCTTGCGCGCGTCGGTCTTGACCGCGGTCAGGGTGGAAAGGTGGTCCAGCATTTCGTCCAGGCTGAACGGTACCTTTTCCAACGCCAGCTTGCCTGCTTCGATCTTGGACAAATCAAGGATGTCGTTGATGATGCCCAGCAGGTGCTCGCCGGCGCCAAGGATCTTGGCCAGGTAGTTGCGCTGCTTCGGGTTCGGATCGGCCATCAGGGCCAGGCGGCTCATGCCGATGATGGCATTCATCGGGGTGCGGATTTCATGGCTCATATTGGCCAGGAAATCGGACTTGAGGCGGGTTGCCGCCTCCGCGCGCAGCATGGCGTTCTGCATGGCCTTGGTGCGCAGCCCGAGGATGCGCATGAACACCAGCATGTCGAAGGCGTTGCCAAACTGGAGGGCGTGCATGGTCCAGAAGTTGGCCGCCAGCTTGCCGCTGATGACCTGGCTGAGGATCACGGAAGACAGGAAGCTGACTGCCCAGCCGACCAGGAAATAGATGCCGACCGAGTCGCCGCGGCGGGCGCGCATGAAGGCGCCCGGCAGGCCAAGCAGCATGGGCAGCAGGCCAAGGGTGCTGACGACGATCACCAGGACGTCGACGCTGATGACGTCCGCGCAGTAGGCGATCGCGAACAGGGTTGCCAGCGCGGCGCCGCCCTTCATCAGCAGCGAAAAAGTGCGGTCGACGCCCGGGCGGGCCAAAGCCTGCTCCACAAACAGGTAGCCGCCGCAGGACGCCATCAAGGCAAACAGGCCGCCGGCGTGCAGCGTCATCCAGACATTGTCGCGCCAAAGGTACAGGCTGCCCAGGCCGAAGAACTCGACCGAGAACAAGGTGGTGCCGGCGATCAGCAGGGCGTATTTGCCAAACAGCGGTTCGCGCAGGTTGGCCCATTGCGCCAGGCTGTATAGCAGCAGGCAAAGGCTGAGCCCAATCAGGATCCCCTGCAGCATTTGCTCGGCCAGCGCGGAAGCGTGGTAGACCGAAGCCTTGGAGAAGTGGATGGGCAGGATCATCGAGCCGATGTTCTCGACCCGCAGCAGGATCACATGTTCGCTGCCGGGCGTCAGGCGCAGGACCGCTGCCGGCGTGCGGCCGCCGCCTGCCGGCGCGACCACCGGCTGCAGGTTGCCGGTCACGGTATGGCTATGCAGGACGCCATCGGTGGCGGCAAAAACGTCGACGCGGTTGATCTGCGAATAGTCGATGTTCAGCGTCCATTCACCGTTGCCTTCCGGCGGCACGACGACCGGGATGCGCACCCAGACCACAGTGCCTTTGTTGACACCGAGCGTGGCGTAAGCCGATTGCGGTTTATGGAACTGGCCGGCGGCAGCCAGCACTTCCGCTGCACTGAGGGCGCCGCCGTGGTCTTTCAATATAGTGACAGCGGGCCAGGCATCGTGCGTGCCGGAGTGCTCGTCAAGCACCACGGCATCAGTGGACGCGGCTTGCGCCAATGCCAGGCTGGCGGCAAAGGCCAGCAACAATGCCAGGAGGAAGCGTTTCAGCATGGCTGCCGGCCTTCCGCTGGCTGCTCTGCGCGGCGCCCGGCGAGGCGCGCTTCGAGCGCATTCATCCAGCGCGGCGCCTTGGGGTCGTTGCCCCAGCGGCGCACGGTGTGATCGACTTGGTTCAGCACGGCCGGGGGGAGTTTCAATGGGCGGGTTTGGTCCATCAGGAATTTGACTGTGATCTGGTAGCCGAAAATGCGTGTGAGCATGCGGCAAATGGAAAAGTTGGGCAGGACGAGGCGCCCCACGGTGTCGATGGCGCGCGTGGTGGCCATGCCGGCCACGAACAGGGCGCGCGACAGCAGGCTGACGCGCTGGTCCAGACCCAGGTCGATGCGGGCGGCGTCGCCGCACAGGTAGCGTGTCAGCAGCACCGGGAAGGGCTTCAGCACGCGCAGGGGGATTTCATCCTGCATTGCCTTCATCAGCGCAGCGCCCAGCGCAGGGCGGGAGTCGGGCTGGTAAGTCGACATCCGGGCGCGCGCCTGTATCGTGCCGAAACTGGCCTCGGCCTGCACCATCGTTTGCGGCATCAATCCGTCTTCAATGCCGAGCACATGGCCCATCACGTTCCAGGCGTGCAGGTAGGCCTCCTCGTCTTTCTGCGACAGGCCAAGGCCCAGCCGGCGCAGGCCGCGCAGGAAGATGAAATGGAAGGTGAGCAGGGTGTAGGCCAGTTCCTCCTGGTTGCAAGGCAGGCCGTGGGCTGCGACGTTCCAGCCATTGTTGTACAGCGTATCGTACACATTGCGGCAGGGCGCATCGAGCGGCGCGAGGGCGATGCTGCCGTCGCTGACGGCATCGGAAGGATTGCCGCGCAGAATCAGGTGGCGGATCGTGGCGTGGATCAGCCGCACCTTGAGGACTTGCGCGATGCCGCTGCCGTCCGGGCTGCCAAGGCCGCCACGCATCATGACCGGGAAGATCATGGCCGCCGTGGAGCGCACGCGGTAGTCGCAGTGGGCCTCAAGCTGGCCGGCTACATGCAGCACACCGGCCAAGTTGGGAACCACGTAGCATTCGGGCAGGCTGGCGCAGAACAGCAGGCTGCAGGAGAGCATGCTCATGTCGAAGAACAGGTCTTCGGCGCGTGCGATCTTTTCGGCGTCGGCCCAGGCGGGCAGCCGGCTGCCTTGGGCAAGATAGCTTTCCAGTGCGTCAGCGATAACCTGCGGCGTACCCTCAGGCGCCCGCCAGGCCGCTACGATGGCGTTGGACTGCCATTGCGCCAGCAGCCGGTTGACGATGGCAATGGCTTCCCACTGGCCGCCTTCGTGCCCGGCCAGGACGGCTGCGATGGTGTCGTCCGCAAGCGGATCGGCGCGCAGGGTGTCCGCGTGGACAAGGGCGCTCATGCAGCGGCCTTCCAGCGCGTCCAGCCGCACATGGCCGTCAGGAGGGGAATACCCATGGCGAACAGCGCGATGGCCCGGGTCTCGACCGGACTGCCGTGAAGCGACTGGAAAAGCATGCTGCCGCCATAAATGAACAGCGGAACCAGGGCATGCAGCGGCGTGACGGCGCTGCTGGCGGCGGGCTGCTTGCGGCGCAAACTCAGGCGGAAACAGTAAATGATCGCGAAAGCGACAGCCATCCAGCCGACAAAGCCCTGTAAAGTCTCGCCGAACCAGCCGCCATCGGTCTTGGTCATGATCCAGGCCTTGAGCGTGAACACCATGTAAGGATCGGCGCCCAGGTCGTAGGCGGTGACGATCATGGCGGCGATGAAGGACATGGCCAGCGATTGCAGCGTCGACGGCGCGCCATCCGACGGCGCCTGCCACACGATCAGGTTGGCGATCACATAGGCCACGTAGCACAGGGCGAACCACATCAGCGGAATGATGAAGGGCACGGCGCCGATGCGCGGGCCGAGCACTTCGGTATAGGTGTAGGAACCGAAGAACCAGCCGCGCGTGGCGCCAAGCTCCTCCGCAATCCAGCCCAGGACGACGCCGATGATGACGAAGCGCAGCGCCGGGCCAGGCCCGAGCAGGTGGCTTGCGCTGGCCCAGCAACAGGCGAACATCAGGATCGAACTCAGCACCAGCAAGGTCGTCGTTTCACCCCAACTGCGTGCCGCAAGGGCGGCAAGGAAAGCCGCCAGAAGGACAAGGGTAATGCGGGGCAGTTGGTTCAGCAGCGACTTCATACGGCTCCTCATCAGAAGTGGTAGTCGAAACGGATGTCAAAAGTCCTTGGATCGCTCGGTACGCTCATGCCGAAGCTGTCGATCGTAATCGGCTGTACCTTGTTTTCCAGGTTCTTCACGCGCGCCATGACGCTCCAGCTGCCGGCATCGGGGCGGTAGGACACGTTGAAGTCGCTGCTGGTGCGCGCCGGAATACGGTACTGCAGCAGCTGGCTGGAAACGCTGATGTTGTAGGCAGCGCTGCGGCGCGCATTGATGCCGGCTGACATCTGGGCGCCTGGCAGGCGGAAGGTATGCTCCCAGCCGAGGTTCAGCACCGAATGCGGGGCGCGGTCGAGCGGCTCGCCGGCCCAGGAAGTCACGCCGTCCGGCTTGTAGCTGATGTAATGGGCATCCAGCAAAGTCACGCCGTAACTGAAATTGTCGGCAGCGCCGGCACGCACTTGTCCATCCAGTTCCACGCCCTTGACGCTGGCCTGGCCCGCATTCTGGGTGACGAAGCGCGGTGCGCCCGCGACGATGGCAACGCCGGACAGCTGCAGGTTTGTATAGTCGTAATTGAAGACGGCCAGGTGCATGCTGGCGCGCTTGTCCCAGAAGCGGGCTTTGACGCCGGCCTCCCAGGATTTCAGCGTTTCCGGCTGATAGAGCAGGGTGTCGGCTGGAACGGCGATCGCGGCCGGGCATGGAAGGCCCAGCGCGCTCGCCCCGGCCACGCAGCCATCGTTGAAGCCGCCCGACTTGTAGCCGGTGGCCACGCTCCCGTAAGCCATGGCAGTGGGCCCCAGGTCGTACTCGGCGCCCAGTTTCCAGGTCATCTTGTGGGTGTTCAGGGAGGCGTCGTTCAGGAGCTTGAAGTCGGTCGCCGCATTGAAATCTTGCCCCTGCTGGAAATTGGTGGAGCCGACCCGCGATTTGTCGTCCTGGGTGTAGCGAAGGCCGGCCGTGGCACGCAAGCCAGGGAGCACGCTGTATGTCAGCTGGCCGAAGGCGGCCTTGCTGCGGGCGATCGTCGGGCCGTGCGGGAACACGTAGTAAGGCGGCAGGTGCAGGGGAGTGAGGATCTGCAGGTCGCGGAACACATACAGCTGGTGCGACTCTTCCCGGAAGTAATACAGGCCGCCCTGGGCTTTCAGCGGTCCGCTGCCATTGGTGGACAGGCGCAGCTCATGCGAATCCTGGCGCTGGTCGCCCCAGAAATTTTCGTGCACACCGATCGCCAGCGTCGGCTGTACACGGTAATAGAAGTTGGCCAGGAAGTCGTTTTCGTTCCTGCGGTGCGATCCGAGATAGTCCAGCGTTGCCGCACCAAGATTCCACGAGAACTCTGCGCCCAGTGCGTCCGACGACTTATGGTTATAGCCTTGCTCAAGCCCCGTGTTGAACGGTTTGAAGCGGTTGGTCAGCCGCTCGCCGGTGCTGGCGCCGTACCACACAGGTTTGCCGGTCTCGATGCCCTTGAAGAAATTGGTGTCGGGGACGATGTTGTCGACATTGCCGTGTTGCGTGGCATGTTCGTAGCGCAGCAGCAGTGACGCCGACCGGCCCAGCGCCAGCTTGGCCGACAGGCGCGCGGAACGGTCGTCACGGTCCTGGCCCAGTTCATACCCGCTACCCTGGCCGTTGCGCAGGTAGCTGTCGTGCTTGTCGAGCGCGACGGCGGCGCGCAGCGCCAGCGCATCGTTCACGGGCACGTTCAGCATGCCGGTCGCCACGCGCGAGCTGTAATTGCCAAGCGCCAGGCTGGCGGCGCCTTCCAGCTGCTGTACCGGTGCGTTGCTGATGACGTTGACCACGCCGGCGGTGGTATTGCGGCCATACAGCGTGCCTTGCGGGCCGCGCAGTACCTCGATGCGGTCGACGTCGAGGAAGCTGAAGGTCTGGAACTGCGGGCGGGCAATATAGATGCCGTCCAGCATGAAGGCGGCGGAAGGGTCGCCTTTCTCGGTGGCATCGGCATTGGAGACACCGCGGATGGTGATGCGCAGACCGTCGGCTGCGCCGTCCAGGTGTACGTTCGGCAGGCGCGCGCCGATACCGGCGGCGTTATCGATACCCAGCTTGTCCAGCTGGGCGGACGTCAGCACCGACATCGCGACCGGCGTCTGCGATTCGGGTGCGCTCACACGCTGGGCAGTCACAAGGACTTCCGGCAGCTGGTCTTCAGTTTGGCTTTGCGCCAAAGCAGGCGCGCAAAGGACGCTGGCCACGGCGGCGGCCAGCAAGGTTGGGCGCAACGGCGCCCTGCGATTCGACATGACTTAACCCCTAATGCCCTGCTTTATGTGGCTCTTCTGGCAATATTGTTGCAGTGGCTTGCAAAAGTATTAGAGTCTAACAGTTCATTTTGTTTCTAAATAGGGGCTTTGTAGGCTTTCCCCGACACAGTTGCGACGCGATGGCTGATAGCGCACCGGTCCCGACAGGCGAATACTGGCGGCAAGCCTGTAAAAGGAAAGGAGTGAATCATGTTTATACGCAACATTACTCTTGCCTTCACCCTGGCCTGCGGTGCCCTTGGTAGCGCGACTGCGGCAGGACAAGCCCAATTCATGACCGGCGGCGTCGGCATGGAGGAACGCGGCAAGATGCTCGCCAGCAAGGAGGACTACAACGTCCACATGACCTTCGCCACGCGCGGCAGCGGTGTCTATCGTTCTGACGTGCAAGTCGAGATTGCGGACAATAAAGGCCGGGTCTACCTCAATGCCAACGACGCCGGCCCGCTGATGTACGCCAACCTGGAACCCGGCCGCTACCGTGTGACTGCGTCGGCGGCCGATGGCCAGGTCCTGCGCCGTGACATGGTGGTGCTGCCAGGGCACACCAAGGAGCTGTATTTCTACTGGAGCGAACCTGCAACTATCGTCGAGTAGCCATCAGCTCATTCAGGGCGCCGTAACCCAGCGCCTGCTCATCATCGATGGCGCCGGTCTGGAAGAAGCGCTCCATGTGGGCGCGCAGCCGGCCCATCATCGCTTCCGCAGGGGCTGATCCAGCACTGAGGCGGCGCACGCCCAGCTCCGACAAACGGGCAGGCGACGCCAGGTTGACGCGCGCCAGCACGTTCAGCGGCATCGTGCTGCCCTGCGCCAGGGCAGCGATTTCGCCCTCGTCGGTGACGCCCGGCGCAAACAGGCCGCTGGCGCCGGCTTGCTGGTAAAGCGCGGCGCGGCGCAAGGTTTCTGCGACACGCAGCGCCCCCGGCTCGGCAAGGCCTCGCAGGTAGACGTCGCAGCGGGCGTTGATGTACAGCTGGACGCCAGCCGTGTCCGCGACCGCGCGGCAGGCGGCGATCTTACGCGCCAGCAGTTCCGGCGGATCGCCGCCGTCTTCGATATTGATCCCCACCACGCCGGCCTTCAGCAGTTGGTCAACCAGCTGGCCGACCACTTCCGGATCGGACGAATAGCCATCCTCGATATCCACCGTCAGCGGCAAGTCGCTCGCGTGGACGATATCGCGCACGGTCTCCAGCAACAGGGCCGTCGGCAGCAAGGAACGGTCGCCGTAACCATGGGCCCAGGCAACTGCGGCGCTGCTGGTGGCCAGGGCTTTGGCGCCGGTAAGGGCTGCGATGCGGGCGCTGCCGCCATCCCAGCAATTGGCCAGCAGCAGGATGCCATCCTGGTGCAGCGCCTGGAATTTCGTATCGTTGCGCATATGGTCGTTTCCTTAACATTGTGGGGCAGGCCATTCTGCCACGGTTCACAGATTCCTGCTTTGGTACAATTCGGGGTTGCCCATCAATCCTATAGCCAAGTGCAAAGCCGCCAACTCTACGCCCGCCTGATAAAAGAATTCCTCCCCTATAAATGGGTCGCCATCGCAACCTTGATTGGCGTGGGCGTTGCATCGCTGACGGATGTGATGCTGATCCGCCAGCTGCAAAACGTGGTCGACGCGGTGCAGCCGCACGGCCTATCCAGCGCAGCGCCTCAAAGCGGCGCGCTGGCGGCGATCCACGGCTGGCTTGACCGCATCTTGCCGGCCGATCCCGGCGCTGCCGCGCTGTGGGCGGTCCCGGCCCTGATCATGGCGCTGGGCCTGCTGCGCATGGCCAGTACTTTTACCGGCGATTATGGTTCGGCGTGGCTCACCCAGCGCGTGCAAGCCAATGTGCGCGAAAAGATGTTCGCCCGTGTGCTGCGGCTGCCGAACCGCTATTTCGACCAGTCGTCGACCGGTACCACGCTGTCCCGCATCGCCTTCGACGCAACCCAGGTGACCCAGGCCGGCCTGAGCGTGTTCTCGATCGCCGTGCGCGATTCGGTGGCGGTCATCGGTTTCCTGGGCGCGCTGTTCGATATCGACTGGAAACTGGCCCTGTTCTGCCTCGTACTGCTGCCGCTGGTGGCGCTGGTGGTCACGGTGGCGGCGCGCCGCATGCGCCACCTCAGTTCCAGCGCCCAGCATGCGATGGGCGAGCTGACCCGCGTCCTGGACGAAAGCATAGGCGGCCAGCGCGTCGTCAAGATTTTTGGCGGCCAGGCCTACGAACAGAAGCGTTTCGATGACGTGGTGAAGCTGAATCGTCAGCTGGCTGTCAAGCATGCCACGACTGCTGCCATGAACTCTGGCCTGATCATGCTGATGGTCGGGGCGACGCTGTCGGCCGTGATCTATTACGCCTTGCTGCGTGCGCAGGAAGGCGCGCTGACGCCGGGTGCATTCGTCGCCTTCATCACTTGCCTGATGTCCTTGCAGGGCCCGATCAAGAACCTGACCAAGCTGAATGAACCGCTGCAACGGGGCCTGGCCGCCGCTGAATCGGTGTTCGGGTTGATTGATGCGCCGATGGAGGCGGATACCGGCACGCGCGCTGTCGACCGCGTCAAGGGCCGGATCAAGCTGGAAGAGGTAGGCTTCCGCTACAACGAAGACGATCCGGAAGCTCCGCCCGCGCTGCGTTCCGTTTCGCTCGATATCGCGGCCGGCGAAACGGTGGCCCTGGTGGGCGGTTCAGGCAGTGGCAAGACCACGCTGGCCAGCCTGCTGCCGCGCTTTTATGACGTGAGCAGCGGCCGCATCCTGCTGGATGGCGTTGACTTGCGCGAATACCGGCTGCCGGACTTGCGCAGCCAGATTGCCCTGGTCAGCCAGGACGTGGTGCTGTTCAACGACACCCTGGCGTCGAATATCGCATACGGCGATCCGGCACCGGATATGGCGCGCGTTGAAGCGGCTGCCCGCGCCGCTTACGCGCACGACTTCATCATGCGCCAGCCGCAGGGCTACGAGACCGAAGTGGGCGAGAACGGCATGCGCCTGTCGGGTGGCCAGCGCCAGCGCATGGCGATTGCCCGCGCGCTGTACAAGGACGCGCCGATCCTGATCCTCGACGAAGCGACCAGCGCCCTCGATACCGAATCGGAGCGCCAGGTCCAGGCCGCGCTGGAAAAACTGATGCAAGGCCGCACCACGGTGGTCATTGCACACCGCCTGTCGACCATTGAAAACGCCGACCGCATCGTCGTGATGGCGGCCGGCGCGATTGCGGAGGAGGGCAGTCATGAAGCCCTGCTCGCCAAAGGCGGCATCTACGCCCGGTTGTACCAGACGCAGAAGCAGCTGGATCAGAAGGAGTAAACCAGCGTTACCGAAGTCTGGGTATCGGTGTTGGTCTTATCGGCAGGCACGCTGCTGTCATTGATGGCGCTGAAAGCGGCCTTCATCTGCATCGAGCCGTTGATGCGGGTGCTGAGCGAGGTTTCCGACGTCGAGTGCGTGTTCCAGCTGGCGCGCTCCACCGTCAGCATTTGTGCGAACGCGGCGTTATCACTGAGTTTCCAGCGGAAGGCGGCACGGCCACGCAGCACCAGGCCGTTTTCTTTCTCGCCGTTGGCGCGGGTCGCGCTGAAGTAGCCCGGGCCCGCTTCCATATCCAGGGTCTTGTTCGAGGACTGGTACCAGCGGAAGCCGTGACCGACGCCGAGGCTGGAGCTGCGGGTGTAGGCGCCGAACTTGTCTTCGGAATGGTTGGCCAGCACGAACAGGGTGGCGTTTTCCTCCAGCAGCTTGTAGCCGGCTTTCGCGCCAAGCTGGTAGCGCTGCGCCGAACGCTGGCTGGTTTCCTCGCCGTTCACGCGGGTGCGGTCTTCCTTAAAGTAGCCGTTGCCGGTGTACTCATTGCTCCACAATGGCAAGTCTTGCAACACTTCAAACCGGCCGGTCACCGAGGTGCCGGCGGTATTGCCGCTGGTGGTGATCGCGCCGACTTCGGCGGAAACCATCACGTTGCTGGAATGTTCGATGTCTTCGTCGGCTGCCAAGGCGTTGCCGGCTGCCAGGCCAGAGGCCAAAATCAGGGTCGTCAGGTATTTCATAACTGAATTCTATCAGGGCTCTACAGAATGCGCCCGTTTCAGGCAGCGCAAGACAAAGGTCGAGCGGCTGTGGCGGATGCCGGGCAGTTTATACAATTTGCGGCGCAGGAACTCCTCATAACCCGCCGTTCCAGCCACGGCTACCTTGATCAGGTAGTCGTATTCGCCGGTCAGCAGGTAGGCTTCCATGACTTCGGGAAGTTCGGCCAGCGCCAGGCCGAATTTGTGCAGCATGTCGTCGTCATGGCGGTCCAGCGTGACTTCGATGATGACGATGTCCGGCAAGCCGAGGGCCTGCTGGCTCAGGAGCGCAGTATACCCTTCAATCACGCCCCGTTCCTCCATTGCCCGCACCCGGTTCCAGCATGGGGTGGTGGACAGGCCTACCGCTTCGGCCAGTTTCGTGTTGCTTAAACGGCCATCACGGCGAAGCTCGCGCAGGATTTTGCGGTCGATATCATCGAGTTGTTCCATGGTTTCCGATAAATGAAGAAGATTCTTCTATTTTACATGGAAACCAAGGCAAACTTTGGATGCCTATTCCGGCGGGCCAGCCGCATAATCTTCATATGCATACCGAACAGAGAACTTTCCGCCTGCGCCTCGACCGCTGCTCCTCGATGGATGCCGCCGAGGCTGTGCTGGCAACCCTGCGCCGCGGCGGCGTCCAGCTCCATGCGATGCGCATGGCGCCGGGCGTGCACGGCATGAACCTGGACCTGGATGTGGCAGCCGAGGGCGAAGATGCCCTCGTGCTGGCGAGGATGCGGCTGTGTAACCTGATCGGGGTCCTGAAGATCAGGGTCCAGCAGCGCGTTTATGCGCCGATATAGGCGTATTTGAAGCTGAAGACGATGGCGATCACCCACACAATCGGCTTCACTTCGCGGAAGCGGCCGGTCAGCAGCTTGAGCGCCGCATAAGTGATGAAGCCAAAAGCGATGCCGTGCGCGATCGAATAGGTGAACGGGATCAGCAGTGCGGTGATCGCGGCCGGGATGCATTCGGTCGTCTCGTTCCAATCGAAGTCGCCCAGGTCGCGCAGCATCAGGCAGGCAACGAACAGCAGGGCTGGCGCTGTTGCATAAGGCGGAACGACGCCGGCCAGCGGGGCGATGAAGAGGGATGCCAGGAACAGCAAGGCCACGACCAGTGCGGTGAGCCCGGTGCGGCCGCCGGCCTGCACGCCGGAGGCGCTTTCCAGGTAGGCGGTGGTGCTGGAAGTGCCGAGGATGGAGCCGGCCACGATGGCGGTGCTGTCGGCCAGCAGGGCTTTGTTGAGGCGTTGCATTTTGCCGCTGACGAGCAGGCCGGCGCGGCTGGCGACGCCCATCAGGGTGCCGGTAGCGTCGAACAGTTCGACCAGGAAAAATACGAGCACCACATTGAGCACGCCGACGCCCAATGCGCCCGGCACATCGAGTTTGAGGAAGGTGGCGTCGAGGGACGGCGGCGCGGAGAAAACGCCATGGAAGCTATTCCCGGCGAAGAAGAAACTGAGCACCGTCACGGCCATGATGCCGATCAGGATTGCGCCCCGTATTTTCAGGCGGTCCAGCGTAACGATCAGCAGGAATCCCACCACGGCCAGCAGCGCCGGCGGCTTGTGCAGGTCGCCCACGGTCACCATGGTATTCGGATTGGCCATGACGATCCCTGCGCTTTTCAGGGCAATCAGGCCGAGGAACAAGCCCAGGCCGACCGTGATCGCAATGCGCAGCGAGCGCGGAATCCCGTTGACGATGGCTTCGCGCAGTCCGAGCAAGCTGACGACCAGGAACAGGCAGCCGGAAATGAATACCGCGCCCAGCGCCACCGGCCATTTGATGCCCATGCCCAGCACCACGGCGTAGGCGAAGTAGGCATTCAGGCCCATGCCGGGCGCCATGCCGATCGGATAGTTGGCATACAAGGCCATGATGGCCGTGCCCAGTGCAGCGGCGAGGCAGGTGGCGACGAACACCGCTTCTTTCGGCAAGCCGGCGTCGCCCAGGATCGCCGGGTTGACGAAAATAATGTAGGCCATGGTCAGGAAGGTCGTGAAGCCTGCCACAACTTCCGTGCGCACATCGCTGCCCGCTTCTTTGAGTTTGAATAGGTTTTCTACGAAGGACACGGAAACTCCCTGATTTGCAATATCGGGGAGCATACCACCACGGGCCGCGCCGCTTGAAAGTCCATTAGCGCTAATGTATTATGCTTTGCATGGATACCAGACTGCCCCCGGGCCTGGGCGAGCTGCTGCGCTATGTCAACGAACTCGTTGAGCAGGGCGCGGAAGAACATTACCAGGCCATGCGCCTCAACTACAGGGCGCGCTACACGCCGGTACTCAGGGCGCTGAATGCAGGCGCCAAGACCGTGACTCACATCACGGAGCGCACCCGGTTGACGCAGGGGGCGATCAGCCAGACAGTCGCTCTGATGGAAAACGACGGACTGCTTACGCGCCGTGCCCTTGACGATGGGCGCAAGAGCGCGCTCCTGCTCACGGCCGCAGGCCGCAAGCTTTGCGTCCAGCTCGAACAGCATTGGAAGGCGACGTTCGCCGCGATTGCCACGCTGGAGGCGGAAATTGGTTTTCCCCTGATGCAGGCGTTGGATGCGGCTGCGAATGCGCTGGAGCGTGAAGGATTTTCCGCACGGGTTGCTGCCGCCAAAGAAAGGAGCGAATCATCATGACCAACTGGTTTGAGCAGGGCGGACGAGCGTATGCGCGTTTCCGTCCCGAATACCCACGGCAACTCGGGACTTACCTTGCTGAGCTGGCGCCCGAACACCGGGTCGCCGTCGATGTGGGCTGTGGCAATGGCCAATTGACGCAGCTGTTAGTCCCGTATTTCGAACGCGTTGTCGGGCTGGATCCGAGCGAGGACCAGATAGCAAATGCCGCGCCGGGCAGCCGGATCGAATTTCAATGCGCCGCGGCGGAGGAGCTTCCCTTGGCGGACGGCAGTGCGAACCTGATTACCGCAGCGCAGGCGGCGCACTGGTTCGAGCTGCCGGCCTTTTACCGCGAAGTGCGCCGGGTAGGCGCTTCCGGCGCGGTAGTGGCGCTGATCAGTTACGGCGTGCTGAAGCTCGAAGCGTCGCTGAATGAGCGTTTCCAGCGCTTCTACCGGGAGGAGGTCGGCCCTTACTGGCCGCCCGAGCGAAAGCTGGTCGACTCGGGGTACGCGACGATTGAATTTCCATTTGATGAGATCACGCCGCCCGCCCTGAACATCGACGTCGAGTGGCATCTGTCCGAGTTCCTCGGCTACATGCTGACCTGGTCGGCGGTGAAAAGGGCGAAGGACGACGGGAACGAAGCGGTCTTGATGGCGTTCGCCAACGAGTTCGCAGCGCTGTGGGGCAATCCGGACCGAAAGCGTCCCGTATCCTGGCCAGTCAATATGCGGATCGGGCGCCTATGACAGCGGGCCATGCCGATTCATGCCAGCGCGAACAGCTGCGAATAGACACGTGCCGCCATCAAGCCTAGCGGCTGGTGGTGCGCGGCTGGGCCCATGTGGCGAGCCAGCATTGTCATCGCTTCGGCCTTGCTGGCGCAGGCCGCGATCTGCGCCTCCAGCAAACCGAGATCGCTGGTGATGGTTTCCCACGCGTGCTCGTCGGCTGGAAATGCGTGGCGCAAGATTGCGCGCGGTTCTTCGACGGCGGCAGCTTCGCTGCCGCCATCCCCGGCGGCAGCGGCGGTGCCGGCCGGCGGAGCGGCAAACATGGCGGCAATGGCGCCAGGCGCCGGGGGATCCTGCGGTGCACCGTCTTCCGGCGTGGCCGGCAGGGTTTGCAAGCCAATCCGGCCCAGTGCATAGCCAAGCTCCAGCCGCATCAGGAAGTCAGTGACTTGCGCCGGCTCGTCTCCACCGAGCAAGGCGCGCAGGACATTGAGCACGATCGTATCGGATTGCGGCGGCGCGGGCAGCGCGACACCCAGTTCGGCCAGTTCATGCAGCAGGGAAGGCTGGGCGGCCGGCTGGTCCGGCACGGCCAGCTGATAGCCTAGCATTTCCGGCAAATAGCGCTCGCCGGCGCTGGCCAGCGCGAGCCGGATCGCGCCCTGCACGAAACCGCCATCTTCCAATTCCTGCCAGTTGTTGCAGCCCTGGACGGCCAGCACCTGTCTCACCTGCGCAACATGATTGGTCGCCGGAACGCCTTTGCCAAGGTAATCGAGGTAGAGCTTGACCAGGGGCATGAAGGCCGGCTGGCGCCAATGGTCGAGCACAACGTGCAGCCAGGCCCCTTCCACCAGCAGGCCTGGCGCCTGTACGCACAGGAAGCGGCGCGCCTGCGCCAGCGTGGCGAAGTGGCGCCGCGGCGCCCCTTCCAGCCGGGCCGCCTGGTATTGGCGCAACTCTTCGGCGCGCGTGCGGGCGCGCAGTTCCAGCCAAGCTTCCAGGCCTGCGAATTCACCGCTCCATGCCGGCGGCTGCGCAGCGGCTTCGGCCAGCCGGCGCTGCAGGTAGGCTGTCGCCTGCGCGCAGTCGGGCGCCTCGCGCAGCAGCATATAGAGTTGGCGCGACGGGCCGCCCGCGGCGCCCTGTGCGCTTCGGCTGAGAGGAAGTGTGGTCATCATGTCAACCAGTATCCAAGTGCAAGCCTAGGTTTCCTAGCAGAGCGGAGCGCGCCACGATGTAAGACCAGTCTTACACGGTCGTGTAGAATCGCCCGCCAGGCGACCAACACAGGATGGCATATGCTCGATGCAATGTCGATGGACCAATTGCGGACCTTTATCGCCGCGGCGGAAGAAGGCAGTTTTTCTGCAGCGGGACGCAAGCTGCGCCGGGCCCAGTCGGTCGTCAGCCAGACGCTGGCCAACCTGGAGCAGCAAGTCGGTTTCGCGCTGTTCGACCGCAGCGGGCGCTATCCGCGCCTGACGGAGCAGGGCCGCGCCTTGCTCGACAGCGCGCGCGCCGCCGCCAGCAGCATGGATGGCTTCAAGGCCAAGGCGCGCACCCTGGCCGAGGGACTGGAGGCGGAACTTTCGGTCGCTGTCGACGTCATGTTCCCCATCGCACGCCTGACCGAGGCGGTGCGCGCCTTCCACCACGAATTTCCCGGTACGCCGCTGCGGCTTGACGTCGAAGCGCTGGGCGCGGTGGTGCAGCCCTTGCTGGAGCGCCGCTGCCGGCTGGCCGTGGTGGGCTCTTATCCTGACGTGCCGGCCGAGTGCCTGACCGATTTCCTGTTCGAAGTGCCGCTGGTGGCGGTGGCGGCGGCCGGACATCCGCTGGCCGCCATGCCGGCGCCGATTGCGCGCAGCGAGGCGGCAAAGCATGTGCAGCTGATCCTGACGGACCGTTCCAGGCTGACCGAAGGGCGCCAGTTCGGCGTGGTGAACCAGCAGGGGTGGCGCCTGGCCGACCTCGGCGCCAAGCATGCCTTCCTGCGTGCGGGCCTGGGCTGGGGCGGCATGCCGCGCCATATGGTGGAAGACGAACTGGCCGATGGAGCACTGGTCGAACTGGCGCTGGAAGCCAGCCCGGTGCTGGGCATGGCATTTTCGATGTACGCGTGCTGGCGCAAGGATGCGCCGCCGGGGCCTGCCGGCCGGCGCTTTATCGCATTGCTCAAGGCCGCGTAACGGCCGCCTCCGGCAAGCCGCGCCCGCTGTCGATGGTGAAGCCGTTGCGGCCGCGCCGCTTGGTGTCGTACAGCGCCATGTCGGCGCGCCCGATCAGGCCTCCCGCGGTTTCCGTGCCGCCCGCATACAGTGCGATGCCAATGCTGGTGGTCACGCGCAGGGGCGAGCCCAGTACCGTGAAATCGGGCGCTACCGCATCCATCACTTTTTGCGCCAGCAGCTGGATCTCATCGGGGTGGCGGATGTTTTCGAAGACGATCACGAATTCGTCGCCGGCCAGGCGCGCCACGGTGTCGGTGGTGCGCACATTGCCGGTCAGGCGCAGCGCGAATTCCTTCAGCACCTCATCGCCGCCGGCATGGCCCAGGCTATCGTTGATATGCTTGAAGTTGTCGATGTCGAGATAGGCCAGCGCCATCTGGCTGTCCTGGCGCCGGACGCGCTCGATCGCCTGGTCCAGCACGTCTTCGAACTGGCGCCGGTTGGGGATGCCGGTCAGCGGATCCCGGCGTGCCTGGCGCAGCAGTTCCGCCTCCACTTCGCGGCTGCGCGTGACGTCGGTGGTCAAGGCGTAGACGAAGGGCACGCTGCCGTCCTTGCGCACGTCGGGCACGAAGGTGGTTTCCAGCACGCGCGGCTCGCCGTGCAGGCGGGCGGTCGATTCGTAATCGGTCACCTGGCCGGCGAAGGCGCGCTCCAGCCAGGGCTTCGCTTCCCGGTAGGCCACTTCGCCGGCAACGCTGGCCATGGGGCGGCCGGGCAGGGTGTCGGGGTCGGTGTCGAGCCAGCGGCGGTACGTGGCATTCCCGAATTGCAGCACGTGCTCGCGGTCGATGGCGCTGATCATCACCGGCAGGTGGTCGGCGATCAGGCGCAGGCGCTTTTCGCTGGCCGCTTGCGCCAGTTCTGCGGTCTTGCGCTCGGTGATGTCGGTGCACATCATGTAAAAGCCCGGCACGCTGCCGTCGGGCGCCAGGTCCGGCACCAGTTCCACCATCAGGTGCAGGTGGCGTTCCAGCTCTTCCCCCAGCCGCTCGACGTGGATGCGGCGCCCGGCCAGCACGATGTCGAAGCAGTCCTGCCAGCGCGCCAGCATCGCGGGCCCGAATACTTCGTCGACGCGCTTGCCGACCATGCGGCGCGGGTCGATCCCCAGCAGGAACTGGTAATGCTCATTGGTGAAGCGGAAGCGCAGTTCGCGGTCGATATAGGCCACCAGGGCCGGGATATTGTCGGCGATGACGCGCGCCCGTTTTTCGCTTTCGGCCAGCCGCTCCAGGGCCGCCTGGCGTTCGGCAGTCAATTCGTACAGCGCTTCACTGAGCTCGCCTATCTCGTCTTTCGCATGGCTGCGCAGCAGGCCGATATCGCCGCCGCGGGCGCGGATCGCATGCAGGTTGGAGCGCAGCTTCTGCAATGGCGCCAGCAGGACCTGGATCATGCTCCAGCTCAGCAGGCCGGCTACCGCGGCAAACAGCGTGGCCGCCAGCACGGCTTGCTGGCGCATGCGGATCATCGGGGCGAAGGCTTCGTCGGTCGGGTAGCGCGCCCCCACGATCCAGTTGGTGGTGTTCAGCCGCTTGTAGGAATAAATCCCGTCCACGCCATCCTTGTTGGTCGCTTCCAACCATCCTTCAAAGCCGTCCAGTGCCCGCTGCGTACCCAGGTTGACGCCAGGCCGCGCGTTGATGTGCTCCAGCAGGCGCCCCTTGTTGGGATGATTGACCAGGATACCCTCGGTGGTCATGATGAACATGAAGCCGGTTTTGCCTGGCTTCATGGTATTGAAGTGCTGGAAGAAGTCGGAGTTCAGCAGGTCGATGCTGCCCACCAGGACCGCCTGGACGTCGCCGCCGCTATCGATGATGGGATGGGTCAGCACCACCACCGGCAAACTGGACACGCGTCCGCGCAGCGGAGGCGATATGATGGCGCGCTTTTGCGCCAGGGTCTGTTCGAAATAGGGCCGGTCCTTGACCGAGGGATTGTCCTGCAGCGGCGGACGCAGGCTGGCCAGGAAGCGGCCATTGGCGTCAAAGGCGGCGACGTTGGCGAATTCCTCGGCTGCGGAAGCATGGCGCTCGATCGCCGCGCGGATGGCCGCCGGCGTGCGTTGGCGCGGCGGCACGTCGTCGGCGATGGAGGCCAGCAGCGTGCGCTTGCCGGCCAGCTGCTCGTCGATATTGGCGGCGGCCAGGGACAGGAGGCTGAACTGTTGTTGCCCGATGACACTCTTCATATCCCTTTCGGACATCGAGAGCGCCATCCAGGTGACGACGGTGGTGGCTGCAAGCACGAGCAGGATAACCACGCAGGTCATGCGCGCGCGCAAGCTCCGTGGTAGCAGTCGGAAGGAGGCCATGGCCTAGTATTGCACACCTGTTTGCCAGTGTGTTCTAAAATCCATGGCATAGCAATGATTGGAAATAATGTGAAAAATGCAATGACACTTGGTCGGGTGAATTGATCCATGGCTCATTTCCACCTGGCTTGGGAATTAGGCGGCGATGCCGCCCATGCGGGACGCTTGCGGGTCATTGCGCAAGCCCTGTTGGCCCGCGGCCACGCCGTCAGCCTGTCGGTGCGCGACCTGGGTCCGGCGCGCCGCCTGTTCGGCGACCTGGACGTGAAGATGCTGCAGGCGCCGCTGTGGCTGCACAGCACGGCCCAGCACGCTTCCAGCCTGGCCGAGATCATGCTCGCCTCCGGCTACCGGGAGGCGCAGACGCTGGACGCCCTGGTGCGCGGCTGGCGCTCGGCGCTGGAATTGCTGAAGCCCGACGTGGTGGTGGCCGAATTTGCGCCGACCGCCTTGCTGGCGGCGCGCAGCATGGATATCCCGACGGCGGCGATCGGCGCCGGTTTTACCCTGCCGCCGGCCGGCCAGCCGCTGCCCAATTTCCGCCCGTGGGAAGCAGTCGACCTGGCGCGCCTGGCCGGCGCCGAGATCCACATCCTGAAGGTCATGAACACGGTGCTGGTGCACCACGGCGGCGTGCCGTACGTACAGGCGGCTGACGCGCTGCTGGGGCGCCAGCACTTCCTGTGCGCCTGGCCGGAAACCGACCATTACGGCCGGCCTGCCGAATCGCAGCAATGGTTTGGCCCGGCCTTCGTTTCGCCGGCCGGCGAGGCGCCGCAATGGCCGCCGGGCCACGGGCACAAGGTGTTCGTCTACCTGCGCCAGGAGCATCCGGCCCATGTCGCCGTGCTGCATGCGCTGGTGATGGAAGGCTGCCGCGTGCTGTGCTACCAGCCCGAAGTCGCGGCCGGCGCGGTGCCGCCGGTGCATGCCACCAGCCTGGCCTATGCGCGCGGGCCGGTCGACCTGGCCGGCGCCATGGCCGAGGCGCGCATCTGCGTCAGCCAGGCGGGCGAGGGCACGGTGGCGCACTCGCTGCTGGGCGGGGTGCCGATGCTGCTGCTGCCAACCCAGCTTGAGCGCTACCTGCTGGCAGCGCGCCTGGAGCAGTCGGGGGTGGCGATCAATGGCGGGCGCCTGCCGGGCACAGTGGACTGGCGCAGCGTGGTGCGCAGCCTGCTGATGGATGGCCGTACCCTGATGGCGGCGCGCGGCATGGCCACGCGCTACGCCGGCTTCACCCAGGCCCAGATGGCTGAGCGCTTGGCCGGCCGCCTTGAGCTGCTGGCGAAAACTGCCTAATGCGGCCCCCGGTCCTGGCGCTGCTCGCAGTACTGGCGCCAGGCCAGTTCTTCCAGGGCAGCGACGGCATCGCGCAAGCCGTCAAAGCGCGGATCGTTGAAACTGCGGGCGAAGCGCGCATGAAATTCCGCGCGTTCCGCTTCCGCCGCTGGCAGCTTGCCCAATTGATCAACCGCATGCTTCACTGTGTGCTCCATCGTATTCCCCCAAGCCTTGCTGGCAGTGTGGCAGCGGGCAATGGTCGCGTCTGTGCGGCAGCGTACTTTCGGTAACAATTGTTGTTAATCCAATAAAATCTTTGGCCCCACCGCAATTAATCCCTTTTATCGAATTTCGTTTTCTCTTAGGGGAAACATTGCGATTTGCTTCACAACTGAGTACACTCGATTTAATTAACGGCAACCAATTAGTTCCGAACAGTGTATTCACAGGCGCAAATCGATCCGGTCGTCAGTTTCCTCAACACGCAGGGTGAAGCCGTCCGCGGCACCATCGTGACGCTCCAGCGCAAATCGCTGGTGATGGAAGTGTATAACCCGTATTCCATCGTGCAGGTCAGCGAGGTGTTAAGCGAGCTGACCGTGCGCATGGGCACGGCCAGCGCCTATATTGGCAAGGCAGTGGTGATCAGCATGGTGAACACTGGCCTGACGGCCGTGGTGTCGGTCACCCTGATCGACGAATGGCGCGAGCTGAGCGAAGTGGTGCTGCTGCCGGGGGCGGTGGGACGCGAAGCGAGCAAGTTCGTGCTGGACTGGGACGAACGCTTCCGCATCCGCCGCGACTACCAGATTGCCGTCAATGAAATGCGCGCCTATCTGGCCGAAGTGGCGCGCTGGGTGGAGCAGGTCGACCTGTCCGACTCGCTGCCGAAAGAGGGCGGCCGCCTGCGCGCCGACGTGTTCGCCGAGCTGGCGCAGCCGCTGATCGTGCGCGTGCGCCGCTATTTCGACGATTTGAACCGCGAAGCGGCGATGGTCGAGCAGGAAGCCGCCGCCGCCCACCGCGCTTTTGCCCAGGCCGCGCTGCATCCCTTGATCCTGCGCGCGCCTTTCGTGTTCCGCACCTTCAGCAAGCCGCTGGGCTATGCCGGCGACTACCAGATGGTGAACCAGATCCTGGGCGACGCGCGCCAGGGCCCGAGCACCTACTTCCAGATCGTCAACGCCGCCTTCCTGCAGACGGCGGTGGCGGTGGCGCACCGCAACCGTATCGATATCCTGGTCGACTTCCTGAAGCGCCACGCCGACGCCGCGCGCCGCACGGGACGTCCGTTCCGCGTGCTGAACGTGGGCTGCGGCCCGGCCCAGGAAATCCAGCGCTTCCTGCGCGAGTACGACGAGCCGCACTGGCTCTCGTTCGAACTGGTCGACTTCAGCGAAGAGACGCTGGCCTGGACCCGCGGCGAACTGGCCGCCATCAGCGCCGGGCTGGCGCGCCAGCCCGACATCCGCTTCGTGCAGGATTCGGTGCACAACCTGCTGAAGCGCCGCGTCGACGGCCCGCAGGTGGGCGCCGATTTCGACGTGGTGTACTGCGCCGGCCTGTTCGACTACCTGTCGGACAAGGTGTGCAGCCGCCTGCTGAGCTACTTCGCCTCCTGCATGAAGAGCGGCGGCCGGCTGCTGGTGACCAATGTCCATTCCAGCAACCCGGAACGTCCCGGCATGGAACACTTGCTGGAGTGGTACCTGATCTACCGCGACGAAGCGAAAATGGAGCAGCTGCTGCCGCCCCAGTCGCGCGCGCGGACCACCTATGTCGATGCGACCGGCGTCAATGTCTTTGCCGAAGCGTCGCTGCCATGACCGGACCGGCACCTGCCCTGGGAAAATTCATGAGCCTTTCCCTGCACCGGGCTTATGAATCGGACTTGCGCAGCTACCGCCTGAGCTTCAGCCGCGGCGGCGCCTGGACCGGCATCGCCCTGGTGCTGCTCGGCATCGGGCTCGATTACAGCCTGTACCCCGCCCATCTGCTGGAATTCACGCTGGCGCGCGTGCTGTGCTCGCTGGGCATCCTCGCCATCATCGGCTTGATGCGCACGCCCTGGGGCGCGCGCAACGTCGAAGCCATGAGCTTTACCTGGCTGATGCTGCCGCAAGTGATGATCGCCTGGATGATCGCCGTCACCGAAGGCGCTTCCTCCATCTATTACGCCGGCCTGAACCTGGGCGTGTTCGCCTCGGCCATCGCTTTTGCCTTCCGCATGTGGCAAAACCTGACCCTGGGCCTGCTGACCTATCTGTTGTACGCGGCGGCGTGCTGGGTGCACGACGGCCATGCGCCGGGCGGCGGCGCCTTTGCCGTGAACTCGCTGCTGCTCGCCTTCAGCGCCATCGCCAGCGCGGTGTGCACCTATTTCAACGAGCAGGCGCGCTTCAACCTGTTCCAGCTGAAGGCGGAGCTGGCCGACAAGAACGCCCAGCTGGAAGAAAACAACCGCAGCCTGGCCGAGATCAAGGGCCAGATGCTGCAGCAGGAAAAAATGGCGGCGCTGGGCACCCTGGCCGCCGGCCTGCTGCACGAGGTGAACAACCCGGTCAACTTCTGCATGATGGCGATCGACATCGCGATGGAAGAACCGGCGGCCAAGTCCAACGAGGTGCTGCACGAATGCCTGACCGACGCCAAGTCCGGCATGCAGCGCGTGCAGTACATCGTGTCGGACCTGAAGACCTTCGCCTACCGCAAGTCCGGCACCGACCACGAAAGCGCGCAATTCCTGTTCGAGCGCGCGCTCGAATCGTCGGTGCGCCTGGTGGGCCACGAGATCAAGGGGATCAAGGTCAACCGCCACCTGCAGCCGGACACCCTGGTGCGCGGCGACGAGGCGGCCATCATCGGCGTGCTGATCAACCTGCTCAGCAACGCGGCGCTGGCGATGCGCAAGGGCGCCACCCGCGAGCCGAGCATCGATATCTATGCCGAGTCGCGCGGCGAGCGCCTGAAGGTCACGGTGCGCGACAACGGGCCCGGCATCACGCCGGAAAATATCGGCCGCGTGTTCGAGCCCTTCTTCACCACGCGCGAAGTCGGGCAGGGCCTGGGACTGGGGCTGTCGATCTGCTACAGCGTGATCCAGCGCCACGGCGGCGTGCTGGCGGCCGAAAGCACGCCCGGCGAATGGACCAAATTCACCTTCGATCTGCCGCGTGTGACGGGAGGCGAGAAATGAACCAGCCTGCCCAGCCAACCACCGTGCTCTACGTCGACGACGAGGAACTGGCGCGCAAATACTTCGCGCGCGCCGTGGAGGGCGACTTCACCGTGCTGACCGCGCCCGGCGTGGACGAGGCGCTGGAAATCCTGGCCCGGCCCGATAATGAAGTGGACGTGCTGGTGACCGACTACCGCATGCCGGGCCGGGTCGGCGGCGAGCTGCTGGCGCAGGTCGAGCGCGACTACCCGCACCTGGTGCGCATCCTGGTCACGGCTTACGCCGACAAGCAAGTGCTGCTGGAGACCATCAACGGCGGCGACATCTTCCGCATCCTGGAAAAGCCGCTCGACACCAATACCGTGCGCCATGCGCTGCGCCTGGCCAGCGAAAACGCGCGCGAGCGCGCCATGCGCCGCCAAAGCCTGCTGGCCATCGAGGAAACCGTGGCCTTCCTGGCGCACGAACTGAATACCCCGCTGGCCACCATCGCCAATTTCGCGCGCAATATCCAGCGCCGCGTCAATGGCCAGGGGGCCGACAACGGCCTGCCGCTCAAGGCCGACATCGGCAACGCCGCGGCGCACATGAACGACAACGCGCGCTACTGCCTGTCGGTGCTGTCCTCCTTCGTGGAGTCGGTCAAGCGCGCCAGCGTGGTGCCGGCGGCGGCGCGCCTGGGCAGCGGCAGCGCGCAGCAGATGGTCAGCGCGCTGCTGGGCGTGTACCCGCTGGCCGTGGGCCAGCGCCAGATCGTCGAAGTCGACGTGCTCAACGACTTCACCGTGCGCGCCTCGCCCAACTGCGTGGCGCTGGTGCTGTCGTCCTTGCTCAGTAATGCGCTGCGCGCACTGCAGCAGCATCCCGATCCGCGCATCAGGATCACTGTGGGCGTGGACCAGCGCCCCTTCATCATCGTGGAAGACAACGGCCCGGGCATCGCGCCGGCGCTGCTCAACCGACTGCTGCTGGACCCGGTGTCCATGCACGGCGCCGAAGGCGGCAGCGGCTGGGGCCTGATCTTCTGCAACCGCGTGATGCAATCGTTCGGCGGCCACCTGCGGGTGCAGTCGGAACAGGGTTGCTCCACCACCGTCACCATGAATTTCCCGGATTTAGAGAAGGAACCAGCATGACCGAACAACCGACTAAACAAGCGCCGGCGATCCTGTACGTCGACGACGAAGCGACCGCCCTCAAATACTTCCAGCGCGCCTTGGGTTCGCTGGCGCCCGTGTATGTGGCCGAGTCGGTGGAAGAGGGCAAGCGCATGCTCGACGAGCATGCCGACGACATCGCCGTGCTGGTGTCCGACCAGCGCATGCCCGGCGCTTACGGCAATGAACTGCTGTTCTATGCGTGGGACCGTTATCCGCACATCGTGCGCATCCTGACCACTGCCTATTCGGAACTGGAACACACGGTCGACGCGGTCAACCAGGGCCAGATCCACCGCTACATCCAGAAGCCGTGGGATATCGCGGCCCTGCGCATGGAACTGAAGCAGGCGCTGGCCCTGGCCAAGCTGCAGAAGGAGCATTCGCAGCTGCTGCGCGAAAAGCTGCTGGTGCGCCAGAAGCAGGCCGTGGCCAGCCGCGTCGGCACCCTGTACACGCTGGCGGCCAGCCTGTCCTCCGGCCCGTCTTTCGTGCCGGTGGAAAGCTACCTGGCCGGCGCCCTCAGCGCCGGCATGACGCCGCCCGAGCCGGACTGGCTGATGCTGGACCATTCCGACCTGATCAGCTCGGAAGCCTTCCGCAGCGCCGCTTTCGGCTGCGCCGTGCGCGACCACCTGCAAGACCTGGAAGCGCGCTATCCGGATGCCGAGGCGGCGCATGTGTTCGCGCTGCTGGCCGAAACCTTCGGCCACACCTTCCGCGCGCTCGACGCGGAGCAAGCCCTGTTCCTGCAGGCTTCGCAGCTGACCGAATTCCTGGAAACGCCGACCAGCGCGCCGGTGTCGTCGCAGCACGCGTTCTGGCTGGCCTGCCTGCTGTGGCTGGGCAAGCGCGGCGCCGCCCTGCAGATGGCCGGCGGCGCGCAAGGCGTGGAATGCCGCCTGGTGCAGGCCGACGCGGCGCTGACGCCTTCGCAGCTGGCGGCCTGGGTCGAACAGTTCTAGAGCATTAACGCAAGGCCAGCGCACGCTGGCCGGCCGCGCCCTGAGCCCCCATGAGCCGGGCCAGGCGGCGCGCATGTTCCAGCATGCTGGCCGAGGCACTGGCCGCCTGCTGCACCAGGGCGGCGTTCTGCTGCGTAACCTGGTCCATTCCGCTGACGGCGGCGGTCACCTGCTCGATGCCGGCCGTCTGCGCGCGGCTGGCGGCCGTGATGGCCTGCATCAAGCCTGCCACCTGCTGCACCGAGCCCACCAGCTTGTCCATCACCTGGCCGGTGGCGCCGGCCAGCTGGTTGCCTTCCTGCGCCCTGTGCACCGAGTCGCCGATCAGCTGGCGGATTTCCTGGCTGGCGGCGGCGCTGCGCTGGGCCAGGCTGCGCACCTCGCTGGCCACCACCGCAAAGCCGCGCCCCTGCTCGCCGGCGCGCGCCGCTTCCACCGCCGCATTCAGGGCCAGGATATTGGTCTGGAAGGCGATGCTGTCGATGACGCCGATGATGTCGTGGATGCGGCGCGCGCTGTCGTGGATGGCGCCCATGGTGGCGACCACCTGGGCCACCATGGCGCCGCCCTGCACGGCCACCTGGGAGGCGGCCGTCACCAGCTCGCTGGCGGCGCAGGCATCGTCGGCGTTCTGGCGCACCGTCTGCGCCAGCTGCTCGACGGTCGCCACGGTGCGCAGCAGTTCGGCGGCCTGCTGCTCGGTGCGGCCTGACAGGTCCCGGTTGCCGCTGGCGATGGCGTGCGCCGCTGCGCTGATGGCATCGATGCCGACGTGGGCTTGCGTCACCGTGTTGTGCATGCGGTCGAAGCTGGCCTGCAGGCTGGTGCGGTCGGCCTCGCTCTGCGCACGCTGGCGGGCGAAGCTGATGGCGAAGTGGCAGAGCGCGCCAGTTTCGACGACCACGTACAGCGCGTGCACGATGATGACCGGCAGCGACGGCGTATGCAGGCAGACGGTGCCGAAGCCGGCCTGTTGCAGGAAGTTGAACAGCAGGTGGTGGACGGCGACGAAAGCGGCCGCGCCGATAATGATGCGCCAGTCCTGGTAGACCACCAGCAGGGCCAGCAGCACGAAAATGCCGAAATGCAGTTCGATCATGCCCATCGCCTGGTGGATGTGCAGGGCGCAGAAGGCCATGCAGGCCAGGGCCACGGCCATGCGGCTGGCCAGGGCCTGCGGCGATCGCCAGGCAAGCAGGGTGGGGATGAGCGCGGCCGGCAAGCCGGCCAGCAGGGCCGGCTTCCAGGTGCCGTACCAGGGCGCCAGGCCGAAGGCCATCAGCAGCAGCAGCCACAGGATGGGGATGAACAGTTGATGGGCCTTGGCGTGGTGGTCCGGCATGCGAATTCTCCATGGTTGTGATGGCGTGATTGTCTTGGCAATTGCGTTGCATGTCGATCAAGTAGTGAAAGTGCGGTGCGCTGTGTCCGTCCCACTTTCGCTAGCATGATGGCAGGACGCCACACGAGGAGGCCATCATGCCACGAGGAGCCAGCCAGAAACGCGAGCGCGAATACAAGGAACTCAAGCAGGATTTCAAGCAGGAGCACCGCTATCCCGGCCGCGAAGAGGAAGTCGCGGCGCGCATCGTCAACAAGCAGCGCCGCGAGCACGGCGAAACCAAGGCGCAGAAGGCGCGCAGCGGACGTAAGGTGCATTAAGTAAAGTGCATTAATTAAGTCGCAGGCAAGACTTTCAGGCAACTTTCCGAGGGCGAGTCGGTTATACTCTGGGCATCGGAATAGCGGAGCCGCCATGCCTGAGGAAGTCTTGCCCGCACGCCCCCTGCGCGACCGCTTCGGCCTGGGCGCCATGCTGGCCGCGGCGCTGGCCGCCGCCGTGCTGCTGCTGACAGCGCTGGCGGTGTGGGGCCTGGGCTGGCGTACGGCTGCCGAGCTCAAAGCCAGCCTGGGGCAGAGCCTGGCGCAGCGCGCCAGCGACCATGCCGACCAGCTCGACGCAGCCATGTTCGAACGCTATCGCGAAGTGCAGCTGCTGGCGCGCCGCGCCGCCCAGCTCGACGGCGCCACTGCGCGGCGCCAGCTGCTGGAAGAGCTGCAGCGCACCTATCCCCTGTATGCCTGGATCGGCCTGGCCGATGCCGCCGGCACGGTCCAGGCCGCGACCGGCCATGTGCTGGAAGGCGCCAACCTGGCGCAGCGGCCCTGGATGGGCGAGGCGGCCAAGGGTGTGTATGTGCACGACGTACACGCCGACGCCCAGCTGGCGCAACTGCTGCCGGCCCACGGCAGCCGCCCGCTGCGCGTGCTCGACCTGGCGTTTCCCTACTTTGACAGCGCGGGCCGCCCGGCCGGCGTGCTGGGCGCCGAACTGCACTGGAACTGGGCGCACCAGCTGCTGCCGGCCGATGCCTTGCTGGTCGCGCGCGAGGGCAAGGTGCTGGCAGGGCCGGAGGACCTGCTGGAGCAGACCTTGCCCGGCGCCAGCCTGGCCCAGGCGCGCCTGCAGCCGGCCGGCTACGGCGAAGAGCACTGGCCCGACGGCCATGACTACCTGGTCGGCTATGCGCGCACGCGCGGCTACGAAGCTTATCCCGGCCTGGGCTGGATGGTGCTGGTGCGCCAGGATGCAAGCGCCGCCATGGCGCCGGTGCGGCGCCTGCAGACCTCGCTGGCGCTGTGGGGCCTGGCCCTGGCGCTGCTGCTGGCCGTGCTCGGCTGGCGCGGCGCGCGCC
>NZ_WNKX01000039.1 GCF_009720745.1 Massilia eburnea | reverse complement strand
TTTGAAGCAGCTTCATGAAGAACTAAGGGAGTTAGGCTTTGAAGGGTCTTACGACCGGGTCGCGGCGTTCGCGAGGGTATGGCGGGCGGGTCAAACTGATAGGGTCAATTCAGCTAGCAAACGCACAGCATTGTTGCAGGATGAGCTGATGCTTCTAATTCAGCAGGGTAAAAGGATCTAGGACCTAGCGAAGCCCATGTTCCCTCCTTAATAAAAAAATCCGTCTCCCTAAGCCGCTGCTTCACGCGCGGGTTATGGGGACGGCTTCTTTTTAGCGGCTAATGGAAAAACCGTCCACAGCGTCAGCAGTTCAATTTCCCCATCGTTTGGTTGGTTTGGTATTTGATGACCATGCCGTTCAGGGGTGCCGGTCGCCGCAAGTTGCCTCTTGGCCGACCTGGACGCCAGCACCGAAGATTAAATTTTTCCGCCTCTGGCGCGCTACCGTGCGGAATGTCGGAATTTTCCACAGTTCACTCCCAGTCGGGAAAGTGCGGATCGCCGTTTAACCACTGGTAGTCTAGTGCGTTATGGGAAACTAAAAGTATTAAAATACAACAGATATTGCACATTAACCTATTGAAAACAAATAGGCTTTAGCAATTTGTCGACTATGGAAACATTGGCAAATGCCGCCGAAGGCGATTGCCGTCGGCCTTGCTTCAGACATGCGGGGTAGCGATGAAGGGGCCTAACTGTTGATGCGGCGGGGGGAGTTGGCGCCGGCGCCATGCGGCCGGGCTGCGAGTTGCTCCGGAGTGGAATAGATCGTCAAGTTCTGGCTGGCCAGCAGTTGCAGGTGCTCAAAGAAGCCGCGTGCCGGGATCCACCATGAGCGCGCCTCGCCAACCTGGCCTTGATGCAGCAGGCCGGCGCGCCTGAATTCCTCCAGGAAGTAGGCGCGCAAATCGTCGCGCGAGCGATGGTCGATACGTTGCGGAACAAGGTCCGGGTCGAAGGGCCTCACCGGTACTTCGCACAACTTGCCGGCCTGGTCGATGCAGGGCAAACGGTAGTTGTCCTCGGCCCAGACATGCACTGGAAAGGCCTCGCCCATGGCGTCTTCCAGCATATGGTAGAAGGTGACTGGCCCCATCGATATGCCCAGGCCCAGTACTTTGGCCTGCTCCAGGCCGATAAAGCGCTGCCATGGCGAACCCTCGCCAAAAATCGATGGCGCCCGGTGGTGGGCTTCAGTCAGGAAGGCGGCGTGGCGGCCCCAGGCCGAGACGGAGTGGGTCGGGTGCACGCTGCGATGATTGCCGGGGATGTCGAGGAAGGCTTTCGGCAGGCGGCCGATATTGGTGCCGTGGGAGCGCACATCGAACACATAATCAGTCATGCGGCAGGTGGCGCGGATGGTAGCGCCCGGCATGTAATAAGTGGGCACCACCAGCGTCCCCTCCGGGCCTACCGCTTCCTGCAAGGCTTGCACAAGGGCACGCGCGCCGCCCTCCACATGGCCCAGGCTTTTCAGCGAAGAATGGACAAAGACTGCGTCGCCCCTGGCGATGCCGAGCCTTTCCAGTCCAGCCACCAGTTCGGCACGGCTGACGGTGTGCTGTGCACTCTTGGGCGGATGGGCGCTCTTGCCATGGGGGAGTGAGTCGATCAGGGCCTTGGCAAGGCGCTTGGCGGGTTTAAGCATTGGTTTCTTCCAGCAAGTCTCTTTCCACAAGGTTAGCATTTATCCAGAAATTCGCCGCGCAGTTGCTTCCTTGCTGATGCAGCGCAAATCGCCAGCCTCGCCCCGGGGGCAGACTGAAAACCCTGCCCCCGTGTGATCGGAGCCATCATGCGCTCGTGTCAGAGCAAGCTTGATGTAGTGATTACAGTCGATGTCGAAATCTGGTGCGATGGCTGGCGCGATCTCGACGTCCGTTTTCCCGACGCCTTCCGGCGCTATATCCACGGCCCCACCGCAGCCGGCGGTTATGGCTTGCCCTACCAGCTGGAGGTATTGTCCGGCCATGGCCTGGCCGCTGTGTTCTTCGTTGAACCATTGTTCGCCGCCCGCTTCGGCCTGCAGCCGCTGGCGGAAATCGTCGGCATAATCAGGGAGGCCGGGCACGAAGTGCAATTGCACATGCATACCGAATGGGTCGATGAAGCGCTCGAGCCGCTGCTGCCCGATATCGCGGGCAAACGCCAGCACCTTCGCCATTTTTCCCGCGCCGACCAGGCAATCCTGATTCAAAAGGGCAAAGCTATGCTGCGCCAGGCAGGATCCGGCGCGATCAACGCCTTCCGTGCCGGCAGCTTCGGCTTCAACCACGACACCCTGCATGCGCTGGCTGCCAATGGACTGCAATTTGACAGCAGCTATAACGCCACCTTGCTTGGGCCCGACAGCGGCGTCATGCCTGGCACCCTGCTGACCGATCCCGTGCATTGCTCGGGCATCGATGAATATCCGATGACGGTCTTTCGCGATGGGCGCCGCCTGCAGCATGCCCAGCTGACGTGTTGTTCTTCCGCAGAAATGGAAGGCTTGCTGTGGCAAGCGTGGCAGCAGGGCCGGCAAGCCTTTGTCCTGCTATTGCACAATTCCGAGTTGCTCAACCGGGCCAAGACGCGGCGCGACCCGGTTGTGGTTGAGCGTTTCCGCCGCCTATGTCAATTCCTCGAGCGACATCGCGATAGTTTCCGTACCGTCGGCTTTACCGGACGCCAGTGCAGTGTGCGTGGATTCCAGCACGGGCCCCTGAGTTCGCCTTTCTACCGGACCGGCTGGCGCTTGCTGGAGCAGGCTTACCGGCACAAGTATGGATGAACAGCCACAGAGGCCGATTGATTTTTCCTATTGTAACTTTTGGTGAGTTTCCTCAGCGAATCTAGTTCCTATACTTCAACATGATATGGCAGCGGACGCCCCTCCCCGCGTCCCATCCGGCCATGCGGACCCCAAGCCCCCGGTTCGTGCGAAATCCTTTCCCCCAAAAAACTGAACAGGAGCACCGCCATGCGCCTCAACACCCCTGTCACCAACCAGGAGTTCATTCTGGACGACGGTAAGACCATTGTCTCGACGACCGACCTGAAGGGCAAGATCACCTATGCCAACCCTTATTTCATTGAGGTCAGCGGCTTCACCGAAGACGAACTGATCGGCGCCCCGCAAAACATCCTGCGCCATCCCGACATGCCGGTCGAAGCCTTCGCCGACCTGTGGGCCACCATCAAGGCCGGCATGCCCTGGAGCGGCATGGTGAAGAACCGCTGCAAGAACGGCGACTTTTACTGGGTGTACGCGAATGTCACGCCGGTGATCGAGGCCGGCCGCCCGGTCGGCTATATGTCGGTGCGTACCAAGCCCAGCCGCGAACAAGTGTCGCAGGCCGACCAGCTATACCGCGAAATCCGTGAGGGCAATCCGCGCCACCTGCGTATCGAGCGTGGCCGCCTGCGCCAGCGCGGCTTGCAGAACTGGATCGGCAAACTGCGCGATATTTCGCTGGCACGGCATATCGGCATCGGCATGGGCGCGCTTACCAGCCTGCTGGTCTTCCTCGCTGTCTCGGGCGCCGTCGCCGGTGCGCCGCTCTGGCTCACCCTGACCAGTGCGGGGTTCATCGCCGCTGCCCTGTACTTCTGGTACTCGCTGCACCGCGCCATCATCCAGCCGCTGCGCCAGGCCACCAGTTTTGCGCGCAAGATGGCGGGCGGCGACCTGACCGGCGTCATTGATATCGGCGCCGACAATGAAATGGGCCAGTTGCTGGCTGCGCTGCGCCAGACCAACGTCAACCTGCACAGCATCATCGGTGACGTGCGCAGCAACTTCGACGAGATCCAGACCGCGACCAGCGAAATCGCCAGCGGCAACCTGGACCTGTCGGGCCGCACCGAATCGCAGGCGTCGAGCCTGCAGCAAACCGCCGCCAGCATGGAGCAGCTGACCAGCAATGTGCAGCAAAGCGCGGCCAGCGTGCACAGCGCCAACGAGCTGGCCGGCCAGGCGTCCAGCGTGGCGGCGGCCGGCGGCAACATCGTGTCGCAGGTGGTGCAGACCATGGACGATATCAGCCAGTCCTCGCGCAAGATCCTCGACATCATCGGCATGATCGATGGCATTGCCTTCCAGACCAATATCCTGGCCCTCAACGCCGCGGTCGAAGCGGCCAGGGCCGGCGAGCACGGCAAGGGTTTTGCTGTCGTGGCCACCGAGGTGCGCAGCCTGGCCCAGCGCTCGGCCACCGCTGCCAAGGAAGTCAAGCAATTGATCGACAGCTCGATCGCCAAGGTCGACGCCGGCGCCAAATTGACCAATAACGCCGGCGCCACCATGAGCGAAGTGATTGAATCAGTCGGCCGCGTGACGCGCGTCATGGATGAAATCCACCATGCCACCCAGGAGCAGAGCCGCGGCATCGGCCAGGTCAACCAGGCGGTGGTACATATCGATGACATCACCCAGCAGAACGCGGCCCTGGTCGAACAGGCTGCCGCGGCCGCCAACAGCCTGGCGCGCCAGGCCGAATGGGTGGCGCAAGCGATCGCCGTCTTCAAGCTGAAGGAAATTGCGGCGCGGCGCGACATGCCAGCGCCGCTGGGCCAGACTGTGGCGCTAAGGCTGAGGGGACAAGTGGCGCCGCTGGCTTAGGCCAGGCGGCGCAGGCGGCGCCGCGCCGCTTGCAATCGCTCCCACATGACTTGTTCCGGCCCGTCCGGAGAGCCGGACTGGCGCCAAAGCAGCCATAGGACCGCGGTAAAGATGCAGGCGCCCAAGGCGCAGCAAGCGAGCAAGGCAGTCAGGTAGGCGCCGCCACTGGCCGGCAAGACCACGCTGCGTTTGGCGGCCAGCACGACTGCCAGCATGACCAGCGCGGCGGCAAGCGGGCGCCAGAGGCAGCGCAGGAAGTCGGCGGCGCCAAGGCTAAGGCAGCGCGCCAGCAGCACTTGGTTGACCGGAATCATCACAATGACCGACGCCAGGTAAGCCCAGGCTGCACCTTGCACACCCCACCAGCGCAGGAAAGGCAACATGCAGGCCAGCAGCAGGATAAATTGGGTTCCGCCCAGGTAGGCGATCATGTGCATGCGGCCCGTCGCCAGGTAGATATAGCTGATATTCGTTTGCAGGGCCTGGATTGCGCCGAAGATGGCCAGTACCTGGATCAGCGGCACGGCCGCCATCCATTGCTGGCCCAGCACGGCCGGGACCATCAGGTCGGCCACGGCCACAATACCGAGGGCGGCGGGCAGGGAGATCAGCGCAATCATGCCGACCACGGTCAGGAAACTGCTGCGCAACTGGCTGATTTCGCTGGCGACCCGCGCATAGCCGGGGAAGGCGGCGCGGTTGATCGGCGCAACCAGTTCCGTGGTGGGCAGCGTCGAAATTTCGAAACTGATGGTATAGGTGCCCAGCGCGCGCGCGCCCAGCACGCGGCCGATCAGGAATTCCGCCGCACGCCCATTCAGGAATGTCGTGAGGTTGTTCAGCATCAGCCATTTGGAGGCGTGGAACAGCTCGCCTTTCGCCGCCAGCGAAAAGCGCGGGCGGTAGCTGCTGGCGTAGTAGGACAGCAGCACGCCGAGCACGGCGCCGAGCAACTGGCCCAGCACCAGCGCCCAGTAGCTGCGCAGCCAGAACGCCAGCGGAATCGTAACGCACAGCAGCGCCAGGCGCTTGGCCAGCAGGAAGCGGAATTCCTGGTCGAAGCGCATTTCGCGGCGGAAGGCGACCGGGCCGATATTGCCCAAGGCCTGGATCGCAAAGCTGAGCGCCAGAACGTGGATCACGTGGGCCAGCCGTGGTTCGCTGTAAAAGCTGGCGGCAGGATAACTGAGCAAGCCCAACACGCCCGCGGCAGCCAGGCCGAACAGCACATTGATGGTCCAGGCCGTGTCGAATTGCGCGCGCCCAGCGTTGGGATTCTGGATCAGCGGCACATCGAAGCTGAAGGCGATCAGTAGCTGCAATGCGGCAATAATGACCGTGGCCATCGCCACCAGGCCGAAGTCGGCCGGCAGCAGCAGTCGCGCTAAAACCACAGTGCTGACCAAGCCCAGGCCGCGGTCGATAAGCTTGAACGCCACCATCCAGGCGGCACCACGTGCGATATGCTTGTTGATGTCGGTCAAGGAAGGTCCCTATGGAAGTGCAACACGCATTGTAGCGGAAAATTTGCACTTTTGACATTTTTAAGGCAATGTAAGCACTTTCACTGTTGCCGGAGCCAGCAATGGAGCAACTGGGCCGAGAGGCAGCATATACCACGCCGCGACCAGACGTTTTCGCCTTGGTGCCGCCCACGGCGCGGCGCGTGCTTGATGTCGGCTGCAGCAATGGGGCGCTGGGCGCCAGCTTGCGGCGCGCACAGCCTGGCCGGCAGGTATGGGGCGTGGAACTGGATCCGCAGTTTGCGGCGCAGGCGCAGCAGCAGCTCGACGCGGTCCTGTGCGCCGATGTCAGCGATATGGATTGGGCGCAAGCCTTTCCCGGCGAGCAGTTCGATTGCATCGTGCTGGCCGACGTCCTCGAGCATTTGCCCAACCCGGCGGCCACGCTGGCGGCGCTGCGCGCACGCCTGCAGCCGGACGGCTGCGTGGTGCTGAGCCTGCCGAATATCCGCCATTTGTCGGCGCTCTACGCCATCTATCTCAATGGCCGCTTCCCGCAGCGTGACCGCGGCATCTTCGACCGCACCCACCTGCGCTGGTACACGCTGGCCGACGCCCATGCCATGCTGGCTAGCCAGCAACTGGAGGTGCGCCAGGCAAGTTATGCCTTGCGCCTGGGTGACCAGGGCGGGGGGCGTCTGAACCGCTGGCTGAACCGGCTGCCGCCGGCGGTCAAGCGCCTGGCGCCCGTGCGCGAACTGCTGACTTACCAGTTCTGTTTGCAAGCCGTACCAAGGAATGTGGCATGAAGCTTGGCCTGATCCTGGCTTCCAATGCCAGCTTGCCACAGCCGAGTACGCGTATTGCCGTGCTCAATATGTTGCCTTTCCTGCGCGCCGCCGGCTGGCAATGCGACATCGTATTCCAGCCGGCGCCGCTGGCCGACAGCGAATGCCCGGATCTCTCGGCCCTGTCGCTGGAGGCGCTGCGCGGCTATGACGTGATCCTGTTCCAGAAGGTGGCGGGTCCCTCTGCCGTAGCGCTGGCGCGCCAGCTGGGCGTTGCCGGCGTACGCACCGTCTATTGCGTGTGCGACCGCATCGGGACCGAGATGGCTGCTGCGTGCGACCGCACCGTCGTGATTTCATCCTTTCTCCGCTCGCTGTATCCGCAGCACCTGCAGCCGCGCATCGAGGTAGTCTGCGACGGCCTGGAAGACACGAGCGTAGTCTGCGAAGGCACCCGCCAGCGGCGCGGCGGCATGCTGCTGCCCTTGCGCGCCGTACTTGTCACGTCGAGCGCCCTGAGCAGCCTGCCTCAGATTGGCCTGCCGCCGCCGTGGCTGGCGGTGGACGTGGTGGGCCGTTATCCGGACAGTACACAGCGCCTCGAGCGCCTGAAGCAGGCCGTGCGGCTGGTGCTGAATTGCCGCGGCTGGCGGGCCCGCCTGCGCGCTGCGGCCTTCCTCTGCCACCCGCGCGTGCGCCGCCTGCGCTGGAGCCCGGCCACCGTGGCGCTGGCCTTGCAGCGGGCCGACTTCGCCATCCTGCCGATCGATACCGCGGCGGGTAATGGGCGCGGCATCCCGGACTGGCAGCTGAAATCGGCCAACCGCCTGACCTTGAAGATGGGGGCCGGCTTGGCAGTGTTGAGCACACCGATCCCAGCCTACGAGGAAGTGCTCGAGCACGGCATCAACGGTCTGTTCGCCCGCAACGCCCAGGAATGGCGGCAGGGTTTGCAGCAGCTGCGCGATCCGGCCTTGCGCCGCCGCTTGGGTGCAGCGGGGCGGGAGCGCGCCCTGCGCGATTTTGCTCCGGATGTTCAGGCGCGCGCCTTGCTGCGAGTACTCAACGGGCTGGCGGTCCCGAGTGTTGCGCATTCGGCCCAAAGCGAGACGCATGTGTGACAATTGGCCGGCGCCGTAGTAAAATGCCAAGATATGTCATAAAGACAATAGACTTGATAAATAATTACCAGTTTGTTTGGATAATTTAACAATTTCCTACGAGAAACCGTCGTATTCCTGCGCCAGATTGTAAAACTGAGCATTGAAGTGGTGGCGCGCCTGGGCTATAGTTCTTAATATATTTGTAATAGGTAATTCTTACTGGAACCGGACATGGATGACAACAAAGTTGTAGCAGTCGTAGGCCTGGGCTATGTCGGCCTGCCGCTGGCGGTTGAATTCGGCAAGAAGCGCAAGACCATTGGGTTCGACCTGTCGCAGTCCAAGATTGAGAATTACCGCAAGTTCTGCGATCCCACCGGTGAAGTATCGGAAGAAGAGTTGCGCGCGGCAACCCAGTTGCACGTGACCTACGACCCGGCTGCGCTGGCCGAGGCCGACTACATCGTGGTGGCCGTGCCGACCCCGGTCGACATCGCCCACTCGCCCGATTTCAGCCCCCTGGTCGGCGCGTCGACCACGGTCGGCAAACATATGAAGAAGGGCGCCATCGTCGTCTATGAATCGACGGTCTATCCTGGCGCCACCGAGGAAGTCTGCATTCCGGTGCTGGAAAAGCATTCCGGCCTGAAATGGCTGCAGGACTTCAATGTCGGCTACTCGCCCGAGCGCATCAACCCGGGCGACAAGCTGCACCGGCTTACTACTATCCTGAAAGTAGTATCTGGAGATAATCCAGCAACTCTCGACGCAGTGGCTAAACTGTATGAATCGATAGTGACTGCTGGGGTGTACCGCGCCTCCTCCGTGAAAGTGGCGGAAGCGGCCAAGGTCATCGAGAACACCCAGCGCGACCTGAATATCGCGCTGATGAACGAGCTGGCGATCATCTTCGACAAGATCGGCATCGATACGCTGGAAGTGCTGCAGGCGGCTGGCACCAAGTGGAATTTCCTGCCTTTCCGTCCCGGCCTGGTTGGCGGCCACTGCATCGGCGTCGATCCTTACTACCTGACCCACAAGGCCGACATGATCGGCTACCACCCGCAGGTGATCCTGGCGGGGCGCCGCATCAACGACGGCATGGCCAAGTTCGTGGCCGAGAAAACCGTCAAGCAGATGATCGCGGCGGGCTGCCACATCAAGGGCGCAAAGGTGAACGTGCTGGGACTGACCTTCAAGGAAGACTGCCCGGACTTGCGCAATTCGAAAGTGGCTGACGTGGTGTTTGAATTGAAGTCGTACGGCCTGGACGTGCATGTGCACGACCCGGTGGCCGATGGCGAAGAGTCGGTGCACGAATACGGCATTCGCCTGGAAACCTGGAGCAGCCTGCCGCAGGCGGACGCCCTGGTGGCCGCCGTGTCGCACAAGGAACTGCTGGCGCTGTCGCTGGGCGAACTGTCCTCGAAGCTGAACCCGGGCGGGGTATTTATTGACGTGAAATCGGCATTTAATATGGCAGGCCTGGAAGAAGCTGGCTACAGCGTCTGGCGCCTGTAAAAAAAAGAATATCAGGGCGACCTGGGAGGTTTGACGTGGGCAAGTTTGACGATGTGCGGCTGCACCTGCGCGGCCGGAGCTACCGTTGGCTGGTGACCGGTGCGGCCGGTTTTATCGGTTCCAACCTGGTGGAGGCATTGCTCAAGCTTGGCCAGCAGGTGACGGGGCTGGATAACTTTGCCACCGGCTACCAGCACAACCTGGACCAGGTGCACGAAGCGGTCGGCTCCGAAGCCTGGACCCGCTTCAGCTTGATCGAGGGCGATATCCGCGACCTGGCCACCTGCCGGCAAGCCTGCGCCGGCAGCGACTACGTGCTGCACGAGGCCGCCCTGGGATCGGTCAGCCGCTCGCTCGACGACCCCCTGCTGAGCCACGGCACCAATGTCACCGGCTTCCTCAACATGCTGGTAGCGGCGCGCGACGCGAAAGTGAAGCGCTTCGTCTACGCGGCATCCAGTTCCACCTACGGCGACCATCCGGCGCTGCCGAAAGTGGAAGACACCATCGGCCGGCCGCTGTCGCCGTATGCCGTCACCAAATATGCCAACGAGCTGTATGCCGATGTCTTCGCGCGCAGCTACGGCATGGAAACGATCGGTCTGCGCTACTTCAATGTCTTCGGGCCTCGCCAGGATCCGAACGGCGCCTATGCGGCGGTAATCCCGCAATGGGTGGCGGCGCTGATCGAAAACCGTCCGCTGTTCATCAACGGCGACGGTGAAACAAGCCGCGATTTCTGCTTCATCGACAACGTGGTGCAAGCGAACCTGCTGGCGGCCCTGGCCGACAAGCAGGGCGCCGTCAACCAGGTGTACAACGTGGCGCTCAATGAGCGCACCAGTCTCAACCAGCTGTACCTGATGATGCGCGAGCTGCTGCAGGAGCGTTTTCCGCAGCTGCGCCAGCACCAGGCGCAACACAAGGGATTCCGGGCCGGCGACGTGCGCCATTCGCAGGCCGATATCAGCAAGGCGCGAGAGCTATTGGGATTCGAGCCGACGCACCGCATTGGCGAAGGCTTGAAAGAGGCCATGGATTGGTACGTCCGCCACCTGGCCCCGCAACACTAACAGAGCGCGACATGGCCGGAAAGCTCCGCGCGCTTTCAAGGCCAGAACAAGTAGTAAGCGGGAGGGAAGAAAAATGCTAAGAATTTCCAATCACTACATTTCCAAGGTTGTCTTCAGCCTGCTCTTCCTGGAGGTGTTGATCCTGATTGGCTCGTTCTACGCTGGCGCTGGTCTGCGTTTTTTCGACGGTGAACAGTTCGCCATACCGAAGCTCGACCACTTCTTCATGTCGGCCTGCATTTTCGCGGCCGCTATCGTGTTCAGCATGTCTGCGCTGGGCATGTACCAGATCAATTTCCAGGAAGGCTTGCGCAATCCCTTCTTCCTGCAATTGATGCCGTCCTTCGCCATGGGTTTCTGCATCCTGACCCTGGTGTTTTACCTGGCGCCCGACCTGTATTTCGGGCGCGGCATCCTGGTCCTGGTGTTCATGATTTCCGGCACCGGCATCCTGCTGGCGCGCGCCATGTTCATGAAGACATCGCGCACGCATTTCCTGTCGACCCGCATCATTTTCCTGGGCGGCGGTTCCATGGCCAAAGAGTGCGGCGAGCTGGCCGTGCGCGAAACCAATTACCGCCGCTACGACGTGGCGGGCTACGTCGCGGTACCGTCGGAAGAAACCTGCGTCCCGCAAAACCAGCTGCTGCACCTGCCGGAAGGCGGCTCGCTGGTGGCCCTGGCCAACGCGCAGCGCGTATCGGAAATCGTGGTGTCGGTGCAGAACCGCCGCGGCGGCGCCTTCCCGATCCGCGACCTGCTGGAATGCAAGCTGTACGGCATCCAGGTGACCGACGCTTCCACCTTCTTCGAACGCGAAACCTACCAGATCCGGGTGGAATCGCTGCAGCCGTCCTGGCTGGTGTTCGGCGGCGGCTTCGACCAGAGCTTCATGCGGACCTTCATGAAGCGCGCGGTCGACGTGGTTGCCAGCATTTCGCTGCTGGTGCTGACGCTGCCCGTGATGCTCATTACCGCGCTCGCCATCGTGATCGAGGATGGCGCACCGATCTTCTACTCGCAGGAGCGGGTGGGCAAGGACGGCCATGTGTTCCGTGTCCTGAAATTCCGCAGCATGTTCAAGAACGCGGAAAAGAACGGCACGCCGCAGTGGGCCTCCAGGAACGACCCGCGCATTACGCGCGTGGGCAATATCATCCGCAAGCTGCGCATTGACGAAGTGCCGCAGATCCTCAATGTGCTGAAGGGCGAAATGTCCTTCGTCGGCCCGCGCCCCGAGCGTCCTTACTTCGTCGAGCAATTGACGGAGCGCGTGCCTTACTACAATGTGCGCCACAGCATCAAGCCGGGCATCACCGGCTGGGCCCAGGTGCGCTATGGCTATGGCGATACGGTGGAAGACGCGCTGCAGAAGCTGCAGTACGACCTGTACTACGTCAAGAACAACAGCCTGCTGCTCGATGTGCTGGTCCTGATCGATACCATCAAGGTGGTCATGTTCAGGGGAGGCCGTTAAGCCCATGGAGGCCTGATGCCGACCAGCACCACCGCCTTCAGCTACGCCAGCGCTGCGCTGGCGTTTCTCTTATTTAGCCTGTTGCTGCTGACAGGCTGGCGCCAGCGCCCGCACCGGCGCTGGCTGCTGGCCGCCGCGCTCTTTTCCATGCTGTGGGGCGTGGTGATGGCCAGCGCCACCGTGGTGCCGTGGGCCACCTGGGTGCTGCATGGCGCAGAATGGCTGCGCAATGCCGGCTGGACCGCCTTGCTGCTCACCATGCTGGGCCTGTGGCAGCGCAGCGCGCGCACCTTCCAGGTCAGCATCGCGGTCTACCTGCTGATGGCCTTGGCGGTCCCGCTGTCCTGGCTGCTGCCGCAGGGCCTGGCCTTTCACCTGCTGGCGGTGGGCCGCCTCGGCATGGCGGTGCTGGGCATGCTGCTCGTCGAGCAGCTGTACCGCGACCGCAGCGTGCAGGTACGCTGGGCCATCAAGTTCGCCTGCCTCGGCCTGGGCGCCATGTTCGCCTACGATTTCTACCTGTTCAGCGACATGCTGCTGCTGCGCGAGCTCGACCCCGAACTGTGGGCCGCGCGCGGCGTGGTCAACGCGCTGACGGTGCCGCTGCTGGCCGTGTCGCTGCTGCGCAGCCGCTCCTGGCCGGCGCAGCTGGCGGTCTCGCGCCGCGTCGCCTTCCACTCGGCCGCCTTGCTCGGCTCCGCGGTGTACCTGCTGGCCATGAGCATGGCCGCCTATTACCTGCGCTTCGTGGGCGGCTCCTGGGGCGGCCTGATGCAGCTGGCCTTCCTGTTCGGCGCCAGCTTCCTGCTGGTGGGCGTGCTGTTCTCGGGCAGCTTCCGCGCCTGGCTGAAAGTGTTCATCAGCAAGCACTTCTACCGTTACAACTACGATTACCGCGAAGAGTGGCTGGCCTTCACGCGCACCCTGTCGGCGCCAGGACCCAACCTGGGCGAGCGCAGCATCTCCGCACTGGGGGAGCTGGTGCAGAGCCAGGGCGGCGCCCTGTGGCTGCGGCGCGAGCAGCGCTTCGAGCCCCTGGCCAGCTGGCACGCCGCGCCGCAGACCGAAGGCGAGCCGGCCGATTCGCCGTTCTGCCAGCTGATGGAGGGCAAGCAGTGGCTGGTGGAAGTGGCGGCGCACGACTTGCACGACCCGGAAGTGCCGCTGCCGGCCTGGCTGCTGGCCTTCCCGCGCGCCTGGCTGGTGGTGCCGCTGCTGCTGCAGGGACGCCTGGTCGGCTTCGTGGTGCTGCAGGAAGCGCGCAGCGCCGTCAAGCTGAACTGGGAAGTGCTGGACTTGCTGAAAATCGCCGGCAGCCAGGCCGCTTCCTACCTGGCGCAGCAGGATGCCGACAGCGCCCTGATGCTGGCGCGCCAGTTCGACTCCTTCAACCGCCTGTCCACCTTCGTGGTGCACGATTTGAAGAACCTGGTGGCCCAGCTTTCCCTGATGACCGCCAATGCGGAAAAACATGCCGACAATCCGGAGTTCCAACGCGATATGATGGAAACCGTCAACCTGTCGGTGCAGAAAATGAAGCTGATGCTGCAAAAACTGAGCCGTACCGCGTCGCCCGAACGCGCCGCGCCGCAGGAACTTGGGCCTTTGCTGGCGCAGGCCGTGGCGCTCAAGGCCGCATTCGAACCCAAGCCCACGCTGCAGCTGGCCGAGCCGGGCTTGCGCGTGCTGGCCGAGGGCGAGCGCCTGGAACGGGTGCTGGGCCATTTGATCCAGAACGCGATCGAAGCCACGCCGCGCGAGGGCAAGGTGACGGTACGCCTGGCCCGGGCCGGCGAGCAGGTGCAGATCGACGTCAGCGACACCGGCTGCGGCATGAGCGAGGAATTCGTGCGCGAACGCCTGTTCAAGCCTTTCGACTCCACCAAGTCGGCCGGCATGGGCATCGGCGCCTTCGAAAGCCGGGAATACATCCACCAGCTCGGTGGGACGCTGCAGGTGCGCAGCGCGCCGGACCAGGGCACCACATTCACGGTCAGCCTGCCGCTGTACCGCCAGCAAACCATTGAACAAGCCGCCTGACGGCGCAAGGACATGTTGTGAGCCAGAGCAAACCGAAACTGCTGATCATTGAAGACGACCCGGGCCTGCAAAAGCAGCTGAAGTGGAGTTTCGACGACTACGACGTGGTGGTGGCGGGCGACCGCGAAGCCGCGCTGGCCCAGCTGCGCCGCCACGAGCCGGCCGTCTGCACCATGGACCTGGGCCTGCCGCCCGACCCGGACGGCGCCACCGAAGGCCTGGCCACGCTGCAGCAGATCCTGGCGCTGGCGCCGGACACCAAGGTCATCGTCCTGACCGGCAACCAGGACCGCAGCCACGCGGTGCAAGCCATCGCCATGGGCGCCTACGACTTCCACCAGAAACCGTGCGAGCCGGAACTGCTGGCCCTGGTGATCAAGCGCGCCTTCGTCCTGCACGGCCTGCAGCAGGAGAACCGCCGCATGCAGCAAAGCGGCGCCGACTCGCCGCTCTCCGGCATTATTTCGCGCGACCCCGGCATGCAGAAGGTCTGCCGCCAGGTGGAGAAAGTGGCGCCCAGCACCGCCACCACCATGGTGCTGGGCGAGTCCGGCACCGGCAAGGAAGTGATCGCACGCGCCCTGCACCAGGGCAGCCCGCGCGCCAAGGAGCGCTTCATGGCGATCAACTGCGCCGCCATTCCCGAGACCCTGCTTGAATCGGAGCTGTTCGGCTACGAGAAGGGCGCCTTCACCGGGGCGGTCAAGCAGACCAAGGGCAAGGTGGAAGCGGCCAATGGCGGCACCTTCTTCCTCGACGAAGTGGGCGACCTGCCGATGGCGCTGCAGGCGAAGCTGCTGCGTTTCCTGCAGGAGCGCGTGATCGAGCGCGTCGGCGGCCATGAGGAAATCCCGGTCGACGTGCGCATCGTCTGCGCGACGCACCAGAACCTGAAAGAGCTGGTGAAGGCCGGCCGCTTCCGCGAAGACCTGTATTACCGCCTGTCCGAAATCGTGCTGACCATTCCGCCGCTGCGCGAGCGCGAGGGCGACGCGGTGCTGCTGGCGCAGCATTTCAAGAACCGCTTCTGTGCCCAGGAAGGGCGCGCCAACCTGCATTTCAGCCCGGACGCGCTGGCGCAGATCGCCCACCACGACTGGCCGGGCAATGTGCGCGAAATGGAAAACTGCATCAAGCGCGCCATCATCATGGCCGACGGCCCGGCCATCACGGCCGACGACCTGGGCCTCTCGGGCGCACCGGTGGAGGAAGAACCGTTCAACCTGCGCCAGGTGCGCGACGAGGCCGAATACCGTGCAATCGTGCGCGCCCTGGCCAGGGTGGAGGGTAATATTGTCAAAGCGTCGGAACTCTTGGGCGTCTCGCGTCCAACCCTGTACGACCTGCTGGAACGCCACGCCATCAAAGCTTCATCCTGATCCCAGGGCAGGCGCTGCGTTCCGTGGCGCCTGCATTCCCATTGCGCGCCACGCTGGCTTTCGGAAGCCAGGCTTTCCCCATTCGCCCGCCACACGCGATCCCTTCCCCCTTCCCGGCAAAAGAGCAATTTTCCCAATTGCAAAATTCACTGTCGTAAAATTTAACACATCGCATGCGTGAAGTGAGTTGACCCTAAGATAATCAACTACTTACAACGTAGGCACGTTTGATGCTTCATTCTTTTTGTAGTTTCCACAATTCAAACTATGGAGCGCAAAATGAAAGCTTCCACGCTGATCAAGCCTTGCCTGCTGGCCTGCTCCCTTCTCGCAGGCGCCCATGCTGTAGCCGGACCGGGAACCGTCAACAGCATCGAATTCAGTTTCATGAGCTACAGCGCGTCGCCGTATTTCAGCAGCGCGACCGGCAGCAATCTTGGCACCTTGCCTTCGGTGTTGCCGACGCCGGTCGAGGAGATGTCGATGATCCCGCCGCCGGAGCCGGCCAGGCCGGTGATCGGGGCCTATCCGCCACCGCTGAGCGAGCCGGTCAGCACCTCCCCGCTCATCGTCACTTCGCAACCGCCGATCCGGGCAGCAGCGGCGATACCTGAGCCAGGCAGCCTGGCGCTGCTTGGCCTGGGGCTCGGCATGCTGGTCCTGCGCCGCCGCGGGGGCACCCATGCTTAGGTCCAGGCATGTCCCGGGACTGGCATTGGCATTGCTGTTGGCGGGCTGCGGTGGAGGCGGCGGGGGCAGCACGCCGGTAGTGTCAAATACTCCGCCAGTCAGCACGCCGCCGCCGCCAACCACGGTCGAAGGGAATATCGTCACCACGGTGCCGACGCCCACCTATGCCGTGGGCAGCGGCAATTATTCCGTGTTCAACGCCATCAATGCCTTGCGCGGCAAGATCGGCTCCGGCCTGCTGGCGCAAAGCCTGAAGCTCGACACGTCCGCTGCGGCCCACTGGAACTACATCAACCTGAACGGCATCAGCGAATTGCATGGCGAGACAGCCGGCAAGCCAGGCTACACCGGCGCGAAGGCAGGCGACCGGATTGCCGCGACGGGTTACAGCGCCGCGGTCTCGGGCGAGGCGATCTTCAGCACCGGCGGCACGGACATGTACACGACCTGTGTCGCGCAGTGGGCCAACTCGGTCTACCACGCAGCCTTGCTGTTCGCCAGCACGATCGACATCGGCGTGGCGGCCAACAACTTCAACCCGCCCGACGGTGCGTCAACCCTGTGCGTGGTGGATGTCGCCACCAGCACCACGCAATCGGCGCAGTTGCCTGGCACCGGCAGTATCCGGGCCTACCCCTACGCCAACCAGGCGGACGTGCCCTATGTCTTCTTCAACCGCAGCGAAATACCGACGCCGGTGGCGGACCTGACGGAAGCCGGCACGCCGGTCACGGTCAGCTTCGAAACGCGGGGCATGGCCGTCAGCACGCCGATTGCGATCAGCCAGTTCAGCCTGACGCCCGCCGGCGGGACGGCGGTCGACGCCCGTATCCTGGTCAACAAGGCCGGTACCCTGGGTCCGGTGATCACCAGCAACGGCCCAGCGCTGACGGACGACGGCAATATGCAGGGTTTCACCGCAACCCTGGTACCGGTGCAAAGGCTCAATGCTGGCACCACCTACACGGTGGCGTTGATGGCTGTGGTCGATGGCAAGAATATCGACAAGAGCTGGAGCTTCACTACCGCGGCACCGTAAATCCTGGCAGGAGGCGGGCGCCACTTTTCCGGTGGCGCCTGCCGCTTCAGTTAAGATATCGGTCCGACCCGGAACCGATTCCCATGAAACTGTTTTCCCCCCGCCGCATCCTGGCGCGCAGCGTCGCGCTCATGCTCTTTGCAAGCGCCTTCCCCGCAGTGCAAGCCAATGATGTCGACAGTGCGAAGATCCGCCACCACCACCTCAGCCGCCTGCTGGACAAGCTGGCCAGCCCTGCGGAAGACATCGAGCGCGAATGCCGCTACGAGTCCGAGATTTCCACCGCGCCGCCCGTCAACCGGGTCGCGCTGACGTTCGACGACGGCCCCCAGCCCGGCCAGACAGAGTATGTGCTGGACGTGCTGGCGCAGCACGGCATCTCCGCCACTTTCTTCATGATCGGCGAAAAAGCGGCACGCTACCCGGACCTCGTCGCGCGCGTACGCGCCGCCGGCCACCAGGTGGTGGCCAACCATTCGTGGAGCCATCCGAATTTCCACGACATCAATGCCGCGCAGCAGGCCGACGAGATTGTGCGCGGCGATGCGCTGCTGGCCGATGCCAGCGCACCCAAGCTGTTCCGCTATCCTTATGGGAATTCCAGCTGCGCCGGCAATGCCCTGGTGCGCCAGCGCGGCTACCAGATCGTGGGCTGGCACATTGATTCTTGCGACTGGGCTTACGACAAGTCGGGCACGGTGGACGCCAAGGAAGCCCTTACCTGCGGCGTGCCGGCCCAGTACCGCAACGATTATGTCGGCCACGTCGTGGCGGCGGCGCGGGCGCGCAAGGGCGGCATCATCCTGATGCATGAAATCCATCCGCGCACGCTACGCCAGCTGGACAGCGTCATCGCGCAACTGCTGGCGGCCGGCTTCGTCTTCAGCACAGTGACCAGTCCCGAGTTCCAGGACTCGCTGCGCTGAAGACGCCGTGCGCTAGTTGGTGTCGATGCGCCCGTACAGCCCGTGCTTCTCGTCGGACGGGCCGGCCGCGAAGAACAGGGTGTTGGTAGGCTGGCTGTTGACGCCCGGCCCGAAGGCGATGCCCCACAAGCCATCAATCACGATTGGCGTGTTGTCGGATTTGGCGAGGGCGCCCATGTAGGCCCCAGTGGCGGGATTGTAGACGTTGATCCTGCCATCGCCGAAATTGCCGACCAGGAGCATATTGCTGGCTGCGCCGAAATTGGCAGGCGCCATGGCCATGCCCCACGGTGCATTGAGCGCGCCGCCATAAGCGAGCTGCTTGATGAAGTTGCCGCCCGTGTCGAAGACGCTGACCACGCCCAGGCCGGCGCCGGCCTGTTCATCGTCACCGCTGGCGGCACGCTTGGCGTAGGCCACATAGAGCTTGTCGCCGATGGCCTGGATGTTGAACGGCGCATAGCCCGCGGGCAAGCTCGGATCCTTGAATTTGCCGGGCAGCACGGCCGGTGCGAAGGCGCTGTCGAAGACATCGATCGCCATATTGTGGAAGTCGGCTGCATACAGGTAATTCAGGCCCAGGTAGCTGGCGCCGGCCAGGCCCTTGTAGACCTTGCTGGCCGAGCTGCCATCGAAGACGTTGACCACGGCATTGCGGTTCACCGTCGGCGACCAGGCGGCGATGATGCCGCTTTCGCTGGCGAAGACAAAGGGGCTGGCGGCCGTGACGCCGTTTTGCGTGATCTTGAAATCCTGCGAGCCGTTGAAGATGATGCCGGTGGGGCTGGCCTGTGTTGCCACCACCAGCGTTTGCGGCACGCCGTTGCCGTCATACAGGGTGGAGCTGTCGCTGCCGTTGTTGGCGACCCAGACAAAACCTGCCGGGTTGAAGGCAATGCCCCATGCATTGACCAGTTTCGCATCGGTGTTGGCCACGCCGGCGGTGGCGGTATCGGTCACCAGGCTGGTGCTCTTGTAGCTGGCGACGACAGTCGGCATTGGCGCGGCCGGCGGCATATAGCTGCCGCCGCCCCCGCCATAGCCGCCGCCGCAAGCGGCCAGCAGGGCGCCGGCGAACACCGCCGCGATCATGGCGGGACCGAACGGGAATCGGGTTTTCATGGCTGCTCCTTTCGTTTGTGGGTGGCGGTGGATTCCCCACCGCGCGCGAAAGGTTCAAAAGGAGTAGGCGGCGCTCAGCACAAAAGCATGCGGCTGCGGTCCCGCATAAGGAGGATAGCCGTGGTAGCTGGGGTAGCGGTAGGCGGCGCGCGTGACGCGCGCCAGCTGCACGTCAACATCGCCGACCTGGACGGCCAGGCCAAGCCGGAAGTCGTAGCGGTGGCCTGACAAGGGTGCGATGCTGTCTTCCCCGCCCAGCGCCCGCAGCAGGCCGGCATGGCCGACCAGGCGCAGCGTTTGGCCCAGGCGCAGGAAGCCGTTGGCCTCGGCGTACACGGTGCGTGCCGGGCGGCCGAAGTAGCGCGGCGAAAAATACAGGCGCGCGCTCACCTGCTCGCCCGAGATGCCGGCATAGGCTTCGAAATAATTGTCGGCGCTGGCCTGGGTAAAGATGGTCTGCGTCGCGCCTGCTTCCCAGCCGATGCCGCCGGGCAGGCGCCGCGCATAGCCGCCGTAGGCCACCAGTTGCGCGGTGCTGTTCTCTCCCAGCTTTGCATGGCTGGCCATCGCGCCGGCATACCAGCCGTCGTCGCGGTCATAGTTCAGGGTCAGCTGGGGTGTCGGCCGGTCGTCGTTGAGGGACAGCCCGCGGAAGCGGTAATCGGACAGCACCGCCGCGCTGCCACTGAGCTGGGCGAATGCCGCAGGCATGGCCAGCATGCAGGCAAGGCCCGGCAGCCAGCCTGCCGGGCGCGGGCGGCTCAGGGAACGGCGCTGGTTTTCAGGGTCGTGGTCAGGGCGCATGAACAGATGCACATGTTCCGGATGCGCGCCAGGCTGGCGCACGCGTCGATCTTACCAGCGTTCAGCCCATCCGCCGGTTGCAGTGCTTTGCGAATCTGGGCCGGGGTAGCGGCGGGCTGCAATTCGTCCAGCAGCGCGACCACGCCTGCCACGTGGGCGGCGGCGTAGGAGGAACCGCTGAAGAAGTTCCAATGCCCGTCCGGCGTGGCCGAGGGGATATCGCGCCCCGGTGCATACAGGGCGCCCGCGACCGGGGCGGCGCCGGGCATGCCGACTGCCAGCACGCCGGGATGCGATGCGGGAAAGGCGCGGCGGCCGTGCGCGTCCAGCGCAGCCACCACGCTGATGCCATGCTCGAGCGCCACGTCGAGCAGGCGCGACAGCAGTCGGTCGGGCGGCCCGCCCAGGCTCAGGTTGATGACCTTGGGCTGGCGCAGGATGGCGAAATTGAGCGCCTTGGCCAGGCTGAAGCTGGTGCAGGCGGCGGCCTGACCCTCCTGCTGCCAGCAGGCGCGCAAGGCGATCAGGTGCGCGCCGGGCGCCACCCCGATGATCCCGCCATGCCCGCTGCGGGCGGCGATGATGGCGCCGACGGCGGTGCCGTGCGCTTCGCCGGCGTAAGGATTTTCATCGACGAAGTTCTCCTGCTCCATCACCTGCCCGCGCAAGGCCGGGTGCTGGCTGGCGATGCCGCTATCGATCACGGCGACCGATACATTGCGCCCGGTGGCGCTGCGGTGCAGCTCGCGCAGATCCCAGCTGCGCGCCGCCGGCTGCACCGGATACAGGGGATCGCCATCGTCCAGGCCACGGAACACGCCCATCGGCTGCGCCCATTCCACGCGCGGATCGGCCGCCAGCAATGCGGACACCTGTTCGGCCTTGCCCCCATCCGTCATTTGCAGCACGTAGCAGTCCAGGCCCAGCACGGGCATGGCCCAGCTGTTCAGGACTTTGAGCTTGTGGCGCTGCGCCAGTTCTTCCGCGATGCGCCGGCGCGCGCCTCGGCCGCCGTCATCGATGTAATTGCCGCCATAACTGCCATCCGGACGGAAGTGCGGGGCTGGCAGGCGCAGCAGCAGGAGCAGCTGGCCGGCAGCGGCGCTCGCCTCCCTGTCCGTGGCGGCGGCGGCAGGCGTCGGCGGCAGCAAGGCCGGTGTGGCCAGCAGCAGTGCCGCCAGCAGGCGCAGCAGGGCGGCTTTCACGGCCCCCCTCCATCGCCCTTGCCGCCCAGCGGCTCGGCCAGTTTGATGCTGGCTTCCGTGCGCAGGCGCAGCAGGATCTGGTCGCGCTGGCCGCCGGGCACGGCCAGCAGGTAGGCATCGGTTTCGGTCGGTCCGCCCACCAGGCGCGCGCCGTTGGCCTGCAGGATGCCGCGCAGTTCGCTTTCCCGCGTGCCGGGCTGGAACACCACGACCACATTGGCTTGCGCCTGCGCTGGCGAGCCCAGCAGCGCATAGCGCGGCGTGGCGTCAGGGCGCGCCAGCAGCAGGACCAGGCCCGCGATCAGCACGCATTGTGCCGCCAGCGCCCAGCGCAGCCAGCGCGCTTCATTGGCCGCCGCCCGGCGCCACCAGGGCAGGGCAGGCATCGCTGGCGCTGCCGGCGCGGCCGCTGTTTCGGCCAGCTGCGGCGCCAGCCTGGCCAGGGCGCGTTCCATGTCCAGCCCTTCAGCCAGCGGCGGCGAGGCCGAACGCAGCTTGCGCTGCCATGCCAGTTCTTCCTGGCACAGTGCGCACGATTGCAGGTGCTGCTGCAGTCTGGCGCTTGCCGCCTCGTCCAGGCGCCCGGCCAGGTACAAGGGCATTTGCTCCTGCATGGCATTGTGCACAGCAACGTCCAGGTTCACGATGCGACCGTTCATGAAACTCCCTCCCAGCCGTCCGCAAGCAGTTCCTTCAGCTTGCGGCGCGCGTGAAACATCCGGGTCTTGACGGTATTGACCGGACAGCCCGTGACCTCGGCGATTTCGGCATAATCCATGTCGTGATAGAAGGCCAGTACCACTGCGATCCGGTGCGCCATCGGCAGCCGCTCCAGCGCCCGCGCCACAACTTCATGCAGTTCCCGCCGTTCGGCCAGCGGCTCCGGCGCCAACTCTTCGCTGCCAAACTGCGCGAAATCAGCCTCGACTGGAGCATCTTCCCACTTGAGCGCCTTGAGCGCCTTGCGGTAGGCGATGGCAAAGACCCAGGTCGACACCTTGCAGCTGGCGTTATAGCTGGCCGCCTTTTGCCAGACGACAAGCATGGTGTCGTTGATGACCTCTTCCACCAGCCGCGGATTGCGCGCCATGCGCCCAAGGAAACGCGCCAGGCGCGGGAAATACTGCCGGTAAAGCTGGTCGAAAGCCGGGCGTTCGCCCTGCGCGATGCTGGCCAGCAGCGCGGCCTCGGCCGCTTCCGTCGCCTCGCCCGCCACCGGCATCCGTTGTTCCTGTGTCCTTCGCTGCGGCATCCACTGGTCTCCCTTGTTTGCCGTTAATACCTTGCGGGGCGCTGCAGGTTCAATGCCTCGACCAGTTCAGTTTACGTCCAAAAATTGTGCGCCGCGTGACAAAGTGAGTGAATTGGGATTTTATCCGAGCGTATATTGGTCTCTGCATTAAGCGCTGTCATTCGACATTATCACTTCTCTTATCTAACTGATTTCCTGCTATCTGCATTTTAAATAATTCGGTTTTCCCCCAATTAGTCCAAGCCCAATGGAGCAGACAAATGCAAGCACAACGGAACCGTTTTTCCCCATTCGCCCTTCCCGCCACCAACCAGGCTGTCAGCATTGCCCAGCGCGCCTCGCCCGGGAAGTTGAGCCTGGTCGCCAGCAATGTGGCGGCAACGCTGCCGATCGACCAGCAGCTGGCCGATGCCTTCAACGCCAATAACGATGTGATGGCCTATGTGATCGGCATCACCGAAACGGTATTGCCTACGCTGCCGAGCCCACCGAAGTGGTACCCGCCGTTCCAGACTGCTTTCAGCAATGCGCAGATCCATGCCAATGGCTGGTATTCAATCGCAACGAATTTGGTCAGCATTCCCAATTCGATTGTCGGCTACGGCATTGCATTCAACTCCAATATGGCGACCATCAACAGCCTGCTCGGTGTACTGCATAATGACCCCAAGAATAAGCCAGCGATCGATGCCTTGAAGAATACGCTGGGCAGCATGCTGGCCCAACTGAGGACTTATTCCCAGTCGGCGGTCGATTTCAAGAAGACGATTGACAGTTTTGCCAACAACCTCAAATCCGACGCCAACACCATGAGCGAAGCGGTGACCGAGTCCAGGCGCTCGGCCGAGGTGGAACAGAACAAGGTCAAGGAATTCGAAGACCTCATCCGGCAGATGAAGGACAAGGTCGCCACCTGGCAAACCGTGCAGACTGCTGCTGCCATTGGCGCTGGCGTGGGCTTCTGGCTGGGCGCTGTGATCGCCATCTTCAGCCTTGGTTTCGGCATCGCATTTGGCTGCGTCGCCTTAGGCGCCGGTATTGCCCTGGTGATTGCGGCGGATGTGGAAATGCGGCAGCTGCGTTTCCAAATCCAGCAGAAGACCAACGATATGAACGACGCGACCAAGGCGGCGGCCAGCCTGACTGCGCTGAGCAGCCAGGTCAACAGCCTGATCGCCCTGTCGCAGGCTGCCAGCAAGCAGGTCGGGCTGGTGACGGAGGCCTGGCAGGTGCTGGAGGAGGAGATCACCACCGTGATCAACGACCTGCAGCGTGCCGCCAATGACGTGTCGCCGCTGAACCTGCAGCAGTTGCAGCTTGAACTGAACCTGGCAAACCAGGATTGGCAGACCCTGGTCAGCTTCTGCAGCACCATTGCCGCCATCAAGTACAACCAGGCGACACCTCCGGTCGCCGAACTGAAGTCTGCTTAAGCCGCAATTGCGGCGATGATCGGGGCCGGCGCATCCGGTCCCGATCACCACCGCCGCTTGCGCTATACCGCGACCAGCTCCTGGACGGAAGCTCTTCCCAAGCGCGGGTCATGCGTGCTGAAAGCGCCGCTGCATACTGACCAGTCGCACAAAACAGCAGACCTGGGCTTGACCGATGCCAGTTTGCAAAGCGCATCGACGGCGTTGTCATCCAGCTGCAATTTGCCGAGAAGCGTCATCCCCATTTTTTTCAGGTGCGAAGCTTTCGGCGCGCAATATGAAACGCCATCCTTGAACAGTGTTTTCCCACGCAAGACGTCTTCCAGGACGGGCGCGGAGTGCGGGTTCACATTCACCGGTGAATAGGCTGCCCAGGGAAACCAGTCAAACACCCTGCCGGTTGCGAGGATGATGAGGGCGCCCCAACCGTCCGGCTGGAATCCAGCTTTTTCCCAGTCCGGGAACCACGCATTCATCCCTTTCCCCTTCATCGTTGGAAAAGCATAGACCTCGCCAGCTTGCACCGTCATCACTGGCGCATTCTTCGGCACCTTGCGGCTGCTGGCCGGCTTGGGTTGGGCAAGACGCTGCAAGACTTTTTGATGGACTTTCTGGCGTGCCTTCAGGCCGCCTGCTTCCATGCCGCGCGCCTGAAGGTCGTCGATATCGGCGCCGGAATCGATGGCGCGCCGGGCCATCGTCAGCGCCCGGCCGCTCTCGATCCCATGCCGCGCGAACTGGTCAGCGACGGCGATCCAGAAGCCCGGGCAACCGTCATCGCGCAAGTCTTCGTTCCGCCCAAACTGCTTGAGCAGGAGTGCAAGGATCTGCTCGGCGCCCGCCGGCATCTTCGCAAGAAGGGACAGCGTGTCCCTGACGTCGCACGCCTCGTCATCGTCATATAAACCCTCGCCCCAGGTACCCATGCTGAATTACGTCGCCAAGGCGTCGGCATCCTGGTCTTCGGCATCGGGGCGCTTGCGGCGCACCTTGATGCGCTTGCGCGCCGCCTTCAGGCTGCCCGCCAGGGCGATCAGCAGGAATAAGGTCGACAGGCGCGGCACGTCGGTGATGGAGTCGAACAGGCCCACCATCATGCAGCCGGTCAGCGACGCCAGGCTCACCACGGCATACGTCTCGCCGGACAGGCCGCGCGCCACCATGCGGCCGCCGACGGCCAGCAGCAGGAAGGCGGTGGCGACAAGGCCCACCCAGCCCAGCTCGAACAGCTGGTTGACCGCGAAATTCTTCACGTGCCAGGGCATGTGGTTGCGGTCGCTGCTGAAGAACCAGTAATCGTTGGCATTGCTGAAGCTGCCATTACGGATCAGTTCACGGCCGGTTTCCACTTCCACCAGGCTGACATTGTCGATGGCCAGCGGCGCCATGCTTGAGTTGTTGTACAGCTCCAGGATCAGCGGCGCGCCCCAGCGGTTGCGTGTGCCGCGCACCGGCAAGGTGGTTTCCAGCGTTTGCCAGTCCGGCCCCGGCGCCTGCACTGCGCCGAACTTGGCCACCGAGCAGTCCTCCGGGTAAATCAGCCAGCGCTGGCACACCATCGCGACCGGCATGGCGTCGGCCCTGCTGCGCCGTATGTCGAGCTTGAGCGTATAGCGCAGGCCGGCCTTCACGTCGACGTGCTGCAGCATGCGCAGCACTTCGCCGAAGCCCCTGGCATATTGCGCCGCGCCCAGCAGCAGATAGCGGTTGCCGGCTTCTTCTGCGTAGCTGAAGGTGCCGGGCACTTCGCCATGGGTATTCTCCCAGGCATACGTACGCGGGAAAGTGCCCAGTCCCTGGCCGAAGGTGCTGGTCATGGCATCGTTCCCCATCATCTGCAGCGCCTCGCTCCAGTGCGTCAGGCGCACGCCGAGGTCGTTGCCGACGGTGGAGAAACGGCTGCCGGTGTAGTAGCTGGAGGAAATCGGGATCAAGGCGGCATACACGATGGCGCTGAAAAAACTCACCGTCAGCGTGCCGCGGTCGAGTTTCCAGGGCGGCTGCGGCAGCAGGCGGCTGGCGCCCATTGCGAGCGCCAGCAGGACCGCCAGCAGGATGCCCGGCAGGGCATCGTTGCCGCCGTAGTGGCGCGCCACCAGCGCTGAAGCCAATGCCTGCGCCGGCAGGGCGCCCGCCAGCAGCAGCACGCCCCAGGGGCGCTGCTGCGCCGGGGCGACGGCCAGCATGGCTGCGCCGCCTGCGGCGCACAGCCAGGCCACGCCGTAAGCAAGATAAGAACGCTTGTCGCTGGCGCTGTCCGCGCCCAGCATGCCGAGGCCCGCCACCAGCAGGAGCAGCAACAACGCCAGGCCCGCCGCTGCCAGCGGCCTGGGAATGCGCGGCGCGGCGCCTGCCAGCAGCAGGGCTGTGGCCAGCAGGCCCAGCGCAGCGATCAGCCCGCGGTAGCCGCCGTGGGCGAACACCTGGCCCAGGACCCAGTAAGTCAGCACCAGGAAGATCAGGGAGACGGCCATGCTGCGCACGCTCAGCGAGCCGCCGCGCAGGTGGTGGGCCGAGCCGAGCACGGCAATGACGGCACCGCCGGCTGCATACGCCAGGTAAATATCGCGCGAGAAGGTGGTCAGCCCGGCGAACAGGCCCAGCCCCAGCGCCGCCAGGCCCAGCGCCAGGCGCCGTGGCGGCGGGTGGTTGACCAGCCACAGCGTCACGAAGGGGAAGGTCATGGCCAGGTAAGCGTCCAGTGCGGCGCCGCCGGTATGCATGGCGGAAAACGGCGCGGTGGGGCGGTAGTCGCTGGAGAAATTGAACAGGCCGGGGAAGGCCAGGCGTTCCCACACGACCGCCAGGCTGCAGGCGGTCAGTCCCAGCAGCATGCCCGGCACCAGCAGGCGCTGCAGGTTGCTGCCGTTCTCGCCCGCCGTGCCGCGCAGCAGGGGCAGCAGCAACACCGGCCACAGCACGCCCTTCAGCACGCGCAGGCCGTTGTAGGGGCTGGTGTAGTTGGCGAAGGAATTGGCGTCGAGCGGCGCCAGCGGGGTGATGCCGCGCCAGGCGGCAATCGCATAGCACAGGATGAACAGGCCGAGCGCCAGGCGCGCCAGGCCGGGCAGCTTGGTGGGCGCCCGTTCGCGGCCCAGGCTCCAGTAGCCGGCGGCGCAGGTCGCCAGCAGCAGCAAGTCCAGCTCTTCGAGGAAGAACCAGCCATTCCATGGGGCGAAGTCGAGGACCGGCAAGAGGGCCGGCACGGCGACCAGCCAGGCTTGCGGGCGCCACAGCAGCAGGGCCATGTAGCTGCCCAGCAGCGCGGCCAGCAGCAGCCTGGGCGCCGGATAAACGCTGGCCGCCGCCAGCAGCAGGCCCAGGGCGCCGAGCGCGGCGCCGCGCCGGCACAGCAGGCGCATCATGGCTTGCTGGAGGCCTCGGCAGTGGCTGCGGCCGGCTGGCTGGCCGGCGCTGCCTGCTCTTCAACGGCAGCCGGGGCGGCGGCCGGCGGCGGTTCCACCCATTTGCCTGCCTTCACCAGCATCTGCTTCAAGCCCGGCAAGGGGAAGCCCTGGGCATACGCCTTCTGTCCCAGCGGCAGCGCCAGGTCGTATTGCTTCTTCTTGGCGTAAACCAGGCCCAGGTTGTAGTTGTAGGTCGGGTTGTCCGGGTCCAGCTCGACTGCTTTCTGCAGCATCGGCATGGCTTGCCCGTCCTTGCCAATGGTGTACAGGTATTGCGCATACAGCGACCAGGCGGCGGCATCGTCCGCCTGCCAGCGCACGGCGCGCTCGAAATAGCACTCGGTCGGATAATGCGCGCCGGTCAGCGTGTAGCTGTTGGCGCCGCCGCGCCGCGTCAGGCGGATCATGGTGGCCAGGGCGCGCGGATGGTTGGGGAAAACGCGCAGCGTGTAATCGATGTCGGCGCCGATATACGAGGTATGGCCCGCCTGGCCTGCCTCCACTTCCTCGGTGAAGTGGGCGTGCTCGACCAGGTCCTTGGTGTTCTGGTCGGCGACGCGGTAGTCGAATGGGCCGTAGGCGTTATTCAGCTCACCGCAATACGGTTTGGCCAGGGCGGCGCCGGCGGCGCCGGCCAGCAGTACCGCTGCCAGCAGTCGGGTTTGGGTGTTCAAGCTTCCTCCGTGAGATCGGTTGCCAGCGGCGCCGTGACGGTCACGGCGTCCAGTATGCGTGCCAGTTGCACGGTGCGTGCCTGGCGCGACGCGGCGGCCACCGCTGCCGGCGCCGGCAGCGGCGCCTGGCCGTTGCGCGCCAGCTGCAGGAAGTGTAGCAGGCCGCGCTTGATATCCTCGCTCTCGTCCAGTGCGGCGATGGTATCGACCCCGGCCGCGCGCAAGGTGGCGGCGGTGTCGCCGGCGCTGTCGGTCAGGGCCAGGATGGGGCGCCCGGCGCGCAGGTACTCGTACAGCTTGGCCGGGATCTGGTGGTTGCAGTTGCTGGCCTGCAGCACCAGCAGGCCGTCGGCCGCCAGCATTTCCGCCAGCGCCGCCTGGTAGGCGATGTGCGGCGCCAGGCTGACCAGGTCGGCGATGCCGTGTTCGGCCAGCAGGGCGCCGACGTAGTCGTCATGGGCGGTGGCGCGCAGCACGATGCGCAGCTGGCTGGCATCGATGGCGCCGGCCGCCTTCAGCTCGGCCAGGGCGCGGAACAGCGGCACCGGGTCGCGTTCGGACGGGTAAATGATGCCGCTGTGGATCAGGGTGAAGGGCTGGCCTGGCGCGCGCGGGGCCGCAGCGTTGCCGGCGTTGCGGAAGTTTTCCTCGTCATAGCCATTTTCCAGCACAGCAAAGCGGCTGCGCGGCAATTCCGGGTAGCGCCTGGTATAGGTGGCCACTGCGCCCGGCGTGGTGCATACCACCAGGGCGGCATTGCGCACCGTCCGGCGTTCGATCCAGAGCGCGACGGCGCGCACGCGCGGGTCGCGCGGATAATGGTCGTCGGTCATCGGGTCGCGCAAGTCGGCGATCCAGGGCAAGCCGGTCAGCTTGTGCAGGAGCAGGCCGATCAGGGTGGCGCTGGCCACCGGGTAGGTACTCCAGATCACTTGCGGGCGGTAGTTGCGCACCAGCGACAGGCCGGCCGGCACCGCGCCCAGCACCCAGCCGGCGAAGCGGTCGGGCAGGGCGGTCCAGCCGAAGTAACGTCCGCGCCACGCCAGGTGGCGCCCCGAATCGAGGGCGAAGGCGCGCTTGACCACGGCTTCCGGGGCGATTTCCGCCAGCTGGTCCGGGCCCTGGTTGGCGTAGGCGCGCGGGTGGGCCGACAGCACCAGCGGCTGCCAGCCCAGCGCCGGCAGGTATTGGGCGAACTTGAGGGCGCGCTGGATGCCGCTGCTGCCGCGCAGCGGCGGGAAGTGGAAGGCCACCATCAGGACGCGCTTTACCATGCCGCCACCCATGCGCTGGTCCAGTCGGCGACCTGGTCGCGCCAGGCGCGGCGCGAAAAGGTATGGTCGGCGCCGTCCAGCGTGCGCTGCTGGACGGCCGGGCTGGCCAGCAGGCGTTGCCAGCTGCGCGAAGCTTTGCACATATCGAGGAACTCCTGCGCCGTCAGGTCGGCGCCACTGAAAATGAAAAGGACCCGGCCCTGGAAGCGCTGCATCCCGTCCAGCAGGCGGGCGTGCAGGTCCGGCAGCAGGGGCGCGGCGCTGCCGTCGCGCGGAACGGCGGCCGGCGCAGGGCTGGCCGGCGCAGGG